>CABIYE010000016.1:14254-67691 GCA_902362865.1 Clostridiaceae bacterium
AGAAATACCAACGTACCTCCCGCGCGTACCAGCGCCTTGAAATCTATCTGCCTGCATCCATTTTCTCTCGGATGTGCCGTCACTACATGGAAAGAAGAGACAAAATCTCTGTGAGTAACAGGGATTCCCGCATAGGCAGGAACCGCCGACGCAGACGTGATACCCGGAACCACCTCAAAAGGAATTCCTTCTTCGGCAAGAAGTTCCAATTCTTCACCTCCTCTTCCAAAAATAAAAGGGTCGCCTCCCTTCAGGCGCACCACCTTTTTCCCTTGTTTTGCTTCCCGGAAAAGTATTTTGTTAATCTCCGTCTGCGAAACCGGATGATTTCCCGCTCGCTTTCCTGCATAAATCATCTGTTTACCCGGTGGAATCCGGCTTAAAATTTCCATACTGACTAAAGCATCATATACAATAACATCCGCTTCTTCCAGCAGCATTTTTGCCTTCAAGGTCAAAAGGCCTTCGTCTCCCGGCCCCGCTCCCACAAGCCACACTTTCCCTGTTTTACTCATTTTTTGTCTGCCTCCTGTGCCTGTTTCTTCATGGATGCTGCCAGTCGCTCACCCAGGCCTTCCGCTTCTTCCTGATTTCCACAGATATTATCTGTAAAATAAGTCTCTGTCTCTTCTCTATAATATAACCCTGTCAGAAGGAGTTCGTTTCCACTCCCTCTGGCATAAGCTGCCACCGGAGAAGTACAGCCTCCATCCAGAGCCTGTACAAACTGCCGCTCTGCTGCCGCCGCATATCTGCTGGCGGGATCATCCACTCCTTCCAGGAAAGCGTACGATTCTCCCTTACGCCCCTGTACTGCCAGAATTCCCTGTCCCGCTGCCGGGAGCATCTCTTCCACAGAAAAATACCTTCCCGCCACCGACTCCATTCCCAGTCTTCTAAGCCCCGCCGCCGCAAGGATTGTCCCGTCGTATCCTTCCGTTGAAAGCTTCTCAAGCCTTGTCTGCACATTACCGCGGATACTTCTGCATACTGCACGGGGATACATTTTCTGTATTTGAATTCCTCTTCTCCGGCTGGAAGTACCGATTACCGCCTCCTCCGGCAGCGAAGAAACGCCCGGTCTGTAAATCAGCACATCTCTTGGATCCTCCCGTTCTGAAAATGCAAGAATCGGAAGCTCTTCTGAGATTTCCATCGGCATATCCTTCAGACTATGTACGGAAATATCAATTTCCCCATTCAAAAGTGCCTGATCCAGCTCTTTTACAAATAAGCCTTTCCCGCCAATCTGCTCCAGGCTGCGTCCCAGGATCCTGTCTCCGGTAGTCTTCATAGTAATAATCTCTGTCTTAACTTCCGGGTGAAACCGTTCTATTTTCTGCCGGATAAATTCTGCCTGCGCTACGGCAAGCTTACTCTCCCGGCTTCCTATCCGAATCACAGATTGCATCACGTCTTTTTCCTTTCCCTGTCATTATTGTAAAACCTTGCTCTCAACAGACTACATCGCTGCCCGTAAATGTTCCAGAAACAGATGCCGTATTCCTTTCATCTCGCCAAGTCCTTTTTCCATAACCTCTATTTCATAACCTGCTTCCTCAAGCTTTGTCTTCCAGGACTCTCTTTCTCCCGCCATTGTCTTTCTGACATGGCTGCCCGCCGTAACCATCAAAGGCATGATTGTTACTTTTTTATATTCTGCGACTCTAAGCTTCGTCATAACAGCTTCCAAATCAGGGAATCCCTCTGCCGTTCCAACCAACACCTGCGGATACCCCAGCAGATGAAAGGTATATTCCAGCGCCGGATATGCGGAATTGGCGTGATGTCCCGTCCCGTGTCCCATCAACACAAGTGCCTCATCCTCAGCAATTCTTACATTTTCCATAATCGTATGAACCACTTTTTTGTAATCCTCTGCATTACTTAGAAGCGGAGCGCTCACAGATACTTTTTCAAATCTGTCTTCATATTCTGTCAGGATTTTTCTCATATTGTCGTATTCCATCCCGTTAATTACATGTGAAGACTGAACTGCCAAAATCTTTACACCGTCCAAAGTCATGCGCTCCAGCGCCTCTTTCACATCAAGAACCGGTATCTGGTTCTTTTTCAACTTTTTAACAATCCGCTGACTGGTAAATGCACGGTAAATCTGATATTCCGGGAAATGTTCTTCTATATCCCGCTCCAGTGCCGCTATTGTTTTCTCCAATGCATCCATATGGCTGGTTCCGGGACCCGCAAGTAAAATTCCTTTCTTTTTTCCCATATCCGTCCTTCCTTTTATTTATACAGGGAAGAGGCTGCACCATCTGTTATTTTCCGGTGAAGAACTCTTCCCTGTTATTTTGCAGTCACGAATATTCTACTGCGTTATTTTGCTACATTTTCTATAAATCTCATAATAATAGTCGCACATTCTGCACGTGTTGCATTCCCCAATGGATCGAGTACGGTTCCGTTATCTTTACCGGAAATAATTTTATTTCCTACCGCCCATTCCATCGCTTCCTTCGCATACGCTGTCACACTTGCCGCATCACTAAAATTGCTGATATCCGCCGGAGCTTCCGATTCATACTTTTTATATTGCGCGTAACGGTACATCATCACCGCCATCTGCTCGCGGTTAATATTGTCAGACGGTCCAAATCTGCCGGAATCACTATAGCCGGTAACTACCCCCGTATCAGCGGCCCAAAGAACTGAAGATGTAAACCATGCTCCATACGGGACATCCGGGAATATGGCCTTATACATCACTTCGGGCGTATCATTCATTCTATAGAGAATCGTCGTAAAATGTGCGCGCGCCAACGGATCATTCGTTCCAAAACAGGTATCATTAAGCCCTGTCATCAAACCATTCGTATAATTATAATACACCGCATCATAATACCATTCTGTTTCCACAACATCTTCAAACGGCAGTTTTACCGGTTCCGGGTCGGGTGTCGGCTCTGGATCCGGCGTTGGTGTCGGGTCAGGCGTTGGATCTGGGTCGGGTGTCGGCTCTGGATCCGGGTCGGGTGTCGGATCCGGATCGGGATCGGGATCTGGCTCTGATACCTTCTCCAGCTCCTTAATTGCCTTCTGTAAGGCTTCTGTCTGTTCATCAACTACAGCCTGGTTTTCCTCATCCGGAACATTTTCCAACAGTTCTTTTGCTTTCGTAAGCTCATCCGCAACCTTCTTCCAGGACTCTTGGGTATATTCCGCCTCTGCAAGCTCTTCCGCTGCGTCCACTGCATTTTTAAGCCCACTCACATCTGCAGGTATCGGTTCTGGATCCGGTACTAAATCCGGGTCAAAATTCTCATCATGGTAAGTATCAGGGATCTCACTGTCCCAAGGAGACGGTAAAGTTGTATCCGGTAAAATTTTTTCAAATACCGCATAAGTCTGCGGATCGTACTGACGCAGCTCTTCTCTGGTATTTACCGGGCTGCGCACACCGTCCTGCCAGTTCGGCGCTTCATCCATTACATTAAACCAAATGGTACACATCGTGGCAAAGAATTCATCTGCATTAGAAATAGCATAAGTATTCGGCCAAAGATTATTCTCTACCGCATGATTATACGCTGCAAGGAACTCATTACTTAAGGTCTTGTCTTCCAGAAGATCCATTCCCACAGACTTTACACAGTGTCCGAATTCATGGATCAGTATATTTTCATTGGTATACATAGTATTCAGATACCAATCGCTTGTATTATTCCTGGTACGGATAATATTCTGTTCTGCAATGGAAGATACGCAGTTATTGTAGGGACTTCCGCCATATCCTTCCACATCGTACATTTCCTTATTAAACCAATAGCGGTGTTCCGGTATCAGATATACATTCTGGTGCGGGCTGTACACCGCCAGAGAACAGTTATATGCCTTCATGTTCGCCGCAATACCATTCTCTGTCTTTCCCAGCATAATATCAATCTGCTCCGCAGCCTTTTCAAGGGAAGAATAGGCAACACTGCCATCAGCTTTCACCACAATGCCGGTCTCTGACACAACAGACTGTGTATAAAAGCTCATATATGGGATATTCGTATAGACTGCATCCTGGGCGCTTTTTCCGTTTTGGTCCTTAATCGTTGCCCCTGACACTTCCAGCGTCAGCCCTTTAGAAATATCAATCGTTCCACTAAAATAAATGCTTGACATGTGCAGATTTTCGTCCAGCCTTGCCATGCTTTGGGCGTCTGTCGCAGCAATTTCCTGATTCTCTTTGTCAAAATAGAGGGTATTTGTAAGTTCCCCGTAATACTCGTAATACTCATTTTTTCTTTCCAGAGTAATTTTTGTATCACCATTTTTTAAAACGAAATTATCCACATCTATCGCTTCATTTTCGTCCACATATCTGTCCCAGTAGATTTCCAAAAAGTTTCCTTCTGTCAAGACGCGGATTTTTACAATGCGCGGTCCGTCATAATCTTCCGCAGCATTCACATTACCGTCCTCATCCACGGCAAATGTCGGAGTACTTTCTGCCGCCTCCACGGACTGTGCCGGCAGGAAACTTCCTGCCAACAGGCTGGTTACCAGAACCACTGCCCATAACTTCATTAATTTTCTCACTTGCGTTCCTCCTTTACGTAATTTCGATTTCAATATGCATAAATTATACCACGCACACTACTGCACCACAACAAAAAGATTGCGCTATGCAGCCGGATTATCTCTGCATAGCGCAATCACTTATCCCGTATTTTATTCAGCTTTCATTTCTTCTCTTACTTCCTTGAAACACTGCACAATAAAATCTATATCTTCCTTCGTATGGCTTGCACATACCTGCGTACGGATTCTTGCTTTTCCCTTCGGCACTACCGGATAGGAGAAAGCTACCACATACACACCTTTGTCCATCATACGCTTTGCAAATTCTGCCGCTGTCTTTTCATCATACAGCATAACCGGCACACAGGGATGAGTTCCCGGAATAATGTCAAACCCATTATCTACCAGCTTTTTGCGATAATAAGCAGTCACTTCTTCCAAATGATCGCGCAACTTTGTGCTCTCATCCAGCATATCAAACAGCTCGATGCTTGCGCCTGCAATTGCCGGTGCAAGGGAATTGGAAAACAGGTACGGACGGCTTCTCTGGCGAAGAAGATCAATAATCTCCTTACGTCCTGATGTATAGCCGCCGGATGCTCCGCCCAGCGCTTTGCCTAAGGTTCCCGTGATAATGTCAACTCGTCCCTGAACACCACAATACTCCGGAGTACCCCTGCCTGTCTTTCCTACAAATCCCACTGCATGGCTGTCATCTACCATTACCAGTGCATGATACTTATCTGCCAGGTCGCACACTCCCTTTAGGTTGCAGATGATTCCATCCATAGAGAACACCCCATCTGTCGCAATCAGCTTGATTCTCGCGCCTGCTTCATCTGCCGCCTTAAGCTGTGCCTCAAGGTCTTCCATATTATTATTCTTATAACGGAACCTTTTTGCTTTACACAGACGAACGCCGTCGATAATAGAAGCGTGATTTAATTCATCACTGATGACCGCATCATCCGCCGTAAGAAGTGTCTCAAACAATCCTCCGTTAGCATCAAAACAGGAAGAGTAAAGGATGGTATCATCCGTTCCCAAAAAATCAGAAATCTTCTTCTCTAATTTCTTGTGAATGTCCTGTGTTCCGCAGATAAAACGAACAGAGGCAACGCCATACCCTTTCTCATCATAGGTACGCTTCGCAGCTTCAATCAGCCGGGGATTGTCTCCCAACCCAAGATAGTTATTGGCACACATACAGAGAAGCTCTCTTCCGTCCTCCATCTTTACTCTTGCTCCCTGTGGGGACACAAAAGGCGCTTCACCTTTAAAAAGGCCCGCATCTTTAATATCCTCTACTTCCTTTGCATAAATATTTAAAATATCATCTTTTCTTTCCATCGGTATCAACCTTCCTTCTTCTCTCTTAATCGTTCACATGTGCCCAGTCCAGGATTACTTTTCCTGACATACCGGAAATCATTGCCTCGAAACCTTTTTCATAGTCTTTGATGTCGAAGTGATGTGTGATAATCGGCGAAATATCCAGTCCTGCCTGGAGCATGGTTGACATCTTATACCAGGTATCCCACACCTTTCTTCCATAAATACCGCGGAGATTCAATCCGTTGAAAATAACCGTCTCCAAATCTACCTTCGCATCCGCTCTCTGCAGTCCAAGCAACGCGATATTTCCCCCGTGCTTCATATTGTGAATCATATCGTGAAGACCTGCCTGAGAACCGGACATCTCGAGCCCTACGTCAAACCCTTCCGTCATCCCAATCGCTTTCATAACTTCCGGAAGCGTCTCTTCTTTCAGATTAACCGTTCTGGTAGCGCCAAGCTTTTCTGCCAGCTCCAGACGGTATGGGTTCAAATCCGTTACCACAACATGTCTTGCCCCTGAGAATTTGGCAATTGCAGCCGCCATACATCCAATTGGCCCGGCTCCCGCGATCAATACGTCTTCCCCAAGCATATCATAAGAAAGAGCCGTATGGGTAGCATTTCCAAACGGATCAAAAATTGCGTACATCTCCTCCGGGATATTCGGATTACACGGCCACACATTCGAAGATGGAATGACCAGATATTCTGCAAATGCACCACTTCTGTTCACGCCGACTCCTTTTGCATCCTTGCAGTTCTCTTTATGGCCTTCCAGACAGTTCCTGCATTTTCCACAGGTAATATGTCCTTCGCCGGACACCAGGTCGCCCGGCTTAAATCCCTGTACGCCGGGACCTACCTCTGCAACCTCTCCCACATATTCATGTCCGGCCGTAAGCCCTATCGGAATCGTATGCTGCGCCCAGTCATTCCACTGATAGATGTGTACATCCGTCCCACAGATTGCCGTCTTATGAATCTTAATCTTCACATCATTCGGCCCCACTTCCGGAACCGGGACTCTCTTCATCCACAGCCCTTCTTCCGGTTTCTCTTTCACAAGCGCCCACATCATACCATCATTTTTCATTTCTCCCATTGGTCTTTTCCTCCCAAATCACCGCCATCTTCCCCTGATGGCTATTTTTTATCCTTACTTCTGTTCCAAACGCCTCCTTACACGTTCGTCACTGTATAAATAGTATAGCATTCTTAAGAACCCCATACAATCTATTTTTTACTTTATGCAGTGATTTTTTACAAAAAAATTCCTATTTTTCATTTTTTATATGGCATTATTTACAAAGATATGCGATAATACCATTATCGGGGAAAACAAAATGAGAAAGAGAGGAGAGCAGATATATCCCGTAAATATATCTGCAAAAATTGGTATGAAAAACGTAATGAAAAAATGGAACAGCATCAGTCTCGTGCTGAGAATTATCTGTGGTCTCATCATAGGTATTATTCTCGGGCTAGTGATTCCAAAGGTAACCGTAATAGCGCTCTTGGGGGATTTGTTTGTTGGTGCTTTGAAAGCGATTGCGCCGCTTCTGGTATTCTTCCTTGTTATGAGTTCTCTGGCACATATGGGGCAGGGTCAGAAGACAAATATGGGATTTATCGTCATGCTCTATATGCTGGGCAATGTCATGTCGGCGCTTGTATCCGTTATTGCATGTAAGCTCTTTCCGGTTACACTGACACTTGCCGAAGCTGCAGGCGAAGATATGGCTCCGCCCAGCGGTGTTGGCGAAGTTTTGAAAAATCTGTTAATGAATGTGGTATCTAACCCGGTCGGATCTATCGTAGATGCAAACTACATAGGTATCCTTGCATGGGCGTGTATCTTTGGTGTTGCTCTGAAATGCGCATCCGATTCTACCAAGCTGCTGCTTGATGATTTTTCTTCTGCAATTTCCACAGCAGTAAAATGGGTCATCAGCTTTGCTCCCTTCGGTATCATGGGGCTTATTTTTAATGTTATTTCCACATCCGGACTCAGCGCTCTGCTGTCTTATGGACGGCTGATTCTTGTGTTAGTCGGAAGTATGGCTTTCGTTGCGCTGGTTATGAACCCGATTATCGTATTCCTGTGCATTAGAAAGAATCCCTATCCACTCGTATTTAAATGTCTGACGAAGAGTTTTATTACTGCATTTTTCACACGAAGCTCTGCTGCTAACATTCCGGTAAACATGGAGCTCTGTAAAGAACTGGGATTGGATGAAGAACAGTATTCCATCTCCATCCCGCTTGGCGCCACCATTAATATGGCCGGAGCCGCCATCACAATTTCTGTAATGGCATTATCCGCTGCTAATACACTGGATATCAGTGTAGACTTCGGAACGGCTCTTATCCTCTGTGTGCTCTCCGCACTCAGTGCAGCCGGAGCTTCCGGTGTGGCAGGCGGTTCTTTGCTGCTGATTCCTATGGCATGCAGCCTGTTCGGAATTCCGTCCGAAGTTGCCATGCAGGTAGTTGGCGTTGGTTTCATTATTGGTGTTATCCAGGATTCCTGTGAAACAGGGCTGAACTCTTCTACAGATGTACTCTTTACGGCAGCAGCCGAATTCAGAGACAGAAGATTACATCCTGAATACTACGCAGCGAAGAAAAAAGCTGAATAGAAAAAAGGGCGCCAACGGCGTCCTTTTTCATACTTTTATTCTCTTACCACTCAAATTTCTTCTCAAAGTAAGCGGCAAGATCTTCAATTTTTACTCTTTCCTGTTCCATGGTGTCTCTGTCACGTACCGTAACTGCTCCGTCTTCCTCAGATTCAAAATCATAGGTTACACAGAATGGTGTTCCAATCTCATCCTGGCGGCGGTAGCGCTTACCGATATTTCCACGGTCATCATACTCACAGTTATATTTCTTAGAAAGCTGTGCATATACTTTCTCTGCTCCCTCGTTCAGCTTCTTAGAAAGCGGAAGCACACCAATCTTAACCGGAGCAAGCGCCGGATGGAAATGAAGAACCGTCCGCACATCCCCGCCTTCCAGTTCTTCTTCATCATATGCACTGCACAGGAATGCAAGCACCATACGATCTGCGCCCAGAGAAGGTTCAATAACATATGGAACATACTTTATCTTCTTTTCATCATCAAAATAGGACATGTCCTGCTTGGATACGTTCTGATGCTGTGTCAGGTCATAATCCGTTCTGTCTGCAATGCCCCACAGTTCACCCCAGCCAAAGGGGAACAAGAATTCTACATCTGTCGTCGCTTTACTGTAGAAAGAAAGCTCTTCTTTGTCATGATCCCGATAACGGACTTCTTCATCCTTAAGTCCCAGCGAAAACAGCCAGTCAAGGCAGAATTTCTTCCAATAAGCAAACCATTCAAGGTCTGTATCCGGCTCACAGAAGAACTCCAGCTCCATCTGCTCAAACTCTCTGGTACGGAATGTAAAGTTACCAGGTGTAATTTCATTACGGAAGGACTTACCAATCTGACAGATACCAAATGGAAGTTTCTTTCTGGAAGTGCGCTGCACATTCTTAAAGTTTACAAAAATTCCCTGCGCCGTTTCCGGTCTTAAATAAACCGTATTCTTAGCATCCTCTGTAACTCCCTGGAAAGTTTTAAACATCAGATTGAATTCACGGATTTCGGTAAAATTGTGCTTGCCGCAGGTAGGACATGGAATCTCATGCTCCGCAATAAAAGCTTCCATCTGTTCATGGCTCCATCCGTCAATGCTCTCTCCTATATCAATTCCATGCTCTTTTGCATAATCTTCAATCAGCTTGTCAGCACGGAAACGCTCATGGCATTCCTTACAATCCATCAAAGGATCACTGAATCCTCCCAGATGCCCGCTCGCTACCCATGTCTGGGGATTCATAAGAATCGCACAATCCACGCCCACATTATACGGGGATTCCTGCACAAACTTCTGCCACCACGCCTTCTTCACATTGTTCTTAAGCTCTACACCAAGATTCCCATAATCCCATGTATTCGCAAGACCGCCGTAAATCTCAGAGCCTGGATATACGAATCCTCTTGACTTCGCCAACGCTACAATCTTATCCATTGTTTTTTCTACCATCTTCCTCATCCTTCCCTTCTATTAGAAACAATAATTGTAAATATTATACAGTTATCCCGTATACTTTGCAAGCCTAAAAAATGACCTTTCTCTCTCGTCCCACACTATGGCAGACCCACCAATTGTTCCAGGATTTCCAACGATTTGAACTTCTTATCTACACACGCATCCATATAGTTTCCAACCACTATCCCAAGCTCTCTTAAAACGGTTTCCGATACTGTAAATGTGTATAGTTTTTCCACCGGTGTACTCACAATATACTGCAATGTATGTAACGTGGATGGGTAAAGCCGCACCCCATCGGAAATACCCTGACCACATCTTTCGCACACCAAGCCTCTTCTTCTTACGCTAAAAACAGCCGGCTGGTCATTCTTTCCGCATACCACGCACTGGAACACCTGCGGTGCTTCTCCATTGATACTAATTGTCTTCAATTCAAAAATATAACGAATCAGCCGGTTCGGAATGGATGGTTTCAAAAGTGCCCGGAACGTCTGATATAACAATTTCAGAAGCTCTGTCTCGTCATTTCCTTCTTTTGCATAATAATTTGCAATGTCCAAAAAATAAAAACCATAATAGGCTCCTTCTATATCTTCCCTGAGTTCTGCAAAATAATTGGAAATAGAGGCCGACACCATCGTATAAGATGTCCGCCCCTCATAAACGGTAAATTCTCCAAAAGAAAAGGGATTTACCATACCTGCCAGGGGACTATTTGGCCTCCTTGCCCCTCGCGCAAATACGGCTGCCTTCCCTCTTTCTTTTGTCAGAATCACCACTCTTTTATCATATTCACCCACAGGAGTGGCTGAAAGCACCATCCCCGTAACCGTCACCTGATTCAATGCACTTTCCTCTGCCTTCTATATCCTTCTGCCCATCTGCGGCATAGTAAGGGATTTCTCCCACATTTTCTGCCCTGTACAGCAAATAATCATCGACTCTCCCGGACGCCATGAATTGCACCCAATATTTTTCTTTCATAGAATCACCTCATCCTCTGTTTGGGATTAGCTTCTCCTATGAAGGGTTCTTTTTATTCATCTTCCCGGTATCCAAAATTTTTCATCAAAAATTCACTGTCCCGCCAGTCCTTCTTCACCTTCACCCAAAGCTTCAGATTCACCTTGCAATCCAGCATTTTCTCAATTTCATAGCGGGCCGTGCTGCCGATTTTCTTCAACATATTTCCTTGTTTTCCAATAATAATCCCCTTGTGGGATTCTCGTTCACAGATAATCGTAGCATCAATATGCATCACTTTGTTCTGCATTTTCATCCGGTCAATTGCAACCGCAATCCCATGTGGGATTTCTTCGTTCAGGCTGTGGAGCGCCTTTTCCCGGATCAGCTCTGCCACAATCTGCCGCTCCGGCTGATCGGTAACCGTGTCCTCATCATAAAACTGCGGGCCATAGGGCAGATATTTCAGAATCACCTTCACAAGTTCCTCTGTATTGTCCCCGTTTCTTGCCGACACCGGAACAATTTCTGCAAACTCATACAGATCCTTATACGCTGCAATTGCCGGAAGCACTTCTTCCCTCTTCACCATATCCACTTTATTGATGACCAGAATCACCGGCGTCTTTATCTTCCTGAGCTGCTCAGCAATATGCCTTTCTCCCGCTCCGATAAATGTAGTCGGCTCCACGAGCCACAGTACCACATCCACCTCGTCCAGAGTGCGCTCCGCCACATGAACCATATATTCTCCCAGCTTGTTTTTCGCTTTGTGTATTCCCGGCGTATCCACAAATACAATCTGCCCGTCCTCTGTTGTCAGGACCGTCTGTATGCGGTTTCTCGTTGTCTGCGGTTTATTGGAGGTAATGGCAATCTTCTGCCCGATGAGATAATTCATCAGTGTAGACTTTCCTACATTCGGACGTCCGATTAAAGTTACAAACCCTGATTTAAAGTCTTTCTTCATACGTTCCCTTTCACTTAAAAACTTGTCACATTCTCAAACATATCACTGTTCTCTTCTATTTTATCTTCACTTCCAATTACACAGATCTGCTCTGCTTTCATCATAGCTTCTACCACCTGTGCAAGCTCCCGGATATCCTCCTGGGTCGCATCCAGTACCTGATTTCTCTCCTCCCTGATCATCTTGGCGCTGACATGGTTCATATACAGATTCATGGAACGGTCACCCTTTGCCGCAGGCGTCATGGGCTGATCCAGATTACTCATGGTTCCGATAATGTATTTATTCATATCGTAATCACTGACTGTAAAATTCCGCAGATACTCTGCCACACCCTCGTAGATTTCCATGGTACGTTTCAGATTCGGATCACGGTAAGACACAAAAAATCCTTCTCCAATACGGTTAAAGTTGCTCATACATCCATAAGCTCCGCCCTTCACACGAATATTCTGCCACAGGTATTCGTATCCCATAATAACCTTGAGAATCTGCAGCGCCCCGGTATAAGATGCGCCGTTGTCGATGAAGTTGCCTACTCTCGCCACATACTGCACTTTTGACGCCGTCTTGAAGCCTTCATTCTTCTTCTCACAGTGAATGACACATGGTGTCTGATTCAAAGCCAGATCTTCCATAAATAATCCGCTCTTCAGGTCAGCAACCTGCGCCTCCAGGCCTTCCAGCCCGGCGCGCTCCGCCGTGTAACTCATCATCATATTATCCGCCCGGAACAACATTTTCACAAGCTTCTCAAGATTGCTGATTAACTTTTCTTTTTCATTGTCAAAATCCTTTTCAATCGCCGCTACCTTCTGATAAAACTCAATACCACTCGTCATATCCTTGAGTTTGGCAGACGGAGACGCATAAGACATCGCGCGGAGAGCCGCCGTCGTATGTCCGGAAGACTGGAAACGCATCAGAAGACGCGAACTGGTCATTGCAAGGATTTCTTTTAAACGCTTTTCATCGGATAATTTTGACTTCGTAAGGATCTCCTTCATCATGGCAAATGCAACCGGAAGTTTGTCATACAGCGCTTTTGCTTTGATTTCAAAAGTTGCTTTAAATTCCTTCTCCCGGACGTTCGTCACATTCGGATACAGCTCCAGAGACGTCCCAATACCACCGGTATGCACATTTATCTCATTAAACAATTCGCCATATTCATAATTTTCCGTATCTATAATTCCAAGCACAGCCTGTAAAATTCCAACATAGGGAAGCATCTCTTCCGGCACCCCGGATAAATCAAACAATAAATCTATATAACCGATTCCATTCGTACCAATTTCATGGAAGACGGTGGGAATACCCGCAATCTCCATTTCTTCGTTGTATATCGGAGCAATCTCTCTGGAAATATCTTCTCTCCTGAGCACCGGAATTGTCGCCAGCTCTTCTTCTGTTGATGGTTCCGACTGATAAGCTTCTAACTCATGGGTACGTCTCACAAGTTCTTCGACCTCCTCCTCAGAAAGCCCTGCTTTATACGCCTGAAGCTTCTCGCTAAGCTCTTTATCCATGCGGGCAGTTCTGCCCCGCTCCGGTTTTACCACTACGATTGCTCCATGTGTATTGTCAAGTAAATATCTGCGGATTAGCTCTTCAAAATATCCGGTATCCATCTGGCTTCTTAAGAATGCAAAAGTATCCAGCGCTTCTATATTGATAAACGGCTTTTCGTCGTCATACAGCCAGCTATCCAGAATCTGAAGGCCATACATCAGTCCTTTGGGATAACGTCCATAATCCGCCTCCCGATACTGGAATTCCTGATAATTAATCCCCGCCTCCAGCGCTTTACGATTCAGTCCATTCTCCGCTATGTCTCTCAGCACATTCTCAATAACCCGGACAAATTCCTCCTTCTGCCCGGCATTGGCATTTTTAGCAATAACGGAGAATATAGGCTGATAGATTCCATTATCATAGGAACCCAGAATATCCTTACCAATCCCCGCGTCCACCAATGCCTTCTTAAGCGGCGCTCCCGGCGCTGAGAGCAGCGCATAATCAAGAATTTCGAACGCCATATAAAGCTCTTTATCCAGACTGGTTCCAATTACCTTGCTGTAAGACAAGTACGTATTATCTTCCTCTGCTTCATCACTGGCAATCGAATAAGGTATCTCCACCTCTTTTATTTCGGAAAATGGTTCCTGAAACCGAATCTCTGAATCTATTTTTTCTGTGTCAAATTGACTTAAATACTCCCGGTCAAGCCAGAGAAGCTTCTCTTCCATATCCATATCGCCGTACAGATAAATATAACTGTTGGACGGATGATAATACTTTTTATGAAAAGCAAGAAACTGCTCATAGGTAAGCTGCGGAATCACTTCCGGATCTCCGCCGGATTCATTTGCATAAGAAGTATCCGGAAAAAGTGTATTCAGAACTACCCGGTCAAGTACGCCTTCCGGCGAGGAAAATGCACCTTTCATCTCATTGTACACAACTCCGTTATACGAAAGCTCCGCATCTTTATCTTCCAGACTATAACTCCATCCTTCCTGCCGGAAAATCTCGTCATATTTGTAAATATTCGGATAAAACACAGCATCCATATATACATGCATCAGATTTTGGAAATCCTTATCATTGCAGCTTGCCACCGGGTACACGGTCTTATCCGGGTAAGTCATAGCATTTAAAAATGTGTTCAAAGATCCTTTTACCAACTCCACAAAAGGATCTTTCACCGGGAAATTCTTAGATCCGCACAGGACGGAATGTTCCAGAATATGGGGAAGCCCCGTACTGTCCTCCGGCGGTGTCCGAAAGCCAATAGAAAACACTTTGTTATCGTCATCATTTTCCATCAGTACAATCCTGGCTCCGCTCTTTTTATGCTTTAATAAATATCCTTTGCTTTTCAGGTCTTTTAAATCCTTTTCCTGAACCAATTCATATTGATTTAAATCCTTTACACTCATATAAATTCTCTCCATTTTATTTTCTAGTCATTATTCTAACCATATCAGGTCAATCATAACACTTTTTGGAAAAATAAAAAAGAGGGACAAACCCTCTTTCCTATTTCAGATATAAATTTATTTTGCTGCCTGCTCTTCTTTCTTCTTAATTACATACAATACCAAAAGCATCAAAATAATTCCAATCGGAAGCGCAACAACCGGAGTCTGCACAAAGCCTGATATGATGTATGTAACAAAAGAAACTGCCGCAACTGTAATCGCATAAGGAAGCTGTGTAGACACATGGTTCACATGGTTACACTGTGCTCCTGCCGACGCCATAATCGTAGTATCAGAAATCGGTGAACAGTGGTCGCCGCACACGGCGCCTGCCATACATGCTGAGATGGACATAATCATCATGTTTTCATTCGTCCCGGCAAATACAGCAACTACAATCGGTATCAGGATACCGAAAGTTCCCCAGGATGTACCTGTCGCAAACGCCAGGAAACAGCCTACCAGGAAAATAATAGCCGGAAGCAAATTCACCAGTCCGCCCGCTGCATTTTCCATAACTCCCGCTACAAACTCTGCCGCTCCAAGGCTGTCTGTCATCGCTTTCAACGTCCATGCCAGAGTCAGAATCAGGATGGCCGGAACCATCGCCTTGAAACCGTCCGGGATGCAGGACATGCATTCGTTAAATTTCAGCACTCTTCTTGCCACATAGAAAATAATCGTAATCACAAAGGCAAAGAAACTTCCAAGCACCAATCCTACAGAAGCATCACTCTGGGAAAATGCCGTTACAAAACTTTCACCGGAAAAGAATCCGCCTGTGTAGATCATTCCAATGACACACGCAATAATCAAAACAATAATCGGGAACACCAGATCAATAACTTTCCCTTTGCCTTCTATAACATCTTCCTCTGCATTCGCATAAGGTCTGTCAGATGTTGTATACAAATCACCTTTTTCTGCGTTGTCCTCGTGCAGCTTCATCGGACCATAATCTACGTTCATCACAACCAGCCCAATCATCATTACGATTGTAAGCAAAGCATAGAAGTTGTACGGAATCGCACGGACAAAAATAGAAAGCCCGTCTTCTCCTTCTACAAACCCCGTAACCGCAGCAGCCCAGGAAGAAATCGGCGCAATAATGCAGACCGGAGCCGCTGTAGCATCAATCAGATAAGATAACTTCGCACGGGATACCTTGTGCTTATCTGTTACCGGACGCATAACGCTTCCCACCGTCAGACAGTTAAAGTAATCATCGATAAAAATTAATACACCCAGCGCAATCGTCGCAAGCTGTGCTCCTGCGCGCGTCTTAATATGTTCGCTGGCCCAACGCCCAAACGCTGCCGAACCGCCCGCCTTGTTCATCAGGCATACCATGATACCCAGAATAACCAGAAATACCAGAATACCTACATTGTAGCTGTCAGACAATACACTGATAATTCCTCCCTGAAATACATGAGTAATCGTCGTCTCAAACGTAAATCCTGAATAAAAGAGTCCCCCCATCAAGATTCCAATAAACAGGGAACTATATACCTCCTTTGTAATCAACGCCAGAACAATCGCAACAATCGGAGGCACCAGCGCCCAGAAAGACGCATACATAGACGGCACATACTCTTCTGCTTCTTCTGCCGCAAATGCAATCACCGGACAACACATTACCATTAATGCAATCGTCGAAACTGCCCATACTAACTTGTGTTTTACTTTTTTCATCATAAGCCCTCTCTTTTCCTTTATACGTAAAATGCCATGAACAACGCTTACAAGTAAAACGCGCTCATGGCATAATGTCTTTCATTCCGGTATCAATCGCAGCCTGTGATAGCGCTCCACTATTGTGACAGTACACAGCATATTCTGCTGTATCCCAGGAAACGTATCCGGACCAGACTCACTTCCTTCGGCAGTCTCCCCTTTCTCTTTGCAGCAGTTGTCCGGCTGTAGCCGCAAAAATACTGATGAAGCCCGCACCTCTATCAAGCTTATTCATATTATATATGTTGTAACATCTCCGACTTAAAATGTCAAGCTTTCTTTCTCTCTATCTTAAGCTGCAGGTTCACACCAAAAGGATTCACCGTTACCCCTGCGGCTCCCGGCATCATAATATCCGGTATCTTTCCCGCCTCCACTGCAGCCGTCTTCATCTTGCCGCCATGAAACTGCTGGAACTTCTGAAACTCCAGGAAATCTGTAAATAAAGGCTGGAATGCCTGTCCATCTTTCTGCTTAAGCAGCATCATTTCCTTTCCTTCACCCTCCTCCTGGTATGCCACAATATAACGCCCTTCTTTATAATGCGTCATCATCTCTTCCTGCATCTCTTTCATCTCTTCCGTTACCTGCGGATTCGCCTGACGTCGGAACTCCTGCATAAAATAAAGAGCTGTCAAATGAAACTCTGGATTCTCAATCCTTACCTTCCCTTCCGGAAGCATATCGTCACTTGGACGGATAATCAACTCCGTCAGCTGAATAGCAATTTCATCCGGCGTTCCTTTTCCAACCTTAATGCAGTTCACACCTGTTGGAAACAGGCTGTTATAGAATGCCAGGAACTGCTTCTTATCTACCTGTGCAATCTGCACCGGGATATTTTCTGCACGAAGCTCCTCTGCTGTCTTCTTCGCATCTTCTTCTGTATAATACACCAAAACCTCATCATCGTACGTCTCAGAATCACATACCACGTACGGCATCCTGGTACAATTAGACATAATCACATACACTGCTTCTGAATTACGGAGCTTCTCCATAGTAGCTTTCTTTCTTTCCTTATCCATTTCACATCTTACCTTTCTTGTTACTTTCCTCTCTATTATAACGCAAGAATCTCTTTCCGTACACAAAAAAATAAATACTAATTCTCTTGTAGTTCATTTGTTTTAGTGTTATGATAGCGACAGGAAAAAACACAGAAAGGAAATAAGAAACGTGACCTATAAAGAAGCAAGGGTATATTTGGACAAGGTGTCGAAATACGGAAGTGTACTTGGTTTGGATACGGTCCGGGAACTGCTGCATGAACTGGGAGACCCGCAGAAGGGGCTGAAATTCATACATATTGCCGGAACCAATGGAAAGGGCTCTGTACTCGCATACACTTCTACCATATTGAGTGAAGCAGGCTACCGGACCGGACGATATGTATCACCGACAGTAGTTTCCTATCTGGAACGCATTCAGGTAGACGGAAAATGGATATCTGAATCTGCATTTGCAAGATTAACAAAAAAAGTTCAGGAAGCTATCGCACGCATGGAAAACACCGGAAAGGGAAGCCCTACCGTATTTGAAGCCGAAACTGCAATAGCTTTTTTGTATTTTAAAGAACAGGGCTGTGATTTTGTCGTATTGGAATGCGGGCTTGGCGGCGCTTTGGACGCCACGAATATTATCGAAAATACAATCTGTGCAGTATTTACATCTATCAGCTGCGATCACTTGGGCGTTATCGGAAACACATTGGAAGAGATCGCAGAAAACAAGGCAGGCATCATGAAACCCGGCTGTATTGTCATTTCCGCCCCTCAGCTTCCACAGGTTATGAAAATCCTTGCCGATTCTGCAAAAGACTGCGGATGCCCCTTTCATCCTGCGGATAAAAGTCTTGCCTATATCCTGGAAGAAAACTATGAAGGACAGACTTTTCTTTATAAAAACTATGTTCCTTTCCACTGTTCTCTTGCCGGGAAACACCAGCTTGATAACGCAATCACGACATTGGAGATTCTTGGCGCCCTGCAGACATTGGGATATCCTGTTTCTTCGGACTCCATAAACAAAGGTTTCCAGAAAACCATATGGCCGGGACGGTTCACCTGCCTCTGCCATACTCCCCTCTTTTTTATTGACGGCGCTCACAACGAAGCTGCCGCCATTTGTCTCCGCGAAACCCTGGAGTCTTATTTTCCCGGAAGGCGCCTCATTTACATCATGGGCGTTTTTAAAGATAAAGAATACGAGAAAATTGCTGCCGTCATGGCTCCTTTGGCAAAGTCAATCCATACCCTTACACTTCCCGACCGGAAGCGTTCACTTCCGGCAGAAATGCTGGCTGAAGTAATGCAAAAATACTGTCCGCCGGATATCTCCATCCAATCTGAACCGGATGAAAAAACGGCCGTGGAAAGCACTCTGTCAGAAGCGAAAGAAGATGACATTATTCTTGCTTTTGGCTCCCTGTCTTATCTGGGAGAGATTATGAAGACAGTGCACCATATTACAATAAATACAAAATAGAAAAGGATAGAATCATGATAGATCAGGAAAAAATCAAACAGGCTGTGCGCCTCCTTCTGGAAGGTATGGGAGAAGACGTGAATCGGGAGGGGCTTATAGAGACCCCTGACAGAATTGCAAGAATGTATACAGAACTCTACAATGGCATGGATCAGGATGCTGCCGTCCACTTAAGTAAAACCTTCCGCACAGACAACAGCGAAATGGTTCTGGAAAAAGATATTACTTTTTACTCCACCTGCGAGCACCATATGCTCCCCTTCTATGGCAAGGCGCACATTGCCTACATTCCTAACGGCAGGGTCGTAGGTTTAAGCAAGCTTGCCCGGACCGTAGAAGTATTTGCCAGGAGGCTGCAGCTTCAAGAACAGCTGACAGACCAGATTGCCGATGCATTGATGACCCATATGCAGCCCAAGGGCGTTATGGTTATGCTGGAAGCAGAGCATATGTGTATGACCATGCGAGGCATTAAAAAACCGGGAAGCCAGACCGTAACACTGGCAAAACGAGGCGAATTCGAATGTGATCCGGCACTGGAAGAACGCTTTTTCCAAATGCTGCGGAGGTAACAGCATGGAACAGTTATTTTTTATACAAAACCATCCTCTCTATACCGCTTCTTATGCAAAACTCGCCGCTCTTGAAAAAGGACGGCTCTTTTGCTGCCACCAGATGGACCACCTGCTTGCTGTGGCAAGGATTGCCTATATCCGAAATCTGGAGCGGAATCTGGGTCTAAAAAAGGAGAGTATTTATGCTGCTGCTCTTCTTCACGATATTGGAAAATATGCCCAATATGAAGAAGGGATCCCTCACGAAATCAAAAGTGCTGAGATTGCCGGAATTATTCTTTCCGACATGCCGGAAAGGATCCGATTCACTCCTGCAGAACAGCAGGAAATTCTTACTGCAATCCGCGGGCACAGAAAACTTAGGGAAAACGCTATCCTGCTGGAAAATCTGCTATATGAAAGCGACAAAGCCTCCCGCACTTGCTTTGCCTGTCCTGCCGAGCCGGAATGTAACTGGAGTACAACAAAAAAGAATATGGAGATAACAATATGATTATTGGAAATAAAAATTTTGACACTGCAAACCACACCTATATTATGGGAATTCTGAATGTAACCCCGGATTCCTTCTCCGATGGCGGAAAATTCCAAAATCTGGATGCCGCACTAAAACATGCCGGAGAAATGGTCTCTGATGGCGCCGATATTCTGGACGTAGGAGGCGAATCCACAAGACCGGGGCACTCACAGATTACAGACCAGGAAGAAATAGAACGGGTAGTTCCCGTCATCGAAAGACTAAAACAGGAATTCGACGTTCCTGTCTCTGTTGATACCTACAAAAGCGCCGTAGCAGAAGCTGCGCTAACAGCCGGAGCCGACTTAGTCAACGACATCTGGGGGCTGAAATATGATGAACAGATGGCTGCTCTAATCGCCAGGCACCAGGCTGCCTGCTGCCTGATGCATAACAGAAAGGAAGCCATTTACCAGCAGTTTCTGCCGGATTTCCTGAATGATATGGAAGAATGCATACGACTTGCCAAAGCTGCCGGAATCTCCGATGACAAGATTATTCTGGATCCTGGTGTAGGATTTGGCAAAAATTACGAAATGAACCTTGAAATCATCCGCAAAATTGATTGCATGCACCGGCTGGGATACCCGGTCTTACTGGGAACCTCACGAAAATCCGTCATTGGCCTAACTCTGGACCTTCCTGCCGACCAAAGAGAAGAAGGAACTCTTGTCACCACCGTTTATGGAATAACCAAGGGATGCTCTTTCGTCAGAGTACATGACGTACGCGCTAACCGCCGCGCTATCCAGATGACAGAAGCAATATTGCGGGAACATTCTGTGAATTAAGGAGAATATCATGGATAAAATTAAGATTAAAAACCTGGAAGTTTTCGCTAAACATGGCGTTTTCCCGGAAGAAAATACCCTAGGACAAAAATTTCTTGTTTCGGCAATCCTTTACACCGATACCCGCGAAGCGGGACTGACCGATGACCTGACAGCTTCCATTCATTATGGGGAAACCTGCCAATTTATCCAACACTTCCTTCAAGAACATACTTATCAATTAATTGAACGTGCAGCAGAAGCTCTTGCAGAGACATTGCTTCTAAATACCCCGAGGCTAGAACGGATTTGCCTGGAAATCAAAAAACCATGGGCGCCAATCGGCATGTCCCTGGAGACCGTCTCCATAGAAATCGAACGCTGCTGGCACACAGCTTACATTGCACTAGGTTCTAACATGGGTGACAAAGAAGGATATCTAAACCAGGCCGTTCATGCTCTGGGCGAAACCCCGGGCTGCAAAGTAACAAAACTCTCTTCCTTCCTTGTGACAGAGCCTTATGGAGTCACCGATCAAGACCAATTCCTGAATGGCTGCCTGGAACTGCGCACACTGTTGACTCCGGAAGAACTTTTAAACAGAGTGCATCAGATTGAACAGAATGCCGGGCGAGAGAGAATTCTCCGCTGGGGACCGCGAACCCTGGATCTGGATATTATATTTTATGACGATCTTCTCCTGAATACAGAAAACTTATGTATCCCGCATGTCGAGATGCATAAAAGAGAATTTGTATTAAAACCACTATGTGAAATCGCACCATATAAAAGACATCCCGGAAACCAAAAAACCGTATACGAAATGCTGGAAGAACTGAAAATATCCTGACAATCAATAAAATATCGGGTAATTCACAAGACAAGATGTCTGTCTTATTGTATACGGATAAGACAGACGATCTCATTCCCTCTCTTTAGATAAGAACTGTACCGATTGATACACAAGCTGCGAATGAAGCTTAAGAAATTCTGATAAACCGCTCCCCCTTTTATCGTGTCAACATAATAGCACATATGTAAACATAATTCAATAGACTGTCTCTTGAAAAAAGGCTTCATTTTGTTGCCTCTTACCGCCCGATCATCAGTGAACAAACCATCGCCAATTATAGAGGAAAAATCTTCCTAGGACAGCACATACCATGTACATCATAACTTCCCAGGGTCTCAGTGAAAAATCCACTACTTTCTTTTTCTTAAATATTTTCATAAAACCGAGCCAGATACCATAGCCAACTATAGCGCCAAGCACATTCATAAGCAAATCATTAATATCACTACAGCGCCGATTGAAAAGCTGACCCAATTCAATCGCCAGAGAAAATAAGAATCCCGCTGCTGCCACTTTCCACAAAGACCGATATCCTTTCCAGATAAAAGGAAGCAAAAACCCCAGCGGCATAAACATAATCACATTCAATATATAAGTTATGGCTCCTTCTGCTGCAAAAGGAATCAAATTAATTTCTTCCGCACGAATTACCGGATCATAATACGTAACATCCCAGATACTTCCCATACCCGCCACTGACAACGCCATATAAAGATATAGTATAAATATGTACGTCCAAACCAAATGCTTCTTTGATACCTTCCTTTTAGGATTCACCCGGTTTTTTACAGCATAAAACTGATATATCATACATGGGATGAACACAGCCAAAAGCGAATAGAACTCCATGCACACGTCAATCCATATACCTTTCACAAATTTCCCCTCCTCTCTTTCCCCGCATCATAGCACAAAGAACAGAAGATTTTGCGAAAGCATTTCTTAAAGTTTCTTTAACTTCATATGCCAAAGCACCCTGCCAGATTATCCCCGTCTATTCATCTTTTATTGTTCGTACAAAAAACTCATATACTCATAAATCTGTGCAAAATCAACCATGCATTCCCCTCCAAAAATAAATACCGGTACTTTAGCATCAAATCCATAAATTAATGGATACTCATCGTGCTCAAAATCATAGACAATAATCTGTTTTCTATCCGGATCAACCACCCAGTATTCTCTCACTCCGGCGTTCATATACTTCTCCGTCTTAATGAACATATCTTTCTTTTTCGTAGATTTTGACAGAATCTCTACAATAAAATCCGGTGCCCCACAGATATATCGATTCCTAACCTTGCTCCTATCACAAACTACCAAAACATCCGGTTGTACTATAGTCGTATTATCGCAGTTAAGTTGAACATCCAGCGGAGACACAAAGGGAATGCAGGTTCCTCTCTTTTATTGATATAAGACTTTATCTGCTGCCAAATCTCCGCGGCAAGAATCTGATGCACGGAAGTCGGCGATGACATATCATAGACCACGCCATCAATCAATTCCACTCTCCGCTCGTCCGGCAGCGCATAATAGTCTTCTAATGTGTATTCTCCCTGTTTCTTTACTCTGTATGCTTTCACAGATTCCGAAACCATATTCACATTCTCCTGGAACACTGCTTCCAGTGCCTTAAGCGTATCATACCTTGGGGACTCCGTTAAACCGGCAAATATCTTCTGTACCGTTCCCAATGGTACTCCCGAAAGCTCTGCAATCTGCTCATTCGTATATCCCATCTCTTTCTTCTTCGCCCTCATCTCTGTTACAGTCATAGAAACCTCCCCACTAATAGTTTCCATAATTATATTTCTTTTATTTCCATTTGTCAACCGTTTTATTTCCATTTGGTTGCTTTACCATTTCCACTATAATCTCTGAAACCGTCACTTTTTCTGCTCCTTATCATAATATCATAAAAAAATGCTATGCAATCGGCTAACCTTTTGCATAGCATTTTTATTTTTAATTCTTATTCTTCTGCACCGTACAGTGCTACCAGTTTCTTCAGATAATCATATCTTTCCATAGCCTCAGCCTCATTCTTAGCGAAGAGCTTCTCAGCCTTTTCTGGATTAGCTCTCTTGAGAGCGTTGTAACGAACTTCGCCATCAAGGAATGCCTGGTATCCTTCCTGCTTAGGCTCTTTGCTGTCAAGTGAGAATTTAGCTCCCTCAGCTGCAGGATTGAACCGGAAATTATTCCAGTATCCACACTCTACTGCCAATGCTTCCTCGGTCTGAGCCTTGCTCATACCTTTCTTAATACCATGGTTGATACATGGAGCGTAAGCAATAATGAGTGATGGTCCCGGATATGCCTCAGCCTCTGCAATTGCCTTTACAGTCTGATTGAAATCAGCACCCATAGCAATCTGTGCTACGTATACATAACCGTAACTCATAGCAATACCTGCAAGGTCTTTCTTCTTAGTCTCTTTTCCGCCTGCTGCAAACTGAGCCGTAGCTCCTGTCTTCGTAGCCTTGGAGGACTGTCCGCCTGTATTAGAATAAACCTCAGTATCAAATACCATGACATTGATGTCTTCACCACTTGCCAGCACGTGGTCTACACCGCCGAAACCGATATCATAAGCCCATCCGTCACCACCGAAAATCCACTGGGATTTCTTAGCAAGGAAGTCTTTATTATTGATAATGTCTCTGCATACGTCACAATCAACACCTTCCAGCGCAGCAACCAGCTTGTCCGCTGCATCTCCATTAGAAGCGCCGCAATTAAATGTATCAAGATATTCCTGGCAAGCCGCCTTAACTTCAGCCGTAGCACATTCTGCATCGGAAGCAAGAATTGTCTCAACCTGAGCTTTCATTCTCTTTCTGATTGCCTTCTGGGCAAGCAGCATACCATAACCAAACTCAGCATTATCCTCAAACAAGGAATTCGCCCATGCCGGTCCTTTACCTTCCGGAGTTACCGTATATGGTGTAGACGGTGAAGAGTTACCCCAGATAGAAGAACATCCGGTTGCATTCGCAATATACATTCTGTCACCGAACAACTGTGTAATTAATTTAGCATAAGGTGTCTCACCACATCCTGCACATGCGCCTGAGAACTCAAGAAGCGGCTGCTTAAACTGGCTTCCCTTAACGGTCTCTGGTTTGAATTTGGCAATGACTTCTGGTTTAACAGGAATCTCTCTTCCAAAGTCAAATACCTCCTGAGAAGCCACATTTGCTTCCATATTTTCCATAACGAGAGCCTTCTCGCCCTTCTTGCCAGGACATACATTCGCACAGGAACCACAGCCTGTACAATCAAGCGCAGATACTGTGATTGCAAACTTCATACCCGGCATACCAATCATATCGATAGCCTTTGTTCCTTCCGGAGCATTAGCCAGCTCTTCTTCTGTAAGCGCTACCGGACGGATGACAGCATGCGGACATACATATGCACAACGGTTACACTGGATACAGTTCTCTGATTTCCATACCGGAATATCTACTGCAATACCACGTTTCTCATATGCAGAAGCGCCGGATGGTGTAGAACCATCTACATAATCATTGAACGCTGATACCGGAAGTGAATTACCTTCCTGTGCATTCACCTTAGCCTGGATATTCTTAACGAAGTCAACAACATCTTCTCTTCCACCCTTAACTTCTGGTGAGAATAATCCTTCATCTTCACAAGATTTCCATGAATCCGGAACCGTTACTTCTACAACCTGCTTAGCGCCTGCATCGATTGCATCATAGTTCATCTGTACAATCTTGTCGCCTTTTCTTCCATAAGTAGCCTTCGCTGCTTTCTTCATCAAATCAATAGCTTCTTCTTCCGGAATGATAGAAGCAAGCTTAAAGAATGCTGACTGAAGAACTGTATTGATACGTCCGCCAAGTCCGATCTCTTTACCAATCTTGATACCATCAATTGTATAGAACTTAATATTATGATCTGCAATGTAAGCTTTTACCTGTCCCGGCAGATGCTTCTCAAGACCTTCCATATCCCATGGGCAGTTCAAAAGGAATGTACCGCCGTCTACCAATTCCTGAACCATGTTGTATTTATTTACATAAGAAGGATTGTGACATGCAACAAAGTTAGCCTGGTGAATCAAATAAGTAGATTTAATCGGGCTCTTACCAAAACGTAAATGAGACATTGTTACACCGCCGGACTTCTTAGAGTCATAATCAAAGTAAGCCTGTGCATACATATCCGTGTTATCACCGATAATCTTAATAGAGTTCTTATTTGCACCAACAGTACCGTCTGCTCCAAGTCCCCAGAACTTACAGTTGATCGTTCCTTCCGGAGTTGTAACCAGAGGTGCTCCAACCTCAAGAGAAAGATTCGTCACATCATCTTCAATACCGATTGTAAATCTTGCTTTTTCTGTATTGTTAAATACTGCAACAATCTGAGCAGGTGTCGTATCTTTGGATCCTAATCCGTAACGTCCGCAATTAATCGGAACTGCATCGAACTTGGAACCCTTTAATGCAGAAACAACATCCAGGTATAACGGTTCTCCCTGTGCTCCCGGTTCTTTTGTTCTGTCAAGAACATTAATAACCTTAACCGTATCCGGAATTGCATCAATAAGCGCCTGTGCACAGAACGGTCTGTAAAGACGTACCTTAACAACGCCGACCTTCTCACCTGCAGCCATCATGTAATCAATCGTCTCTTCAATCGTATCACATACAGAACCCATTGCTACAATAACCTTTTCTGCATCTTCTGCACCGTAATAATTAAAGAGCTTGTAATTTGTACCAATCTTAGCATTCACCTTGTCCATGTACTCCTGTACGATTGCAGGCATTGCATCATAGTACGGGTTACATGCTTCTCTTGCCTGGAAGAAGATGTCCGGATTCTGAGCGGAACCTCTCTGACATGGATGATTCGGATTCAATGCATGCTTTCTGAATGCATCGATTGCATCCATATCTACCAAATCCTTCAGATCTTCATAATCCCATGTCTCAATCTTCTGGATTTCATGAGATGTACGGAAACCATCGAAGAAATTAATAAACGGAAGTTTGCCTTTCAGTGCTGCACAGTGTGCAACCGGTGTCAGGTCCATTACCTCCTGTACGCTGGACTCACAGAGCATCGCAGCTCCTGTCTGACGACAGGCATATACATCAGAGTGATCTCCGAAAATGGATAACGCATGGCTTGCAAGGGCACGGGCAGATACATGAAATACACCCGGCAGCTGCTCACCTGCTACTTTATATAAGTTAGGAATCATAAGGAGTAATCCCTGAGATGCCGTAAATGTCGTCGTTAAAGCTCCCGCTGCCAGCGAACCGTGTACAGCGCCCGCCGCGCCTGCCTCTGACTGCATCTCGGTTACCTGAACGGTCTGTCCAAAAATATTCTTTCTGCCTTCGGTAGCCCACTCATCCACATGCTCCGGCATAACGGATGACGGGGTAATCGGGTAAATAGCTGCAACTTCAGTATAAGCATATGACGCATGAGCCGCAGCCTGATTACCATCCATGGTCTTCATTTTTCTTGCCATTTTAATTGTTCCTCCTTCATTAATCAGAATTAAAATAATTCTCAACGTGTATAATTATTATAGTCCTTAACCTATGAAAAGTCTAGTGCTTCCTACCTTTATTTTGTTCGTTTTTCCATACAAAACAAGCAATGCGGCACTCCTTTCAGAGCCTGGTGCAAGATATTTTTTTAACAATCTTTTGCACTTTCTTAACACAATCTTGACATATTTTCACATTTGAAGTATAATAAAAAAGAGGATTCGGTAGAGTAAAGATGCTCTCACACATAGTGAGCGCATCTTTTTTTATTACAATCCAAAATAGTCGGGGGATATTTGGATTGAAGTACAGATATTGAATCTGAAAAAATTATAGAGAGATTGGAGTGTTTTTATGAGTAGCACGGAAAAGAAACCTGCAGCCAATTTTAATTCCAGATTTGGCTACATCATGGTCGCCGCGGGCGCGGCTATCGGACTCGGAAACATATGGAAATTCCCTTACCTTGCATACGGCGGAGGCGGAGGCGCTTTTATTGTGGTCTACATCATTCTCTGTATCGTTCTTGGGCATCCGGTCGTAGAGATGGAATCCGCAATCGGAAGATACGCAAAGACGAACGGTATTGATGCCTTCGGCGTTGTCAACAAGAAATGGAAATTTGCCGGCTTTATCAACATTGTATGTACCTTCCTGATTGACATGTACTATATCATCGTCAGCGGCTATGTATTGAAATACGCAGTTGCTTATCTGACAGGCGGAAATTTCGGCGGAGACAGAGAAGCCTACTATATGAACTTCATTTCTGATCCCGTCCAGCCACTGATCTACTCAGGAATCTTAATGATTATTATCGTACTTCTATTATCAAAGGGAATCACTGAGTTAGTAGAAAAGGTTACGAAAGTAATCATGCCGTTATTATTCGTACTGCTGCTCATCTGCGGTTTTTGGGCTTTATTCGCATTTGACGGCGCCATTGACGGTTTGAAGTTTTACCTGATTCCTGATTTTTCAAAATTTACATGGAAGACCTTTGCCGATGCCTGTATGCAGGTAATGTTCTCTGTCGGTATCGGATGGTCTATTTTCGTAACCCTTGGAGCAAGCATGAGCGACAGCTCAAATATCCGCAAAGACTCCATGATGGTTACCATTTGTGATACCGCCGTTGCCCTGACGGCCGGATTCGTTATCATTCCTTCTGTTGTGGGAGCCGGATCTGAGATGGCGGCGGGACCATCCCTCGTATTTCTTGCCATGACAGAAATCTTTTCACAGCTTCCGGGCGGTAATATTTTAGGAGTTTTCTTCTTCACCGCATTGATATTTGCCGTACTTTCCACCTACTTCACCATCCTGGAGATTCCGGTAAAATGTATCGAAGAAAAATGCCACATTAACCACCGCAAAGCAACCTGGATTACTGCCATACTGATTTTCATCGGCGGCATCTTCTGTTCCTTAAGCCAGGGCACCGGACTTCTCAGTGGCGTGAAGCTTCCATGGTGGGCATATGGTTCCGGCGTTGTATACTATAATATTTACGATTGGGTTGACTGCTTCTCAGGATATGTTCTTCTTCCTCTCGGCTGCCTCCTGACTGCATTCTATTGCTGCAAAGTATGGGGCTATAAAGAATATGAAAAAGAACTTACCAAGAATGGCCGGGACGGAAAATTATCGATGTACGACAAGGTAGTTATGACCGTGGCCGTTCCGGTTCTGACCTTAATCGTTATACTGAACTGTTTTGGATTCATTAAATAAGCAAAGAGGAAAGCCGTTAAGAAACCGCTAAGTATTCTTCTCTGACTTGACCCTGTAATTCTTATGGGAATATAATAAGAAAGAGGAGTGGTAAAGAGGCTGCTTTCACATCTGTGAGAGCAGCCTCTTTCTATTAACCTAACAGAATAAGTCAGGAGGAATGTTAATGAGTAAACAAGGAAACAAAAAAGCCGCATCTAATTTTAATTCGAGATTCGGCTATATTATGGTCGCCGCAGGCGCGGCTATCGGTCTGGGAAATATATGGAAATTTCCTTACCTCGCTTACGGCGGAGGCGGAGGCGCTTTTATCGTAATCTACATTGTTATGTGTATTGTGCTGGGCCACCCGGTAGTGGAAATGGAATCCGCAATCGGACGTTATGCCCGGACAAATGGTATCGACGCATACGGTGTCGTAAACAAAAAATGGAAGTTTGCAGGTGCGATCAATATTCTGTGTACTATTTTAATTGATATGTACTATATCATCGTCAGCGGCTATGTATTAAAATATGCAATTGCCTATCTTCTCGGAGGCAACTTCGGCGCAGACAAGGAAGCCTATTACATGGACTTTATTTCCAACCCGGTGGAACCGCTGATTTACGCCGGAATCTTAATGATTATTACCGTACTTCTATTAGCCGGAGGTATCACCGAGTTAGTAGAAAAGGTTACGAAAGTAATCATGCCGTTATTATTCGTATTATTAATTATCTGCGGATTTTGGGCGCTTTTCTCTTTTGATGGCGCAATTGACGGTCTGAAATTTTATCTGATTCCGGATTTTTCGAAGGTAACCTGGAAGACGTTCTCTGATGCCTGTATGCAGGTAATGTTCTCTGTCGGTATCGGGTGGTCTATCTTCGTAACACTTGGTGCAAGTGTCAGTGATGACGCCAACATCCGGAAAGACTCCATGATGGTTACCATCTGCGACACGACGGTTGCTTTAACTGCAGGTTTTGTAATCATCCCCACCGTAGTAGGCGCAGGCTCTAAGATGTCAGCAGGACCTTCTCTGATCTTCCTCGCTATGACAGACATCTTCAGCAAACTACCGGGAGGAAATATCATCGGATTTTTCTTCTTTACCGCCATTATTTTTGCCGTACTTTCTACTTACTTTACTATCCTGGAAATTCCGGTCAAATGTGTAGAAGAGAAATTTCATATCAACCACCGGATTGCAACCGTTATCTGTGCCGTATTTATTTTCATCGGCGGCATCTTCTGCTCTCTGAGCCAGGGACACGGACTTCTAAGCGGTGTGAAACTTCCATGGTGGGCATATAACACAGGCGTTGTATATTACAACATTTACGACTGGATCGACAGCTTCTCCGGTTACATCCTTCTTCCACTCGGATGTCTGCTGACAGCATTCTACTGTTGTAAGGTATGGGGCTACAAAGAATATGAAAAAGAACTTACCAAAAATGGAAGAGATGGAAAATTATCGATGTACGACAAAGTGGTTATGACCGTTGTCGTACCGGTTCTGACACTGATTGTTATACTGAACTGCTTCGGATTTATTAACTAAATATCTATAATGATTATCAGCACTCCATTCAAAAAAAGCAGGCACATTCCACAGAAGTTTATACTTCTTCCGGGATATGCCTGCATTTTTTAGGAATGTGTACGGTTCTGCCTTCTACCGGACTTCCGACGGAAGACAATAATCAATATAACCGAAACCATCACCAGCACGCCAGCTAATACCTGGGATACGGGAAGCCCGATTCCCGGAAGCAAAAGCTGGTCTGTCCTTAATCCCTCTATCCAGAACCTTCCGATTCCATAGCCGGCAAGATAAACCAGGAACACCTCACCGTCAAATACCTTGTGTCTTAGATAAATGAAAAGTAAAACCAGAACCAACAGACACCAAATGGATTCATATAAATAGGTCGGATGTACCTGTATATAATCCACACCGTCTATTGTCTCCAGATGCGCCCACATCTTTTCCGTCACATCAGAAGTCGATCTCACTGCGTCCAGCGGAAGCCTCATAGCAAACAGATTATCGGTGTACTCACCAAACGCTTCTCTGTTGAAGAAATTCCCCCATCTGCCAATCATCTGCCCTGTCACCAGTCCGAATACTGCCGTATCCAGAAGCAGCGGTGCAGATAGTTTCTTCACTCGCGCAAACACAAACACCGTAATGACTGCCGCAATTACACCGCCGTAAATAGCAAGCCCGCCTTCTCTGATATTAAATATACTCAGAATATGATCCTTATACATATCCCAGGAAAACACAACATAGTAAATCCTTGCTCCAATAATGCCAAATACTACTGCAAACATCGCCAAGTCGATATAATTCTCAGGTTCCTGTTTCGTACGTTTTGCCACATACATTGCCACAAGCAGCCCTGCTACAATTCCCAGTCCAATCACTATGCCATAATACGCAATATCGAACTGAAATATAGTCAATGTCTTTCCAACATTTTCAAGATGAATCCCTAAATTGGGAAATTCAATTGAAGTATGCATATCTTTTTCTTCCTTTCCTGCCTTACTTCTGCCCGCCAGGCAGCGGGCTGTCTAATCAGAAAAAGTATCTACACATTAAACCGGAACAATATAATATCTCCATCCTGTACAATATAATCCTTTCCCTCCAGACGAACCAGACCTTTTTCTCTTGCCGCCGCATGAGAACCACAAGCCATCAGATCATCATATGCCACTACTTCCGCCCGGATAAATCCTCTCTCAAAATCCGTATGGATCTTCCCGGCAGCCTGAGGTGCTTTTGTCCCCTTGGTAATCGTCCATGCACGCACTTCCGGTTCTCCCGCCGTCAGATAACTAATCAATCCCAAAAGGCTGTAGCTTGCTTTAATCAACTTCTCAAGGCCGGACTCTTTAAGCCCCAGATCTTCCAGGAACATTTTCTTCTCATCCTCATCCAGCTCAGCAATTTCCTGCTCAATCTGCGCACAGACTACGAACACTTCACTGTGTTCTGCCTTGGCAAACTCCCGTACCCTGCACACGCCCTCATTGGAAGCGCCATCATCCGGAAGATCTTCCTCCGTAACATTTGCCGCAAAAATCACCGGCTTATAAGTCAGCAGATTATAACCTGCAAGCCATTCCTGCTCGTCCTCGTCCTCCGCTCCTTCAAAGCTTTTCGCCATCTTGCCTTCTTCCAGATGTGCTTTTATCTTCTCTAAAAGCTTCAGCTCTTTTGCCGCTGTTTTATCATTTCTCGCCACCTTCGCCGTCTTAGCAATGCGGCGCTCTAAAATCTCCAAATCAGAAAAAATAAGCTCAAGATTAATAGTCTCAATATCTCGAAGCGGATCAATACTGCCATCCACATGGATAATATTACTATCCTCAAAACAACGCACTACATGGACAATAGCATCCACTTCACGGATGTTGGCAAGGAACTGGTTTCCAAGCCCTTCTCCTTTCGACGCCCCTTTTACCAGACCGGCAATATCTACAAATTCAATCGCCGCCGGGATAATCTTCTTTGTGTGATACATCTCACCCAGGACATTCAATCTTTCATCCGGTACCGTTACAACGCCCACATTCGGGTCAATCGTACAAAATGGATAATTCGCCGATTCTGCTCCTGCTTTTGTTAAAGAATTAAATAATGTGCTTTTCCCTACATTAGGAAGCCCAATTATGCCTAATTTCATCTGTCTCATTTCCTCTCTGTTGTAATTTCTATTTTTTATCGCGCGTCTCCATCAGAATCACTATGCCGCTTCTGAAATTCACCACAACTTCGTCTTCTTCAATCTGATTGCTGACACACAGACTGTCAGAAGCCGTCATGGTATGCTCACTCAAAGGATATTTTGCTCCTTCAAGGGTCAATCCATACACCGGCTCGCCCAATGGGAACAGCGAAAAATACGGGCCATAGGCATCTTCTTTTCTTAGATGCGTCTCTTCGCCTATCAGACGTATTCTATTCTGCGAATCTAAAATTACAGCCTCTACGCCTGCCTTAAAGGGAATCATCAATGTCTGTACATTCGCCCATAAATGATCAATTCTGCCTCCGGTGGCTCCCAGAATAAGTATTTTCTCACACCCCAGTGTCACACCAAGCCTGACAGCAATCTCTGTATCAGAAGCATCCTTTACCGGATTATATTCCCGGATAGGAACTTTTGTCTCATTCTTATAGTAGTCCACAATATCTCTGGATAAACTGTCAAAATCACCAACGATGTAACTGGGAATGATTTGGTGCTCATACAGGAACTCTACCCCCTTATCCACTCCGATAATACAGGGATTCTCAGCTCTTCTGATCGTATTTAATACCAACTCTTCGTTAAGTGCTCCTCCGCTGACAATGATCGCTTTATTACTCATAACTCTTTAATATCTCCATAAATTTCTTTGTGTTTTCTGCCGGATTTCCTTTAAACACTGCTGATCCGGCAACGATTACATTTGCCCCCGCATCCAGAACCTCTCTCACATTGCTGGGATAAATTCCTCCATCTACCTCAATATCAACAGGGGCTTCTATCTTCTCTATCATCTCTCTGAGTTCTTGTATCCTCTTCAATGCTTCCGGAATGAATTTCTGTCCGCCGAATCCGGGATAAACACTCATAATTAATACCATCTCTATATCATCAAGATATTCCCGCACGGCATCAACTGGTGTGTCAGGACAAATAGATACCCCACAGCGGAGTCCACAACTATGGACTTCTCTGATTGTTTCCCTCAGATCCTTACATGCTTCCAGATGCACGGTTATATTATCTGCGCCTGCGTTCTGGAAATCCTTCACATAGCGGATCGGTTCCTCCACCATCAGATGCACATCCATAAGCTGGCTGGTTGCTTTTTTTATCGATTGCAGCACCGGCATACCGAAAGAAATACTCGGCACAAACATACCGTCCATCACATCAAAATGTAAATACTCTGCCCCCTGCTCTTCCACCAGCCGGATCTGCTCTCCCAGATTTGTAAAATCCGCTGCCAAAATGGATGGCGATAACACATACCTCATCATTAAAATCTCCTCTTCTGCTGCAGCTCATTGTACATATCCAGGTAATTTCCATAACGGATCCTGTGAATTTCTCCCCGCTCAAGAGCTTCTTTCACGGCGCAGCCCGGTTCATGCACATGAACACAGCCATTATATTTGCAGTGTCCTTCATACGGAGAAAACTCCGTAAAATAATATTTCAGTTCTTCCTTCTCGAACTCATTTACATATAATGAACTGAATCCCGGTGTATCCATGATATAGGAATCCTTGTCGACCGCTATTAATTCTGAATGCCGTGTTGTATGTCTGCCCCTGTCAATCTTGCGGCTTATCTCTCCTGTTTCCATCGTGATGTCACTTTGCAGAAGATTAATGATTGAAGATTTTCCCACTCCGGATGGTCCCGCAACCACCGTCGTCTTCCCTTTCAAAAGCGCTTTGATTTCTTCAATATTTTCCTTTTTTCTCGCACTTGAAAATAAAATCGGATAACCACATCTTCCGTAAATCTCTCTCAATTCCTGTATCCTTAGATCATCGGCAATGTCTTTTTTATTAAAACAGAGTATTGCCGGAACTCCCTTGCTTTCCATCATAACAAGGAAACGATCCAACAGATTAAAATGCGGCTTTGGTTTCGTTACTGCAAATACTACCATCGCCTGATCCACATTTGCCACAGCAGGTCGGGTCAATGCATTTTTTCGTGGGAAAATCCTGACAATATTTCCCGTTTTCTCTGTTTTTTCCAAAATATCTATCTCTACATCGTCTCCGACCAGAGGCTTCTGTCCCTCTTTGCGGAACACTCCTTTTGCTTTACATTCGTAAACACCGGATTCTACTATATGAACATAGTAGAATCCGGCAATTCCCTTTACTATCTTTCCCCGCATATATTATTCCGCCTCATTACGCGGTGTAGGTGCAATCTCTTCCGTGGTAATTTCAACACCTCTGCTTACATAAAGGACAATACCTGTATCCTTGCTCACAGTCTCGCCTATACCCGGATCACAGCTAATTACGCACCCCTCCGGGACATCGGCGTTGTCCTCATAGATAACATCTGATACATACAGTCCTTCGGCGCTGATCTTCTCTTTCGCCCCATCAACCGTATATCCAGCCACATCCGGTACGGCAATCGGTTTATTTCCAAGACTGACAACCAGGTCTACACTGGTATTTTCCTCTACCTTCTCACCGACGGCTACGGACTGAGAAATGACCAGTCCTGCTTCATAATCATCACTGTACTCTGTCGTCACATTGCCCGCCTTCAGCTTAGCAGACGTAAGCTCACTTTTAGCATCATTCTCGGACTTTCCTCTGACATCCGGCACTGAAACTTTATCCGGCTTTTTCGGTCCCTTGCTGACCTGCATCACGATTTCCGTATCCTTCGTGCCTTTGGCTCCTGCCGCCGGAGTTGTCCCGATAACCGTCCCCTGCTCTGAATCATTATACACCGCCTCTGACGTAATCTTCTGGAACCCTTCGTCATTCAAGGCCTTCATCGCATCGCTCTCATTCATTCCCGCCACATTCGGTACGGTAAGCACCTCTTGCTCTCCTTCTACCAGCTTCGAACTAATAATCAATTCAATCTGCGTATGCTTAGCAACCTTCTCACCACTTTCCGGAGACTGCTCCATTACAGTTCCCGCCTCATATTCCGTTGATTCCTTTTCAGTTCCCAGTTTATACCCCAAACCTGCTTTATTTAAGATATCAATTGCTTCTTCCTTCGTCTTACCCACTACATTCGGCACTTTAACCTTTTCGTCCGATGTCTCCGTATCTGTGCTGGGTCCAAACTGGAAGATACCTGACGCCCTGCCAACCACAACGGCAAGCACGATAATCACAATGACTGCCACCGCAACGGTAAGGATTTTCATGACTTTATTCATGCGGGGATTCACTTCATCGCTTCCATGCTCCCGTCCGCCGTATTCATCCTCTTCTTCGTCATCATCGTCGTCATCATCATCGTCATATTCGTCATCGTCGTCATCATAATCTTCGTCTTCATCCTCATACGCGCTGCGGATATTGTCCAACTCATCTTCCGTAATAATGACCGTATCCGCATTTTGCTGTGGGATCAGCTTTACAAAATCCCCCTCCGGATCTACAAGAGAATGTTTCAAATCCTGAATCAATTCCTTCGTTGATGCGTAGCGCCGCTCAGAATTCTTCTGTGTACACTTCAAAATAATCTGCTCTAAACTATATGGAATATCCGGCACCAGCTCAGAAGGCGGCGTAATCTCTTCCTGCAGGTGCTTTAACGCCACTTCTACCGTAGATTTCCCGTCAAAAGGCACATGTCCCGTCACCATCTCATACAAAGTAATTCCCACAGAATAAATGTCGCTCTTAGCATCTACATAGCCGCCTCTCGCCTGCTCCGGCGATGTATAATGAACAGAACCCATGGCCGCCATGGTTACTGTATTAGACGTAGTCGCTTTGGCAATGCCAAAATCCGTTACTTTTACCTTGCCGTCGTTAGAAATAATTACATTTTGAGGCTTAATATCACGGTGAATAATATTTCTCTCATGTGCAGCTTCGATTCCATTGCACATCTGAATCGCAATACTGATAACCTCTCTCGCCGACAGCCTTTTCTTTCTCTCAATATATTCTTTTAATGTTACCCCTTCCACAAGCTCCATAACCATGTAATACAGTCCGCGGTCTTCTCCTACATCGTACACATTTACAATGTTGGGATTCAAAAGACCTGCCGCCGCCTGTGCCTCGGAGCGGAATTTCTTTACAAATGTCTCGTCTTCTCTTAATTCTTTCTTTAATACCTTAATCGCAACAAAGCGGTTCAGCATAACATCCTTTCCTTTGTAAACATCTGCCATTCCGCCTGCGCCTATTTTACTTAATACCTCATACCTTTTTCCCAGAAAAATTCCACTTTTTACCATATACTCACCTCACCGGCAACCGGTTCCGCCAGCACAACGCCTATATTGTCCCGGCCGCCATTGTAGTTTGCCCGGTCAATCAACAGATTCACCGCTTCTACAATATCCCTTGCTCCTTTCACCAGCCCAAACATATCCTCATCTTCTACCATGTTACTGAGTCCATCCGTACACATCAGAATAACGTCCCCCCTTTTTAGACGATATTCATAAAAATCAGCTTCTGCCTCTTCCTTCACGCCCATTGCGCGTGTGATGATATTTTTATCCGGATGATTTCTTGCGTCCTCTGCCCGGATTCCTCCGAGTCTGACCATTTCTTCCACCAGAGAATGATCCTTAGACAACTGCTTAATCTTATTATCAATCAAATACAGCCTGCTGTCGCCGATATTAGCAAAATGCAGTGTATTCCCTATGACTGTTGCCACTACCAGAGTTGTTCCCATACCTTCCAGCTTTATATCCGAAGATGCGGCCTCAATCAACTTCCGGTTCGCCGTATCGATGCATTTCTTTAAAATCTGCTCCGGCTTACCCTCTTCACTCGCCATAAGCTCTTCCTTCAAAACTTCTACTGTATATTTCGACGCAAAATCTCCTGCCTTATGTCCCCCCATGCCATCTGCTACTACCAACAGGTTCGGAAATGGACCGATTTTCTGATCCGTAGCAAATACATAATCCTGATTGACTTCCCGTTTTCTTCCGACATCAGTCATTGCATAAATTTTCATGCGCTTCTCCTTCTTTGGCTGACACATACCGCCGCCGCAATTGTCCACAGGCTCCATCAATATCGGAACCTCTTTCCTTTCTTATTGTAACATTTATTCCATTTCTTTCAAGATTATTTTCAAAATCCAATGCATTTTTACGGCTTGGTTTGCGAAATTCTCTCTCTTTAATCGGATTTACCGGTATCAGATTCAGGTGACAACTGCGTTTTTTCAAAATCTCTGTCAATTCCCGGACATCCTCCGGTGTATCGTTGAGACCTTCCACTAAACTGTATTCAAAGGTAATTCTTCTTCCAGTCTTCCCAAAATAAACATCACATGCATCCAAGACTTCGTCGAGGCTATATTTATTCGCTATAGGCATCAGCCTCTTTCGCTTCTCCTGACTGGACCCATGGAGGGAAAGCGCCAATGTAATCTGAAGTTTTTCTTCTGCCAGACGGTACATATTCGGCACAATCCCGCAGGTGGAAGCAGTAATATTACGCTGGCTGATATGCAATCCATGTTCATCACTTATCATATGTATAAAATTCAGAAAGTTATCATAATTATCCAGCGGCTCACCCGTTCCCATCACTACAATATTCGATACTCGCTCTCCGCTGATTTTCTGAATTTGATAGACCTGCCCCAGCATCTCGGATGTGGTAAGATTCCGCACCAACCCTCCAATTGTAGACGCGCAGAAACGGCATCCCATTCTGCACCCCACCTGAGATGAAATACAGACAGAATTGCCGTAATTATATTTCATCAGGACGCTCTCCACCACATTCCCGTCGCAAAGCCCAAACAGGAATTTCTCCGTAGGATCCTCTCGGGAAACCTGACGTTCCAGCATGGATACCTTTCGTATCTCATATCGTTCGGAAAGTTTCTGCCGCAGACTTTTGGACAGATTCGTCATCTCATCAAAGCTTTCCGCAAGCTTCACGTGCAGCCATTCATAAATCTGCCTGCCCCGGAACGCCTTTTCGCCGATGGATTCCATCTCTCTTTGCAATTGCTCAAATGTATAAGAACGTATATCTTTCTTCTCCATCCGTTATTCCTTTCTGTCAAACTGCGCAAGATAAAACCCATCGCAGGGATCTACCCCGGGAAGCATCTGCCTCTGCCTTTTCAACTCGAACTGTGGGTACTCTGCCGCAAACCAGGCCGCATTTTCCTCGTTCTCTCCCCGATGAATGGTACAGGTACTATAGATAAGCTTTCCCCCCGGCTTTACATAAGCCTGGACTGTAGAGAGGATTTCTCTCTGCAGTTTTATCAGTTTTTTCTGGGTCTCTTCCGTCATTTTGTATTTCAAATCCGTCTTCCTGCCCAGAACTCCCAGCCCGGAGCAGGGAAGGTCGGCAATCACAATATCTGCTTTTCCCACTGCATTTTCATCTAAAACGAGCGCGTCCCACCGGACTGCCCGGATATTAGCGGCGTCGGTACGGCGGATATTTTCCTGAATCAGGTTCACCTTATAATCCGTCAGATCCCTTGCCTCCACGCACCCGCTCCCGGCAAGCTTATCTGCCAGATGGAGCGCTTTGCCGCCGGGCGCAGCACACACATCTATAATATAATCCCCTTCCTGCGGACCCGCCCATTCCGCCACCAACATGGAGCTTACATCCTGCACCTGGAAATCCCCCTGTCGGAAGCTTGGAAGCGCCTCCAGATAATCATAGCCGGATATCCACAGCGCATATGGCAGAAGTGTCTGCCTTTCTGCCCGCACTCCTTCTCTTTCCAGTTTCTGTATCAACTCTTCCGGGCTGATCCGGTTCAGATTGCAGCGGACAGACGTAGGCTTTTCTTTCAAAAAGTCCTGCAGCATCTTCTCCACCGTATCTTCCTCATAGGAAGAAAGCCACTGTTTTACAATCCACTCCGGCATAGAGTAAGTCACGGAAAGCCACTCTATTGTATCTTTCCTGTCAGGCATGGAAAGATTGTCCAGATTACGCGCTATATTCCGGAGCACTCCATTCACAAACCCCTTCAGATTCCGGAATCCCTTCTTACCTGCCAATTTCACTGCTTCATTGCAGACAGCAGAATCAGGAACGCTGTCCATATACTTCATCTGATAGACCGCGCTCCTTAAAATTGTCCGTATAACCGGCTTCATTTTATTTACTTTTACTTTGGAAAACTGGTTAATAATATAATCAATCTCTATCATCCGCTCCAGTGTTCCTTCCGTTATCCTGGTAAGGAAGGCACGCTCCTGCTTTGTAAGGAACTGGTACTTTTCAAGCACATTCCGAAGAACAATGTGGCTGTATTCCCCGTCCCTGGTTACAGAAAGCAATACCTCCATAGCCAGTTCTCTCATATCAACCGCCGCCATAGGGAGAGTTCTCCTTCTTATCAGTCATTTCTTCTATTCGCAAGCAGGACAATCCTGAGAAGCTGCAAGATTGCAGATGCAGCTCCCGCCACATAAGTAAGAGCCGCTGCTGTCAGCACCTTTCTTGCCGCACTTAGTTCATCTCCATAGAGCATCCCAGTATCTCCTAACACCTGCATAGCACGACGGGAAGCATTAAATTCCACCGGAAGCGTTACAATCTGAAACAGAACCGCCAGTGAAAATGCCAGAATTCCAAGATTCAATAAAAATGCAGATGTTTCTCCTGAAAAAAGAAATCCTAATAAAATAAGCGGCCAGGCTATCGTACTTCCGAAATTCGCCACAGGAACCAACGCACTTCTGAAACTAAGCGGAGCATAACCTCTGGCATGCTGAATAGCATGTCCGCATTCATGGGCAGCAACACCGATTGCCGCCACAGACTGTGAGCCATAGGTCGCATCGGATAATCTTAACACCTTGCTTCTCGGATCAAAATGATCTGTTAAATTGCCGGATACATGCTCTACCCGCACATCGTAGATGCCCGCGCTCTGCAGTACCCTCTCTGCCGCCTCTCTTCCCGTCATTCCCGAATAACTTCTGACTTTGGAATATTTATTAAATGTAGCGTTCATACTTGCCGATGCAATCAGACAGATAATCACACCTATCAAAACCAGAATGTACGTGGGATCAAAGTAAAAATATGGATATATCATAACCATCCTCCTATCCTTTTTCCATGTATTATATACGAAAAACAGGCAGGAAACCTGTTTTTCATATATTTTTAATAATTTTTACGTAACAGTTCAGCCATAAGTCGGATTGTGGGTGAATCATGCTTGCATGAATGAACACACGATCCGGCTTATGAGCAGAGCGCCATTTTATGAGCAAAAACAGCTGCATAGCAGCGGAGAAGCATCGTAGATGCGTTTTGCGAATGGCGCGGTCTGAACTGTTACATTTTTTACCGGACTTTATTTAAACTGCGTCCCTTCTTCCAGCGTATATCCCCGCAGAAACGCACCTGTATCCATCCGTTTCTTACCCGGAATCTGCAGAGCCTTTACAACCAGCTGCCCTTTTCCTGTCTGTACGGAAAAAGAATTCTTCTGAACCGCCACCACCGTCCCCGGGGTCTGCCCGGATTCTGCTTCTGTCACATCCGCTTCCCAGATTTTCATTGTCTTTCCATTCCAGTCCGTATATGCACTGGGCCAAGGATTCAGTCCGCGGACAAGCCGCTCAATCGAGCAGGCAGATCTCGTCCAGTCGATTGCTCCCAGCTTTTTATCCAGCATCCGCGCATAAGCCGTCGGGCTCTCTCCCTGCTTCTCAGGCACAAGCCTTCCCGCCTCCAGTTCCTTTAAAGTCCTGACACAAAGCTTGGCCCCTGCTGACGCCAGCTTATCATGAAGGCTTCCCCCTGTCTCTTTTTCATCCAGTGCAACCTCTGTCTTAAGCAGCATATCACCCGTGTCCAGCCCTTCATCCATCTGCATGGTTGTAACACCGGATACAGGCTCTCCGTCAATAACGGCCCATTGAATCGGCGCCGCCCCTCTATATTTGGGAAGAAGAGAAGCGTGTACATTAATGCAGCCATAGGGAGTCATCTCCAGAATTTCTTTGGGCAGAATCTGTCCAAATGCAATGACAACCATCACGTCCGCCCGGTACTTCCCCAGCTCTTCCACACATTCCGGGTCTCTTACCCTACGCGGCTGGAACACCGGAATCCCATGCGCCAGCGCCGTCTCTTTTACCGGGGAAAACTGCACTTCCTTCCCCCGTCCCTTAGGCTTATCCGGCTGCGTTACCGCAAGAACCACTTCGTGCCCCGCTTCTATAAGCGCTTCCAGTGTTCCCACCGAAAAATCCGGCGTTCCCATGAATACAATCCTCATTTATTCATCCTCCTCATAAGAAGTCTGGTGCAGCTCTCCTTCCACAAGACTTACGTACATCTTCCCGTCCAGGTGGTCAATCTCATGGCAGAATGCCCTTGCAAGAAGCCCTTCTCCTTCCATCTCAATCTCTTCCATATCTTCATTCAACGCCCGAACCTTCACATAATTCGGACGTGTCACAATACCGGACATGCCAGGCACGCTAAGACAGCCTTCCTCTCCCGTTTGCTCTCCTGACGACTCAACAATCACCGGATTCACCAGCACAATCGGTCCTTCTCCTACATCTATTACAACAATCCTTTTTAAAATGCCTACCTGGGGAGCCGCAAGACCTACCCCGGCCGCCTCGTACATCGTATCAAGCATATCATTGATTAATATCTTTGTCCTAAGAGACATCTTCGTTACTTCTTTACAGTTCTTTGTGAGAACTTCATCACCCAGCTCTCGTATTTTTCTAATTGCCATTGGTAATCCCTCTCCTTAAAATATATTCATTGGATTAAAATCAAACTGAACCCGCAGGGAATCAAACCCGCTGTTCACTTCAATATATTGTTCTAACCTGTCTTTTGCCTTTATAAGCATACCATATTCTTCACATTTTAGATAGAGAATCTTTCGATAAATATCATTCACTTTTCCCACACTCGGACTTGCCGGTCCAATGACTGTCAGCAAATGATTCTTATCCATCCGCTCTGCATATTTCTTCAGATAATCCGCCGCTGTCTCCAGAAGCTCTTCATCCGCCCCGGTAATCAGAACTGCCAAAAGTTCTCTTACCGGAGGATACCCCATCAGTTCCCGGTAACCGATTTCCTTTCGGTAAAACCCTTCATAATCCTGTCTTACCGCTGCCTCGATACTATAATGTTCCGGACTGTAGGTCTGTATCACTGCCTCACCCTTCTCCCTGCCTCTTCCGGCTCTTCCCACTGCCTGGGTAAGAAGCTGGAATGTCCGCTCTCCGGCACGGTAATCATCCGCATACAGGGACATATCCGCCGCAAGAACTCCTACCAGCGTTACATTTGGAAAATCATGTCCCTTCACAATCATCTGCGTTCCTACCAGAATGTCCGCTTCTTCATTTGCAAATGCCGCAAGGATTTTCTCATAACCATCCTTATTCTTCGTAGTATCCATATCCATCCGAAGAACCCGCGCGCCGGGGAACACCTTTTTCACCAGGTCTTCTACCTGCTGCGTTCCTGCCCGAAAACCACCCATATGGGGAAATCCACAGACCGGACACACTGAAACCATCGGTTTCTCATAACCACAGTAATGGCAGACCAGCTTCCCATTCTTGTGAGCAGATAATGCCACATCACAATGCGGACATTTTTCCACATAACCGCAGGAACGGCAGGATACGAAGCCCGCATAGCCTCTTCGGTTAAGAAAAAGCATCGTCTGCTGTCCTTTTGCAAGGCGATCCGACATCAGCTCCCGCAGCCTGTCACTTAGGATGGAGCGGTTTCCGCCGGAAAGCTCTCTGCGCATATCCACTGTATACACCTCCGGCATGCACTGCCTCTGCGCCCTGTTCTTAAGCTCCAGCAGTTTATATTCTCCCATTTCTGCACGGTAATATGCCTCCAACGACGGGGTTGCCGACCCCAGGACAACACTTGCCCCGGAAAGCTCCGCCCTGTGGATCGCAGTCTCCCTTGCATGGTATCTTGGCGTCTGTTCGCTCTTATACGTAGGTTCATGTTCTTCATCGATTACGATCAGTCCCAAATCGGGAAATGGAGTAAAAAGTGCAGATCGAGGACCAATCATCACATCCACATCCCCGCATTTTGCCCTTTGCATCTGATCGTACCGCTCCCCTGCTGACATACGAGAATTCATGATTGACACTCTGTCCCCGAACCTTCGGTAAAACCGCATAACCGTCTGATAAGTCAGAGAAATCTCCGGGATCAGCACGATTGCCTGCCTTCCTCTTTCTACCACTCTGGCAATCATTTCCATATAAACTTCCGTCTTTCCGCTTCCGGTAACTCCATGAACCAGATACGTATTACGCTCTCCTGCTTCATAATCTCTGCTGAAAGTATGGATTACATTTTGCTGTTCTTCTGTATAGGACAGCTGTTTCATTCTCTCTCCCTCTGCAATCCGCGGACTCCGGAACACTCTCTCCGATTCTATTGTCAAAACGCCCTGCTCTTCCAGCGCACGGATTACAGGCGCTGTGATACTCAGATGCTTTCTCACCAGTCCGTACTCCAGCACCGGGTCATCAAGAAGCGCAGCAAGGAGCCTTGCCCTTGCCCGCTGGTTCTTATTCAGGTAAATCTCCAACTGTTTCCTGCCTTCTTCCTCATTCAAAAGAAGCCGGATCGTGCGCTTCTCCTTCTCATTTTCCCTTCGCTTAACCGGCAGCACTGTCTTCAGCGCCTGAATCATCGTTCCGCCGTAAGACTCTTTCATCCATGCAGCCAGCGCCACAAGCTGGGCTTCTATCGCCACGCCGTCCTCTGAAACACCGGCCACGGATTTTATCTTATCAGCATCATAATCCGCTCTGTCACAAAGCCCTACCACATAGCCTTTCGTCTCTTTATTCCCTCTGCCAAAAGGTACGATTACCTCCATGCCTGTTCGCAGTGTTCCCTCCAGTTCAGGGGGAACACTATACTGAAAGATTCTGTCTAACTTTTCATGTGTAATGTCTATGATAATATTTGCGTACATGTAATCTCCTTTACCAGTTTCCTGTCATCCATTTCATAGCGGATGCCCTGAATTTCCTGGTATGTCTCGTGTCCTTTCCCGGCAATTATAATCACATCGCCGGATTTTCTGTTCTCTATTGCATAGCGAACGGCTTCCCTGCGGTCTTCTACCACCACATACGCTCCATTCGTCCTCTTCATTCCCGTCAAAATGTCTTTTATAATCTCTCCCGGCTCTTCATACCTTGGATTATCCGTTGTAATCACAGTGAAGTCCGCGTATCTTCCCGCCACTTCTCCCATTTCATACCGCCGTTCTTTGGAGCGATTGCCTCCGCACCCAAATACTACAACAATTCTGCCATCTGCGTACTCCCTTAACATCTGCAGTATGCTCTTAAGGCTCATAGCATTATGAGCATAATCTACAAAAACCATCCCGTCTCTCCATGCCGCCGCCAGCTCCATCCTTCCCGGAATCCTGATTTTCTTAAGTCCCTCCCGTATCGTTTCATTTTCCACACCCAGATATCTCACAGCAGCGGCGGCTGCCATGGAATTGTATACGTTAAAGTGGCCGGGAAGCGGAAGCTCTATCTCTATCTCCTCTGCCTGCCTTTTCCCATCTGCCATACCCAGCCGATACCTTATCCCAAAGCAATCTCTCCTACATATCTTCCGAATATCCAAAGCATGGTAATCCATTTGCACACATCCGCCACCGCATCCATAAGTGATTTTTTCACATTCGGTTCCCTCAAAAATCTCTTCGTACCACGGATCGTCCGCATTTCCAATTCCCACTTTGCTCTGTAAAAATAAAAGATGCTTACATTGCAGATATTCTTCAAAATCCGCATGTTCACTGGTTCCGATATGATCTCTCCCAAGATTGGTAAAAATCCCCACTTCAAACCTTATTCCTGCCGTCCGCTTCAGTTTTAATCCCTGAGAAGACACCTCCATTACCACACTGTCACATCCCGCCACCACCATCTCATGCAGATATGCCTGTATCTGGCAGGATTCCGGCGTCGTATTGTAGCTGCTAAGAATCCGCCGTCCGGTATCCACCCGAACCGTACCAATCAGCCCGGTCTTGTGTCCGCCGTAATTCAGAAGCTGCTGAACCATACACGCCGTTGTCGTTTTGCCTTTCGTTCCTGTAATACCAATCACTTTCATTTTCCGAGCCGGATAACCGTATAAAGCCGCCGACATCAGCGCCAGTGCATATCTGGTATCACTCACCCGGATAATCGTCACATTCCTGGAATCCGGCAGAAAATCCTCACACCGAATCCACCGCTCATAACACTCCTCACTCTGTATCACCAGCGCCGTCGCGCCCCGCTCCAGAGCCTTTCCCACAAAATCATGACCATCCCTGCAGTATCCTTTTATACAAACAAAAACATCCCGTTCTCCAATATTCTCCGTATCATTGGTAACTTTCCTTATCTTCCTCTCAACCGTACCCTTAAGAACCTCATACGTAAGCCCTGTAAGAAGTTCGGAAAGCTCCATATTGATTCCTTACTATTTAAACTTACTTATAATTTTTACACAAATCCCCAAAACCGTCAACCGTTTCCAATTGCCAAAATTCGCCACAGTATGATACAATAATTACCATTCACAGCCGATTTGAAATCCAATATGGATTCGTCGTGCTTGCACGTAAGAAGATATAGACGAATGCAGTTCCGATTGGAAAGGCGTCGGCTGCTTGCAGACAAGCACATTCGGAGCAACATGTTCGTTTTATTATCACATTGGGAGGGTATGATGTTTCACATTTTTGGATGCCCCATGCACTTTGGGGTCGGTGACAAGGGACTGACCTACAGTCTCGACTATTTTAATGATTATTGTAAGGATTTAGAAATTACCATGCTTCCGGAGATTACCATGCCGGAATACAATTTGAAGAATCTAAAGAATTTAAACAGTGTAATTGCCACCTGCGAGCAGATTGCCGAAGAAGGCCGCAAGGCAATCAAAAACGGCGAAGTTCCTCTTTTTATTGCCGGAGATCACAGTTCTGTGATCGGTACGATTTCAGCTTCTGCAACGTGTTATGACAATCTGGGGCTTATCTGGATTGACGCGCATCCGGACATTAACACGGATGCCACTACAGTTACCGGGAATATCCACGGTATGCCCGTCGCTGCACTTCTCGGAATGGGAGAAAAAAGGCTGACTCAGATTTTGACGCCGGATGTGAAACTCCGGCCGGAAAATATTGTCATGATTGGCCTTCGGGATATAGATCCCCCAGAAGCCACATTTTTAGAAAAATTAAAAATCCGGCATTATACTTATGACGAAGTTCTGAAACGGGGACTGGAAGCCTGTTTAAATGATACGGTGTCTTATCTTTCTCATTTAAAGCATGTCCATATCAGTTTCGATATCGACGTCATGGATCCTGCTTTCCTGCCCGGCGTTTCCGTACCCGTTCCTGATGGTTTTAAAGAAGCGGAAGCCTTCCGTATCATGGACAGATTAATGACTGAATTGCCTATTTCTTCTTATGATATCGTAGAATATAATGCCGAACATGACACAGATGATAAAACTGCTGCCTTTGCCAAAAAATTGGCACATTTTATCTTAAAACATTGATTCATATGCATTACTGAAAATAGTGTCTTTATAAGACTTCTGCGCCAAATGGCATCAGTGCTAACTTGGCAAGCTTGAACTGCTGAAGCCCAAATGGAATGCCCACAACCGTCACACAAAGCATTGCTCCCAGTGCCAGATGTTCTATTGCAAGCGGAAGTCCCGACACCACCAGCCAGATAATATTGAGAAGGAAAGAACCGGTTCCTCCGCCGTATCTCACCTCTTTTCCAAAGGGGAAAAAGCTTAAAGAGGCAAATTTAAAACACAATACATTCCCAAAACATCCCATACCGTATGTCCCCTGTTATTCTACCATAGTTTCAAATGATTTTAATCCTGATTATTCTTCACATTTTCTCACATCATACTCTGCCAAGTACTTCTTCACATACTCCACGTCTGACGGACAGTTCAGGTATTCGCTTCCATATTTCTGTCTCGTCTCTCCGCCTTTTCCGGTCACGAGAAGGAGCGTCTTGCCTTCTGCTGATTCAATGGCAGCCTTGATTGCCTCTCCCCGATCCTCAATCATCTCATACGGGCAATTCTGGGCTTCTACATATTGTGCAATATCCTCAGAAATGTCCTCTACCGGCTCATATCCCGGATCTTCTGCCACCAGGTATACTTTCTTGGAATACTGGCCCGCAACCGTTCCCAGATCACGGCGACGGATTAGGGCTTTCTTACCCGGGCAGCCGAAAATAGACACAATCGCATAATCCGGGTATTCTTCTTTCATAGATGAAAACAATTTCTCAAAGCTTAACTTATTGTGTGCATAGTCTACAATTGCCAAAATGTTCTTGTCCTTGCTTGCATAAAGCTCCATTCTTCCGCTGGAACGAGCACGTAAAAGCCCGGAATGGATATATTCCTTCGGAATACCGAACTTTACTGCCGCCGCAATGACACCCAGTGCATTCTCTACATTGAAAAGTCCCGGCATCGTCAGAATGAATTCTTCATCAAAAGCCTCGCATTTCACAGAAAACCTGGTTTCATTTCCCTCTTTACGGATATGGTAAGCGAAATAATCCGCAGATGAATCCTTCGTACTGAAGGTAATCACTTCCTCCGCCGCCTTTGCCTCTTCCAGAATCCGGTCAATGTAATCTGCATCCAGATTCACCACCGCCGTCTTCGTTTTACCAAACATCAGCATCTTAGAAGAAAAATAATCCTCAAAATCTGCATGTTCAATCGGACTGATATGATCCTCAGAAATATTCAGGAAAATTCCCACATCGAATTTCATGTCATCTACACGGTGATATTTCAGCGCCTGGGAAGACACTTCCATCTGTGCGTATTCCATACCACAATCCAGAGCGTTGCGCAGATGCTGCTGCAGTTCTACTGCCTCCGGGGTGGTAATATGGGACTCTACCTTTGATTTGCCATCATAAATATCAATCGAAGAAATCACAGCGCTGTCTTTTTTATTTTGCGCTTCCAGATAATCATCTACAATCGCTTTCATATAATAAACGGAGGTAGATTTTCCTTTTGTTCCGCCCACACCTACAAGCCGTAAATCTTCCCATGGATTATTATAAAACAAATTGGCAAGAACCGACATCGCTTCACGGATATCCTTTACCAGAATATAAGGAACTTCTGCTTCAAGCTCAAAAACCTTCTCACTAATATAGCAGACTGCCCCCTTTCCTACGGCTTCTCTCAGGTAAACCGGCTTAAATGCCGCACCCTTGCAGATAAATAAAGTGTCTTCCGACACCTCTTTGGAATTATAGGTAAGATTTCTAATAACATTCTCTTCTTTACCATATAATTCACAGGAGGCGAACATTCCCCGTTTTCTCAGCGCCTCCACATATTCCTGTATTTTATAAAACTTCATCTCTGCCATCTTCTTCTCCCTTTCTACCGGTATTCTGCGCCGGAGCGCAGGATTGATTCTCTCACCAGCACATCCATTGCATCCAGGCAGATGGACGGAATCTCATGCTTCCCTTTAAATACGGACAATTCTGTACACGCCAGAATGACTGCATCACATCCCTTACGCATAAATTCACTGATTACACGGTCAAACTTAGCCCGATCCCCCGGTTTCCCGCTCTTAATATCATCGTAAATCAAGGACATTACATCCTTCTGCCGTTCCGGCGACGGTTTGACCGGCGTCACTCCCAGCTTCTTGCACTCCTTATGATAGATACGGGAATTTATCGTTCCATCCGTCGCCATGATTCCGATCCTCTTTACATTGTCAAATGCATTTACTGCATAGGCAACGCTCTCACGAATCATATGAATGACCGGTATCTGTACAGCCTTCTGAATCTGTTCATAGAAATAATGGGAAGTATTGCAGGTAATCGCTATATTGGAAACCCCCAAACGCTCCAAGGTTCTTGCATCCTCCTGAAGCAGCCTGATGAGATGCTTATCGTCCCCCGTGATAATCGCCTCCGTCCTGTCCGGCATGGTAGCATGGCTTAAAATCACCATATCAATATGCTCCTGATCTTTCGACGCTTTCGTATGTGCAATCACATTTTCGTAATAGTAAGAAGAGGCTTCCGGCCCCATCCCGCCAATCACACCCAGCTTCTTTAATTCTCTTCTTTCTTCCATACCAATCCCTTTTACTTATAATATTTGTTAAAATAAGAATATTGTTTCAAATGGGTCTTCGCCATGCGCAGGAAACGCATCGGCCTTAAATCTCCTCGCTTAAATACAGGATTCACCATTCTGCCCTCTTTTATCAGCTTCTTCATTTTAGCAACATATTGCGGATTCTTAATGTGCTTAAACGCCACACCCTTCGGAACGGTCATCCACAGATATTCTTCTGTTGCTTCCTCATAAGGCAATTCTCTCTGGTAAATGTAATCTTCTACAAAATACTTTGCCACATTGAACCCGGAATTTGTAACATAATAATTACTTCTCCCCTGTCTGGTGTTAATCTCAAAAAAGCGGTAGGTATTATCACGCATATCATATTTAATATCAAAATTAGAAAAACCTACATAGTGCAGGTCTTCCAGCAGATTCTTCACGCGCCCCATCAATTCTTTGTTAGGTTCTGTGATAATTACCGCATGATTTCCCAGCCCATGAGGCGTATGCTCTTCCAGAAGAACATGGCCCAGACACATCATCTTCACCTTACCATTCCGGTCAGAATAGGAAGTCAGCACCCGCATATACTCATCATTTCCCGGAATGGTATCCTGAATAATCAAGGCATCGTCATATCCGGCTTCATAAATCTGGCTGATTACCTTCTCCATTTCTTTCCGGCTGCCCAATTTATAAATCTTATTCTGCGTCGGGAACGGATGCTCCCAGTATGCGATACTGTTGGAAGGCTTTACAATGACCGGATAAGAGAAATCACAGGCAAAATCAAGCCCCATCTCTTTTCTGTATACAATGGTCTTCGGATAATCTACCCCGTGCTTCTCACACAGCTGATAGAACCGCTCCTTCTGCTGCAGGCTGTCCATCAGATCAAAATCAATATACGGCGCAATTACATTTTCCGGCAGCTCCGCTTTATGCCTGCTGGCAAGAGCCACATAACTGTCACCACAGCCAATGAGAAGAATCTTCTTGTTGCTGTGCTGCTTCGCAAACTTCGTAATCCGCTTCACAAAATACTCGTCAGTGTCAATCGCCGGATTCCCTTCATATACCGTAATCTGGCTGTTGAAACTTGGTCCCGTCTGGTACTTGCCGAACACGTAGGACTTTACCTGATACTGTTCGTAAAAAGCGCGCGCCACACTGTAGGTATTAATATCTCCTCCCAGCAGAACCGGGATAAATTTTCTTTCTTTGAATTTCATCGTCTCTTGGAACACTCCTTTGTCCACATTTATTCCAGCCTATTATACCCCCTCGCATCCCAGGTGTCAATGAAGGGTGAACGTCATAAATGTCATAAATATTCCTGTATAAACATTTCGAATGGTTCCTTATTACAAGAGGATACCAGTATCCTGATTCCTCAGTTCTGGTATCCTCTCTTTTTTACACTTTCGTTTTCATCTATCTTTAGTCATTCTCATATTTCTGCTTGAATCGCATAATGATTGCCGCACATTCTGCACGGTTCGCATTTCCCTGTGGTGCAAGCTGCGTTTCGTTCATTCCTTGAATGATCTCATTTGCCACTGCCCACTGCATCGCTTCCACCGCAAACGGCTGTATCTGCCCGGCATCTGCAAATCTGCTAAGCTCTGCACGCTGTGACACATCATATCCTTTTCCCTTCGCATAGCGGTACATCATAGTCGCCATCTGCTCACGGGTAATCGGGTCATTCACGCCAAACAAGCCATTCTCATATCCCGTTATCACACCAGCCTCATTCGCCCAGATGATTGCATCTGTATACCATATGCCATCCGCCACATCCGGGAACTTCGGCGTATATTCCACTTGCGGTTTCCCGTTCATACGGTACAGAATCACTGCAAACTGCGCACGTGGCAGTGTCTGGTCCGGTCCGAAGGTGGTATCATTCAGCCCGGTCATCAGATTGTGCTGGTATACGTATGTTACGTAAGGATAAAACCAACTGGACGTATCCGTCACATCAGCAAATGGTATTCCATCTTCCAATAATATAATGTAATTCAAATCATTCTCCTGAGCATACTGCAAACCGTAAGAATTCTCATAGACTAATAATGTCGGGGCAGGAGCATTATATTGATAAAACGCATCCTCGCCTATGCTTGTCACACTCTTGGGAATTCTAATACTACTAAGATTATAGCAAGCGTAGAATGCGGATTTTCCTATGCTTTCCAATCCTTCCGGCAACTCAATACTCTCCAGACTCTTACAATAGGAAAATGCATCTTCTCCTATATTAATCAAACTTTTCGGCAGTTCGATACTGTTCAAACTGCTGCAGCCGGCAAATGCCCGATCTCCTATATTCGTCAGTCCTTCCGGCAGATCGATATTACAAAGATTTTTACAATAGCCAAATGCATCGTTCTCTATACTCGTCACAGTCTCTGGTATTGTGACGCTGCTCAAACTATTACACTCTCTAAATGCCCATTCTCCTATATATGTCAATCCCTCTTCCAAATCAAGATTACTTAGATTGGTGCATCCTCTAAAAGTTTCCCGACCCATACTCTCCACACTGCCAGGTATCTTAATTGTCTTCAATCCAACGCACTCTTGAAAAACTCGATCTCCTATATGGGTCAACCCTTCCGGCAAATTAATATTCTCCAAGCTACGGCACCCACGAAACGTCTCATCTTCCAGACTTTTCAACCCTTCCGGCAAAACAACACTGTTTAAATTCTGACAATAGTAAAAAGCCTTCTTTCCTATATCTGTCACACCAGCCGGTATATCAATGGCACTCATCGCATTACATCCTTCAAATGCCTGCTCTCCTATACTTACTGTACTTTCTGCTATCTTAATGTCTGTTTTTCCATTTGCTACCGCTATAAGAGTTGTACATTCTTTATTATATAAGCATCCATCATAATCCGCATATACAGAATTCCCCTCTGCTACTTCTATTTGCGTCAGGTTGCTACACTCCCAAAATGCAAGTTCTTCTATATTCGTTACGCCAACCGGTATATCAATGTGTGTCAGGCTGCTGCATTCCCAAAATGCAACCTTCCCTATACTTGTCAAGCCTTCCGGCAGTTCAATACTATTCAGACTGCTGCATTTCCAAAATGCATACTCTCCTATACTTGTCAAGCCCTTCGGCAGCTTAATACTATTCAAGTTACTGCAGCCTGCAAACACACCCCACTCTATTTCTGTCAAGCCTTCCGGCAAATCTATACTGCTCAAACTGCTGCAGTCACTAAATGCACTAGAACCTATACTTGTTAAACTTTCCGGCAGTTCAATACTATTCAAACTGCTGCAGTTCCAAAATGCATTAGAACCTATACTTGTCAAGTCCTTCGGCAGCTTAATACTATTCAGTGATTTTGTCAAGATTAGTTGACACATTTTCCTCAAGGATTTTGTACCCTATGCTGCTTCTTTCAGGGAATCATAGTATTGCTGT
>CABIYE010000017.1:0-1584 GCA_902362865.1 Clostridiaceae bacterium
TCGGTATCCGGTACCGCTGCCTTAACCGCTGCTTCCAAAGCTGTCTTGTCTGTTTCATTCGGTTTTTCCGCTTCTTTAACAGTTACCTTGAAGGTCGCTGTCTTTCCTTCGTACGTTACTGTTACCGTCTGCTCACCAGCCTTAGTCGTATCATAGCCGCTTACTTCGCAGTCTGCTGCCGCAATGTCCTTTGTTGTACCATCACTATAGTTAGCAGTTACTTTCATTCCGTCAAGGTCAAGCTCCTCCCCTGCCGTGTACTCCGTCTTCGTCGGTGCTGTTACCGTAATGGATTCTATCACAACCGGGGTCGGTTCTTCAATCTCTTTAAGGGCGTTCTGTGCATCTGTAAGTGCCTTTGTCGCGGAATTAACCTTCGTCTGGGTTGCCTCCTCGTCTGCATAAACTTCTTTAGCTTCTGCAAGAGCTTTCTCATAAGCTGCCCAGCTGGCTGCTTCATACTTATCCTTATCATCTAAGGATACTGCTGCTTTGATTGCCGCATCCAGTGCTGTCTTGTCTGCTTTCTTTGTTAATGCATTCTGTGCCTTCGTAAGCGCCGCTTCTGCCGCATTCACCTCTGCACGTGTTGCATTCTCATCATCATATACCGCTTGTGCGTCTGCAAGAGCGTCTTCATAGTTCTTCCAGCTGCTTGGTGTATAATCAGCTTCTTTGCCGACTTCCTTATCAATTGCTGCCTTCAGATCCGCTTTAATCTCTTCTTCCGTGAAGGTTCTTCCGATAATCCTGTAATTATCAATCTCCGCTGTCGCATATTCTCCAGTTTTCCAGGTAGAATAACCAATGTAAAGAACACTGTTCTCACCAAGAATGTCAGCCAATGAATATCCGCTTGCCGCTTCTGCAACCTGCTCACCATTGATATACAGAACTGTCTTATCCTTCAGATAAGAAACCTTTACATCCATCCATGCATTCTCGCCGGTCTCGTAATATGCTACAGCCGGTCTTGCTCCGGAGTTATTATAACGCTCTGCATTCACCGTTCCGCTGATATTAACAACGCCAATATAGTGCTCCTGCTGATACTTCTGCTCATTCGTATTCGGAGCTGCAAAGAATCCCCAGTTTGTTGCACTCGTTGACGGATTCATCTGGAAGGAGACTTCCACCTCGTCCATGCCCGTCAGAAGGCTGCTTCCGTCTTCCTTTGTTACCGTCAGGAACTGATCTGTTCCGTTCAGTTTCAGGGCTTTGCCGTTTCCTTCATGGTCTACTAAAGTATAGGTACCTTTCGCTTCAGCCTCTCCGCCATTGAAACCTTCTCCTTCAGTCGGTTCTTCGTCAAAGCTAAAGTCTGCCAGAAGCGTCCATCCTTCCGGAATCTCCGGTGTCGGTACATCACCCTTCTCAACCAAAGCATCTTTTGCTGCTGCAAGATCTGTTACTGCCTTATCTACAGCATCCTGTGTTGCGTTCTCATCAACCAGAACTGCCTGCGCTGCAGCCAGCACTTCCTGATAACTTGCCCAGGAATCTGCCGTATACTTCTCTTCATTCGTCTCAGCATTGTTAATTGCTTCCTGAAGAGCAGTCTTGCTTACTTCAGCTTCCGCTGCT
>CABIYE010000017.1:1882-66645 GCA_902362865.1 Clostridiaceae bacterium
TGTAGTCTTAATTCCTGCACGGATAACATCGCCATCAAATCTTGGGCTTACAAATACATAATTTGCATTATCAACCGTTCCCAGACACCACAGCCAGCTGTTTGCTACTGTAGAAGTCTTGAATGTTGCCTCAATAGCAAAAGATTCTGTCTCAATCAGGCCTGCAGGAAGTTCAACGTATTTTGTGCCTCCGTCAAATACTAATACAGCATCTGCATCGTCTCCCTCGCCTTCTGTCTGGAAGTCTGCCTCTGTAAATCCTACATATTCTGCATCATTACTATTACCTGACTTATCTACCAGTTTACCGTCTGTTGCAGTCATATCATAAGAAGCAACTAACTTTCTGGTCTCAACCGGTTTCAAAACTAAGCTTCCGGCTGCTTCCGTAAGATTAGTCAGAGCCGCATCTACATCTGCCTGTGTTGCATTCTCGTTCGCATAAACTAATCTTGCCGCTGTAAGAGCTGTCTCATATGCTGTCCAGCTAGTAGGTTCATACTTGTCTGCTTCCGAAGCATCAATCGCTCCATCAATCGCTGCCTTAAGTTCATCTTTATTAGTTTGTACTACTAATTCTTTATATAGATACCATTCAAATGCTGCCGCTCCCATCATTGTACCATCTTCCAGTTTTCCCGGAGTCGTTGTTACACGGATCTTGGAAGTCTGTATTGTTTCAAAGCCGTAAATATCTGCAGCATCCGTTGCAGTTTTCGAATTATAAGTCCATTCGTTTCCTGCCGGAGTAACTTCTGTCCATTCATTTTCTGCATTCATATACTCGATTTTCACTGCCTTAGGGGCCAGAACTCCAGTAGTATCATCATACCAATTAATCGCACAAGTTGAAATTTCTACTGTTCTGTCTCCAAAATCATACATAATCCACTGACCTTCTGTAATTCCATCGGAAACATAACCATTCCACATTGTGTTCAAATCATTATCTTTCAAATTAGAAGCAGGCTGTCCCCACTCAGAATGAGCAATATTTGCAGATGCCGTTGCATACTCACGGATATCTATCGGTTCCAGAGCTGCTTCTGCTGCTTCAAGAGCATCTTTTGCTTCATCTACTTCTTGCTGTGTAGCGTCTGCCCTGTCAAGAATATCCTGTGCTTTTGTAAGAGCTGCCTGATATGGTGTCCAAGAATCTTCCGTATACTTACCTGCATCCGTCTTAGCATTGTTAATTGCTTCCTGGAGGGCAGTTTTGTCAACAGTTACTTTTAATTTGCTCTGTGCTTCTGTCAACGCAGTTACAACATCTTCAACTTCCTGCTGGGTTGCTTCCTCGTCTGCAGAAACCGCTTTCGCCTCTGTAAAGGCCTTCTCATAAGCCGCCCAGCTTTCTGCTTCATACTTATCCTTATCATCTAAGGATACTGCTGCTTCGATTGCAGCATTCAGCGCTGTCTTATCTGCTTTCTTTGTTAATGCATTCTGTGCTTTCGTAAGCGCTGCTTCTGCTGCATCTGCTTCTGCCTGGGTTACCTCCTTATTATCATATACCTCCTTCGCATCTGCGAGGGCATCTTCATAGGCCTTCCAGCTGCTTGGTGTATAATCAGCTTCTTTCCCGACTTCCTTATCAATTGCTGCTTTCAATGCATCTTTTTCTACATATTTCAGTGCTTCTGCCGCAATCTCTTCCGCCGTCATAACACGGCTTACAATCTTATAATTGTCAATCAGACCGGTCATATATTCTCCGCTCGTCCAAGTGGATTTACCAATGTAGAGAATACTGTTGTCTCCCAATAATTCAGGAATTGATACGCTACTTGCTTCCCGTCCTGCTTCCACACCATTTACATAGAGAATCGTCTCATCCTCTGCATAAACAACAGTGATATAAGACCACTTATTCTCGCCTGCCGCATAATCCGGTGAATCAGGTCTATCCTGTGCATTACTGTTGAAACGCTGTGCCGCTATCTTGCCATTATCGTCAAAGATTCCCAAATATTTTTCACTCCTGTACAGCTGCTGATTTGCATTCGGAGCTGCAAAGAATCCCCAGTTGGTTCTACTTTGTCCCGGATTAATCTGGAAGGATACGGTCATTTCCTTTACGCCTGTCAACAGGCTTGTGTCATCTTTTGCTGTTACATTCAGGAACTGGCTGGTTCCGTCCAGTTTCAATGCCTTTCCTGTGCCATGGTCGACCAGTGTATAAGTACCGGATGCCTTCGCATTGCCGCCATCGAAGGCTTCGCCTTCTGCCGGTTCTGCATCAAAGTTAAAGTCTGCCAGAACTTCCGGAATCTCCGATTCTGCCTTCTCTTTCAACGCTGCTTCTGCTGCTTCAAGAGCATCTTTTGCTTCATCTACTTCTTGCTGTGTAGCATCTGTCTTGTCAAGAATCCTCTGTGCTGCTGTAAGAGCTACCTGATATTCTGCCCAGGAATCTTCCGTATATTTATGTTCCTCTGTCTTAGCATTGTTGACAACCGCCTGAAGTGCAGATTTGTCAGCTTCTGCAAAGACTAATGTCCATACATCCGCACTCTCTGCATTGTCAGCAGCTACTACAAAAGCGCCGCTTCCATATGCAACATCACCCAGTGCAAGATACTTTCCGTCTGCATTCTTAATTTTGTAAGAATCAGCAGTTTCTTCTTTTTCCAGAATAAAGTTCTGTGCATCAGCTTCTGCCTTCTGAACTGCTTTACCTTCTTCGGAAATAGCCAGGAACAGACCGCTGTTCTTATTTTGCAATTGATAAAGTCCTTTTTCATCTGTCCGTATCAATGTCCAACGATAATTATCTGTCGTTTCACCCGGCCATGCGAGAGTCTGCATATCAACCTCTTTACTATTATCATCAATGCACAATCTCTTCAGAGAGTCTCCTGCTCCCGTTTCAACAAAGTATTTTCCAACAAATTCTTTTGTTTCCACTTCTGCAGATTTCTTATTTACAGTAACCGTAAATGTTGCTTCTTTTCCTTCGTAAGCAACAGTAATGGTCTGTACTCCAGGAGTATTTGAATCATAACCTGCAATGCTATAATCACCAATTGCAACTTCAATTTCTGATTTGTCACTGTACACCGCTGTTACAACCATTCCTTCTGTAGCAAGGTCTTCACCAAACTCATAAACCGTTTTTGCTGGTGGTGTAACCTTGATAGACTCAAGAACTGGTTTCTCTTTAAGGTTTCCCTGAGCTTCTGTCAACTCTGCCTCTGCAGTATTAGCCTCTGCCTGTGTAGCGCCTGCTTTCGCAATTACCTCCTTTGCCGCTGTTAATTTCTCTGCAAAGGTTGCCCAGCTTTCAGCCGTATAATCATCCTGAACTTTCGTTTCAGCGTCAGCCACTGCCGCCTTAAGAGCCGTCAGGTCTGTCCTTACACTAATAGAGAAGTTATCCATATATCCATTTGTATATTCTCCACTTCCCCAGTTCGCTTTTCCAATCTGAATAACACTTTCCTCACCAAGGATGTCTGTAAGTGCAAATGGGTTGCTTTCCGCTCCTACTTTCACACCATCCAGATAAAGAATAATAGATGTTTCACTTAATACCAGATCAACATGCGTCCATACATTTGCTGCTATAGTGCCTCCAACACTGGGCTGTCTTGGAACACCATTTAATGTACCATTATATCTTTGAGCCGTAATATTAGCATCTACAACCAGACCAACATAGTGTTCAGAAGCATACTTCTGTTCATTTGTATTTGGAGCTGCAAAGAACGGCCAGTTCGAACCCGTTCCGTCTGTCTTATAGTCAAAGGATATTTTCATATCTGTTACGCCTGTCAGCAGACTGGAATCATCTTTCGCAACAACATTCAAGAATTCGTTTTTATTTGCTTTTTCAAGCTGCAACACTGAACCTTTTTCATCATCCTGAGCAAGCAGATCCGCAAGCGCTATATCTGCACTTCCAGATACTGCTTTCGCGCCTTCACTTGAGAATCCTGTATCCACATCGTCAAATGTGAAATTCGCAATTGCATTTGGATAAAAATTGCCTAATTCTGACGCTGCTGCATCTACTCTCACATCTACAGAATCACTGGCAATTTCCGTCTCACCATCCATAAGTGCAGCTTTAATACTTGCCGTACCTTCTCCAACATATGTAACCGTTCCATTATCAGCTACAGTTGCAACCTCCTCATTAGACGAAGACCATTTCACTGCCACTTCATTTGTGCTTATAAAATCAGCATTCAACTCGGCAGTATCACCAACAACAGCCGAAGAAACATCACCTGAGATTGCAATGCTAGCCGCATTATCATATAAGTACTTCGCTTCTGCTGCGCTAACTGCCTGGTTGTAAACCTTCACCTCGTCGATAGAGCCGTTAAATAGCGCATCACCCCAGAACGTAACACCCAGATAAATATCATTATTCGTATTCGTCTCTGCACACGCTGTCGGACTTACCTCTCCCGTTCCAACGGCTGCGCCGTCTTTATATAGGGTTGCCGTTCCATTGTCTACTGACAAGATATACTGCTGCCATTCATTCTGTGTATATGCAACACCACTAATCGGCGTATGATAACCATTGTCATACTTTGACCATAACTTAAGTGCACTTCCAGTTCCTGCCAAGCCGATCCAGTTCTCAGGGTTATTATATCCCATAAAAAGAACTGCACCGTTATTTGCGACATTCGCTACTGGTTTCATCCATAAACTTATCGTATATTCAGTTCCCACATTATTCAGATTCAAATCCAAGCCATACTGTCCGCCTAAGTTCACAGATTTGCCTTCGCCATCTCTTCCAGTATCATAACTAATCTCTCCGTTATACTCGCCCATTGCAAGTGCTTTTGGCTCAGCTTCAATACTTCCCTGTGATTCAGTTAGCTTGTCTTCAAAATCATACTGATAAACAGGCGTCGGCGGCGTAATTTTATTCACTGCCGCATTGGAAATCAAAGCTGTTCCCGGAATTGACGTTGCCACAAATGCTGCTGCCAGCGTAATCGACAACGCTTTCCGCAAAAAATTCTTTTTCATTACTTGTCCTCCTTTTTATTTTTGCCAATACAAAAACCCTACCCTCCTTCGCCTCATATTCTCTAACAGATATAAAAAATTATAAACAATTTAAACAAAAAAATCTATATCTTTTCTTAATAATTATTAAAATATATCAAAAAGTAATTTTTTCTTTTTTAACACTTGCATTTATCAAAAACCTATTATATAATAGCTTTTGCGTTGAGCAGATAACAAATTAATAAAATATTCGACATGCGCGATTAGCTCAGCTGGCAGAGCACCTGACTCTTAATCAGGGTGTCCAGGGTTCGAACCCCTGATCGCGCAGTTAGGAATCACTGTTTTTGGCGACATGAGAGCGTTGGGGGCGGTGATTCCTTTTCTTATGTATATATTACGCCCTTCCTGCATATATATAATGCCAGGGTCAAAAGGTCTTTTCCCCACGTGAGCTTGCTCATAAGCGGGGCTTTTGACCCCAACATCATATATACGCTCAGGAGGTACAAGCTTATGCATAAATTCATCCGCCGCAAAGATATTCCTTACATCATTCTCACGATTCTGCTGGGAAGCGTCTTTCATTTCCTATATGATTTTTCAGAACAGAATCCATTTACCGCACTGTTTACTCCTATCAATGAATCCGTCTGGGAACATCTGAAACTATTGTTTTTCCCTCTTTTTTTCGTTACAATCATCCAATACCATGTGATCCGGCCAATGAAAACCGCATTCTTCGGCTCCCGCCTTGCCGGGGCATGGGGCGGCATGGCATTTATTGTTATTTTCTTCTATATTTATACCGCCGTGCTGGGAACCGATCTTCTGCTGATGGATCTTCTGCTTTTTGTTATCGGCGTTTTTCTTTCTTTTTACCTTTCTGCACGCCTGTACCGGGCCTTTTGGAATACAAGCGAATTACTCATTCTGTTCGGGTGGCTGGGCAGCATCCTTCTTTTTTGGGGCTTCACCTGTTTTCCACCTGATTTTCTCCTCTTTTACCCGCCGCAGAAATAACTTTTCTTCCACATTTCTCAAAATTGGCGTATAATAATGCTATCTTATTCTTGTAACCGAAGAAGGGAGGATTATTTATGGCAAAAGAAACTATCCTGTGTAAAATCGAACATCATGCCGTTCTTTTTGCATTGTTGGCAAAATATGCCATTACCGGCAGCGGAGAAGCCGGAAGAGAGGCTATTTTAAAAGGCATGACAAAATACGGCAATGAGCGTGGCGCACGTATGGCGGCAAATGCCCTTGCCCACGGCGATGAGCTGTCTGTCATGACGAATCAGGCATATGGAGAATGGCGCCCGGATTATGACGGGCAAATGGATTTTGGCACGCTCCGCACCGAACCCACCTTGCAGACCTACATTGCCAGATGTGCCTGGTGTGATGCCTGGAAGAAACATGGTCTGTTAGATTATGGGAAATATTATTGTGTAAATGTCGATAACGCTGTCTACCAGGGATTCCGGCAGGATTTCGTCTGTACCCCAATCTCTGTTTCTCTGAGCTGGGGCGGAGAGCGCTGTGAATTTGACTGGAACCAGCCGCTGACAGGAGAAGAAGTCATTTCACTGGCAAAAAAGAAGAAATCGCTGGGCACCTCTTGCATGAAAGATTTTAATTTTCACACCGCTCACCTTTTACATACCGTCGGCAACACGTTAAAAGAAGAATTGGGAGATGCCGGAGAGATTGCGGTGGACAATGCTTTGAATGAGTATACTGAAAAATTTGGCCGGGAATACCTGGATGTATTGAAAGAGGTTGACAGCAATGAATTTTAATAGTTATCTGAACCTGTCAGACGGTATTTCCAACCCTATTACCGACTGGCTGGCCGCACATGAAAAGGATATTATACATACGGCAGACTATATTTTCCATCATCCGGAACTTGCTTATCAGGAAAAGGAATCTTCCCGATGCCTGGCTGCTTTTCTGGAAAAAAACGGATTTAAGATCACCTGGAATATTGCTGGAATCGAAACAGCATTTACCGCAGAATGGGGACATGGAACGCCCGTGATCGGGTTTCTTGCCGAATACGATGCTCTGGCAGAACTGGGACATGCCTGCGGACATAACCTTTTGGGCACGGGCGCTGCTGCAGCCGCATGCGCTTTGAAAGCCGATATGGAAAAATCCCCGGATGCTTCCGGTACAGGCTGCACAATCCGCGTGTACGGCTGCCCGGCAGAAGAAATTATGTCAGGGAAAATCATTATGAACCGTCATGGTGCATTTGACGGTCTGGACGTGGCTGTCACCTGGCATCCTTTCGATACAAACCGTGTCAGCAATGACATCTGGCAGGCACAGGACATTAAGAATTACATTTTCCACGGTGTCAGCGCCCATGCTTCCAAATCACCGGAAGAGGGTAGAAGCGCCCTGGATGCCGCCGAACTTATGAATATCGGCGTCAATTACCTGCGCGAGCATGTGCCCGGCGATGTCCGTATGCACTATGCATATGCTGATAACGGACGTCCCGCAAATGTCGTCCCGGATTATGCTAAAACCAATTACTTCATCCGTTCCAGCAAGCGCTGCCGCACGGAGGACGCCAGCGAGCGAGTCGACAACTGCGCCAGAGGCGCCGCTCTGATGACAGGGACTTCCGTTGAAATAGAGCTTCTCGGAAGCTGCAAGGAGATGAAAGTGAACCGCATACTGGCGGAGATTTATTACAAAGCAATGTCAAGAATCCCTACACCGGAATACACTCCCGAAGAGCTGAATCTGGCGGCTGAAATTAGCAAAGAAGCCGGACTCAGCAATGGAGAAAATTACTTTGGCGGACTGGAGCCTTTGGAACCGGAGCCGGTGCCCATTGCTATCGGCACTGACGTATCGGAAGTCAGTCACGTGATTCCCACCATTACATTAAGCGCCGCGACCATGTGCAAGGGCACACCGCTGCACCACTGGGCTGCCGCCAGACAGGCCGGAATGAGCATCGGACAAAAAGGTATGCTGTACGCGGCAAGATGTATGGCGGAAGGCACAAAATTATTGCTTTCAAAACCAGAGAATCTGCAAAAGGTCTGGGAGTATCACTTAAACACACTCGAAACAAAAGAAAGGAGTTTTCTATGATTACGAAAAAAATTGGTATTATCGGCTGCGGCAATATGGGAGGAGCTATCCTTTACGGAGCCTTGGAAAGCGGAATTATCACCTGTGAGCAGGCATATGTCTATGACATCAACCCCGCCATGATGGATAAGGCAGAAAAATGGGGCGTGAATCTTGCCAAAAGCGATGCGGACGTCTGCCAAAAAAGCGATATTGTCCTTCTTGCCGTAAAACCGCAAAATGCGGCGGAAGCACTTTCCCAGTGCCAAAAAGAACTGGACGGAAAGGCTATGATGTCCATTGTTGCCGGAGTTACCGTAGAACGCCTCCGAAATATGATAGACGGGCTTCCAAGAATTCTTCGTATTATGCCAAATACCCCCGCAATGGTATTTGAAGGCGCTTTTGCCCTCTGTTCTGACAATGATTTTACGGAAGAAGAATTGGATGCGGCAAAGTCAATCTGCGAAGCAATCGGTATTGTAGAATTGGTTCCCGAACATCTGATTGACGCTGTATGCGGATTAAGTGGCGGCGGTCCGGCTTATGCCGCAATGTTCATTGAAGCAATGGCAGACGGAGGTGTAAAGCAGGGACTCCCACGTGCCACGGCATACCGCCTGGCTGCCCAGACCTGTCTTGGCACCGCCAAAATGATTCTGGAAAAAGGTATCCACCCGGGTCAGCTCAAAGATATGGTAACCTCTCCAGGCGGAACTACAATTGAGGGCTGCGAAGCGTTGGAACGCGGCGGTATGCGATACGCTGTTATCGACTGTATCAATGCAGGAACCGAAAAGTCAAAACGCTTGTAGATTCCCTCTGGAACTTTCCTATAAAAAACAGAAAACCGCAGATTCATCTCTTTTCATTGAATCTGCGGTTCTTCCATTTACCTTCTCTTCTTACTCGCCTTTAAAGAAATTCATGATCCTTGTCAGAAGTCCATCTTTAAATCCACTTTCACTTACGGTGCTGTCCGTAATCACATTCTCACCCAGCGCTTCATCATTTGTCTCACTCAGGATTCCGTCTCCGGAGCCTACAAAAAATGTTTTAATAGAATTCCATACACTTGACAATCCGCTAAGTTCTCCGCTCAGATTATCCAGGGTATCTTTCAATGCACTCACATCATAATCATACTGAGAAATCTTCTCCATCAATGCGACAATCTGCGACCTCTGCTCTTCCGTCAACTCAGCATCATACTTTTCGGCAATCGTATCCACCGCGTCGCCGATTTCTTCCGCATCCGTATATCCCTTGTCCAGAATCTCCGTCTTAACATCATTCATAATCTCAGAAGCGGTCTCCTGTCCAAATGCATCTGCAAGCGCCCCTGTCGTAATCAGCTCTTCCACAGCAGCTTCTTTCTTTCCTTCATCCAGACTTTCTCCACTGGCTGTCTCATAAGCCATCATAATACCTGTCAGTGCGCCTGTGCCGGACACTTCAAACGGGCACGCTGCAACCACATTACAATTCTCCATTCCTGCGGTCGTTAATGTACTCGCAATCATCGCACTCGTAACAAAATTCAAATTCGCCGTCTTTACTTTAATCCCTCCGGATTCCGTTGGTTCAACATAAGCACAGCTATTCGTTGTTGCTCCGATCTGCTCATCCGTCGCAATGCCTTCCATATATTGTACTTCGTCCGCATGTGTGACAATAATGGTTCTCACTTCATCCGCTTCTACACCAAAGTAAGAATACATTGCGGCCCTCTGTTCTGCTGAAAGATTCTCTCCAAGTGTTACTACATTATCACTCGCGACTTCATTATCTTTCTCTTCATCCGCATCTTCTTTATCTGCGCCTTCTTCATCCTGATTGGTTGTCGCTTCTTCCGTATCTGCCGTATCTGAAGATTCTGCAGAAGACGGTTCTTCCGTTTTTACACTGTCGCCAACTGCCGCTCCACTCTCTGTACCATCCGCAGCGGCGCTGTCGCTTCCTGCCTGCTCGGATACTCCATCGGTAGAAGCCGAGTCGCCGATGACTCCTCCTTCTGCCTCCTGCTCTGTTGTCTCCTGAGCGGCATCTGCGGATGTCTCGGCTGCTCCCGCAGTCATCGGCATACCCGCCGTCATCAATACTGCCGCCATCAAAAGCGGCAAAATCCTTCTTTTTTTCATAATATCCACCCTTTTTAATTATTTGCAAATTATACTTTACCCTTCATAATATAGCATACTCTTCCTGCATTGTACATGAAAGATTTCTTAAGTTTATTTAATGATTTTCCAAAATTTTCGGTCGCTCTTCATGGCATAAACCACGTCCGCCGCGTTCATTGTGGATTTCCGGTGAGACACCAGCACCACCGTTTTATCACCTCTGGATTCCTTCAATGATTTTAAAATAATTCCTTCGTTCAGGGAATCCAGATTGCTGGTCGGTTCGTCCAGAAGGAGCAACGGTGCGTCGTGCAGGAATGCACGCGCAATCCCGATTCTCTGTTTCTCACCGCCGGAGAGGGTATCGCCCAACTCCCCGACTTCCGTGTCGTATCCATGCGGAAGTGTCAGGATAAACTCATGGATAGAAGCCTTTTTCGCCGCCTCCACAATCTCTTCCCGCGTCGCCCCGGGCTTTCCGACCGCAATATTATTAGCGATAGAATCATGGAACAGATACGTCTCCTGCGTCACATAAGATTCCACGTCCCGCAGATTTTTCGTATTAATTCCGCGGATGTCTTTCCCGGAGATTCGGATACTTCCGCCGTCCACATCCCAGAAACGCATCAAAAGCTTTAACAGGGTAGACTTGCCGGAGCCGCTGGCTCCATGGATTCCCACAACTTTTCCCTTTGGAATCTCAATGGAGTAATCCTTCAGAATCTGCTCCTCCTCATAAGCAAAATCTACGTGCTCTGCTGCCGCGCCGTCAAATGCCGTCTCTTCTTCTCCGCTGACTTCTCTGACCTGCGGCTCTTCCTCCAGCAGGGACAGCACCCGTTCCCCGGCCGCCAACGTCTGGTTCAGATTATTGGACAGACTAGAGAGCGCCGTCACCGGTCCGAAGGATCCCATCATGGCAATCACCGCAATCAGCGCCTCTTCGAAACTGACAGCGCCATTTCCAAACTGCAGAAGCATAAAGAAGAGCATCCCAAAGGAAAACAAGAGGATCACCAGATTGGTAAGCGACCCTTGCGCCGCTTCCCGACGGTTCAGCTTCTTCTGCATTTGCCCTAAATCTCTGGAACGCTCATCCATCTGCTCCATCCGCTCCTTGCCTCTGCCGTACTGGATCGTCTCATCCAGCCCCCGCAGAGAATCCAGGATAAAGCTGTTCAAATCCCCGAATGAATTGCGGAACTCCATGCCGTCCTGCGCGCCTTTTCTCCCGTTCCAAAGCGGGATCACCGCACCTACGATCAGATAGCCAAGCAGCGCGATTACACCTGCAGGCGCATACTGCGCGCCGATAAAGAATACCATCACAAACGACGTCACAACTGCAATCGCGATTGGCGAAATTGTATGTGCATAAAAAACCTCCAGAAGCTCGATATCCGACGTAAGGATTGAGATCAGATTTCCCTTATCCCTTCCCTCCAGCTTTGCCGGACAGAGCTTCCGAAGCGCTGCAAATACTTTATGCCGGACAATCGCCAGCAATTTAAACGCGATAAAGTGATTACAGTACTGCTCCCCGTAATGAAGCACGCCCCGCAGAACCGCCAGCACAACCAAAAGCGCCGCCATACTGCCCGGAGACCGGGACAGAAAAAATCCCACATTCGCCGCGTCCGTGCTCAACCCTATCAATGTGAAGAGTCCATGCAGCAATCCATAGCCCGCGAGAATTGTAAGGAAAATTGCGCACAGATACCCCAGAACCCCAAGAAGGACAGCCAGGCACATCAACGGAAGCAGCGGCTTCACCAGGCCGACAAGCTGTCCCATAATAACAATTCCTTTTCTGCGTTTCTTCTCTTCCATTACTCAGCCGCCTCCTTTCCGTAAGCCTCCAGTTCCTGCTGATATCGATACAACTGTGCGTACGCCCCGCCGGAACGCATCAGCTCCGCATGAGTGCCGGACTGCTCTACGCGCCCATCTTTTAACAGATAAATCCGATCCGACTCCACTACATTTGCCAATCTGTGGGAAATCAGAAGGATGGTCTTAGACTTCGCCAGCTCTCGGATCACATCCATAATCATCTCTTCGCTTTCCATATCAATATTAGACGTTGCCTCATCAAAGATATAGACCGGCGTATCGTGGAGCAAAGCCCTCGCCAGCGCCAAACGCTGCCGCTGGCCGCCGGAGAGATTGCTCCCCATTTCCAGAAGCATGGTATCAAGCCCCTGCTGCTCCTCCACAAATCCCAGCAGATTCACCTTGTCAAGAGCTGCCCGCATCTCCTCTTCCGACGCGTCCGCTTTACCCATCTTTAGATTCTCCCGAACTGTCCCCTTAAATAAATAACTGTTATGGGACACCAATGTAATGTGCTCCATCAGACTCTTTTCCGACACATCCTTAAGCTCCATTCCCTGAATGGTAATGCTGCCCCGGTAGCCTTTATTTCTCCCCATCAGAAGCCCTGCGATTGTGCTCTTCCCACAACCGGAGGTTCCCACAAGGGAAGTAAAACTCCCCGCCTCAAATTCCATAGACACGCCATCCAGAATATCCCGTCCTTTCTCGTAAGCAAAACTTACATTTTCCAGCTTGATACAGACTGCCTTCTCTTCAAGCTCCCTGCCATCCCTCTCCGGCTCCGGCAGATCTAAAAGTGCGAAAATCTTATCGCTGGCTGCCATCCCGTTCATAGCAATGTGGAAAAACGAGCCCAGAAGCCGCAGAGGAATAAAGAACTCTGACGCCAGCAGGATAATCATAAGTGCACCTCCGAAGCTTACACTTCCCTTCGCAAATTCCGAGAGCGTCACAATCATCCCCACCGCCGCACCGCCGTAAGCAATAATATCCATCACACTGGTAGAATTAAGCTGCATCGTCAACACCTTCATAGTAATCCGGCGAAAACGCTGAGACTCCTCGTCCATTTCCTCCGCCTTTCCTTCGTCTGATTGATAGATTTTTAGCGTTGTCAGACCCTGCAGATTTTCCAGGAAAGAATCCCCAAGCTCCGTATAGATGCCCCAGTACTTATTCAAAAGCTTTTTGGCAAATTTCTGCACTGCCACAATGGATATGGGAATCAGCGGCACACAGACAAGAAGCACCAGGCTCGCCTTCAGATCCACAAAAGCAAGGATGACAAAGAGGGTCACCGGAGCCAGCAGACTGTAAAATAACTGTGCCAGATATCTTCCGAAATACGTCTCCAACTGCTCGACGCCTTCCGCCGCCATCTGTACTACCTCAGAGGTAGCGGCATTTTCCCGGTAGGAAGCGCCAAGCCTTAATAGTTTCCCGTAAATCTTCTCCCGCAGGATCCGCTTCACATCTACGCTCGCTTCGTGGGAGGCATAAGAAGCCTGCCGATCGCAGAAGAATCGAAGCAGGATTGCCGCAAGAACCAGCGCGCCGTAAGACGCCATTCTGTTCCCCGTAAGTTTCCCGAACAGCGCCCCCTCAAGAAGCATCGCTGCCGCATAGATCATCACCACCTGGCAGAGCAGAGACATCCACTTCCACGCGACCTGCAGCACGATATATTTTTTTGCATGAGACAATAATTTTACCAATCTTGTTTTTATCATGATCCGTCTCTTTCCTCTCTTTTTATTCCACCGCTGCCTCTGACCGCCGGATCGTTTTCACCCGGAAGAAGAAGTACAGCAGATGGCACACCCACACAATGGTGATACACACTCTCCCAATCGGCACATTTTTCATACAGAGAAATGCAACCGCCATAACTACTGTCACCATGCCGACAATCTTGAGCTTCGTTGCCATCGTCATAGAACGGTTCTTTACAAAGCTGTCCAGATGCTTCTTATACAGATTTGTACTGAGAAACCAATCATGAAGCCGCTTCGAGCTTTTCGCAAAGCAAAATACAGTCGCCATATAAAGCGGCACCGTCGGCAGGACCGGAAGCACGATCCCCACCGTTCCCAGCCCCAGACAGAAAAAAACCAGCAGGACCCAAAAAATCTTAAATGGATTTGTATTCATTATTCCTTACCTCTTTCTATTTTTAAACAGTCAACACGAAGATCTGTCCTTCCACCTTCGTTACTTCCAGCCGGATGCCATAAAGCTCCTGAATGCTGTCCGGGTTGATGACCTCCTCCGGAACGCCGTCCACCGTCACATGACCGTCCTTCAGTCCTACCACCCGGTCAGAAAATGCAATTGCCTGATTGATGTCATGCAGTACCATGACAATCGTAATGCCGTATTCACGGTTCAATTTCTTCACCAGCTCCAGAATCTCAATCTGATAGCGAATATCCAGATACGTCGTCGGCTCATCAAGAAACAGTATTTTCGTATTCTGTGCCAGAGCCATAGCAATCCACACCCTCTGCCTCTGGCCGCCGGATAGCCTTGCCACTTCCCTGTCCCGGTAAGCGAGGATTCCCGTAACCTCCATCGCCCACTCTGTCAGCCGCTCATCCTCCTCCGTTCGGCTCTGCATCATTTTCCGATGAGGCGTGCGCCCAAAGGATACCAGTCGTTCCACCGTAATATCGTCACTTGCCGTATTGTACTGCTGCACAATCGACACCTGGCGGGCAAATTCCTTCAAATTCAAATTTTGTATATTTTTGCCTCTCAGGAAAATATTTCCCTTTTTCGGGTAAAGATTCTTCGTCATCAGGGAAAACAGCGTAGACTTACCGCAGCCATTTGCACCCATAATCGTTGTAATCTTACCTTCCTCAATCTTAACGGACACGCCCCGAAGCACGCTGTTCTTCCCATAAGCAAAGGATAAGTCCCGGACTTCCATCGCCGGTTTCTGTGTGTCTTTAGTTTGCATACTTCTTCGACCTCCTCAGCAGAATGATAAAGAACGGGCCTCCGACCACACTCATAATAATGGACGCCGACACCTCGTAAGGAGACGCAATCGTCCTTCCGATAGTATCTGCCAGCAAAAAGGTAAAGGCGCCAAGCAGCATAGAAAACGGCACCAGCTTCTTATGGTCGCTTCCCACAAGAAGCCTTCCGATATGCGGCACGATCAATCCCAGAAAACTGACCGTTCCTACCACTGCGGTAGATATACTGGCAAGCAGCACCGCAATCAGCGAAATTACAATCCGCATGGTATTTACATTGACGCCCAGACTCCGGGCCGTCTTATCCTCCAGCGCCAGAAGGTTGCAGGTTCTGACAAATATAAGCGCCAGCACAAGCCCAACCACCACATAGGGAAGCAGCGTATAGACATCGTCCCATGTCTTCATGGTAATATTGCCGTTGACGATAGACGCCACTCCCGACATATTTCCGCCGTTCATAGCATTAAGGGCGCTTGAGAGTCCCGAGAACATCGCCTGCACCGCAACACCCACAAGGATGATCCGAAGAGGGCTTAAGCCTCCCTTCCACGACAGCGTATACACTAAGAAAAATGCCAATACGCCGCCGCCAAATGCAAAGAGCGGCGTAAAAAAGTAAAGCGACGGGGCAAATGCTGTAACCAGCACCGCCGCAAAGCTGGCTCCGCTGGAGATGCCAATAATCCCCGGGTCTGCCAATGGATTCTTAAGCACCGCCTGAAACAAAACACCGGATACGGCCACCGCCGCCCCTGCCAGAATGGAAATCACGATACGTGGGAAACGCAGGTCATAGATGGTTGCCACATCCTCATTGTACTCCACAAATAATCCCCGAAGCAGCTCCGGGAAGCTCACTTTCAGGCTTCCAATATTCACTGCCGCAACGAAAAGCGCCACAAGAAGAATCCCTATAATAAGGAAGGAAAGCGCCGCCCGCACCGTCTTCTTTTTCGTACTCATCAGTTCCCGCCTCCCTGTGCTTTCTCACTGCTCTCCTTCGCCTTTTCCTCGTCTTCTTCACTCTCCGGGTAGAGAATCGGCTGCAGTTCTTCCAGCGCCTCCGGGTAGCGGAAGGTCGCGCTCATGCCAAACAGTTCGTAACTCAGGTAATAGACCTGATCATTCTGTACCGCGTCAAAATGCTGCCAGATGTCATTTGTTTCAAAATCCTCTTTGAACATCTCCATCACCTGATCCGGAAGCGCATGGGAAGCACACAGGATAATGTCCGGCTCCTTCGTCTTCATGTCCTCCGTATTGACAGTCAGGAATTCCTGATCTGTTCCGGCGTAGACATTCTCGCCGCCCGCCAGTTCCACAAGACTCCCAACATAAGAATTTTCCGTCGCAATAATATAGGAACCGGGAAGCCCCATCAGCACCAGAACCTTCGGGGACACCTTCCCTTCATTCTTCTCCTTATATTCCTTGTAAAATTCCGTAAATTCATCCACCAGATCCTGCGCCTGTTCTTCACGCCCGAAGATTTCCCCCAGCTCCTGGATGGATCGGTACATTCCCGGCACACTCCTCAGATTCAGGAACGCCCAATCGGTATCGATTGCCTCGTACTTGGGCTGAAGGTCGCCCTGTAAAGAAGACGGGCTTAAGATCCAGTCCGGATCCAGAGACGCCACGATCTCCATATCCGGGCTCATTGCCGTTCCCACCGTCTCCACCTCATCATAGCGATCCGGCAGCGTCGAGATCGTGCTGGAGCAGATTCCCACAAGTTCCAGGTCCAGCTTATCGCAAATATCCGCCGTAGCAGGAGACGTTGCAATGATACGCGGTTCTTCCTCCATTGAAGATACCTTCTTCTTCGCGGCTTCCACAGCCGCTTTCTCCTCCGGGTCGTCGATGGCAAGCAGCGTCTCTACTTCGTCCGTATCCTCAGAAATTTCTGCAGACGTCTCCGTGGCAGACTCCTCGCTCTTTCCCTGGCTTTGGTCGACACATCCCCAGAGAGAAGCGCTCACCAGACACAGAATCGATGTAAAGCAAAGTCTCTTGACGATTCTGCTTCTAATATTCATCATCGTCTTCACCTCCACCCCATCTGCGCCAGTTTTTACGGAAATAATATACGATACCAGCCCCCACGGCCATTAGAATCAATCCTGCAATTAAAATAGAAATCACCTGTGAGAAAATCCGCTCGCCCATAGACAGACCCGCCGACGCTTCTTTTATCTCTCCGCCATCCGCTTCTTCTCCGGCTTTTTGCGCTGTGGAAAGGCTTAAGCCCTGCGCACCGTTTAACGTAGAATCCTCTGCACTAAGCGTTGTATCCGAATCCGCCGGCTCCGTAATACTGCTCTTTAATTCCGGCGCCTGTACATCTCCGCTTTCTGTATTTTCTTCTTCTGCATTTTCTTCTTTCGTATCTGTGCTTCCGTTTCCCAGCGAAGAACTGCCGGAGCTTAGCGAACTTCCAGAAGAGAGCGAACCGGAACTGCCGGCCCCTGATCCGCCGCTGGCGGCACCTGCACTTTCAGACGCCTGCAGCGAAGAGCCGCCGGACGACGCTGTGCTGCTGCCGGATGATGCCGTCACCATCGTCGCATTCATATCCGTATTATTTCCCGCACTGTAATTGCTCGGATACAGATAAAACACCACATCCCGCCCCATCGGGCTTACATACATAGACACCCGGACGACACAATTCTCACTGGGCACCTGCAGACACACATCCGCTGTCGTGCCATTTCCGTCTGTCCCGTTTCCCGTCACACCCATCGCCGGGGATGACCAGCCGGAATCTCCCACATTCTGTACCCAGAAACTCTGGTTCGAGGTATAATCAATCAGACTCATACGAATCGTCAGATAGAATTCTCCACTGTCCGTTACTTCCATAATTCCCGTTGTGTAAATGCATCCTTCCACCATTCCCTGCCCGGTGGCATAGCTGGACTCTCCGCCGGAATCCTCGATCTCTCCCGTTACCGGATGTCGATAACATGGCGTCACACTGCAAGTGTAAACATTGCCGGACGCCGCATAGACTGGAAAAGCAGGAACGCCTGCCCCCAGAATGAGGGCAAGCGCGAATGCCAGAACTCCAGCCAGGGCTTTCTGTTTCCTCTTTGCTGTCTTCATGTTCTTCCTATTCCTTCCTGATATTTACTTTACGAGTCTTTTTCTCTCCAAAATGACCGCTCCCAATACAAACATACTGCATACAAGGAGTGCTGCCCATCCGAACATCGGACTGGTATCTCCGGTCTTCACACTGGATGCAGAAGAAAGAGAACCGCCGCTCTTTAAGGAAGAGCCGCTTCCACTTCCAAGCGAACTTCCATTTCCAAGAGAGCTTCCGCCTCCAAGACTGGAGCCGCCGCTAAGAGAGCTTCCGCCGCTAAGACCATTTCCACCGGATGGAGTTGGCGTCGGATCCGGATCCGGCTCTATAAATGACGGATCGTCCTCTGTTGCGGACTTCAATGTACTCCAGTCAAGTTTTAAGAATACCGGCTGGGTTCCCGTTCCCTCAGAAATACTGTCCATAATCGGCACGAATACCTGGAGCGGTACGTATCCGTCTTCCAGAGCCTCCGGGATCAACTCAAAGGTCACAACGTCCGGGTAATTGGTGCCGAAGCTGTCGCTTACCAGCGTACCGTCTGTATTCTTCTGATAAGAATCTACGGTCACATCCGCAAGTGAACCAACAGGATTTCCATAGCCATCCAGCGTATATCCGGTGGTAAAATATTTCAACTGACTCAGATAGCCAAGCTGTTGTCCTACCGTCAGCCCCTTAAAGTCCATTGTAATATAATATTTTCCGTCCTTAACAGTCAGCTTCATGGTATGATTAATCGCCTCGTTTGACATAGACGCTGTCACCTTGTCAATCTTCACCATAGAACCGGTAACAGAATATACGCCGTCTTCCAGATTGCGGATGTCAAGCCCTGTGCTTCCGCCTCCGTTATTATTTCCATCACCGTTTCCTCCATTATTGCTTCCATTTCCTCCATTGGTGCCATTTCCGGTCGTCTTCTGCTCCAGATTCAGCATTGCCTCTACCAGCTTAGAAGCCTGCTCATCCACCTGTTCCTGTGTTGCGTTTTCATTATCATATACTGCCTCCGCAGTAAAGATTGCCCACTTCAACGCCTGAATCGATTCTGCTGTGTAAATACTCTCACGCCCGGACATATTTGCCGCCGTAATCAACAGATCGTGTAAGCCGTCTTTGCGCACCTGGGAAGCCTCTACCTGCACAAGATTTTCCGTAAGATAATTCAGGATCCTTGTCTGCGCATCGGTATCCTCCTGTGATGCAGCCTCATCCTCATACACCGCAAAAGCCTTATCATATGCAGACTTTAACGCCTCCAGGGAAGCCGCCGTATAATTCCCGGTATCCTCAAGATATGTCCGGGCATTGGCAAGCGCCTGCTCAAGCTCCGTCTTATCAGCTCCAATTCTCACAAGATTACGGATCGCCGACTCAATGTTCGTAACACAACGGTTAATCTGCGTCTGTGTTGCCGTATCGTCATCATATACACGCTGTGCCGTTTCTCTTGCCTGCTGTAAGGTATTTCTGGAAATCTCTGTGTAAGTTACATTTGTTGCATTCAGGTAGCTGTCTGCTTCCTCAATCGCTTCTTTCAGAGCATTTTTATCCGTTTTTACCTGCTCCTTCGTCATCGCATCTACTGCTGCCTGAAGCGCCGCCAACGTATTGTCCACTGCTTTCTGATCTACATTCATATTATCAACAACATCCTGCGCAGCGGCGATACTCTTTAAGAGCGCGTCATAGACTGCATCCGAAGCATTGCCCTGGGTCAATTCCTTCGCCTGCCCGATCAGTTTCTCAAGCACTTCTTTATCCGTCTCAATGCCGGAAATCTGTTCCCGGCTGTCCCAGTCAAGCTGCAATTTCGCATACTGGCGTCCGCTTCCCTGATTGATCGCCTCCATAACCGGAACATACACCTGTACCCAGATCTCATTGTCGCCCAGTTCTACCGGAATGTTCATAATATGCGGATAAAGCTTTCCTTTGACATTCGCATCCGTTCCGGTTTCCGGGTGATTATATACATCGTAGGTGTCTTCATAGTAAGACTCTATATTTGCCGCAACTGGCGTCTCTCCCGACGGCATCTGGTAACCGCTCTCTCCGCCTTCCCAGCCAGGGAAGTAATAGAGTTCTGCCAGATATCCGGTGAAATCCGTCGCTCCGAGACTTGTCGTCAGCGGACCAAATTCCATACGCAGTGTTGCTTTTGTCTCTCCCGTCTCTTCATCCGTCTTCACAACAACCTGCATTGGCTTTTTCAGTGCTGCATTTCCCATAGAAGCCTGATCTGAAGATGCGTGCCAGATACGACCGTCGATGGTGTAAATCCCGTCATAAACCACGTTATCCTGTGCCTTCTGGATCAGCGCCTCCGCCGCTTTCTGCAGGAGAAGGATCTGTTTATCCACATCACTCTGGGATGCCCCTGCATCAGTCAGCACAGACTGCGCGGATGCAATCGCCGCCTCAAAGGAAGCGATACTTGCCTCCGTATATCCGGCTGTATCCAGTGCCTTCGCTTCTTCAATAAGACTGTTTAATACACTCTTATCTACGGAACCGTTCAGATTACTGATTGCCGCATTCAGTGCGTTTGCCGCGTCATCCGCATCCTTCTGTGAAGCATTTTCATCAGCCAGCACGCCGCCTGCTGCCGCGATTACCGCCTGAAGGTTATCCCAACCCGGATAATTTGCATCATTCGTTATCTTAACCGCCTCATCATACGCTTCCTGAAGCACACCCTTATCTGCTTTCTCTACAAGTCCTTCCATCGCTGCATTCAGTTTCAGAAGCTGTTCGTCCACTTCCTGTGAGGTCACATCTTCTTTCTCAAGCAGAGTTTTTGCCGTTGTCACTTCCTCCGCAAGAGTACTCCAGCTCTTCGGTGTATACAGGCTTTCCTCTTTCTGCTCCGCAGATGCAATTGCTGTCTGAAGCGCTTTCAGGCTGATGTCTATCACCAGATTACTGATTGCCGCGTTCAGCACGTCTGTCTGCGTGTCCGCTTCCGTCTGCAATGCTACAGGGTCATTTACAACCTTCACCGCCTCTGCCACTGCTTTCTGAAGCGCTTCGACTGCCGCCTTGTTATATTGTTCTGGCTTCTCTGCCGCTTCTTTTAGCTTTTCCTGAGCAGATGCAACAGCCTCTTCCAGTTCCGTCTTATCCACCGTCTGCTTCTCGAATCCGGCAAGCGTCAGCAGACCGGACTGTTCTTTTCCCTCTGCATCTGTATATTTTACAGAAACAGAATCTGACATAGCTGGAATCGAAAGTACCGCCCTTGTAACGACCTCACTTCCATCCTCTTCTTCCATCTCCAGTTCCGCCGCGACATACGCTTTCTTCTCAAGGTCATAATAAGCAAAATCCTTTATATTCTGTACATTGAGATAAATGTCCGCGCCGCCATCTTCTTTTACAAGAACTCTCGTCCCTGTTACAACGTCCGTGTCTGCCACTGTACCGTTTGCCGTATAGATTCCGGCATCTAACACCAGCGTATCTGGAGTCTCCAGATTATCTACCGCCGTTCTGAGCGTCTGGTAAGCCTTCGTCATGCTGTCCGGCTTGGCCTTTTCATCCTGATATACTTCCACTGCATCATCATAGGCGCTTTCTACTTCTGCCCAGGAATCCGCCGTATAATCCTCCTGAATTGCTGTCTCTGCGATCTGGATCATCTCAGAGAGCGCATCCCGTATCGGAACATCCGGCGTAGTATCAGAGATTTTTGTCGCTCCCGCCCAGTCTATCGTCAGCCATGCATCCTGTTCAAAATTGCCTCCGCCAATAGCATCCATAATCGGAACTTTGAATCTTGCCGGCCACTGTGCCGCGTCACTTGGCAGATCTATGTATCCGGTTTTCGGATAATAATTCAAAGTATCTTTATTGAAATCGTCTGTCAGATAACTATCGTCGCTGTTCCTGTAATATGAAGTAAATACAACCGGAATAATATTTCCACTAAGCGTTCCGTTCGGCTTCGTCTCATCCGAGTCATAAAGCCACATCTTCGTCATATATGAGGTGAGCTCCAGTTGTTCCACCTCCGTAAAATTCAGATAGATTGTCTTTACGCCGTCTTTTACAACTAAGGTCGCGTCATCTCCCAGACACCGGCTTGCCATAGACAACTGTCCTTCAATAGACCAGTGATATACAGAAATCGGAACCGAGTAGGTACCATCTTCCAGATTTTCTCCTGTTGTGCTGATATCTTTTATCTCATACAGCGCATACCACCCTAAGTTCTGTGTCTCTATCACAAAATAATGGCTGCCATCCTCTTCTGTTTCTAAGGTTCCATCCACTACCGGATCGTATCCATAACCCGGAAAATATCCAAATAACTGCACTTTCTTCTCGTTCCATGATTCCGGTATCTTGAACTTCATCTGAACCGGCTTGGACATATTCAGGCTCTCTGAGCCATCCGGATACTGTACGCTCCATTTGTACATATAGATATTCTTATAAGAAGTTCCCAGATTATTGTGGATCACCGAATACGGATCTTCTACTGTAGACGGATCATCAACAATCTCACTCACGCTTAATTTCGCAGTTTTCGGAACCGTCTCTGTCGTCGTTACAATCTTACTTCCCGTTGTCGTTTCCACCAGTTCAATTCCTTCAATATCTGCTGCCTTGGGATATAAGACGAAACAATACCCGTGAGAAGTATCTTCCTCGTGATTTGTCTCCTTCAGATAAAACATCCTTCCAAAAACAACATCTTTCAGACTGCTCAGGTCAAAGTTCACGCAAAAACTGTTATTCTGAATCTCCACAATCTCATCTTCGTCATTTTCTCTGTACCCTATGGTATATCTTCCGTCCGGCAGCCCGTCAAACGACACAACCGCCTGAGCTGTATCTCCCTCCACATTCCATGGAAGTGTTTCCGGGATATAGTCGTCTGTATCCATCCTGTCTGTCCGCCCCAAAAGTGACCAGGATATCTCTTTTGCTTCCTTATAATCCGCCAGATCAATCTTTTGAGCCGCCCATTCGTTAAAATCCAGAAACTCTAATTGAGCGTATGCATTTATAATAGAATACCCATACCAGAACAGATAATCTGCGGACAGATCCTCTACCGTAAACGTCACGTCATACGTGTTGCGATCATCCACCAGAGTTTTGGAAACCTCTTTCCAGTATTTATCTTCCTCTTCCAATTCGCCTCGCTCTTCTGCCGCCTCCTGATCGATCCAGTCTTTCATTCCCGTATGCTTCGCCCATGTATAATTCTTGTCAAACATCTTCGTGCCCTCGTAGTATTCCTCCTTCAGCACTCCGAAGCCTAACAACCGATCAGCAAAATGAATCCTCATTGTAATTTCATACTTTCCATCCTGGACATGAAGCAGCGCTCTGTTGCCGCCCCTTGGGTCCCTTCCGAGAAAATTACCCGAACAAAAACTGCCGGTAAGCGTTTTCTCTTCGTTATTGTAGGTCTGAAACGGCAAGATATAATAGCCGTCTTCCAACGCAAAATCCGAATCTGGATCGTCTCCTCCTTCTACCGGAACCAGCCCGTCTACCAGGGACTGTAATCTTGATGTCATCATCGACGCATATTTTCCCAGTTGCGTTGCATCAACAATCTGTTCCCTCTCGGATATCAACTCATTCCAGCTCGCTTCCGTATACAGAGACGAATCCATCGCGTCTATGTTATCCAGCAGATTCATCAGTTCTACAATATCTTCGGTATAGATCTGCGCACTGACCGTCACATCTGACGCGGGCATGATAAATGCATGGTCATCAATCGGTACTTCGTTTCCGTCTCCGTCTGTCACAGTCCACGCATACAATGCATATCCTTCTTCCGGTTCTGCACTTAAGGAAATCTTATCCCCTACTGCCGCAGTGGTCTTATCTGCACGGATGATTCCATTATCCGTCTTATTTATGTTGACTTTATATTCCGCCGGAACCAGCGCATCTACCAGGGACTGCAATCTTGTCGTCATCATCGACGCATATTTCCCCAGCTGCGTCGCATCATAGATCTGCTCTCTCTCCGAAATCAGCGCATTCCAGCTTGCTTCTGAATACAGCGAAGCATCCATTGCGTCTATCTCATCCAGCAGATTCATCAGTTCTACAATATCTTCAGTATAGATCTGTGCGCTGACCGTCACATCTGACGCTGGCATGGTAAATGTATTGTCATCAACTGACACTTTGTTTCCTTCCCCGTCTGTCACAGTCCACGCATACAATGCATATCCTTCTGTCAGCTCTGCGCTCAAGGACACGATATCTCCTACTGCCGCAGTTTCCTGATTTGCGCGGATCGTTCCATTCTCCACTTCATTTACCATAACCCGATATGCCGCCGGAATCAGTTCGCCAATCAAATCCCGAAGTCCCGACGCCACCATAGAAGCATATGGACCTGTTTCTGTCGGTTCTATAATCGACCGCCTTGCCTCTTCCAATGCACTCCAGCTTTCCTCTGTATACTGTGCCGGATCCATTGCATCTATCATATCCAGCAGATTCATCAAGTCTACAATATCTTCGGTATAGATCTGCGCGCTGACTGTCACGTCTGACGACGGCATGATAAATGCATCGTCCTCTACAGGCACTTCTTTTTCATCTCCGTCTGTCACAGTCCACGCATACAACCGGTATCCGTCCTCCGGCACAAGTTCTAAGGATACCTGCTCACCTTCTGCCGCATCCGTCTTGTCTGCGGTAATTGTTCCATTTTCCACTTTACTTACTGTAATCTTGTATTTTGCCGGATCCGCGGCAAATACGCCCTGAAAACTTCCGGCACACATACAGATTACAAGCAGTAATGTCAGAAAACACTTCGCTTTTTTCATAATACGTCCCATTGATATTCCTCCACTCTCCTTCTGATCCTATGACCTTATTTTTGCGGTAGTTTTGCAAAACTTTAATTTCTTTTATCTAATCTTTGTAATTTTATAGAACAAAAGTTTTACGCAACTAACTCATAATCAATTTATACTATCTGCCATATTTATTGTCAATTTTATTTTTTCAAATGACAATCATATTGTCATTTATGCAAAATCAATAAAACCGCGTATTTTCAAAGGATTTCCAGAGAATGCCAAGAAAACCAAACTGGTTTATCGAGAAAAATAGTCAACTTGATTTTTCTAAAAAACAGGACTGGGAACCTGTTTTTTAGATTCTCAGCCCATAAGAATAACTTTAATTTTTATAATGTAAAATAAAGCATTGCCGTACTTTCCGGCATGTGGCTCATTCCCACACTGCAGGTAACCGTAACTGCAAGCATTCCCTCGATCCGCCCGTTTTTTTCTCGATGGAAGCGGCAGATTTCAAGAGGAATGCGGATCTTCCCTTCCTGAATCTCTACCTCTTTGAGATTTCCATGGTAAATATACCGCAAGGAGGACAGATGCCCTTTCATAGCTCTTCCGCTGATACGGGAATTTGCTTTCATATTCCGAAGCCGCAGTTCGAGAAAGCTTTTCCCTTCCTCCTGCAAAAGCTTCCCCGGTTTTTCAAATCCCCGATTTGCCATGGACAGTGTTGTATGCCTGCCCTCTGCGCCGTCAATCCGATGCAGTGAAAACTGGACGTCGCACTCGCCGTACTGCATAATTTCATTCAGATAACTCCAGGAGTTTTCTTCCGACTGTTTCACGGAAAATTCTTTTTGTTTTTCCTGATATCCCCGCACCATTGCCGACAATGTATAGGAATCCGTATTTTCAATCAGTGAAGCAATATTTTCCCGAAGTTCGTACTCCGGTATGCCAACCTCCAACAGATATTCCTCAAGGCCTTCTATCAGATCGCGGTATCCGTTAAGCCACGCTTTCCCGGACTCTGTCAGCCGGGAATCCTCCGTCATATATCCCCATTCCTGACACTGTTTAAAAAAATAATTTACCGCATTGTGCTTCACGCCGCAGATTTCCGCTACCGCCGCCTTATCTCCCCAGTTTCCTCCCAGCTTTTCCCATTCAATCAAATATTGAAGCTGAAGAAGTGTAGGGCGTCTTTTTTCCTTTTCGCTGCTTTTCTTCATCTCACTGTCCCTCTTCATCCTATCATATTCTAACATTAAATTCTCTACAGTCTATGTCCTCCGGAATCCTTCCATCCTCTGTAAATGCAAGGATTCCGAGTCCTTTCATTACCGGAATCGCCGGACTGGTCGTATAATCAAAACAGGCAGCAGAAATCCTGAATCCCTCTTTTGTACGCTCCGCCGTCTTCCATTCTACTCTGGTTTTATACCAAAGAGTAATTTCTGCAGAATACATTTCACTCTTCGGTCTCAGGTAAAAGCAGCACCCTTCTTTCTTTACCTCCAAAACTGCCTCCGGCATAAAATCATAATATTCTCTGGAAAGAATAGCCGGACGCCTCCTTTCCATATAGTAAATCCCCATGCTTACCTCGTAATTTCCCGGCTCATACAGCGCCCGGGGATCCATGTAGTGAATCGTACGCTCAAAGGTATCCCCATATTTCAGGAAATTGCTGATCCCGCCGATTCCCTTTTTACTGATGAGGTGCTCAATCCGACAGGCGTCTTCCTGTGCCTCTCTTTCGTCCATATCTGCAACCATCTGCAGGAACTGAGTCAGGCACTGATGCCTGGCAATACACTCCGCACCCTGTATCCTGCCAAACTCCGTCAGACGGAGCGGCTCCTCCCTCTCCGTCTCCTCCAGATATCCATGCTGCACCATTCGCTTTGTCAAAGTCCTCAACTCGCGTCTGCTGACAGCAAGTTCCCGGGCAATTTCCCGAGGTTCCAGCTCTCTCGCATCCCTCCACCACTGGTAGAGCGTCTCCAGCAGATCTTCCTCCATTTCTTCTCTGGAGCAAGGGATGTTCTGGCCGATTGTTCCTCTGAATTCCTTTGTCTTCTCGTCAAATCTCATATCGCACAACCCTTTCGGCTATTTTACCCATCTGCCGGCCACTCACTGTCTGTTGTCTGTGAACCACACGCAACCAATTAGATAAAACTAACTCGATTGTACAAAACAAAAATTATTTTGTCAACCGAAAAACTCTATTCCATGTTATAATGGAGAAGAAAGGAAATGACATAGCATGACATTAAACCAATTAAAATACATAATCGAATTATCAAAGGAAAATTCAATAAATGAAGCCGCCAAAAAACTTTTTATTTCACAACCAAGTCTCACAGCAGCACTGAAATCCCTTGAACAGGAAATTGGATTTGATATATTTCTTCGTAAAAAAAGTGGAATATCACTTACCGTGAAAGGTGCAGAATTTCTGGGATATGCAAAATCAGTTATCGAACAATATGAGATTCTGGATGCAAAATACATCTCTAAAAATAATATAAAGAAAACATTTCATGTGTCAATGCAGCACTATACATTTGCCGTAAATGCATTTATAAAGGTAATTAATCAATATGGGATGGATGAATATGAGTTTGAAATTCATGAGACAAAGACATATGACGTGATAGAAAATGTTAAAAACCAGAAGAGTGAGGTAGGAATTTTATACCTGAATGATTATAACCAAGCGGTTCTTGAGAAAATTTTTAATGAGGCCGGGTTATCATTTACCCCACTATTTGATTGTGGTATCTATGCTTATATGAGTAAGAAGAATCCTTTATCTGACAGAAAAGAAATAACAATGGAAGATCTGGATGATTATCCTTGTCTTACCTTTGCACAAGGAGACTATAATTCCTTCTACTTTGCAGAAGAAGTATTAAGTACCTATCACTATAAAAGAATGGTGCGGGCAAACGACAGGGCAACTTTACTAAATCTTATGGTTGGCATTAATGGATATACATTGTGTTCAGGTATTATTTGCGAGGATTTGAATGGAACAGATTATTGTGCTGTTAAGCTGAAAACAGATGAAAAGATGACTATAGGATATATTTCAAGAAAGTTATCCGTATTAAGTGAGATAGGAGAAAAATACATTTCAGAATTAAGTAAATACAGGGAAAAAGTATTAGAATAGGTCTTGATGGAAACATGCAAATGTGGATAGATTCAGAAGATTCTTTGGAAATCTAATTATGTACTAATCCAATGACGCAACCAAGGCTATCAAGGCTTTTTTCTTAAAACATTTTCAACGTATTCTCGATATCCCTGCTCCAAAATACTAAATGCACAACTGTTGTCAGTTAATTTCTGTTTTCGATTTGTTGTAACCATTTCGTATATTTTATTTGCTTTTTTCTGAATACGCTCGGCATTATTCATACAAAACTGATATTCTTTGTTCAATAAAAGCCGATATTTTTCATCCTGCACATTTTTAATAATCAGCCTTTCAATACATTCCTCTGGCACAGGAATCATATAGTTGAATCGCAAAGATCCTTTAATTTCTTTTTCATCTCCTGGTACACGGATTAGAATATTAGCTTCCTGCTTTTTATCAAAAGAAGATACCGATACATAATAGTTCATGCCATTAACTTGTAAAACCGCACCAAAAGCGAATTTGTTCCGATCAGTATACCTAATATCAGGTACTTTGGTAACGCCTCTATTTTCTTTTTCATAATTTTGGAGATATCTATTGTAGTCCTCATTTATGCGATAAAAATCCATATTTTATCCTCCATAGTATCACAAAACAGGGAGATAAGCTTCTTATCTCCCTGAAAATTAACGATTCGCATTTTAAGCTGCGAAGCACTTAAATTAAAGGTTCACATTCAAAGTAGTGAAGCACTTAAATTAAAGGTTTGCACTCAAAGTAGCAACACACTTAAATCAAGCAAGTATTCTTGCTCATCTATATTATATGCAATTATCAAGAAAAAATCAATAAAAATATCTCGATTTAATAATAAACCATCTTCAACTGTGCCTTTGGGCACCTTTTTTAACTTAATAAATAATCCAGCTAATAGGTTATAGTTTTTAACTATATATCTTAATAAGATTTTAGAATTATGCAAAAGTATATACTTGTGCTACTATTCATTTATCTCAAAACCTACTAAAGTGGTAGGAAAGGAGGGAAGGAGATTGATTATGACATATATACCAAAGATTTTTAAAAGCCTTACAGATGAGGATTATCTGAATAGTGCAATTGAAACGGCTAATTGGCTTAAGACACTTGAAATTAAAACAGAACACGGAAAAATTTGGAAAAACTTTCCAGATGGCCAGAATGGTTTTGGAAAGGACATTATGTTATTTGGGCCAACGAATATATATAGTGGTTCAGCAGGAATCGGTATTTTCTTCCTGAGATTGTATCAGGCAACAAAAGAGGAACAATATCTGAATGAGGCAAGGGAAGCAGCAAATCATATTATTTCAATTGAAACAGACGCAGGATGGTATGAGCAAACACTTCATTCTGATATTGGCGGAGTTATTCCTGTTCCGGGATGGGCAATCGGATATTCAAATGGTCCAATGGGGCAGGCACTTTTCCTGGATGATCTTTATCAGGTAACAGGAGAAGAAAAATATAAGAATTATGTATTAAAGACTGCAGATGATTTGCTTGAGGCAGGAAAATATACAGAGGAAGGTCTTCACTGGAGTAATGAAGAGGATATTGTAGCAGATGGCGGATTTGTATTCTTCTTAGTGCAGGTATATGAACACTTTGGCGACAGTAAATATCTTGATGCCGCAGCGAAAGCCGCTGATTATATTGCTAAGGATGCACTTCCTGCAAAGAATGGCGGAAAGTATTGGAAGCTTCTTGATCTTTCTCTTATAGGATTTGAAAAAGAAACAACCTTTCCGGGATTTTCTCATGGAACAGCAGGTACAGCCTGGATGTTTGCAATCGTATACAAGGCAACAAAGAATGAAAAATATCTTGAGCTTGCAAAAGAAGGCGCTAAATATCTCCAAGGCATTGCAGTTGGAGATGAAGATGCCGTATTAATTCCATATCAGGATCATCCTGTGACAGGTCCTACAAATGATAAGTTTTATCTGGGTACATGTCATGGACCTGCAGGACACACCTTACTTTTCAGAATTCTTTACGAAATTACTGGTGAAGAGGAGTATAAGGATTGGTTAATAAGAATTTCAAGAGGAACCATAAGGGCCGGTGCTCCTGAAAGATTTTCATGGGGATTTTGGAATGCACAATGCCAATGCTGTGGAACAGCCGGGATTCTTGAACATTTTGTTCATATTTATGAATTTACAGGTGAAAAAGAATTTTTGGGCTACGCAAAAAGAACAGCAAGAATTCTTATTTCAGATTCTTCCGTAAGTGATGAGGAACCAGACCAGAGAAAATGGTATGGGGCATGGACGAGAACAATTCCTGATAAAGTTGTAAGTTACTCAGGATTATATGTTGGTTCAGCAGGATGTGCATCGGCACTGCTTAGCTTATATGCATTAGATAAAAATATAAAGCTTACACAGTTATTTGAATATGCACACTTTGATTCATAGGAGGCAGCAGCAATGAGTGAAAATAAAGTATATAAATCAATTGCAGAATTAGTGGGTAATACACCATTAGTTGAAATCGGAAATTACAGTAAAACCAATCATCTTGAAGCAAAGGTTTTAGCAAAACTTGAATATTTTAATCCTTCCGGTTCTGTGAAAGACAGGGCAGCACTTGCCATGATTCTTGAAGCAGAAAAGTCCGGGAAAATAAAACCAGGTGATACAATCATAGATTTCACAAGTGGAAATACCGGAATTGCGCTTGCAGCATATGCAAACGTACTGGGATATAAATTTGCAGCAGTATTACAGCCTGGTGTATCTGCAGAAAGGACGCAGATTCTCAAAGCTTATGGTACTATTTTTCTTGAATTCAAGGATATCCCGGGAGTGCCTGAACTAATACAGAAGGAAGGTCTTGTATTTGAAAAATTCTATGCACTTATTCAGAAATATGCAGATGCGCATGGATATTATTACATAAATCAAGGAAGGAATCCGGAAAATCCATTAGCGCACTATCGAACAACAGGGCCGGAAATATGGGAAGCAACAGGCGGAAAGGTTGATTATCTCGTTCTTCTTGCAGGTACAGGAGGTTCAATGGTAGGAATCGGAAAGTATCTTAAAGAGAAAAACAAGAACTTAAAGATAATCGGTGTACAACCTGCAAAAGAATCGCTGAAAGATCCAAAAGATCCTGAAAAGAATACCATTGACGGCGTTTTGGCTTTTCATAATGTTCCGAAAGAAAAGGAGATTCTTTATTTCAAAGAATTTGGAGTTACTTATGATGAATGTATGGAAGTAAACGCAGATGATGCTTATGAAACAGGCAGGGAACTGGTAAAGTCGGATGGAATATTTCTCGGACAGTCGGCGGCGGCAGCAATTCATGCAGCAGCGGTAATTGCTAAGAGAGCGGAAGCAAAAGGAAAAACTATAGTGGCAATATGTGCAGATAATGCATTTAAATATTTATCAACAAACATTTATAAATAAAAGTATGTTAAAAGGAGTGGATTATCACATGGGCAAAACAGAAGAAATACATATTATAGATGACAAAAGCAGAGATTATAATATCAAAGATATAGAAACAGATCCACGGTTTACACAGACAACAAAAGAATTTTGGATAACACTTGGTGTTTATGTAGCATTTGCAGCACTGATGATAGCAAATCTATTGATTTTAAATGGAAATAAAAGTCTTGTATTAGGATTTCCACTTTGGATTTTTATGGAAATACTAATAATAATCGGATTTGTAGCAGCAGTAATCATTCTTTCTACATATGTATATAAAGATATGGACATCACACCGTCCGGTGAAATATATAAAAAACCGAAAAAGAAGAAAAGTGGGGGAAAATAAATGGATATCAGTTCAAAACAAAGAATCATAATTATTTCAGTATTTGCAATCTATACAGCAACTTTATTGATATATAGTATTGTTACAAGAAAGTCTCTTAAAAATGGAAAAGGTGATTATCTTTCAAAGTTCTATACGGGAGGCAGAAGCGGCGGAATCATCATTACCGCGATGATGGTTTCAGCCGGAGTTGCAGGCGCAGGTGTATTTATGGGGGTTCCCGGATTCACATATACATTTGGCGCTACGTGGATGGTATGCTGCTTCTTCTCTATAGGTTCAAATCTCATGGTTCTTGGATTACTTGGCAAAAGAGTTGGTATTGTAGCCAGAAGAACAAATGCAAAAACTTTTATAGAATTATTTATGAACAGATATAATAATAGCAAGATTTTTGGACTTATATGTGGAATAGCCACCTTATTCTTCCTTGGAGGGTTTGCCGTTTCTACAATTACAGGTGGCGGAAGAATATTCCAGATACTTACAGGACAGGATTATAGAATAGGTCTTGCAATATTTACAGCGTTAGTCATTCTTGCGGCACTTACAGGCGGTATTAAGGGCGTGGCAAGCGCTATGGTTATCCAGGGCGCCGTAATGACTATTTCCGTACTTGTTCTATTTATTGCGGGTATAAATAGTACCGGATTATCTTATACAGAAACAATACAGTCGCTTATGGAAACAAATCCGGATTGGTTTTTACCAGGGGAAAATGCACTTCAGACAACCATTTCATATGCAATCCTTTGGGGAATTACAACATTTACACTTCCACATGTAACAATGACAGCACTTACATATAAGGATACAAAAACTCTTCACAGAGCCATAAAGATTGGAACGGTAGTAGTAGCAATATGGTTATTGGGATTAAATGGGCTTTGCTTTATCACAAAGTACACATTTGCGGAGGGTACTCTCGCAACAGCAGATCTCGCAATTCCATCACTTGCCGTTAAGGTTATGCCGGCATGGGCAGCAGGACTTGTTCTCGCAGGTGTAAGCGGAGCTGTTCAGTCATCAATGGGTGGAATGGTTGTATCTCTTGCCGGAACAATTGTAAGTGATATATATAAGAATATTTTTAATAAAGAAGCAAAGCCTGAAACAATCAAAAAATTAAATATAGCAGCAATTTTTGTTGTTTCAATCGTAATTTTCTTATTGGCAAGTAACCCTCCGGAGTTATTGGCAAAGCTTATTACCTATTCAACAGGCGGACTTACAGTTGTATTTTTTCACACCGTATTACTTGGTTTGTTCTGGAAGAGAGCCAATGAGTATGGCGCAATTTCAGGAGTGATCAGTGGCATTCTATTGTATATATTGATAGATCAGGGCATTCTTCCAATATCACTTGGATTTAATGCATGCATAATGGCTACTCTTCTATCAACTGTAATTGCGGCATTGGTAAGCCTTGTTACACCAAAGACGCCATATGGAATTATTAAAACATGGTTTGGAAAGATTCAGTAAAAAGGAGTTGATGATTATGGAGAGAGGCCTGAACACCCGATGTCTGCATTTAGAGGAAACAGAGGGAAAAACAGAGCATTATGGAGCACTTAGCTACCCAATATACCAGACCGCCACATATGCACATCCCGGTGCCGGAAAAAGCACGGGCTATGACTATAGCAGATTACAGAATCCTACAAGGGAGCATTTGGAAAAGACTGTTGCAAGTCTTGAGGGAGGAATTGATGCATTTGCCCTTTCTACAGGAATGGCAGCGATTACATTGCTTATGGAGATTTTTGAACCGGGCGACCATATGATTGCCGAGGCAGATCTGTATGGCGGAAGTATAAGATTCTTTGATAATGTTTCGAAAAAAAATCATTATGAATTTACATATCTGAATTGTTCTAAGGATGATATTGAAGGTGCGATTAAGGGAAATACAAAAGCAATATATATAGAAACCCCGACGAATCCCATGATGAATGTATCAGATATAGCGGCTATTTCAAGAATCGCCAAAAAACATAACCTGCTTTTAATTGTTGATAATACATTCTTGTCTCCTTATTTTCAGAATCCTTTAAAACTTGGAGCGGATATAGTAATCCACAGCGGGACAAAGTTTTTAGGCGGACATAATGATACCCTTGCAGGTTTTATTGTCACAAATAGTGATGAAATAAAAGAAAAACTGCGATTTTTAATAAAGACTACAGGCGCAGGACTTTCTCCATTTGACAGTTGGCTAATACTAAGAGGTATGAAAACACTTGGGATCCGTATGGAAAAATCGCAGGAAAATGCCATCAGAATTGCAAATTGGTTAAAGGAACAACATATTGTAAAAAAAGTATACTATCCGGGATTGCCTGAACATCCCGGATATGAGATTATAAAAAGACAGGCAAGGGGTTTTGGCTCTATGATTACATTTGATGTAGATACAAAAGAGCATGCATGGAAAATTATTGAAAGTGTCAGAATGATTAAATTTGCAGAAAGTCTTGGAGGCGTAGAGACTTTGATTACTTATCCGACAACTCAGACACATGCTGACGTACCGGACGAGGTACGTATACAAAATGGAATTACCCCTTGTACTCTTAGATTATCAATCGGTATTGAAGATATTGAGGACTTGCTTGCAGAGTTATCCTATGTGTTTCACTTACCGGAATAAAATGAATACCTAAGAAAGAAGGAACTATGATATGTCGGAAAGAAATCTGAATTTTGATGAAATTATAAATCGAAAAGGAACCGATTGTTTAAAATACGATTTTGCAGAAAAAAGAGGTATGCCGGAAGACGTGCTTCCTCTTTGGGTGGCAGATATGGATTTTAAGACGTCTTCCTATGTAGAAGATGCAGTTATAGAAAGAACGAAACATGGCATCTTTGGCTATAGCGAAGTGAAGGAAGCGTATTTTAACGCAGTGGCAGGATGGTTAAAGAGACATCATAACTGGGATGTTAAACCAGACTGGCTTATTAAAACACCTGGGGTAGTATTTGCACTTGCAATGGCTGTGAGAGCTTTCACGGATATTGGGGATAGTGTTTTGATTCAGCAGCCTGTATATTACCCATTTTCTGAGGTTATTGAAGATAACAAAAGGGTAGTTGTCAGTAATGATTTATACCTTGGAGAAGATTATCGATATCACATTGATTTTGATGATTTTGAGAAAAAAATTGTGGATAATCATATCAAACTGTTTCTTCTGTGCAATCCGCATAACCCATCAGGCAGAGTATTTACGAAGGAAGAGCTAACCAGAATGGGAGATATCTGCCTGAAACATGGAGTAATCGTAGTTAGCGATGAAATCCACAATGATTTTGTGTTTAAAGGAAAGCATACCGTGTTTGCTGCTGCAAAGAAAGGATATGAGGAGATATCCGTTATTTGTACCTCTCCAAGCAAAACTTTTAATCTTGCGAGTATGCTGATCTCCAATATTTTTATCCCAAATAAAAATCTTAGGCAGAGATTCCGGCACGAAGTAAATGCCGCCGGAATCAGCCAGTTAAGCGTATTGGGATTGACAGCAGCCAGGGCCGCATATGAGCACGGCGATGAATGGTATGAGAAAATGCTTGGCTATGTTAAGGAAAATATTACCTATGTGAAACAATATGTCCATGAAAATCTGCCGGGTGTGGATGTTGTAGAGGGCGAGGGAACCTATCTCGTATGGCTTGATTTCCGAAAAACCGGAATTGAGGCAGATGAACTTGACAGAAGAATTATACAGAATGCAAAACTGTGGTTAGACAGCGGAAAGATTTTCGGAACAACAGGAGCGGGATTTCAGCGGATTAATGTGGCAGCTCCGAGAAAAATCGTAACAGAATGCCTTGAGAGGATTCGGAAAGAACTTTAGACACCCCTCTTATATTATCAGATAGACAATTGTTCCCACAATACCCGATCCAAAGATAACCACAACCGGATTCAGCTTATATTTACGAAGCAGCACAAGGCACACGACAAAAATCACCGCCTCCACCACCCGAAAATCAGATACCACAATCTCAGAAAGGGGGGACCTAAAGACTGCCAGTACAAGCAGTGACAGCCCTGCAGACGCAATCAACGCCACAACTGCGGGGCGGAGTCCCGCAAGCGTTCCCTGCACCGTACGCAGGTTGCGAAACCGCATGTACAGCCATGACAATAGAAGCACAATGAGCAGCGACGGTGCCACGCATCCCAGCGTACATACCACCGCTCCCGGAAGTCCCGCCATCTGCTGCCCTACGAAGGTTGCACAGTTTACTGCTATGGGTCCGGGCGTCATCTCCGCAATCGTAATCAAATCCGCAAACTGCTCCATCTCCATCCAGCCATTTGCTTCCACAATCCGGCTCTGTATCAGGGGAACCGCAGCGTAACCTCCGCCAAAGCTGAACAGCCCAACTTGAAAAAACGCCCAAAAAAGCTGAAGATATATCATTTCTTTCCACTCCTTTTTTCTGTAATCATGCTATGTCCAAACCCAATGACAGCACAGATGAAAATCAGCGTCACAGCATTTACCTTAAAAAATACAGTTATTATAAACGCAGCAGCCATCATTCCAATCCAAAGGATATTTTTTGTCTTAAAAATGCCTGCCGCCATGTCTATTACTACGTGAAAAATGACTGCTGCCACCCCTGCCCGCATTACCTGAAGCGCAAGGGCAATCACCGGATTGTCCCGGAATTGCTGATAAAATACAGAGATGACCGAAATGATGATAAGTGGCGGAAGTACTGCTCCCAGCGCACAGACGAAAGCCCCCGGAACCTTCCGGATGCGGTAGCCCGTAATGACAGCCATATTAACTCCCAACGGTCCCGGCGCCGACTGTGCGATTGCCGCCATATCTAAAATCTCCTCTTCTGATATCCAGTGCAGTTTTTCTGCAAATTTCTCTTTTATCATCCCAACAATGACGAATCCTCCCCCAAAAGTACACGCACTGATGATAAAAATATTTTTAAACAATTGCCAGTAAACTTTTTCTTCTTTCACCATATTCCCTCCGTAAAAAAGGAATGTGTACCGGACAGCACACACTCCTCTCTTTCTCTCCCCACTGTTACGTGACCGTTCTTTACGTTCTCATCGCACCGTCTACCGATAATATCTCGCCTGTCACATAGCTTGCCATATCGCTTGCAAGGAACAAAAATGCATTCGCAATATCTTCTGCCTCGCCAATACGGCGGATCGGAATTGCGTTAATCAGCGGCTGAATCATCTGTTCCGGAAGGGCCGCAACCATATCTGTCCTGGTAATTCCGGGAGCTACTGCATTTACACGGATATTGCTTGGCCCCAGTTCTCTAGCCAGTGACCAGGTAAGCCCATTCACGGCAGATTTGCTGGTAGGATACCCAATTCCACTGGTCTGTCCGCAGATACTTACCATAGAGCTTGTATTCAAGATAACACCGCCGCCCTGCTCTTTCATAATTTTCACCGTTGGAATAATACCGTTCATTATTGCATTTACATTAAGCTGCATAATTTTGGCAAACTGCTCTGAGGTATAATTATCAATCGGTGTGCTGTCAGAGATACCTGCGTTATTAATCAGAATATCAATTCTTCCGTATTTTTCTTTTACCTTCTCAATCTCCTGTGCCACCGCATCAGCATCCCCCAGATTCGGCCATGCCCCTGATACTTCCCACTCCGGATTCTCCTCCTTCAAAGAAGTCAGTGCCTTGTCCACCGTCTCCTGCCGGGAACCAAATAATACTACCTTTGCCCCATTCTCCAAGAACTTCTTTACCGTCGCATATCCGATGCCTCTGGTTCCTCCGGTTATAACCGCTATCTTACCTTTTAACATTACCAAATCCCCTTTCTGATATGTTCTTAAGTATACTATACTATCTGCCGGAGAATTTTTCTATACTTTTCATGTAAAAAATAAGAGTCTCAATCGTAATTCCGACTAAGACTCTTTGCCCGGATGCCGCACATAGCCTGGAACCGCTACAGCAGTTCTCTCACCCGCTCTTCAAACACATTTTTTTCCAGAACCCCCTGCATAATGCTCTCGATTTCCCGTCCCTTGAACATAACAAAGGTGGGAACAATATCTGCGCCGTACTTTCCCGCCAGATCTTCTGATTCTCCAATCTCTGTCTCACAGAATTTAATCCGTCCGGCATATTTTTTCTCCATTTGCTCTACAACCGGCTTCATCATTGCACACTTTCCACACCATACTGCATAGAACATAACAACCACAGGCAAATCCGAATCCCTTGCTTCTATCTCAAAGTTACTTGCTGTCAGATGAATCATATTGCAACCTCTCTCCTGTTATATCCATCAGGAAATATCAGCATTCCCTTCTATATTAGACTATGCAGAATCCTTCCGGCTTGCAACCAGCTTATGAATGGGATTCCCCTGGGCAGAAAACTTCTCTTCATATTCCGTCATAACATTTCCCGCATTCATCTCCTTGTCATGATGCAGATCCCAGGTACACGCAGTTAATTTCCATCCAGCTTCTTCCACCTGCTCCAGTGAAAACCGGAACAGATCTCCGTTATCCGTCTTGAATTCTACCCTGCCGTCTTCTGCAAGCACTCCCTCATACCGTGCAAAGAATTCCTTTGAAGTAAGCCTTCTCTTTGCATGGCGTTTCTTCGGCCATGGGTCGGAAAAATTCAGATAAATCCTGTCCACCTCACCCGGTGAGAACACTTCTCCAATCTCAGCCGCATCCATGCAGACAAACCGGATATTTTGAAGCGCTCCCTCTTCCTCCGCTTCTTCCTCATATTTCTCGACCGCTCGCAGAAGCACGCTGGAATAACGCTCAATCCCAATATAATTAATCTGTGGGTTCCGTCCGGCAAGTTTCAGTAAGAACTGCCCTTTTCCCATGCCAATCTCTATATGAATCGGATTCGAATTTCCGAAGACCTGTCCCCAATTTCCCCGGTACGTCTTCTCATCCTTTACCACCTTATCATGTTCACTCAATACACTCTCCGCACGCGGAATATTCCTGAGCCGCATACTCTACGTCCTCCCTTTTATATTATTTTCCAAATATTTGCACAGGATATCTGCCGCATGGCTTCTCCCCCGACCCTTATCCCAGACCATCTGTATTTTTCTTGCAGGAACCTCAACGTCCGGGCTTATCTGAACCAATTTGCCTTCTTCCAGCAGCGGAGCCGTCAATTCTTCCGCAACAAAACCGATTCCCAGATTATTCTGAATCAGCGGAAGAATCAAATCCGATGTAGCAACCTCCATATCCAGTTCATAATCCACCTGATGCTCTTCAAATAGATTCTTATAGAACCTATAGGTGCCTGTCTCACTGCCCAGCCCTATCAATGAATATTCATGCAGCTCGCTTAGTTTCAGCTTTTTTTCCGCAACATCGGCATAATCTTCTCCGCCCACCAGTATTTCCTTAAATTCCAGCATTGTCTCGCAGCACAGGTTCTCGGATACTGCAAATGGCGTTGTGACAACCGCAAAATCTATTTTACCATTGTGAAGCGCCTTTAATATTTCCGGTGTGGAATTGTTGCGGATTTTTATTTTTATTTCCGGATACTTTATTTTAAAGCCATGCAAAGTCCGAAGTAAGAATAAGTGCAGTCCCGTCTCCGTCGCCCCTATCTCGACGGTACCTTTGCATTCTGTCTCCCGGTCATTAATCTCCGCTTCCGCACTCAATAAATGCTGGCAGGCAATTTCAACATGAGAATATAACATTTCCCCTTCTTTGGTTAGCTGAAGCCCTCTTGGCTCACGGATAAAAAGCCGGCAGTTTAACTGTGACTCCAAAAGCTTAATAATCCGGGTTACATTGGGCTGATTGCTTTTTAATACGCCCGCTGCTTTTGTAATATTTTCATATTTTGCTACATAATAAAATACTTTATAATATTCAAAATTCACATCCATATAATAATTATATTCCTTCTATATAATCTATGTATTATTCACATTCATCAAAGAGTAGTATAATACCCAGAAAAAAAAAAGTAAACTTTGTACTAGATTTTTTCAAAAATAAGAGTATGATAATTATGACAATAATACCCGGATGTCTACACTATAATAATAGGTAGAAACGGGCATGAAAAGGAGGCATTCTATGAATTCTATTGTGAACCGGTTAGCAGATATTGAGTCAACCGCAGAAGCGATTGTAGCCCACGCTGAGGCGCAAAAGCCCTCGATTGAACGTGAGATCCAGGATAAGCGCGATGCATTTGATGCAAAGCTGGAGGCAGATACACAGGCAAAGCTTCATTCTATTCGTAGTGAAATGAAAAAAAACACGGACAGGATTCTGGAAGAGCAGCGCCTGAAAAACCGCTCCGCCATAGAGGCTCTGATTCAGGACTTTGAAAAGAACCATACGAAATATGCAGAGAATATTTTGAAACAAATTACAGAGGTATAAAACTATGGGAAATGTTATGGCTTACAGCGGCATTGTCACAAAAGTTCGTGCCATGCAGGCAAAGCTCCTGACGAAGGAGGATTTTGACAATATTGCCGCAATGAAAAGTGTTCTTGACATTATTTCCTTTTTAAAGGGAAAGCCCGCTTACTCCGAGCTTCTTAATCAAATGGACGAATCCCTCTATCACAGAGGAAATATTGAAAAAATTCTGTATCAGTCTCTTTACAACGACTATACAAGGCTTTTCCGTTTTGGCGGCATAGAGCAGAAAAAATTTTTAAAGCTCTATCTGAAGCGCTACGAAGTAGATGTAATCAACTACTGCCTGCGTATTGTCTTCAACCACTATGACAAACCATTTGATTTGAATTATAAAAAAGAGTTTTTTGACCGTTATTCTCAGATTTCCATAGACCGTCTGATTACTTCCCAGAATATCGACGAACTGGTAGATAATCTGAAAGATACGGAATACTATACTCCCTTGAAAAGGCTCCGTGATTCCGGCGCCGCAACGCTTTTTGATTACGACCTGGCGCTGGATCTTTACTATTTTACAACACTGTGGAAATCCAAACGCCGGATCCTTAAGAAAAAAGAGCTTGAGCTGTTTACCAGAGACTGCGGTTCCAGAATCGACCTTCTGAACCTTCAGTGGATTTACCGGGCAAAAAAATACTATCATATGCTTCCGCCGGATATCTACACTCTGACGATTCCGATCCATTACCGGATCCATGTAGATGAATTTAAAGCTCTGGTTGAGGCTCCTTCTGCTGATGAATTCCGAAAACTGATGGAAAGCACTGCCTATGCCAGAAAGTATGATTTCGAACAGAAGAAGACCATTGAACAGATGTACAAGGAATGTCTCTACCGGCTTTATATCGCCGACCGCAGGAACAATCCCTGGTCCATCGCATCAATTACAACTTACCTCTTCTTAAAAGAAGAAGAAATTTATAAATTAACCACAGCTCTTGAATGCGTCCGCTATGGTCTTACGCGGCAAGAGACGCTGGGATACTTAGGAGGTGTAACAAATTGATTGTTAAAATGAAATTTTTAAGCATCACCGGCCCCATCCATGATATAGACCGAGTCAGTGATGTCTACCTCTCAAAATATGAGATGCAGCTGGAACACGCGATTTCTGAACTTAAGACCACAGAAAACCTGCTGCCTTTCGTTGAGCTTAATCCTTACAAGGAGTCGCTTACCAAAGCGGAGCAATTCGTTTCCATGCTTCCCGAAGGAAATGCCAAACCTGATCTATCGCACACTCCGGAGGAAATGATGGATCTGATCCGCGAAGTCAATCACAATTACCTGAATTATCAGGAACAGATTGAAGCGCTGGAAAAGGAAAAGACTTCCCTTCACGAAAAATTAAACGTGCTGGAACCTTTCCAGCCACTGGATTTTGAACTCCAGGATGTTACCCATTACAAATACATGCGTGTCAAATTCGGGCGGATTGACGTAGATTATTTCCACAAGCTTGAAAAATATCTGTTCGAGGACCTGAATGCAATTTTCCTGGAAGGCGCCCGAGACGCTAATTACGTATATGGTTGTTATTTTACCGCCAACACGGACTCCGGCAAAGTTGATTCTGTGTTTAATTCCCTGCACTTTGAGAGGATATCGCTTCCCGAAGGATTCAGTGGGACACCGGCAACCGCCTACCAGGAGCTGTCGCAGGCTATTACGGAAAAATCCAAAGAGATTGAACAATTAGAAAAGGAAACGACAGAAATGCTTGCCGACAATGCTTCCAATCTTCTGGGCGCCAGAAAAAGGCTGGAAGAGCTGACAAATAACTTTGACGTCCGCAAGATGGCCGCAAGGATTGACGACAAAAATGACAAACTGGAAGATTACTATATTCTCTGCGGCTGGATGGGCGAAGATGATGTGAATGCATTCATTGAAGAAACCAAGAATGATGACAAAGTATTCGTCGTCGTGGAGGAAGATCGGGAGAAATTTTTCGGAGACCCTCCGACCAAACTTAAGAACCCAAAGATTTTCAAACCTTTTGAGATGTTCATCCAGATGTACGGCCTGCCCGACCACAGCGAAATCGATCCGACCATATTCGTAGCGCTGACCTATACCTTTATCTTCGGCGCAATGTTCGGCGACGTAGGCCAGGGATTCTGCCTGTTTGCCGGAGGTGGGATTCTCTACCTGCTGAAAAAAATAAACCTGGCAGGGATTATATCCGTAGCGGGGATTTTCTCCATGTTCTTCGGATTCATGTTCGGCAGCGTATTTGGATTTGAAAATGTTATCGAAGCTCACTGGCTAAGACCCGTGGAAGCAATGACGAAACTTCCTTTCGTAGGACAGCTCAACACCGTATTTGTCATCGCAATTGCCTTTGGTATGGGATTAAATATTCTGGTTATGATTTTCCAGATTATCAATGCCGTACGCAGCCACAACACAGGCGAGCTTCTATTCTCCAATAACGGAATTGCAGGACTTGTATTTTACGGCTTCCTTGTGCTGACCATCGTGCTCTACATGAGCGGCCACACCGTTCCGGGGAATATTTTCATGGTTATCTTCCTGGGACTTCCGATTCTTGCTTTCCTCTTCAAGGAACCTCTTACGAACCTTGTAGAGAAAAACCACAAGAAATTGGAAACAGGAAAAGTAATGTTCCTGGTACAAGGATTTTTTGAATTATTTGAAACCATGCTGAGTTATTTTTCAAATACCCTTTCCTATGTGCGTATCGGCGCTTTTGCAGTCAGCCACGCCGCCATCATGGAGGTGGTGCTGATGCTCTCAGGCGCAACAGACGGTGGTTCCATTAACTGGTTTGGAATCGTGCTTGGCAACCTGATTGTCTGTGGTCTGGAAGGACTGATTGTAGGTATTCAGGTTCTCCGTCTGGAATATTATGAAATGTTCAGCCGGTTCTACAAAGGAACAGGGCGGGAATTTAAACCATTCACCAACCATAGTGCAGGTCACAAATAAATCACCCATTTTTAAGGAGGTAAATTACTATGACATTAACAATCAAATTATTACTCATTGCAGCTATCGTACTTGGAATCATTCTTCCATTCGGTTACTATCTGATTGGGCAGAAGAACACTAAGCGTTACAAAAGAGCGCTTGGCGTCAACATTTTCTTCTATTTTGGCTGCTTCATTATCGCAGGCATCATGATGTTCGGCGGACATGTAGAAGCTGCTGACGCCGCTGCTTCCGCTGCTTCCAATGCAACAGGGTTCGGTTATCTTGCCGCTGCACTTTCAACCGGTTTATCTTGTGTAGGCGGCGGTATTGCCGTAGCGAGTGCCGCAAGCGCTGCTCTCGGAGCGATCAGCGAAGACTCCAGTGCACTCGGTAAATCCCTTATTTTCGTAGGTCTTGCAGAAGGTGTCTGCCTTTATGGTCTGATTATCTCCTTCATGATCATAGGTAGATTATAAGATGAAAATGTATTTAATCAGTGATAATGTCGATACTCTGACAGGAATGCGGCTTGCCGGCGTGGACGGCGTTGTCGTCCACGAACGTCCGGAGCTTCGGGAAGCACTGGAAACTGCCATGAATGACAGCTCCATCGGAATTGTACTTCTGACAGAAAAATTCGGACGCGAATTTCCGGATTTGATTGACGAAATCAAGCTTGCCCGCAAAATGCCCCTCTTAATTGAGATTCCTGACAGACACGGAACCGGACGCAAGAAAGACTTTATCACTTCTTATGTAAATGAGGCAATCGGTCTGAAGCTCTAAGCCAAAGACCTTATGATTTGTTACCATTCACAGCCCCAATTTGAAGAAAAGAAGGTGACCGACTTGACGATAGAAGAAAAACTTGCACATCTGCAGACCGCCGCCATGGAGGAAGCAAGAGCCGAAGGCAGCGCCATTATCCGGCAGCATCAAAATGCCCTGGAGGAACTGTTCCGGGAGCACCGGGAAGAAGCCATCCGCCAGTCTGAAACGAGGATTAAAGCAGAAACTACTAACGCAGAACAGCAAATCAACATGGCAGCATCCAAGGCACAGATTGAACTAAAACGTGAGCTTAGTAAGACACAGACCGACTTAAAGCAGCGCCTGTTTCAGGAAGTCGAACAATTGTTAAATGAATACATGCATACCGAAGATTACAAAAATCTCCTGGTATCTTATATTGAAAAGGCCGCCGCCTTTGCCGGCAGCGAGCCTATCACCATCTATATCAACCCGACGGACGAGAGTATAAAAGCCTACCTCGAAGAACACACCGGTCTGCTTCTTACCATAAGCAAAGAGGATTTTACCGGCGGTATCCGCGCCGTCATCCGTGGACGTAATATCCTGATTGATTATTCCTTCAAGGGTTCACTGGAAACTGCAAGGAGAAAATTCTTATTTGAAGGAGGTACGGGCAATGGAAAATACTAGAACAGGTATTATTTACGGCATCAACGGGCCTGTAATCTATTTGAAAGGAAATCCCGGTTTTAAAATGTCCGAGATGGTATATGTCGGAGAACAGAAGCTGGTAGGCGAAGTTATTTCTTTGGATAAAGACAGAACGACCATTCAGGTATATGAAGAGACATCCGGACTCCGCCCGGGCGAAACTGTGGAAGCAACCGGCTCCGCCGTCTCCGTCACCCTGGCTCCCGGAATTTTAAATAACATTTTTGACGGAATTGAGCGCCCGCTGGAACGCATTGCAGACAGCGGCGGTGCATTTATTACCCGGGGTGTCAGCGTAGATTCCCTAAACCGGGAGAAAAAATGGAAGACCCATCTCACTGTCAACGCAGGCGATCTGCTCCACGGCGGCGATATTTTCGCAGAAGTCCCTGAAACTCCTGCTATTATGCACAAATGTATGGTTCCGCCGGATTTGGAAGGCACAGTAACTTCCGCCGTTCCGGACGGGGACTACACCATCGATGAACCTCTGCTTACCCTGCAGCTTTCCGACGGAAGTACAAAAGAACTTACCATGACGCAGCGCTGGCCGATCCGTGTGGCAAGACCCACACATCACCGCTTCCCGGCAAGCGTACCACTGATTACCGGACAGCGTATCCTTGACACCATGTTCCCAATCGCCAAGGGTGGCACCGCCGCCATCCCCGGCGGTTTCGGAACCGGTAAAACCATGACACAGCACCAGATTGCAAAATGGTCTGATGCTGATATCATTATTTACATTGGCTGTGGTGAACGTGGAAATGAGATGACACAGGTTCTGGAAGAATTTTCCCAGCTTATAGACCCACGTTCCGGCAATCCCCTGATGGACAGAACAACGCTGATTGCCAACACCTCTAACATGCCGGTAGCCGCCCGTGAGGCTTCTATTTACACCGGACTAACTTTGGCGGAATATTACCGTGACATGGGATACGATGTGGCAATCATGGCCGATTCCACCTCCCGCTGGGCAGAAGCTCTGCGTGAGCTCTCCGGCCGTCTGGAAGAAATGCCTGCTGAAGAAGGCTTTCCTGCTTATCTGGCGTCAAGGCTTTCTGCTTTCTATGAGCGCGCCGGAATGATGCACAACTTAAACGGAACCGACGGTTCCGTATCCATCATCGGAGCAGTCTCTCCACAGGGCGGCGATTTCTCCGAACCGGTAACCCAGAACACCAAGCGTTTCGTACGCTGCTTCTGGGGTCTGGATAAATCACTGGCATACTCCAGGCATTTCCCAGCTATTCACTGGCTCACCAGCTACAGTGAATACCTGAATGACTTAGGCGCCTGGTACAACGATCATGTATCTCCTAAATTCGTAGATTACCGGAACCGCCTGATGGCGCTTCTGAACCAGGAAAGCAGCCTGATGGAAATCGTGAAACTAATCGGCGGCGACGTGCTTCCCGACGATCAGAAGCTGGTACTGGAAATTGCCAGAGTCATCCGTCTCGGCTTTCTGCAGCAGAATGCATTTCACAAGGATGATACCTGCGTATCCATGGAGAAACAGTTTAAAATGATGGACGTCATTCTCTATCTTTATAAAACCTGCCGGAAGCTGGTGGCCATGGGAATGCCTATGTCCGTTCTAAAAGAAGAGAATATTTTTGAAAAGGTTATTGCCATCAAATACGATGTACCTAACGATAACCTGCAGATGTTAGATATGTATAAAAAATATATTGATGATTTCGCACAGCGGGTCATGGATAAAAACGCATAAAGGAGAGACCATTTATGGCAATTGAATATCTTGGACTCAGTAATATCAATGGCCCTCTCGTTGTCCTTGAGGGCATTCAGGATGCCTTTTACGATGAAATCGTAGAATTTACCGTAGAAGGCAATACCAAGAAGCTGGGACGTATTATCGAGCTATACGAAGACAAAGCAATCATTCAGGTATTTGAAGGGACAGAAAATATGTCTCTCAACAATACCCATACCAAATTAAGTGGACATCCGATGGAAATCGCCGTTGCTCCCGATATGCTGGGACGTACCTTTAACGGTATCGGCGAACCAATCGACGATCTGGGACCTATCTCTTCCACTGACCACAGAGATATTAACGGTCTCCCACTGAATCCAGTCCGCCGGGAATACCCACGTAACTATATCCGCACCGGTATTTCTGCTATTGACGGACTTACCACCTTAATCCGCGGACAGAAGCTTCCGATTTTTTCCGGAAACGGTCTGCCTCACGACCAGCTTGCCGCACAGATCGTCAAGCAGGCATCCTTAGGCGACGGCTCCAATGAGAAATTCGCCGTCGTATTCGGCGCTATGGGTGTCAAGCACGACGTTGCCGACTTCTTCCGCAAAACCTTTGATGAAAGCGGTGTTGCCGACCATGTGTGTATGTTCCTCAATCTGGCAAATGACCCGGTAGTGGAACGTCTGATTACACCAAAGGTTGCCCTGACCGTTGCCGAATATCTGGCCTTTGAACAGAATATGCACATTCTGGTTATCCTGACCGACATGACCTCCTTTGCAGAGGCGATGCGTGAAGTCTCATCCTCCAAGGGCGAGATTCCATCCAGAAAAGGATACCCCGGATACTTATACAGCGAACTTGCAACCATCTATGAGCGCGCCGGCATCGTATCCGGATCGAATGGCTCCGTAACACAACTGCCGATCCTCACCATGCCAAATGATGATATTACTCACCCGATTCCTGACCTTACCGGATACATCACCGAAGGCCAGGTCGTACTGGACAGGAACCTGCACGGCCAGGCTATCTACCCGCCGATCAGCATTCTGCCTTCCCTGTCCCGTCTGATGAAAGACGGAATCGGAAAAGGCTATACACGCGAAGATCACCAGGATCTCGCCAACCAGCTCTTTTCCGCCTACGCTAAAGTAGGAGAGGCAAGGAACCTCGCCTCAGTCATCGGAGAAGACGAACTGTCCCCCGTTGACAAACAATATTTAAAATTCGGCAAAGAATTTGAAGAACGCTACATCGGCCAGGGGCGCACCGAAAACCGATCCATGATAGAAACCCTGGATCTAGGCTGGGAACTACTCGCCCTGCTGCCAAAAGAAGAACTCGACCGAATCGACACAAAGATAATAGAAAAATACTATCCACGTGAAACGGACTAGACGCGAAAGTTATCCCAGATGATGCTCGCATCAATCAGGGATAACTTTCATGTCTAGGCGTAACGTGACTTCAAGACCTCTGGTCTTGAAGTTCACGGCCGTTTCACGTGGATTAACATCACGGGTCACAGGTGCAACGTAACCGAAAGGCCGTTTCAAAATGTAAAGGGGGAACACTATGGATCCACGTGAATTTCCAACAAAAGGAAACTTAATACTTGCGAAAAACTCCCTCGCTCTTGCAAAACAAGGCTATGACCTTATGGATAAGAAACGGAACATTCTTATCCGCGAGCTTATGGATCTGATTGATGAGGCAAAAGGCATCCAGGAACAGATAGACACCACATTTACCAAGGCTTACGCCTGCCTGCAGCGTGCAAATATCGAGCACGGAATCAGTAAAGTAGAAGAACTTGCCTATACCGTTCCGATTGAGGACTCCATCCGCATTCAGACAAGAAGCATCATGGGAACAGAAATTCCCCACGTCAAATACGATGCGGCTCAGAACAAACTTACCTATGCCCTCGGAACTACTCATGAGTCCATTGATATTGCCCGGGACGCATTCCGCGAGGTAAAAGACCTGACAATTAAATTGTCCATGGTAGAAAATGCTGCCTACCGTCTGGCAGCCAACATCAAGAAAACACAAAAACGTGCTAACGCACTGAAAAATATCACAATTCCAACCTACAGCGCTCTTGTCTATAATATTACGAATGAACTGGAAGAAAAAGAGCGGGAAGAATTTACCAGACTAAAAGTAATAAAACGAATGAAAACCAAAAAAGGATAATAACAAAAAATCACGGCAGCGAAGACGTTCTTCTGCCGTGATTTTTCTATTAATATTTACCTGTATGTCTCCGTAAAACGCATGATGACGGCAGCACATTCTGCACGGCTTGCTCCTCCTTGCGGATCCAGTCTTGTTCCATTATCTTTTCCCGTAATAATTCCATTGCCCACTGCCCACTGCATTGCTTCATAAGCAAATTCATTCACACTGGCTGCATCACTGAAGCTGCTAAAATCCACTTTCATACTGGTATCATATCCCATGTACTCTGCATAACGGTACAGCATAACTGCCATCTGTTCCCGGTTTATATTATCCGATACACCAAACAAGCCGCTGTTAGAATAACCTTTTACCACATCAATGCTGTTTGCCCAGAGAATTGCCTGTGTATACCACATTGCATCCGGAACATCCGGGAATTTCTCTGCATATGTGATTTCCGGCATACCACTCATCCGATGCAGGATGACCGCAAACTGAGCACGGGCTAATGGCTGGGTCGGTCCGAACTCATAATCATTGAGTCCCTTCATGATTCCCTCATCGTATACATCCATTACATAATAATAATACCAGTCTCTCGTATATACATCCGCAAACAATTTGTCTCCAATATTCCATGTTTGCAAATCAATAGTTGAAAATCCGCCTCCCTCTGCTGAAACCTCTCCGGTATTCCTATTAACAGTAACCATGCCTGCCAATGTATTTGCAGCAAACATACTGGAGGTCGGCGGCACTCCCTGTGCCAAAAGCTCCTGCATTCTCTGGTCGGATATGGCAAATCGCAGAACAAACCGGTATTCTTTATTTGTTATCTTCGTCTCGCTGGGCGCTATCGTATAATCTCCATAATACGGCTTTTCCAGCTGATTTTTATAGTGTGCCTTCACAATCCGGGCTGCTTCTTCTACCGTCCAGGACATTTGCCCGCTTGTTTTTATGCTGTCTTCTGCCTTAACTTCTGATATTCCCCCTCCGATGTTACCCGGAAGCAAACCGGCTAACAATACACACAGCAGTACTGCTGTGAATTTCTTATATCCACTCTTCATACCTTCCTCCTAAAATTCAAATATAGCAACTCCGTATGGCGGCAGTTTATATGCAAAAGAATAGGGTCTTCCGTCACACTCCTTTTTCTCCGCCTTATATACTAACGGCCGTTCTTCTCCTTTTCCGCCATATTTCACGTCATCACTATTTAAAACCAGCTTATATTGCTTTCTCCTCGGCACGCCTACACGGTAATCATCCCTCGCCATCGGCGTAAAATTACATACAAACAACAGATTCTTCTTTCCATTCTTGGAATGCCGGATAAAGCTGTAAATGCTTCTGTCTTTATCGTCTGCATTCACCCATTCAAAGCCATCCCAAGAATTATCCTGTTCATACATCGCCTTGTTGCGTTTATAAAGATGCAGAAGATCTCTCACCCAATTCTGTATCTGTACATGCTCATCCTCTGCCAAAAGGAACCAGTCAAGCTCACGCGCTTCGCTCCATTCCCGAAGCTGTGCAAATTCCTGTCCCATAAAAAGAAGCTTCTTACCGGAATGTCCCATCATAAAAGCATATCCGACTTTCAGGTTTGCATATTTATCAAAACCAAGTCCCGGCATCTTATTCAGCATAGAACACTTCAGATGCACCACCTCGTCATGAGAAAGCACAAGGATGTAGTGTTCGCTGTACGCATAACTCATGGCAAAGGTCATATTATAATGAGCGCCTTTCCTGAAATATGGATCCAGCTTCATATATTCTGTAAAATCGTGCATCCATCCCATATTCCATTTCAGGCTGAATCCCAATCCGTCATCTTCCACAGCGCCGGTCACCTTCGGCCACGCCGTGGATTCCTCTGCAATCATAAGCGCCCCCGGATTCCGCCCAAGTACAACAGAATTCAGATGCTTGAAGAATCCTATCGCCTCCAGGTTCTTATTGCCGCCATATTCATTGGCAACCCATTCCCCGTCTTTTCTTCCATAGTCCAGATACAGAATAGATGCCACCGCATCTACACGCAAACCGTCTACATGGAATTCTTCAATCCAGAACAATGCATTGGAAATCAGAAAGTTTCGTACTTCATTTTTTCCAAAATCAAAGACCTTTGTTCCCCAGTCCGGATGCTCTCCCTTTCTCGGGTCCGCATACTCAAAAACAGGCGTCCCGTCAAAATCAGCCAGTCCGTGCGCATCTTTCGGGAAATGTGCCGGTACCCAATCCAGAATAACGCCAATCTTATTCTTATGAAAATAGTTAATCATCCAGGCAAAATCTTCCGGCGTCCCATACCGGGAAGTGGGTGCGAAATACCCTGTAACCTGGTATCCCCAGGAACCATCAAAGGGATGCTCCGCGATTCCCATTAGCTCAATATGCGTATAACCCATATCTTTTATATATTTTACAGCTTCCCTGGCAAATTCTCTGTAATTATAAAATCCATCCGGCGTACCGTCATCATGCTTCTTCCAGGAACCGATATGCGCTTCATAAACAGACATCGGCTGCTCTTTGTGATCCCAATTCTTTCTCTGCGCCATCCAGGCACTGTCAGACCATGTAATTCTGGAAAGATCCGTCACCCTTGATGCCGTTCCCGGACGCATCTCCGCATAATTTGCAAATGGATCTGCTTTAGAAATCCGGGCTCCGCTATACGTTTCAATAGAATACTTATACATTGCATTTTCCGGCACATCCGGAATAAAACAGGTATAAATTCCAAGCGGCTCCCCACGCTCCATTTCGTTCGCCGTCTCATCCCAGTTATTAAATTCTCCTATTACAGAAACAGCCTTTGCATTCGGCGCCCATACTGCAAAATACACCCCTTCTGTATCCCCGTCTTTTACCTTGTGAGAACCTAATTTTTTATATATCTCATAGTGATTTCCCTGCCCGAAGAGATAATGATCCAGTTCTCCGATTTCATATGCTTTAATTTTCTTCGCTTCAGCCATAATTCCACCCTCTCGTGTCCAAATATATACTCTAATTATACTTTATGGACACATAAAAATAAAGAGTTTTGACAGAAAATTGCTTTGCCAAAACTCTTTATTTTTTACCATTCACAGCACCCCACCAGCATGCGCACTCGTCGCATCTTCGATGCTCCAGTCCCGCTCCTGACGGAGCTAAGACTGCTTATACGGGTGGGTGACTGCTCCACAGGCCAGATTTGAAATCCAATATATCTTCTTACGTGCAAGCACGACGAATCCATATTAGATTTCAAATCGGCTGTGAATGGTAACCTTTTTTTAAATTCTAAAATCTTCTTCTTTCAGAATAATACGGTCAGATTTATCTGTTCCCTTTCCAAACATACGTCTCGCCAGATGTTTGACATTTGCCTTCTGAGAATGTTCAATTGCTGCATCCATAATTTCTTTTACTTCTGCAACTGTTACATTGTGATCTTCTCTCTGCATCACATCAATACGGCTATATAATGCAAGAATTCCCATCTCATCCAGCTTATATCCATTCTCTTTCGCATAGGTCTGTCCAAATGTTACCAGCTCATCATTTACAAATACCGGAAGTTCCAGTGTAGACGTGAATTTTCTCTTAAAAGCAGGATTTGCTGTAAACAATCTCTCCAATGGTTTTCTCTGATCTTCCAGAACAAACAATAACTCGCCTGTCTTTTTCTCCATCAGATAATTCAGTTCTTCCACTGTCTTAGTATTCATCTTTCCGGCTTTTTCAACGATAATCGCACCACCGCGCAATTTCTGAATAATGTCAGACAGATCTTTTTTATTCAAGGATTCTCCCGTAACAATTGCTACTTTACCTTGTTTCAGATTTCTCTGTTTCTGAATCGCCTTCACAATGTCAACTGCAAGAACCGTCTTTCCCGAACCCTTCTGTCCGATTACCAGAATATTTCCTACTCTGGATGTTCCTTCCCGCTGCTCGCGCCGGTCATTATCAAGAACTTCTACAATCTGTTCACTCATTCCTCTTACCGGAACGAAATAACTAAACAGCTTCTTCTGTTCTTCCGTAAGCCCTGCCTTCAAACCGATTTCACTGGTAGCGCTCAAATCGTAACGTCCTGTTACTACAAATCCTGTATCAAACGGAACTCCTGTCTTTCCTTTTTTAATTCTCCGCTGAATCTCTTCTTCCGTGGGTTCTTCAATCTCAATATCAACTTCTTTGATCTTAGCCCTAAGTTCTTCTTCGTCAAGTTCTATTGACACGTCTTCTTCCTCCTCGAAATCTTCAAATTCATCTTCATCTTCAATATCTTCAAACTCGCCCGTATCAAAGACATCAAGATTCTCAAATTCCTCTTCTTCATCAGACTCCGGCTCATCATAATCTGTCTCTATATCATCGTCGTCATAATCATCAACATATTCCGGCTCATCGTACTGATTATTGCCAAAAATGCTTTCCTCTTCTTTTTCCTTCTTTTTCTCGGCATAATCAAATTCCTTGAGAACAGAACCTTCTTCATCCAAAGCCTCTGTGACTTCTTCCTTCACTTCCTCCGCATCGGGTTCCGCTTTCTTCTGCGCCAGCTCTCCTTCTTCCAAATCCCGCATCAATTCCTGTAAATCCGGGGTCATCTCTTTCTCTGTCCTCTTCTCCACAAGCCTTCTTGCTTCCTGCTCTGCAAGCCGGTATGCTTCATCAGCGGCTTTCTGCTCCGCAATTTTCCGCGCTTCCTCCGCAGCCTTCTGTTCCTCCAGCCTGCGTGCTTCTTCTGCCGCTTTCTGCTCTGCGATTTTCCGCGCTTCTTCCGCAGCCCGCTGCTGTTCTTCCAATCGTCTTGCTTCTTCTTCTTTGCGCTTCTCCTCTGCCCTTCGCCTTTCCAGCAGAACTTCTTCATCCTTCTTCTTCTGATCTGCAATAGCCTCTGCATTCGCCTTCTGCTTCTCTTCCCATTCCTGAAGAATCTCTTCTATCTTCATCTGACCGGAGATACGTAGTGTCTCGTCTGTCTCAGCTCCGGTTTTATCACTCTGCTTCACAGAAAATACTCTTGTTTTTCCCAAATCTTCCGGCTCTTCCTTTACTTCTTCTGCGCTTTCTTTTGCACTTTCCTCTGTATTTTCTTCCGTATCTTCCGGCGTCTCGTCTGTCACAGGCTCCGGTTCTTCTTCCTCTAATATACGGTTCTCATATTTTTCTTTTTGAAGCGGAGTAAGCGGTTTATACTTCATCTTAAGCTCCATTGCCTGATATACATATTTTCCCTCGCTAAACCAGAGAATCAGGTCATCGCATTCCTCCAGACACTCCGCCGACTTCCCGGCCTCGTCATAAAGCTTCGCCAGCTCATATGCCCATTTCTCTTCATATTCTTCCTTTTTAAAATCTTCAAGCGCCTTAATTTGCTCTTCCAACGGAGCATTGCGTGCCTTAAGTATCTTGTATTTCAAAATGTATTGATTTGGATCCTTTGGCGCAAGTTTAACAAACTCCTCATAACATGAAGACGCTTCCTCTACATCCTGTATTTTAAGCGCCAGCGTTCCCAACCGAAATACAATCTTTCTGCTCGACGGTGACCTGTCAAAAGCAAGAAAAAGAATATCCCTGCTCTTCTTATTCTCCCCACAGGCTTCATAAATCTCACTTACACTATTTAACATAGAAATACTCTTTACACGGCGCCAGTCAATTGTATCTGCGATCTCCATTGCTTTGCTGTATTGCTTTTTTTCCATATGCTCAAGCATCTGCTCAGTTTTTACCCGATATTCATACTTATCCAATATTCTCACCTCGAATAACATATTTCGCAAAATTACTTTGTTCTAAACATAATCCAGCTCTTATAAGTTTATCATATGGGCTAATCAATGTCAAAATATATGCGATAAAATATTAAATCTGTGTTACAAAGATTACAATTTTTATACATGCCAAAGGTCTTTTTCTTCTGTCATAATAACAAAACAGCCATTATAATTATCCTTTAACTATAATGGCTGCTTTTTATTTAATTTTATCATCTTTATATTTAATCTCGGAGGATATTTTTTGATTCTGTTCTATAGCCTTTCTAATGCTTCTTTACGCATCTTCTTATATATTTGAATAATTGTGGTATCTTTCTTTTCAATATATTCTGCAGATGTGAATCTTCTTTATCCGGCTTCTCTGCTCCGAGTACGCTTTCATTATATTTTACCGGTTTTCTCTTTCTTCTTTATGATTAAGGCTTATCCTGTGAGAACCTTCATCTGCCATACCACTCATATATTGATTTGTAAATTCTGTATTGTCCAACGGTGTAAGCCTCCTTCCTTTTTAATCTTTCCTCATATAAAATCTTTTTTTCGAAATCCCTTTCTCGTCAGGATTTCTTTTGATTTTTTTCTTTCCTTTAGATTGATTATATATTAACACCTAAATCTGTATTTGTCAACACTATTTTTATATTTATTTTTAATTAATTTATAATTGTATTAATTGCATAAAATATTCTGTTTATTCAACCATCAGCACAGGGTCAGCGACAGCGCAGGCAGCTACGTTTAAGGGCTTAGGAAAATCTTAATAAAATCTAATGTAATTCATTGGGAAATTTAAAAAGAAAATTTGATATACTATAAAAAAGTTCACAACAGAAGATGGAGGGATTAGATGGCTGAAAAGGTTTTAGTCGTTGATGATGAACGCGACATAGCGGATTTGCTGGAGGTTTATCTGCAGAACGAAAATTATACGGTTTATAAATTTTATTCCGCCAGAGAAGCATTAGATTGTATCGAAAACAAAGAAACAGACCTGGCTATTCTCGATATAATGCTGCCAGATATTAATGGCTTTTCTCTTTGCCAGAAAATACGGGAAAAATACACCTATCCCATCATTATGCTGACGGCAAAAGACGAGGTCCGAAAATGCATACCGATATTATTTTTGACACGATAGCCAATCGCCAGTATCATTTGCAAATTATATATTTTTACCTCGCGTTGTACTTCTCTTTTTCCTTCTTTTTGAACTTGTAAGTAATTCTTACAAGTTGACTCCTCTTGCAATTCTCCGTCTTTATAAATATTTTTAATATGAAGTGTAATATTTTGTGATGAAGTCTGATATAGCTCCGCATTAACTAATTTTGTAGAAACTTGTCAAGCCTACAGGCAAAGAAGGGCTTGCGAGTCCCTCCTTTTAAATTTTTGAAGCGTTATCCATTCAAATTACATAATTTTAGGCTGATGAATAATAATATGTACATTCTTTTCCTTTATTTTTTCCTCATAACATTTCTTAAAAACCATAGGATTTTCTATAATCTTCTCTTTATCATATAAAAAGAAATAAATATTTTTAGCACTATAATGTATTATATCTGCTTCTATTTCTTCAGTCAGTTTCTTTAATTTCATATTTTCTCTGGTACACTTTATTTCTATCACATGTTCAGCATCAAGAAAAATATCTGTCCTGACCGTACCATATCCAGTATCCTCACTAACCTCAGCTCTTGCCATAGGATACAGCAGCTTGATACAAGCATATAATAAATGCTGTACATCATATTCATTTTTTATTTTCAAAGTATCCAGTTGCTCCTGCTGAATTCCTCCACGCTTATGTGGCTTTCGTTCTATTAAATTTTCCAGAAACAGATAAAAATTGTTTAGAATCTCAAGAATCTGTCCGTCTTTTTCATTATCGCATAACATATCTTCAATGTACGAAATCACCCTATGCTTTGCGGCTTCCATATTTTCTTTTGTCTCTCTATCAGAATATATATTTTGAGGATAATACGCGATTCTTTCCAGCGCAAGAATCTCCTGCGCCCCTATTCCAATTCCTTTCATATATCCCCGCAAAGATGCTACCGCGCTTTGAAACTGCTGATAATCTTTGGCATTTTGAATATATTCTATAGCTTGCCCTATACTTCTTATACTATTAGTACTGTAAAACATACTATTTACTACCGCCTCCCCACCGCAAATAGAATAAAAACAGCGGATCTAAAATATATAAAACGCCTTCCTTCCAGTCAAGTACCTTGAAAATATCTTCTCTTCCATGTAATAATTCCTGCAACTTAGCAAGACTTTCTTTAATCGCCTGTGGGGTTGGTTTTTTACAATCATCTGAGATCATACCATATATTCGTTTTTTTACATCCTCAAACTCTAATTTCATTATCGGAGGATTTTCCGCAATTGATTTTACGATCAGTTCATAAAGATCACAAGGATGTCCACCTTTTACCAGAAAAGTGTTCCTACTTTTCCCTCGTGTATTCGGACCTTTCTTCATCAATGATACAACGTCGCCATATTCAAAATTTGCCGTTGTATAACGATATGCTGTTTCTAAAATTTCCTGGCCGATCTGAGCATGCTGATTCCCCGACATTTCCAGTATTGTACAAATGTTAAGGCAAATATACTGCATTAACTGAGGAGAAGACAAACTTTCCACTGCAATCTGTTCTGCAATTTCATCTTCAATTTTTATCTCTAATCTGGAGAATCCCAGCATTGCAATTTCCTTTAAATCTGCCACTTCCCATGGTTCCATGTTGATCAAACTTAACCTTCCGGATAAGTCTGCATTCTGCCGGATCGCTTCATCTGCCCGGTGCGGAAGCGATACAACAATCGCTTTAAAACCTCTACGTATTGCATCCTTTAACTGCTGCGCGATCTGCATCCGCTTTTCCTCCGGAGCATAGTGGAAATCGTCTATTACCAGTACAAGATTTTCTTTTTTATAATACTCAATAATTTTATCCTTTGTCAAAGAAAACGTCTCTCTTTTCGTATATCTGTCACTGGTTTCCTCAATTTTCTTTTCTGACGCAAACTGCCCCTCATAAGCAAGTCCGGCCTTAGCCGCAACCAGCTTCCAGAAGTCCGTATCTTCTCCAAAATCCGCTCCCGAAATTTCTACTATATTTTCAAAACCAATTACCTTCTCACAAAGGATTGTTTTCCCCATTTTAGAAGGTCCAACTAACGAAGTTAAAAAACCGGAAACTTTAATCGCCTGCGTCAAACGAAATTCATATGATAAATCAGAGACTGCTGATTTTCGCGATATATAAGTATATTCTGGAAATGCACCCGGGCGAAATACATCTTCTGCACGCAGCTTCATATATTTATCCTCCTTTTATCCTATTTTATTTATTATAACATTTTTTTAATAAATTTAAACCTTTTTTATTCATTTTAATCCATTTTACTTGTTTTAATAATAAAAGCGAAGAGCCTACACCCTCCGCTTCTTACAATCCATCACCTTACAAAAAACAACCGCTACCCCCGTACTCACTGCCGTCGCCAATATCCCCGGCCCGACAATCGCCGTAGGATTTACGCTCCCGTACTGGCTTCGGTAGGCAATCACATTCACCGGAATCAACTGTAATGACGAAATATTCAATATCAAAAATGTACACATTTCATTACTGGCAGTTCCGCGCCGCCGCACCGGTCCGGGAAGTATCCCACGCCTTCTTTCTTCCTCCAGTTTCCCCAGTTCATCCATTGCTTTCAGACCCGCAGGCGTCGCCGCCCACCCAAGCCCCAGCACATTAGCAATAATATTCGTTGTAATATGTTCTTCTGCCGGATGTCCCTTCGGCATATCCGGAAATAAAAAACGTATAAGGGGACGCATTTTCCAGGAAAGACTTTTGACAATTCCGGCTTTATCAGCTATTTCCATCAAGCCTACCCAAAAAGACATGACACCCATCATCGTAATACAGAGTGCAATCGCTTCTTTAGAAGAATCCAACGCCGCATTTGTAATATCTGGCATCCTTCCTGTAAAGGCAGCATACACTACCCCAACAATAATCATTCCTGCCCAGAGATAATTCAGCATATTCTTCATCCCTTAAATTCCCATCTCTTATATATATGACGGCATCCTTCTATGGATTCCTGATTTTACTTTTTGATTTACTTGATATCCTTCGGATTGATGTGCTGCTGTCTTAATTTAATATACACCACCTCACGGAACAAAGCATATAAGACGGATACAAACGGTATAAAAACTAACATTCCCACGACACCCATCAATTTTCCGCCGATACTGACAGCCGCCAGAACCCAAATAGATGGAAGTCCCACAGAATTTCCGACCACATGTGGATAAATAAAATTTCCCTCTATTTGCTGCAATACTAAAAACAATATAACGAATATCATCGCCTTAAAAGGATCAACAATAAAAATCAAAAATGCTCCTATCACACAGCCGATAAATGCTCCGAAAACCGGAATCAGCGCTGTAAATGAAATTACAATTCCTATCAGAAGAGCATAAGGAATTCTCAGAATCGTCATAGTAACCACAAACATACTTCCCAGGATAATCGCTTCTACACACTGCCCGGTAAGGAAATTTGAAAATGTATTATAAGTAAGAGTAAGTACTTCAAGCGTTGCCTCCGCCTTTCCCTTAGGAACAAATGCAAACAATACTTTTTTTGCCTGAATATTCAATTTCTCTTTCTGCAATAAAATGTAACAGGAAAATGCAAGAGCGATGAAAAATGTGGCAATTCCGTTTACAATATTTTTTGCCATCACAAGAGTAGAGTCTAACATATTCCCGGCTCCTGTTTTAAAGAAATCCATTCCCACCTGCATTATCTTATTCCAATCAAACTCCAATCCGTCAATCCACGCCATCACATCCCTGTTATTATGGAAAATATCCTCTGCGAACATCTTTACTTTTGGAATAAATTCTTGTATACTCGCCCCAAGATTTGCAAAAGTTTTGCCAAGCTGAGGCGCCAGAACAAATATTATAAGACTGATAATCCCAATCACAAAAAGGAAAACCAGAATCAGGCTGACAGGTCTTGCAATTTTTCTTATTATTTTGGATTTTTCTTTCTTTTTTTCCGGAAAAAGGTGCCGTTCAATAAAATTCATCGGAACATTTAAAATAAATGCTATTGCACCACCCAGAATAAATGGAAAAAGAATTCCAAAAGCAAATTTCAATATTGCAAAAACAACGTCATATTTCCAAAAACATGCAATGACTATAGCAGTAAATACAATAATTCCTCTAATTTTTTTTAAATTACTTTTATTTAACTCCATCTACTATTTCCTCATTTTTTTCAGAATCTGGATGATAGGAAGATTCAGAAAGGCTAATCCATATACCGTAAAAAGCTGCCCTAAATCAAGGCTTACGACTTTAAATACACTTTGAAGCCCCGGTATCAGCATAACCGCAGTAATGAAAAATAATCCCAGCAAAAAAGCTCCTGTCAGGTACCTGTTATTAAAAAATCTATTTGTAAAAATAACAGGCCTGTCAGATTTACAGTTAAATCCGTGTACCAGACGTCCCGTGCACAAAGTTCCGAAAGCCATCGTACTTCCAAGGATACTTCCTCCTTCTCTCAGGCCAATCAGAAATGCCAGCATCGTTATAACACCAATACATAACCCTTCCGTCCCTATTTTAAAAAGAAAATCTTTTGTTAAAATCGATTCATTTTTCGGCCGCGGCTTCTCCTCCATCACCGCATTCGTATGTGGCTCCATCCCCAGTGCAATAGCCGGAAGACTGTCTGTCAGCAAATTAATAAAAAGGAGATGAACCGGGGCAAATGGAACCGGAAGACCTGCAATTGATGCAAAAAGGACTGTCAAAATACCTCCAAAATTACCGGATAATAAAAATTGGATTGCATTTTTAATATTTTTATAAACATTCCTTCCATTTTCTACTGCTTTGATTATCGTAGCGAAATTATCATCCGTAAGCACCATAGAAGCCGCATCCTTAGCAACTTCTGTTCCGGTAATTCCCATAGCAACTCCTATATCTGCCTGCTTTAGGGCAGGAGCATCATTTACCCCATCGCCGGTCATGGCAACAATATTTCCTTTCTCCTGCCATGCACGGACAATTCTTATCTTATGCTCCGGCGATACCCTTGCATAAACGGAAATACCTTCTACAAATTCCTGAAGCTCTTCATCAGACATTTCTTCAATTACAGCCCCTTCACACGCCTCTGAATCCTCCTTCAAAATGCCAATTCTGCGGGCAATTGCCGCAGCCGTCACCTTATGATCCCCGGTAATCATAATTGGCTTAATTCCTGCCTTTATACATTCTATAACTGCATCCTTAGATTCCTCCCTCGGCGGATCCATCATAGAAATAAGACCAAGAAAAGTTAATTGATTTTCATCCTCCAGAGTAATCTCCCTCTGGCTCGTCATTTCTCTATATGCAAATGCAAGAACCCGCAGACCTCCTTTAGAAAATTCCAGATTCTGTGTTTCTATTGCCTGCTTATCTTCTGCCGTAATTTCTCTTACATTCTCTCCTATTCTAATATAATTTACACAATCCAGCAGCACGTCTACGGCGCCCTTTACTACCATTGTACAGACTCCATCAAAATTATGAAGCGTAGACATTAGCTTCCTGTCGCTGTCAAATGGTATTTCCGATTTTCTCTCATATTCCGCCCTTACCTTAAGCGCATCTTTTCCTAATTTTTTTCCAAGATTAACCAGAGCTGTTTCCGTTGGATCTCCAATTTCCCTGCCATCTGTATTCGTAGAATCATTGCAGAGAATACTATAGACAAGAAGACGCTCCTGATTCTTTTCTGTCAACTGAATATTGTCAGCAGAAATTCTTTTTCCATCTACATAATAATCTTCTACCGTCATCTTATTTTGAGTCAAAGTACCTGTTTTATCAGAACAGACAACCGACACGCTTCCTAACCCTTCCACTGCCTGCAGTTTCCTGATAATTGCATGTTCTTTTGCCATTTTCTGCGTACCAAAAGAAAGTACAATTGTTACGATAGAACTTAAAGCTTCCGGAATTGCCGCTACTGCCAGCGCTACCGCAAATAAAAATGCATTTGCAGGTGAATCTCCCCTAAACACGCTGATACCAAATAAAATGCCACAGAAAATCAAAATAAGAATCGAAAGCTTCTTTCCAAAATCATCCAGATTTATCTGGAGAGGAGTCCGTTTCTCAGATGTATTTTTTAAAAGGCCCGCAATCTTCCCAACCTCTGTATTCATCCCTATGCCGGTTACCTGATAAGAAGCACGCCCATAAGTTACAAAACTTCCTGAAAATACTTTGTTAGTTTGATCGCCTAACGCTGCTCCTTCGGGCACTTCTCCCAAAGACTTCTCCACTGCCATACTCTCTCCGGTCAGCGCACTCTCATCCACTTTCAGACTGGCGCATTCTAACAATTTTCCATCTGCAGGAACACAATCACCGGCTTCCAGAACAACTTCATCTCCTATCGTAACTTCTCTCGCCGGAATTTTTTTAAGTATCCCATCTCGCATAACCTTTGCTTCCGGCGCCGATAATTCCTTCAGACTGTTTAAAGACTGCTCTGCTTTTACCGTCTGAACCGTACCCAAAATTGCATTAATCGTAATAACAATAAAAATAACTGCCGCACTTTCTGCTTCACCTAAAAAACCGGAAATAATAGCAGAAATAATCAAAATAAGTACCAAAAAATCCTTGAATTGTTCCAGGAAAATCCGAACAACACTTTTTCTTTTTCCCTCTTCCAACTCATTAAATCCATATCTTTTTTGGTTTTGTTTTACCTGTTCACTAGTCAGCATAGTATCTCCTCTCTTTCCGCAATAGAGTCCTCTTTTTATCTTTCCCACATTTGCATGTGGAAAATCCTATTTCATAATAAAAAGAGACCTCTATTGCATACTAAATATGCAATAAAAGTCTCACCATTTCATTACGATACGGATGATAATCATCGTACTGACGACATCGTAAACATTTTCCCTGCTCTCTAAACAAGAAAATGCCAGTTACTCCCTTTTATCTATAGATTAATATATTAAAAATTATATTTTCTGTCAACATTTTTATTCTACGAAAGACAAAATTTTTCTATTGTTTGATTTTACCACAAATTGAACACCGTGTAACAGTTTTAGCAGGTTCATCCACAACAAAAACCAGCTATGTACTACATTTCTATATATGTTCTTCCGTTGGTAATCCTTCATCTACAACGATACCCCATGTTTTTTCTATATATTCACGAGAAAATTCTTTCCCACAATCTGTGCACTTTTCTATCCAGTAATAACCATCGTATACTCTCTCTGTAGTATTACCAGTATGACCTTCGTCAAAATAATCTACTTTATGCTGTGATAAATCATTCACATCTGAAAAATACGCATGACATTTCTGACACTTATATAAGCCGCGCACATTCACATACTCTGCATAAAAGGTTCTATTCTTATGGCTGCATTCAGAACTTGGTTCACTCGGAGTTGTAATATTATTGTTATTACCACCGTCACCACTAGATGAACCATTTGAGTTGCCATTTCCGTTAAATCTTGAAATCATAGTTGCGCATACGGCACGGTTTACGGTTCCCTGTGGATTAATCTTTCCTTGATCTCCTGTAATAATCCCCTTAGAAATACACCAATTCATACCAGCAAGGGCAAACGCACTTACGGAACTTCCATCCGGGAAATTATTTGCCGTTTCGGAAATAGATAAATCATATCCTAATTTATCTGCATACCGGTAAAGCATCGTTGCAAGCTGTTCACGGGTAATATCATCTGCAGGACCAAAGTTACCGCTTCCATCGGTATATCCTGTTATTATTCCGAATTGGCTCGCCCATGTGACAGGAACAGAATAAAAGTTGCCGTCCACTACGTCATTAAAAAGTGCCTTATAAGAAGTTTGTGGTCTGCCGTACATCCGATAGATAATCGTTGCGAACTGACTTCTTGCCAGCTTTTGAGATGGCCCGAATGTTGTAGCATTTAACCCGGTCATAAGACCTTGTTCCGATACATCTTTCACATAAGAATAATGCCAGTCATTCTCATGCACGTCATTATAATCACTTACATCTTTTGCACTTACAGTTAATCCAGCACAAAGAGTCATGACTATAACCATTAATAGCACACCTATCTTTTGCAGTTTCATTGCGTTTTCCTCCTCTAGTATTTTCTGAATATAAAGCTTGCTTTAATCCTTCTATGCTTCTTAATAATTGTATCAATTTTTATTGGTGTATTCAATCATTTTAATTAAACCTGAATTATTTAAAGTTACACAATGAAAGTGGCCGAAAACCACATAGTTACTGTATCTTAAAGTGTAATCAAAAAATTCTAACACTTCGATACACTTGCTTTTAGCAAAGAAGAGAACGCTCATTGCCCACAAAGCCCGAAAATACGGGCTTTCCGCAAAAAAATATCCGAGGAATCAACTTCCTCGGATGCTTTAAAATCAATGAGCGTGCGGGGATTCGAACCCCGGACAACTTGATTAAAAGTCAAGTGCTCTACCACCTGAGCTACACGCCCATATTATAAATATATTATTTCTATACATAGAAAATGCCCAGAGCCGGAATCGAACCAGCGACACGAGGATTTTCAGTCCTCTGCTCTACCGACTGAGCTATCTGGGCAAAATTGCGGGGGCAGGATTTGAACCTACGACCTTCGGGTTATGAGCCCGACGAGCTTCCAGACTGCTCCACCCCGCGATAATAATTAAATTAATAAAAGCCGATGATCGGACTCGAACCGATAACCTGCTGATTACAAATCAGCTGCTCTGCCAATTGAGCCACATCGGCACAAGCCCTTAAGGCTAATGGATGGAGGTGGATTCGAACCACCGAAGCAATTTGCAGCAGATTTACAGTCTGTCCCCTTTGGCCACTCGGGAATCCATCCAAATTTTAGGTATTATATGGGACCTATAGGGCTCGAACCTATGACCCTCTGCTTGTAAGGCAGATGCTCTCCCAGCTGAGCTAAGATCCCATATAAACGACCCAGAAGAGACTCGAACTCTCGACCTCCGCCGTGACAGGGCGGCGCTCTAACCAACTGAGCCACTGGGCCATATATTTTTCAATGTACCTTCAAAACTGCATATAAGAAATACTTTTCAATCCATCTTTTTCCTATCCACCTTGCTTTGGTTATGCCCTCGACCGATTAGTAACAGTCAGCTCCACATGTT
>CABIYE010000018.1 GCA_902362865.1 Clostridiaceae bacterium
CTGAAGCGGAAACGCGTTCAGTTACATCCGGAAAGACTGATCAGCTCTTAGCGGAATGCGTGGTCAGATGAGCCGGAATTTGCATCCATAACTTCTTTCCTCCCACAAATTCCGATTTCTCTATTTCTTTAACATATATTCTACTATGTTATTCTTATATTCTCAACTAGATTGTGGGAATGCGTAGCACGGAACCCTAAAGGACTAGCTACGCGTCGCAATCTGCAAACATCATTATATTATGCCGTTAATCTATTTTTGGCCGTCATTTTGACGTTATAGTGATGTTATATTTTCAAGGAGGTTAAATCTATGCCGACTGGCACAGTAAAATTCACATTAAGAACCGAGTTGGAACTTTTAAAAAAGTTTCATATGTCGCTGAATATAACGCCCGTTCCGCTAATCGTGAACTGGAAGTGTTAATGAAAAAGCGCATTGCAGAATTTGACCGGAATATTTTTATCCCGGTTTTTAACAGAAAAAAATCCCCTGCACGGCATCAACCACACAGAGGACTTCTATTTTCTCCTATAATCAGAAAATTACTCTTCTACAAACTGGTCTTTTCCAACAGAGCACAATGGACACTCAAAATCTTCCGGTACATCCTCCCATTTGGTTCCCGGAGCAATCCCTCCGTCAGGATATCCGGCTTCTTCGTCATATACCCATCCGCAAACTTCACATACATATTTCATAATCAAATTCTCCTTTCATGCTTACTGTACTGGAGTCATTATAATTCAATACACTCCAAAAAACAAGTTTTTATTTACTTTACAATTCCTACCATGTCGGCAACTGTCTCAAAACCATATTTTTTCATATAGGCTTCAATCCCGTCTACGATTTTCGCAGTCACGGCCGGGTCATGAAAATTCGCCGTTCCTACGGACACAGCGCTTGCTCCTGCAAGGAGCATTTCTATCGCGTCTTCTGAACTTGCAATTCCTCCCATACCAATAACCGGAACTTTCACGGCATTCGCCGCCTGATATACCATGCGGACCGCAATCGGATGAATCGCCGGGCCGGACACACCTCCGGTTTTATTTGCCAGGGAAAATGTCCTTCTGTTAATATCAATCTTCATTCCCGTCAATGTGTTAATTAAGGATACCGCATCGGCTCCTCCTGCTTCCACAGCTCTTGCCATCTCCGCAATATCTGTTACATTGGGACTCAGTTTCATAATAACAGGCTGCTTCGCGTATTTCTTCACTGCCTTTGTGATATCTTCCGCTGCTTTCGGATTCTGCCCAAAGGCAATGCCGCCTTCCTTTACATTCGGACAGGAAATATTAATCTCCAGCATGTCCACGTCTTCATCTGCAAGCCGTTCTACCACTTCACAGTAGTCTTCCGTAGATCTGCCGCACACATTTACGATAATTTTGGTATCATACTGTCTCAGGAACGGAATATCCCGCTTACAAAACAGGTCAATTCCAGGATTCTGAAGTCCGATGGCGTTCATCATGCCGCCATAAGTCTCCGCAACCCTCGGGGTCGGATTTCCCTCCCACGGGACATTGGCAACCCCTTTTGTCGTCACTGCTCCCAGCTTGTTAAGATCAACAAACTCCGCAAATTCTTCCCCGGAACCAAAGGTTCCCGATGCCACCGTTACCGGATTCTTCCATTCTACTCCCGCGATGTTTACTTTCATATTCATTAGATTTCCACCTCCGTAGACAAGAATACCGGACCATCCTTACAGATTCTCTTATTCTTTACATTGCTGTGATGATCTTTTTCCTTTGACTGACACACACATCCCAGACAGGCACCGATTCCGCATGCCATCCGCTCTTCCAGTGAAATATAACACTCGATCCCTTTTTCTTCGGCGTACGTTTTAATCGCCCGAAGCATAGGTGTCGGGCCACAGGCATAGATGATATCCGCCTCCAGTCCGTTTTCCCGGATGGCATCCATAACATTACCCTTCGTTCCCACGCTTCCGTCTTCTGTGGAAATATAAAGCTCTCCATTCTGTTCAAATTCTTCTCTCAAAAATGTATGCGCATCCCGATACCCTGCTACAATCTGTTTTTTTCTGCATTGCACCTGCTTTGCCAGCTCCAGAATAGGCGGAATGCCAATGCCGCCGCCCATGAGAAAGACATTTTTGCCTTCCGCTTTCTCTAACGGGAATCCATTTCCCAATGGTCCGATAATCGAAAGCGTATCCCCGGACTGCATTCTGGAAAACTGCTCTGTGCCGGTATTCTCACCTGTCACACGGTATACCACACGAAGCCGCCCCTTCACACTGTCAATTTCACAGATGCTGATAGGTCTCGGAAGCAGCTTGCTCCCGTCATTTGTGTACATAGAGATAAACTGCCCCGGTTTCGCCGTATGAGAGGCTTCGGTCTTAAGCCACATACTGAAAATCCCGTCTGCCAGCATCACCTGAGAGATGATTTCAGCCTGTTCCTTCCTTCTATCCATTTCTACTCCTTCCGGCTACCATTCAGCGCGCCTTCAATGTCTGCCACCATATCTTCCACGGCCGCCCTGGACGCATCTCCAAAGGCTTCTTCGCCATATTTTGCATATTTTTCCTGCTTATATGCAGCAATAATTCCACGGGAAGAATTGACAATTGCACCAAGTCCATCCTCATTGAAGAAATGTACCAGGTCTTTTCCTTTGCCGCCCTGTGCGCCGTAGCCCGGCACTAGGATATAGGTCTTCGGCATAATCTTGCGAAGAGCTTTTCCCATCTCCGGGTAAGTCGCCCCCACCACGGCTCCAATATAACTATATTCGTCGCCCATACAGTCCGCACCCCATGCTGCAACCTTCTCGCCTACCAGCTCATAGAGCGGCCTGCCATCTATCAGCTGATCCTGAAATTCTCCACTGGAAGGATTCGAAGTTTTTACCAAGATAAATAATCCCTTTTTCTCCTCCTTGCAGACATCAATAAACGGATTCACTCCATCAGAACCAAGATAAGGATTCACCGTCGCAAAGTCCTCGTCAAACGGTACATAGGACTTACTTCCCACTTGTACTCTTCCCAGATGCCCCGCCGCATAGGCTGCAGAAGTAGAGCCAATATCGCCCCTCTTAATATCTCCGATGACTACCAGCCCTTTCTCTTTGCAATAATCTACCGTCTTCTTAAATGCCGTAAGCCCCGGAATTCCAAATTGCTCATACATAGCGATCTGCGGCTTTACTGCCGGAATCAAATCATAAGTCTTATCTACAATTTCCTTATTAAACTGCCAAATTGCCTCCGCAGCTCCTTCTAAGGTCTCCCCGTATTCTGCAAATGCCTTCTCCTGCACATGCTTCGGAATGTAATTCAGCATCGGGTCGAGCCCTACCACGATAGGCGCTCCCGTCTTCTTAATATTTTCTACCAGTTTATTAATCAATGACTTTTCCTCCTTCGTACACGATTTTACCACCCACAATGGTACAATTTACATCGCCTTTTACCTTTCGTCCGTCAAACGGAGTATTCTTCCCCTTTGAAACAAAAGTCTCTTTCCTGATGATATATTCCTTTGACGGATCAAAAATCACAACATCTGCAATCATCCCCTCGGACACAGAGCCTTTCTCTGCAAGTCCCAGAATCCTTGCCGGATTATAGCTCATCTTCTCTGCCATCTGCATAGGCGTCAGAATCCCCGGCTCCACAAGCTCTGTATAAGTCAGCGCTGCGGACGTCTCCAATCCCACAATTCCAAACGGCGCCATCTTCATGGTCCGGTTCTTCTCTGCGGAGCCGTGCGGCGCATGATCCGTAGAGATTACATCCATGATATCATTCTTAAGCCCTTCCCGCAGAGCCTCCACATCCTCTCTGCTACGCAAAGGAGGATTCATCTTAAAATTGCCGTCATCTTCCTTGATATCTTCATCGGTCAGAATGAAATGATGCGGGCATACTTCTCCGGTCACAGGAAGCCCTTCTTCCTTAGCAAGTGCAATCATCTTCACACTATCCTTCGTAGAGCAATGGCAGAGATGAAGCTGCACTCCCGTCTCCTTCGCAAGCAGAATATCCCGCGCTGCAATCACATCTTCCACTGCATTGGAAATTCCCTTCATCCCCAGCTTCTTAGCCTGAGCGCCTGCGTTCATAACGCCGCCCTCCACCATAGTAATATCTTCACAATGGGCAAATACCGCAATTCCCGCTTCTTTCGCAATCTGCATCGCTCTGCGGTACAGGGAGGCGTTCATCACTGACTTTCCATCCTCGCTGATTGCATGGCAGCCCTCCGCAGCCATCCCCCGGATATCGGCAAGTTCCTTTCCTTCCTGGCCGATAGTAACAGCGCCGATCTGAATCACATTTGTCAAAGATTCTACTCTCGCCCTCCGGTGTATCATCGCCACTTTCACACTGTTGTCCGTTACCGGTTTCGTATTCGGCATGGCACAAACGGTCGTCACACCGCCTTTAACCGCCGCCCGTCCTCCGGTTGTCAGCGTCTCTTTATATTCCAGTCCCGGATCTCGAAAATGCACATGCAGATCAATAAATCCCGGCATAACGTAACAGCCGGAAGCATCAATCACTTTATCTGCCGGAACCGTAATATTTTCTTCCGTCTTCGTAATTCTGTCTCCGTCAATCAACACATCACAGATTCCGTTCCTTCTTGTCTTCGGATCCAGGACATGTCCGTTTTTAATCAGAATCGTCATAGAATTAAGTCCTTTCTGTTAATTAGCGTTTTTGCTATTGCAGCCCGCGGCTGCATGCCTTGAACACCTGATTTTATTTTAACATATACCAATACTTGTTGACAAGAAAAGAGATTGCGCCACAGCACAATCCCCTTCAAAATCAGCAGGCTCCCTACTGACAAACCACCTCTATCGCTTTATCAAGCTGGTTGTCTGCCTCCGGGTTCGCCTCGTCATATTCATATTCCACTTCCACATCGGGGGTAATCCCTTCCCCGTTAATATTCCGGCCATTCGGAGTAAAATATTCCGCAATCGTAAGTTTCAGGCTCGTTCCGTCTTTCAGGTCAAAAATCTGCTGAACTACGCCCTTGCCATAAGACTGCGTGCCGACAATCTGTCCGGTTCCATAATCCTGCACGGCTCCGGCGAAAATCTCTGATGCGCTGGCACTGTATCCATTCATCATAACAACCAGCGGTTTCGTAAACTGATTCTCTTCGTCCGAAGTAAATTCATTTTTCTCACCATTCTTATCTTCCGTATAAACAATCGTTCCTTCCGGAAGCATCAGATCCAGAATATCACACACCGTAACCAGATTACCTCCCGGATTACTTCTCAAATCCACAATCAACGACTGCATGCCGTTCGCTTCCAGATCTTCCAATGCAGTTTTATACTGCTCATAGGTCACAGAATCAAATTCGGAAATCCGGATATACCCCACTCCATTCTCCTTCATCTCGTGGGACACCGTCTGCGCCTCAATCGTCCTTCTCACAGCCGTCACCGTCACCTCTTCCGCATTGTCTCCACGCAGCACGGTAAGCTCAACCTCTGTACCTTCTTCACCTTTTATCTTCCGTACAACCTCCGTAAGATCCAGCCCGGACAGTTCTTCGCCGTCAACCTTATATAAAATGTCTCCATCCTTTATGCCCGCTTCCTGAGCCGGAGAATCCTCATATACCTGTAAAACCGTAATGATCTCTGTGTCTTTGTCCTGACTGACAACAAATCCCACTCCCTGGTATTCTCCGGAAGTTGTCTCATTCATCTCCCTCGTCTCTTCCTCGTCATAATAGACGGAATAAGGATCTTCCAGACCATCTATATATCCTTTATAAATACCTTCCGTCAATTTCTCTTCATCAATGTCTTCAATAAAATACTCATCGATGAGCGCTTTCAGATATTGAAGCTTCGTCTCTGCCTCGGCCGTATTATCCGCACTCTGTCCGGCGCTTTGCGCTTCCTGTCTTTTATCTGCTATAATCCCGCAGGAGACAAGCCCCACTATTAACAATGCAGTAAGGGCGCCGCAAAGCGCCCCCTTTAAAAATCCACTTTTCTGCTTCATTATGATTTCCATCCCATATTCTACAAATAATTACGGGGATCTACCGGCACCCCATTCACATGTACTTCAAAATGCAGATGCGGACCTGTGGATGCCCCTGTCGAACCAACTGCAGCAATATTCTCTCCTTGGCTCACAGACTGTCCCTGCGCCACATAAATTGCACTGCAGTGCTGATACAGCGTAGCAAGCCCATCCCCGTGATTAATCACCAGATAATTGCCGCGGGCGCTGTTATATCCGACAGTTGTCACCGTTCCGGATGCCGCCGCGTAAATCGGTGATCCGGATGCCGCTGCATAGTCTCTTCCTTTGTGGTTCGTGCTTCCGATTCCTCCCGGTGATGAACGTCCGCCAAATTCACTGCTTATGTATGCCGATGGGCACGGGTTACTCAAAACCCCGCTGCCCGCTGAAGGCGTATAAGACTCTCCTTTTCCTGTTGAAACACCGGATGCGGAAGATGAACTGCCGCTGCCATTGCTACTACTGCCGCTGTTCTTCGCCGCCTCGGCCGCCGCTGCTGCCGCTGCCGCAGCCGCTGCTGCTTCCTGCTGCTTTCTCGCCGCCTCAGCCGCTGCCTGTTCCAGCTCCTGTAAAATCCGGGCATTCTCCCCAATCTGTGCTTCCAGGCTGCTGATCTCAATATTCTTATCCTGAAGCATAGCAGAAACGCTGTTCTGTTTCTCAATCAGCTGGTTCTGCAGATCTTCAAGCTCCACTCTTTCCTGCTCCAGAACTGCCTGCTGCTGCCTGATGCTCTCCACAATCTCCTGGAACCGTGTCAGCATATCTCTGTCATACTCAGAAATCTGTGTAATGTACTCTGCATTATTAAGAAAATCTCCGATACTCTTCGATTCAAATAGAATCTCAATAAACTGTGTATTTCCATTCTCATACATATATTTGATGCGCTTTTTCATGCTTTCATACTGGTTATTCGCATCAATCTGAGCATACATCAGCTCATCCTCTTTTTCCACAATCTCGTCCTGTTTCGTCTCAATATCCGACTGTGTCTGCTGCATTTCCGAAAGAACGGTATTCAATTGTTCAGAAAGCTGGTTGGCATCTTCCTGCGCCTGACTCTTTTGCGATTCCAGCTCATTTGCCTTCTGCTGTCTCTCTTCAATACTGTCTGCCCTGACCGGCATAACTGTTCCAAGTGCCAGTGTTCCCGCCAGAAGCACACTTAATAATCTTCTCCCACGCATCTTAATATTTCTCCCTTATTAAACCTGTCTGCAATTCTTAACTACACTCTTAAATGTTTTCTGATCGTTACAAGACTTCCAAGAAAGCCTATGCCAACTCCCAGTGCCAGCCCTACCGGAAGCAAAGTGCGGTAAACTTGTGTAACCGGCAGAAATTCTACAATATTGCTCAACAGGCTGAATCTCGTCATTACATATGTAACCGCCTTGCCATACAGAAAATACAGCAAAATCAATGGAATTACTGCTCCGATCAGGCCAATTACAATTCCTTCAATCACAAACGGCGCCCGGACAAAACCATCTGTCGCGCCAATGTATTTCATAATTGCTATCTCTTCGTGTCTTACCGTCACGCCCATCGTAACCGTATTGCTGATAAGGAACACAGACACAACAAGCAGAATGATAATAATTGCAACCGACACATAACCAATCAGCCGATTCACGCTGGTAAGCGTCTTTGCAACCACATCGGACTTATTCACCTTTCGTACGCCTTCCAGACCCTCGGCAAATGCAACAACATCCTTCTGCTTCTCCACGTCATCCATATAGACTTCATAATTGTCAGATGTCTGCAGCGGATTATCATCCTTAAATCCTTCTGCCAGCTCTTTTGCCTCGCCAAAATAGTCATCCTGGAAAGATTCCCATGCATCATCAGCAGATACATAATTCACTTCCCGCACGCCATCATACGCCTTCAGCTCTTCTCCTATATTATCAATCTCACTCTGCGTCGCATTTTCATCAAAAAACACAGTAATTGCGACGCCTTCTTCCGCCTTTTTCACAATATAGTTAAAGTTTGTCACAATTGCGAAAAACAGCCCAAACAGGAAAATACATGCCGCCATCGTAGCAATAGACGCAAAGGAAAACATCTTATTCCTTCCAATGTTCTTAAATCCCTGTCTTGTTGAATATCCAATTGTTCTAATTTTCATGATTATACCCACCTTTTTGCTCGTCGCTGACAATGACCCCCTTATTCATTGTAACAACTCGTTTTTGCATCGCGTTGACAATTTCCTGATTATGTGTAACAACCAGAACGGTCGTTCCACGCTCATTCGCTTCCTCCAATAACTTCATAATCTCCCATGAATTTGTCGGATCCAGGTTACCTGTCGGCTCATCGGCTAAAAGGATCGCCGGTTCATTCACAATCGCCCTTGCAATCGCCACACGCTGCTGCTCACCGCCGGACAGCTCCTGTGGAAAGGACTTATATTTCTGCGCCAGGCCCACAAGGGACAGCGCTGCCGGAACCTTCTGCTTAATCACACGTACCGGCTGTTCCACAACACGCTGGGCAAATGCTATGTTGTCATATATGTTTCTATCTTTTAAAAGTCTGAAATCCTGATATACAACACCAAGACATCTCCGATACTTTGGAATCTTCCTATGCCGTAATCTTCCCAGGTTCTGACCATTTACCACAATCGTTCCGGAAGTAGGCTCCAGCTCCTTCATGAGCAGACGGATCAGCGTCGATTTTCCGGAACCACTGTCTCCTACAATAAAAACGAATTCGCCCTGATCGATCTTCAAATTGACCCCGTTCAGGGCGGCAACCCCTTTTGAGTATTCTTTGGTAACTTCTGTTAATTCAATCATATTCTCCTCCTGATTATTAATACTCCAGTGTCTCCATATACTTCATGTACTTCACTACCATTAAAGCAATCTTAAAAGTAATGGCATCCTCAAAAACACGCAAGTCAAGCCCCGTGCTCTTCTGCAGCTTATCCAGCCGGTAAACCAGCGTATTCCTGTGGATATAAAGCTGCCTGGAAGTCTCCGATACGTTGAGACTGTTTTCAAAGAATTTGTTGATAGTAGCCAGAGTCTCCTCATCAAATTCATCCGGAGATTTCCCCTCAAAAATCTCCTTTATAAACATCTTGCAGAGCGGAAGCGGAAGCTGGTAAATCAGTCTCCCTATTCCCAATGTATTGTAAGCTGCAATATTCTTATCATCAAAGAATATCTTTCCCACATCCAATGCCAGCTTAGCCTCTTTATATGACTTGGATACTTCTTTGATATCATTGACAATAGTCCCGTACGCAATCCTTACATTCTCTTCTCCGTCTGCCTGAATCATCGCCAGCAATTCTTCTGCATCCTTCTGAAGCTCCGGATATCCTTCATTCGCTCCAAGCTCTTTGACGATAATAATATCTTCTTCATCAACTGCCGTAATAAAGTCCTTTACCCTGTTTCCCAGCAGAGCACGCATATTGTCCAGCATATTACTATCCTTCTCCCGCGCACTCTCTACTATAAAGATAACACGTCTCACTTCCGTGTCAATATGTAATTTCTTGGCACGGTTATAGATATCTACCAACAACAGGTTATCCAACAAAAGATTCTTAAAAAAATTATCCTTATCAAATCTCTCCTTATATGCGATCAAAAGGCTCTGTATCTGGAATGCCGCCATCCTGCCTACCATATATACGTCGTCGCTTTCTCCATTGGCAAGCAAGATATACTCCAGCTGATGTTCATCAAATATCTTAAAGAACTGATATCCCTGCACCGCCTGGCTATCTGCCGGTGACTTCACAAAAGCAGCCACTGCTTCCTCATAATTGTTCTGCTCAGGAAAAGTGCTTGCAAACAGCTTACCATCCGTATCTACCACACACATATCAATACGCGTAATCGCCTTCAAACCATCAATTGTATTTTGAAGTATCTGATTAGATATCATATTCCATCTCCTCCACTTATTTCAATATGCATTTTTCACAATATATTATACACATTTTTACATACCAATACACTCTGTTATTAGTTATCTTAATATAAATAGACAAAAAAATAAAGAGGAAATCTCTTTTTTTCGTTGATTTCCTCAATCTTTCTTTGAAAAACAGGGTTTTTCCACCTTATACATTGTGTACAAAAGCATTTTAATCAAAGAAGGGATTTTTTATCAGCTCCTATCATTCTTTCCGGTTTTTCTGAATCTCCCTCTTAAAAAAACGATGAGTCATGAATCTGACAAACCGCATCTTACGACTTCCATCCTGCCGGGTCATCTTCAGCATCTTCCCTACGCCAAGCCACACTCTTGCGTTCAGAAGATGCTTATTATTTTCTGCAAATTCTTCCCGGATGGGTGCTGAAAGAGCTGCAATCACACAATCCACCTCGTCACCGTTCACCGCATTCACCACCAGTTCGTCTCCTTTATCTTCCGCAGAAACCTTCGCCATTCCCGTAATCTGTATTCCGGCATAGGATTCATTCAGGAATTTGTAAAACGCCTGCGCCTCTTCATCCGTCTCCACCAGCAAAAATACACGGCAGTGGTTTTTATGAAGGTATCGGAAAAACATTCTAAGATAGGTCTGTTCCTCCACCTCCTGCAGCCGACGCCGATCCGTAATACCGGCTCCTTCCAGTATCTCCTTCTCCCCCGGAAGAACCATGTCCAGTTGTGACATACTCTCCCGCAGCTCCGGCTCTTCTTTGGCATACATCAGCGTGTCCACCGTTACCATCTCTATGATATTCAAGGGCTCTGTGTGCATATAATCCACAGTCTCCTTCATTGCTTTCTTTGCCGTATAGCCATTAATCGCAACATCTAATACGCTAATTTTTTCATTCATCGTATATCACCTGCTATATAATATATAAATATTAGCTGTTCGATTATAGCAAACCATATTTTCTTTTTCAACCTTTGACATAGAATCGTCACAGTAATTAATATTCGTAATAATTTTGTTATTTTTTCTCCTGCTCTCGCTTTTTCCGGGCAATCAGACCTCCAATCCGCCCGGTTTCCTTCGCCGACAGACTTCTCCATCCCTCTGAAAGTACTTTGTCCAAAAGCCCCAGTTCTTCTGCAATCTCGTATTTTAATTTTTCCTCCTGGGTGATTTCATCTAAATTAATCGGTTTATTCTTCGCCATTCTCGCACCCCTTTCCTTCCATAACCCGGAAGGGTTATCACAAACAGAAAATTTATTTATCGTTCACTATAAGTATGTACATTTTCAAAGGGGTTATACAAAAAAAGATTGCGCCTCGCGTAATCCGCCACGCTGCGCAATCTTTCTTATATTTCTTTCGCTGTATTTACAATTCGTCCGGTATGATTACAGCCGCAACAAAATATGCCAGAATTCCTGTCCCTGTAAATCCAAACAATACCATTGCCAACCGGATCAAAGTCGGGTCAATATTAAAATATTCTGCCACACCTCCGCATACACCACATATCATACGCTGTCTTCTTGAACGATACAATCTTTTCGGTTCCATAATCCTTCCTCCTTTTTCTTTCTATTCCATCTTAGGAATCTCCAAATGCTATCTTCACTTCTCCGATACCACAGTCAATATTCACCTCCCGGTGTGCATGATGATTCATATCCTTTTCTTCTGAGATCCCGGAATAAGAAGAATCACCCACTGTTATCTCTCCAATCCCACACTGCAGCTCATAATTGTACAGGCTTTCCACACCATCAAGTGTCACATCTACATTGCCGATTCCACAATCCACATCCAATTCTCTCTCAATTGTGCCGCTCGCAGTAATACTTCCCGCTCCGCAATCCAAATCCGCTTCCGACGCACTGAACTGTTCAATCGTACCTTCTCCGGCTCCAATATCGACAGACAGTTGCCTCGCCTGAAGCATATCAGCATATAATTCTCCCGCTTCCAGCGAAATATCTATTTCTTCCATCATATATTTGGGAAGATATAAAGTAATCTGTCCATAAGAACCGTTATTGATTCTCCATATCACGCTGTTTCTCGTCTCGATCTTTAATTCATCGCCCTCCTGATAATAGCGGAGCTTCAGTCTGGAATCCACTGCGGAAGTCTCCAGCCTCACTTCAGAATTGCTGTCAGATTCGGCAATTTCTACGTATATTCCCGATACCTCCATGTCTATTTTCTGAATCCCCGAAAAGACTTCCGCTGCATCTGCATCTACTGTACCGGAGCCAGACTCTGCGTATCCTCCTCTGCCCACGATACCGATACCATAAGGAAATCTTGCATTTATTGCTTCAAAAGTAGCGCCCATGCCAATTCCCACGCAGCATAAGGCCAGCCCTACGCCTGCCGTAACACCGCAGGCAATCCAGAAATTCTTCCATCCCTTTTTCATTATGCCACCGCCTTTCTGTGCTGGAACGGCTTACGGCAAAGCCACACAAGCCCTCTGAATATCCCAGGCACTGCAACGCTACAAAGCTTCACGGAAAATACGGTCAGAATCATGCCCAGCACCGCAAGCACCATTCCGCTCCCCATCAAAGTCAGACCAACGGCAACCTCGGAAATAAGCACTGTGATTCCTGCCACGAACAACGCAGCTCCTGTTATCACCAAACATATAGCGGCAATCACAAAGCATACGAACGGCATGACAATCCCAATTGCAGCTCCGAAGACACAACATACTATCACTGCCGCCACTGGAAGCACGAACGGACACAGTACAATAGCAATCAGAATGATAAGGATCCACTTCAGCAGTTTACTGGTACGCGGCGGTGTCTGTTCCGGGCTTTGGCTGCCAAAATCCTCTGCCTGCGTATTTCCTCTTCCATAAGTATACGCCGGAGACTCTTTCCGTTCAAAACGGGGATCCGTATATCCGGTCTCACGGAACTCTCCCGATGCACCACTCTGCCCTTTCAGTCCTTCTTTCAATTCAGCAGCTATCCTGACAGGGCTTCCCAATTCTTCTATAATCTTCTGTTCATTCTCTTCGCCTGCGTCATCAAAATAATCATTGTAATACTGCATCGCGGATGTGCGCTCTTCCACTGATATATCCTGCAGCAAGGAAGCCAGTTCTGTCATAAATTCTATACGGTTCATTCAGTGGCACCTCCCTCAAACAATTCATTAATCTTACCGGAATATCTCTTCCACTCAGTCATGTATAAATTAAGCTGAGTCATTCCTTTGTCCGTCACCTTATAATAACGGCGGTTTCTGCCGTCAAATTGTCTGTCATAGACCTCCAGGCATTCATCCTTCTGCAGTCTTCTGAGAACCGGATAAAGTGTTGACTCCGATACTTCTATCGCTTTCCTTACATCCTGAGTGATCTTATATCCGTAAGTCCCTTCACTTTCCCTTGACACAACCGCAAGGACAATCGCATCAAGCAAAGCGGCTCCGGTGTTAAATACCATAACATCACTCCTTCACCACAATATTATACGCACCGTGTAATATTATTTTCATATTTATATTATATGACGTATAATATTATTTGTCAATACAATATTATTTCTTTTTGAAGTTCAAAGGAGTAAATCATTTTTTCCTTTACATGTTTTCCGGTAATCTGCGAGAGCGCCCTGGCATAATAATCCAACTGCATATGGTATTTTTCCACAAGCTGCTCTTCCTTTGTTACTTTATCTGTTTTATAATCCAACACGACGAGTCCATCCTCTTCTTCAAAAAAAGCATCTATGATTCCCTGCACGACTATCATCTCTTCTCCCTCTGCATCAGGATAGACATCTCCCATATCAACCCCCAGCACAAAGGGCTGCTCCTTCCACAGAAGATTTTTTCCGGCAGCACGCTGCATTCTTCTGCCACACGGACATTCCAGGAATCCCAGGATGTCCGCTGTTCGGACACATTCTGCCATTTCCCCGGAAATTCTTCCTTTTTCTGCCATGTCGGCAACTGCCTCTTTCAATTCTCCACTGCTGTACTCTCTGGTAAAATCAAGAAGTTCCATCACCCTGTGATAGGCGCTTCCTCTTGATGCTCCCGTCAGCTCATGACTCTCCTGCATAAACTGCGGAATCAGAGGAACCACTTCCGGCTCTCTGTACAAAAGTTCCCCCGGCTCTTCAGCCAGATAAGCACGTTTTTTAAGCTCTGACACGGTGAATTTCATCTTTCTTCCTTCAACCTGCTCATAAGGATATTGATAACCGAACTGTTCTGCAAGCTCCTGATGCATTTTCTCATCATAGACAGATTCTGTATTCCATTCCTCCAACATTTTCCGGGTTAATACCCCTGTCAATTCCTCTTCTATCTCTCCTGCCGCCAGTTCTTCATCACCGATAATCCGGAGTATTATAGGCTGTTTTTCCGTCTTCCTGGCCAGCGCAGGCAGCAGCCAATCCCAGTATGTTGTAACATGGGACAGTCTTCCAAAAGAAAGTTCCTTTTCCTTCTGTCTGCGCACCATGTCATACTCTTCCAGCTTCTGCGCTGCTCCTTTTAACATCCCGGTGATAATTAGCTTTTCCTTCGCCCTCGTAAATGCCACATACAGTACACGAAGTTCCTCCCCCAGACTCTCCAGCACTTCTTCTCTCTGGATTACTCTTTTTAATAAGGAAGGAATCTTTGTCCTTCTTTCCAAATCAACCGCCTCAAGCCCCGCACCAAGAGATGCGTGTATCAGGACATTCCTCCGTGCGTCCTGCTGGTTGAACCGTTTTCCCATTCCCGCCACAATGACAATCGGGAACTCCAATCCCTTGCTTTTATGAATACTCATAATCCTGACCGTATCAGACTGCTCATCCTCCAGACTCGCCTCGCCATAATCCACCTGATATTTCTGAAGCTGTTCTATATACCTGATAAAATGAAAAAGCCCTTTATAACTGGTACTCTCAAACGCTCTTGCCTTTTCCACCAACATATCTACGTTCGCTTTCCTCTGTTCACCTCCCGGCAGTGCCGCCACATAATCTCCATACCCGGTATCGTTCAAAATCTGGAGCAGCAAATCATGGAGCGCAGTATAAGGAATCTTTTCGCAAAACCAGTCCATTTGTTCAAAGCATACTCGAAGCTTCTCTTTTATAGTCTCATTCTCCCCTTCTGAAAGATACTGTGTCACTCCGCGCCAGAAAGGCTCTTGCGGATACGCGCTTCTAATCACTGCCAGTTCTTCGCAGGTTACTCCTCCAAAGAAGGAAGAGAGGACTGCCGTCAGAGGAATATCCTGCTGCCGGTTATTTAACACGCGCAGATAATCCAGCAGCACGCCTATCTCCCGCGTCTCAAAATACCCTTCTGTGGAACCTGCATACACCGGAATTCCTTCTTCCGTAAGTACCGACGCAAATACATCGCCCCACCCTTTCATACTTCTAGTCAGTATCACAATATCCGAATACTTCACAGGACGCAGCACGCCTGTTTTTTTATCAGTTACCTGCTTCGTGCACATCAAGTCTTTCACACGTCTTGCCACAGCCCTCGCTTCTGCATGTTCCATCTCCGCATCCACAAGAAGTACTTCCGTCTCATTTTCCGCAGATGTTTCATAATCGGCTCCCACATACAGAGCCGCTTTCTCATCGTAGGTAATTCCCCCCAAAGGCTTTGTCATCAACTGCTCAAACAGAAAATTTACACTATCCAGCACTTCACTCCGGCTTCGGAAATTCTTGTGCAGATCGATTCTCTGCTTTTTACCGTCTTCCCTGTCATAAGTGTCGAATTTCTCCATAAAAAGTTCCGGCCTCGAAAGGCGGAACCGATAGATGCTCTGTTTCACATCGCCTACCATGAAAATGTTATAGCGCCCACGGGAAATTCCTGACACACTGGTAAGAATCGCTTCCTGAATCAGATTACTGTCCTGGTACTCATCAATCATAATTTCCCGGAATTGCTCCTGATATTCCGCTGCAGCTTTGGACGGCACAAGATTCCCTTCCTCGTCCTTCTCAGTAAGTATTCTAAGCGCGTACTGCTCCATATCGTCAAAATCTATCATATTCTGCGATTTTTTCTTTTCTTCAAATGCCTCTGAAAATTCGTCCACAAGCAAAGCAAGAATTTCCATCATTGGACGGCAAAGCCGCAAATCTTCCAATACATTTTCCACATCCTGCGTAAAATACTGTTCTTTCACATCCTTTACAATATCCTTTAGCTCTTCACGGATCCTTTTCACAAAGGAAGCTTTCTCCTCGGATGCCGTCTTACTGCGGTTCGCCGCCAGCCTCATCCATTCTGTCTTTTCCGCCGCCAGATAATAGTCTGTATACCCTTCTGCTTCAAGATATCTTTGGATTATCTGCTTATCATTCATCAATGCTTCTTCATACATATATGGTCCGTCCGCCTCGCGGCAGACCGCAAGTCCCTGCTCAGCCAAACGCATCGCGTCCTCCATATAGCGCCTTACATTCCGCCTGATTACTTGAAACATCTCACTTGCATTCAATTCCTGCTCCGTCTCCGGCTGATAATTGTCCACACATTTTTGCAGCCATCTTCTGTAATCCGGATGACTGCGGGAAAATTCATACAGGTTCAAAATCAGCTCTTCCAGCTTTTTATCGTCCCTTCCCCCGGCATAAGAATCTACAAAATCAAGAAATTCTTTCCCGCCTTCGCTGTAATGCGACTCCAGGACCTCCCCCAGAACATCATGTTTTAACAATTTAAGCTCTCCCTCTTCTCCGACACGGAAGGCAGGGTCAAGTTCAATGGTATGGAAATGCTCTTTTATCACAGACAGGCAAAAGCTGTGAATCGTCGTAATCCGAGCGCTGTGAATCAATGTTGCCTGCAGTAACAGATGTTCATCCCCCGGACATTCTGCAAGCTTTTTCTCTATCGCATCCCGGATACGCTCCTTCATCTCTGCCGCCGCTGCTTCTGTAAAAGTCACAATCAAAAGCTCATCCACCGACACCGGATCATCGCTTCGTGTCAGCATGGTGATAATACGTTCCACCAGCACGGCCGTCTTGCCGGATCCCGCCGCCGCAGACACCAGAATATTTCTTTCCCGCAGGTCTATAACTTTCTGCTGTTCCTCCGTCCATCTGACACTCACTCCTGATCCTCTCCTTTCTGTGCTTTCATCTTCGCAAGCGCTTCCTCTTTGCCGAGCTTTTCTATATCCCGATAATTATATCCCGGAATCGTCTCATCAAATCCGCAGACATGCTTATACGGGCAATAATCACACCCGGTTTTTTTTCCTTGCCGCCAGGGTTTCACATCAACCTCCCCGGTTAATATCCTTTCATGCAGTCCCGCTACTTTTCGTCCCGCATATTCTGTCATCGTACGGAATTCTTCCCCTGACACTGTCTTAGAAGCCTTCGCAAGGCTCTTATTTTTATTAAATTTTATCGGTGCCGCCAAAGATTCACCCTCAAAACTATGATCCAAATGCAAAAGCGAATTTTTCTCCAGGCTGACAATCCCATCCGGACGCAATTCCCTCAGAAGCCGCTCGTCCAGCTCCTTCCTATCCCTTGTCTTATCCACAAGAGGATCCTGGATCCGGTAATAGAAAACACCAGAAGGAATAACCTCTTTCTGCGGATACTTTTTCCTCGTAAGCTCCACGGCAGCGTCCATATAGACCATCAGCTGCAACTGCAAACCATAATACAGAGCCGATATATCAAATGCCGTCATTCCGGTTTTATAATCCACGATTTTTACATAGACCTCATCCTTATCCACACAGGTATCTACCCGGTCAATCTTTCCATTGCCAAACCGCAGCTCATAGGATTCCGGCACGAAATCTCCCTGCTCCAGTTGTCTGGTAAGCGCCCACACCGTCCGATTCAGCATTTTCGTCATCCGGATAATCATATATTCATTCCTCGCCGAACTGTAGAGTACAGAATTGCCATAACCGGCAACCGCCTCCTCCACACTCTCGGCCACCAGCTGTTCCTGCTCTTTCTTTGCAAGTCCCGTCCAGCCTCTGCCGCTTGCCTGTACCTTCTTCGAATACCTCTCAATGGCACTGTGAAATATATTTCCCATGTCCAGCGCCTGAAACTCATATTCCTGTCGTTCACGCAAGCGCAGCCCATAAGTCAGAAAATGTGCAAACGCACAAGCCGAGAATTTCTCCATTCTTGTAATACTGTCCTCAAAATGCTCTCCGTACAGGGTTCTTGCGGCCCTCTGACTGATTGCATCTTTCGGCCGCCTGTAAAACGCCGCCTCTAAAAGTGCAGCCAGCTTATCCGCCCACTCCTGCCGGCTCTTATACCAGTTGTAAAGCTCCAGCCATGCACTCCCGGCCGTCTCACTTTTCATCCGTAAACCGTCAATCAAGTCCGCAGCCGCTGTCCGTTCCGTCATTTCCCGCTCTCTCAGCGTCTTCTCCTCTTCTTCTACGATTTTAAGCCCCGGATATAGACTGCACATTTCCTGCACCAAATAAGAAGGACGGATACTCTTCCCGTCGGCAGACATTTTACTATAGTAAATGTATAGCCTCTCCGATGGTTTCGTCAGATTCAGGTACAAATAGAATTTCTGAACATACGCCTGCTCCCTGCCACCCGGCGTCAGATGCAGTTTCTCCTTCTCAAACTGCTCTCTGTCACGTTCTGTCAGAAGCCCTGTACGCATGAGCGCCCCTGGAAGATAGGTATCATTGGCGCCAAGAAAAAACAGGGCCTTCACATCTTTCAATCTGGTACGCTCCATATCTCCCACAAGCACCTGATCCAATCCCGGCGGGATTACGCCCACCTTCGCCTCTGCAAGCCCGGCATCCAGAAGTTTCTCATATTCCTCCAAGGAAACCTTCTCGTCTCCCAGAAGCCCCACAAATTTGTCAAATAAATCCATCACGATCCCATACACCTGAGCATATTCTCTGGCAAGCGCCAATTCTCCCCTCTCCTGAAATTTCTCTTCTTGCAGTTTTAATACTTCCTGCATCTTTTCCCCTGCAATAAACTCATAGAGCGCTGTCGTGATATCTTCTACTGTCTTACTTCTCTGCCGCAGGACATATGCCAGCCCGTCAATTTTCTCAACAAATACCACTCTCAAATGATTCAGGCGTTCAAGTTCTTCCTCTTTCATTCCCTTTGTCCTGCGCACAAAACGCTCCTGCCATCTTTTATAGCCTTTCACTCCAATTCCCACCACATAGTTCTCCAGGGCATCGATTTCTTCATTGGTAAACGGCGCATAGCCTGTCCGAAGGAAACGGAATACACTGTCGTAGGTAAAGTTCTGCTCTATCATAGCCAACAGGCTGCGAATGTATTCTACAAAAGAATTTAACAGAATATTTCTTTTTTTATCCATAAATACCGGTATGTCATATGCGCGGAAAGCCTGCTCCAGATAATCTCCATACGCTTCCATATCCGTCACAATCACTCCTACCTCCCGGTATCTGTACTGTTTCTTCCGGATCAGACGGCGAATTTCTCCCACAGCCGCCAGCGCCTCCCGCCCAGGGTCTCTTGCTGTATGGATTTCGATTTCTTCCGGTTCTGTGCCATAATCCTCCCGGAAAGAACGGAACAAAGATTTCTCCAGAAACTCCAGCCCGGGAGCCTTCCGGAATCGAAAAAACGGCCTCTGCTTCAGACAGACCGGCTCCTTCACTTCCACATTTGCCAACTTCGCAATATCCATAAGCGTACTGACCGTATGCTTACTCATCGCAAACAACTGGTAGGGATGCTTATATGCATAAGGGTTTTCCCTTTCATCGATGGTAACTGTAATAATCACATCCCTGCATATCTTCAGTAACTTTTCCAGCAGCCTGTTCTGCACCGGCGTAAAACCGGTAAATCCATCCAGCACTACCGTGCTCTTTTTTAACAGCTCCGACTCTTCCGCTACCCGGCAGAGAACATCCAGAAGCTCTTCCTTCGTAATGTATTTATTCTGCAGATATTTTTGAAAACGCTCATATAAAAGCGCCATATCCTTCAGCTTATAATAGAGTGAAGACTCTGTTCCTACCGACTCCATCACACGCTCCAGCTCTTCGATTCCAATATCATACTGGGTAAATTCAGAAATGACCGATTTCACTTCACTGATATAGCCAAGCTTCTTTATGTTCCCTTTCAGCATACAAAGCTCCAAAGAAGAATCTCCCGCAATCTTACGCAGCACCAGATTCTTGCCCTCATCGTCCAGAATCGGAATCTGTCCTTTCCCGGTTTCTTCAAAAATACGGTGAGAAAGACGCACAAAGCTCAACACGTCAATATTCATAATTCCATGCTTTCTGCTCATGAAAACAAGGTCCTTCTGCGTCTGCATGGTAAACTGCTCCGGCACAAGGACCATATAATTCAAGTCGGGATGTTTCTCCGCCTCGTTGGTTATTTTATTGTACAGATATGTGGATTTTCCGGAGCCGGAACCTCCAAATATAAATTGCAATGCCATACAGGTTACACGCTCCTTACTTTGTCATAAATTGTCACGGGCACATATGCCTTTACAAGAATCCCTTCCTCCAGATATTCTTCTTCAATCAGCTCCCCGTATTTCCGGATTAGCTGAATCTTCCCCGCTTCTCTGTAGGAATACATCTGTTCTATGGCAACCTTCTGCTGCCGCAGCACATTTTCCAGCTTTTCCTGCAAAACATAAAGCCCTTCCCCCGTCCTTGCAGAAATCTTTACTGTGTCATCGGCCTTGAAATCCCTTACCGTAAATGTCTCTTCCAGCCTATCCTGCTTATTAAATGCAGTAATAATCGGCTTTTCCTGCACCCCCAATTGATAAAGGGTTTCATATACCGTGTACATCTGCCGTTCCATCTGTGGGTTCGATGCATCTACTACATGTAAAATCATATCCGCATATTTTGCTTCTTCCAGGGTACTCCGGAACGCCTCTATTAAATGATGGGGAAGCTTTCTTATGAATCCTACCGTATCCGTCAGAAGAATTTCCTGTCCGCTGGGAAGCTTTAAACCTCTGGTCGTAGGATCCAGCGTAGCAAAAAGCTTATCCTCCGCCAGAATACCGGCTCCCGTCAGCTTGTTTAAAAGGGTGGATTTCCCCGCATTGGTATATCCCACCACCGCCACTACCGGAACGTGATTTCTGCTCCTCTGCTCCCTGGTTACTTCTCGGTGGCGCTTCACATCCTTCAGCTCCCGATTAAGCTGGGCAATCCGGCTCTTAATCAGCCGCCGGTCCATCTCCAGCTTCTTCTCACCGGGTCCCCGGGTACCGATTCCGCCTCCCAGTCTGGACAGAGAGGTTCCATATCCTGTTAATCTGGACTGACGGTACTTTAACTGAGCAAGCTCTACCTGAATCTTTCCTTCTCTGGTAGAAGCCCTGGACGCAAAAATATCCAATATCACCAGCGTCCGATCCATCACCTTCGTGTTCAGCTCATCTCTGAGATTCCCAAGCTGCGCCGGGGTAAGCTCATCATCACAAATAATTCCATCCGCTTCCGTCTCCCACAAAAGGTCTTTAATCTCTTCTAATTTCCCTTTCCCCACGTAGGTTCCCGGGTGAATCTGCTCCCGATTCTGAATCACTCTTCCCACTGTCTCTGCTCCCGCAGTCAGCGCAAGCTCCGCCAGCTCGTCCAGCGATTCCTCCGTATCATCTCCATCGTCCACACTAACACCCACCAGAAGAACCCGTTCCTTTTCCTGTTCTAACTCAAACATCCTGCTCCTCTTTCACTTCATTCAAATTTAGGTTATCTTGTTTCAAGAAACTCTGCTTCCTTCGCCGCTTTCTCGTCATCCGGGTATTTTTCTGTGTACGCTTCCAATTTCACCTTGGCACTTTCATAATCTCCCAGCTTCTCATAAGCCGCAATCTCGTTAAACAGCATCTCCTGCATCATATCATCGCTGCAATCCTCCGACGCAATCCCCTTTTCATAATATTGAATCGCTTCTTCCCAGTTGCCTAATTCGGATTCACAATTCCCCAGGAAATTATAAATGGTTCCTGTAGGCTCTGCATCATTCTCAAGAGCATTAAAAAAAGCATCCTTTGCCCCTTCGTAATCCTGCTGTTCCCATAGAGCCATTCCAAGCCCCCGGTAAGCTTCATCCGGGCTCTTATCCTTTTCAATTGCCTCCAGAAATTTCGCTTCTGCCTGCTCATAATTTCCCTGAGACAAAAACTCCACACCTTCTTCCACCTGCCGGGAGCTGTTCATCCACAGAACAACAGCAATTACGACAGCCAGTAAAAAAATGACCGCCACAACCAGTCTTCGGATTATCTTCTTACGTCTTTTCTTTCGTCTTCTGCGGTTTGCCCTGCTTCTATTCTCTTCCATAATCTCTGATTTATAACCTCCATCTTATTTTTACTCTGCAATATGCTCCATGCCCTGACTGATAATTGTCTGAATATGTCCGTCTGCCAGAGAATAGTATACCGTCTTTCCTTCCCTTCTGTTCTTCACCAGCTTCATCTGTTTTAATACACGCAATTGATGAGAAATAGCGGACTGCGTCATATCCAGAAGCTCCGCCAGATCGCAGACACACACTTCCGCCTCCAAAAGCACGCACAATATCCGTATCCGGGTAGCATCTCCGAACACCTTATAGAACTCCGCCAGCTCTTTTAACGTATCCTCTGCAGGCATATTTTCCTTTACCTTCTGTATCGTACACTCATGTGTCATCACCGTATCGCAGCATTCTACTTCTAATTTTTCCATATTATCGCCCTTTCATATGAGTACATGCTCATGGGTTCATTATGCCAAATGCGCCTTTGCATTTCAACCATTTCCCAAAAAAAGTGCGCCTGCGGGGCGCACTTTTTTACATATCCGCAATCTGTTATTCTATTTTTGTATACAGAATCCGTATGGAATTCAGTACACAGAGCATGGCAACTCCTGTATCTGCGAAAACCGCCATCCACATATTTGCAAATCCCAAAAATCCCAGGATCATAACCAGCGCCTTAATCACCAGCGCTCCCACTACATTCTGCATCGCAATCCGCCCCGTCACTCTTGCAATCCGGACAGACTGCGAAATTGCGTTGACACTGGAAGTCATATAAACCACATCCGCTGCTTCAATCGCCGCGTCTGCACCGCTTCCCATGGCTGCTCCCACATCTGCTCCTGCCAGCACAGGAGCGTCATTAATCCCATCTCCTACAAACAGAACTGCCCCGTGAGTCCTTCGGATCTTCTGCAATTCCTCCAATTTATCCTGCGGAAGCAATTCCGCATGTACTTCATCAATTCCCACTTCAGCCGCCACTGCCTCAGCGCTTTCCTTTGCATCGCCGGTCAGCATGGCAGTTACCAGATTCTGTCCTTTCATCGTCTTAATAGAAGAAGCTGCATCATTTTTTATCGTATCTGAAATAATCAGACAGCCAATAAGCTTTCCATTCCACGCAACAAGCACTTCCGTTCCATATTTCTGATTGTGATAATCATAAGTTTCTACCTTATATGCTTCCATCAAACTCCTGTTTCCGCACAAGACTTCTCCCTCCGGCACCTTTGCCCGGATTCCTTTTCCTGAAATCTCCGTAACTTCCTCCGGTCTCACAAGAGACAGCTCTCTCTCCTTCGCGGCACGGACAATACTGCTGCCAATCGGATGCGTCGAATTCATCTCGCACTCAGCCGCCAGCAAAAGAATTTTGTCCATAGAAGTATTTCCAAATGGAATCACGCTCTGTACCTTAAATTCACCTTTCGTAATGGTTCCCGTCTTATCCATCACAACTGCCCGGACATTTTTCAAAGCTTCAATGGAAACGCCGCCTTTGAATAAAATACCTTTCTTAGAACCCGCCCCGATTCCTGAAAAGAATGCAAGCGGGACACTAAGTACTAACGCACATGGACAACTGATAACCAAAAACGTAATCGCCGTGTATATCCATTGTTTCCAGTCTCCGGTTACCAAAGACGGAATAATAGCCGTTGCAACAGCGGCAAACACTACGACCGGCGTGTAGACTGCCGCAAATCTGGTAATAAAACGATCCATCTTCGGCTTGCTTGCCGCAGCATTTTCCACCGAATTCAAAATCCTTGTTACCATCGATTCAGAAAGCGGCTTTTCTACCTGCATTTTTAAAAGTCCTTGCTCATTCACACAGCCGGAAATCAGTTCGGAACCTGCCTTTACAGACACAGGCACAGGTTCGCCCGTCACAGGTGATGTGTCCACCCTGCTTTCTCCTTCCAGCACTCTTCCATCCAGCGGAATCCTATCCCCCGGACGAACCAGCACAACATCGCCCGTCTTTATCTCTTCTGCCGGAACTACTTTCACATCATCCCCCACAACAAGATTCACAACCTCCGGGCGCATATCCACCGCATCCATAATCTGGGAGCGGCTTCTTGCTACTGCTACATCTTCGAAAAATTCTCCGACACGGTAAAACAGCATAACGCCTACTGCTTCAGCAAAATCTCCGATTGCAAATGCCGCCAGCGTCGCCACGCTCATCAAAAAATTCTCATCAAAAACTCTTCCTTTTACCAGATTCTTCGCCGCCGTCCACAGAATTTCTCTTCCAAGGAGAATGTAGGCAATCAAAAAAATCACTGCCGGAACAGCCGGATGTACCGCCAGATGTTCCAGAACCACTCCCGTAAGAAACAGAACAGCTCCTTCACCAATCTGCAGCGCTTCCTTTTTATTTTCTCCAAAAAATCCTGTCTTCGTCTTATCAGACTTCTTCACACTGTCTTCTCTTGGAATCACCCGCACTTCACTCTCAATCGAACTGCAGATTTCCTGAAACTTGGGAAGCAGCTCTTCCTGATGATTCGCCGCCACCCTGAGCTGCTTCGTGGCATACGTGATTGTCGCCATCTCTACTCCCGGAAGCTCCTGAATCTTCTTCTCCATCTTCGCCGCACAATTGGCACACCCCAGATTCTCCAAAATGTAAATCTTCTGCTGTGTCCCCCGGCTCACGCCATCAAATTCCCTTCCGGTATGCACCACTTCCTCATGGTGATGTCCGTGCTCATGCCCGCAGCAACAATCATGGTCGTGATGATGTTCGTGTTCATGGTGATGCTCATGTTCATGATGGTGCTCGTGTTCATGATGGTGCTCGTGTTCATGGTGATGCTCATGTTCATGGTGATGCTCATGTTCATGGTCGTGCCCACACTCACAGGTTGTTGTTCTCTCTTTCTCAGCCATATCTATCCTCCTCATAAACTATGTAATTATTTACCTATCATATGAACAATTGTTCATATGTTCATAATTCAATATAATCACAATCTATGGGAAATGTCAATACTTTTTGTGAATAAAGTGAACAAAAAAATAACAGTTCGGCCCGCGCCATTCGCAAAACGCATCTACGATTCTTCTCTGTTACTAAAAAAACTCCGGTTACAACCTTCCCCCATAAAGGCTGCAGCCGGAGTTTCTATTCCTTCTCTATCTCTTAATTTGCTTTGTTATTTGCTCTTTTCTTCTTAGCCAAGCATTCCATCAGTTCATTTTCACCCTCAAAAATACGGGAAATGCGAAATTTCTTCTGAATGGTATACACATTCTCTTCACTGAATACCTTTTCAAACATTTCCTTCGGATTCTGTACATGTTTCATGCCTTCGCGTTCTACCCCGTCAGATTTTACCGCTACCGTCCCGTCAAATACAATGGAACTTCCCTTAACAGTAGAATAAGTTACATCCAGGACTTTATAAAAAATAAATTCATTACCGGCTCTGCTGCTGTAAGTCGGATAATAAATGTAAACATCATCCCCTACAAGAAATACACGATATGTAGAATTAATAAAAATATCATAAAAAACAGACAGCATCATGATAAATATTGCAAATACACATACCGTAAAAATCGGAATACTGTGAACAAAATAATTGGAAACGATTCCTGCAAGCAGTATTCCCGCCACGCTCACACCCAAAACCGTCATCAAAAAACCTCTGCGTACATCCATAATTGTCCTTGTTTGTTTTAATTCCATAAGCTTTCCCTCCTCCTTTTAGATACGTTCATTATACGCCTGCATTTTCTCAAAAACAACAAAAAATTAATCAATCTGCCAATCTATAGGTTCCAACCCATTGGCTTTTAAAAATTCATTTGTCTGACTAAAGGGTTTGCTCCCGAAAAATCCCCGGTATGCTGATAGGGGACTTGGGTGCGGCGCCTCCAGAATTAAATGCTTCGGATTATGAAGCATCGCTTTTTTCCGCTGTGCAGGCGCTCCCCAAAGAATGAATACAATCGGTCTGTCCTGGCTGTTCAATGCCATAATCGCTGCATCCGTAAATTCCTCCCATCCGATTCCTCTGTGAGAATTTGCCTGATGCGCCCGCACCGTAAGAACAGTGTTCAGCATAAGAACTCCCTGCTCAGCCCATTTCGTAAGACACCCATGATTCGGGATCGTACATCCCAGGTCATCCTGCAGTTCTTTATAGATATTGACAAGCGAAGGCGGAATCTCTACCCCCTTTTTCACCGAAAAGCAAAGACCGTGCGCCTGCCCCACGTTATGATATGGATCCTGCCCCAGAATCACCACCTTTACATCCTTTAACGGCGTCAGATGAAAAGCATTGAAAATATCTTCTGCCGGTGGAAAAACCAGATGGGTACGGTATTCCTCATTCACTGTTTCAAATAATTTTCTATAATAAGGCTTCTTAAACTCGCCTTTCAGTGCATCCAGCCAGTCATTATGAATTGCCGCCATGCCTTCTCTCTCCTTCCTCATATTTATCCGTTTTAAAGACGTACAGAGACGCCTTCTTTTCGCAGATACTCTTTCACTTCCTTTATCTCCAATTCCTTATAATGGAATAAAGACGCTGCAAGGGCTGCATCTGCCTTTCCGTCCGTCAGGGCCTCTTTAAAATGCTCCAGCGTTCCCGCCCCTCCCGAGGCAATGACCGGAATCGAAACATTCTCTGCAATGGCACGCGTAAGCTCCAGATCATATCCCGCTTTCGTTCCGTCACAATCCATGCTGGTGAGAAGGATTTCTCCCGCTCCCAGCTTTTCTACCTTCCTCGCCCACTCTATGGCATCAATCCCCACATCAATCCGCCCGCCGTTCTTATAAATATTCCAGCCGCTTCCATCTTCCCTGCGCTTGGCATCTATCGCCACAACCACGCACTGGCTTCCGAACTTCTCCGCCGCCTCTGCAATCAGCTCCGGCGTATTAATTGCAGAAGAATTAATGGAAATCTTGTCCGCCCCTTCTCTGAGAAGGGCTCTGAAATCATCTACCGTACGTATTCCTCCTCCTACTGTAAATGGAATAAAAACTGTCTCTGCAACCTTGCGCACCATATCCACCACAGTCTGCCTGGCATCAGACGATGCGGTAATATCCAAAAATACCAGCTCATCCGCTCCGGCTTTATCATAAGCCTTCCCAATCTCCACCGGATCCCCCGCATCTTTTAAATCTACAAAATTAACTCCCTTCACAACTCTGCCATTATGTACATCCAGACATGGAATAATTCTCTTCGTATGCATAATTTACCTCCTCCGGCTAAATTTCTACAAAATTCTTCAGTATCTGAATTCCTGTATCGCTGCTCTTTTCCGGGTGGAACTGGCAGGCAAAGACATTATCCTTTTCTACCGAAGCATGAATCAGAGTACTGTACTGCGTCACCGCCGTCACAATTTCTTCCTCTGCCGCTTTCAGATAATAAGAGTGCACAAAATAAACATAAGGATTCTCCGGCAATCCCTGAAATAATCTGCCTTTCCTTGGGAACTCCAGGGAATTCCAACCCATATGCGGGATTTTAAGCCCTTCTTTATCCGGAATCCGAAGAATCTCTCCTTTAAGGATTCCTAGTCCCTCCACTCCCGGCGTCTCATCGCTGCGCTCGAACAACAGTTGAAGTCCAAGGCAGATTCCAAGAAAGGGCGTTTTCTTTTCTACCACCTCATGAATTACGTCGTAAAGCCCATACTGACGAATCTTATCCATCGCATCGCCAAAGGCTCCGACTCCCGGAAGGATTACCTTATCCGCGCACAAAATCCGTTCCCTGTCTCTGGTGATTTCCACCTGCTGTCCCAAAAGAAGCATCGCTTTCTCCACACTCTTAATATTTCCCGCATCATAATCAATAATCGCTATCATAATGTCTCCTTACCTCACATCCAGTTCAAACCAGAATTCTACTCCATTATCGTAATTTTTCACTCCATACTCCTGATGGAATGATTCCATAATCGCCTTCACAATTGACAGGCCGATTCCATTTCCTCCATACTCCCGGGTATGCGCCTTGTCCACTTTATAAAACTTCTCCCAGATATGGGAAACGTCTTCCTCCGGTATGGGGGTTCCTGTATTAAAAACAGTGACTTTTGCCTTTTCTTCACCTGTCCGGATCTTTATTTCTATCACCCTATCTCCGGACACGTGGTTAAATGCATTACTCACATAATTTCTCACCACCTGCTCTACCTTCAGCTCATCTGCCCAAACAAAAACAGGTTCCTTCTGGCGAAAAATAACACGCGCTTCCTTCTGCTGTGCCAGAATCTCCATGCTCGCAATAACTCCCTTAATCAGCTCTGTCAGATTAAATCTTGTAAACTGTACGTCCTCATCCCCGAATTCCAGTTGATTTAAAGTCAGTAGATTCTGAACCATCCGGTTCATCTTTGCCGCCTCATCCATAATAACATCACAGTAGAACTCCCGGCTCTCAGCATCATCATTTATTCCTTCTTTCAGACCTTCCGCATACCCCTGAATCAGGGCAATGGGAGTCTTCAGCTCATGAGATACATTTCCCAGGAATTCGCTGCGCATCTTCTCTGCCTTTTCCTTCTTCTCAATATCTTTCTGAAGATGATAATTCGCATTTTTCAAGTCAGAAATAGCCTTCTCAAGTTTTTCAGACATAGAATTGAAATTCTCTCCCAGAATTCCAATTTCATTTTCTCCGCCGCTCTTATACTTCGCATCAAAATCCAAATCTGCCATCTTCACAGACAGAGCCGCCAGCTCCAGAATCGGATCCGTAAGCCATTTAGAAAAAAACCATACTAAAATACTTCCTACCAGAATGACCGTAATGCCCACATACATCAAAAACTGATTGGAAACCGATACGCTCTCCTGAATACTTGCCAGAGGGCTTCGTATTACAAAATAATATCCATCATCCAAATCTCCCCTCATTCTAAGATCATCCGTCTGCCCTCCACGCCGGTTCGTCTGGCTGATTTCATAATCATCTGTGGATTGCAATATCTTATCATTTTCAGAGGATTGATTCAACAAAAATTCATCAAGCTGCTGCCTTAATTCCATGGTATCCGGGGCATTAGAATATCCCTTCTTCTCAATGGGATTCACAATCAGAAAAAACATATTACTTTTTTCCGCCTGCTGATACAATTCATCAAATGTATCCTCGTCCTGCAGTTTTCCCTCCTGCATAGCTTCTTTTATCGCAGTATACATGGCAACAAATTGCTCTTCTTTATTCTTAATATAATATGGCTCCAAAAACCAGATATTTACCGCAAGAAGTCCAACCAGCATACAGATTAAAAGACCAATAAACAGACACAGCATCTGACGTCTTATTGAATGTCTCATTCTGTCACCTCGAATTTATATCCCATACCCCATACAGTCTTGATATAGTCACCTTTGTCCCCCATTTTATTCCTTAACTTCTTCACATGGGTATCAATCGTTCTCGCATCTCCAAAATAATCATAATTCCATACATTATTTAAAATCTTTTCTCTGGACAGGGCAATCCCCTGATTCTCTACGAAATAGGCAAGAAGCTCAAATTCCTTATAGCTTAACTCCACTGTCTGCCCATCAATCTTTACAATATGTGCCGCTTTATTTATCTCAATTCCGCCGGCGCTCATAGATTCTTCTGTACCAGTTCCATGAACCCTCCGCAAAATCGCCGACACCCTTGCCACCAGAATCTTCGGACTGAAGGGCTTGGAAATATACTCATCAACCCCAAGCTCAAATCCCTGCAATTCGTCCCTCTCTTCTGACCGGGCCGTCAGCATAATAATCGGAACCTTAGATGACTGACGGATCTCTCTGCACACCATCCATCCATCCATCTTCGGCATCATAACATCCAGGATAACAAGTGCAATATCTTTATTTTCATAAAACTTATCCATCGCATCCAGCCCATCCTCTGCCTCCAGAACCATAAACCCTTCCCGCTCCAGGAAATCCCGAACCAGCTTGCGCATCCTGCTCTCATCATCAACAACCAGTATCTGCAATTTATCCATATCATCACCTCGCGTATATCATAACACAAAATTTTGTAACTTTTGTGAAAATCTATAAATATTTATACATTATCGTGCGAAGCACGCCCATGCGGAGCATCTGAATCACGGTATGCCCGAATGGGTATACATTATCGTGCGAAGCACGCCCATGCGGAGCATCTGAATTACGGTATGCCCGGATGGGTATACATTATCGTGCGAAGCACGCCCATGCGGAGCATCTGAATCACGGTATGCCCGGATGGGTATACATTATCGTGCGAAGCACGCCCATGCGGAGCATCTGAATTACGGTATGCCCGGATGGGTATACATTATCGTGCGAAGCACGCCCATGCGGAGCATCTGAATCACGGTATGCCCGGATGGGTGTACATTATCGTGCGAAGCACGCCCATGCGGAGCATCTGAATTACGGTATGCCCGGATGGGTGTACATTCTGCTTAAAATGTGGTAAACTGTACAAGAAGTCAATGAGCCGTGCAAATCACAAAAAGCAGCACGGAATACTATTTTTGAGGTGACAATATGAAATGTCCATTATGTGATAATCCATTAAGAATCAGCAAGAAAGATTCCCGGTACGGGCTATGCGACAACTGCCGTGTCAAATTCCGGCTGCCCAGAACCATCGTGAATCCTCACGATGAAGAAGAGCACTATCCCAAATACGCGAATATCCCTCCAAGGGAAGTACGGGAAAAGAGAGAACGAGAGATGCGCCAGGCATATGATGAACTGCTTGCCATCGGCAAAGAACAGCGGGAGCATGAGAAAAAAAATAACTTTTTCAGACGTTCCAAATAACCACTTCCATTTTCTCTTCTATTGTGCTACAATAGTGGTATGGGGTATTAGCGCAGTTGGGAGCGCGCAACATTCGCATTGTTGAGGCCAGGGGTTCGAATCCCCTATACTCCATCTGACAGACAATCCGAACACATTGCTGTGTTCGGATTGTTTTTGTTATATGATATAGGAAGTTCGAGACGGACTTGTCCCCTTTGTTCTATGGCTCCTACCCCTTGAACTCCTCCTGCCCCTCCTGCAATTCTTCCAGATATTCTCTTCTCCATTCTTCCTGCTTATCCATCATCCGGCACACGTAGCTCCACCGCTCTTTCTTGTATGGAAATGCCAGGAAAAAATCTTTCTTTTTCTGATTCCTTTTCTCACGAACAACATTCGGATACCACACTCGTCGCTCATTGTTGTCCATCATTACAAATGCTTTCTTTTTCGGCATTTTTTTCCCCGAGATATAAATAAATTTAAAGCTTCTCTTTACAACGCCATAACCCCATACCTCTTCCCAACACAATGATTCCTCATAGAAAAAAGCCTTATTGGTAACACCTGTCTCATCCAAAGTTATTGTACTGCTCTCCATACATATATTACAAACAGCCCTACATACTATCCACAGACTTACGATTATCATAATAAAACATGAGGGAATTCCCATATAAACTTCTCCCCTCTCATAAAGTTCTATATTCTGAATGGCATAATACATAAGATATACTCCATATATGACTCCTACACTGTAAATAGACAAATTCAAAAACCATACTAACAAAGTCCCTTTTCTCGCTCCTATTTTCATTTTCACACAATACTCCCTCCGTAAGCAGATTTCCTATTCCCGGAACTCCTCCTGCCCCTCCTGCAGTTCTTCCAGATATTTCCTTCTCCATTCTTCCTGCTTATCCATCATCCGGCACACGTAACTCCACCGCTCCTTCTTGTATGGAAATGCCAGGAAAAAATCTTTCTTTTTCTGATTCCTCTTCTCACGGACAACATTCGGATACCACACTCGTCGTTCATGACGCTCCATCATAATCCAGGCTTTATCCTTCGATATTCTTTTCCCTGAAATATAAATAAACTTAAAAGACTTCTTTATAACACCATGCTCTCTGACATCTTCCCACCGCAGCGATTCCTCATAGAAACGAGTCTTATTGGTAACACCCGTCTCATCCAAAGTTATTGTACTACTCTCCTCCCATATCGTACAAAAAGCCGTACCTACTCCCTTCAGTCCCAATATTATCATTAAAAAATGCGAGGGAATCACCAGACAAGCCATCCCTACACCATACAATGTTGCATTCTGAAAGAGACGGGGAAGCAAATACATCAAAAATATTGTCCCTCCAACACAAAAAAACAAACCATAAAAATCTAATAATAAAAGCCCTTTTCTCGCTCCTATTTTCATTCTCACACAATACTCCTTCCGTAAGCAGATTCCCTATTCCCCAAACTCCCCCTGCCCCTCCTGCAGTTCTTCCAGATATTCCCTTCTCCATTCTTCCTGCTTATCCACCATCCGGCACACGTAGCTCCACCGCTCCTTCTTGTATGGAAATGCCAGGAAAAAATCTTTCTTTTTCTGATTCCTCTTCTCACGGATAACATTCGGATACCACACTCGTCGCTCATTGTTGTCCATCATTACAAATGCTTTCTTTTTCGGCATTCTTTTCCCTGAGATATAAATAAATTTAAAACTTCTCTTTACAACGCCATAACCCCATACGTCTTCCCAGCGCAACGATTCCTCATAGAAACGAGTTTTATTAGTAACACCTGTCTCATCTAGTGTTATTGTACTGCTCTCCATACATATCATACAAAAGAGCCTACATCCTCCCCATAAACATCCTATTATCAAAATAAAGCATGAAGGAATTCCCATATAAACTTCTCCCCTCTCATAGAGTTCTATATTCCGAATGGCATAACAAATAAGATATGTGCCATATATGGCTCCTCCACCAGTAATAGCTAAAGCAATAAAAGACCTTTTCTCGCTCCTATTTTCATTCTCACACCATACTCCTTCCATAATCAGATTTCCTATTCCCTGAACTCTCCCTGCCCCTCCTGCAGTTCTTCCAGATATTCTCTTCTCCATTCTTCCTGCTTATCCATCATCCGGCACACGTAGCTCCACCGCTCCTTCTTGTATGGAAATGCCAGGAAAAAATCTTTCTTTTTCTGATTCCTCTTCTCACGGACAACATTCGGATACCACACTCGTCGCTCATTGTTGTCCATCATTACAAATGCTTTCTTTTTCGACATTCTTTTCCCTGAGATATAAATAAATTTAAAACTTCTCTTTACAACACCATAACCCCATACCTCTTCCCAGCGCAACGATTCCTCATAGAAACGAGTCTTATTGGTAACACCTGTCTCATCCAAAGTTATTGTACTGCTCTCCCTACATATTGTACAAAAGGTCATACATACTCCCCACAGACATCCTATTATCATAATAAAACATGAAGGGAGTCCCATATAAACTTCTCCCTTCTCATAGAGTTCTATATTCCGAATGGCATAACAAATAAGATCTATACAATTTATCACCACCGCACTACCAATAACGAAACCACTAAAAGCCAGCAGTAAAAGACCCTTTCTCGCTCCTATTTTCATTCTCACACCATACTCCTTCCGTAATCAGATTCCTTCTTTCAATAGCTGTGTTCACAACACAGGCTCAGTTATAAAAACATTCTTAAGCCGTGTCGTGAACACTCTTCTCTCTTTTTATTTAATAATATCTAGGGTCATGGCTTTTTACCGACCATGAAACTTCAGGATAATACCGCGGATCCTTCGACTGTGAAGACCAGGAAGTTTGGACAGAATAATATCTTCGATCCCTTGACTGCGTCGACCAGGACGTCGTTTTTTCCTCAGGCGCCGTCACAAGCATTTTCGTTCCCATGGATACTGTGCCCGTACCGAGGGTCACGATATTATCAAAAGTCAGTGTTTTCAGTAGCTTCTCTCCCTCTGAAAAAACTTCCATATATTTATCCGGAATCGCACATACAGAGCCCAGGAATCCAAAACCAGCGCCAATCAATATTTTCCTTATATTGATGTCCTTTTGGCTTACAGCCTCTGTAACTCCTCCTACCACTGCACTTCCCACTAGGCGTATCATCTTATACTTAGATAATCCCAGTATTCCAGAAGCGGCGCCGGAGATGCCCCCTATAACAAAGGCTTTCCCCACATTTTCTCCATTCGAATACGCTTCTAATGCACTAAGTCCTGCATTAATCACGGCACTGCAGATGATACCGGCTGCCATTACTGCAAACATTCCCTGGGAATCTTCATAGTTCACCGGATTATTCAGGCAATATGCATACAAATTATACTGATTTAGATTGCCCTGCCCTGCTTTCAGCACATCTACATCATCCGGGCTGACGAACCTTCCGATCACCGGATCATAGAATCTGCTGTCTAGGTGATACAGCCCTGTCTCTTCATCATAGAGATATTCTCTATAACGGAACGGATTCTTGGTACCGATATCTGTGCCGGATGTATCCGTCATGGAAATTGGATTTCCCCACGTATCATACCGATAGCTTACCACCTGGGTTCCATTGCTGTCAATGAGACCGATAATATCATTCTGAAGATTGTGGATATAATAGTAAGTCGTTCCATTCAGCTCTATGGAAAAGAGATGTCCGTCCTGATCATAGACAAAATGCATCAAATCGTTTTCATCCTGAATCGCAAGAATGTCTTCCCCATTCCAATAATACTTAATAATATTTTCCGCATTATGTCCATTTACAATATGCTTTTCAATACGTTTTCCTTCGGAATCATAAGCAAAGTAATAGGTCTTATCTTTCGTCAGATGCGTCAGATATTTCCTATCGTACCATAACATCTTCATTCCATCTCTATAGGTCAGAGGATTTCCCATTGCATCATAAGTAATTGTCTGCCCATTATAGCTGGTAATCTGATCCTTCCACCCGGTATTTCCATAACCATAGGAAATTGTCTTTTGCACTGTCCCCAGGGTTCCGGTTGTATAAGCATACTCCTTCTTTGCAAGGATATTTCCACCCGCATCATAGCTATAGCAGATGGACTTATTCAGCCATTGATTATTTTCCCGGGCTAATCTGTTCAGTCCGTCATAGGTATAAGATACTTTTAAAATATTATTCTCATAAATCTTCGCAATGTTACCCAACGCATCGTATGTATACTTTAACTTATTGCTTCCGTTAGTAATTCCCTCCGGCAGGATTGTAGTCTGCCAATTCTCCTTTCCCTGTACATAAGTATAGGTACTTCTGTAATACTTGCCCGTACCGACAGAGATTGCTTTTTCTTTCAATCTGGCCATCTGGTCGTAAGACAGGACGCACTTTCTAAAACCGTCCACGCGTATCCCGTACACCAGTCCCGGCAGCTCTCCTCCGGAAGCATTTCCGTACATATAACCGGTCTTTTTCGTAATTCCGCCAACCTTGCTGACTACCGATTCTACCCGGTTTTTGTCATCATAGCTGACCTGTAGTTTCTGCAGAACCTCATTATTTGTACTCTTTCTCTTCTCCATTGCCGTCATCCGCCCAATCAGGTCGTAATCATACTGGCAGGTATTCTCACGGCATAAATCTTTGTGAATTACCAGATTATCATATCCGTCATAAGCATTTTCATATACTGTTCTCTCATCCCCATCTGACTCTTTATGTTTTTGGGCAATCAGGCGGAAGTCCTTATCGTATTCATTTGTAATAACTTTACCATTTGCATAGGTCAGCGTTTTCCGAGGACCGTTATAAGGCAGATAGGTATAGCTTTCCAGCGCCGTATTTCCTACCTTCACCTTCGTCGGATTGCCAAAGACATCATATTCAAAATTATAGGAAAATCCATTATGGCCAATACTGCTTAAACGATCCCCTTTATCATACGTATACGTATTGCTGGTCGTTTTTCCATCTACGGCGGCGCTTGCCTGCCTCAACTGGTCTGTATCGGAATCATAAGCATAATTCGTTACATTCCCCTTTGCATCCGTTGTTTTCGTCAACAAGCGCTGACTGGAATCATAGGTATTCGTAGTAGTATATCCTCTGTTATCTGTTACAGAAGCCACCTGCTTTCCGTTGCTTGTATGTGCCATGGAAGCTCTGATCTGCTTTCCACGGTTTTCCAGCACAAATCTCTTGTTTGGCGAATAATTGGAAATCGCCTGGCTTCCGTCAGTCACAATCCTTGCTCCGCTTCCCCAGGAATTTCCCATAATTCCCAGTCCTTCATTGGAAGCTTCATTCCAGATGGCATAATCTGTCCCCACCTTTTTAAACTGGAATTTCTGAGCTGTATTCCCACTTGAGAAGGGCCGCAGGATGATTGCCGCGCGGTTAATCTGCGCGTCGTTTGCAATTCTTGTAAGAGCCATGGCCGGGGCGCATATTGGTCTGAGATAATAATTACCATTGCTATCTGCTTTCTGCAGCCGGAAGCTCTGTCCATCCGTACCGTTATAATAATACTGCTGGAGTACCGTTCCTGAAGTGGAATATCCTCCCGGCACGTCCAGATACTGTCCACTGTGCCTTGCACGGATTGCAAAGATGCTTCCATCCTCCGGTTCGTCTGAAACCGTCGCCAGATCTGCCGGTTCCAAACACCATTTCTGGCGGTCATAACTGTCATTCGCTCCCCAGATTGTAACAAGCGCGCCATCTGCGGTACTGTTCGCCGCATTCGTCAGAACTCTTTTATCCTTACTGCATTTCGCCGCAATCTGATAATCTCCCTTCCACTGAGAAATCAATTTGAATTTCTGCGCATCTTTTTCGCTATCATAAACTGCAATATCTACCTTTGTATTATCACTATTGCTGCCATTTTGCACATTCAGCGCTTTCGTCGGATCATGCAGCGGAAGAAACCGCAAATACCCGGCGCCTGCATCTTCTGCTTTCCACTTCTGGTTTGTACTTCCCTGGAAAGCATTTAATTGTACCGCAGTTCCCGCTGATGTGCTGCTTCCCGGCACCTCCAGATATTTTCCCGACACTTTTTCCCGAATATAATAACACCTGCCCACAACCAAAGCTCGCCTGCGTCTCTCTCCATAAGCGGTAGTCTGAACCGGATTACCATAAGTGTCATATTGGAACTGATATATCACCTGCTCGGAGCTTGCCGCCCGCTTCAGGTTCTGTTTCTCATCATATCCGTACTCAAAAGCGGTTCCTGTAATGTCTGACATTCTGGTAAGATTTTTGTTTTTATCGTAGGAGAAGCTGGCATTTGCTGCCGCTGTCCTTGCAGAAATCAAATTGCCCTCTTCATCGTATACATAGCTCTTTCCATCATCCCGGATAATCTGAATCCCATCAAAATAAGCGTCATTTGCCTGATTTCCATAGAAGATATGGAACAAGATGGCACGATATTTCCTGGATGTATTTCCATCCCCGGCATCTGCACTGATGGTCTGGTTCACAAACTGCCAGTCTTCTACATGAGGATTGAACGGAATGCTCTCATACTTCGTTTTATACTGCCCATTCGCATCTTTGTCTTCATACTCAATCCCTATCACCATGCCAAATTCTTTGCCCGGAATTCCTTTTCCTTTTGCCCATCCGCTAATGGAAAATACATCCTTTGCCGAGCCTTCTATCGGAATTCGTTTCCAGAAACCTTTCCGTTTCCCCGGTTCGCCATAAATACGCAGGGCGCTGCTTCCATATTTTCGCTCCGAGCTGTTCACACCGTCTGCATACAATGCAGAATTGGTAAGAATACCTGTGAAACTGGCAGGTATGGTGGCAGACCCACTTTCCAGCCGCTCAAAGCTTCCATTTTCCATGAGATTGAACTTATTCGCTATTTCTCCTTCTTCCAGTTGGAAACAGGTCATATAACAGGTTCCTGTTCCATGAGACAAAATACTGCGGATACGGATTCTCTTACATTCAGAAGGCACCGTAAAGCTCACACTTCTTCTCTGCCATCCATCATCAATGCTGCTGTCCGTAGGTTCTTTTATGACTGCCGAGACTCCCAGAAATGTTTCCGCTCCACTGTCTTTGAGTCCATTAACCGTAATATATACTTCACCCTGAGAAATGGACGTTACTTTATAATAAGCAGAGACCGTATACTTACCGGGACTTACCTCCACAATCTGCTGTACACCTGTTTCATCATAAGCAACGCTGTTTCTTATCACTCTTGCCGATTTCTTTCCAATATAGCCCGTTCCTAAAACAATCTGAACCCGGCTGCTGTTTGCCGGATATTTTTCCCAATGATTCCAGCCATCTTCGAAACGAGTATTCAGCAGATGGTTCTGAATGGTTCTCGCCGTGGATCCCGCTCTGCTTAATCGGTTATTTTTCTTTCCTTCAGTATAATAACCATAACTTGTTCCTTTTCCATCCTGGTCATAGACACACACCGGACGTCCGCTGGTATCAAACTGATAGGTATAGTACCGGTTATCTTCTTTCTTATTAATATTTCCATCCAGTCCCGGCTCTTCAAAGATAGTCACATTGCCGTCACAATAGGTAACATTCACTTCTTTCCCCATCTGGCTCCCCACATGTTCGGTCATTTGCTTTACACGCTTTGTACCTCCATCATCCACATAACCATAATACATCTCATAAAGTTCCGGTGCCTTTACATACATGAGAAGATGTGTATAATCACTCACTCCATATCCATAGCGGCTTTCCTTTCCATCCGGATAAGTAATGGACTTTAAATCATCTCCTTCATAAAAAAAGTTTGTTATCCGGTTAATTTCATCTTTGAGCATATAGAGCTTTCCGTCTGTATTATAAAAAAGCTTCAGATATGCCCCGGACGGATCCTTAATTCTGGACAGATAACTGCCATACTTATCGCTTTCATAGAGATATTCAATTGTATTACCATTTGGGTCAATTTCTTTGCTGAGGTAACCGTCTTTTCGGAATATCATCTGTACCTTTCCTTTTGTCTCCACTTTCCTGTAAGCAGTCTCATCCGAAGAAGATTCCTGTGTAATGATAAGGCCCAATCCGTCTTCATCTTTTAACCTGCTGCTATCTTCCCTGTCTCTGTAGAAATAATGGTTTGTTCCATCTTCATCCGTATATACGTAAGGATAATCTGCAATCCCGGACGCACGTAATTCTTTCTGGGCACTCAGTCTCCAACCGCATCCATATCGGCTATATCTGCCATTCGCTTCCTTTTTCTCTCTGTCCGCTGCATTATACACATGGGACAGACTGACCGGGAACCGATTCCCGCTTGTGACTGTATCCGGATGTACCACTACCAGATTTCCATTAAAATCATTGACATAACAGGTTCCGGCTCTTCCTACCCTCTGCTCATGATAGCTATAATAATCCTCCAGCCCTTTTGCATCACGGTAATAAAACATACAGAATGGATACATGTCTGTTGTAATACCGCCGCTTACCGGATGGTCGCTCGCAACAAATCCTGCAGCTGCACTAACACTCTCATCATGCATTTTAAGACAGATTCCTAAATTATTTCCCTTATACCACTTGCGTACCTGCTTTGTGATATTAAAGGTTTTCGGCGCAGCATAGGTCACGCCCCCACTTACCACGCTTTTCACCTCTGCCCTATCCAGCACTCTGCTGTCATAAGACGGCTGATTATTCCACGTAGCAGAATTATCACTCCAGCTGCCGGTTACTTCATGCGCATTTACATAAAAACTATTTACTGTTCCCGGGAAAAACTGATACTGGTACATACACAGTTTTGCATCGTAAATAATCGCTCCTGCCGGAATCTGCGGAAGTGTATTTAGCACAATAAAGGAACGGCATCTGCCATACTCAGCGTTATTCCCCACTACAAAGGAACCATAGCCGCCGGTAACACTGCTGTTGGGATACTTTTCTCTTACAAAAGTGTCCCTGATATTTGCCGTCTGCCGTATTGTCTCCACATTCGGATCAATCACAACCGGATATTGGCGCTCCTTTGCCTTCAGCCATTCCTGATCTACCCGGATAGTAAGGATGGTTTCTCCTTCCTTCACCGTTTCCATCTCATAAGATACGGCTGCGCTGTAACTTCCCGCCGCATCATACATACACGGTGCCTTCAGACGGAAGATTTCCTCATCTTCACCCTTTTTTGCAGCACGGAAGATTAATTCTCCGTTTTCCTCTTTGGATAGCGTAAGTCCTTTATGGTTTAAGCAGAACCGTAACGGTTCTTCTGCCGCCGACGCCTCTTTCAGGATTACATTTTCTTTCACCGTCTCTCCCTGAATCAGGTATTCCAGATCCACACCTTCACGGATATTTTCATAGATACCACCGCTTACCGTCCCTGCCAGATGCATCTGCTTCCGGTTCCATGCAGAAGCATTAATCCTTTCTTCTGCTTCCGGTATCTCTCCGGCGATGTCTGCGGATTCATTCTGTCTTTCATAAATGCGGAAGACTGTTTTCTTTTTCTTTTCTTTTTCATCTGCCTGCACATTCTCCAATCCCCAGGAAAGCTTATGGCTTCCTTTCTTCAAAGTAACCATTTTAGGGGAATCCCCATGCTTTGCAAACTTTACTTTCACACAAGCCGCTTTATTTTCATAACCTTCTTCTCCCGTATTTTCTTCCCTGAGCGAGTTATCTATCTCTTTCCACTCTCCATTTTCCTCATAGTGAACCGGGTACGGATAGACTGCGGCAATTCCACCATGATTTTCTGTCAGGAAATATTTCGTATTCCTGTCTCTTTTCTCTTTCTGTTCCGCAAGAATCTTTGATTCTGCTGCTTTCTTTATTTCATTCATTATCTTATTCATCCTTTCTTTTTTAATTGGGGACGTAGTAAAGTGTAAAAGTACTACGTCCCTCGTTAATATTTTCACAATTCTTCCGGAAGTTTTTGTTGTGGAATTACGTAGATATTACAGTTTTGTTATCCTCACGGCCGTTGAAGACAAAGCCACACTTGACAACCCTTCCATAGCATGTTATCGTATGCACAGAACAAATGTTTCTTTACTGTTTTCCGCAACTCTTAACTATACACTACACGGAAATTCGTATATTGTCAAGCTTTAATTTGCGAATTTCCGTATTTTTTTATTTTCCTTTTTTAGTTGACAAATTCCACCATTTGATATATTGTATATTTAGTTGAACAAGTCCACTAAAATAGAAAAGGAGAAAATTGGATTATGAGCCATATGGAAAGTGTAGAAAAAGTAAGAGCTTTTAACCGGTTTTATATGCCTTCCATGAATTTGCTTGGAAATCATTACCTTGGTTCAGAGTATTCCATAACAGAAGCACGTGTTTTCTTTGAAATATATGAAAACGAGGGCTGTAATGCAGCCCACATTGCTCAGATTATGAATATTGATAAAAGTTATTTAAGCCGTATTATCAAAGCCCATGAAAAAAAGGGGTACATTCTCCGGAAACCTTCCGGTACGGACGGACGCTCCTATTCGCTGTATTTAACAGAAGCCGGGAAGAAAAGAGCTGAAGACTTTATAAACACATCTAACAGAGATATAGAGACTATCCTTCAGAATCTGTCTGACGAGGATGAACAATGCTTAATCAATGCAATCGATACAATTATAAATTTACTGAGCAAAAAGAAAGGCAGGGATTGATAAGAATGAAAATCGTACCATATGATTCCAAATACAAAGAAGATTTTATCGAAATGAACAAAGCATGGATTGAGGATATGTTTGCTCTTGAAGACGAGGATTTACGGGAGATGGGAAACATAGAACCCTGTATTGAAAAAGGCGGTCAGATTTTCTTCGCATTAGATGACGCCGGACAGGCAATGGCATGCTGCATGATCGCGCCGCGGGAAGACGGCGACTGGGAGATTATGAAATTTGCAGCAAGAGGAATGTACACCGGAACGGGCGCCGGCAGCGCCTGCCTGAAAGCCTGCATTGATTACGCAAAAGAACTGGATTTAGAAAAAATTATCATTGTATCTAACAGAAGGTGTACACATGCCGTACACCTGTACCGCAAATTTGGATTCACCGAAATTCCCGTTGATAAAGAAAAATTTCCGTTTGAAAGAGCCGATATCGCATTTGAATTGTATCTAAACAAATAAAAAAGCACCGCAGCTGCGGCGCTTTTTTAAGTGGGACTATCGGAAATCAACTCGAAGAATTATAAGATAATCCTAGAAAAAGTCAAATACGCCCTGCCGACCCCTGTTATTGATAGTTCTGAGTCTGCAGATTTCGCTACTGCATATAATATCAAAACTGAGATAAAACAGCAACAAAAACATTTATCGGACGAAGAACTCGAACTAATAGCTCAGAAATATCTTGCCGGAGTATCCACATATGACCTAGCTCAGGAATTTGGGTGCCATAGATACACCATCAGCAACAATCTAAAAAGAATGGGAATTGATGTTTCTGGCCACGTCGAAGGGCGGAAGTATAAGACCGAAGAAGTCATCCGGCTATATACTGAAGAGCGGAAGTCCGTTAAGCAAATTGCTAAGATGTTCGGAGTATGCGATGGAACTATATATAAATGCTTGAGGAGAAACAATATATCAACCAATCGGACGAGATGGGATTATGAGTAATACGATATCTTCGATGACAATATTCATCCCATTCTGAAGTATAGTCTATTTAAGATAGGGGGCTCGCCATAAAATAGCGAGTCCATATTGTTATTACTACTTCATTACCTTATTAAGTAATGCGTCATAGCTGTCTACGACATCGTAAACTACGTTTTCAGAGCTAATTGCCTTGAAATGCTCACGAGCGCAGTGAATCTTGGATTCTTCTACTAAACGGAGCTGCATCGAAGGCATTGAGTCCTTAGTTTCTGCTACGAAGTAGATATTCTCGCCCAAACCTCACGATGTGAACCTTGTGGGTCGCTATGGAAGTTCACCGGCAACTGCGCCCCTTGTGGATTTTCATCACAGATTGACGGCGTACCCGTCATACATAAAAATCCTCGTCACTGCTGCGGGCGTCGAGGATTTCTCTTGGAGAGGTTTCTTGCTTTTATTGCTATGTCAGCGGATCGGATTCGTGGATGATTACATCAGAAAAAAGAACAATGCGGACATATTTTTATTTTTTTCAAAAAACTACCTGATTGTGTGTGGCGCTTTCCTTTTGAGAGTGTTACTATGAAGTAGCTTTAATAGGCTTTTATCTTATATGTGCGAAAAGGAGGAATTTTTAATGAAACTAAAAAAATGGGGAGCACTCTTACTTGCATTATGCATGATATTCACGATGCTCCCAACAGTAGCCCTAGCGGCATCAGGGCCAGATGCGGAAAAGGAGGTTATCGAGAACGATTTAATCGTTCAGCTCCCTTCGCTTGATAAACTGGTCGATACTCCGGCTTATGATTGGTTGGCTGTTAAGGCGGAACCAACGTGGGACGACGGTACTATTCTTGATGTTGTCAAAGTCACTCAGGAATTTTACGACAGTACAGGCGAAAAAATGGCGGATACGGATACGTTCCAGAATAATAGTCGATACACGATGAAAATGACGTTCCAATCTTTTGCTTCTTATTCTGGGGACTATTATTATGTACTGTCCGGAACAAACAACGTTTATGTAACCGTAAATGGCCAACGCGATTCTATGGATGTTACGGTAGGCGAGGACGCGAATGGCAATCCGGTAATCACTGCCACTTATAATTTCTCAATTGGTACGCCTCAGGAAGTGGAGCCTGCGAAGATTGAATTAGACACCGTTTACAACATATCCGATCAGGCCGGACAATATTTATATTATCTGTATCAGCCGCCAAAAGACCAGACAGGCAATTACATTGGATACAGACTTTGGGTAGAGAATGCCTCCGGACAAGTTAAAGGCTCAATTCTCGGAAACCATCCTACCTACTATACAACAGACAGCGATCCCATTTCGTTTTATGTACAGCCAGCCTCAGACAATGCTCGTTTTGAACTTGTGAAAATAAAGCGCATAAAAAACATGGAGCTTTTGTCGGTTCCTGACAGCGTCATCAAAGATATACAGGAAAACGGATCTGCCGCAACTTTAAAGGGATTAGAATTCAAAGTCACATATACAGAAGGTGGCACACAAACTTATTTATATGACGGGGAAGGAATTAAATGGACACCGGACGGACGTTCATATTCATGTTTTTATGATGAAGAAACAAATGAAATAGAGATTTACTCATTTGATGATGTCGATTCCTTGTATACTGAAAGCTTTAAAGTATCTGAACAAGCAGAGAACAAAGTCAACATTACCGAAGGTCTCAGCGAAGTGACCGGTGATCTGAGCAATACGGAATACGATACCGTTGAAAAGATCGAAAGCAAGCTGACGGAAACCATCCTTTCCAACGAAGGGTATTCGGCGGATAATACCGTACTGTACGATATTGAGTTTGTAACCAGTGAGGATGGCGGTGAAACCTGGATTCCGGTCACTGCCGAGAACTTCCCGGCAGAAGGCATTGAGGTAACACTTCCTTATCCGGAGGGAACCAATGGCACGGAATATGATTTTACCGTTGTCCATATGTTTGATGAAGATGTGAACGGACACAAGGCCGGCGAAGTGGAGACCCCTGAAGTAACAGAGAGCGCGAACGGCATCTCCTTCCGCCTGACAGGCACCTCTCCTGTTATGCTCGGGTACAAGCCTCATACACATTCTTATGGCGGATGGACAGACTGCAAGGATGGCAGCAATCACCAGCGTACCTGCTCCTGCGGACATGTCCAGAAAGAAGCTCACGTTTGGGATGAAGGAAAAGTCACAAAGGAAGCCGCCAAAGATGCGGAAGGTATCAAAACGTATACCTGTAAGACCTGTGGCGCGACAAGAACGGAAAGCATCCCTAAATTGACTTCCGGCACAACGCCATCTACGCCTGGCGATTCTGCAAATCCGAACACGGATACAACATCACCAAAGACCGGAGATTCAGCGAACATTGCTTTGTGGATAATCGTTATGCTCGTATCTGCGGCTGGATTAAGCTGTACTTATTTTGTAAGACGAAAAAACAAAATCTAATCATTAATCAATGATAACATGCCCACAAGCGAAAGGATATTTCCTATGTCCCGCGATTGTGGGCATGATTTTTTATTCGTTACTCCTATTCCAAGAAACTACCCTTTTGTGTAGGGCGGATTTGACCTTTCATGCTATAATATTCTTATCGTTATCTAACTGCGCAGATTGGTTAGAATCATTTTTCTAAGGGGGGATAAAATGAGCGAGCGTAAAAAATCCATTGTCCGGCTTTTTGCAGCGGCAGTGCTACTGTTTGTAGTCTCCGCATACCGGCAACTCAGTATGCGATACTTACCGGAGGATTTTCTGCGTCCATATCTTGTCTGGGCGGTTTATATGTTCCTGCTTTTTAGCTGGCAGCATACAATTACGACGAAAATCACACAGAAAACCATGCGCAACCACCTGACTGCCCAAAATATCGTCAGTATCCTGTATTTAACGGTCCGCTTCGTTCAGGATGCTTTCCTCTATGTCAATATTCCATGGATGCGCTTTACCGGATACTTTATCAATATCGCGGCTGTCTTCATACCACTGTTCGGGTTTTACAGCGCATTCTATCTCGGCAAGCCGGAGGATTACCAGATCAGCAAAAAGTGGTATCTGCTCCTAATCCCGGCATATTTTCTGAGCATGCTGGCACTAACCAACGATTTGCATCACTTTTTCTATTACATTGTGCCGGAGGAACCCCAGCCAAATTTGTATTTTCATCCATACATCGGCACATATATCATCTATCTGTGGGGATTGTGGATGATCGGGCATCAGGTATATGTGATTTATCAGCGAAATGATACGACAAAGTCAGACCCGCTTTACCGAAAGTTGATTCCCTTCTACGAGCCGATCCTACTGTTTCTATTTAGTATTCCTTATGCTGCTACGGCCTACGTGGTGCGGTTTGAGCTTGTGGAATATTCGGCGGGATTGATTTTCATCATCGTGCTTTGTTGGCAGCTCTATATTTTGACGGGGCTGATTCCCGTCAACACGCAGTACGAGGAAGTATTCCGGCGGTCTACGGTGGCAATGCAAATTCTTTCATCGAACGATGAGCGGATTGCAGTATCGGAAAATGCGGCGGAAATCACGCCTGCTATGCTGGAAGCTCTAAAGCAAAATCAGCATTTTTCTGCTACGGAAGATATTACCATGAACCTGCACCAAATCCCGGGCGGGTATATGGTCTGGCAAACCGATCTCTCGCAGATCAATCAGGCTTTACGAGAGCTTCAGAGTCTAAATGCAGAATTGGAAGAAAAGAGAGATCTTCTGGCGCAGGAAATCCGCATTCAATCGGATGAGACAAGTATTCAGGCACGCAATGATATTTACGACAGTCTGTCCGCGGAGGTGACCGGGCAGCTTGCTTCGCTGACAACGCTTTTATCGAAAGAATCCCTTACGGCGGATGACTGGAACCGCATCTGCCTCATCGGCACCTATATCAAACGCTTCTGCAACCTACAGCTCACTTATCAGGAACAGCAGATGATTCCGATGGGTGATTTAGCAATCAGCTTACAGGATATGGCGAAAGGTATGAAGAATCTTGGGATTCAGACAAGCTTGGATTTTTGCCCCACGTCGAATTTGGAACCGGAGTTGATTCTCCTCATTATGAAAACTTTGGAAGAGATTTTAGAGAAGGCAGATTTTCGTTTGTCTTCTGTGGTAATCCAAATCAGCGACAAGGTTTGCTTTGAGATTACCGGTACAGATCGCGAGTTTGTTCCTCGCTTTTTAGAGGGAGGATATCGTCTTCAGACAGTAAAGGTTCCGACAGGCTATCGGCTTCTGCTCTTGCAGGAGGGAGAGGGGGTGCAGTCATGAAAAAGAAACCATCGGCGAAAATGATCAAAAAGGCAATCGACTCTTATCCCGGCGGAATCTGTTTTTCCGCGCTGGATGGCCGGGTCATTCTCGTCAATGAGAAGATGAACAAGCTGGTATTGGAACTGACCGGACACACGATTCTGAACGCAAAGGTAGCGTGGGATGAACTCGCAAGCTTTTCCAGTAACGGCAAGGCGGAAAAGCTGACCCAATCCTGGCTACCGAAAGAGCCGGACAATGGAAACGGGAACACCCACCAACAGTTGTTCTTCTGCTTCTCCGACAGCTCGGTCTGGCATTTTGAACTGAGATTTCTTGATCCCAATACCGTTCAGATTGAGGCGGCGGAAATTACCGGGCTCTACCGGCTCAGCGAAGAACTGTACGAGAATACCATTCGACTGCAGGAGATGCAAAAGCGGCAGAAAGCCTTGCTGGAAAGCATCGTGGAAGTCAATTTGAATAAAGAGATTCTTGCCGCGAAAATGCATATCCATGATGAGCTGGGGCATTGTTTGCTGGCCACCACTAAGGCGATTACGGAAGACCGTCTGGCTGAGAATGCCGACACACTGCGGAAAAGCTGGAACAGTACCATTCAGGATTTTTCCAATATTTCTACCGTGTGGACGGTTCCCGATTCCTCTCTGCAGTCTGAACTGATGCAGGTTGCGGAGCTGATTGGCTGTAAGGTTACCTTCCTTGGAGAACAGCCCAAAAGCCGCAAGGCATTGCAATTACTATATGCCGCCGTTCGAGAGGCACTCACCAATGCGGTACGCCATGCGGATGCTACGGAACTGACGGTAAAAATCGAGCAGGACGAGAAAAGTTATCATATAGAGATATCCGACAACGGCGGCGTATCTGTTTCAAGTATTACCGAGGGCAATGGCCTCAGCGCATTGCGTCAGCGGCTGGAGCAGGAAGGAGCTACCCTGAAGGTACTCTGCGACAACAGTGTTTCCCTGCTTGTGGATATTCCCTTTGATTTTGACGAAGCTCAGAAAGGAGGACGAAAATGATACAGGTTTTAGTAGTAGAAGATTCCAGGATTACCCAGGACGCCATTGAAAGTCAGATTGCCAAATCAGAAAGATATGTCCTGTACGCCTCCATAGAAAATGCAGCGAATGCAGAAATTGCCTGTCTGCGCGGGTGTGTCGATTTAATCCTGATGGATGTCTGTACGGCTGATGAAGAATCCGGTCTCAAAGCTGCGTCAAAAATCAAACAGTACAACCCTAAAATTAAAATTATTATTATGACCTCCATGCCGGAACATTCCTTTATCCAAAAGGCAAAAGCTTGCGGCTGTAACGGCTTTTGGTACAAGGAATATGGCAGTACCACTTTGCTGGAGGTTTGTGACCGGGTGATGAATGGCGAATATGTTTACCCCGAGGGCACACCGATGATTCGTATCGGGTACAGCAACAGCACTGAGTTTACCAATCGGGAATTTGATATTATCCGGGAGCTTGCACAAGGCAGGAAATACGAAGAAATCGCGGCAGATCTGGATATTACGCAAAATACCGTCAAGTATCACATCAAGAACATTTTACAGAAAACAGGCTACCAGAACACCCTGCAGTTGGTAGCCGAGGTGGTAGAAAAACGGTTGATTTTACCGAAGTATTAAGGAGGATAAAAATGGGAAATTTAACAGAACATTATAATAAATTGAAGTCTGACGAACAGGAACGAAAGAATAGGAATGATTACTACAGAGATGTCATGAATAAAACGCCGTATTTGATTGAAATGCACAAACATAATTCAAATAGTGAAGGGTATCTGCTTGACTATGAGAAATCTCTGGCCTTGCAGATCACTTTGGAGCAGCAGCGGTTATTTGAGGAAGCGATCTCACTAATCAGTGATGACAAGTGGGTAACACCCCCTGTTCCAACGATAGATGACATTGACATAGTAAACATTAACAACTCTTGCAAAAAAGCTCAGTTCGATTACTGTGCTTCCGGAAAATTTCGCTGGGCAGACGGAAGCATACATCATACTCCTTGTGGCTGCCGTTTTGAAAAGCGTTATGATGTCAAAAGCGGTTTTATTGGCTCTCTGGGGAACGAGAAGAGACGAAATAAAGCACGAATGGAATGTTTTTCCGAAGTGCAAGAGTATTATCATCTTCTTCAAGAGGCGGCTTCTGGTTCGCAAGAGTATGTTCGGTTAAGCTTTAACGGCAACCGTGACACCGCGTATTTATATAAAGACGGGTCAATCTTTGCAAGAAACAAATATATCATCGAAGAAATGTCTATAGAAGATTTGGAGCAATGGCTTGCTCGAGCATTGCCTTAGTGGAGGGTCTGCAGCCGGGTGATGAACGGCGAATACATTTACCCCGAGGACGCGCCAATGATTCGTATCGGGTACAGCAACAGCACTGAGTTTACCAATCGGGAATTTGATATTATCCGGGAGCTTGCACAAGGCAGGAAATACGAAGAAATCGCGGCAGATCTGGATATTACGCAAAATACCGTCAAGTATCACATCAAGAACATTTTACAGAAAACAGGCTACCAGAACACCCTGCAGTTGGTAGCCGAGGTGGTAGAAAAGCGGCTGATTCTGCCAAAATATTAATTAAGAATCCACTGGACTTCCTGCCCAATATGCCGTAAGCTATACTTCTAAAAAGGAAAGGTGGGGTTATTATGGTTTGTACTTATGAAGAATATTTAAAGCAGCCAAAAGCGATTACATTTGAAAAAATGCAAACGATCCATGCGGAAATGCTCGCCGAGATTGGCGCAGATGTGGAAGCGCTGGAGTTATATGATGAGTTAATGAAGGTTGCAACTCGCTATGCTATAATCCGAGCAAATTGGCTACTGCTTAGCCGCGAAGAGAAAAATGAGCAAGACTCCGGCAGAACTTCCTGCCACAACTCCGTGATCACGCATTTTAATATGCTGGCGCGCTATTTAAAACAGCAAGGCAAAGCCGCCGCATGGCGTGACGAACTTGGCTATGAAGAGGATAATCCATATAACCGCAAAGCCATCGGAGACTTCGCCTGCTATTTAGCTTTCGTGAATGGAATAAATGCAAGATAATTTTTAAACCGCCGAGTTAAACTCGGCGGTATTTTACTCGCATGGACATTGTCTGCATTTTATTTCATGAATGGCATTATTCCCGTAGTGTCGGATTAGCGGAGCTTCTTGTATCGTTACTTTAGCTTATTGAATATTCTCTAATCTCGCAATAAATTCCGCTCTTTTTTCTTCGTTATAGAAAGGCATGCCAATAATTCTTGTATCTTCATTCTCAAAGAAAATATGGGAGTCGCTTTTTTCGGTAATCTCAAGCAAAAAATCCTCTTTCCATTTATCTCTTTCGAGGAGTTGGCCACCCTTTGGCTCGATAAATATTTGCCACGATACATTTCCAGTTTTCCTGTCATTAGCAAATAGCAAGAAGTCCGGCTCAAATGCTCGTCCGTCGTCAAATGAATATATCGTAACAGCCTTTTCGTTGCGCAAGAGATAGATGTCGCTCCATTTTTCAGAAAGATTCTCTATCATGCTATCTAGTGTTACAACAAGTGATTTTTCTTCGCTAGTTCCGTAATTTTCCTTATATGCGTACCAGTCTTTTTGTGCAAGATTTAACCTGTATTTTGGATTTTGCGCAATGAATTGAGGTATGCCATATTCCTTATCACTTCCAGCATCTACGGTATGATACTTACGTCTTATTGAATCTTTGAACAGCTGCGATATCGGTTTAGCAATAAACTGCTCGGTTCCTATATATCGTTCGTCATTCTGGTCAATTTGAGCTTCTATGACTGAAAGAACATATTCAGCTATATATAGCTTTTGTCGAGAAGTTAGGCTATTCTTGGTATTTTTTGAGCCCGTGACAATTATTTTTACTTTGCCAACCATAGTCATAAACTCTTCAATACTATTTAAAGCGAATATCTTTTTAGATATCCGGTTGAATCGAAACGCCTTATTCTTTGCGATAGCATGGCGGAGTATATTAGCCGGGATTAATCTACCAAAATCAAATTCAAGATTTACTATCTCGTCTGCACTATAATGCTCATTTTGGACTTCATCAAAAACCGACGTTATATGCCCAATGTTTGTAGGAAGAGATATTTCGACAATCTTCGGAAAATCAAAACCATATAGAGTAGCCTTGCGAATATCTTTAATAGATGCTTCGGTTCGCGATACGCGCTCATTTATATACACAACGCCATCGGTATAGGTTCGCGTCTTCTTAAAGGATTCTTTTAATTCTAATGTCCTTTCGACGTAATTCTCATCCATTAATCCAGACGTGACTAATGCTTGTCGAATTTCTTGAATATATTTTGGATTACTTGCCGAGTGATAATGAAGTTGCTCTATGAGCCGAAGTTCTTCATTTTCGTTGTTGTCGAACTTCCGGACATATTTCTGCTCAGGGTTATCTACTACGAATGGATAGTAGCGTGCTCCACGACCAATAAGCTGCGCTTCTCTAATCGTTGTCTTTCCCGGAGCGCCATTCCTTGCATCGCGAGTATCATATAACCGAACGATATCAAAAAGATTTAAGACATCCCATCCCTCATTTAGCATATCTACGGCGAAAATTGCACGAATTTCATTGTCCTTATCTTCGAGAGAATTCAGCCTAATCTGCTTGTCTGAATCAATATTATTGCCATCTATGAGGAGTAGCCGTTCCGACATAAAATCGTTCTTTAATTCCTCAACAATATCAGTCAATTCTAGGTTAATCTTTTTAAAAGCGTCTGCCAATATATTTGAAGCACCGGATTTCTGCTCTATTAAGTCATTTACTGACAAAGAAGTTATTAGTTCCCTAAACATTCGAAAATTAGCTTTGTTTTCTGCGATGGTTTTCGATTTAAATAAAACAACTGGCTTTAGCCAAATACCATGCCTGAGAGCAACTTTCTTTCGGTATTGCGAAATAATAATCGCTTGAAGCATACGGCTCCTAAGATCAGAGTCGACATCGTAGATGAAGACATCCTTGCTGTAGCCATCTTGACGAAAGTTTTTTAGGTCATATCTGTAGATAATACGGTCGAAATATTTATAGTAAATATTTGGATCTTCTAAATCAATTGTTGCTGTAAATTCAAGGAGGATGGGATCTTTCGCAATATCCATAATATTAGAAATAGTCGACTCCCAACTACGGTTATCTTCTAAATCATCTTTTGACAGAAGCGTAGAGGAATTATTATGATGCGCTTCATCGCCGATTAATACAATTTTCTTATTATCGAACTCTTCATATGAAAGCTTATTTTCGCGAGGAATATTCAGATCTGTATGTAATCCTTGAATGGTCGTGAAAATAATATTAATTGCATTATTATCTGTCTCAGAAAAATTCTCAACCTCGCAAATCTCAACTTTCTCGCCATCAATTTGAATATTATTCGAAAACAAATATTTGCTACTTCCGGGATTGGAGAAGTTATCTCGCGTCTTCTCGATGATATTCTTGCTGTTTACAAAGTAGATAAAATTCCGATAGCCTCGCTTATACAGATCAAGTATAAGGCTCGCCATAATTAAAGTCTTACCAGAACCAGTTGCCATATTAAATAACAACTGAATTGGAACTTTTTTGTTTACCGAATCATTATCTATATAGTGCATCCATCTGCCAATGGCTTGTTCTTGGTATGGACGTAATTTATGGGAGAGGTTCTCACGAATATGCTTAGGCGTCGACGGGAAAGATATTCCCGATGCCGTCACCATGTTATATTTCTCGTATAGTGGTTTATCTGGAGTCATTTTTATGCTCCGTAGAATTCTTTGTTATGTTTTTTGTCTGCTTCAGAAATATTGTAGGTTTTATCTTCAATCTCGGAATAATTCAAGTAGAGCGTGTTGTTATCTATGAGATCAAGAAGGATATGCTTTTTATCCGCTAATGATAATTTTTCGAACTCATCCGCATTAACTTTCTTCGGATCTACGCGATAGGATAAGAATGATGAATGAAGAACTTCATCGAGCAACTCCGACATATTGTCTCCGTTGCTCATTTTTATGCGCTCACGGAATTTATTTGCGTCATTCTTGATATTGCAATAAACGAATGAGCCGCCACCGGTCCAATTAACGGATTTCGATATGCCGCCCTTATGGCCGCCAATAACGTCCTTAAGGCGCTTTATGGAAATATCTTCAATGTAATGCATCTGTTCAATACCAATGTACTGGCGCCCCATCTTGTGTGCTACGGCGGCAGTCGTTCCGGAACCAAGGTGATAATCTAGGACAATATCACCAGGATCGGTAACGGATCCAATAATCCTCTGCAGTAACGCCTCTGGTTTTTGGCCACCAGAAAATTTCGTCCTTTCCGAAAGGTTTTTAGGATCAAGAGCAATAATGTCCTCCCAGACATCATCAATAATATACCCATTCACTTGATATATCACCTCACCTTCATCCGGTTGGCCATACTGCTTTATATATTTCCTTAAGTATGCAGCAAATCTGCTATCTGTGGTAGGATGATTACCATATCTTATTTTATTTCCATCCACGATAAATTTACCCCACCTCTTATAATCCACGGTCTCCTCGATGTTGTCTTCGTAAATTAGATTAAACTTTGGTCTATTATGTTTCTTGTACCAGAATATGGTGTCGTGTTTTTTGGGAAAATAATCTTTTACTTGGCCGACATATGTTCGATAGCGCCAAATTATCTCATTCATGAGATTATCCTCACCGAAGATTTCGTCGCAAAGCACGCGTAAATAACCATCTTGATTTTCGTCACAATGAATAAAGATAGAGCCATCGTCTGAAAGTAATTCCTTTGCCACCTGCAACCGGTTCTTTATAAATGTAAGCCAAGTTGAACGAGTAAATCTATCGTTATACATAAAGCTATCGTTGTCGGTATTGAACGGCGGATCAATATAGATAAGCTTAACCTTGCCAGCAAAGCGTTTCTTGAGCGAATGAAGGACAATGAGGTTATTGCCTTCTATAATAAGATTATCGTCTGGTTTTAGCTCATCTAATTCATGCTCGCCGTCTTTGTCGTAGCGTTTCCAGTTAGTAAAGACTTTGTCATCGAGAATGGTGGTTATTTGATCCGGAGCGAGAACTTCATTAAAAAAGACTTCGTCGCGCTTTTGATCCTCTTTAGTCTGACCGCCTTCTAGAACACAATCTTTATACGGCCAGTTTAGTACGACCCGGTTATCGTCGGATATAAAATTATCACCGGAAGCCAAGCCGATCTTTGAAGAGAATCGCGTGTATGAGTCCGGCAAGAATTCCTTTTGCGAAATAAACTGAAGAAATACATCTTTCTTGAAAATTAATCCAGCTTCAGTCTCTGTGAAAAATAATTCCTTAATAATGTTATCGCTTAACAATAAGCTAAACAATCCGGCGTCATATTTTCTTGCCAGTTCGGCAAGCATATTTTTATTCAACTTCTCATCAATTACAAATTCGCTATTGCTTTTTAATAGCTCAGCTAATCTATCATAGTATTTTTGCATTTTTGCTCCATATTACTCTATTTATAGATTAGCATATCTTTGAAAAATAATACTGGACGCCTAATCGAAATGTGAAGTAAGCTAATTCTAGAGAGAAGTTATTTCCTGGAGAGGTGCGAGTATTATGAAGGATTTAAATGATAAGAGCTATTCGTATCCCTTGAATGGCAGTTCTCCAGAATTATGCTTTTGATATTCAATTACTGCTTGCGCAAATCTATCTATATCATTTCTGCGCTGAGTATTTCTTTGGCTGCGCTGCAGAGCCGGTAATGCAATGAAGACCATCAAAAAGATAAGCCCACCGATAGCCAGAACTAGAACAACTTCGATGATAGTAAAGCCTTTTTAGCTTCGTTATCCTTTAGTTTCCCCCTAAGAAATTTTGACATGTTTTTCTCCAGTGTTTTATTGTTCTTATGCTATTTTAGTGTACTATACTCAGACTGTTGTAGGTTGGTTCTATTGCAGAAAATGCAAAGCATTTGGAGATTATTGTATTTCGTTTTTCTTCCTTTAACCAAGAAAGATAAATTAAAAGGATGTAATTTCGCTACCTCTGCCGAGTTCTTGGTTTTGTGCATATTGCATTAAAATACTATTGACATTTTTGCTATTTTATGATATTTTACCAACAAGAATGTACATTTAGATCATTAACATCCTGAATCAGAGCATTATCTTCTATGGGTAGGTCGTGGGAATTGAAAGAATTGAAAAGAACTTAGAATGGAAGAAATATAGATTTTAGGCAATAAAACAAATGACTGCGAGCCTGTAGCGGAATGGCGAAGAGGTGAGCAGTGCGGCCTAAAAACAGCACAGGATGTATAGATAAAAACCTAAAAGTAATCCGCCAAGATGCGTAAGAAGTCTTGGCTGATTTTTTGTCTACATTAACTTATTTTTATCAAATCCAGGAGTTTCTATCCAAAATTCAGGAGCTTTATCGTCATTGACAACTCCCGCCGTAGATAGATTCTCTTTAGAGAGATAAATAGCGGGCTCCCCATCATTCTCGGAACTTGTTTGCCGTTTATAAATATACTTATATCCTTCTCTTTTTTTCTGTTCCAGAAATTCATCCATATCATCGAAATTAACAACTTCTTTCGATATCAGGCGCGGCAGCTTGGCTTCGAATTGGAGTATTCGCCCCGATAATATGTGCTCATCTATGGGAATCACAAACATCGATTCTTTAGGTATTTCATATTTTTCAAAAACATGTTTAATTCCCTCTATTGAAGATGTTTTTAGTTGCTTTATCTCTAATATGGCAGAAAAGAAGCACAGAATCCTCAAGCCATAGAGCTCATCTTCAGCCATTTTGTCTCTACATTTTAGAATTGCTAACGCGAAATACTTGTAGTCATCATCTGTGAATCTAGAGTCGTTAACTTGTTTGAGGGCCGCATTCTTATGTTCGTCTATAGTGCCATCCAGCGCAGCTCTACACATTTCGCGAAATATTTCCCCCGCTTGATAACTCACTGTATTATTTTCTAATTCCCGAATAGCCTTTTCAACGTCCCGGCTTAAATGTGGGATATATTTTACATAATCTTCACGCAATATAGCGACTTCTAATGCATGCGCAAGAAATAAACAAGACTCCTCTAGATTGTCATCTTTTAATGCGGATACTGCTTCTGAATACTCTTGGTTAAATTGTTCTCGTATTTCCGCAGGAATAGAAAGATCATCTTGAGTAAGATTCCAAATTTCTTTTAAAAGATTATAGTGGTCATACTTAGAGATTGCGCTAGGAAATATTCTCTGAAAATGTTGCTGTATTAATTTAAGGGAATCTTTTCTCCGAAAAGTGTTCTGAATATCGTCTGCGATTTTGCGACCACCCTTCCTATATCTTGAAAGCGTTGCTGCATCGATGGAACTATCGCCTTCTCCAATTAAATTCTGCTTTTCAGATTCATTCATGGCAGCACACAGTAGAATATATTTATCTACGTTATCGGCGTTAGCTTTAATAAATCTGATAGATTCTATTTCTGGATTAAAAGTACCCCTGCAATATTCTCTAAATATTTTTTCATAATTCATATAATTTAAATTTTTTTCCATAATAATATCCCTCTTCATGTCAACAAAAATGTCAACTCAATGTCAATTGGTCTTTCATATATTCTTGCTTCGGTTCGTAATACAATAGCATCAAGAAAAGCGGGAGGTTCCAAAAGTAGAATCTGAATACTTTAAACTACTTGTATTATAACATTTTTCTCGCTTTTTTCAATCCATCGTAAAGGAGGTGAGATCTATGATGGAATCTCTGAAACTGAGAAGCGATATCGTCTCTATGGCTGATATCGGTCCTAAAGACGGCAGTAGTGTAGGTCAGGATACTGATTTTACGCGTTCTCTTCCGCCAGGAACCTTTAGATCTAAAAGTTTCTAATTTTACATCTTTTTGCGAAGAGTCTACTGGCTCTTCGCAATCTTCTACAGAAAGAAGGTGCAAAGAATGTACGGAGAACACGTAAGATTGCTCTACCGAGATATAGATGACTGCATGACATTTGATTTTGTATTCTTTGATCTTGGTCTTCGAACGGAATCTTGGCGCATCTATATCATTAAAAATATCGATTACGGTAATCGACCAAGTGATGGGCACAGTACGCACAGACTGAAGGACGAAGATGAAACCTATGAATATATCTGCTGGGATGGCGAATTGATGAGTCTCGAGGACGCAAAGCAAGTTGCGGCTGTTTGGGCGGATTGCACATCTAGATATATTAGAGGACTACGAAGTTTCGACTCATATGTTTCGCGGCTCACCGGAAGTTAATGTAGGCATATCTAATACACAAATAAACACGGAGGATAAAAATATGTTTTTAAAGAAAATTAAAGAAGGCTTAAAACCCACACCAGACACGCTTAAAGACTTGCAGAAATCACTCGCATATCAAACCCCTGAGCAGCTTGCCATGCTTGGATCGTCGGACGGAAAAGAGGTAGATGTCACGTTCTATATTAGTAAATCAAAGTCTACGCAAATTAGTTGCGAGCCGGATGTTGAAATTTGCAACAAAGTTATTCAGGAGTGGCATAGAAAAGGCATTGAATTTTGCGGATTTGCGCATTCGCATCCGGGCGCCTATTCACGACTGTCCGTTTCAGATATAGAATATGGCGGCAAAATCATGGATACCTTAGACATGGATAGCATCGAATTGCCGATCGTCATATTAGACCCGCGACTTGACGGTGGCTGTACTGTTTTCTGGTATACGCTCTATCATGACAGAAGCTTCATTGGCAATCCTCGTGAAGTCTATACATTGCCTGGAGATCAACCCGAGATGCCAGAAAATTTTCATTCAAGAATTAGTAAGACGCTTCCGATTGAGATACTGAAAGATTCCACTATCATTCAGATTGGCTGTGGCGGTTCGGTCGGAGCTACAGAGGCTTTAGCAAGATGTGGAATCGGCAGGTTTATACTTATAGACCCGGATATTTGCAATCCACATAATATCCTAACGCAGAGATCATATTTGGCTGAATCGGGCCAAGCAAAAGTGAAAGCTCTCGCAAATAAGATTCTCAATGTTAATCCAAAAGCAAAAGTAGATATTTATTGGAAGGCTATTACTGACGATACTACGATCGAAGAATTTACGAACATGCTTCCAAAGGATATCTTAGAAGACTTTGGCAAGGTATTAGTAGTGGCGAGCACGGATAATTTTCATGCGCAGGATGCGATTCTTAATATTGCATTAAAATTAGGTGTCCCGTTCATGGCGCCTCAGATGTATGAAGGTGGATTAGCTTCGGAAATTGTGTTTTATTACCCTGGCGTCACTAAGACTTGTCCTAAATGTATTTTACATAGTCGATATGAAGCATATAAAAAAGGCTACAAGAACACGGTAACTTCAGAAGGGACTATTTATCCATCAGTATTGCAGACGAATGCTATCGAGGTGCAAGTCGCATTAATGTTGCTACTATATCACAAAGGCGACTATAGATATTCAGGTATGCTGGATCGTGTTGCGGACCGCAATCTTGTACTTTTAAGATTGGCGCCGAACGCCGGCGAAGCATATGGCTTAAATTTTCTCGATACTGCAATGGATGAGAGATTCTCTTTCTTCGGTGAAGCATTATGGGTTCCTGTAAAACCGATGGAAAATTGTCCTATCTGTAACTGTAATGAAGTAGTTGCATAGCTTGGAGGTGATTCTATTGTTGGATTACGAAGTATTTAAAATGGCAGATTTATCGGAACTTAAAGATGCGATGGATACGCTGGATGATAAGCCTATTGGCGCTACTTATGATTACGAATGTCGCCTTACGGAATCTTGCATACCGAGAGAGCTGACTGTTAAGTTTTGGAAACCAAGTCCTAATACATATGGACTGTTTACAGATCCGCACTTTGCGTATTCGGGAGGTAACTTGTTAATTAAAATGCTTTCCGATGTTCATGCACTCAAATTTGATTGCTGGAATACTTTTGAGCAGGGACTGCGGTTAATCGGCGAGGGGGATAATGTATCCCCCGCTCCTTCACTAAACACTCCATCTGTGGGGCAAACTCCGCAATTAGAGTCAGATGAAGGCATGATGCCACGGACAGACGTCTCTACTATTACGGACTGGGATTTAATTTCAATGCCAGAAAGCAATACCGCTGTTCGCACCGTAGATTATCTCGACATTCTCAGCAAATTGAGCCAGAGCATCATGGGACAAGAAGATCAGCTTAAAACTATTTCTTTTATTACCGCTCAGCATGTCAACAAGCTGAAGCCTAATAAGCCAGTATCTTTTATGTTCTCTGGGCCGCCTGGTGTTGGAAAATCTGAGACTGCGAAGGTCTTAGCATCTGCTCTCACAGAGCTTACGGGACATCACTATTCTGAATTGAAAATAGATTTTAATACTTTCACTGAAGCTCATACTGTGCATAGACTGACTGGAGCGCCTGCGGGATATATAGGATATGACGACGAGCCGCTTTTTGAAACAATAGCGAAAAATGAGAGGACAGTCGTGGTGGCTGACGAAATCGACAAAGCGCATCCAGAGGTATTGAAGATATTTATGTCCATATTGGATGCGGGCGAATGTATTGCCAATAAACCTAGACCTGATGGTTCTCGGGAATATAACTTTAAAAACTGTATCTTTATTTTTACTTCAAACTACAACCTTGCATCAGGCGATAGTTCAGTGTTCGATAAGCAGCGTATTGGATTTATCGTACGTGATTTCGCCGAATCTTCGGACACATCTGATGAAGGCGTAACTGTAGATTATGAAAACGCCGAGCAAAAAGAAATCGCAAAAACTCTGCCTATGCAGATATATGAGAAAAATGAACAAGCTCGTAAGAACTTTGTGAAAGTCGGAACTTTGAGAGAAATCGCATCAAGATTCCAATGTTTTGTTAACTTTGATCCATTATCCAAACAGGCAAAGTGCAAGATTTTGGCGAAGCAAATTGTGGAATCAGGACTTGAATACTCCCACTCCATCTCATACATAGCGCCGGGTATTATGCAAGGAATTATCGATGCGGCAATGTCGGGAGACAGCTTGACCGTCCGATCCTTCCGAGCCATTATTGAGGGTTATCTTGCCCCGCTTTTTGCTAGCACGGAAATACTGGAAAACCAAACTTATCGTCTTGAAGGCACCTTGGATGCTCCTCGAATGATACCGCAATAGGAAGCATGTTTTTCTGAAAAACATAAACTGTTGTAAAAAATACAACAGCGTAAAAACTGTTATTTTTTACACTTTTGACCCCTGTTAAGGAGTGACGAATCGCTTAAATAGCCAGAAAAAATCATTATATTTTTTGCTTACAGTACATGTTTTACTCAACTCAAAGGCAGCAAGCCTTAGAACATTAAAATGCATTGGGCGCACCAAGTGAGTCGCCCGGAAAGGAGGCACCTATGCCAGATCAAAGACACCCTACAACCGAACCTCTCATCTCTACGACCGAATTCACTGCTCCTTCGACAAAGTTAGTGTGGCCGGAACCTCGTAAAAAGTTCAGCGTTATAGTCGCAGATCCGCCTTGGGATAAAGATCAAAAAGGCAGACATGGTGCAGGAAGACATTACAATCTCATGACTCTTGACTCCATCATGAATATGCCAGTTGAAGATTTGGCTGAAGAAAATGCACATCTTTGGCTATGGGTAACGAACAGTACATCGCATGATGCATTTCATGTGATGGAAAAATGGGGCTTCACCTTCCGTAGGATGTTCCACTGGGATAAACCAGTGATGGGACTTGGAAATTATGGCAGAACTGCAAGTGAGGCAGTTTATCTAGGAACACGAGGTAAAGCACCAGTTAAATTCCGCTCGCAACCCGACTGGTTCTTTAGTCCGCGCCAAGATCATTCACATAAGCCTGAAGAATTCTTCGCAATCGTTGAGAGGCTTTATGACGGACCTTATCTCGAGTTATTTGCCCGTAGACATCCAAGCAGTAATAAAGATTGGAGTGTTTGGGGTAACGAGATTGAATCAGATATATTTATCCCCGGCTATCCGGTTCCTAAGTATAGTGCGAAGGCCATTCTGCCGAAGGAGGAGGCGTAATGAATAATGAACTCTCCAGAAAGCCTGATTTCAAGAATCCTGAAGATAGCAGTCTCACTCGTCATCTCGGCTTATCTTATCAAGATGAGTGTCTGTATTATAGCGAGCGTTTGGAAAATCATTGCACTCATCGCTGTCATTGGCATTGGCCTCTACATCGCCATTCGTATCTGGCGGAACCGGCATGGCGGGCAATGGTAGGAGGACCGCATTATGGCTAGAAGCGAACTCACGGATATTACTTGGAAAGAAGTAATCTGGCACCGACCATTTAAGCTAGAACAGGTAATAGACATGCTAAACCATCTTGCTGCTCTGAAGAATCGGGGTGCTATCATCTGGGAAACTCGAGCCAGCAATGGCAAGATTATTCACCTCATAGGTACACAGACCCGATTCTGGAATAGAGTTGCCGAGACTATAAAAGTACATGGAGATATTGAATTCTATAGCTTTGAAAAGGAGCACCGGGCGGTAATCACGACCGCCCGGAAGCTCAAGATATCACACTCGAATCTGTCGCTCAGAACAGATATAACGGAGTCGACAATTCGAGCAGGACTTGCAGCCTTAGCTGCTACAGCTCCAAACGAAGAAGCTGTACTTCAGATTATACTAGGAAAAGCTTTTTCTCCAAATGTTCTCCCTAAGAACATATCTGATCCTTCCATGACTTGGCTGGATGCTGCCCTCGGGCATGCCACGCAAGCAAGCGCAGAAACCAGAAAATCTATGAAGGAGAAAGCTGAACAGTATAATTTCGAGTCGGTTATTCGTATAGGCGTTACGAATAAGGCGGCTAGTAGTCGCATTGGCAACATCGCATGCGCATTTCGAGTCTTAGAATCGGTTGGAGTCAGGATTACTGAAGAAAAGGAAAAGGCAGAAAATCTTAATCTCGCACATATTCCTTGGCAATTTCCATTAAAGCTCTCCATTAAAGAGCTAGCCAGTTTTCTACTCCTGCCTTTTGGTATCGATGAACTACCGGGTACGCTCGGTCTGCATCCACGCATGGTGCATCCACCAGAATGGTATGCGAATCCACGCCATATGAGCCAGGACAGAACTTTTGCTGAATCTCTTAATCCGTCAAACGCGCAGAAACTGAGTATTTCGCCAGAGGCTGCTCTGGAACACACTATCATCCTCGGTCCGACCGGATCCGGTAAGTCTACTGCGATGCTGAACCTCATCCTTGCAGATATTAATGCCGGACGTAGTGTTTTAGTACTCGATCCCAAAGCTGATCTCGTTACTAATATTTTGGAGCGTATCCCGATGGATCGAGCTGATGATGTAGTGGTTATAAATCCCGCAGATGATCAGCCAGTTGGTTTTAATCCCCTATCTCTACCCGGAGATTCTACATTAATAGCCGATGCAATTCTCGCAGTATTCAAAGAGATATTCTCAGACAATTGGGGGATAAGAACTCAGGATGTGCTTAGTGCCGCTCTCATGACCCTATGTGCTACCAAGGATGTAACACTCCTTTGGCTTCCAGCTCTTCTCATGGACGAAAACTTCCGCGAGAAAATCACTAAGGATATTAAAGATAAAATTGCACTCAAACCTTTCTGGGATACTTTTAGTAACCTCAGACCAGCCGAACGTGAGCAATGGGTAGCTCCAGTACTTAATAAGGTTAGGCAGTTTTTGTTCAGGCCAGGACTGCGAGGCATTTTAGGACAAAGCAATCCAAAGTTTCAACTGACCGATTTATTTTACCAGCGCAAGATAGTCCTAGTCCCCCTTAATAAGGGCGTAATCGGGGCAGAAAGCGCCAAACTCCTTGGTAGCCTAATCGTAGGCCTAAGCTGGACGTTAGCCCTTTCTCGGGCGAATATTCCGCCGGAGAAGCGGCACCTGGTCTCCTTATATATAGACGAGCTACAAGATTATCTGAGTTTGCCAACCGATCTTTCTGATGCATTAGCACAGGCTCGTGGACTTGGTGTTGGTATTACGATGGCTCATCAATATCGCGCACAGCTCCCACGGGAGATTCAGGCAGGCGTTGATGCGAATGCGAGGAATAAGATCGTATTTGGACTTAATGCAAGCGATGCTCGAGACATAGCAGCGATGGCTCCAGATCTAACCATGCTGGATTTTATGAGCCTACCAAGATACCACGTCTACACTAACTTCATGTACTACGGTAGACCGACTGGCTGGGTTCAAGGCAAGACCTGTCCACCGACGCACATGCTGCATACTGCCGCTGACATTAGTGCCAGAAGTCAGATACGCTATGGCCGCCCAAGAGATGAAGTTGAGTCGGATTTTATCAAGCTTATGGAGTCAAATGAAGAAAGCCCCAACGGCGAAACCGATGAAAGTATTATCGGAAGGCGCAGAATCATCTGACCTTCCGCTAGACCTTTCGCGCCCCTAAGAACTTTAAAATAAGCGGCAAGCTTCGCCGACATAAGCATTTTCTGGGAAGCGACTGTTAGCTCTACCGAGCTAACTTCGCCCGCCCCCGAGGAGGACTCTATGACGAAAACTGTAACCGACCGAATGTTGCGGATATATGCACAACGTCTAAGCGACCGAGATATTGCGATCCTCAAATCACTGGCAAAATGTACCTTTATGCTGACCGGGCAAATCCAACGTCTCCATAACACCGATGCTTCAACTCAGACGGCAGCTCTTCGAGCTACAGCTCGTGAAATGAAAAAACTCAAAGAATATGGTCTCGTCAAAAATCTAGACCGAAGAATTGGTGGCGTCAGAGGTGGCTCATCGTCTCTGGTCTGGCACTTAAGTGAAGCCGGATATAGATTGCTGAAACTTGACTCACGCGAGAAGAAGACTCGCAAGCGCCACCTTGAACCTTCACTCAATCACTTAAATCACGCTATTGCAGTGTCTGCCTGTTATGTATGCATCCATGAAATCTGTCAGCAAAATCCAAACATAAGTCTTGACCAGGTAGATACGGAACCAGGCTGTTGGCGACCATACTCTCATCATGGCAGTACTGTCCACCTCAAACCAGATCTCTTTCTCGCAATGAAATGTGGCGAATATGAAGACCGCTGGTTTATTGAGATAGATCTAGCAACTGAGTCTCCGGCAACTATCCTCAAAAAGTGTGAGCGTTACTACGATTATTACAGGACTAATCTGGAACAACGTAAGCACGGTGTGTTCCCTGCTATTATCTGGATTGTTCCGGATAAGGCGCGAAAGGAGGTGCTACAAACCACAATCGCTAAGGCCAACCAGAAAAACACAAAAATGTTTCTCATTATTATGCCAGATGATCTCGAGAAGATAATTGTTAACGGCTTTGACAGCAAAGATCTCTGCTAGGGGTTACCTCTAGCAGAGACGTCAAAGGCCTGCGGCATGCAAGTCGAGACATCCTGCTGAGACGAAAAGGCCAGATGACTGTTTTTACTAATTTTAACGAAAGGAATTACATGATACAAAGACCAAGCCAGGAAGAGATTGAAAAAGGCTTAGCGGAATTTAAGGGCGACTACAAAAGACTGCTCCGAAACATCACGAATTGTTTGGAGTTTGATTATAAGGCAATCTGTTCGCTCAGAACGCTCTTAGCTGATTCTAAGGAAGATATCGCTGAAATCAAAAGAACCATCCGTCCATATGTCGTAGATCTCATCTATGTCTTGATTCTCGATGAAAAAGATCTGAATAGCGGCGAATACGGGGTGGATGAAGAATGACGCGAAAAACTCTCACCGAAGAAGAAATTAAAAGCAAATACAACTCTATTTCAGAATGCCTTGCCATCTGCTATATCCAATCCAAGAGAATATTGGAAGACGCAGAATTACTCAATATGGATACGAAGCCTATCAAAGAAGATTTGGCCTGTTTCATTCAAGAATTTATGCAACTTTGTATGTAGCAAGTACCTTTTAAAACAAACACAGCAAAACAAAACATTAGAGCCTTTTGTAGTCTATGCAAAAGATGCTCTCGGCTTGCATACCCCAGGCCTTTGGCAAAATGTTATTGCGCTTGGATTCAAGAACGAATTAGTCGGCGTTTCTGGCTAAGTACCTTATACATCTCAAAACAGACTAGCTTATAGTAGAACTTTCTTAAAAGTGGCCGGAGGCCTGAAGCGTGCAAGTCAGACAAATATAAGGAGATAAAACTAATGAGTAAGAAAAATACACGAGGTCGCAAAATGCATTCAGATTCTGTCCGAGTTACTCCTGTATTTCGAGAAGAACCGGATATTGAAAAACTTGGATTTGCATTAATCGAAATTGCGAAGAGTCTCGCTAATAAAGATAACTAAAGAAAGGAATTCATGAAAAATATCACCCCTTCCTGCAATAAGGAGAATGATATGTCGTAGCTATTATGGCATGAAATATATAAGCTAAGGTCGTTTGGTTCATATATTGTCATTTTCCTAAAATAAACGACAGCACATTAAAAGGTATATATGTCCACTAGAAAGGAGGAAACAAGGACATCTCTCATGAGTAATTACATACTTAGGCTTAAAATGCCTAGTCGCACATTAACAATGTAGTCTTAAGAAAAGGAGGTCTTCATTATGATGACTAAGAAAATCAAGGAACAGATTCTTGCTATTCGAGATACCGGAGAAACTAATATGTTTGATGTCAATGCGGTTCAGTATATTGCTGATCGCGAAGGCTATTATGAACTGGTCGTCTATCTGATGGATAACCGCAAAGAGTATAGTAACTTCATTATGACGGGCACCGCACCTGGGCTTGAAAATGATGACGACGAAAAGTAACTGAAAAACGTAGGGTAGTGTCAAGTAATCTATGAAAAAACTGAGTTAAAAAAATAGGCTCAGATGAACCTTGAAAATTGCAGATATGTTAGTGATTGGCA
>CABIYE010000019.1 GCA_902362865.1 Clostridiaceae bacterium
ATTGCGGGAAATGGATGAAAATACGGTGAAATTGATGATTGATGATATGAAAGAAGAAGCGGAGAGAAGGAGAAAGGAGCTGGAGGAGAGCCAGAAGGAGCTGGAGGAGAGCCAGAAAGAGCTGGAAGAAAGCCAGAAGGAGCTGGAAGAGAGCCAGAAAGAGCTGGAGGAGAGCCAGAAGGAGCTGGAGGAGAGCCAGAAGGAACTGGAGCAGCAAAGAAAAGAAAATGAAGAGCTAAGGAGACTTCTGGGAGAGAGGCTGAATTGAGTGAAAAGGGCGCTTTTTATGGCGCCCTTGGGTCGATTTATGATGGTGATTACAGCTCGAAGCACTCCATATCGTCGGGAACATAGAGATTGCCATGATAATACTGACGGCCTTCTTCGGTATACCACCGTTTTCTGTTTTTTATATTTTTGTCTTCCGTGTGATAGAGAATCAGGTTCGGGATGTTTAGTTCCTGCGCAGTCTGGCAGGCTTCTTTTACCGTGCTGTGATGCTTTTCATAAGGGTTGAAAATATCTGCCTCCCGGAAAAGGCAGAAGGCTTCATGCATCAGCCAATCGCTTCCGTTTACATATGCATAATTTGCCGGATTGTAAGGTTCGTCACCTGTGCAGGTGAATTTTTTACGGTTTGGCAGCATCATAGTGAATCCATACTGCGTTGCTTTTGTGGATTCAATGTCAAAAAATGTAACATCACATCCCAGAATTTTTCGTGTTTCTCCGGAATGTACAGAATGAAGAAGTATCCTTTCATCAATATGCCGGAACACCTTTTTCTGAATTGTAAGACTGGCAATGGTCTGAATAATATCGGGCAGATCTTCGTGACAGTAAATATGAAGTTTACCTTCGTATGTTCCCCGGTTCATATTCTGCCCAATCATGCGAATCAGCCAGATCAGGCCAAGCAGATGATCTATGTGTTCGTGAGTGATAAAGATATCGTGAATTTCGCACAGTGGAATATCAGCGTCTTTAAGTTTTTTTAAAATCTGATTACCGCCGCCGGCGTCTACCAGAAAGTGCCGGTTGTTGTCAGAAAATACAAAACAAGTGTTATAACATTCTGTTACAGCTGCATTTCCGGTTCCTAGAATTGTAAGCTTCATAAGTGTTTTCACCATCCTCTAATATATTTGATGTTGGGGGCAAAAGCCCCAACTATGATGCCTGCGGATTGCGACGCGTAGCTAGTCCTTTAGGGTTCCGTGCTACGCACTTCCACAATCATTGTATCAAACACATTAGAGGATGGCAAGAGGTGGCACTTTCTGGCTATAGCAGCTTTAAAGTTGTGTTAATACAGAATCAAGTGTGACTTCTGTTTCCGTATCTCCTACGCAGACGGTATAAGTCTCTCCTTTTTTTAGAGCCGGTGTGGATATAGAAAACCACTGTATATTTTTTTCTGCCGTGATTTCGGCAATCGTATCACCCCCGCTATCTTTGACTGTAATTGTAGTTCCAGCTGAAATAGATTGATTTGTGGAGCATATTATTACCGGTTGTGTAGAGGTATCGCTTGGATTCTGTACCATACCAACACTTCCTACGGCAAGAAATGTGCCGCCTGTAATCTGGCATTCGGAAGCATAATCAAGGGTTCCGTTGCCGCCATTTGTCGGACCGTGGACGGTTATTTCGCCGCCGCTTATCAGAATATCTCCATTGGCATCAAGACCATCGCCCTCGGCATTTACGTACAGGGTACCGCCATTGATAGTTAAGGTCGCTCCCTGATCTTCACCGGCCATAGCACCCATGACGCCGCCGTGCTCCATACTTTCCCCGCCGCGTCTCATATCGCTCATATTGTCCGCATCGTTTGTGGAGGTGTCTTCTGCGCTGTAATCCGTTTCGGGGTTAGAGGCGCTATCATTATCTCCTGCGGCATTTACACCGTCATCGTTGGCAACTGCTTTTATATTGCCGTCGTTTAAAATAATATCGAATCCTTCCAGTCCTTCATAGCTTTGTTGTATGTCAATGAAACCGCCGTTGACAGTCAGGCAGTTGTCGGCATGAATGCCGTCGTCTCCGCTGGTAATCGTAAAGCTGCCTCCGTCAATGGTAACATTTTGATTGCTGTGGAGAGCGTCATCATAGGAATTTATGGTAAATTCGCCGCTCTCGACAATAAGCTCTACATAGGATTTCAACCCTTTTGTACTGTCTGGTTCTGTGGAAGCATCGGTCTGTGGCTCGCTCTGAGGCGTCTGTTCGTTCATCGTTAGTTTTTCGCCTTGCGGCATTTGCCTATCCATTCCCGGATTTTCACCTTGCGGCATTTGCCTATCCATTCCCGGATCTTCGCTCTGTGGTATTTGCCCACCGGGAGCGCCGCCTGACTGTACGGCATTTTCGCTGCCGCCACCCGTTTGAATATCAAAAGTGCCGTCATTGATTCGCAAGAGGGTTTCAGCCTGAATGGCATCCTTTTCAGTAGTTATCTGAAAGGAACCGTCTTCGATTATAATGTAACCTTTGTCGGTTTCTTCTGTATTGGTTGCTTTGATTCCATCGCCGCCGGAGGTTATGGTAAAGTCCCCGTCTTTGATGGATACGCTGTCTTTGCCGACAAGCCCGTCGCCTACGGAAGTAACGGTAAAACTTCCGTTTACAAATTTTAAGGCATCCTTGCTCTGAATCGCATGATTATAATTGCCGGATACGGTCAAACTGCCGGTACCGTTGAATGTGAGATCGTCTTTTGCAAAAATGGCAGCTTCCGGTTCAGGATTTTCTTCACTGTCAGATATGTATTCTGAACCGTCGGTTATGCTGTTTTCTGAATTTTCCGCCAGAGTAACCACGGTGTCTCCGCTTTTGATATAGACAGCAGCGGAAGTACTGCAGTTTATAGCTGCGTTATTGAGAACCAGTTTTGTGCTGCTTTCCTTTCCTGTGTCTACAATAATCTGCCCGTTGGAAAGCTCACCTGTTAATACATAGGTTCCGCTTTTTGTAATGGTTGCTGTGCTTCCGTCTATACTGACGGAATCTTCTTCACAGGTGATAGTGTCTTCTTTTAGAGTTAGAAGTGTGGAAGTGCTTTCCTTCCAGTCAGCGTCCAGTTTCTCTTCGCTGTATTTTCCCTCTGTGAGAGTTACCGTGCTCTCAATTGCGTGGTCTTCACCGGTGGAAGATGTTGTGTTTTCTGAGGCGGCAGTTTTGACGGTGTCTGCCTGGCTGCAGCCCGCAGATAGAAGTGCAAGGCTCATGAGAAGTATGAGTACAGTTTTTCTTTTCATAATGGCGCGCCTCCTTATAATTCTTCCTGGATACTGGAACGGCGTCCGCAGATAATCGTGAGATTTCCGTTCCGGCACCGGATAGCATCAATCATTTCTTTTTCCTGTTTGGAATCTTTGAGCGTAATGTGGTACTCCAGTTCATACATGCTTCCCAGATTGGTTGTTTTTACGCGCTGAAGGCTGGATTTGGAAGTATATTTCCGAAAAATATCTTCAAAAATTTCGGTATAGTCCATATTTTCAGCAATGGTGATCCGAAGGTCTTTGTCGGCGGAACCGGTTTCGCCGAAGGGGGTCTTCATCAGAAGTAAGAACACGACTCCGGTAAGTACGGTCATCATGCCTGCAAATGTAAGGAAGCCCATTCCGGTTGCGAGTCCCACTGCCATAGAAAAGAAGATACTGACGATTTCTCTGGAACTTCCGGGGACAGAGCGGAAGCGAATTAGGCTGAAGGTTCCGAGAACGGCCACGCTGGTTCCCACGTTTCCATTTACCAGCATAATGACAAGCTGGACAAGTGCGGGGAGAATTGCCAGTGTGACGACGAAGTTTTTGGTGTAAGACCCCTGGAACATATAGAGAATGGCAATAAAGATGCCCAGTGTCAGGGATACGGCGGTACAAAGCAGTGCGTTTTGAATTGATAAATTTCCTTCGATTCCATTAAGTATACTTGTAAACATTATTGTTTCCTCCTTAGGCTTCCAGCCAGGGATGAAGTTCCCCGCTTTTTACAGAATTAGTATAGACAGCTCCGTATTTTGAAAAAGATATCGGGTATATTTGCAGATTGCACAGAATGTCTGCCAGCCACAAAGGATAGGCGGCGGGAACCTTTATTTCCATCAGATAAATCTGATTATTCAGGATATGACAATCTTTATCGTAGTCCAGTTCCAGACGGTGATAGCGGCTTCGGATATTGCGGTCTATGGTAATCCTTAGTTCCGGTATATCTGTTCCAACATAGGCAATCCGGTCATAGGCAAGATATACTTTAGGTTCCGGATGATGGAACTGCATAAAGTAAGCAATTTCCTGCATAATCTGATCGCTGTTTTCCGGCAAAAGCCCGGTCTCCAGAAAAAGTCTGGCCCGGGACATGGGAAGAGACGTGCGCCGTTTGTACACGACGCCGCTGTATTTTTTCTTGATTTCCAGAAATACAGGACTGTCGTCGGTGATTCTGCCGTAACCGCGGACACGAAACTTTTCTTTGTATTTGGGTTTTTCAATAGAATCCCGGATCAGGTCATAGTACGGAGTATCATAATAAATGTTATGTATGGTGTGAAGGCCGTACTCGTCTTGCTGGATCCTGGTTTGGATAGCATGTAAAAATGCATTGTATTGCTCTGGGGTTAATTGGTATTTCTTTTCTACTCTTTGAAAAATATATTGATTTGCCATGTGTTTCCCTCCTCAATATCAGTTTAAATGTTAAATGTGGGTAAAATATGGGAAAAGTGTGAAAAAAAGATGAAAAAGCATCTATAAAATCTGGTGGACATCAGCGCTTTCATACAGTAAAATATAAACATTAACTTACAGAAGAAAGGAAGAGAAGACATGAGCAACCTTACAGAAATCAGATGGCACGGCCGCGGCGGCCAGGGAGCCAAGACGGCTGCGCTTCTGCTTGCGGATGTGGCGTTCCAGACCGGAAAATATGTACAGGGATTTCCAGAATATGGGCCGGAACGTATGGGCGCGCCCATCACGGCATATAACCGGATCAGCGACACAGTTATCCGCGCTCATTCCAATATCTACGAGCCGCAGTATGTAGTTGTGGTAGATGAATCTTTATTGGAAGCAGTAGATGTTACCAGTGGCCTTAAGAAGGATGGAGCAATTCTTATTAATACACAGCGGAGTAAGGAAGAGATTGTTCCGCATTTAAAAGGATATGAAGGAAAAGTGTATACGATAGATGCCCATAAGGTATCTATGGCAGCTATGGGAAAATATTTTCCGAACACACCGCTTCTTGCAGCAATCGTTAAGGTAGCGGGGATTATGGATGAAGAGACATTTTTAAGGGAGATGCGGGCATCTTTTTCGCACAAATTTGCCAGCAAGCCGGAGGTAATTGACGGCAATATGGCGGCTCTCGAGATGGCGTTAAAGGAGGTACAGTAATGGCAGCAGACATCACAAAATTAGGCGTGAAAGCGACTTGGAAGGACCTGACGGAGGGGATGGTAATTGCCGGAGCGGGAACTTCTAAGGCATTTAATACCGGTGAGTGGTCTACGGACAAGCCGGAATTTATTGAAGAGAAATGTAAGCAGTGCCTGCTCTGTGTTCCGGTATGTCCGGATAGCTGTATACCGGTGAAGGACAAGAAGAGAGGCGCATTTGATTATGATCACTGTAAAGGGTGCGGTATTTGTGTAAAGGCATGTCCTTTTGGTGCAATTACGATGGAAGGGGTGAAATAGGATGGCGAAAAGAGACAGATTATCAGGCAACGAGGCAGTGGCAACTGCCTTAAGACAGATTAACCCGGATGTATTTCCGGCGTTTCCCATTACCCCATCAACAGAGATTCCCTAGTATTTTGCTTCTTTTGTGGCAAATGGATTGGTAGATACGGAATTTATTCCTGTAGAGAGTGAGCACAGTTCTATGAGTGCTGCAATCGGTGCTTCAGCAGCAGGTGCAAGAAGTCTGACGGCGACGTCTTCCTGCGGTCTTGCTTATATGTGGGAGGAATTGTACATAGCGGCTTCCAACCGTCTTCCGTTAGCGCTGGCGCTGGTGAACCGCGCTTTATCCGGGCCGATTAATATTAACTGCGACCATTCCGACAGTATGGGAGCAAGAGATGCAGGCTGGATCCAGATTTATGCGGAAAATAACCAGGAAGCATACGATAATATGGTGCAGGCGTATCGTATTTCCGAGCATAAGAATGTAAGGCTTCCGATTATGATTTGCCAGGATGGCTTTATTACCAGCCATGCGGTAGAGAATATTGAACTTCTGGAAGATGAAGAGGTTAAGAATTTTGTGGGCGAGTATGAACCGGAGAATTATCTCCTGAATCCTGACTGTCCGATGGCAGTCGGCCCTTATTCCATTACGGATTACTATATGGAAGCAAAGCGTAATCAGGCGGAGGGCATGAAACATGTCAGCAAAGTAGTTCTTGATGTGGCGAAGGAATTTGCTGCGTTGTCCGGCAGAGAGTACGGACTGTTTGAAGAGTATTGCATGGAAGACGCGGAGACGGCAGTGGTGATGATCGGTTCAGCGGCAGGTACAACGAAGGATGCCATTGACAGATTGCGTGCGGAAGGCAAAAAGGTTGGATTGATTAAGATCCGTCTGTTCCGTCCGTTCCCGGCTGATGAGATTGCTGAGGCGCTTTCCCATGTGAAAGCGGTTGCGGTTATGGACCGGGCTGAAGGATACACGAACCATGGCGGACCGTTGGGCGCAGACGTGATGGCGGCCTTATTCCGTGCCCGTTCGCAGGCTTTTGCGGTAAATTATATCTATGGTCTTGGCGGACGCGACGTGCGTGTGGAAGACATGGAAGGTGTTTTCGAGACCCTGGATCAGATTGTAAAGACCGGTGACGCAGGCGAGACTTATCGTTATCTGGGAATCAGGGAATAAGGGGGTGCGAAAGATGAGTTATAATTTCAAAGAGACAATGAACAAACCGGAACGCCTGGCGCCGGGCCACAGGATGTGTGCCGGATGCGGCGGAACAATTGCAGTAAGAAATGTGCTCCGGGGTCTGCATGAAGGTGACAAGGCAGTGATCGGCAATGCCACCGGATGTCTGGAGGTATCTACATTTACTTATCCTTATACTTCATGGGAGGACAGCTACATCCACAATGCATTTGAAAATGCAGGCGCTACGCTGAGTGGCGTGGAAGGGGCATATAAAGCGTTAAAGAGAAAAGGAAAGCTGGATGAAACGTATAAATTCATTACTTTCGGCGGAGACGGCGGTACCTATGATATTGGTTTCCAGTCTCTGTCAGGGGCGATGGAGAGAAATCATGATATGGTGTACGTTTGCTATGATAACGGTGCCTACATGAACACGGGAATCCAGCGCTCTTCTGCAACACCGATGTACGCGGATACGACGACTACTCCGGTAGGAAGTAAGAGCAACGGCAAGCCGCAGAACAGAAAGGATCTGGCTGCGATCATTGCGGCACATGACGTGCCATATGTGGCACAGACTACATTTGTCCAGAATTTCAAAGACCTTCATATCAAGGCAGAAAAGGCGATTTATACGCCGGGAGCTGCATTTTTAAATGTTATGGCGCCCTGTCCCCGTGGATGGAGATATCATACACCGGATATTATGGAAATTTGTAAATTGGGTGTAGAAACCTGTTACTGGCCGCTGTTTGAGGTGGTAGAGGGCAAGTGGATTTTGAATTATGAGCCGAAGAAGAAGCTGCCGATTGAAGACTTCTTAAGACCGCAGGGAAGATTTAAACATTTATTCAAAAAAGAGAATGAATATCTGATTGAGGAATTCCAGAAAGAAGTTGACAGAAGATGGGATGAGTTACTCTTTAAATGCTCAAAATAATAAAGAATAATTAAAATTTGGTAAAATTTATCAAAAAAGTATTAAAAAAATGCGAGGATTTATGCAATAGCATTATTGACAAAAAAATGTCATTCCTGTAATATAATTGGCATATCGAAGGAGATTTTGAAGAACGAAAGTTCTCGGAATCTCCTTTTTTGTATTTATGAAAAGGAAGAGGAGGATTTATTATGGCTGAAGAAATTTTAAGCGCTGTAAGTGATCAGGTCTTTGGAGTCTGGTTCTTAATCGGAGCTGCTCTGGTATTCTGGATGCAGGCGGGATTTGCTATGGTGGAGGCAGGATTTACCAGGGCAAAAAACTCGGGAAATATTCTGATGAAGAACCTGATGGACTTCTGTATCGGAACAGTAATGTTTATCCTGATAGGTTTTAGTTTGTTACTTGGAGAAGATTTCCTTGGGTTAATCGGAAAGCCCGGATTCGATATTATTACCAATTATGCGAATTTTGATTGGTCTGCTTTCGTATTCAATCTGGTATTTTGTGCGACTACAGCAACAATCGTATCAGGGGCTATGGCAGAAAGGACAAAATTTTTATCCTACTGCATTTATTCTGCAGTGATTTCTGCATTGATTTACCCAATTGAGGCACATTGGATCTGGGGCGGCGGCTGGCTTTCACAGATAGGCTTCCATGATTATGCAGGTTCTTGTGCGATTCATATGGTAGGCGGCATTTCCGCATTGATTGGAGCAAAGATCCTTGGACCCCGTATTGGTAAGTTTACGAAGGATGAATCCGGTAAGATCGTCAAAGTAAACGCATTCCCCGGTCACAACCTTCCAATTGGCTGTCTTGGTGTATTTATCCTGTGGCTTGGCTGGTACGGGTTCAATGGAGCTGCTGCTACAACGGTAGATGAACTTGCTTCTATCTTCCTGACTACAACAGTAGCACCGGCAGTTGCAACAGTCGTGTGTATGATTTTTACATGGGTGAAATATGGAAAACCAGATGTATCTATGTGTCTGAATGCATCTTTGGCAGGTCTGGTTGCAATTACAGCTCCTTGTGATGTTACAGATGTAGTTGGTGCAACTGTAATTGGCGCGGTAGCTGGTGTGCTGGTAGTATTCGGTGTATGGCTTCTGGATGAAAAACTGCGGATTGACGACCCGGTCGGTGCGGTTGCAGTTCACTGTTTAAATGGTATCTGGGGAACAATTGCAGTTGGTTTGTTTGCAACATCTTCTTCACCGGCATTTGAGACGGCAGGAATTAAAGAAGGTCTATTCTACGGCGGCGGTTTTGAGCAGCTTGGACTTCAGTTGATTGGATTTGCGTCGGTTGCAGCATGGACGGCAGTCACGATTACGATCGCTTTCCTTGCAATTAAGGCAACTGTAGGCCTTCGTGTTTCAGAAGAAGAAGAAATTGTCGGACTGGATGCAACAGAACATGGACTTCCTTCAGCTTACGCGGGCTTCAGTATTATGGATATTTCTAACACCATGACTATGGATGTAAATGAAAATACAGACCTTGGCGTGGAGAGCTTCGATGCAGCTTCTGACGCAATGAAAAATGCGGCCGTTAAAGTTGTTAAAATGCCTGTTACAGAGACTGGAATGTACAAAGTTTCTATTATTGCAAAATTGTCCAGATATGACCGCTTAAAGAAAGCCATGAATGATATTGGTGTAACCGGTATGACGGTAACGCAGGTTATGGGCTGTGGCGTTCAGAAAGGCGCCGGCGAAAAATACCGTGGAGTTGAGATGGACGCAACCCTGCTTCCGAAAGTTAAGGTTGAGGTTATCGTAGGAAATATTCCGGTAGATAAGGTAGTGGACGCTGCGAAGAAAGCACTGTATACAGGACATATCGGAGATGGTAAGATCTTTGTATACAATGTGGATAAGGTAATTAAGGTCCGCACGGGCGAAGAAGATCTGGCGGCTCTGGCAGACGTAGAGTAATGAAAAGACGGTTGGCATTATGATCCAACAGTACAAAAAGAATATAAAAACAAAAGGATCGTATCTGTGTCGCTTACAGGTACGATCTTTTTCTATTAATAGAAACAAATTTCAGCGTATCATCAAACAAATCAGTACGTATTATATGTAAACTAACATGTAATGTCAACAGAAAAATGCTCTGGAAAGTAAATTTAATTAAAGAATGGGAAAAAGCAGCAATGTTGTGTATCTGGGACTGGCAACTGTGCCGACAGCTTGTTATAATAAATTTCATAGCGAAAAAGAAAGGAGAAACAGCAGTGAAGATTAAACATATATTATTTGACCTGGATGGAACGCTGCTTCCGATGAAGCAGGATGAGTTTGTGGAATATTATCTGCCTCTGTTGGCAGAGCGCTTTGTGGACAGGGGAATTTTGCAGAAAGAATTTATCGGGTACATATGGAAGGGATTTGCCGCAATGGTAGCAAATGATGGAAGCTGTACAAATGAAGAGGTTTTCTGGAAGTGTTTTCAGGAAAACCTTCCCTTCTCCCGGGAAGAGCTGGTGCGGGATACCATAGATTTCTATGGCGGAGATTTTAATAAGGCGATTCATGCAACCCAGCCGACGCTTGTATCGGGGGAGATTATCCGGGCGGCGAAGGAGAAGGGTATACAGGTGTATCTTGCGACCAATCCGGTGTTCCCACGAGTGGCGACGATGAACAGGATTCGCTGGGCCGGGCTTCGGGCGGAGGATTTCCGCATAATTACTACCTATGAGAATTACTGTTACTGTAAACCAAATACGAAGTATTATGAGGAGATTTTAAAGGAATTTGCTTTAAATCCGGAGGAATGTCTGATGGTAGGAAATGACGTGGAAGACGATCTGGCGGCCGGAAAACTGGGGATAAAAACCTATCTTGTGACAGATTGCGTGGAAAATAAGAAAAATCTGCCGATTACTGCAGATTATACGGGCTCTCTGAAGGATTGTCTGGCATTTGTAAAGGAGATATAGGATGAAAGTTGATTTAAAAAAAGCAGCAAGAATAATCATTCCATTTATAATAGCCCTGATTTCCATCTTTGGTGTAAGCAGAGCTGCAGCCTCACCGGAATTTCATGCGAAAACGATTGAATCTCTGGATGAAAAGAGGAACACCGTAATGGAACTGACGGCGGCATCTACAGCGGCATCTGCGGCAATTACTCTGATTCCGGGCGATACGGCGACTCCCATAGCAGAGAAGCTTGCAGATTTAAGTACATATTTCCTGGTGGTCCTGTGTGCGATTTATCTGGAAAAATATTTGGTGACAATTACGGGTTACGCTGCATTTTCCATATTGATTCCCGCCGCCTGCGTGTTATATATAGTGAGTGTTTTTTATAAAGAAAAGGCATGTAAATGGCTTGCAAATAAATTGATTGTGTTTGGAATAGCAATTGTGCTGATTGTACCGGCGAGTGTGCAGCTGTCGAATCTGATAGAGCGAACTTACGAGTCTTCCATTAATGAAACGATTGAATCTGCCAGACAGGCGACAGAAGAAATAGAAGGAAGTGCGGGGGATTCGGATGAAAGTGAGGACGACGAAAGCGGGGTATTATCGGGATTCTTCTCTAAAATAACGGATGGCGTGTCAGGAGTTGTGGAGAAAGTAGAAAATATTCTGAATGATTTTGTTGAAGCGCTGGCGGTGATGATTGTGACTTCGTGCGTGATACCGATTGTGGTTATTATATTTTTTATCTGGCTTGTGAAAAATATTCTGGGAATGAATATCAGTATTCCGGTGAAAAAGCCCCGTTAGTACAGATTCCAGACTTTTTAAGTTCCGAATCCTTTCGTGGAATGTCTCTTCCAATTGCATACAGCATGAATTCTTTATAATGGATAAATTTCAGGGGAAGGCGTGACTCATGTGGGTCACGCCTTCTTTTGTTTTAGATGAATGGAGGAAATAGCCACCGCAAAAGCAAAGGGAATATAGGCTTCTTTGTGATAAAAAGAAGAAATCTGATAGATTCTGATAGATAATCCAAAGAATAATCTGTAAAATACTTGTATCGGAGGCAATTTTACAGTATAATATGAGACATGTAGGAGTCTGTCAAGATGTACGCTATTTGATAATATCAATGCAATTTATAGAAGAAAACAGAAAAAATGTTGTTTTTGAGGAAATGTCAGTAAGGGAGAAATTTATGAAAAGATGTCCAAGATGTAACAGAGTTTATTCGGATTTGGTTAGTGTATGCCCGGAATGTAATGTTTCGTTGACAAGCAAGCAAGGTAATGATACGAATCCGTACAATAAAGCAAAGAGGCGTGAAAGAAAAACGGGGAACAAGGATAAACGCAATGGAAAAAAGAAGCTGCCTTACATCATTTTGATAGTGGTTTTGTGTATTATTCTGATTTGTATACTGAGTCAGTGTGGGTCTTCAGCAGATACATCGAATCGGAATATTGAAACGAATGAAGATGTGGCTGAAGATATCATATATGGTGATGTGGTCGAAGATATCACATATGATGATGTGGATGACGATGGTTTTGTAAAAGAAAAGACTCTTGAGAATGCGGAAACTTTTGAAGAAGTGACTGCAACAGAAGAATATCAGGATCCAACCAGTAATTATGCAACCGTAGAAATCGATGGGGAAGAAGTTGTATTTTTCATGGGAGAATGCAAAGAGGTGAACGATTCCGGTGTTGGCACTTATGTTCGGGCTTCTTTTTACAATTATCGTGACGGCGAAGAAGAATATAAGCTTATGATGCAGATCAGCTACAATTTGCCCGACGGTAACTATGCGGAAGATGACTTTGAACGGGGCAATAAGGCACATGGTTATACATTCAGTGCATATTTATATAAGACAAACTGGGAGAAGATCAACGATTCTACGGAGTATAGTTATGTGATAAGTAAAGTTAATGGCAGCTATACTTTGGAATTGAATTCCAGTGATTCGAAAGATTTGCATTACCAGCTTCATTTGTCAATACAGGATGCGAAACAGTGTGGCGGGGTAGAAAGCGGCTGGGGAGAGACTAAGTACACAGCAGATTTTGCAGTAGGGGAAGTCAACCCTATTGTTGAGAAAATGAACCAATTGGGAAATGGATCCCGTAACTCAGACAATGACAACGATAATGATGATGGTGATAATGATGATACAGTTGTCTACGATGACGATTGTCCGCGATGCGGTGGTTTGGGAGAGTGTGACGTATGTTTTGGAGAGAAAACCGTGAGATGCCCCAATGCAAATAATTGTTCCGATGGAGAATGTATTGAATGTGGCGGAGACGGTGTAGTAGAGGTGTTCAGTCCATCCAGTACAGTTGGAAGTGATGTCAAAACCAGATCGTGTACATATTGCGGAGGAGATGGAATTTGCAATACTTGCGATGGGACTGGGGAAATTGTCTGTGAAGAATGCGGTGGCAGTGGAAAGTGCCCGGTTTGTGGAAAATAATATGAGAAATTAATTATAACCAAGGGAGAAAAAATATATGTCTGAAATACTATCAGGCCTGAGCGGAAGGAAATATACGATTGTGGCTCATATCAAATTAGGTGGGGAAGGCGGAGTATATGAAACCGATATTCCGGAAGTGGCTGCGAAACTTTATGATACTTCTAAGATTAATGTGGAAGCGCGTATGTCAGAGATGGAGAATCATACTTCCAAATACAAATAGGATAAAAGTGCACAAGGGTATTTAACAGAGAAAATCCGCTAACCACAAGGGTTAGCGGACTTCTGCTTTTATAGTTATCTAAAGGAATGAGAGTAAAGTGTGCACCGTGGGGAGTGTACCCCCAGCGGTGTTTTACTTTATGAGGGGGGTGATAGTTGAATCTCTATCAACTATCTGACTCTAGTATAATAGAAAAATGTGTCCAAAATGTTTTCAAACTCTAAAAGAAATCGAAAAAATCTTAAGAAAAGATTAAAAACAAAAAAGCAGATAACGGGAGTCGAACCCGCCTTTCCAGCTTGGGAAGCTAGCGTTCTACCGATGAACCATATCTGCATATGTATATTATAGCACTTTGAAAAACTATTGTACATACCCAAAATAATTTATATAATGGTAACAATCCGGCTTATGAGCGGAGCGCCATTTTATGAGCAAAAATAGCTGCATAGCAGCGGAGAAGCATCGTAGATGCGTTTTGCGAATGGCGCGGGATGAACTGTTATATGATAATGATTCCAGGATTGTTCTGCAACAGATGAAAGGAGCAGGTGTTTGGGATGATTCAGACTTGGGCAGCGGACATTACACCGCTTTGCGAAAGCAGTATTTATAGAAAATATTATAATCTGGTACCGGATTTCCGGAAAGAAAAGGCGGATAAGATACAGGATATGCAGGGGAAAGCACAGAGTGTAGGTGTGTGGATTTTGTTGATGCGGATGCGGGAAGCCTATGGGATTTCCGGGGAGACTGTTTTTAATCTGTCCCATTCCGGGCAATATGTATTGTGTTCTGTAGATGATGGCAAGGGTGTATTCCCGGAGGTGAAATTAGGCTGTGACATTGAGGTGGCAGGAGAATACAACGAAAAAAGGCAAAGACTTGCAGAGCGGTTCTTTTCTGAAGGAGAGGTTTCCTATATTTTGAGTAAAAAAACAGAAGAAGAAAAAAGGCAGGCTTTTTATCGGTTGTGGGTGCTGAAAGAAAGTTTTATGAAGGCAACAAGGCTGGGAATGAAATTGGATATGAGAAGCTTTGAAGTGCAGTTTGATAGTGAGGATGGCGCTGTGCTGGCAAGACAGCCGGAGGCGATAAAGGATGTCTGGCATTATCAGGAATATGAGATAGAAGGCATAGAAGCGAAGATTGCTGTGTGCAGTACGGCGGATGAATTCGGGCAGCCGGAGATGCCGCAGCTGTTTCGGTAATTGCAATTAGGTACAGGGCAAAATGCGGTTGGGTACAGGGTAAACTGCAATTGCAGACGTAGTAAAATGACACTTTACTACGTCCCCAATTGCAGTGAAAAGATAAATTCTGTACCGACGCCTTCCGTACTAATGACGTTGATATTCTCTCCGTGTGCCTGGACGGCTTCTTTTACGATGGCAAGCCCAAGTCCGGTGCCTTTTTTGTCTTTGCCGCGGGAAGCGTCTGTCTTATAGAAACGCTCCCAGATTTTATTCAGGGAATCCCGGGGAATCCCGCATCCGTAATCTTTGACGGAGATGTAAGCTTTGTCTCCCCGTTCTGTTGTCTCAACGGTGATGGTAGAATCCGGTTCGCTGAATTTGATGGCGTTGTCAATGAGATTGTAAAGAACCTGTTGGATTTTTCGCTTGTCGGCGTATACTTTTAGAACCTTGGTGGCAAGGAGCAGCTCGATGGAGATTCTCTTCTGTGTGCAGGTTCCTTCAAAGGAAGCGGCGGTGTTTTTTATGACCTCATGAATGTCGAAGGAGGTTTTGTCCAGCAGGAGCTGCTCGGTGTCAAATTCGTTCAGAGCCAGTAAATCGTGGGTCAGGTCTGTCAGGCGTTCCGTCTCAAATAAAATGATTTTTAAATATTTTTCCTGCAGTTCAGGAGGAATCGTGCCGTCTGCCATTGCTTCTACATAACCTTTAATGGAGGTTAGCGGTGAGCGGAAATCGTGGGATACATTTGCTACGAATTTCTTCTGATAATCCTCCATATCACGTAAATGTGATGACATATAGTTTAATGAAGCAGACAGATAACCTATTTCATCCTGGGTGGTAACCGGAATTTCATAGTCCAGATTGCCGGAGGCGTACTGGGTTGCGGCTTCTGTGATTTTCCGCAGAGGCCGGTGTACCATGAATTGAAATGCCAGCAGGATAATAAAAGATAGTAAGTAAATAATTACTAAAGTTATATATACGTTTCTCATAAACATATCGCGGCGCGGACTAATGTCTGATAAAGGTTTATGGATAAGCAGGTATCCTTTTATGGAAAATCCCTGTGTCACCGGGGCAATTACAGTAAGTACGTCTTCCTCAAAATATCCATGGTAGTCACCCTCCTGCCAGGTGCTGCTACCGCTTTCTGCCGGATTGAAGTCTTCAATGGAGGTGGGAGGAGAGGGATAGTCATCCGGCTGTGCGGATGCAATCAAGTTCCTGTTTTTGTCCACAAACCATATGGCAGCATTCGTGTAAGCTTTCATTCCGTTTAGCTGAGTGTGAATATCTGAAGAAGAAGCGGAGTCGGAAAAATAAGCGGGCAGATAGTCTGCGGCGGTTACAGTTGCCTCCTGGTATAAGGATTCGGCTTCAGATTTTTTCAAAGCCGTCCAGGTCAGGCCGGAGGTCAACGTGGCGGCAGTAAAAAAGAGTAAAAAACCAAAGATGATATATACAATTATAAATTTTAAGTACAGAGTACTCTGCGGCTGCGAAGTACTCTGTTTTTTTGCTGTTTTCCTTTTCATAAATAGCTCCCTATTTATTTTACTTCAAATTTGTAACCGATGCCCCAGACTGTGCTGAGGCTCCAGCCTGCATGATCCTTGATTTTTTCCCGCAGACGTTTGATGTGGACGTCAACGGTACGGGTATCGCCTACATATTCATATCCCCAGATTTGATCCAGAAGTTGTTCTCTGGTAAATACCTGATTAGGGGAGGATGCGAGGAAATATAATAATTCCAGCTCTTTCGGCGGCATATCGACGTTATTTCCATCTACCAGAACAGAATAGTTGGTTAGATTAATAGTGATTCCCGGATATTCTACACATTTGCCGCGATCCTGGGAAACAGGTTCTTGTCTGGCGGGTTGGTAGCGGCGAAGGACGGCCTTCACCCTGGCAACCATTTCTTTAGAATCAAAAGGTTTCATGATATAATCGTCGGCGCCCAGTTCTAATCCCAGAACCTTGTCAAAAACCTCACCTTTTGCAGACAACATAATAATAGGTGTCTGTGATCTGGAACGGATTTCCCGGCATACCTGATAGCCATCAATGCCCGGGAGCATCAAATCCAGCAGGATAAGGTTCGGCTGGTACGTATCAAAAGCGGTGAGAGCGCTCTCGCCGTCGTGCACCATCATTGTATCAAAACATTCTTTTGTCAAATACAGAGAAATAAGCTCTGCAATATTTTCGTCATCATCTACAATTAAAATTTTCTGTTTTGTTACCATTTTCCCCTCCTACGATTCATAAAACAAATTATTTAAATTCTACAATTGTGACACCGGCATCGCCTTCACCAAAGGCGGCAAGGTGGTAGTTCTTTACGTGCTTCTGGCGCTTCAGATAGTTGTGTATGCCATTTCTCAAAGCCCCGGTTCCTTTACCGTGGACGATACGGACACTGGAAAGGTGTGCCAGATAAGCGTCGTCCAGATATTTGTCCAGTTCGGCAATTGCTTCATCGACTGTCTTGCCCAGAAGATTGATTTCTGTGCTGACAGAGTAGGATTTGCTCATTTTTAATTTGCCCTGAGATGTCCGGCGCATATTCTTAGCAGAATAGGACGGTACTTCCTCTATAATCTCCAGGTCGGAAATATTTACCTGAGAGCGCAGAATTCCCATCTGGACGGTCAGATTTCCCTTGGCATCAGGGAGAGAACTTACCGTTCCTGTCAGGTTCAGGCTTAATACTTTCACGGATTCTCCCAGCTTAAAATCTGAAGGCTTATGCTGTTTTTTGGGCCGCTGTTTTTCAATCGCTACCTTAGAACCTGTGGAAGCAATCTGTTTTCTGAGCCGCTCTCTTTCCCGTTCCATGTCTGCGGCGGAAACATTTTCTTTGCCGAATTTTCGGAAATTTTTCATGGTTTCATCGGCAACTTCCTTAGCTTCCAGAAGGATGGCATGCGCTTTTTCATTGGCTTCTTTTAAAATACGTTCCCGCTGCTCTTCCAGTTTTTCCTGCTTCTTTCTGGTCTCGGTCTTCAATTGTTCCAGTTCCCGTTTGTAAGCGCTGATTTCTGCCTGCTCTTTTTCAATAGTACGGCGGCTGGACTCCAGGTCGGTAAGAAGGTCCTCAAAAGATTCATCTTGTTCGGACAAATGTGTTCTGGCTTCATTGATAATATATTCGGGCAGCCCAAGCTTTTTTGATATGGCAAATGCATTGCTCTTTCCCGGAATACCAATTAATAAATGGTAGGTGGGGCGAAGTGTCTCCACGTCAAATTCGCAGCAGGCATTTTCAACGCCGGGTGTAGAAAGGGCAAATACCTTCAGCTCACTATAATGTGTGGTTGCCATGGTGCGGATTCCCTGCTGGTGCAGGTGATTCAGAATGGCAATTGCAAGTGCAGCTCCTTCTGTAGGGTCGGTTCCGGCTCCTAATTCATCAAAGAGTACAAGAGAGTCATTTTTAACTTTCTTTAGAAATGATACAATATTCGTCATGTGAGACGAAAAGGTACTTAGGCTCTGTTCTATACTTTGCTCGTCGCCAATGTCCGCATATACATCTTCAAAAATACCAAGTTCAGAGCGATCCAGCGCAGGAATATGAAGACCTGCCTGCCCCATCAGCGTGAATAATCCTACCGTTTTGAGGGATACGGTCTTTCCGCCGGTATTCGGTCCCGTAACAATCAGTAAATCAAAACTGTCTCCTAAAGTAACCGTGATAGGAACAACTTTCTTTTTATCTAAAAGAGGGTGGCGCCCTTCGCGGATATGGATTCGTCTTTCTTTGTTGAAAATAGGTTTGCTGGCGTTCATGGAGAGTGCAAGGTTCCCTTTTGCGAAAATGAAATCCAGTTCCGTCAGGATACGGTAATTTGTGCGGATAGGCTCAACATACTGGGCGGCATCTTCGCTTAGCCGGGCGAGAATGACCTGGATTTCTTCCTGCTCTTTCCCGTACAATTCTTTCAGATCGTTATTTAGCTTCACTACTGCCATCGGCTCGATAAAAAGGGTAGAGCCGGTGGAAGACTGGTCGTGAATCAATCCCTGCACTTGTCCGCGGTACTCTGCTTTGACAGGGATGCAGTAGCGGTCTCCCCGCATGGTAATAATCGCATCCTGCAGATAATTGCGCAGAGAACCATTTACCAGACCGGCAAGGGTAGAATGCACCTTATCGTTTAACTGCCCGATAGAGCGGCGAATATGCTTTAATGTACTGCTGGCGTCATCGCTGATCTCTTCTTCACTGATGATACAAAGGCGAATCTCGGATGCGAGTGCTGTCAGAGGTTCAATCTGTTCAAAATAAACATCCAGGCAGTCAGCATTCTCATCTGTCGTTTCATGGCGTCCATAAGATTTTGCACGACTGGCTGCTTCCAGTAATTTGCAGATTCGAAGCAGTTCGCCGGCTCCCAGAGCGGCGCCGATTTCCAGACGTTTCATGGAGTCCTCCACGGGATAACAGCCACTGAGGGAGAGACGGCCTTTTTTCACAATCCGGGTAAATGCAGCAGCGGTCTGCTCCTGGGCAGTCTCGATTTTAGCCAAATCGGTCATTGGTTTTAAATAGCGGCATTTCTTCTCTCCACCGGGAGTAGTCGCCTCTTCTGTAAGTAAATCCATTATTTTATTGTATTCTAATTTTGTTAATGTTTTTTTGTTCATAATCTTCACCTGTCCCTATTCTAACGTATTTTATTTATAAAGGAAAGGACAATATTGAATATTTATTGAACTCACAATGTCTGATATGCTATACTGAAAAAAGGATCGTAAAGGAGAAAAGGCGGCATGGAATACAAAGAACCACAGAATCGGGAAAACGATTCTGAAACACAGGAAAAAGAAGAATATTCTTTTATGCAGGAGACGATTAAAGACGAGGCAGGCGCCGGAAAGAAGTGGCGGAATCTGGTTGTAAGATATGTCGGACTCGGTCTTATTTTCGGGGCGGCATCCTGTTTGGGATTCTATGCAGTTAAGCCAGTTATAGAAGAGAAATTTCAGGGCGATCCGCAGGAAGTGGAACTTCCGGAAGAAGAGGAAGAAGAAGTTACGCAAGAAGAAGATATAGAACCGGCAGAAGAACAGGCTCCGGCTCTCACCATTGAGGATTACCGGGAAATGAACCAGGCACTTTATGAGGTGGCGGATACGGCAGGCAGGAGCGTAGTGGAAATCACGGGTATACACAGTGGCCAGGAGTGGAAAAACGAGGCATATGATGAAAAAAACAGCGCAGCGGGCGTGATTGTATTTGACAATGGACAGGAAATTCTTATTTTTGGGAAAAGTTCCGTGGCAGAAGGGGCGGAAAGCCTGACGGTGACATTTGCAGACGGGAAGGTATATCCGGCAGAGCTGAAACAGAAAGAAGAGATACTGGGATTTGCTATCTATTCCGTGGAAAAAAGCAATATGGAAGAGTCTGCGAGAGAGCAGATTCAGGTGGCTGTCCTGGGAAGTTCCGGCTCCGTGGGTAAAGGCGACGGAGTGATTGCACTTGGGAAACCCTTCGGTTATTATGGATCTGTAGGCTATGGAGTCCAGGCATCTGTAAAAAACCAGGTGGTAAAAGAAGATGGAGAATATGGAATCCTGTGTACGGATATTCCGGCGACGGAAAATGGTACGGGGATTCTGGTGAACCTGCAAGGTGAAGTTGTGGGGATGATAGACCAGAGCATTTCCGATAAGGACAGCATGAAGTTGGTGACAGCCTATGGTATTTCTGATTTGAAAGATATCATAGAGCTTCTGTCAAATGGAAAAACAGTTCCTTATATTGGGATTAAGGGGGTTACGGTTACAGAGACGCTTGCAGAGCAGCAGAAGATTCCTAAAGGAATCTATGTGCAGGAGGTGGAAGTTGACTCGCCTGCCATGAAAGCGGGAATCCAAAGCGGCGATGTGATAAACTGTATTGGCGGTGAAAGTATTACGACTTTGGATGCGTATCATGAAAAGCTGATGAAGTGCCGGGAAGGACAGAAGGTGGAGATTACCGGTATGCGGCAGGGAGCTAACGGATATGTGGATATTGAATTTTCAATTATAATAGGAAATAAAGAATAGAAAGAGGCAGACATATGAGGTACATCAATACCCTGAGAGAGGGAGAAACAATCAGGAATATTTATTTATGCAAAGGGAAGCGGTCGGCGGAGACAAGGAACGGGAAACCGTACGATAACCTGATTTTACAGGATAAGACAGGAACCTTGGACGGGAAAGTATGGGATCCAAATTCCGGCGGGATTGCAGATTACGACGAGATGGATTTTGTAGAAGTATATGGAGAGGTCATCAGTTACAACAACGCACTCCAGCTTAACATCAAACAGCTGCGAAAAGCGTATGAGGACGAATATAATCCGGCAGATTACATGCCTACCACAGAAAAAAGTACGGAAGGGATGTATCAGGAACTGCTTGCTTATGGCAGGCAGGTAAAAAACCCGTATCTCAGGGGAGTTATCGAGTACTATTTTGAAAAAAATGAGGCATTTATCAAGACGTTTAAAGGACATTCAGCAGCAAAGACGGTTCATCACGGATTCGCCGGAGGATTGCTGGAACATACGCTCAGCGTAGTAAAATTCTGTGAGTACATGGTATCTGCGTATCCAATTCTGAATAAAGACCTGTTGTATACAGCTGCAATGTGTCATGACATCGGGAAGACGAAAGAACTCTCTGCCTTCCCGGAAAATGATTATACAGACGATGGACAGCTTCTGGGGCATATCATAATCGGCGTTGAAATGGTAGGAGATGCTATTCGCACGATGCCGGAATTCCCGGAAAAACTGGCCAGCGAGCTGAAGCACTGCATCATCGCCCATCATGGCGAGCTGGAGTATGGTTCCCCAAAAAAACCGGCTTTAGCAGAGGCGATGGCGCTGAATTTTGCAGACTGTACAGACGCAAAAATGCAGACTCTGACAGAGATATTTAAAGATAAGAACGGGAAAGACTGGATAGGGTATAACCGTCTCTTTGAGACGAATTTACGGAAAACATCGTTAGAGACGTAGTGGAGTAACAGTTATGCAGAAAAATGATTTGGTTACAGTAATAATTGAAGATATAGGAATTCATGGAGAGGGTATAGGCAAGGTTGATGGCTATACCCTATTTATTAAGGATGCGATTATCGGTGATGTGGTAGAAGCAAAGGTCATGAAAGCTAAAAAAAATTATGGCTATGCCCGGTTGATGCGCATTGTGAAGCCGTCAAAGCACCGTGTTGAGCCAAAATGCAGGTTTGCCCGGAAATGCGGCGGATGCCAGATTCAGGAAATGGACTACGAAAAGCAGCTGGAATTTAAACAAAAAAAAGTATGGGGGAATCTGGAACGAATTGGCGGATTCACACCGGAATTTCTGGAACGGACAATGGAGCCGATAATAGGGATGGATGAACCCTTCCATTACCGGAATAAAGCACAATTCCCTTTTGGCACCGGAAAAGACGGACAGCCCGTGACAGGCTTTTATGCGGAGCGGACGCATGATATTATTGCCAATACGGATTGCGCGCTCGGAGTGGCGGAAAACCGGGAAATTTTAGAGACGGTGCTTTCGTTTATGAAAAAATATAAAATTCCTTCCTATGACGAAAAGACCGGAAAAGGACTAATTCGGCATGTTCTGATTCGCTATGGATTTGCAACAAAAGAAATCATGGTATGCTTCGTGGTAAATGGTTCCACCCTTCCACATCAGGAAGAGCTGCTTAAGCAGTTGTGCAAAATGAAAGGAATGACAAGTATCACGCTAAGTCCGAATACAAAACGAACCAATGTGATCATGGGAGATTCCTATAAAATACTCTGGGGACGGGGATATATTACAGATTATATCGGTGCTGTGAAATATCAGATTTCACCGCTTTCTTTCTATCAGGTCAACCCTGCACAGACAGAGAAACTATATGGACTGGCGTTGGATTATGCATGTCTCACAGGTAAAGAAATTGTTTGGGATCTGTACTGTGGCATCGGAACAATCTCCTTATTCCTTGCGCAGAAAGCGAAGGAAGTCCACGGTGTGGAAATTGTGCCTCAGGCAATTGAGGATGCACGGCAGAACGCACAGCTTAACGAAATCGAAAACGTGACTTTTTATACCGGTAAGTCAGAAGAAGTACTGCCGGAGTATTATGATAATTACGCAAAAGAGCATCCGGGTAAAAGCGCGCACGCCGACGTGATTGTGGTGGATCCGCCCCGGAAAGGCTGTGAGGAGACGTTGCTGCGGACGATGTTGGAGATGAAGCCGGAACGGATTGTGTATGTGAGCTGTGACTCCGCAACACTGGCAAGAGATCTGAGGTATCTGTGCGAGAGCGGAGAGTATGCGCTGGTGAAGTGGCGGACAGTGGACCAATTCCCGATGAGTGTGCATGTGGAAACGGTTGTTCTTTTGTCCCAACAAAAACCAGATGACACGATAGAGATCGACTTAGACCTGGACGAGCTGGATGCTACCAGTGCCGAGTTGAAGGCAACCTATCAGGAAATCAAAGATTATGTGCTGAAAGAATTTGGCTTGAAGGTTTCAAGTTTATATATTTCTCAGGTAAAACGCAAATGTGGAATTGAAGTGGGAGAAAACTATAATCTTCCAAAATCAGAAAATGCAAGAGTTCCACAATGCCCGAAAGAGAAAGAAGATGCTATCAAGGCTGCCCTGAAATATTATGCGATGATCTAAGGACATCGCTGATTTCAAGGAGGAATAACACATGAAAAGTACATTTGAAAAAATGGGTGGAACCTACACACTTGGCGCAGACGGAATTTACTATCCGAATCTTGTCAGTACAGATGAAGAACCGCATTATGGGAAATATGGAATGATGCGGAAAACATATCTGAAAGAGCATCGTCCGGCAATGTATTCACTGTATATGCTGGAAGACAGACTGACAGAACATCTGAATACTGTGGACGATGAAGCACAGGAGAGAATGGATATTCTGGTGAGTCAGATGATGGAAAAACAAGCTATTACGGAAGAATTGAAAGCCTATGACCATATGGAATGGGTCAGGGCGGTGAATAATATCCGAAATGCAGCAGAAGAGATTGTGTTGAAAGAATTAGTGTATATTTAAAGCGTGGAAAGCTCCTTCGGGAGCTTTTTGCTGCTTATAAGATAATTTCCGTTGGAGATTGTGATTTAACGGTTTGATTTATAAAACTGGCAATGATACAATTAATATAATTTGAAAGAAAGCAGAGTGAATTGATTGTTGAAGATGACAAAAATTAAATGATGGAATATGTCTGGCTTTAAAGAAAGATGCTTATTTCTTTTATCATTGCAGAAGGCTAGAGAAATCGTGAAAAGGGAAGATATCATATTGATTTTATTAAATGTGGACTTGCCGGATGAAAATGCATTAATTTTGTAAGAGAAATCAGGAAAAATAGTCAGGTAGCGATTATTCTTCTTACTGTAAATAACATGGAAGTAGGTATTGTGCAGGATTGGAAACTGGGCGAATGACTATATTATGAAGCCATTTAGACAATGGTTCTGCGTGCAAGAGTGTCTGTGTAGTTTAGAAATAAAGAACATACTATCAAATTGTCTTAAAAACATCTAATAGGAGGGTAAAGGTTAACCATGATAAATAGAGAAATATTTACAGAAAGTCCAGAAGATGATTTGTGGCGAGAACTACTGCAATACTCATATCGGGCGAACGTTTCAAGATATTTAAAGGAACATTCCTTGGATGAGGATGAAGATACAATAAACACAATTATTGGGTCTTTCCTGCAGGCAAATGAATATTTTAAAGCAAGTAAGAGTGCAAATCTTCAGATATCGCCGTTACTTTTGTATTATGGAGCAACTAATCTGCTATTGGGATTGACTTCATTGATGACAGGTAAGAGACCTGAAATAAAAAATCATGGCATGACAGCAATAGATTCTACAATAAGTACATATATCGCAGAGGCTAATGTTGTTTTTGGAGATCCTAATACTGGAGGTATACATCAATTTGCTAGAATACTAGGGTTCGAAAAGGATTTGACAAAGTGTGGTGAATGGAAGATGATGGATTTCTTATCATCTATTGTTGAAATCGATCAGGATTATAGAAAATGTTATGCACAAGAAAATGGTAATACGCTTCTTCTTGACCTTTTTAATACACCAACGGGAACAATCGAACGATTATATTTAAACAAAAATAAGGTTGAAGCTATTAGTGCAGTTTTAAATAATGTTGAGGGTTTTGAGAAAAATTATCTTCTACCGCAAGTAGGACATGAACGTGAATCAGACAGGGATTATCTTATCTTAAGGAAAAAGATGTCCGGAAAAGACATAAAAAGGATTTCCTTTTCCGGACAGCCTTATTTACAAGCTGGTTTTATAAAGAATGGACAGTTGATTACATTGCCGCCTTTGTTCAATATGTATGCAGCGCTTTTTATTATGGGATCGCTTTGCCGTTATCATCCAGAAAAATGGGGACCATTTGTACTAAATGATGAAACTGGCGAACGACTTCTGTTTGAGAAATTCTTGTATCTATCAAGGAGAATTATACCGAATATCGTTCTTAACCTATTAAATAACGATAATGTGGTTTATGTTACTCAAAAATACTCAATTAATGAAACCATTAAGCATGTGGGTGAACATGAGATAAAAGAACTTATACAGAAAGAACTATATGCTGCAGAAGAAAAACGCAGATTAAAGAGATAATTAAGGTGGTGATAACAGTGGATTTTAGATCTGAAGTATTCAAATTATGCAAAGCAATACAGAAAAGAACAGAAACAAATATTGTCAATGATACATATCTAAGGCTTTTCACTTGCAAATCTGAAGAATATGTGATACCCCAATATTCAATGTTTCATGAGGCGGCAAAACACGGAAATAACCAGTTTTATGGGTATCTTTATGCTAATGAACATACGGATGATTATAAGACGGTATTACAAGGGATTACACCATTACCTGATAAGGACATACAGATATTTGCAAGAGCACATGCCACTATTTACGCTCTTATAAAAGAATGTGTTAAGGAGTTAGAGATTTCAAATCCTAAGATTGCGAAGGCATTGGACCCATATAGTAAATATAGACCTATAACTGCACCAGCAGGAGTACCATTCTTAGCTGAAAAGGAATATGAAAAAGCTGCGGAAGCATTTCGAGAATCTAAACTATACAAAAAACTGATTAATTCATCGATTAATGCTCTCGTGGAAGAACTTAAACCTGAGGACATACATACTATGTTTATGGTTTTCGAGAAGGAGATAGTGGCGTGTCCTTTAGATGTAGTGCCAGAAAGTATTAAACCACTAGAAAAATGTTTGGTAACAAAATTTGAAAAAATAGAAGAAATATTACTGGCTGAAACATTGATGATTTTTGCTCTTCAAAAATCATTGGAAAATGCTTGTAGTCTGTTGTATACAGCTTTAATTGGAGATGATTTACGCGTATTTAATAATGACAACATATTTAGCATTGATAAAAATTATAGTAATTCTCTGAGAAAGATTATACAACTATCTGCCATTGGAATTTTTTTGACTGGAAAATCAAATACGGTAGGAGATATTATGTTGGTTGACTGTGATCCTTCTCCTGAATATCATATGCATGAATTTGGGGTGATACAGTCGTATTCAGCAAGTTTTAATGGTGAAATGGGAGATACAAGTAAAGTTACAATGATGGTTGTTGATGATTTACTTAATCCATATCATCTTCTAACAAATAGAATTATTGATATGGATTTCCCACCGCTGGTTAGAGAAGAACTAGAAGATAGTAAAGATAAAAATATATCTGTAAAAAAGAAAATATCTCGAAACGAGAAGTGCCCATGTGGAAGTGGATTAAAGTATAAATTTTGTTGTGGAAAGAATAAGTAATAGAAATTGGGCTATAGGTATGAGACTGTAACAGCTGTTGTAGACAAGTTTCACATTGGAATATAGAAAGGCGTATGGAGTTGCTGATCCATGCGCCTCTTTTTAAAGAAATTATAATTCTATATCATATGATCTTTTCTTAGTTCGAGCAGGCTGATTTCGTCGCATCTCCTGTTTCCTCTGATATTCAAGTTCCCATGCACGATGGGAGAAAACATCAGGATCCTCCACATTGAGATAATCCACCTCATTGGCGGCAATATCACGACGGTGATAGTCGTAATATTTACCGGAAGTACCTTTGAGTTGTTCAATCAGCTTATCCCGAAAATCAGGACGTATCTGGATTCTGGTATCCAGCAATTCTGTGTACTGTTCTGGTTCAGGACGAAATTTTTCTTCCCGGAAAGCGGCGGCATCTTTTTCAAGCTGTTTTTTGAGCGAGATGTCCTGAGAATCCAGGATATCCAGATTGTTATTCATCTGGTCATATTTTTTGGATAGATTCGTCATATCTTTATCGGTAGAGCATTCTGCCTGGAAGATTAGCTGCTCTTTCCTTGATTTCAGTTCTTCGATTTCTTCGGTAATAGTGGTAAGCTGCTGATTCAATTTTATATGCTGGATGCGATTCAAAATACTGGTTTTCTCTTTTTTCACATTCAGTTCTTTCCGCTCTGTAACTTTAGCTTTGAGTTTCTTTTTAACGGTGTTGTATTTATTCAGTATTGGATTAAAATGATTCATCCAGTCATGGATCACTTCTTTTTGCATCTCATTGTGGAGCAAATGATATTGTGTAAAAATCATGTGATTTCGGATTGCTTCCAATGTTTCTGCAATTATTGGAATAGACTTTTCTACAGCTTCAGCCAGTTTTGCTACTTTTGCTTTTAATTCTCGGAGCATTTTGTTATCCGCACGAATCTGACGGTTGATTTCACAGCGGTCTGCTATCATGCCTTTCTTTTCCATATTCTGGGCAATGTAGCCTTCATGGATGGTTGGCTGTTCGGTGATTCCCTGATCTGCAAAGCTGCGGTGATCAATGGTAGCATTTATCTGATTACGTGCAAGCATTTCATTTACGGCATCTGCCCAGTTTGCCCGCCAGATACAAAGTTGTTCATCACTGTTCCATTGTTCGGAAATAGGATTCTGTCTGCCATATCGGCTGCTCTTGGGGTGTTTATCAATCCGTTCATATCCTTTTTCCTGTGCAACAGAGGAAGTCAGATATTCTTTCTTTTTCCCAACTTTATAGCGATATTGCTTTTCCCATCCCTGTTTCTGAGCAGTTTTAAATTCAGAAGCAGTAAATCCTCTTTCTTCCCCATTTTTTATACAGAGATATTCTTTTTCTGTTTTATACTGCCATGTTCCGTTTTCATTCAGTGGACGGACGGTAAGCAGAATGTGTGCATGAGGATTGTGTCCATCTGTATTGTGAATAGCAAAGTCAGCACACATGCCCATATCCACAAAATTTTTTTGAATAAAATTTTGAAGAAGAGAAATATTGCTGTCTTTATCCAACTCAACGGGGAGTGCGACAACAAATTCTCTTGCAAGTCGGCTGTCTTTGGTCTTTTCGTTTTCTTCCACAGCATTCCAGAGTTGTTCCCGGTCATTCCATTCCAATGGAGCCATTGGAGGAAGCATCACCTCCTGATAGATCAGCCCCTGCTTTCTGGTATAGTCATGCTGGATGCCGTCATAATCATTGTACATGCGGCTACAGCTCATATAAGCAGAAGCAGCAACAGCAGACCGACCGGAACCACGGCTGACGACTTTGGCTTGCATATGATAAATTGCCATATCTGGCACCTCCTTTCGATGTTGCCTGCAACAGCGGATAAAGCCCTCGGCAGAGCGCACGAGCCCCGAAGGGGATACCACTGCCTGATTTATCAGGTGGTGAGTAAGTGCGCCCTTCGGGAGTAGAACTTGTGCGTTTACATTCCCCGTAACCGGATCATCAGCTCCCGTTTTAGGGAATCTAAATCCATTTCTTTAATATGGGGAACAATACTTTCCAGAATTGCTCCTTCCTGGACTAATCGGTGTGTTCTGGCATCACGCTCTTTTTTCCGATTTCTTGCTTCAGCTTCTTCTTGACGGTGCTTTGCCTGTAAAAGTGCTTTTTCTTCTGGTGTTATTGTCCTTTTATCTGCCATATCTGGCACCTCCTTTTTATGCCCGTATCCGGGCAATTTTGGTTTCAAAATCTTCTGGTCTAGTACTATAGTTTCGGATAACTGACAGTGGCATATTTCTGGTGATGAATATGAAAAGAAAGTAGCACCACTGCCAGTGAGAAATAACTATTGAGTTATACTCCGTTGTTTCAATTCTGGTTCAAATCAGGATTGCTTAGCAGGATTTTCTTCGCCTCTTTCAAATTGGCGGAAGCGTTGTCCTGACGGATATTCCGGTTATTGATACGGACAGGAATACATCTCTCTAGAATGCGGTCATAAATTCGTTTGTGTGCGATATCAGCGGCGTTATTCAGCTCTGATAAAGTGAGATTGGTCGTTATGATCAGGGGTTTTTTACTGCGGTAACGACAGTCAATCACATTGAATACCTGTTCCAGTGCAAAGTCAGAGTTCCGCTCGATTCCGAGATCATCAATAATCAGAAGACTGTAGCGGTTTAAGCTGTTGATGAACTGGTTTCTGTCTTCAAAATGCATTACGGTAAGGGTATTCAGAATCCGGGAAAAGTTGGTCATCAGTACAGGAACGCCTTTTTCCAGAAGGGCATTGGCAATGCAGCCTGCAAAAAAAGATTTTCCAGTACCGACATCACCCCAGATGAGAAGTCCGGAAGCGTTTGCTTTCATCTCTTCCCAGTTGCTTACATAATTGTGTGCCAGTTTTATTTCCGGATTGATGCCGTTATCCCTGGCAAAAGTGTAGTCATAGAGTGCTTTGTCCTGTAAGCCGCTGGTTTTAAGATGCTCTATTTCCATTTGTTTTTCATGAAGTTTTCTCTGGGTCTCTTCCTGCTCAAAGATTTCCTGCTGGCATTTACAGCGGATAGAAGGAATAAGAACCTTTCCCTGTAATTCATGCCGGCATTGTCTTGGCGTATTGCATTTGGAACAGTAGATCAGGTGGTCTGTTTCGTTAAAATATTCATCAGGCTGAAGTTCTCTGTTTGGTGTTATAGCATTTGCTTTTTCTGTAAATCTTGTCATAGTGTTTCGTATTCCTCACTTTCGTAATTCCTTTGCCGGGAAGCAGGATGATCCTGTCTTGCCCAACTGATGATGGTAGCTGCATGGTTCTGATATTGCTTTCCGGTAGAAGCCATATAACCGGATAAGCGTTCAATATAATCCTGCCAGTCAGGGATTGTCTGCCGGATATCTTCCAGCTCTTTTTCTGACAGAAAAACATTTTGAAATTTTCCATAGGGTGAGAGTGGATCCTTACTCCCTCTTTTTTCTAAATTGTTCTTTTTTATCTCTTTCTTATTACCAGACAGTTTTCTGTCTGTATCAGGGAAAGAATCCCGTCTGTCAATAGGACAGTTTTCTGTCTGTCTTAGGGAAAGAAATCTGTCTGTATAGTGGATGGTTTCTTTTGGGAGTTTTACATAAATCCGATTAGGCTGTCCGGGTCCCTGCCGTTTTCGGAAGATAAGCTCCTGTTTTTCCAGTACTGCCAGAGCAGTTTTAACAGTCATCTGGCTTTTGTGGAGAACTTCTGCCAGTGCTTCAATCGTAAAGTAAATGAACACATGACCATCTGTATCTGACCAGCCCTCATTTTTCTGGGAAAGCCTTGCCCGGTCGAGCAGGATAATATAAAGCATTTTGGCAGTTTCGTTTATTTCCATGTCCAGAAGGAAACGGGGAAACATCATATAAGATGGCAGGTTGGTGTCTGCTGTCAGAAAGTCAGTCATGTGTTCACCTCCAATCAAAAGGGTTTATTCTCCAAGAAAATCCCAGTCTACATCACTATCTGGCTGTGAATTTTCAGGTGCTGGAAAGGACGCCCTGATTTGGGGCTCCCTTTGCGCCATGCCTGCAGTCAGTCCGGAAAGAAAAAGTGGCAATGCCTGTTTCAGACTGTTTTCCACTGCATCTACAATCTGTTTCACAAAAAGTTCTTCCCGTTCTCTTGTTTCCAGATAAGGATCAGCCTGTGTGCGGTAGTAGCGGTCAAAATAATCTACCAGTGCAAGAGAGATTACCTGACTGTAAGATTTAAAATCCTGCCTGTCCATCGTCTGTAAATATTCCCAGGCTCTCCGCTGCTGTTCTTTGTCCAGATTAAAGCGCAGGTTTGTGTTGCGGATATTGTTCTGCATGGTTTATCCCCTCCTTTTCAGGCTCATATAAGCCAGAGATTCGTAACCTTTGGCAGTGGCGCAGATGTCATCAATGATTGTGACTCGTGATTTGTCATACGTTCCGAAGTTACGGATCAGGCATCCACCGCCGCCAACCACATACAGGCGCATCAGGTCAGGATTGTATTCATATTTGCGGAGCGTGGAAAAAAGTTCTGCCACATACTGTCTGGAAATAGAACTGATACAATCCAGATATGGTGTTGAAATGTCAGCTGTTCCAAACCGCAGAATCTGTTCTACTGTGGATTCTTCAATTTTCACTCCGAATTTGTCCAGAACAGCGTTCTTTGCGGCAATCATGCACTGGTTTACACCAAGTTTTTCTGTCCAACATCGGCTCTCCTGCGCTTTCTTATTGTTGACATACAGAATGTTCATGGTTCCGTTTCCGATATCTGCAAGGAGATTGGTTCCCTTGAAATTTCCTAGTTGGTTTACGATAGCCGGATACCCCTGTGGGTAAAGGCTGCATCCCACAAAGCGGAGATAATACTCTTTGCCGTTAAAAAGGTAATGGACTTCTGGATTCTGGAGCAGATAGGAACGAAAAGCTTCTCTTTGATTTCTGATCCATGTGAGAGGAAGTCCGGCAGCCAGATGAACATCTGCTTCACGGATGGAAAAGACATTCAGTTCCCTTGCAATAGCCATTAGTGTCAGAAGATAATATTCTTCGTCCATAGCTTTATCCGGAATAAATTCTTTGTGTCCTTCGCCGATCCGGTAGTAAATGCCGTTGTATTCCAGAATATTCCCGGTGAAGATTGGTTCAGTTTCATAGGCTTTGATGCCGGTTGGGGTGACGGTGTTTGCTGTTTTCATATTGCCGTAGCCATGATCTACAGCAATGATTTTTGTGTTTCTGAGTTCTCGCATAAAAAATACCTCCGTTTTCGTATTGATTGATTCAGCAGGTCGTACCGGTGTGGTACTGCTTTGCTGTGGGAAAAGCATACGAAAATCGGAGGAAAAAGGCATTGAGGGGAAATTGAGCAGGAATTGAGAAAAAAGATATATTGTGCTTACGTTCTTCATGTACTCTTGTTGTGATTTCATTGTTTTTTATCGTATAATATGGATACTGGAGGTGGTTTGGATGAAATACAAGATTTTAGTTGTCGATGATGATAAAGAATTGGTGAAAATGCTTTGTAGTTATTTTAATATGAAACAATATGAAACCATTACGGCTACAGATGGAATGGAAGCATTAAATAAAATAGAAATGAAACCGGATATTATTTTGTTGGATATCAATATGCCACGCATGGATGGGATTGAAGTATGTCGTCTGATACGCAGTAAAGTGTTATGTCCAATTTTATTTCTAACAGCAAGAGTTGACGAAGATGATAAAATTAATGGGTTGCTTTCGGGTGGGGATGATTATATTACGAAACCATTTAGTCTTCGGGAGTTGGAAGCAAGGATTGTCACAAACATAAAGAGAGAAGAAAGGCATCAACAAAAAACAGAATACCGCTTCATGGATGAAATGCTGATTGATTATTCTGAAAAAATAGTAGCTATAGCTGGACACAGGATGGAGTTCACAAAAATTGAATATCAGATTATTGAATTCTTATCCATGCATCCAGGGCAGGTGTTTGATAAAGAACGTATATATGCACAAGTCTGTGGATATGATGCGGAAGGGGACAGTAGAACGATAACGGAATTAGTACGGCGTATAAGGAAAAAAATAGCGGATTATTCAGAAAAAGAATACATAGAAACTGTATGGGGGATTGGATACCGATGGAAAAAATAAGAAACTTGTCACTGAAAAAAACAATTCTGCTTTATTTTGTGATCAGCTTAACGGCAGCATTTCTGTTATCTGGATTTACAGTTCATTTTGCAAGAAATATGCAGAATAAAATATGGGAAAAATATATTGATTATGCAGATTATACGGACGTGTTTCAGCAATATGGAAAGAAATACGAGATTGAGATATCAAGACCTAATCAATCGCAGATGAATCGTTTGGACCATCATCTTTCGGAAATGTGTGACTTTATGGAAACATATTCGGTACTGATTTTTTCGATTGTTGGGAGTGTTGCTGCGGTATTCTTTTTTTATAAAAATAAGTTAAAGACGCCTCTACAGGAATTAAAAGATGCCTCACAAATGATTGCAGATAATGAACTGGATTTTCATGTGTCCTATGAAAATAAAGATGAGATGGGAACGTTGTGTAAAGAATTTGAAATGATGCGAAGTGCTTTAGCAGATAACAACAGAAAGATGTGGCGAATGATTGATGACGAGAAGGTCTTGCGGAATGCAATTGCACATGACATACGTTCTCCACTTTCCATATTGCGAGGGTATCAGGAAATGCTCTTAGAGTTTGTTTCTGCTGAGAGTATAAAAACAGAGGATGTTATTGATATCTTACAAACAGGCATGTATCAGATTGACCGTATAGAGCATTTCACGGAAAACATGAGAAAAATGTCCCATTTAGAACAGAGGGAACTGCAATGCTCAGAGATAGAATTATCAGAACTGGCAAAAAAGATTGAGGCAGAAGCTGCCATGCTGTCCAAGAAGGAAAGTAAATTATGTAAGGTAGAAAGAGTGCAGGAACAAAACATTGTGAAAGTGGATGAGGAACTTGTCATGGAAGTGGCAGACAACTTACTGGAAAATGCGGTTCGATATGCACAAAAAAGTATTGTTTTGCAGATAAAGAAAAAGGATGGTTTTCTTATAATTTCTGTTGAAGATGATGGAATAGGATTTGTGGATACTGAGGAAAAAGTAACAGAACCATTTTATCATAAGAATCCACAAGATGATTTAAAGCATTTTGGCCTTGGTATGTATATTTCTCGTATTTTCTGTGAAAAGCATGGAGGAAATTTGAAAATATATAATGCCAGACAAGGCGGTGCTCATGTAGAAGCTCTTTTCAAAGCTGAATAAAAATACTTTATAAGGCTGAAATCACAAATAAAGTGGTTTTAGTCTTTTTTATTGTGAATTTATTGAGAATTGATTTGTATGATGTTGTTAAAGAAATAAAGAAAGGAAGAGATACAATGAAAACAATCATAAAAAGAAGTATACTTGATTATTTAAAGAACCCTGTTTTGTGGATTGGCTTGATTATTATAGTTGCCAGTATGTATCAATGTCTGTCATCGTATTTGCAAATTCATTATATCAAACAGAATGAACAGATCACACAAAATGACGTAGCATTGGAAGATGCTGATGTCATGGATGGGTACATTCCCACATCTGATGATAAAGAAAGAAGAAGGGAGTGGGAAGATACGATCAAAGAGACGTTAATGGACACCTCCAAAAATGGTTTTGGATTTAGCAGGCAGGAAGCAGATCATGTAATGAAAGAAATTCAGAATATGGATGTAAAGACTGCTTCTGAGTTTTTGGAATCCCAATATGGCTATTATAATGCAATATATGCTTATGAGGACCTTGAAATTCATAAGGGGACAGCAGAAGAAATCAATCATTATATCGAGCGGAAATTATCCGAACATTCTTTTTCCTGGTACTTTGCCAAAAAATTTACGGATTTTGCAGGATTGCATATGGCCTTTTTTGCAACAGTCTTGCTATCATTTTTATTTATTCAGGATACACGAAAAAGTACCTATGAATTATTACATACAAAGCCTGTTACGGCAATCCAATATATATGTGGGAAAGTAATAAGCGGATTCATTAGTATGCTGGGAGTATTAGTGATTTTGAATGTTATATTCTTTATGCTGTGTTTGAAAACGTCTTTAGAATCGGGCTTTCCAGTAACACCAATTGATTTTTGCGTGAATTCTCTGATCTATATTGTTCCGAATCTTTTGATGATATGTTGTGTCTATACAATTACAGCATTAATATTTAAAAATCCGCTTCCGGCAGCACCAATCTTGTTTTTACACATTATATATTCAAATATGCTGACCATGAAGAATGATATTTATTATATGAGACCGTTCTCTATTATGGTGCGATTCCCTGGCAGATTTTTTGAAACACATGTAGCCAAAATGTCAAACATAAATCAGATTATTCTTGTAATTTCATCAGTTATATTAGTATGTATTTCTGTTACAATCTGGAAAAGGAGGAGGGTTCATTGAAAACGGAACTAAAAAACTGCCTGTCGTTATATAAGATTTTTTATTCATGTGCATTTATACTGATATTGTGTGCTATTCATCCGATTATATACTATGAAGAAATCGGTTCAGCGATTCAGTCTCCAATAGCATTTTTAACAATTATTTTTTGTAGTGACACATATTTGATGGAAGTAAAAAGTAAGCGTGCCGATGTATTTCATTTGTATGATCAAAAAAAGCAGTTAAAAGTAATATCACAGAGAGTGTGCGTTCAAATATTATATTTATTAATACTTTCCTGTGTTGGATATGTTTTGTTTTTCTGGCAAAAACCGGGCAGTGTAAACGAAGGCGTTTCGGGCACTCAGATATTCCTTTTATTTTCCATTGCAATGTTCGGAACCATCTGGCTTTGGAGTATATGCTCTGTGATTTTGTGTACATTGCTTGGAAATATGTGGGCAGGTATAGGATGTTTATTTGGAATTGTCATTGGACTTATATCAAAAGCGGGAAGTTCATTTTTCGGAAATCTGGGATTGTTTTCTTTCAGCTTTTGTGAACCTACTCAATTAATGTCCGAGAGTTGGATTTATGGAACGCTTGTGTCTTTTATAGTGGGTCTGCTTTTATTTGCAGTATTACCAATGGCTTTAAAGAAAAGGGGATAGATTATGAGTATTAGAATAAATGATTTAACAGTTAGATTTAAAAATGGTGTAGTTGCAGTAAATAAGGCATCTCTTGAAATACCTAAGGGAATTTACGGACTTTTGGGAGAGAATGGTGCTGGAAAAACCACTTTGATGAGGGTTCTTACAACTGTTTTAAAACAAACGGAAGGAATGGTTTCCCTTGATGGAATTCTGTATAACGAGGGAAATTATGAAAAAATACAGAAAAAGATTGGTTATCTTCCACAGGAAATCGACTTATATCCGAATCTTACGGTGAAAGAATGCCTTGTATATATGGGTGGACTATCAGGAGTATCCACAAATGACCTCAAACAAAGAATTACCTATTATTTGGAAAAGACTTCTCTTACAGAGCATCAGAATAAAAAAATGCGGCAATTATCTGGTGGTATGAAGAGACGTGTCGGACTCATACAGGCACTTCTTAATAATCCGGATTTTTTGATTATTGATGAACCTACCACCGGGTTAGATCCGGAAGAAAGAATCAGGATCCGCAATCTTTTGGTTGATTTTTCAAAGGATAGAACTGTGCTGTTTTCCACTCATGTAGTAGAAGATTTAGCAGCAACCTGTACACAGCTTGCCATTATGAAAAAGGGAAGTTTTTTATATTCTGGAAGCGTGAGTGGGTTGCTGGAAAATGCAAAGGGCTGTGTTTGGAATTGTACGGTACAAAATGCAGAAGAAGCCCGTTTGTTAGAAGCCAATTATTCTATATCATCTAAGCAGTATGTAGAAAATGGAATTCATATGAAAGTATTAAGCAAAGGAAAGCCAAATGAGAATTGTGTCCTGGATAATGATATCACTTTGGAAGATGCATATATTTATTTGACGAATAGTTGAATATAACGGCGGGCAAGTTGCCCGCCGTAAATTATGCTTATTTTGTTAAAAGACCGGATAGATTTTTTCCAATGAAAAATCCAATCTGTGGATATAACTCCTGAATTTCCTGATATTTTGCTTCAATCATTTCTGGTTCATCAGCCCAGATCTTTTCATATATTTTGAAAGCTCTTTTAAAATGTGTTTTGGCTTGCGGAAGATTGGCAGTCATCAGATAAATGGTTCCAAGGGTTTCCTGAACTTTGGCATAATCCAGACAGTCATCGGAATGGTATTCCTTGATGATGCCGGATAATTTTTGCAATTCAGAGATTCCTCTTTCGGGTTCCTGCTGTTCTGTCAGGAACATTGCATAATTGGCAATCTGAGGTATGCTGTCATTTATATGAAGCAGGTTAAATTGGTCAAGCAGTGAGATACTTTTTTCCATGTGTTCTCTTGCAAGATCGGGATGACCGTTCATGCGGTAAAGTCCACCGAGATTGGCATGAAGGTTGGAAACAAGGCGAGCATTGTCAGCAGTGATATTTTCTATCTGGGCAAGTGCATCCTTTTCCAGTTTTATTGCTTTTTCTGGCTTGATTTCAAGAGTAGCCTGAAAATCCAGTAACAATGCCCGGTCAGAATCGGTGCCAATGTTTTTTGTCTTTAACAGCCCCGTTAGTTCCTGAATGATTCCATTCATACCTTTGTGGTAGTTATAGTTATCCATGTATGGAAATGCATTTTCCAGAAAAAGCAGATACTTTGGTATATCATCCTTTTCAATCAATTCTATGATATTTCCGATTGTTTGAAATAGCTTTTTGTAATAAGCTACTTCCATTCCATGCATTAAACATATGTGCTGTAAAGAATCCAGTAATATGTGGCAACGAGTTACAGATGGTTTTGTCTCTGAAAGGGTGATTTCCTGAATCATCGGATGCAGAGAGATAGTGCGACGTTTTGTTGTTTGGACAAAACCAGTCTCAATTAAATCGTTGATCTCATTTAGTGTGGGCAATTCCAGCCATTTGGCAAATATACGGGCAGAAATACCGGTGGAAGGAAGAAAGCACATATTACACATGATATCCTGCTGTTTAAGAGATAAAGTGTATAACGAAAACAGCGTATGGATATGACTGTAATAGGTGGCTTTGCTGCTTTGTCCATCTTTGATTATTTTAATTTTATCTTCGTTATGGAAAGATGCTTTTTCCACCTGAAGTCTTGTTAATAACTGGTCTGGAGTTGAGATTCCATTTTCCAGAAGTTTTGCTGCCAGTTCCACGGCAAAAGTATGAGAGTGAACAGTTTCGATGATCTTTTCAACTGTTGGCCGGTACGTGTCTGCCTCTGAATAAAATACTGATGCCAGCTGGAAGAGAGCGTTCATATCCTCTATTTCTTTTAATGGCAGAGTACAGTATTCATCCAGTTTGCTTCTGGTTGTAAACAAAATCTGACAGCGATATTTTAATACTACTGACAGAAAGCTGTCCTGTGTGGCAGTGACATTAAAATTATCTATGATAAGCAGAGTATCAGATTTCAGGGAACGCAGAAAACGGTTATGTCTTTGAAACCGTTCCTGGTCAGTGCTTTCCGGCGGATCGTCAATAAAATCCATGTCAGTAATATCCTGATGAAGATTGCCGGTATATTCTACATAAAGGATATTGGTGTATTGCTTTATGTACCGCTTTGCGTAGGCTTTGGCAAGTTCACTTTTTCCGATTCCAGCAATTCCGCAAAGAAAAATATGACGGTTTTCCTCAAGCATGGTATATAATTCTTCCAGTTCTTTATCTCTTCCGATAAAATGACGGCATGGTTTCGGAACCTCACTGTCCATAATATAATCCAGCACAATGGGGGATAAAGCTCCTCCGGCGAGTAGCTTCTGATTTTTGGTATTACGTTTGATGAATTGGCGTTCCATGCCAAAAGAAATCAGTTTTGCAAGAAACAGCAGTCTTGAACTGGCTGGTTTATATAAGGGAGTCAGATTTTTCTTTTTCGCATCTGAGATGCTGTCATCCTGAATGAATAAAGTGTAAATATCTTGTATAGCCATATTACAGTCAGACATCAGTGGAAGAAGATTCTGGTGGATGGTATGGGCTAACTTTTCCTGATTGGATGGCTTGGAATAGTAAGCGGATATTTTAGGACTGATTTTAGCCTGACCAGTCATCCAGCGGCAAACCAGACCGTTATCCATTGAAAAATCCTGATTTGCCGGATCATCCATAAAATCTTCAAATAATTCGTATAAAAAATCAGGCTGACTCATTTGATTACTTTCGCTGATATGATTTTTTAAGCAAGTGCTAATAGAAGAAAAATCGCATCGATTCAATAGAAATTCCCCTTTCGTAGTTAAGATTGAGTATATCTATCATAGCACGAACATACATTCGACTCAAGAAAATGCGGATATTTTTAAAGTGATTGTGTCAATTTACAATCAATTTCTATTCAATGTGGTTTTCAGGCAGGTTCTGTAAAATAAGCTCAGAACAAACAATAACGGGAGGAGCTTATGCAACAGAATATTGAATTTGAGCGGTGCATTGATTTTCTGGTACGGATGATTGATAAGTACGGCGAAGAAGTCCTCCGGGAGTTGGAGGAAGAAAAACAGAATAAGGAAGAAAAAGAAGCGGCAGTTTCCTGAAATACAAAATGTAAATCAGACTGTCGCTTTTTCATGTACTTTTAAATCAAATAAATTTTAAAAGCTGATGCAGAGTGTGTGGCTCATTATTCTGAGAAACGGTAATACGAGTATCAAATGGCTTGAAATGATTCTGCGTATAAAAGCTCAGAAGAAATTCATTATCTTCGCATTCAAGAAACTCCATAACGCCACCTACGGAATATTTGAGACTGGATATGGTTTCCAGTGCAAATCCCAGTAGAATATTTCCAGGAATTCGTTTTTCCTTTGGAAGAGAATAGTTCTTTCCCAACTGGGCGATCAGGTAAGCTGCGGTAGTATAGGATTGTGTTTCTTCATCCAAAATACTGACACGGGACAGCTTTTTTGCCATTGTCTTGCTGATATTTGAAGCACGGACAGAGATGGGTTTTACTGTAAGTGAAAAATAACCAACCAGTGAAGCATCTTCAGCATCAAATACCAGATAAGTGATAGATTGATCTTTTTTGGTAAACTCAATCGCATTATGTAATAAAAAGTATTCCACATCGGGATTTTTGGGACAAGAAAAATCGGAGAGTAAGTCGTAAAGACTTTCCTCTCCGATATATGTCGGTTCGTCTTTATCCAAATATGCCCGAATATTAACGGTAAAATATTTATCAGACATGTTTTTTCTTCCTTTTTGACATTAAAGCTAAGATTTCCTGTGGGTTCGTTAACTGACGTCCGGGAAGTGTCTGCTTTGGTGTGCGGTCACGGTCAGCTTCGTCAATTGCTGCGACAAAACGCTTTACGCTATTTGGATTGGATACGACAAAATTATGAGTAATACTTGAAGTAGCCATACTAACACCTCCTCTTTTTTGGCTTTTTTGTGTATTTATAGTATATGCAATGTGTGATAAAAACACAATATCAAAAACAGAAATTATTTCTAAATAATTTTCAAGCCGGACATTTATTAGACGCTTCCGGTAGGCGAACAATATTTTCGAGCCAATCATTTATAAGTCGCCAATGGTGGGCGGGCAATATTTTGATAACAGAAATGCTCTGTATCTAACTTAATTATACGATTGGCGAAGAAATGCGTCAATACGGAAAATAAGTATTGAAAATAGTTGGAACAAGTACTAAAATTAAGTTGGGACAATAAAACAGAGTTATACTGCGAGGAAGATTATGAAGAATAAAAAGATTAAATGCGATATATATACCAGAGTATCCACAACCATGCAGGTAGATGGATACAGTCTGGATGCTCAGAAAGAAAAACTCAAGAGATATGCGGAGTTTCAGAACATGGAAATTGTAAATGAGTATTCAGACGAAGGTAAGTCTGGAAAGAGCGTAGAGGGCAGACCGGAATTCCAACGTATGTTAGACAATATTGAGAATGGAACAGATGAGGTGCAGTTTGTATTGGTGTTCAAGCTTTCCAGATTTGGTCGTAATGCGGCAGATGTATTAAATTCTTTGCAAAGAATGCAGGACTTCGGAGTGAATTTGATCTGTGTTGAAGATGGAATTGACAGCTCTAAAGATAGCGGAAAGCTGATGATTTCCGTTCTGTCTGCGGTGGCAGAGATTGAACGGGAGAATATCCTTGTTCAGACAATGGAAGGACATAAGCAGAAAGCCAGGGAAGGAAAATGGAACGGTGGATTTGCTCCATATGGCTATGAATTGGTAAATGGAGAATTGCAGATCGCAGAGGACGAAGCAGAGATTATTCGCCTGATCTATGACAAATTTATTCATACCAATATGGGAATCTCTGCGATTGCTGCATGGTTGAACCAGCACGGATATAAAAAGAAAAAACGACAGAATAATACACTGGACGCATTTGCTTCTTCGTTTATAAAAGGTGTTCTGGATAATCCGGTATACTGTGGAAAGCTGGCTTATGGACGAAGGAAGAACGAGAAAGTTTCAGGAACAAGAAATGAATATCGCATTGTAAAACAGGAAAATTATATGCTGCACGATGGTATCCATGAAGGGATTGTTTCAGAAACAGACTGGGAGTTGGCCCATCAAAAACGAGAAAAAACAGGTGTGAAATATGAAAAGACACATAGTCTCGATCATGAGCATATTTTATCTGGAATATTGAGATGCCCGTTATGTGGAAGCGGTATGTATGGAAACGTGAATCGAAAGAAAAAGAAAGACGGAACTTTATATAAGGATTATTTCTATTATGCCTGCAAACATCGTCGCCTGGTAGATGGTCATAAATGTGGATATCGTAAACAATGGAGTGAGGAGAAGATTAACAATGCAGTGGAAGAAGTTATTCGGAAGTTGGTGAAGAATCCAAAGTTTGAGGAAGCAATACTGAATAAAATCGGTTCAAGAATAGATACAGAAGAAATAGAAAAAGAGATTGAAGGATTGGAAAAGCAGCACAGGCAGTTGACCGGAGCAAAAGGAAGACTTGGACAGCAGATGGACAGTCTGGATATTATGGATAAATTTTATGAGAAGAAATATCAGGATATGGAGACAAGGTTATACCGTTTGTATGATGAGATTGAAGGCGTGGAGAACAGTATAGAGGAAGTAAAGAATCGCCTGCTGAATATTCAGCAACAGAAAATATCAGAAGAAAACGTCTATCAATTTCTTTTATATTTTGATAAACTATATGATAAGTTCACCGACCTGGAGAAGAAAGAATTTCTTAACAGCTTTGTGGAACAGGTGGACATTTACGAGCAGGAGCAGCCAGATGGCAGATTCCTGAAGCACATAAAGTTCCGTTTTCCGGTGTATTTTGGAGACAGGGAGACACAGGAACTTTGTTGGGACAACGAAAGTACCGTTGAAAGTATCGTAAAATTAGTGCGGAAGAGCAACCGGAAATCAAAACCGGATTCTTATGTAAAATTGAGTTTGGATATGGAAGATTATTACAGGATTAAGGATCAGGAAAAGTGATGAGAATTGTTATATCGAATTTATAGAAATTGATGCTGATACATAAATAATAAAGAATAAGAAACAATAAATTTATCACCCACTTTATCACCCACCTATGTTATAATAGGTGGGTGATAAACTCATAAAGGCAGGTAAATCAATATGGGAAGATCAGACGAAATAGTAGAAGAACTTCGGGAGTATGATTCTGAAAGAGAATGGTTCGAATTTAAAGAAAGCTGGTTTAAAGCAGACGAGTTGGGCGAATATATATCAGCATTATCTAACAGCGCGGCTATTGCAGGGAAAAAGTTTGCATACTTTGTCTGGGGAATTAATGATAAAAGCCATGAGATAGTAGGAACCAGCTTTAATTGTAATCAGGATGTAAATCATGAGCCACTAAAACACTATCTTGCAAGGCAGTTCAGTCCGGATATTAATTTTACATTTGAAGAACTGTTAATAGAAGGGAAAAGGATTGTTCTTTTAACGATTCCTGCAGCGAAATCTGTCCCCACATCCTATGCAAGAGAAAGGTACATTCGTATAGGATCAAGCAAAGAGAATTTAAGAAAATATCCTGAAAAAGAAGCCTTTCTATTTGAAGTACTCAGGCATGGTTTTCCAACAATAGAAAATACTCCGTCAGACTATCAGGAACTTACATTTGAAAAACTGCTTATTTATTATGGAGCTAAAGGCTTAAAACTGAATCAGGATACCTTTAAAAAGAACCTGTCTTTCTATACAGAAGACGGGAAATATAATATTTTGGCACAGTTATTATCTGATAATTCACATATACCAATTCGGGTAGCAATTTTCTCTGGCACGACAAAAGCAGATAATATGTATTCCGTGCGTGAATTTGGCAATCAGTGCTTATTGTATTCATTGGATGAGGTGTTGCGCTATGGTGACGTGTTGAATATTATTCAGGCAGATGAAAGGGAACGTGTTGTTGAGAGAAAAGAGGTGCCATTATTTGAGAATGATGCTTTTCGTGAAGCGGTGATTAATGCCTTCGTCCATAATAAATGGGTCAGTGGGAATGAACCGATGATTACAGTATTTTCTGATAGGATTGAGATATTATCCCGGGGCTCCCTTGCACCGGAGCAGACGATGGAGGGATTTTTTGCGGGAGAATCTGTACCGGTAAATAAGAAATTGTCAGAAATATTATTACAGCTTCATATCAGTGAGAAAACAGGAAGAGGCGTGCCTAAAATTACGCAGAGATATGGAAAAGAAGCTTACGAGTTCAGAGAAAATTCTATTGTAGTTACAATTCCATTTAATTGGATTAATGTTATGGGTGATAAGGTGGGTGATAAAGGGAGTGATAAAGTGGGCGATAAAAGTACAGAATCGCTTTTGAATCATACGCAGGCACGTATTTTGGCAGAAATACGGAACAATCCAAATATTACGAAGCAGCATCTTGCTGAGACACTTAAACTCGGGAAAACTACAATAGATAAAGGCATAGCAGTTTTAAAGAAATATGGATATATTGAAAGAATAGGTTCTAATAAATCTGGTTATTGGAAGGTTTTAAAATAAATTCAGTGGATTTTCGTAGAAGGTTATGGAATTTAGTTTCCCTCAGCTATACTTGGGAGAATAGTGTAAGTTGGGGTGATAAGGGTATAATTGAAAAGTCTCCTATGTTGAAATAAGATTGATGCCACAAGCAAAACTCAAGAATAGTAGGAGGCGGCAAACTATCAGTTGAACTGGTGATTGCTAACTTTTTAAAATGATTTGGAGTTGATGTGGTGGATAACCTTACCAAAGAACAAAGACATAAAAATATGCAGAATATTAAGTCCAGTGGAACTCGTATTGAAGTAACATTAAGAAAAGCATTATGGGCGAGAGGGTTCCGATATAGAAAGAATTATGCTATGTTGCCAGGAACACCGGATATTGTACTTACTAAATATAAAATAGCGATCTTTTGTGACAGTGAGTTTTTTCATGGCAAAGACTGGGAAGTTTTAAAACCGCGTTTAGAAGCAGGGAATAATTCTGCATATTGGAAGAAAAAGATATTAAGAAATATGGAGCGGGATAAGGAGGTAAATAAGACGTTATTTTTTTTAGGATGGACAGTAATCCGTTTTTGGGGAAAAGATATTTTGAAAAATTGCGATGAATGCATTAGAGTAATTGAAGAATGCATTTTTGATATAATAATGACGGAAAGCGTTTCGGAATAGAATATTTGATGAATGATGATGTATTTGATTCCTGTTCAATCCGAATTATGTGATGCTTAAGATGGAAATATAGAATGTATACTAATGTGAAAAATAAACAGATAATATGAGTAGTTGGCAGTGGATACTGATATTTTCTATTTGAAATACTACCGAAAGGAACCGTAATTATGGCGCAAAATATTGAATCTATACCAGAAGCCAGACTTCTTTTGATGTCTTTACGTTCGGTTGGATATACTGAGGAAACAGCGATTGCTGATATCATAGATAACAGTATTTCAGCAGATGCAACAGCAATACATATAAATTTTTATTGGGATAAGCAGAAAATTATTATTTCAGATAATGGTAAAGGTATGGCCAAAGAGTCGCTTATCCGAAATATGCGCATTGGCTCCGCAGATCCGGCAGAGATTCGTAAAGTCAAGGATCTGGGGCGGTTTGGCATGGGAATGAAGACGGCAGCATTTTCTCTCGGAAAGCGATTGACAGTAGTCACGAAATCAGACGGTAACTATTCAAATGCCGCATGGGATCTTGACGCAGTTACAGAAATCGGTTGGAAATTATTGATTCAAGAGGATAATGAATTAGCTGAGTATTACCCGTTGATTAAAGACGAGGGTACCGTCGTTATCATTGAAAAACTTGATCGCCTGATCGATAGTACTAATCTCTCAAAGTCAAAGAACAGATTTTATAGAATGATAGACAGGACAGAGAAGCACATCAGCCTTACATTTCATCGTTTTATAGAAGAAGAGGGGATTTCTCTTTATTTGCAGGGAAAACCCATTGTGGCATGGAATCCGTTTATTCTTGAGAACAGAGCTACGGAAGAGAAGCCGGAAGAATACTGTTATTCTGAAGATGGAAACCACCTAGTTGTTATTCAGCCATACATCCTTCCTCACAAAACAAAATTTGCATTAAAAGAGGATTATGACAAAGCTGGAGGTTTTAAAGGCTGGAATTTTCACCAAGGTTTTTATGTTTACAGAAATAAGCGACTTATTGTATATGGGACATGGTTTGATTATGTCAAAAAGGAACCTGCATATAATCTTGCAAGGATTAAGCTAGACATCACTTCAGACAGTGATGAACTCTGGAGCATAGATATTAAGAAATCAACCGCATCACTTCCGTTGTTTGTGAAGGATACTATTGAACATATCATTGATGTAACGGTTGAGAATTCTGCAAGAGTTTATAATTCACGTGGAACATATTCAAGGAACAGCACTGTGCCCAATTTGAGTTATGTATGGGAACAGCGCAAAGTAAATGGAAGATATACATTTCATATTAACAAGAAGCATACATTGCTGACCAAGGTAAAAGAACAACTGGATGATCACGGGAAAGAGGCTCTAGCAGCATACCTTGCCCTTATAGAAAATTTTGCACCATTTATGGTGTCCGGAGTGACAGCAACTCTCCAGGGAGCAGCTAGTACTCATAAAACGGATATATCTTCCATAGAGTATCGTACTGAAGTTAGTGAATTGAAACGGTATATGGCCTTATTTAAGAAACAAGGATTTACAAACGAGGAAATCAGGACTACTTTTTTGGAAATGTCTAACTACAGGCATTTGAAACAGATAATCCTGCAGATGACGGAGGAAGAATCATGATTCGAATACCAAATGGATTGAGTAAATCAGAAACAGATTTATATAAATATCTATTTACAAAATGTGATGAATTGATTAGAGAGGGATTGACCATTCAGGAAGCGATACAAAGCGTGGTAACTAAGTTTGCCCCGTTTGTTACAGACGAGGTGACTCTTAGGCTGTTCCTTCAGTCAGAAATTACTGTGTTTTCAGATCCAACGATTGCAATTACAACAGAAGAGGTCAGGCAAGACAGATGGTGGGATGAACAGAAAGCGAATCCTTCTTTATCAGCAGAATATTGGAACAGATATTATGACTATATGCGCCTTAAGCCATCATGGAGCATACGCGCAATAAATGATATAGATTATTCTACGGATAAAGTGATGAACGCTTTGTCTAATCCACATTCTTTGAATGAAAAAGAACGCATGGGATTGGTGTTTGGATATGTACAATCCGGAAAAACAGCACATTATATTGGACTGATTAACAAGGCATATGATGCCGGATACAAGATCATTATTGTTTTGTCCGGTATCCATAATAGCTTGAGGAGCCAGACGCAGGCACGAATAGATGAGGAAGTGCTTGGATATGAAACAAGCATAGAGTACTTGCAACATAGCGAGATGGAGAAAAATCGTATAGGTGTTGGTGTTGGCAGGCAAAACGAAATATTGGGGACCATGCTTCAGTCGATCACTACTCGTGACGAGAAGGGAGATGTAACCAAGAATACAATTGGTGTAAATGTAAATCCGCCATTTGTGATTGTTACAAAGAAAATAGCTACCGTTCTTAGGAATGTTATCAAATATTTTGAAAAAAGCCCGATAGCAGATTCGGAAAATGGGAAAAAATTCATTCCATCTGATTATCCTGCATTGATTATTGATGATGAGGCGGATCAGGCCTCCATAAACACAAAAGAAACTAGGGATAAAGATGGGAACTATTTAGATGAATACAATCCCTCTACAATTAATGGACTTATAAGAAAGCTGTTTATGCTTTTTAAGTGCAGATCATATGTAGGATATACAGCAACGCCATATGCAAATATTTTTATTGATTCCAAAACTCCGGATAATCCGTTTGGTAGCGATATATTTCCAAGAGATTTCATTTTCAAGGCTCCAAGATCAAGCATGTATGTTGGAGCACGGGAGTTTTTCGGCTTGAATGGAGATGAAACAACTCCAGTTATGCCTTTATACAGGAAAATAGAGAATGGTTCGAGCTATCTTGGAAAAGGAACCAAATCAGATGATTCGGTTGGTCCGATACCGGAAGATATGAAAAAAGCTGTCAGATATTTTGTGGTTTCAACAGCTTTAAGAAATTGTCGGGGGGCAGGTTAGTAAACCTAATACTATGCTGATTCATGTTATCCGTTTTGTAAGTCAGCAGAATCAACTGAAGAAGAAAGTCAAAGAATATTATGAAGATCTTGAGAACCAAATACGTTATGGGGATTTTGAGACAAAGGAAGAATTGAGAGGTATCTGGGAAAATGATTATATTCTAACAACAAAAAAGATGAAACAGTATTTCCCGAGATATATGGATGGGTGCAATGGCATTTCATGGAACGAGATATGGGCTGAAATTGTTAGGATTGCAACTAAAAAAGAGATTACCATATACAGTGTAAACGGAAAGAGCAAGGATTCGCTTATATATAAGGATCATGAAGGAAGGACCTTTAATGTCATTGTTATTGGTGGAGATAAATTGTCCAGAGGATTGACACTTGAAGGGCTTACCATTAGTTATTTTACAAGAGGATCTAACACTTATGATACCTTGATGCAAATGGGACGTTGGTTTGGTTTTCGGCCGGGATATTTGGATGCATGTAGGCTCTTTACAACAAGTGATCTTTATGGTGCATTCTCGCATATTTCCATGGCAACAGAGGATTTGGCAGAACAGTTTGAATATATGGATGAAGTGGACCAAACTCCTAAAGATTTCGGACTAAGGGTTGCGACACACCCGACTTTACTTATCACAAGCCGTAATAAACTAAGAAGTGGGTTAGAGACAAACCGCGATTTCAGTTGTAAATTAAGCCAGACTAGAGTGTTTGATATTGATGGAGAAACCTTCGATCATAACTTTAAGGCTGTTGAAGTGCTACTCAAGTCTATCGGGAAGCATGTTACAGAAGAGCAATATAGGGATGAATTTCAAAAAGATAAACCAGGAAACCACTACTTCTGGAGAAAGGTCTCTGGACAATTAGTTGCATCATTCTTTGAAAATTATGAGACTTCTGCAACCGCTTCTAGGGCCAATAGTAAATATATGGCGGATTATGTCCGGGAGATGAACAGGATAGGGGGGTTAACAGATTGGACAGTATGTCTGATTAATATCCGGCGGAAGGACAGAAATGATTTTCAGATTGCAGGGTTGTCTGTTGGAGCCGGTATATACAGAGAAGAAGGTAGAGGGGTGGACTCTGGTGCGGGTAACACGGTATCTATTCATACAATGACATCTGCTGGACATGAATACTATGACTACACAGAATCATCGGATAGGAAACGTGAAGAACTTAAAAGGAAATTTGAACTTGAGGGAAAAAGAGGAATAAGTGAGAGGGTTAGGAGTGCTACCAGAGAGTTCAGCAAAGGGCTACTGTTGCTCTACCCAATTGCTGATGCAGGGAAACTTCGTGAATCTATGGACGGGCACAAAACACCGTTTGGTTTTGCTGTAGTATTCCCAGATAGGCATGGAAAAGGAGATTTGAAATCATACCGCTTAAATGATATTGCAGTGGAGAAAGATAACGATGAACTATACAACTGAAATGTACACATTTATTAAAAATGATATCCAGAACAGAGATAATTATCCCGGCCGTAATGCCAGCCGCATGTTGGAATATGTCAATGGGATTATTATGGTCTTTTCTATTGAAATTGTTTCGCTGAGAAGAGAGGCTTATATTTCACTTGCTGATTTTCCAGAAGGAATTCAATTCCCTAAGTGGCGAGGCATTTCAATAGATATAGCTCAGCTTCCGGTATATGGGAGTGACAGATATTATGTAAGATTCGTTCAACTCCCGGAAAGTGAAGATTATATTTTTGAAATTGTTGTAGAGGATTTAAGGCAGGCTGTCGCAAGACTCCAGAGTTCGGAAAACGGTATAAATACAATAATTGACATATTAACAAAATGGAAGCGGTTCTTTCAGTCGGAGAAAGGTCTTGTGATGACAGACGAATTGCAGGAAGGCTTATATGGAGAACTGATATTTCTTGAAAAATTGTTAACATCGATAGGAACATCATCTGTAGCTAACTGGGTAGGAGGAGTAAAAGAAACGCATGACTTTTACTTTGGCAGTAATGCAGTGGAAGTCAAGACCACTTCCAGAAAAGAGCCTTATAGTGTACAGATTAGCAGTGAATATCAGCTGGATGTCAAAGATGTAGCTGACAGATTATTTCTTTATGCAGTTGCATTGAGAAAAAGCAAACAGTCTGGTGAACGATTGCCGGAGATTGTCTCAAGAATACGCGATAGACTGATTGGAGATTCTTCCATGAAGATGAGATTTGATGATATGCTCTTACAGTATGGATACATAGATGGCATAGAAGAACTATATGTTACAGGATTTCATATCAGAGACACATATGTATATGAGGTAAAAGGCGAATTTCCCCAAATTATTAGAACTATGCTTCGGCCGGGTGTGTCTAAAGTGACCTATGAATTGTCCCTGTCTCAGTGCACTCCTTATATTTGTTCTGATGAGCAGTTAATTCGAGTGTTAAGGGGAGGTGGAGTGTATGATCAGCAATAGGATTTTAGAATTTTACACAGAAATGAGAGAAGAGATTATGACCGGGGTAAAAAACCGGGAATATGAATCAACCAACGCTGCTTTCAAGAATGTGTTTACTTCATATCTAACGGAAACGGGTGATACATCTATTGCTGACTGTGTTTTTCTTGACTTTAAGAAAGATGCAGACAAAATGCGGCTGGATGGCTATGCCTACAGTGAGTATTTTCATTCCCTGACTCTGCTTATCAGTGTATATGAAGCTAAAGATAATCCTGGGAAGCTGTGGAAAACGGAAATTGATAAACAGCTGAAGAAAGCTTTAAAATTCTATAGATATTGTAGCACAGATTATTTCAAGGATATGGAAGAGTCTGGCGAAGGGTTTCAAGCATTTGAATTTATAGATGTACATAAAAAAGATATTGAATCTGTAACAATCGTTCTTATCACAAATAATGAGGCAGTACCATTTGTTCCTGCTGATACAAAGATTGGAAAGGTAACAATCAAATATGATGTGTGGGACATTGAAAGACTCTACAATGCAGTGTTTACCGGTGAGAATGTATCAAAACAATTAGTTGTGCGGTTGAAGAAGAAATACAAAGCGCCGTTGACTCTTATTCGTGTTCCCGCAGTCAATGATACATATGATTGTTATGTTGGGGTTATTTCAGGAGAAGTGCTTGCCAGAATTTATAAAGACGAAGGTCAGGAGCTGATTCAGAAGAATGTAAGGTCATTTCTGCAGGCAACAGGAAAGGTAAATAAGGGTATCAAAAACTCACTTGCTACTGAGCCGGAAATGTTCGTGGCATATAACAATGGAATCTCCACAATTGCGGACAGTATTGTTGTAGATGAGTCTTCACACGGAGATGTAGTAATTATTAATGAAATAACAGGCTGGCAGATTGTTAATGGAGGCCAGACAACAGCGTCAATATATAATGCTCTTCAAAGCAAATTGAATCTTGGAAATGTTTTTGTGCAGATAAAGCTTACTGTCATAAAAGAGCATGACCAGGATGATGAGATTATCCACAATATATCTCAATATGCAAACAGCCAGAATAAAATTAATATGTCTGACTTTAATGCAAATGATCCTTATCATGTCAGAATGGAACAGATATCACGTGCCACATTCATTCCAGTTGAGAGAGGTAAAGGAACTGACCAATGGTTTTATGAGCGTGCGCGAGGACAATATTTGGTTGAGTTGGGCAGGCAACCAACTCCAGCGACAAAGAAACAGTTTAAGGCTAGGTGTCCCAAAAACCGTTGCTTGTCAAAAACAGTTGCAGCAAAATGTATGATGGTGTGGATGGGGCATCCGGACATTGTAAGTAAGGGTCTTGAAACAAACTTTGTGTACTTTTCAGAGAAAATTCAAAATGGAGAAGTGCCAAAACCTTCTGTACAGGCATATACAGAAATGATTGCGCAGGTAATTTTGTTTAATACAGTAGATAAAATTATTGCCAATGCCAAATATGGCGGATTTAAAGCACAACAGGATTATTACACGGTAGCACTGATTGGCAGATACTACCGTGAGCATGTTAATCTGCAGGAAATATGGAAATCACAAGCACTTTCAGACGAATTAATAGCAATAATTCCGGAAGTAGCTGATTTTGTGTGGCGGCATTTTCAGAATCCAACTGTCCCAGGAGTAAATACAGGGCAATGGTGCAAGAAGGAAGAATGCTGGGAACTTCTGCAAAGCCGCTTTGAAAGCAGTAAGTTATATGAGAGGAATAAAAATGTACAAGATAATTGACTTGTTTGCCGGAGCTGGTGGGTTAAGCCTTGGTTTTCAGCAAACCGGAAAATTTAATATTGTTATGGCGGCGGAGAATAACCCAAATGCAAGAGATACTTATTCTCGTAATCATCCAAACACAGAAATTCTCAGTGATGTTAAGGAAATTGATTATAAAGATATCCGGCGTAGATATGGAGCAATTGATGTGGTCATTGGGGGACCGCCATGCCAAGGGTTTTCGAACGCGAACAGACAACGCGCAACAATCAGCACAAACAATGGTTTGGTAAAGGAATACGTGAGGGCTATCATTGAACTAAAGCCATCTATGTTTGTGATGGAAAACGTCAGTATGCTGAAGTCTGATGTTCATCGTTTTTATTGTACTGCAGAAGATGAGGAAATGATTCATCGTTTACAGATTTCGTGTAGAGATGATATTCTGGAACTATCGAAATCATTTCAGGGACTCGAAATTTTGTTAGAGAGCGTGAAGAAATCATTTCAGGAATACAGGGAGTATTTATGGGATGCGAAATTTTTCCGTGCAGTCAATATCTTATTTAAAAGAATCAATAGTAAGGATAAGTTTAATAATTCTTTTGAAAAATACAAAAAACAGCTCAGGAAGTATGCAGAGAGCGAGGAGCGATGTATTCCAGCAGATGAAATCGGGCAAGTATATGAAGAATTGTATGCTGTTCTACTGAAAGATTATAAAAATCCCAATGGATCGGTGGAATTGACCGAAACTATAAAAGTATCTGCAAGCTTACAGCGGATGTATGTTAAATACGCAGAACTGAAAAACAATAATATTGAGCTGGGTGATTTTATATGGGATAAAGGAGTCTGTGTAAAGATTCGATCATATTCCGTACTGGATTATATTAAAAGCACTCTTGAGCATGAATTATTTCCATACAAGATTGCATGTACGACATTAAACGCTGCAGATTTTGGAGCACCACAGAGAAGAGAGAGGTTCGTTATAATTGGGAGTAGGATTGGGGAGAAACCTCAATGGCCAACAGGCTCTTTTACAGAAGAAAATTATCGCACTGTTCGCCAGGCAATAGAAGATCTTGAGCAAATTGAAACTTCGGCGGACCAGTTTGCCCCTGAAATACCTCTCGATGAGGTTGATTATGGTAATAATGACTTGTTGAGAACTCTCCGTGATAGTGATACTTTGAGGAATCATTTCAACACTGCCACAGGTAAGATTGCACAAAAGCGGTTTGATGCACTTGAGGAGGGCGGTAATTTTCACACGCTTCCTGATGAGCTGAAGAGTACATATTCAGACGGAAAAAGAACACAAAGTACGATTTACTTAAAGTTAAAATATGATGAACCGTCCGGGACGGTTGTCAATGTTAGAAAGTCTATGTGGGTACATCCTGCCATAAGCAGGGCGTTAAGTGTAAGAGAGGCAGCAAGATTGCAGACATTCCCAGATAGTTTCGTTTTTATGGGAACAAAGGATTCCCAATATCAGCAGGTTGGAAATGCCGTGCCGCCTATATTGGCAAGAGCTATCGCAGAAACTGTCTTGAAGTATTTAGATTCACATGAAGATGCCCCAGAAAAAGATAAGATACTTATTGAAATGGTTACAGATCCAGAGGCAACGCAGATGGAAATTGCCGAAAGAGCTGGAATATCTCAGTCAGCAGTAAGTATGAATACAAAAAGAATGATTAGTGAGGGGCTGATCGAAAAAATTCAAACGGATCAAAACAAGAAAGTATGGAGCGTAAAACGATAGACTGAATTCAAATATTCATAAAATATAATTCAGATGAAGTGCAAATGCCTATCCGAATACGAGTGGGGTTAGTGAGGAAATTCGGTTGCACAAAGAAAACACAGTCGAGAGTATCGTGCTCTTGTCCCACAAATCACCAGATAGTGTCATTAATGTGAAAGTGGAATTTGGAGAAGGCGAAGGAAAAGTGCCGTTGGCTGCAATAGCGGAGCGTGCAAAGAAATATCAGCCGAAACCGAAAATCACATATAAGATGATACAGGAATATGTGGAAAAGAGATATGGATTTAAGGTGCATACTGCATATATCGCAGAGGTAAAGCGGTCATTAGGTCTGACAATGTATGATGCACCAAATGCGGTAGAGGAATTGAAACAGCCGCGAAAGCGTCCGCCGAAAGAAAAGGTAGAAGCGATAACGGAGGCACTTAAGTATTTTGAGGTAATCTAATGGATGAAAAGATTTATCAGATTGCAGAACAGATAGTCCAATTACATCAGAAAGCCTATGAGGTTTATTTGCCATTGGTTGAAGATGTGTGTAATAGAACTGTGTCATAAGATGAATTAGCACATTTGCTTGATTATTTACTGGATTTTGCTTGTGACGAGAAAATACTGGGATTGTATAAAAGAGTATGTAGAAGGTATTTGTATATATATCCTAGTTGTATTAAGAGTTATATTGAAGCATATCGGGAAATGTGGGAAGATGAGGGGGAATGCTTAGAAAATGATTTGTAAATTAAATGGCAGATAAGCATTTTAAGAAACTATGATGTGAGAATAGGAGAATGTCTATGGTAAAAATTGTGAAAGAAACTATCCATGCAAAAGGTATTGATATTGGCATTTATACTACGAATTTTGAAAATGAATTTATTTCATTAACGGATATTGCAAAATATCGAAATGAGGACGACCCGCGATTTGTGATTCAAAACTGGATGCGCAATCGTAACACAATCGAATTTTTAGGCGTTTAGGAAGAATTGCATAATCCAGATTTTAACCGTGTGCAATTCGAGGCGGTTAAAAATGGGGCGGGATTAAATCGTTTTGTCATGACACCCACAAAGTGGATTACACAGATGAATGCCATTGGCATTGTTTCAAAAGCAGGACGCTACGGAGGAACATATGCCCATAGCGATATCGCCATGTCTTTCGCGACTTGGATTTCTCCAGAGTTTCAGTTATATATTATGAAAGACTATAGGCGTTTAAAGACAGATGAAAACAGTCGGTTGTCTTTGAATTGGAATTTGAACAGAGAAATTTCTAAGTTGAATTACAGGATACATACAGATGCAATTAAAGAAAACCTGATTCCACCAGAATTAACGCCCGCACAAGTGGCGTATACCTATGCTAATGAAGCAGATATGTTGAATGTTGTTTTATTTGGGAAAACCGCAAAACAGTGGAAGGATGAAAATCCAACTGTTAAAGGGAATATGCGGGACGTAGCAACATTGAATCAGTTACTGGTCCTTGCAAATTTAGAAAGCTATAATGCTGTTTTAATTAATCAGGGCAAAAGTCAAAAAGAACGAATGGAATTATTAAGACAGTTAGCGGTACAGCAGTTGCAGACATTGGAGACAGTAAGTTTAAATAATTTGCCAAGAATAGAAATGGAAATGCGTAAGTGATAAAAGGCAAATATACGGTAGTGTAAAGTAGTCTATGAAAAAATGGAGCTGAAAAAATGGCTCCATCGGAACCTTGAAAATTGCAGATATATTAGCTTTTGGCGGT
>CABIYE010000020.1:0-51279 GCA_902362865.1 Clostridiaceae bacterium
CAACCTGCTGAGCTTTGCTCAGTTTGAAGCGGAATGGCGCTCCGTTCCTCTGGAACGGATGCGCAGTTCTTGCGGAATATGCACCCTACCTCTGATTTTATTGTCAATTCTAAATATTTTAAAATTTGCTGAATTTCATTAAAATAATAATCTTTTTACACAAAAAAGCAAAAAGAAAGAACTGTCGTAAATTAACAGTTCTCTCTCCGGTATCTTTATTTATTTTTTGTATTTCTCCAAAAAGCGCATAATAATAATTGCGCATTCTGCACGGCTCGTATTGCCCTGCGGGTCAAGACGCCAGGAGTTGTCTTCATTTTCTTTTCCTTCAATGATTCCATTTCCTACTGCCCACTTCATAGCGTCTTCTGCGAATTCTGATACCTTTCCGGCATCCGTAAATTTACTGATGTCTGTCGGTTCTCCGGATTCATACTTCATATAATTCGCATAGCGGTACATCATGGTTACCATCTGCTCACGGGTAATCGGATCATTCGTTCCAAAATAGCCGGAGTCTGTATATCCGGTAACAACTTTCGCCTCTGCCGCCCAGAGAACTGCCGTTGAATAGAACTGTCCATCCGGTACATCCGGGAACCTGTTCGTATAAGCTACATCCGATTTTCCTTCAATTCTGTGAAGGATGGTTGCAAACTGCGCACGTACCAGCGTTGCGTATGGAGCGAAATGTGTAGGATCTGTACCCGTCATAGTTCCTGCAAAGTAGTTGTAGTATGCTCCATCGTAGAACCAGTCACCTTCTGCCACGTCTACATATGGAAGTCCTACCGGCGTGTCCGGTTCCGGCTCCGGGTCGGGAACGGGTTCCGGTTCCTTTCCTTTTTGCACGTTGAATTTCACAACATTGCTGCCACTGTAGCTAAAAGAATTGCAGCCATATACACAGACCTCATAATACCCCTCCGGAAGTGTAATTTGATAGAAAGTATCCTGCAGATTCCATACTTCCTTGTAAGTATGCATCTGTCCCGGTGAACCTGTTTCAATATTTACATTATATGTATTCGCATTTTTCCCTTTTGTCCAACTAAATGTTGTAGGCTCGGTACTGCTTCCCGGTGTAACAGAAAGTGTACTGGCTTCCGCCTTTGCAGCCGGATACAGAGCCATCTGCTGCGCCGCACTATTATTATAAGTCCAAATCTGCACATTCGTCCCTATAGCGCTTCCATTATTAGATACATCAAGCACGGCGTCCGAGCATTGGGGTTTCAGGATATATTCTCCACTCCACGGCCCGTATATATACCACTTCTGCGCTCCGTTGTTATCTCCCCATTTTGTACACAAACCGACATTTGTTCCCGAAGCGCTTGCCGCATTGTTTACATCTAGGACCTTAGTGCTGTCTTTACAGTTATAAATAACATATGATCCATCTGACTGCCGGACGAAATGCCACACATCGGAACCATCTGCCTGTCCCGCAGCTACCAGCTGAACATTGTTATCTACAGCGCCCAGGTGATTCCACGTACTATTTTTTATTAAATGAGCATAAACATCATCGCCAATATTTACCGGAGTCATGGAACTGTACCATTTGGGTGCATTCCCAAGATAAACAAATCCTTTTAAGGTCTGTGTCCCGCCTGAACGGGTAGAACCTACTGTACTTGAAATTGTAATCTCTCCAATACCGCCGGTACCCAGGCAGTCTGTCCTACCACCCTCCAGCACATGCATCGTCCCATTAGAATTCACATAATCCACATATCCCACATGTCCCAAGTCTGAATCTGTCCACACGGCAAGGCAATTGGCAACCGCCGTACTACCGACGGAATATCCTGCATTTCTCGCATTGTCATACCACTGCCCTCCATTCCCCAGACCGGGCAGGGCAATGCCGGTTCTTTCATAGGTAAGCTTCCACGCATACCAGGTACATCTCCTGGTTGTAACGCCATTAATTGTCTGCCATTCCGGATAGGGATTGGACGCCGCCTTTGTCACCATAACATTTCCCAAAATGATTGCCATACAAAGGCAAATCGCCAATATCCTTTTCCAAACTCTTTTTCCCATAATGTTTCCTCACTATATTGTCGCAATATCAATCAAGGTCAGCTTCTTAATATCCGTATTCTCAAGACTGGTAATCAATGCCTTCGCCGTATCAATGGCAGTCAGCACATTTACTCCTGTCTCAATGGCATTCCTGCGGATGACAAAACCGTCTCTGGAACGATCTGCTCCCTGCGGAGGCGTGTCAATAACCAAATCTATCTTGTGTCCCAGGATCAGATCCATCAGGTTCGGAGATTCCTGTTCGATCTTATTTACTGCAATTGCCTTTACGCCGCCCTCTTTCAGCGCTTCTGCTGTACCTCTCGTAGCGAAAATCCGGTAGCCGATCTGTGTAAAACGACGTCCGATTTCCACTGCTTCCGGCTTGTCTTCATCCCTTACCGTCATAATCATATTCTTATGTTTAGGCAGCTGAATCCCTGCCCCAAGGAATGCCTTATAGAGCGCTTCATCAAAGGTTCTTGCAATACCCAGGCACTCACCGGTAGATTTCATCTCAGGGCCAAGGCTGATATCTGCTCCACGAATTTTTTCAAAAGAGAATACCGGCATCTTAATTGCAAAATAATCGGCTTCCTTCTGCAGTCCCGGAGTATAGCCAAGTTCCTTAATCTTATGGCCGATGATTACTTTTGTTGCCAGCGGCACAATCGGGATACCTGTCACCTTGCTGATATATGGCACGGTACGGCTGGATCTCGGATTCACTTCAATTACGTACACTTCTTCGCCACATACGATAAACTGGATATTAATTAATCCAATTACGTGAAGAGACCGGGCAAGCTTCTTTGTATAATCTTCGATGGTACGCTTCGTCTTCTCAGAAATACTCTGCGCCGGATACACAGAAATACTGTCTCCGGAATGAATTCCGGCACGCTCAATATGCTCCATGATACCCGGAATAAGGATATCCTCTCCATCGCATACCGCATCTACTTCTATTTCCTTTCCCTGCAGATACTTATCTACCAGAATCGGATGGTCTTGTGCGATTCGGTTAATGATTCCGATAAATTCATCAATATCGTGATCGTTAATTGCAATTTGCATTCCCTGGCCGCCAAGTACATAGGAAGGTCTTACCAGAACCGGATACCCCAGACGGTTCGCTACCTCCTTCGCCTCTTCCGCTGTAAATACGGTTCCTCCTGTCGGTCTTGGAATTCCGCATTTTTCCAGGATTTCGTCAAACAATTCCCGGTCTTCCGCCGCATCTACATTTTCTGCTGATGTTCCCAGAATCGGCACGCCCATCTTCATAAGCGCCTCGGTCAGCTTAATCGCTGTCTGTCCGCCGAACTGCACCACCGCTCCATCCGGCTTTTCCAGATCTACAATGCTTTCTACATCTTCCGGTGTCAGCGGCTCAAAATATAATTTATCTGCAATATCAAAGTCTGTACTTACCGTCTCCGGATTATTATTTACAATAATCGTCTCATATCCTTCTTTGGCAAATGTCCAGGTACAATGTACAGAACAGAAGTCAAACTCAATTCCCTGGCCGATACGGATCGGACCGGAGCCAAGCACCAGAACCTTCTTTTTATCATGGTTTTCTTCTGCTTCATTTTCACTTCCGAACACAGAATAATAATAGGGCGTCGCTGCTGCAAACTCTGCCGCACAAGTGTCTACCATTTTATAAGAAGCGGTAATGCCATATGCGTGCCGCATGTCATGGATCTGCCGCTCTGAATTCCCGGTAAGCTTCGCAATTACATGATCCGGGAATTCCATCCGCTTCGCTTCCTTTAAAAGTTCTTCCGAAAGCGGCGTATTCTGAAGTTTCTGCTCCATCTCAACGAGAATCGCAATCTTATCAATGAACCATAGATCAATTTTAGTAATATCATGGATTTTCTCGTAAGAAATTCCTTTCCTTATCGCCTCTGCAATCATCCAGATCCGGCGGTCATCTACAATCTCCAGCTTCTCCAGAAGTTCCTCTTCCGATAAGTCTGAGAAATCATAGGACATCAGGCTGTCTACGTGCTGCTCCAGAGAACGGATTGCCTTCATAAGCGCGCCTTCAAAGTTGTCGCAGATACTCATAACCTCTCCGGTTGCCTTCATCTGCGTCGTCAATGTACGCTTCGCACTGATGAATTTATCAAAAGGAAGCCTTGGAATCTTCACTACACAGTAATCCAGCATAGGCTCAAAGCTTGCATAAGTCTTCTGCGTAACTGCGTTCTTAATCTCATCCAAGGTATAGCCAAGGGCAATCTTCGCGGCAACCTTAGCAATCGGATAACCTGTCGCCTTAGATGCCAGCGCAGAAGAACGGCTGACACGGGGATTCACCTCAATTACACAATACTCAAAAGTTTCCGGATGAAGCGCATACTGTACGTTACATCCGCCGGTAATGTTCAGCTCACTGATAATATTCAGTGCGGAAGTCCGAAGCATCTGATATTCCTTATCCCCCAGCGTCTGGGATGGTGCGACAACAATACTGTCTCCCGTATGAACCCCTACCGGATCAATATTTTCCATATTACATACAGTAATACAATTTCCATTACTGTCACGCATCACTTCGTACTCGATTTCTTTCCATCCTGCGATACAGCGCTCGACCAGAACCTGTCCCACACGGGAAAGACGCAGACCGTTTTCCAGGATTTCCATTAACTGCCCCCGGTTATGGGCAATTCCGCCGCCGCTTCCGCCAAGGGTATAGGCAGGACGCAAAACCACCGGATAGCCAATACTCTCAGCAAAAGTGATTCCATCTTCTACATTCTCCACCACCAAGGATGCAGCACAAGGCTCGCCAATCTTCTCCATCGTCTTCTTGAACTCCAGACGGTCTTCTGCCTTCTTAATCGTCTCCGAAGTCGTTCCGATCAGCCGGACGTGATTCTCTTTTAAAAATCCTCTTTCATCCAGTTCCATTGCCAGATTCAGCGCCGCCTGGCCGCCAAGGGTCGGCAGCACACTGTCCGGCCGTTCCTTCAGAATAAGCTGCTCCACCACTTCTACCGTCAATGGCTCAATATAAACACGGTCTGCAATATCCTTATCCGTCATAATGGTTGCCGGATTGGAATTGAGAAGGACAACTTCCAGGCCTTCCTCCTTCAAGGAACGACATGCCTGTGTTCCTGCATAATCAAATTCCGCCGCCTGACCGATAACGATAGGACCGGAACCAATCACCAATACTTTCTTGATTTCTTTATTCCTAGGCATTATTTAGCTCCTTTCATCATATCCATAAATCTGTCAAACAAGTAACCTGAATCCTGTGGTCCCGGACATGCTTCCGGATGGAACTGCACCGTAAAAATATTTTTCCCCACATAGGAAAGACCTTCGTTCGTTCCGTCGTTCACATTTACAAACGCTTCTCTTGCTACTGCCGGATCCATGCTGGCTCCATCTACCGCATACCCATGGTTCTGTGAAGAAATATAAACGCGGTTATTGCTTAAATCCTTCACAGGATGATTTCCACCCCGGTGTCCATATTTTAACTTATAAGTCTTACCGCCATTGGCAAGAGCCATCAGCTGATGTCCCAAGCAGATCGCAAAAATGGGAATATTCGTGTCATATAATTTCTTGATTTCTTTGATGATAGATACGCATGTTTCCGGATCACCAGGCCCATTCGATAACATAATTCCGTCCGGATCTGATGCAATGACTTCTTCGGCGGCTGTGTGTGCCGGATAAACGGTAACTTCACACCCTCTTTGATTTAAAGATTTGGCAATGTTATTCTTTGCTCCAAAATCCATCAGCGCAACTCTTGGCCCATTGCCTTCTAAGACATATTTTTCTTCACAAGTCACTTTTGATACCACATCTCCGACTTTATATGCCTGAAGTTTTGGCAGAATTTCTTCCAGATTGTAATTCTCATTTGTGGTAATCATACCATTCATCGTACCCTTTTCCCTCAATATCTTTGTAAGAGCACGGGTATCGATCCCCGCAATTCCCGGAATATCCTGCTTTTTTAGAAAATCCTGAATCGTACCTTCACACCGGAAATTACTCGGCATCCTGGACAATTCTCTTACAATATATCCATCCGGCCAAGCTTTTTTGGATTCCATATCCGGTGTAATTCCATAATTACCAATTAACGGATAAGTCATAACCACAGCCTGTCCGGCATAAGAAGGGTCAGTCAACACCTCTAAATATCCTGTCATTGAGGTGTTAAAAACAATTTCACTAATCATATCCTTTTCTGAACCAATACTGGTTCCGGAAAAAACAGTCCCGTCTTCTAGTATTAGAAATGCTCTCATATATTCACCTTATCCCTTCAATAAATTTCCTTAAAAAAGGCAGTATGTGCTCCCACAACTGCCCCTTTGCATTTACATTCCTCGCAATTCATGTCTCCACAAATTGAAATGATTATACTACATTTTGGTATAATTTACAACTGCAAATCTATATTTTCCATGCACAGACTTTCTTATTCATACTTCCAGTAAATTGTAATTTTACAAAGCTCCGGATTGTCCTGATAATAATACTCCGCCTGCATAAGTCCGTACATCCTGCAAAGGTTCTGTGCCGCCCGCCCCACCAGGTCGTTAAGCACCCCGTCTTTCGCCTGCTCATATACCTCTTCAGATGCAAATTTTAAAGTCACCGGGTTTCCCTTACTTCCAATCACTTCATTCATGGCGTTCAGGATAGTTTCTTCATCATAAGAATCATAATACATGCCATTTACCACGTAATAATTCCACTTTATATTCGTGCAAGCAGGGACTTCTATCCCATCATCCAGAGTATGAGTTTTAAATATCTCACTGTCTCCACAGCACATATAATCATAATTAATATTCTCCCACTCCGGTACATCCGTTCCTTCCGCCTGCCTGTATACCGGATCACCCCATGTGGTATCTACATAGTAATATTCTCCCTCGCACCGAACCAGGTTCCAGGCATGTGACCCGCTGCCTTCCACCGTACCAGTCACGTAAGTACAGAACACTCCCAACTGTTCCAGAAGGTACTGGGTTGCCCTGGCATACCCGGCGCAGACTGAGCGTCCGCCTACAAACACGCTGTATATATTCTGGTTCTCTGCTGCTGTCTCATCATACTCTACTGTATCCACAATATACTCATATACATATAATATCTTCTCGTAATCAGAAGCTGCATAAGAAATCCCTTCCAGACATTCATTCACCTTCGCTTCAATCTGCGCTCTTCGCTGCTGCCGCTCCTGGGGCGTCCCCGCATAAACCGGTGTAAGAATTGTATATCCTTCATTCCGATAAGCCGATGCACTTCCGCTCCCATCACACCAGAACAGTTCCGGAAAGTCCTTTATAATATATAGAAACAATTGGTTGACCCGGTCCGCATCACTGCTGTGTACATATATTTCCTCCGCTTCATCCTTCACTCCCTGAAGAATCTCCTTATAACAGCTTTTTTCATTTTCAGAAAGCTGCTGATAATAAAATTTATCCTCAAGGCTTCCCTCATGGACAGTCACCTTCTGAAATGGCACTGTCTCCTGTTCCTCCTTCACCTCTGACTGCTCTGTTATTTCCTGTGTCCACGGAAGCTTTTGTATCCACGCTTCCATCTGCCCCCAGGGAATTCTGCTAATCCAGGACATTCCCTGTATCCCGATAAGCAGTACACAGCCAATTGCCAATATAATACTCAAAAAAGCGGTCACACAGCCCCGCTGCTTTCTGCCGTTCTGCCGTCTTCCCACATCTGTCTCCTTTTCCAATTTAATAATACCGCTGCTTTCATTATATGTAATATATCCCATTTTCACAATATAAATTTCACAGCATACAATAATTGTAATAGAAATCTACGAGGTCACTATATGAATGCAACCAATCCTTCTCTCCGGGATACTCCGGACAAAGGGCGCCTGCAGATTAATATTGTTTCGGAGATAACCGCTTTCCCTGTTGCAGACGCAACCATCAACATTTCTTACACCGGCGTTCCGGAAAGCCAGTTGGAACAGCTCACCACTGACAGCTCCGGTCAGACAGAAACCATCGAATTGGACGCCCCTCCTTTAGAGTACAGTCTAAATCCCGAAAATGAAATACAGCCTTACGCCGAGTATACGCTTCAGATCTCTGCTCCCGGCTTTGAACCTGTCACAATCGCCGGAACGGAAATCCTCTCAGACGTTACCGCCTTACAAAATGTACAGCTCCGCCCTTCGGATGAAACCGGCATGGATGAGGAAACCTTTGTAATCCCTGCGCATACTCTATATGGAAATTACCCGGAAAAAATCCCGGAAGATGAGATTAAGCCGACACGGGAAACAGGTGAAATCGTTCTAAGCCGCGTAGTTGTCCCGGAATACATCGTAGTACATGACGGCAGCCCCCGTGACAGCACGGCGCAGAATTACTACGTCAAATATAAGGATTATATCAAAAATGTGGCGTCCAGTGAGATTTACGCCACCTGGCCAGCCGACACGATCCGGGCAAATGTCCTTGCCATCATGTCCTTTACCTTAAACCGGGTATATACGGAATGGTACAGGAACCAGGGCTATGATTTCACCATCACTTCCTCTACTGCCTTTGACCATAAATGGATACCGGAACGGAATTTCTATGACACCATTTCTGTCATCGTAGACGAACTGTTCGCTTCCTACCTGTCACGTCCGAATGTCCGTCAGCCTATCCTCACCCAGTATTGCGACGGCAGACGAGTGCAATGCCCGAACTGGATGACCCAGTGGGGATCCATGTCCCTGGGAGAACAAGGCTATACGCCCATCGAAATCCTGCGCTACTATTATGGCGATGATATGTACATCAACACCGCCGAGGCAATCTCCGGCATTCCTTCTTCCTGGCCGGGATATAACCTGGAGCGGGGTTCCACCGGGCAAAAGGTGCTTCAGATGCAGGAGCAGCTAAATGTTATTGCCGGAGCATACCCTGCCATTCCGAAAATCACCGCTGATGGAATCTATGGTCCTGCAACAGAAGCATCTGTAAGAAAATTTCAATCTGTTTTCGGGCTTCCGCAAACCGGAATCACAGACTATAAAACCTGGTATAAAATATCTGAAATATATGTAGGAGTCTCAAGAATCGCAGAACTGGTATAACCAGGCATTTGTCCTGATAAAGGAAGAATGGGAAAAGGTTTCTTAGCCTTTTCCCATCCGAAGAATTGCCAGCGAAAGCATAATATTCAACCTATTCTCATTCGCGGTAATATCACATTTTAAAATCTCTCTGACTGCATTCATTTTGTACTTCAAAGTATTTTTATGAAAAAAAAGGTGTTCCGCAGTCCTCGTCAAATTACACTCACATTGAAAAAAAGCATCCAGAAGTTTCAGATAATCTGTTCCATTCTTCCTATCATACTCGATAAGCTTCCCCAGCGTTTTTTCAACAAATGCCTGATATATCTGTTCGTCTTTTCTGTCTGCAAGTATTTGGTAGACGCCGATTTCTTCATAGCATAAAATCCTGCCTGCCGTCACAGTTCCTATAAGACCGTAATCTGCATAGATTTCCTTATAAAGCCTATTTAACTCCACCGCCATTTTTATCTCCTGCCCTTCTGTCACTCTTTTTGCATTCTACCACATCTTCTGCTTTCCCACTTTATCCCGAGGGGACAATTTTTCACTTTTTTTCTGTCAAGGATGAACATAGAAAACCTCTTCACCCTGTGTTACAGTATTATCGGAAACAAAATTAAGAGTTCTTACAACCCCGATTTAATGTTTCCGATTGCAAAACTCTAGATTGCAAAAGAACCAGGGCTTGATACACCCTGGTTCTTTTGTTATATCTGAACTTAAAACTCTAAATCACTTTAAAACCTTGCGCCCGGTTCAGTACTGCATCTCTTATGAATGTAAACACTGAAACATTGAAATATAAATACCCCGATATCAGTATCGGCAATTTTCTATCCGGATGTCTACTTTTATTCTCAGTTTCTATATCAGCCTATGCCAGTATTGGTTTCAGAGCTTCTGCCAGTTTATCCTTCTGAGCCTGTGCCTCTGCCAGGTCTTTTCCCAATGTCGTAAAGTATGTCTTAATCTTTGGCTCTGTACCGGACGGACGAACGATAACCGCTGCTCCGCCTTCCAGATCATAAATCAGGACATTCGCCGCCGGAAGTCCTGTCTCTTCCGGTTTCTTAAAGTCTGTAACTTTCACTACCGTATAACCGCCAATCTCTGTCGGCGGATTCTTACGCAACTCTTCCATAATTCCTGCCATCTTATCCATACCGGACAGACCCGGGAACTCAAAGCTGTCAACCTTATTCAGGTAACGTCCGTACTGTGCATAAATCTCTTCCAGGCGCTGCTTAATGGAAGAACCGATACTGCGGTAGTATGCTGCCATCTCACAAATTAACATAGAACCGATAATCGCATCTTTATCACGTACATATGGTCCTGCCAGGTAGCCATAGCTTTCCTCAAATCCAAAGATAAAGCGGTCTACTTCTCCCGCCGCCTCCAGAGTGGCAATCTGGTCTCCAATCCACTTGAAGCCGGTCAGAACACTTCTGAGTTCTACACCATAATGTGCAGCTACCGCATCTGCAAGCGGCGTGGATACGATAGATTTTACTGCAACCGGATTCTCCGGCATCGTGCCATTCTCAATCCGGCCCGCACAGATATAATCTAACAGAAGGACTCCAACCTCATTGCCGGATACCAGCTCATAGGAGCCATCCGGGCACTTAATTGCAATACCTACACGGTCAGCATCCGGATCGGTAGCCAACATCAGATCCGCTCCTGACTTCTCTGCCAGTTCAAGACCTAATTTCAATGCCTCGAAAATCTCCGGGTTCGGATATGGGCATGTAGGGAAGTTGCCGTCCGGATACTGCTGCTCCGGAACAATCGTAATATCATCAATACCAATGTCATTCAGAACACGGGTAACCGGAACCAGGCCGCTGCCGTTAAGCGGAGAATATACTAACTTCAGCCCCGCCGTCTTGCAAAGTCCCGGGCGGACGCTGCGCGCTTCAATCGCAGCGTAAAGAGCTTCTTTACAATCATCTCCCACATAGGCGATCAGACCTGCTTCCATTCCCTCTTCAAAGCTCATCATCTTAGCACCTTCAAGGATATCTGTCTTCTGAATCTCTGCATACACAATATCTGCTGCCTCATCCGTCATCTGGCAGCCGTCCGGGCCATATGCCTTATATCCGTTGTATTTTGCCGGGTTATGAGACGCCGTAACCATAATGCCGGCATTTGCCTCATAATAACGGGTTGCAAAACTCAACGCCGGAACCGGCATAAGAGCGTCGTAAATGCGGACTTTAATCCCATTTGCCGCAAGAACACACGCTGCTGTCTTAGCAAACACATCACTCTTAATACGGCTGTCATAACTGATTGCAACCAGTTGATTGCCTCCCTGTGTTTTCACCCAGTTTGCCAGTCCCTGCGTTGCCTGGCGTACAACATAAATATTCATACGGTTGGAACCGGCGCCCAGCACACCTCTGAGGCCTGCAGTACCAAACTTCAGAGAAACCGCGAACCGTTCCTTAATCTCTTCTTCCTTACCGGCGATTTCCTTCAGTTCTGCTGTCAGGTCAGCATCCTCCAGGTCAGCATCAGCCCAGCGTTTGTAGTCGTCCATGTACATCGTTACTCACCTATCCTTTAATCATTATAGAAGGTATTTCCATAAATATATACCTATGTTTAATTTTAAATAATTTAGAGACAGGTGTCAATCTATTCTTGTTAATATTCCACACTTTATAACAATTCCTTCCGTAAAATCCTGTCAATTTATTACAATTACAGAAACAGAACTTCTAATGCATTCTCTACCGCCTTTTTATAACTCATTTTTTTAACACCGACCGTCGCCACAATAGCCACACTTCCTATTTTCGTCCCATTGATAGAATAGACAACTTCTCCCACCTTATCTCCTTCTTTAACTGGAGCAGCCACATCACCCTGCGTAATGATCTTTTTTTCTATCTTACTTAAATCCGCCCCTTCCACATCAATATACTGAAATGGTTCCGCCTGTTTTACCGGAACTTCCTTTTCTTCACCTGATGCAACCGGGACCGGGTCAAGCCGTCCGCTTCCATCATCTATGTATTTCATACATTTGCCAAACCCATAATCCAAAAGAGTTCTGGCATCCTGAAACCGCATCTTAGAATCCGGCGCAGCCATGATAACCGCAATCAAATCTATATCGTTTTTCCTGGCAGTAGCAGAGACACAGAATTTCGCCTCTCCGGTAGACCCTGTTTTCAATCCGGTCGTATACTCATACTGCCGTACCAACTTATTGGTATTCGCAAGTCCGAATTCACTGGAACCTTTATTTGTCGTATGTGTAATATTTTCCATCCAAATCATAGAATAGTTTTCAATCTGCGGATATTTGGTAACCATTTCCTGCGACATAAGCGCAATGTCCCTTGCTGTCGTCAGATGTCCTTCCGTGTCCAGCCCACAGCAGTTTACAAAATGCGTATGCTCCATTCCAAGTCCGGCCGCACGTTCGTTCATATGATTTACAAATTCTTCCTCGCTGCCCCACACATACTCTGCCATCGCCACACAGGCGTCGTTAGCGCTGGCAACCGCAATACACTTTATCATTGTTTCTACCGTCTGCGTCTCTCCGGCTTCCAGAAACACCTGAGAACCACCCATGGATGCCGCATGTTCGGAGGTTGTCACCTCATCCTCCAGTCCGATTTTTCCTTCTTCAAGTGCATCAAAGATCAGTAAAAGCGTCATGATCTTGGTAACACTTGCCGGCGGACGCTGAGTGTCGGCATCTTTCTCGTAAATGACAGTTCCGGTAGAAGCCTCCATTAAAATAGCAGACGGTGCGGATATCTCTACCCCTCCCGTCTGCTTCTCTTCTGTACTTTCTTCCACGTTCCCTTCTATCGTTTCTTGCTCTGTTGTCTCTTCTTCATATGCGATTCCATAATTATCTGCTGCCATTACAGGTTGCGCACACAGCATTACACAAAGTATCAGTGCCAGAAAACGTCTCATCGGCAACTCTCCATACCGTATCGATTACTACTAGTGTAATATGATGTTTAAGAAAATATGACTGGCATATCCATTTTCGTTGTGATAAGATAAAAAACAGTATATTCGTGAAAGAGGTTTTACATATGAATAAAAAAGAAATATTAGAAATCCGTAAGCAATTCAGCCCACAGAACTGTGCCATCACCCGCATCTGCGGATGTTACGTTGATGGCGACAAGGAAAAAAAGCTGGAATTTAAAGAAGCATTCCTGTCTCTTCCTGAGGAAGAAGAATTTAAATACTTCGACATTTTCAAAAAAACCCTGTCCGGCACCGTAGGGAAGAATCTCCTCAACATGGGATTTCCGTTAGATCAGGAATTCAAAGGAGGCACACAAGATTTCCTATTACAGCTTAAAAACAGCAAGCTGACCGACGATATCCTTCTGTCGGAATTCTACGATAAAGTAGTAGAGAGCTATGATTTTGGAGAACATTATCTGATTCTCCTCATTCATGCCGCCTACGATGTCCCCGGGCGTGCATCCGACGGGATGGAGATGTTTGATGCATCTGACACTGTGTACGACTTTATCTTGTGCAGTATCTGTCCTGTAAGTCTCTCAAAGGCGGGCCTTTGCTATAATGCAGAGAAAAATGCAATCGAAGACCGCATCCGCGACTGGATCGTAGGAGAACCTGCCACAGGCTTTTTATTCCCCGCTTTCAATGACAGGAGCAGCGACCTTCACAACCTGCTCTACTATTCTAAAAAGCCTGAGGAACTTCAGGATTATTTTGTAGAACAAGTCTTAGGCTGCAATGAAGTCATGTCCGCAGGTACACAGAAGGATTCCTTCCATACAATCCTCAGTGATACCCTGGGAGAAAGCTGTAATTATGAAATAGTGAAATCTATCCATGAAAACCTGAATGAGATGATAGAAGAAAATAAAGAAAGTCTGGATTCTTTCGCCCTGGATAAAAAAGATATGCGCCGTCTCCTATCCGTAAGCGGCGTGGCGGAAGAAAATCTGGAGTCCTTTGATAAAGATTATGATGAAGCTGTTGGAGAAAAGAGCACGCTCCTTGTCTCCAACATCGCAAGCACACGAAAATTCAACATCAAAACTCCGGAGATTGTAATCAATGTAAATCCGGAACGGGCAGACCTGGTAGAAATCAGAGAAATCGACGGTAGAAAATGCCTTGTCATTCCTGTTGACAGCGAAGTGGAGGTCAACGGAATAAACGTGAAATCCTAATACCCGATGGCCTCTTCCCGGGTCATCCAGAAATGGATTCCCGTAGTGGAATCCATCCACCGGTCTTCATTGAAATCCTTCACTTCTACCCACTGCCCTTTCCGGTACACAAAGTTTTCATCTACCAGAGACCAAGCTTCATCAAATTCCTCTGTAGAATCAAAACTCTTAATGGTAAGCACCTTTGCTTTATTACATCTGCAGGAAGGCAGGGTCGCCGATGTACGCTTGGCATCTGCCGGAATCAGAAGCTGTACCAGCCGGTCGTTGACACATTTCTTGTAGCCAAGGATCGGTCCGGTCTCCGGGCAGTGCATCCGAAACCACTGCGTATTCTCATCTGACACAATATCGTCCAATACCGCATGCTCCAGTACTGCCGCAAAAAGATTGGCACCTTTGATATTGCAGCCAGTCATATCACACCCCCTCATACACGCCCCATACAGATTCGCATTTTCAAAAATCACTTTTCTGAGAGAGCACCCATCCAAACCAGCATTCATAATACTGGATCCTGTAAGGTCCGCTCCGTCAAAAACCACATTTTGAAACATACATAAATCAAATTTAATATAAGAAAGATCCTTTCTCGACAGATCCATATCGTCAAACTCCAGATCGGATAGATCCAACACCTCTCCACGGACACGCCCTTTCAATCTTTCTTCCAGTTCTTCTTTGCTTAATTTATACAAATAACTCACCCCAATCCGCTTTATAAATCAACAATTCTTGGTCTGTGATGTGTGTAGGGAAGGAACTTTTTAAGGAGATCCCGGGTTTTAAACTTCAGGTGGGTAGTATTGATTCCTGTATTACATACAAACCATTCCTGCTCTGCCACTTCCTTATCAATAATTAATTGAACATAATCATCCTTGTCATTCAAAAGCCCTACCACACTGGCAGAACCCGGTTTCGTCCCCAGATGCTCCCACATATGTTCCGGTGAGGCAAAAGACATATGGGAGACTCCCAGCTTTTTACTGAAAGAAGCGGTATCAAACGCCTTTTCCTCCGGCATTACAAGCAGAAAGAAGCTGGTCTTCTTCTGATTACACAAAAATACATCCTTTCTCACAGGTGCACCCAATACTTTTCCGATATCCGAGCACTCCTCCATAGAAGATGCCGGTTCATTATCCACCCGCCAGAATGGTATGCCCAGCTTCGTAAACACTTTATATACTTCCTGTTCCAGCGGAACACGTTCTTTTACATCGTCCGGAACAGTCGTTACAATATCACTTATATACATAGGTATTCCCTCCGACTTCATTTTGTTTTATAATGGTTATTATAATTCAATCCTATAAAAAAGAAAAGAGGTACACACGAATGAAATATATTTTGGCATCCGCCTCCCCAAGAAGAAAAGAATTACTGTCCCTTGCCGGATTTGACTTTGAAGTTATCCCTTCCGGCATAGAAGAAAAAATCACAAAAACCATACCCTCCGAAGTTGTCATAGAGCTTGCACTGCAAAAAGCGGAAGATGTCTATCTCTGCCACACAGAAAATAATTGTACCATCATCGGAGCCGATACAGTAGTTGCATACCGGGACGAAATCCTTGGCAAGCCCAAAGATGAAAACGACGCTTTCGACATGCTATCCATGCTGTCCGACCGCACGCACCAGGTATATACCGGAGTTGCCCTGATTACCACCGAAAAAGGCATAAAGCACACCCGTACCTTTGCGGTTCGTACTGACGTAACCTTTTATCCTCTCTCACGGCAGGAGATTGAGGCATATATCGAAACAAAAGACCCTATGGACAAGGCTGGAGCCTATGGCATCCAGGGACCTTTTGCCGTCCATGTAAAGGAAATCCACGGTGATTATAATAACGTAGTAGGGCTGCCAATCTCCCGCCTGTATCAGGAAATGAAAAAGACGCTCACACCGAAATGTAAACGTCTTGTATTTGAATAATATTCTATGCTGCCTGTGCTTTTTTTACGGCTTCTTCGATAGCTGCCTTCATAATCTCTACTACCTGATCCACGTCTTCCTTGGTAGCGGTAAGAGGCGGAATCATTCTATTGATATTGTCACCAATTGCTGTAATTAAAGCATGGCGCTTAAATGTATTCCATTTTACATCCATAGCAATTGGGATGTCATATTCACATCCTACCAGCAGACCGCGTCCTCTTGCTTCTACCACATGCGGAAGCTTTGCCAGCTTCTCTACAAAATAGGCTCCCACTTCTTTTGCATTTTCACTCAAGTGGTTATCTAAAATCTCAGACACAGAAGCAAGTGCTGCTGCACATGCAACCGGATGTCCGCCGTAAGTAGATCCATGTGTTCCGGCACCAAGAGCTGCCGCCACTTCTTTCCTTGCACAGCATGCTCCAATCGGCATTCCGCCTCCCATAGCCTTCGCCATAGAAACAGCGTCCGGTTTTACACCATATCCCATATATGCCATCGGAGCGCCTGTACGTCCCCATCCGGTCTGAACTTCATCAAGAAGCAAAAGCATATCATTGTCATCACAAAGCTTCCTGAGTCCTTCCATAAATTCCTGTGTTGCCGGATGAACTCCGCCTTCGCCCTGTACGGGCTCTATCATAATTGCGATTGTATTCTTTGTAACCTTGGATACAAAATCTTCCAAGTTGTTATATTCTGCATAAACAAATCCGGGAACCATCGGTCCAAAACCTTTGTGGATTGCAGAATCCGGCTGTCCTGTTGCAGACATAGAACCAAATGTTCTTCCATGGAACCCTTCTTTTGCGGTAATAATTTCATATCTGTCCGGTCCATAGTTGTCGATGCCGTACTTTCTTGCCATCTTAATCATACACTCGTTCGCTTCTGTTCCTGAATTCTGATAAAAGATCTTATCCATTCCAATGGTATCACAAATTTTCTTAGAAAGCAGCGCCTGAGGTACCGTATATGGATAATTAAACGTATGCATGATATCATCCATCTGATCCTTTACGGCCGCTACTACTTTGGGATTCCTGTTACCTGGACTATTTACAGCAACACCGCCGTAGAAATCCAGATATGCCTCTCCTTTTTCATCATACAGATACATTCCCTCTGCACGTTCTGCAATAAAGTCATATCTCGGATAGGTCTCCACCATATATTTTTTAACCATATCTTTTAATTCTTTGGCTGTCAGTCCAGTATCTTTCAGTTTCATATCTATCCCTCTCCTTTTTGTTAAAATAAAAAAAGGTGTCACGCATCTCATGCGTGGCACCCTTGCCTTCTACGGTTCATAGTATATACCCGGAAACTTCTCCCGTCAATACCTTTTTTGAAAATTTTTAAATTCTTATATTATAAAAATAGAGTGTTTCTTCAACACTCTATTTTTGCACATGATTAATTATATTTACGTTTTCTTGCAGCTTCAGATTTCTTTTTACGTCTAACACTTGGTTTTTCGTAATGTTCTCTCTTGCGAATCTCCTGCTGAATCCCAGCCTTTGCACAGTTTCTTTTGAATCTGCGTAAAGCGCTGTCCAACGTCTCGTTTTCTTTAACGATTACATTTGACATAGTCTCACACCTAACCTCCCCTCCAGCCCTATATTGTGCATCATACGACTGTTCGGGTATATTTATTGCACTACATACGATTATACCACATATTTTCCCCGCGTCAATGATTTTTCATTATTTTTTCTATGCAATCTGATTCTCTAATACTTCTTTTGCTTTCGCAAGGGCATCTTCAATTCCTGCAGGGTTCTTTCCTCCTGCCTGCGCCATATTCGGCCGTCCGCCGCCGCCGCCGCCCACAAGGGAAGCGACCTCCTTAATCAGATTACCGGCGTGGGCTCCTTTTTCCATTGCTCCCTGTGTCGCTGTAGCCATAAGGTTGACCTTGCCTTCGCCAGCAGATGCAATCACAACCACGCCTTCCCCAAGCTTCTCTTTCATCTGATCGCCCAGATCGCGCAGTCCGTTCATGTCGATGCCTTCTACCTTCACGGCAAGAAGTTTTACACCTTTTACTTCTGTAACCTGGTTCATAACATCACCCATCGCATCTTTGGCAAGTTTACTCTTCAGGCTTTCCACTTCGCTGTGCAGCGCTTTATTTTCGGAAAGAAGGTGGGTAATCTTTTCTGTCAGCCTGCCTGCAGATGCTTTCACAAGACGGGAAGTATCCTTCATCTCCTGCTCCAGCTCGTCATAATACTGCAAAAGCCCTTTGGATGTCAGAGCCTCTATTCTGCGCACGCCTGCAGATACGCCTGTCTCAGAGATAATTTTAAACGCCGTAATAACACCTGTATTCTCTACGTGAGTACCGCCGCAGAATTCTTTTGAGACATCTCCCATACTTACAACCCGGACAATATCCCCGTATTTTTCTCCGAACAGAGCCGCCGCTCCTGTCTTCCTTGCCTCTTCAATCGGCATGTTTTCTGCCTTTACAGGGAGACATTTTGCTATATTTTCGTTGACAATCGTCTCGACTTTTTTGATTTCTTCTTCCGTCAGCGCAGAAAAATGGGTAAAATCAAAACGAAGCCTGTTCTCATTTACAGAGGAACCTGCCTGCTCTACATGGCTGCCAAGCACGATGCGCAAAGCTGCCTGAAGCAGATGGGTAGCGCTGTGGTTCCTTGCAGAAAGGGCACGCTTTTCTTCATCCACTTTCAACACTGCCGTATCTCCGGTTTTTATCATTCCGGATACCACACAGCCTACATGGCCGATTTTACCGCCAGCAGCTTTTACCGTATCCTCTACCCGGAATTCACCTTCTGCTGTCGTAATTACGCCATTATCCGCTTCTTGTCCGCCGCTGGTTGCATAAAAAGGAGTTTCCTCTACAAAGATAGTTCCTCTTTCTCCGTCGGAGAGAGCTTCTACAATCTCTTTTTCCGTAGTAACAACTGTAATCTTAGACTCATGTGTCAAAGTTTCATATCCTACAAACCTGCTTGTTACAGAAGGGTCGATCTCATCATATACCGTAGCATCCGTGCCGCTATAACTATGTTCGCCGAATGTACCTTTTGAAGTATCCCGCTGTGCCTTCGCAGCCGCCTGAAAGCCTTCTTCATCAATCTGCATACCTTTTTCTTCCAAAATCTCTTTGGTAAGGTCTACAGGGAACCCATAGGTATCATACAGACGGAAGGCTTCCTCTCCTGACAATACCTTCTCTCCTTTTTTCTCCATCTCTGCTTCCATACCTGCAAGGATGGAAAGACCCTGGTCGATTGTCTTATTGAACTGTTCTTCCTCTTTAGTGATGACCTTAAAGATAAAATCCTTCTTCTCTTCCAGCTCCGGATAGCCATCCTTTGATCCTTCAATCACGGTCGTGGCAAGTGTTACAAGGAATTCTCCCTGAATGCCAAGCAGTCTTCCATGGCGGCAGGCTCTCCTTAACAGACGGCGAAGCACATACCCGCGTCCGCTGTTGGACGGCATAATTCCATCCGATACCATAAATGTAACGGAACGAATATGGTCGGTAATCACACGGATAGACACATCCGTATCGTAATCCTTGCCGTATTCTACTCCGGCAAGACGGCACACATGTTCACGCAGAGCATGAAGCGTATCAATGTCAAACATAGATTCTACATCCTGCACGATACATGCCAGACGCTCTAACCCCATGCCGGTATCAATATTTTTCTGTTCCAATTCCGTATAATGATTATGACCGTCGTTATCAAACTGGGTAAATACATTATTCCAGATTTCCATGTAACGGTCGCAGTCACAGCCTACCGTACACCCCGGTTTTCCACAGCCGTACTTCTCTCCACGGTCATAATATACCTCTGAACAGGGGCCGCAGGGGCCGGAACCATGTTCCCAGAAATTATCTTCCTTTCCAAAACGGAAAATCCGCTCTTCCGGAATCCCAATATCTTTATTCCAGATATCCCATGCTTCATCATCATCCTCATATACAGATGGATATAATCTGTCCGGATCAAGTCCTACCACTTCCGTCAGGAATTCCCACGTCCAGGCAATTGCCTCTTTTTTAAAATAATCCCCAAACGAGAAATTTCCCAGCATTTCGAAAAAAGTACCGTGGCGTGCTGTCTTTCCGACATTCTCGATATCCCCTGTACGGATACACTTCTGACAGGTAGTCACTCTCTTTTTCGGCGGAATCTCCTGTCCGGTAAAATATGGTTTCAGCGGTGCCATACCGGAATTAATCAACAACAGACTTTTGTCGTTGTGAGGCACCAGGGAAAAGCTTTTCATTGCCAGATGTTCCTTGCTTTCAAAGAATTCAAGGAACATTCTTCTCAATTCATTTACTCCGTATTTCTGCATAACGTCCTCCTCAAAATTCGACTATCTTTTTATTATAAAGATAAGCCCGCCGTTTGTCAACGGCGGGCAAACAGCTTCCTTATTGGTTTTCAGGCTGTTTACTTCAATTCAATCTCGGCTAATTCCTTCGGCGGAAGAGATTTCGTGGACGCTTTTACAAAGTCTTTAATCTTTTTCTGTGCCTTCGGTACCGGAATATTGGTTCCGGCTCCGGCTACGCATCCGCCCGGGCAGCCCATTCCTTCAATCAGACAGCCGTTCATCTTTCCTGCCTTCGCAAGCATAAGAGTCTTCCGGCACTCTGCCAATCCTTCTGCATGCTCCACATTGACCTCCACATCCGGATAATACTCATGGATACATTTCTCAATTGCATCTGCCACGCCGCCTGCTACCGCATATCCACGGCCTGCCCCTGTCGCGTTATGGAAGGAAGATTCTGCCTCATATTCTTCCAGATTGATATCCTTCGCATCGAACATCGCCTGTAGTTCTTCAAAAGTAATGACAAAATCCACATCGCTCCTTACTGTTCTTCTCATTGCTTCCAGTTTTTTCGCCGCACAAGGTCCTATAAATACAACGCGGGCATTCGGATGCTCTTTCTTAATGGTACGCGCAGTAGCAACCATAGGCGTCAGTTCCTGGGAAATCTGGTCAATCATATCCGGGAAGAATTTCTTCGCCATCATCGCCCAGGATGGGCAGCAGGAAGTAAGCAAGAACGGAAGTTCTCCGGTAGTCACCTTCTCTACATAATGATGTGCCTCAGAAATCGCCCCGATATCTGCTCCTAATGCGACCTCATACATTTCCGCAAATCCAAGTTCACGAAGAGCTGCCTTCAAATTTCTGGGGGTAATATTATCCCCGAACTGTCCCACAAACGCAGGTGCAATCTCTGCAATAATCTCATCACCTTCACTAAGCGCACGGGCAAGCTGGAAAATCTGAGATTTATCAGAAATAGCGCCAAACGGACAGTTTACCATACACATGCCGCAAGATACACATTTGTCATTATTAATATGTGCACGCCCCATATTATCTGTCTCAATCGCTCCCACGCCGCATGCTTTGGCACAGGGACGGGTCTTCTGTGAAATAGCATCATACGGACATGCTGATTTACATTTCCCACACTTAATACATTTGGTCTGATCTATGTAGGAACGGCCATTCACCATGGAAATAGCCCCTTTCGGACAGACCTCCATACAAGGATGCGCAAGGCACCCTTTACACATGTTACTGACTTCGTACCCCTTCTCCTCACACGCCTCACAAGCGGAAGGAATCACCTGCATAAGCGGCGGTTCATAATACTTGTCAGAAATATTGCTTGATTCTACACCGGCAGTAAGATGAACCGGCTTGTCCTCCGGACGCAGCGAAAGTCCCATCGCAAGGCGCAGCCGCTCTCTTACGACCGCACGGGCACGATATACGCTCTCCCTGTATCTTGTCTCATCATTCACCATCTTATATGGAATCGCTTCCATATCATCACACAACGTCTCCTCATTTGCATGAAACCCCAATCTTGCAACTTCCTCAAATACCTGCCTTCTTAATTTTCTGACAGTCGTATCCAGTCCTCTCATCATAGGTCCTTTCCTCCTAAATTCCTTTCTTATATATTAAATATACTGAATTGACAAAACCATGTCAACTTAATTTCCTTTTCCAAAAACCTTCTGTGCATAATGGACAGATTGCATCGCATCTTTTCCATAGAAATCCGCGCCTATCATATCTGCATATTCCTGATTGAGAACAGCTCCGCCCACCATCACAAGGCAGTCCGGCTTTGCCTTTCTAAGCTGTCTGATAGTCTCCTCCATACTGGTCACGGTTGTCGTCATCAGTGCACTTAACCCTACCAATTTCACCTTCTGCTCCACTGCCGTTTCCACAATCTTCTCCGGTGCTACATCTTTCCCCAAATCAATCACATCAAAACTGTAATTTTCAAGAAGAACCTTTACGATATTTTTTCCGATATCGTGGATATCCCCCTTTACAGTAGCCAAAATAATCTTATCTTTCTTCTCTTCCGTATAATCACTCTTGGCTAAAACCTCTTTCAACACGGCAAATGCCTGTTTTGCAGCATCGGCACTCATAAGAAGCTGCGGGAGGAATACTGTTCCTTTCTCAAAGCCCTTTCCTACCACATCAAGCGCAGGGATTAACTGTGTGTTAATAATAGAAAGGGGGGCTTCTTCCTTCACAAGCTCAGCGGTTAGTTGGTGCGCTTCCTCCTTCAGTCCCCGTTCAATTGCTTCCTTCAGGCTGATTTTGCTCTGTCCTCCCACCGTGGGCGCGGCAGCCGGGACCTGGCTCCCATACCGTTCAATGTATGCCGTAAAATTTTCGTCATAATTCATCAGCGCACAGAAAGAATAATAAGAACGCATCATATCTTCCGAAGACGGATTGATAATTCCGGCGCTCAATCCGTTCTGCATCGCCATTGTATAAAAATTAGCGTTTATAGCAGGTCTGTATGGGAGTCCAAAAGAAATGTTAGATACACCCAGCACCGTCCTCACTCCCAGTTTGTCCCTTACCAGACGCAGCGCCTCCAATGTGGTTTTTGCTCCTTCCGGGTCAGAACTTATAGTCATGGCAAGAACATCTATTACAATATCTTTTTTATCAATGCCGTATTTTGCAGCTTCTGCTATAATTTTCTCTGCTATTTTAAGACGGCCGTTGGCTGTCTGTGGAATTCCCTCTTCGTCAATGGTAAGTCCGATTACCACACCGCCGTATTTCTGAATCAAAGGGAATACTGCTTCCATGGATTCTTTCTTACCGTTCACTGAATTTACCATGGGCTTACCATTATAAATGCGCATGGCCGCTTCCATCGCTTCAATGTCTACCGTATCAATCTGCAGTGGAAGGCTGGTAATACTCTGCAGTTCTTTCACCGCCTCCTGCATCATCGCCACCTCATCTATATCCGGAAGTCCTACGTTAACGTCCAGAATATGGGCGCCTTTGTCCTGCTGGGTAATCGCCTCTTTCAAGAGATAATCCATATCGTGGTCTTTTAAAGCCTGCTTCATCCGCTTCTTTCCGGTTGGATTGATCCGCTCTCCTATAATCACCGGTTTATCTCCGATTACCACCGCCCTGCCATAAGAAGATACGATGGTATCCGTTTTCTTCACCGGAGTTTTTACAGGAATCTTTCTGCAGGCTTCCGTCATCCTGAAAATATGCTCCGGCGTCGTTCCGCAGCATCCCCCGATTAAACATGCCCCCGTCTCCACAATCCTTTTCATTGTCTGCGCGAAGTCTTCCGGCGTTACATCATAATAGGTCACTCCGTCCTTCTGCTTGGGAAGTCCCGCATTTGGCTTCACAATGACAGGAAGTGACGTAACCGCCAGGATCTGCTCCAGAATCGGAAGCATCTGCTCCGGTCCCAGTCCACAGTTAATGCCCAAAGCATCTACTCTAAGACCTTCCAGCATGGCGACAACTGCGGGAACATCCCCACCGGTAAGCAGCTTTCCTTTCTCATCAAAAATCATTGTTGCAAATACAGGAAGCGTCGTATTTTCCTTTGCCGCAAGGACCGCCGCCTTCATCTCATAGGTGTCACTCATGGTTTCTATATGGATTAAGTCAGCTCCCGCTTCCTCTCCATATTTCACTGCCTCTGCAAAAGCCTCATAAGCCTTTTCAAACGACAGATCTCCCATAGGCTGTAAAAGTTTCCCGGTGGGACCAATATCCAGCGCCACGTAAACTTCCCTTCCATCGCGCACGCCCTGCTCTGCTCCTTTTCGCGCATTCTCAATCGCCGCTGTCACAATCTCCTTAAGTCCATACTCTCGACTGTGAAACTTCAAAGCATTCGCTCCAAAAGTGTTCGTCAATATAATATCGCTCCCGGCTTCAAAATACTTTCTGTGGATTTCCACCACCGCTTCTGCGTGTTCCAGATTCCATATTTCCGGAAGTTCCCCTGGCAAAAGTCCTTTTGCCTGAAGAAGCGTTCCCATTCCGCCGTCAAAAAATAATAATTCTTTCCCAAGTCTGTCTCTTAGCATTCTTCGTTCCTCCGATAGATACAATCTGTTTTATCACACAATTCGCAGCCTTTTATATGGCAGGGGGCTTCTGTCTCACTTACTCCGATTACTGCCGTTACAGATTTCATGGGTGTAAGCATACAACCGTCCGTCATTGTAAGTCCAATCGTCTTGGCGGCATCAAGCATTGCAAGCAGCACTCCCTGATGCTCAATTCCAAAGTCTCCGTATCCCGGGCTAAACCTCGGCCGCAGATACTTTCCCTCTCCGGCCAGCTTCTCAGCTATCTCACGCTGTTTCTCATCCAGAAACTCTTCCAACATGGCGGCAGCAGCAGCCTGACAGATTACTGCCCTTGCCATATCTGTGAGGGAATATCGTTTCATCAGCATATCCACACCCACACCCAAGGTAGCACCCAGAACAATCACCTCAGAACATCCCTTCATATTTTTGCTTAAATTCTTACTTACAATATGCATTTTCCCTATACGCAGACTTCCGTCCTTCTCCCGGGACAATTCAAAAATGCGATAGATGATTCTCTTCTGCGCCACATCCGCAAGCTCCCGAAAGCACTCGTCAAGCATCGCATATACATGATCATCTACCGCATGTTTTCCATATCCCAGGTAACGAATAGCTTCCTTCGTTTCCTTATTCATCCTTCGCTCCTATGCCTTTAGTATTTCCGACAGATTATTCATAATGGCCCCTGCCACTTCCGGTTTATTCATAGAATAAACGTGAATACACTGGATTCCATTGGCAATCAAATCAATAATCTGATCTGTAGCATATGCTATTCCCGCCTGCTTCATAGCCTCAGGATTCTCTCCAAAATGATCCACAATCGCCCGGAAACGCTCCGGCAATATGGTTCCTGAAAGCTCACAGATCCTTTTCACCTGTTTCCCATTTGTAACCGGCATAATACCTGGCAAAACGGGAATGGTAATCCCCTGTTCCCGTATTCTATACAAAAAATTATAGAGAATACTGTTATCAAAAAACATCTGTGTTGTCAGGAAATCCACGCCGCAGTCCACTTTCTGTTTCAGATGACGGATATCATCTTTCTTATGCTCTGTCTCCACATGCCCTTCCGGATAGCATGCAGCACCGATGCAGAAATCTCCCTGCGCCTTGATATCCTCAATCAATTCATACGCATATTTATAATGATTCGGAAGCGGAAATTCTGTACTCTTCGGTATGTCGCCTCTAAGTGCAAGTATATTCTCAATTCCATTCTCTTTCAGCCTGTCTATCACCTGGTGTACTTCTTCCTTTGTAGAAGATACACAAGTCAAATGTGCAAGACTCGGTACTCCGAAATCTTCCTTAATCTTCGATGCAATCTTTACCGTATTCTTGCTGGTTCCTCCCCCCGCTCCATAGGTCACACTGATAAACGCGGGCTTAAGCGACGCAATCTTCTCTGTTGCCGAAAGCACGCTGTCGTAAGCGGCCTCCGTCTTCGGCGGAAACACTTCAAATGATATATGTACTTTGTTATCTTTTAATACGTCTTTGATTTTCATTCTCTTTCTTGTCTCTCCTTAAGCTGCTCTTTTGTATTCTTTATTTTACAGGTTATCATATAATTCTTCATACTGCTTTGCAGAATTCTTCCATGAAAAATCTTTCTGCATCCCTCGTTCTACAATCTTATTCCAGTCTCTCTTCTTGTCGTAATAGATGCTTTGTGCATAACGCACAGTTCCCAGCATTTCATGCGCGTTATAATTCGAGAAGCTGAATCCGGTTCCCGTCTTCTCAAATTCATTATATGGCTCTACCGTATCTTTCAGCCCTCCGGTCTCGCGCACAATCGGAACGGTACCATAACGAAGACTCATTAACTGGCTGAGTCCGCATGGTTCAAACAATGACGGCATCAGAAATGCATCGCATCCCGCATATATTTTATGAGACACCGGCTCAGAATAATAGATATTCGCCGACACCTTACCCGGATATTTCCATGCAAAATGACGGAACATATTCTCATATCTTTCTTCTCCCGTTCCAAGCACTGCAAACTGGACAGAGTCCTGACACATCTCGTCCATTACATGTGCAATCAAATCAAATCCCTTCTGATCCGTCAGGCGGGAAACAATACCAATCAGCATAGTCTTCGGATTCTGTTCAAGTCCAAGCTCTTCCTGCAGCGCCGTCTTATTCTTGATTTTCTCTTTCCTGAAATTAGAAACCGTATAATTCTTAAAGATGTATTTATCTGTCTCCGGATTGAAATCACCATAATCAATTCCATTCACAATGCCAGTCAGGCAGTTAGCACGAGCATTCATAAGTCCGTCCAGCCTCTCTCCATAAAACGGCGTCTTAATCTCTTCTGCATACGTATTGCTTACTGTAGTAACCTTGTCTGCATATACAATACCGCCCTTCAGGTAATTGGCATCGCCATAAGCTTCCAGCTTGTCCGAAGTAAAATAATAAGGCGGAAGCCCCGTAATATTCTGAATCCGGTTCACCTCCCAGGTTCCCTGGAATTTCAGATTATGAATCGTCATAATCGTCTTAATTCCGCGGTAATACTCATTACCATAACGGAAATTATCCAGATACACCGGTATCAGTCCGGTCTGCCAGTCGTGACAATGGATAATATCCGGCCTGAACTCTATTACAGGCAGGGCGCTTAAGACAGCTTTGGAGAAAAACGCGAACTTTTCAACATCTCCAAAAACCTCTCCATATGGAGCCCATCCACTGAAATAGTACTCATTATCTATAAAATAGAACGTAATTCCTTCGTACTCCATTTTCAGAATTCCTACGTACTCTGTTCTCCAATTCAAATCCATGTAAAAATGTGTTACATACTCTAACTGATCTCTCCATTCCTCTTTCATGCACATATACTTCGGCAGCATAACTCTGACATCGTATTTCTCTTTATCAAAATATTTAGGCAGCGACCCTGCTACGTCTGCCAGACCGCCCGTTTTAATAAACGGAACTGCTTCTGAAGTTGCAAAAAGTATTTGCTTCATAAAATTTCCTCCCATTCTCACGACACGATATAGAGATATTATACCGCATTTTTCGCCAGAAGGAAAGTCTTATCTGTTTTTATATTCCAATCTTAGCGTATCCGCAATCAATGCGATGAACTCTGAATTTGTAGGCTTCCCTTTCCCATTGCTTACTGTATAGCCAAATAGTTCATCTAATGTATCTAATTTTCCTCTGCTCCATGCCACTTCAATGGCATGCCTGATAGCCCTTTCTACACGGCTTGCTGTCGTCTGATGTTTTTTAGCCACGGTGGGATACAACACTTTTGTCACTGCATTCAGTACATCCATATCCTCGACAGCCATCATAATTGCATCTCTCAGATAGTGGTATCCCTTAATGTGTGCCGGAATTCCAATCTCATGAATCATATCCGTCACCCTGTTCTCCATGCTCACTTCATTTTCCTCTTCTGCATCTTCACCGCATGAACCGGGCACCGGCATTTTATGTCTGCCTTTGCTGGCGCTTTTAATGTAGCTTAAAATAATATCGTTATGAAATGGTTTCATTACATAATAATGCGCCCCTTTATTGAACGCATCTTCTGTAATCCGCTCTTGCCCTACGGCCGTAACAACGATAAAATTCGGATGTTTCTTAAGTGTTTTATCATTCTCGACCGCATCCATCACACTTAGCCCGTCCATTTTCGGCATAATCAAATCCAACAAGACAACATCCGGCTCTTTTTCCCTGATTACCTTACATATTTCCTCTCCATTGTTTGCCTTTCCAACAAGATTCAGGTCTCTGTCACTGCTTATAATTTCGCCAAGCAATTCCAGAATTCTTTCGTTATCGTCGGCTAACGCCACACTTATTTCTCCCATTTTTATGTTCCTCCTCCTTTTTCACTAAAAACTCGTCAAACACAATTATATGATTCGTCATATTCCAAATCAAGAAATTCAAGTCGTAAAAAGCTGACACCCTTCGACCTGTTTTCCGAATTCTTCTCTCATTCGACACTATTTTTCTATTCATTCGACCTTTTTAGCATAGTCTCTGCAAAAATTCCATAGCCTCTGGAGGGATCATTTACAAATACATGGGTCACAGCTCCCACCAGTTTTCCATCCTGCAAAATCGGTGAACCGCTCATTCCCTGCACAATTCCTCCTGTTGCATCCAGGAGTTCTTCATCCGTCACCTGGATTTCCAATGCTTTATTCGCCTCTTTCGCGTTTTTGTCAATATTTGTAATACGAATTTTATATTCCTTCAGCTTTCCGTCTACCGTACAGCGGATGGATGCTTCTCCTTCCCGTATTTCTTCCGCAGATGCCACTTCCACCGGATCCACCCCGGAAAACAATGCTTCCACTCTCTCAACCGTCCCGTAAATTCCTTCTTCTGTATTCTTTGTAACCGTTCCCAGCATATTGTAATTATTATACACAATAATACCTTCCATCCCACCCGGGACTCCGTCCGTCCCCTTCTGAATATCGCGAATACTGGTAGTGTACAGAGTCCCTCCTGAAATATCCAGAAGCTCACTGGTATCTACATCATGGATTCCATGCCCCAGCGCCCCAAAGGTACTGTCTGCATTCAAATAGGTAATTGTCCCCAACCCCTGTGCATTATCACGTACCCAGATTCCCAATTTATAGCCATCTGTACTGCACTTAACTGCCTGAATCCGGATATCAATGAACTGTTCATGACGCTTTACCTTCAATACCACGTCTTCATCTTCCAGTTTATCAACCATTTCAATTAATTCCGTTTTATTATGGATCTCTTCCTCATCCATACCGACGATATAATCCCCTTCCTTTACCAAATGTGCCGCCGGCTCATACTCCATGCCATCTTCAGCCTTAATCTTATCCGTCCCCAACACCAGTACGCCCTCCGTTTCCAGATAAATGCCAACAGGCATTCCGCCGGGAATTACCATTGTACCGCTGGTATTGACGCTCACCTCTTTGTTCAAAGTTTCTTGCTTATATTGGATTAAATAATATCCTCCGCCTACACTGACCGCAAATACCAAAACCATAATCAAAATCCGTTTATACCAGTATCTTTTCATAACAACCGTTCCTTTCACATCCTGAATATAAAATCTTGTTCTATGGGAACACTATTTTCACAGAACAAAAAAACAGATACTTTCTTCGTATCTGTTTTAGTATGTGATTTTTTTTTATTTTTACACAATATTATTTTGTATTTTGCGCCAGCTTCTTCATTTCCCGCGCACTGTTTAACACCGTCTCAGTAATCTGTGCGCCGCCCAGGATTCTTGCAAGCTCGCCAACGGATTCTTCTTCCGAAAGTTCCCGGATTCCCGTCCTGGTTACTCCGTCATCCACCGTCTTCTCAATAGCATAATGCCGATCTGCCATCGCCGCAATCTGTGCAAGGTGAGTAATGCAGATAACCTGATGGGTTCTGCCAATCAGCGCCATCTTTTCTGAAACTTTCTGCGCAGTCCTTCCACTGATTCCCACATCAATTTCGTCAAAAATCAAAGTCTCAATCTCATCCCTGTCTGCCATCACAGCCTTGATTGCCAGCATAATTCTGGAAAGTTCACCTCCGGACGCCACCTCCGCCAGCGGCTTCACCGGTTCACCCGGATTCATAGAAATCAAAAATTCCACATCATCTTTTCCACGAGCCGTGTACTCTGCAAGTTCTTCAAACCGGATTTCAAACTTCACATCCATAAAGTTCAAATCTTTCAGTCCGTTACAGATAGATTCTGTCAATATTCTGCCCTGCTCCTTCCGAATACTGCTTAATTCCCGGCAATAACGGGCAAGAATTCTTTCCGTCTCACTTAGACGCTGTTTTAAAGATTCCAGATAAGTATCATAATCCTTCAAGACGCAAAGCCGCTCTCGCTTTTCTTCCAAATAAGCAAGAATATCGGCTACCGAATTACCATATTTTGTTTTCAAACGGTTTATTTCATTCAAACGCTCTTCCGTCTGATAGAATTCCTCTTCTGAAAATTCCATCGAAGCACTGTAATCCGCCAGATCCCTGTTGAAATCATTCAAAAGAGCGTCAATCTCCGCAAGCTGCCCATACAGCACCTGTGCCTCTTCGTCATATTGTGCCGCATCGGACAGGCAGCGGATTGCCCGGCTGATGCTCTCACTGGCATCCGACCCGCCTGAGCCCCCGGTATATGCATATGCTTCCCCGATGTTTTCCACAATTTTCCTGGCATTTACCATACGGCGGTACTCTGCTTCCAACACTTCATCTTCCCCTTCTTTCAAGCCGGCGCTTTCGATTTCCTGAATCTCAAATTCCAGAAAATCCGTTTCTTTCGCTCTCTCAGATTCTTCTGTATTCGCCAGCTTCCACTCATTCTTCAGACGCTTGTATGTCTCAAAAGCTTCCCTTACCTTCTCCAGCATCTCCTGAATATATTCCCTTGAAAATGCATCCAGAATTTCCATTTGGTGTTTTTTATACAGAAGCGACTGATGCTCATGCTGTCCGTGAATATCAATCAAAATTCCCGCTGCTTCCTTAAGCTGAGCCATAGAAACCGTCTCTCCATTAATTTTGCTGACACTTCTTCCTTCCATCAACCTACGATTCAAAACCACCATTCCGTCTTCCGGAAATATATCCAACTCTTCAAGCTTGCGTATCTGTTTTTTATTCTCCAGGGAAAATGTAAGTTCCACAAAACCATATTTTGCGCCTTTACGCAGAATATCCTTCGTGTACCGTCCTCCCAGCGCCAAGTTGACAGAGCCAAGAATAATTGATTTTCCTGCCCCCGTCTCTCCGGTCAGTATATTAAGTCCCTGCCCAAAATCAACCTCAATCTCTTCTATCAATGCCAGATTCTTCACATGTAAACTCTGCAGCATAATATCTCCTGTCTATATCACAAAATAATTTTACTGATTTTATCCATCACTTTTATCGTATCATCCGCACTTCGGATTGCACACATAATGGTATCATCCCCCGCAATGCTTCCAACCACTTCATTCCATTTCATGGAATCAATTGCCGCACAAACTGCCATAGCCATACCTGCTACCGTCTTAATTACCAGAATATTTTGCGCCATGTCCATAGAAACATACCCATCTTTCAGAACACGGATATATTTGTCACTCATCTCCGTCTCTGCCGTCTGATGTATGGCATACTTTTGCCTGCCGCCATCTGTCGGAACCTTCGTAAGCTTTAAATCCCTGATATCTCTGGATACGGTGGCCTGTGTTACCTTAAAACCTTCTTCGTTCAGATAATCTGCCAGCTCTTCTTGTGTCTCAATATGATATTTATTAATCAATTCTATAATTTTCGCATGTCGGTTAATCTTCATCGTACTAATTTCCCTTCATTTTCCTGTGCAGTATTTCCAAAAAGCTGAGTCCGTTCAGCTTCATAAGCTGTGTAATAGATTCGGACTTATGAACCGTCAGCTTCTGCCCTGTTTTTAATTCTACCATATCTGCACCATCAAATGTAATATAAACTTCTTCTGTCCTTCCATTCCTTCCCTCGCCAATCAATATCACGATCTCATCTTCTGATGACAACACGATACTGCTGGTATTCAAAGAATGAGAACAGATTGGGGTAATCACAATCAAGGATGCCGTTGGTTCTACCACAGGTCCCCCCGCTGACAGATTGTAGGCGGTGGAACCGGTAGGTGTAGATAGAATCACTCCATCCGCCTCATAAGAATTCAGGAAAGATCCATTCACATAAATATCAAAATGAATCAGCCGGAGTCCATTTTTCCTGGATACTACGATATCGTTCAGGGCAATATCCCTGCTTCCGTCTTCAAACTCTGCCTGAAGCATCATTCTGTTCTCAATCGTATAATGATCCGCAAGCATCTGACAAACCGCCTGTTCCACGCCGGACACCTCCACCTCGGTAAGATAGCCCAGCGTCCCCATATTAATCCCAAGGATCGGAATCTCTCTCCTCAGCATCCTTGCCACTTCAATCAAAGTCCCGTCTCCACCGATCACAATCGCACAATCAATCTCTGCCGGAACTTTCTCCTTCACAATCTTTTTATCCTCATCCTTCTCACAGAGGATACAGGTCTTTCCCTGTTCTTCCAAAAGGTGTTTCACCTTTGCGGTTACCCGTCCGCCGATATCCTTCCCGTCGTTCGTAACAATAAAAAACCGTTCCATTATTCCTAACCCTCTGTCTATTTATTCAATGTATCAAAAGCTTCCCTTACCGTCTGCCTGACTTGGATCTTTTCGCTGATAAACCGCTCTTTCGGATCACACTTTTCCAGATGTATTAAATATTCTATATTGCCTTCCGGTCCTTTGACCGGCGAAAAAGACAGATCCAGGATTTTAAATCCAATCGAACAGGCATAATCCTTTACTTTCTCAATTACCTCCACATGGGTACTTTCTTCACGCACTACGCCTTTCTTGCCGACCTTTTCGCGCCCTGCCTCGAATTGAGGCTTAATCAGCGCCACAACCTGCCCCTGTTCTCTCAGGTAATTTCGTATGGGCTCTAACACCTTTGTCAGTGAAATAAAGGATACATCAATGGACGAAAAATCAATCGGCTCACCCAGATCTTCCGGCGTCACATAACGGATATTCGTCTTTTCCATACAGATGACTCTTTCATCCTGACGGAGTTTCCATGCAAGCTGTCCCCTTCCCACATCAATCGCATAGACTTTTTTCGCCCCATTCTGAAGCATACAGTCAGTAAATCCGCCTGTGGATGCTCCTACATCCGTACAGACCTTGTCTTTTACATCCACCTCAAATTTATCCATTGCCTTCTCCAGTTTCAGGCCTCCTCTGCTGACGTAAGGAAGGGTATGTCCCTTAATCTCAATAGACACTTCATCAGAAAATGTGGTTCCCGCCTTATCTTCCCTCTGCCCTTCTACAAACACACAGCCGGACATAATAATTGCCTTCGCCTTCTCTCTGGATTCCGCCAGGTTTCTTTTCACCAACAATACATCTAACCGTTCTTTCATATCCACTCCTATAACATTGTATATCTTGCAATAATCTGCTTCGTCATGGACGCAGCATCCAGCAGGACTTCTCTTCTGAGTACTTCCACGCTTCCGTGTTCAATATAGTCATCCGGCAGTGCCAGACTAAGGACAGAAACAGGAAGCCTCTTTTCAGACACATATCCCTGCACCCGCTCACCAAAACCGCCGCACCGTACATTTTCCTCTACTGTCACAAACAACTTATGATTCTTTGCCAGTTCTTCCAGCATCTTTGTATCAACCGGCTTAACAAATCTTGCATTAATCAGACTGCAGTTATAGCCCGTTTCTTTCAAAGCACGCCTGACCTTCACAGCCTCCTCAAACATATGGCCTACAACTAAAATTGCAATATCTTCCTCTTCATAAATGATTTCACTCTTCCCATAAACAACAGGAGCACGATATTCTTCAAAACCGTCATATGCCTCTCCCCTTGGATAACGAAGGGCGACAGGACCATTAAATCCCACCGCAAAACGCAGCATATCCGCAAGCTCCCACCGATTCTTGGGCGACATCACCGTCATATTGGGCACACTTCCCATATAAGACAAATCAAAAACACCCTGGTGGGTCTCTCCGTCGCTTCCCACCAGTCCTGCCCGGTCAATGGCAAATACTACCGGAAGTTTCTGAAGCGCCACATCATGGATAATCTGGTCATATCCACGCTGCAGAAAAGAGGAATATACCGCAAAGACAGGCTTCATTCCGCCTGCCGCAAGTCCCGCCGCAAATGTCACTCCATGGGCTTCTGCGATTCCCACGTCAAAAAACCTTGCCGGATAATGCTTCTTAAATTCAGCAAGCCCGGTTCCATCTGCCATTGCCGCTGTAATCACTGCTACTTCATGATCTTTCCTTCCAATATCACAAATTACCTTTGAAAACACATCCGTATAAGTATCCTTGCCGCTTCCGGCTTTTGCTTCTCCTGTGGCAATATGGAAAGGACCTGTCCCATGAAATTTTGCCGGCTCCCTCTCTGCAGGCTTATAACCCTTTCCTTTTTTCGTCAACACATGCAGAAGAACCGGACCTTCTACCTTCTTTGCCTCTTCAAACGCCCGGCACAGCATCCGGATGTCATGCCCCTTGACCGGTCCCAGATAGGTAATCCCCATATCTTCAAAAAACATCCCCGGAACCACCAGCTGCTTAATGCTGCTCTTCGTCTTACGGATCTGTTCAATTATCCTGTCTCCTGCTACCGGAATCTGATGAAGGGCATAGGTAACGCCTTTTTTCAGTCCCGTATAAACATCTGCCGTTCTGAGCTTAGCAAGGTATTTTGACATTCCGCCTACATTTTCAGAAATAGACATATGATTGTCATTCAGCACAATAATAAAATTTGCTTTCAGCGGAGCCGCATTATTCAAAGCTTCATACGCCATGCCGCCAGTCAGGGAGCCATCCCCGATTACGGAAACGACATTATAATCCTCCCCCCGCAATTCTCTCGCCTGTACATATCCAAGCCCGGCAGAAATGGAGGTGGAGCTGTGACCGGTATCAAATGCATCGCATTCACTTTCTGCACGCTTTGGAAAACCACTCATTCCGCCATATTTGCGCAGACCGTCAAATCCTTCTTTCCTTCCTGTCAGAAGCTTATGGGTATAGGCCTGATGTCCCACATCCCAGATAATTCTGTCCTGGGGCAGGGTAAATACTTTATGCATCGCCATAGTAAGCTCCACAACTCCAAGATTAGAAGCAAGATGGCCTCCGGTCCTGCTGATTTTCTCTATCAGGAACTCCCGGATTTCCCCCGCCAGGACTTCCATCTCATCATAATTCAGTTCTTTGATATCATTCGCCTTCTGTATCCGTTCCAACATAATAAGGACTCCTTATTTTTTCCTGTGAATCAGCTCCTTAACCAGCCATTCCAGATAATCATTTTCCCCCGGCAGGCTCTTAAGCAGCGCAATTGCTTCTTCTGATTCCCGCTCTACGATTTTCTCCGATTCTTCAATTCCAAGTAAAGTCACATACGTTGTCTTCTCATTCTTTTCATCACTGTGGATTGGTTTTCCCAGAACTTCCGCAGTACTGGTAACATCCAAAATATCATCCTGAATCTGGAATGCCAGTCCTATTTTCTTCGCAATCTGTTCCACCTTCCTGACATCTTCATCCGAAGCTTCCGCAAGCACGGCTCCTGTCATCATCGCAGACTCTATCAGCGCCCCTGTCTTTAGATCATAGATAAAATCCAGAATCTCTTTTCCAATTCTATGGCCTGTCTCTTTCACATCCACAACCTGTCCGCCAATCATACCATAGATTCCCGCCTTGCGCGCCAATATACCAAATGCTTTTCCGGCAGCCGCACTTTTCTCCGGGTAAAGTTCAAATGCTTTTGACACTGTCTCAAAAGCATAGTTAAGAAGAGCGTCCCCGGCGAGGATTCCCATATCTTCCCCATACACAACATGGGTCGTCTTTCTGCCTCTCCGGTAATCATCATTATCCATAGCCGGAAGATCATCGTGCACAAGAGAATAGGTATGTATCATCTCAATCGCCGCCATAAATGGCTCAATTATCTTCCCTTCTCCTCCAAACAGACGGTAAGTCTCCCCCATCAACATGGGACGCAGTCTCTTCCCTCCCGCCATCAGGCTATATTCCATCGCCTCCATTATAATCTTTTGGCAGCCTTCTTTTTGGGGAAGGTAATTTCTTAAAACTGCTTCTATCTCTGCCGTTTTTTTCTCACGCAAAACCGCATAACTATCTCTAGAATTCATGCAATTCTCCTTCCTCATCCATCACCAGCATCTTTTTTTCTACTTTATCTATCTTTTCATTACATACTTTCAGCATATCCATTCCCTTATGGTAAAGGCGAAAGGATTCCTCCAATGATACTTCTCCTTCCATTCTGGAAATCACTTGCTCCAGTTCCCCAAATGCTTCATCCAGAGACTGTTCTTTATCATTCAGGCTATTCTTCTCTTCCATGCCGTTCCTCCTTCACTCCAGTCACCGCTGCATAGATAATTCCATCCGTCACATAGACAGACAGAATTTCTTCCTTCTGCACCTGCCCGATACTTTTAATCACATGCTTTTCACCGTCATTTCCGCCTTCTACATAGGAATATCCCCGGTTCAGCTTCCCGATGGGAGAAAGGCCTTTCATCTTCTCCATGTCAAGCGCCAATCTGTGTCTTGCCACAAGGATCTTCTGATCCATAAGCTGGCGCAGAGCATCCTCCAGCTCCACTGTCCGCTGTCTCTGCTCCCTGACCTTATTGCCGGGATGCAGATATTTCAGTTTCGTCTGATATCCTGCGAGACGCATCCTTTCTATCTGAAGCTTCTGCTGCATTCTCTGTCCCAGCTTTCGCCGGTATTCCTGCATCGTACTGCGAACAATTTGATAATCCCAAACTGCAAGCTCTGCTGCCGCCGAAGGCGTCGGAGCACGCAGATCCGCCACAAAGTCTGCAATAGTCGTATCCGTCTCATGGCCAACCGCTGAAATAACCGGAATCTGACACTCAAATATAGCCCTCGCCACCGCTTCTTCATTAAACACCCACAGATCCTCAATAGAACCGCCGCCTCTTCCTACAATGATAACATCCACTTGCTGCTGCTCCAGCATACGGATTCCGCGGACAATACTTTCTTTCGCGCCTTCGCCCTGCACCTGCGCCGGATAAAGGATTAACTGCACGAAAGGATTTCTTCTCCTGCTGATGTTCATAATATCACGGACGGCAGCGCCCGTGGGAGCCGTCACCACGCCTACCCGTCGTGCGAACTGCGGAATCGGCTTTTTATATTCGGGAGCAAACATTCCCATCTCTTCCAGCTCCCTTTTCAGCGCCTGAAACCGTTCATAGAGCACACCTTCCCCGTCTAAACGGATCTCTTTTGCATAAAGCTGGTAGGATCCGCCCCGTTCATAGACGCCTACCGTGCCGAACACAATAACCTGCTGTCCTTCACACATACGAAAAGAGAGTCCGCCTCGCTGCCCCGCGAACATCACGCAGGCAATCAATCCAGACTCATCCTTCAGTGAAAAATATATATGTCCTGATGTATGGTATTTGCAGTTAGAGACTTCACCCTTCACATAGATATGGTTCATCATGAAGTCCTGTGCAAACATATTTTTAATATAAGCATTCACCTGTCCGACGGTATATACATTGCCTGCCATACCCAAATCCTTACCTTTTCTTCGCCTATTACACGATTTTCGCCAGCACGCCATTTACAAAAGCAGAGCTGTCATCGCCGCCAAATTGCTTTGCCAGCACAACTGCTTCATTGATGGCTACTGAAACCGGCACATCGTCATCCCATTTCATCTCATAAACTGCAAGCCTTAAAATCGTAAGGTCTACTTTGTTCATCCTTCCTGTCTTCCATCCAGTCGTACTGGCATTCAGAAGCGCGTCTATATCCTCCAAATGTTCTGCCACTGCCAGCGCTTTCGTCTGAATGTACGCTCTGTCCTTCTCTTTTATATCTTCGAGTTGTCCAAAATAAAGCTGGAGCTGCCCGGGCATCTCTTCCGGCGAAACAAATTCCAATCCAAACAACACCTTAAAGATATGTTCTCTTAATTCTGATCTCTTCACTTATGCTTCCTCCGGTACGTCCACTCCGGCAACCCGGATATTCACGTCTGCAACCGTAAGTCCGGTCATATTCTCAATTGCTGCCTTCACCTTCTCCTGTACTTTGCCGGATACTTCAACAATGCTGTATCCATATTTCAGGGTCAGCTTCAGAGACACTGTCACAATCCCTTCCAGAACGTCTACCTTTACTCCTTTTGACAAATTCTTCATGCCCAGCTTTCCGATAATCTCCCGTGTGGTATTCCCTGACATAGAAGCGACACCATCCACCTCCATAGCTGCAAGGCCTGCGATGATCGCAACTACTTCATCTGCAATCTTCACTTCACCGAGATTTTCATCTGCTTTTATTGTATAAGTATTTCTTTCTTCTTTTCCCATAATCTTAACCTCGCTTTTCTCGATTATTCTTTCTGCTCTTTTCGACTATTATACCAAATTTATATACGATTGCAAAGCCTTTTATGCCTTTCCGAACTCTGACAGAATGAGTCCTTCATTCCTCTCCAGCGTCATACGGACACTCCAGTCATTTACAAAGAGCAGAAGCGGTCTTCCTTTTAAATCCTTAATCTTCTTCATATCGGAAGTCCCCACCAGCTTATCCAGATTGATTTCTTCATTCTCAATCCATCGGATATGCTCATAAGGCAGGCTGTCCATACGGATTTCCACATTGTATTCATTCTCCAGACGGTACTTGAGCACGTCAAACTGCAGTACTCCTACAACGCCCACGATAATCTCTTCCATACCGGTATTGTATTCCTGGAAAATCTGAATTGCGCCCTCCTGTGCAATCTGGTTAATCCCCTTGATGAACTGCTTTCTCTTCATCGTATCTACCTGGCGTACCCTTGCAAAATGCTCCGGCGCAAATGTCGGTATGCCTTCATAGGCATATTTTTTCGCCGATGTAGTAAGGGTATCTCCTATAGAAAAAATCCCCGGATCAAACACACCAATAATATCGCCTCCATAAGCTCTGTCAATCATCTTGCGCTCACTCGCCATCATCTGCTGCGGCTGCGACAGCCGGACCTTCTTGCCTCCTTGGATATGGAACACTTCCATCCCCGCCTCAAAAGCACCTGAACAAATTCGCATAAACGCAATCCGGTCACGATGCGCCTTATTCATATTTGCCTGAATCTTAAATACAAAAGCAGAAAACGCTTCCTCTTTCATGGGGTCAATTTCTCCCTGGTCAGAAATTCTTGGAAGAGGAGATGTCGTCATTTTCAGGAAATGCTCCAGAAAAGTCTCCACCCCAAAATTGGTAAGAGCAGAACCAAAAAAGACCGGAGACAACTCTCCCTTGCTTACCAATTCCTGGTCAAACTCAGCTCCGGCTCCGTCCTGCAATTCGATTTCTTCCATCAACTGCAGTCTCTGGGATTCATCAATCAGCCACGTCACTTCCGGATCACCAAGCGGAACCTTCTTAACCTGTCCTTGGGTAGTCCCCTTTTTCGTATCGGAAAACAGTTCGATTTCCTTTGTCGCTCTGTCGTACACTCCTTTAAAGTTCTTACCGGAACCAATCGGCCAGTTGACCGGACAAGTAGCAATCCCCAGCTCATTTTCAATATCATCCAGAAGTTCAAAAGTATCCATTGCCTCCCGGTCCATCTTATTAATAAAAGTAAAAATCGGGATATGCCGCATGGTACATACTTTAAACAGTTTCCGGGTCTGCGCCTCTACTCCTTTTGACGCATCAATTACCATCACAGCAGAATCCGCCGCCATAAGTGTGCGGTAGGTATCCTCCGAAAAATCCTGATGTCCCGGCGTATCCAGGATATTAATACAATAACCCCCATAGTTAAACTGCAGCACAGAGGATGTTACGGAAATTCCTCTTTCCTTCTCAATCTCCATCCAGTCTGACACCGCATGTCTGGCGGTAGCTTTTCCTTTTACACTTCCTGCCTGGTTAATTGCCCCGCCATACAGAAGGAACTTTTCCGTCAGGGTAGTCTTACCTGCATCAGGATGAGATATGATTGCAAACGTCCTTCTTTTATTGATCTGTTCTTTTATTTCCTTCGTTATCTCTGACATAATCAAACACTCCTGCATCTTCTATTCTTACGCATAATCAATTTATTATAACAAAAAAAGAACAGCTATTCAAACTGTTCTTCTTTTATCTTACGGTTTTATCTTATTTTTCTTCTGCATATACCGGAGTAATCACTATATTTTCTGCCGCAATCCCCGTTTTCCTGGAAATAATATCTTCAATCTGCGCCCGGTTCGCATCGCTAAGCTCCGATGCATTGACTACCACATCCGCGCTGTCCGCCGTCAGACTTACCACCGTCTCCGAGAATCCTTTTGATGAGAGCAGGGTCTCTGCCGCCGCTTCCTTTTCTGCCAGATCTGTCATGGCTATCATCTGGTTTACCGCATCTTCTTTCTGCGCATCACTTAAATTTTCATTATCAATGATTTCCATCAGGGATTCCTTGTTCTTCGCCCGCACCTGTTCCCTCGTCACCTTCGCCTCCGCAACTACCGCGCTGGCATCCCCGCTGGTAAGCACTGCCTCTCCCGGTGTCCCTTCCACTGTGCCATCCGCCGCTTCACTATCCTGACTCACTATATCACCGGATGTTTCCGTCAGATCATCTTCCGATATGTCCAAAAGTTCCTTATTTGCCAGTTCTCCGCTGGTCTGCGCAGCATCATCGCTGCTTCCAAATATTCGTCCTGAGTAGTTTAAGTACCCCGCCACCGCTATCATAACGGCCAATGCTCCAATAATCACCTGGTTCTTCCGAAATATACGTTTCACTGTTCATCCTCCTGCCTATTTTTGATTCAATTTCATTATTTTAATTTTATGCGTGTCTACATCAAATAATGCTTGAACTGCCTCACTAATATCCTGAATCACCACAGGATTATCCCCACCTTCTGCAATCACCACCACGCCCTCTATTTTCGGACTTATTTCCTTAATGACATAGGGATTCTGTCCCGTGCTGCTCTCTGACATACTGCCATTCTCCCCTACATATACCGTTGATTCACTGGAAGAATTATTGACAGTGGTACGGCTTCCACCCTGGCTGTCCTCTTCCTTCACCGATTCGCCACTTGTCTCCCTATCTTTTTCCACCACTTTCTCTGCAGAAGTTTTAAATGTAATCATAACCTTTACATTCCCTACTCCCTCCACCTTGGACAGCACATTTGCCAGATGTCTTTCCATATACGCCGCATATACATCTCCCTGCTCCGAAACAGATATCTCCTGTGCCGTCTCATCAATGGCATCCTCTGTGCCGTCATCATTTTTTCTGCCAGAGGGAAGGGCTATCACCACCAGCAGAATCCCTGCCAGCAGAAGAATTACCAGGCGATCCTTTGCCATGATTTTCTCTATCATCTTCTTCCCCGTTTTCGGATTCCATTTAATGTCCAATGCTGATTTCCCCCACCTCAATCTGTATATCGTCTTCTTCCGTAAATTTTTCCGGATCTGCTACATATTCTGATATTTCCAGATTATTCCATAATTCTGCTGCTTCTTCCATTTCCCGTCGCTGTTCTTCATATGCCTTTCCCTCATAAATATCCCAGAACCCACTCCCCATCCCCAAAAGCTTAAGAACCGGCGTCATAAGAAGAATTATCAATATGATTCCCGTAAAAAAGCGGATATATTTCTTATAATCATTTCCCGGCACAATCTGAATAAATGCAGTCACCAGCACCATATAACAGGCAATGTTTCTCACCCATTCATAAATATAATCAAACATCTTTATCCCTTTCCCGCGGCGGCAGCCGCTATGGCAATCGTAAGCAGGAAAAGAACTCCCACTGTAAATAACATCCGCAGAAGCAGCCGACAGCCTTCTCCCACACTTTCCATACAGTTCACCAGCCTTTTGTCAGAAACAGGCTGCGCCAACGCTGCCGACAGCTTATACATGAGTGCCATAACCGCCATCTGGATCACCGGTCCTACACAAAGCAAAACACAGATTAACATTCCTGCAACGCCAATACTGTTCTTCACAAGCACTGCTGTCCCCAGTACTACCTCCGTCACCCCGCCGATTGCATCACCGACTCCCGGTATCGCTTCCACTCCTTTTGTCAGTACACTTCGTTTGACCGCATCAATGGCCGGAGCAATCAACCCCTGGATAAACTGAAGCCCGGCCATACATGCCAGCATTGTCTTCAAAGTCCAGGTAATTACCATTTCAATCAGTTCGGCAAACTTCGATAAATAATCTTCCCCGGACAAGAAATTCAGTACCTTCACCATAATATAAACATGTACACAGGGCACCAGAAACTTCAGGACAAATAACTCTGCCACAAAAATTACCAACAGCATAAGATTGTAAAATGCTGCAGATGTCACACTGCCTTTTGCGATTGCGACTGCCACAAAGTAAACCGGACCCAATACTTTCATAAAATCGATGAGGGCACCAATTCCATCACTTACCCAGTCTACGGAGGCCTGAAAAGAGCGGAGACAGAGGGCAATCAATAGCAGATATAATACATAAAAACTGATTTCCGATATCTGCTTATTCTGAAACACACTGGAAAAATTCGTAAACACTGCCGCTACAACCACAATTAATAGGATATGTATCAAATTGTTTTTATTTACCCGAAAAGCATAAGTAAACTGATCTTTTATCAGGCGTTTCGCCATATCCAATCCTTCCTGTATGTCTCCATTCATAAAGGTAAGTACTGTCTCGCGAAAGCTCAGCTTTTCCTCCGGGAACAGCTCATCCAGCACTTCTTCAATTTCCTGAAAATCAAATTCTTCCATAAGAGATTCTTCTATATTTTCCATATAACCAGGTTCTTCTTCTGAGTCTGACGCCGCCGCACATAACCCTGCCAACAGCCAAATTCCAAGAATCATCATTGTCGCAGACAATACTCTTTTTCTTCTCATGAAAGAAATTCTCCTATCATTTCCAAAAGTGCCAAAATCACAGGCATTCCCATTACCAGGATTGCCAGCTTACTGAATATTTCTATCTGGGAAGCTATGGTCTGATATCCGGCATCCTTACAAATCCCCGAAGAAAATTCTGCCACATATGCAATCCCCAACATCTTCATCAGCATCCCCACATAAGCAGTATTCAAATGAATGGTTTCCCCAATCTGCCTTACAACATCCAAAATAACCTTTAACTTGCTGACAATGGAAAAGAATACAAGCAGACTTAACCCAATACTGATATAAATTCCATATTCTGATTTTCCACTTTTGAACTGTACTGCCATGAGCACTCCGGCAATTCCCAACAGTCCGATTTGCATTACGCTCAACCTGCACCCCTCTTTTCCGTCTACAAAGAAAATAATTGTCTGATAGAATCAAACAACTCATAAATGTATGGAACAATCCAGAACAACACTAAAAGAAGGCCTGCAAAGCTTGTAAGAAAAGCCTGTTCTTCTCTTCCGCTATGCTTTAGAACCTGGCTAAGCACCGATACAAGAATTCCCACCGCCGCTATTTTAAAAATCAGATTAACACTCATGCTACCTCCTTACATTCTTATATCAGAATAATTGCGAGGAAAATACCGCCCGTAACTCCCAGACAATAATATAGCTTTTTCTTCGTCCGCAATTCTTCCTGCATTTCTTTCATTGCTATCCCTATCTGCTCTTCCAGTAGTTCGATATGCCTTACCTGTGTTCTGATATCCGCATTTCCAAGATACTTCCCCAATTCTCGTAAATGCTCTATTTCCCGTTCCGGCAGATAACTTCCCTGCAGATACTGGCTGATTGTCCGGTTCCAGATTGCTTCAAACTCCCCTTCGCTGCGGCTTTCCATACAATAGGAAAGTTGTCTCATCCACGCCTGATATGGTTCTCTTGCGTTGTGTGAAAGATTGAAAAATGCTTCTGCAAGAAAGGCTCTGGAGTACGAAACCTCACTCTGCAAAAGATACAAAAGTCTTTGGATATACTGCAATTCTTCATAAGTTCTGTCCACATCTGCCGCCTTTTTCCATCCCAGCAGTGAAGCCGCCGCAATAATCATGATACTGCCTATTATCTTCGTCATTTTCTTATCTCTCTGCCTGCTTCGTCATAAATTCCCCGTATTTCTCCTACCTGCCCCACATTTCCAAGCACAATGTATCTCTCAAACCTTCGCTCCTCCACCATACGCCCGAGGTGTGGTTTCTTCTTTATCTCTTCCAGAGACGCTCCATGCGCAGTGGCAAGCAACTTGCAGCCACAGTACATTGCATATTCAATGGCATGTACATCTTCTGATGCGCCAATTTCATCCACTGCTACTACTTGGGGGCCCATAGAACGGATCAGCATAATCATTCCTTCCGCTTTCGGGCAGCAATCCAGCACATCTGTCCGCATCCCCAGATGATTCTGGGACACCCCCATATAACTTCCTCCAATCTCCGAGCGTTCATCTACCACCCCGACCGACATTCCGCTGATCCAATCATTCCCGTTGGAAATCTGGCGCACCATGTCCCTTAAAAGCGTTGTTTTCCCACAACCGGGCGGTGAAATAATTAGTGTATGGGCAAGCTGCCTGTTGTAAGTAATGTAGGGAAAAACACCATCTGCACACCCAAGCACTTCATGAGCCATACGGATATTCAAAGACGAAACATACTTTAAATTTTTCACCTTTCCCTCCTCCAGTATCGCCTGCCCCGTCATCCCTACCCTGTGTCCGCCTTCAATCGTAATAAACCCCTGACGCATTTCTTCTTCATACGCATACAACGAATAATTGCTGACATAATCCATCGTTTCCCTGACATCTGCTGCTGAAACAATGTAAGGACGTTCCTTTGCCTTCCCGGGTATAATTTCATTCCCCTTATACTTCAAAATCAGCGGCTGCCCTGTACGGAGCTTAATCTCCTGCAAATACTCATACTGAAGATTTTCTTTCTCAATCAACAGCCGGACAGAACCCGGCAGCACTTTCAAAACCTTATTTCTTTCCATCTTTGTCCACCTCTTAAAACATATGTATGTAACAGATAGAAAAATATGCATTAAAAAGGGACGTAGCAAAGCAATACTTTCCTACATCCCTGATTTACTTTCACAATATACACAACTGCATTTTGCTCTGTATCCGGCCGTGCTTTCTATTCTGCTACATCCTTCATGCTGAATGACAGACGTCCCATTTTGTCCTTGCCAAGGCAGACAACCTTCACAACATCACCCAGTGTCAGAACATCCTCCACCTGCTTAATTCTCTGCCTGGAAATCTTGGAAATGTGTACCATTCCCTCTTTACCCGGAGCAAATTCAAGGAAAGCTCCGAATTCCTTAATACTTACAACCTTACCTTCCAGAACCATGCCTGCTTCAAAGTCTGTCACGATAATCTGAATCAATTTCTTTGCGCGCTCCATGCTCTCTGCTTCCACGCCGCAGATGGAGACTGCCCCATCGTCAGTAATGTCAATTTTCACACCCGTCTCCTCGATGATGGCATTGATTGTCTTTCCACGCTGTCCAACAACATCGCCAATCTTCTGTGGATCAATCTGCATCTGAATAATCTTCGGTGCGTACGGTCCGACTTCCGGTCTCGGCTCTGCGATCGCCTTCGCCATAACCTCGTCCAAAATGTAAGTTCTTGCCTTCTTGGTTGCTGCAATTGCTTCTTCAATAATCGGCCGCGTAAGACCGTGGATCTTAATATCCATCTGGATTGCCGTAATTCCTTTGTGCGTACCTGCTACTTTAAAATCCATATCTCCAAAGAAATCTTCCAATCCCTGAATATCTGTAAGTACCAGATAATCATCGTCCGTCTCCCCTGTCACCAGGCCAGCGGAAATACCTGCAACTGCCGCCTTAATCGGCACACCTGCAGCCATCAATGACATAGAAGATGCACAAACACTTGCCTGAGAAGTAGAACCATTGGACTCAAAAGTCTCAGATACTGTACGGATTGCATACGGGAACTCTGCTTCACTCGGAAGAACCGGAACCAAAGCTCTCTCAGCCAAAGCTCCATGCCCGATTTCACGGCGTCCCGGTCCTCTGGACGGTCTCGTCTCCCCTACGGAATAGGACGGGAAATTATAGTGGTGCATATATCTCTTGGATGTCTCTGATTCATCCAGTCCATCAAGCTTCTGCGCCTCAGCCAGCGGAGCCAGCGTCGCAATATTACAAATCTGCGTCTGTCCACGGGTAAACATTGCAGAACCATGAACTCTCGGAATCAGATCAACTTCCGCCGCCAACGGACGAATCTGATCGATTGCCCTTCCATCCGGACGTTTGTGATCCTTAAGAATCATCTTACGCACCGTCTTCTTCTGATATTGATATACTGCCTCTCCAAGCTTCTCAAGCCACTCTTCCTTGTCTGCAAATGCCTCTTCAAGCCTTTCTGTAATCTTACGGATATTTTCTTCACGCACCTGCTTCTCATCTGTAAATACGGCTTCTTCCATCTCCGCAGGAGGAACAATCTCCTTGATTGCATCAAACAACTCTTCCGGAACCGCAAAGCTGATATATTCATGTTTCTTTTTACCACACTCTGCAACAATAGTATCAATAAATTCGATTACCTTCTGATTCACTTCATGAGCAGCGAAAATCGCATCTATCATCTGTGCCTCCGGTACTTCATTCGCCCCTGCCTCAATCATAATAACCTTCTCTCTGGTGGAAGCAACCGTCAGGGCAAGGTCAGATGCTTCTTTCTGTGCCGCTGTCGGATTAAATACAAATTCTCCTTCTACCAGGCCTACCTGCGTTGTAGAAATCGGACCATCAAACGGAATATCTGAAATACACGTAGCAATCGCAGAACCCAGCATAGCCGTAAGTTCCGGTGAACAATCCTGATCCACAGAAAGAACCAGATTTTCCAAGGTAACATCATTGCGGTAATCCTTCGGGAACAGCGGACGCATCGGACGGTCGATTACCCGATCCGTAAGAATTGCATTCTCAGATGCCTTTCCTTCCCGCTTATTAAATCCTCCCGGAATCTTTCCGACTGCATATAATCTTTCATTATATTCTACACTTAACGGGAAGAAATCAATTCCTTCCCTCGGTTTTTCCGATGCTGTTGCAGTACAGAGCACAGTCGTGTCGCCATAATGCATAAGAACAGCTCCATTTGCCTGTTTCGCAACTCTTCCAACATCTACACGAAGAGTTCTTCCGGCTAATTCCATCTCATACTTTTTATACATAGCTTTCTCCTTCTTAATAAATTCATTCCTGCGCCGCAGGAATCCCCCCGAAACTACTGAAACATATATTTTCCGGCAAATACACATTTCAGTGGTCTCGGATATACTATTCCTGCTCACAATCTTAAATATTATATCACATTCCAATAAAATCTTCCACTATAATTTTTTTGTTTTACTGCATCCTTTTCCCATACTAAAATATTCAGGAGCGGGATTATCCCGCTCCTGAATACTGGTCTTTCGTACATTCTATTTACTCTTCGAATGTCTTCATAAATCTCTCGATAATAATCGCACATTCTGCACGGCTTGTATCGCCCTGTGGGTCAAGACGATAGGATCCGTCTTCATTTTCTTTGCCGGCAATAATTCCGTTGGCTACTGCCCACTTCATTGCCTTTTCCGCAAATTCTGTTACTTTATCGGCGTCTGTAAATGCACTGATATCGGTCGGGTCTTTGGATTCATATCCCTTGTATTCCGCATAACGGTACATCATGGTTACCATCTGCTCACGGGTAATCGGATCATTCGTTCCAAAGTAACCGGAATCTGTGTAACCGGTAATGATCTTCGCATCTGCCGCCCAAAGAACTGCCGTTGAATAGAACTGTTCATCCGGTACATCCGGAAATCTGTTCGTATACTCTGCAGCCGGTTTTCCTTCAATTCTGTGGAGAATCGTTGCAAACTGTGCACGTGGAAGAACAACGTATGGTCCAAAATGCGTCGGATCCATACCTGTCATAATCTCTTCGTAGTAGTTGTAAGCCACTTCATCGTAGAACCAGTCACTTTCTACCACGTCTTCGTATGGAAGTCCTTTTGCCTGAAGAGCCTTTGATGCTTTGTCAAGTGCAGCAACTGCATCATCGATTTCTTGCTGTGTTGCATCTTCTTTCGCTAATACTTCTTCTGCCTTCTTCAAAGCTTCTTCATAAGCTGCCCAGCTTTCTGCTGAATACTTAGCTTTCTCCGTATCCGGAATTGCATTTTTAACTGCCGTCTCAAGTTCCTTCTTGTCTGTATCATCTGGTTTCGCTGCTTCCTTCACTGTAACCTTAAAGGTTGCTGTCTTTCCTTCATATGTTACTGTTACTGTCTGATCGCCAACCTTGGTCTTGTCATAGCCGCTTACTTTACAATCCGCAACTGCAACGTCCTTTGTTGTGTCGTCGCTATAGTTAGCGGTCACCTTCATTCCGTCAAGAACAAGTTCTTCACCCACCGTATACTCCGTCTTTGTCGGAGGTGTAACCGTAATGGATTCTAATTCCGCCTCATCAACAGAGCCAGACACTTCGCCAAATACTTCCCACTCGCCAATACCAAAACCGGTGGAACCTGAACCATTTCTGGTAGGAGTCAGTCGAATTTTCGTCGTTTTAATTGGCTCTGTAAATGTTGCAACATTCCAGTAACGGTTATTTCCATTGATAAAGCTGGACTCATTATTGGAAGTCTCTGTCTCTGTACCATATTTTACGCCTACAGATGTAATTGCCGCACCGGTTTCATCTGTCATATCGGTAAGCTCAACCCAGGAATCCGTCTCAGCATCATAGTACTCTGCTTTACAGGATTGCGGGAATTTCACGCCGCCGTTGTCAGACCACCACATTACACGCATTCCGTAAAGATCGTATTCCTGATCCCATGTCAGCGTAATCGTATCGGTATCGCCACTCATTGAGTAGGTATTCCATGTCATGGAAGGTCCATCTGCCAGCGTACCGTCAATCACCTTCTTTGGTGCTGTATTCCGATCCAGATACGGATTCACAAATGTTGCAGAAGGAGTTGCCTTCGGAGCCACATTATTCTCTCGCGGATCTTTCTTCTCTTCTACTTCAAACTCCGTTTCATCTGTCAGAGTTTTGCCATCTGCCGTTGTTACCGTAACCTTAAGAGTAGTTTTTCCAACTGCAAGACCTTTGATTGTTACTGTGGCAGCGTCTGCACCACTGACAATTTCAAGGCTGTCACCGGATACGATTTCCCACTGATAGGACTTCGCTTCTCCGGAAGTAAGCTCCGCTGTTAAGGTTGTCTTCTCTTTCGGGGTAATCGGCATACCGCCGGTAATCATCAGATCTGAAATTTCTTCATCCGTCGCTGTTGTCCAGATTAACATCTGGCTGGAACTGTTCTGCCCCTCTACGCCGTCATCTCCACGGTTATTCCATGCATAGTATGGAACTGCCTGGAGTTTCGCAAGCTTTCCATTCACACTTCCGTCGTCATACATCACGTCGCCGGTAATCTCTACAACACCGTCCAGAAGGTCTTCCTTGTACTCAGCTTTCAGCTCAGATGCTCTCGGAATTACGAAGTTCAGAGGGCTGAACTCCTCAATGTCTTCATTCATCTGTGCATTGCCTGCTTTTTCCATACAATATACGATTGGTCCGCGCTCTAATACGATCCGTCCTTCATTCGTTGTTACATGCGGATCTGCCTCTGTCTTACGTACTTCCATCGGCATCTCGATTGTCACAACATCACCTTTTTTCCAGGTACGGTCGACCGTCACATAACCATTTTCTTTTTCGCCTGTTACTTCCGTATCATTTACCTTAATTGTAACAGTCTTATTCTCCTGCTCATCAATCCATCCCGGGATACGAATCTTCATTGCAAATGCCTTATCCGCTGCCGGATCTACCGTCATCTTTACAGAGCCTTCCCATGGATAGTTTGTTTCCTGTGTGATCGCAACCTCTGTGCCATCCACATTGACAGAACCGTCGCTTCCGATATACTGGTTCACATACAGTTTATCCCCATGTACGGTATACATATATTCGCTTAATTTTGCAATCGTTCTCATCAGGTTCGGTGGGCAGCATGCACATCCAAACCATTCACTTCTTGCATTTCCGCTTTCAACTTCCAGAAGTGTGGAATAATAGAACCGGTTACCATCCAGGTTCGTTCCAACCAGGATAGAGTTGTAAAGGTTTCTTTCTACCACATCTGCATATTTTGCATCTTCGTACAGAAGGTTCATTCTCTGGTTCCAGTTTGCAGAACCGATTGCTGCACAGATCTCACAGTAGGACTGATCGTTCGGAAGAACGTAGTCATCGCCAAAGCCTTCGGAGTCTGAACTTGGAGCTGTCGTACCAATACCGCCTGTAATATAAGTCTTGCGGTTTTCTACCGCATCCCAGATGGTACTGAGGGTGTTCATATAGGTTTGTTTGGTCTCATTGTCATCCGGAAGAAGCGCTGCTACATCCGTTGCTCCTGTATAGAAATACATTGCACGTACGGAATGCCCAACTGCACTTGTCTCGTTTGCAAATGCCGTCCTGTCCTGAGAATATGTACCGCCATAGTATCCGCTGTCACGGAGCGAAGAGTTTTCTCCACGTCTGTCGATGAAAAGCTGTGCCGTCTCCACATACTTGTCGCCAGCTCCTTCGCCTTCATATTCTTCAACCAGCTTAGCAATCTTAATCAGACCGAGTTCCACTTCTTCATGTCCCGGTACTTCATGACGCTCTCCATCTGGTCCAAAGAGTGATACAATTTCATCCGCAAATCTCTTACCAGCTACATAGAGGCTATAATCCGGCTTGCCGATTCCTTCTCTGTAACGGGTATATGCATCAACAGCCTCAAAGAAATGACCCGCGCAGTACATCTCATGGTTGGAGAAATCC
>CABIYE010000020.1:51529-53687 GCA_902362865.1 Clostridiaceae bacterium
GAATGCATTGTAGTCTTCTCCGTTCAGTTTCTTCACTGCATTCTTAAAGTTCGGCTCGCCGCCGGAAGATTTCTCAATCTCAGAGATTGCTTTATTCAGAGAAGTCACTGCATTAATTTTCTGTTTGGGATTCCAGAAATTATCAGTAAGCTGTACATTTTCAAAAGTTACCGTCGTATTTGCAACTGGTGTAACGACCTTGTCATTTACGGTAATCTCTGCTGTTGCATCGTATTCCATACCGCCGTAGTTAACCGTACCCTTCACGGTAAAGGTTGTCCCTTTCTTCCCAACTGCATAATCTTTCGGATCTACCTCTTCCCAGGTAACCGGAACAAGCTTAGAATCAAAAGTCTCACCCAACTGTACATTATTATTTCTTGTTGTCCTGGACTCCGTCGGATCATCGAAGGTCAATCCATTTGCAACAACTCTGTTAGGAAGTATCGGAGCAACACCTTCAGCCGTTGCTGTTTTATACGTCTCAATGCTTTCGATGCCTTCTACCTTGATCTCCTGCTCTGCAGTTTTTGCAACTGTGTTTCCACCTTCTACATGAGAAACCGTTACCTTCAAGGTTGCAGAACCACTGGCCTTCGCATCCACTTTCACCGTGCTTCCTGTACTAGAGCCATTAATCGCAATCTTGTCTTCCCCGGAAATCACTTCCCATTTGTAAGTAACATTCTGTGTAAGCCCTTCCGGAACTGTCGCCGCCGTATAAGTAGCCTGCACGTCTTTTGCAAGATTTTTCTCGCCGCTTATTGCCGCTCCCACAAGAATATTATCCTCTGCAGTCACAGGCGTTCCAAATGCTTCCCATTCACTGATGCCGACACCTACCGGAGATTCTGCATCCCTTGAAATCTTAAGCTGAAGGGAATTCGTAAGAATCGGCTCCTCAAATTCCACGTAATTCCACACTTTGTTATTGCCATCCACTCCATTATCTACGGAAGTGTCGCATTCAACACCGACTGCATCAATCGTCTTATACTGGTTTTCATTCATATCCCAGTATTCTACGGTACATTCACTTGGAAATACTACTCCGCCGTCATTGTATGCCCACCACATTACACGCATGCCGGTAAGGCGGTACGCATTATTCTCCCACGTAAGCCTTGCTCCCATCGGATACGCATCATCTGTCGTACCCCAAGAGTTCCAGCTTGTACTTGGATTGCTGCCTGCAAGCTGTCCGTCGTTCATAGCTGTCGTACTAACGCCATAAACATTCGTGTAGTCTGCGCTTGCAGTTGCCTGTGGGGCAACATTTGTCCCCAAATCTTCTTCCTGGGCCTCTATTACTTCGTCCAGGTTGTCTTTACTCTCCGGCGCTGCGCTGACCATATTCACCGGAATCATAGTCGCTACCATTGCCATACTTAAGAGTAATGCTGCAATTCTCTTTTTCATTCATCTTCCTCCTTCTTGCTTAATTGCATTTTTCTGTATACTATCATTATAAATTATTTATTTTTTCAAAAAAATTCTAATAAATTAAAATGAGTGGATAATTTTAAGATGAAATACTACCAAAGCAATCTCATAATTACCATAATTACAGAAAAATACCCGGGAGCGAATATTTTCACTCCCGGGTATTTTCTATTCATCACATTCTAATTCTATCTTACTCTCCGAATGTCTCCATGAATCTCTGGATAATAATCGAGCATTCTGCACGGCTCGTGCCTCCCTGTGGGTCAAGACGATAAGAACCATCTTCATTTTCTTTTCCTTCAATGATTCCATTTTCTACTGCCCACTTCATAGCAGTTTCTGCGAATTCGCTTACCTGCTCTGCATCAGAAAAGCTGCTGAGGTCTGCTGTCTTTGATATATCGTATTTCTTATAATCCGCATAACGGTACATCATAACTACCATCTGCTCACGGGTAATCGGATCGTTCGTTCCAAAGTATCCGGAATCTGTATATCCGGTAACAACCTTCGCATCAGCCGCCCAGAGAACTGCCGTTGAATAGAACTCTCCATCCGGTACATCCGGGAATCTGTTCGTATACTCTGCAGCCGGTTTTCCTTCAATTCTGTGAAGAATGGTTGCAAACTGCGCACGCGGCAGGATTTCATATGGTGAGAAATGCGTAGGATCTGTACCCGTCATGGTTTCTGCAAAGTAGTTGTAGTATGC
>CABIYE010000021.1 GCA_902362865.1 Clostridiaceae bacterium
TATAGTGATAGGTAAGCCTCTGATATCATCTCGGGCTTTTCCCCCACTCCACACCGTGCATGCGACTTTCACCGCACACGGCGTTCCATCGGTTAGTATTTTTCATTGTCTAAACAATCAACCTTTGAATAGAATAAAAACTGTAGTAGTTGAAATAAGATTAAATAGGTTGCATGGAAGCCAACTCACGAAGGTGGTTAACCTTTATAAGCTGTTTGATATCTAGCTGTAGTAAATCCATATATTTGTAAATAGTTTCCGCTTTTGAAGCATGAATGAGTTTATGTACGGAATTCTTTATGAGAATAAGATTCTCATAGGCATCCGTACCGCCTAAATGTCGGGGTAACTTATGATGGCAATGAATTTCCCCAACAGAGGAGAATTCAACACCTGTTATAGCACATTTTCCCCATTGGGCTGAGAAGAGAGATATTCGATTGTCTGCGTATTCCGCACTATTGGAATAGGCTGGTTGACGCATGAGAGCCAACATCATAGGGATGTTGATTCTCAGACAGTTGTGAATACCTTCTCGTCCTTCGGGAGTGTAATAATTCCAGCTCTTCTTACGGAAAAGCGGGTTTTTGTGCTGTGTGTATCCTATTGGATACACGGGCTCATTCGTACCAGCGACATATCGCATCATTTTGGATTTACCAAAACGGGCTTTTTCAAACTCCGTAAGCTCTCGCCCTGTTTTCACAAGACGGTTGCCTGTGCGAGTGCTAAGCCTGTTTGTCAGCAAGGTCATGACTGTGCGGTTTAGGGAAGCACAATCATGATTAACATGTGTGGCGATACAGTAATAATTCTGCATGCCAGTAACCATACTGTTATAGAGTCTGATTTCCCCCTGTTCGCCATATATTTTGCGAGGGTGAACGATTCTCTTTGCCTGTTCTTTAAGCTTCTCCCTTTTGTGCTCGAGATTTTTATCTGCGATATGAGATATAACCACGAGTTTGTTGCCTTTTCTGTGAACTTTCATTTTGAATCCGAGAAAATCAGAGTAATGATTTCTTACATTGACAATCCTCGTTTTCTTTTCAGAAATTTCCAGTTTGAGCCTTTCTTTCAGCCACAGAGTGACTGCACATTTGGTGCGTTCAGCGGAGTCCTTTGTCCTACAAAAGATTCGAAAATCATCTGCATAGCGAACAATGAACATTTCCTTCAGGTTAGATTTCTTAGCCTGTCGAAAGCCGTTTTCAGGTCTAGCATTCCGTTTGCAAATCGGACACCATTGCCATTGACTTTCTACCCAGTGGTCTAATTCGTTAAGCACGATATTAGCCAGAAGTGGCGATATAATACCTCCCTGTGGGGTTCCTTTGTCGGGTGTGATAAAAGTCCCACCTTCCAGTTTGATTGGTGCTTTGAGAATTCGTCTTATGACAAATATCAGTTGCTTGTCATGAATACCCATAGCCCATATCTGTCGTATCAGCTTGGCATGATTCACGTTATCAAAGAACCCTTTTATATCGAATTCAATGACATAGTGAAGATTGGCATGTTGAAGTAGCTGATAACTTCTTGCTATAGCGTTCTCAACCGAATGGTTCGGTCTGAATCCATAGCTGTTTTTGCTGAACTTAGCCTCACAAACAGGTTCCAATACCTGTTTGATACATTGTTGAACAAGTCTATCCCATATACACGGAATCCCTAAGGGTCTCATTTTACTTGGGTCGTATGGTTTTGGTATCTCCTTACGCCTTACAGGTTTTGGGCGATACCCATGTTCACTTCCATTAATAATAAATCTAACTTTTTCAACAACCTCATCGGGGGAACATCTTCCAATGTCCTCGATTGTGAGATTGTCTGTGCCACTTGTTTTACTTCCCGTATTTTTCTTGATATTTCTGTACGCTAGAAGAATGTTTTCCCGTTGAAGAATGACAGACATTAAATCTGTAAAAACTTCTCCGTTCAAACTTGCCTGGTATAGATTATCAATCGTATTCTGCATTCCGTAATACTCATTGTGACGCAGATTATCCTCACAGAGCAGTTGCTTTTTCTTTTTCATGGTCATAAGGCATCACTCTCCTTTCTTGGGAAAGTGTCCCTTTTTGTCATACTCGTAATCCTTATAAGATTGAATGACAACAATTGTTTCTAACCGACTAAAGCCCATTCCTCGAGCCCGCCTTTTTCGTAGGGCTGTCGTAGGTTCGAGCTTCGCTTTTCAGCACAGATTAGGCGGCTTATATGATTCGTCCGCAGATTGCTTATGAGCAACTCTGTACCTTTCCACGTTCCGATAATTCTATCTGTGCATATATCCTTAGGTGTCCGCTATAGTCCTGTCAGCTTGATTGTGCCTGTAACACAATACGGAGTTTCATATTTTCGATTCTTACTACACCGCACTGACCCACAATTAAGTGTCCATACATTTCTATATGGTAAACATCTAGACCCGTACATTCGCGGTTTTCGTCAGTCCGTCGTGGACATTCTCACCATAGATATTTTATAGACTCCCGACGTGTCATCTGCATACAGTACCTCTACCGCACTTTCGACAGCTGTATTTCTACACTGTTTCGGCAGACTTCCGCCGACTTTATCGAGCTCCAGACCCCAACCATTACAGTCGGAGCCGGTCGAAGTATCAGAGAAGGCATTTCAAGGCGTTACCCCATCATTCTACCTTTCGAATTATCAGTTGTTACTTACCTCGTAAGAAGGTAAGTCCGACGATTTTAGCATCGCATGGCCATAAGTCCATGAAGTTTTACCCTCATAGAGCGATGTTTGTGCGTCAACGTGTCGCACCAAAGATATTTTCAATTTCCCTGCTGGCAAGAAGATCTTTGATATTCTGTGTGATTCCAGTCGGTACGCCTCCCCATTTTCTGAATCTCTTCCAGATTTCTACGGAATAAGCTGCTGTCTGTTCTTCTTTGAGCAGAAGGTGGAATTCATCGATATAGTACCTGGTAGATTTGATGCCACGGTTGATTGTAACTCTGTTCCATACCTGATCCTGGACGATGAGCATTCCGATTTTCTTCAGCTGCTTTCCAAGTTCCTTAATATCAAAGCAGACAATACGGTTATTCAGTTCCACATTGGTTCTATGGTTGAATACTTTCAGTGATCCATTTACATAGATTTCCAGTGCTGTTGCAATTCTCTGGGCCTGGGGTTCTTTCTGCTTTCTGAGGCAATCATACAGGTCACCAAGGACCGGCATATTTTCCGGTTTTGGATCTGCAAAGTACTTCTGATACACCAGTGGAAGACAACGGTCGATCACTGATTTTTCCTCTGCTTCAATACCATCCCTGCTTCCCATGATCAGCTCACATAAGGACAGGACAAAATCGGATTTTACACCAAGTGGATTGTCATCATCGGAATAATCCATATTGATATCCATCGGATTGATATAATCCTTACTGGTTGGTGAAATGTGTACGACCTGTCCGCCAAGTGCATGGACCAGTGGGTAATACTCACCCTCCGGATCTCCGATGATAATGTCATCCTTCGTAACAAAGAAAGCGTTGGTGATTTCTCTTTTTGCTGCAAAGGATTTACCGGATCCAGGCGTACCAAGGATCAGTCCATTCGGGTTTTTCAGCTTTTTACGATCCACCATGATCATGTTGTTACTGAGTGCATTCAATCCGTAATATAAGGATTCTCCTGCCATAAAAAGTTCCTGTGTCGTAAACGGAACAAAGATTGCTGTACTGGTAGTCGTAAGAGCCCGCCTGATTGGGATATGATTTACTCCCAACGGAACACTGCTCATCAATCCTTCTTCCTGCTGATAATCCAGACGTTTCAGCACACAGTTATATTTCTGTGCAATACCGGCCGTCTGGAAGATGGCATTATCCAGTGCCTGTTTTGTCTTTGCAGTATTTAAAAAGAGCGCTGTTACAAGGAACATACGCTCATTTCGTGACTGCAGATCTTCCAAAAGACGTTTGGCTTCTCCGCCATAAGTATTCAGATCCGATGGGATGATATCCATATCGTATCCAGATCTTACCGCCTTTTTCTGCTCTTCAATTTTCATTCTGTTGATATCTGTAACCTTGCTTTTTACCAGCTTGATTGCCTTCATCTGATCCACAGACTGGACATGCAGATTGACGATGAGGTTCTTATCAATATCCAGAAATTCTGCAAGCATTTTATCTGTAAGCTCCGGTGCCAGGATCTGCAAATAAGAGACTGCTCCGATGGTATTTCCCATGCGGAATGTATTTCTGTCCTTGAATACAAAACTGGTCGGTGCCACATAATCTTTGGTATTGAGTCCAGTACGGATCATGGAACCATAATCAAACTGAAAGTCTGTCATATTGTCTGGATTGAAAGTCTCATATAAAATCTGCAGTCTTTCCACTCCATTCAATGGATAGGCCGGAACTCCAAGGATCTTGAAATTATTCAGAATATCTGACTCAATACGTTCCAGCTTTGGCTTTGCTTCCCGGATATTATCTGCTTCGATGGAAAAGGTGATATATTTTGATTTCACCAGTCCATTATTTCCTTTCGCCAGCTGCTGTTTCAGCATCTTGGCATATTCCATACGAACATCGTCAAAGGCATCATCCTGAGGACAAATCCGGATGACCTGTTCAAATTCTTTCATGCTACTTTTATGATTGATAAAGCTCAGCTGAAAATGAATACTGGCATCAAAGTAATTGAGAAAATCACACCAGTTTTCAAAGATCGCATTTTTATCTTCGTTCTGAGCCAGCTGGTAGTTGATGTCATAGAAGCGGATGCACTTAGAATAAGTTTTTCCCTGTACCCTGCAGATTCCATCTCTTCCCATTTCCTTATAAGCGATCGACTGCTGAACAGACAGTTTTTTCTTCCTGCGTTTTTCTTCCTGCTTTTCCTTTTTCTTTTTCTCTTTTCTGTCTACTTTTTTGTACCCGGTATCTGCGACAGTTTTCTTATTTTTCTTTTTTCGCAACCGTTTTTCCTCCTTTCGGTTTTCCTGCATCCGGTGACTGTCTGATCTGTTCCGGATCTGTTTCATAATAGTTTTCAGTCTCATATTTTCTGACGGGTGGACGAAGAAACTTCACCCGGATCATGTGCATCAGAACATCTTCAAGATGCATCCCGTCTTTTTCGTACATGGCAAATAAAAATGCCGGTAACATCAAAAGCACCATGACCGTTGCTGCATTACTGTTTCCCATCACATTTCGCAAGAGGAAATAGCTTGGAATTCCCATTGCAGCACCTATACCGATACAGATCAGCTGTCTTTTGGTCAGGTTAAATGCTACTTTATTTTTTACCTTCGTTAAATCTTTCGGTACGCTGACATATGCCATGATTTTCACTCCTTCCTGTAATTTAGTGCGCGTTGAATATCGACTTACTTAAAGAGGCCGTCTTAAAGAGGCTGTAACATAAGATCACTGTGTAAGCCATAACGCCAAATAATGAAGAACTCAGATTATCTGAATACTGGATACCTGCAACAAGCACTGCATAGATTGCAACGCATACCATCATCAGAAATGCCTGGAAAGCCAGGGCAAAGAGTCCTCTGAAATAATTCGTGCCGATCTGTCCCCATTCTCTGTTACTCATAGTTGCAAATGGAATCGGCGCAACTGAGGTATATAGGTAAATCTCTATCATACGTCCATACATGATCACTGTGATCAGTACAGACAGGATTCTCATACAGAAGCCGGCGATAAGGGTTTCCAGCGCCAATACAACAAGTTCTCCGATTTCCATACTTTCCAGGGTTGTGGAAAGATCCGTCAATGCCGAAGAAATATCAATGGCGGTACTTCCTGTGATAACACCGGCCGCAGAATTAACTACGTGCTGGCCCACGTCGAATACCGCCATTGTGATCGTAAAGGTGTTACTCACCAGATAAACAGCAATCCACATTTTTACGAAGTACTTGAAAAACATCCAGGTATCAATATCATGCATGTTGTTGCGCTCGGTCAGCATAGAAATCAATTCGTAGCAGAGTACGAGTGTGATAATAATACCTGCGATCGGCATGATCACGGAATCCGATAAGTTCCGGATCATACTGAATATGCTGCCGTTCCACCCTTGCGGGGTCTGTCCAACCTGGGTAGCGATCTCACCAGTCTTTTGATTGACATCAGTAAACATCGTGTCCAGGTTGGAAGTGATCATCCCGGTTAAGAGTTCCCTCATCCATTCCTCAATCGCATCAAAAATCTGACTGAACATGGATCTCTACTCCTTTCTCTTAACCAAATAATCCACTCAGAAGCGGGATCAGCTGTGTTCCGATCAGGATAACACCACCACCGCTCATCAGCTGCTTAATTCCCTGGGATTTTGCACCCGGGTTGTCGTTTCCATAACCTTCCATCAGGTTGATTACGCCCCAGACACCAAGGCCGGCACCGATTGCAACGACCAGTGTCTGAAGGATATTGATTGCACTGCTAAAAAAAGCCATAATCAAATGTATGAACAAACGCTTTTCTTATGGTCTGTAAGCGTTTGGCTCTACTCCTTTCCCTTTTATTCAGACCTTTTTGTACCCTTATCAGTAGTAGCAGGGTGCTCGAATTCTTTCTTTCATATCAGTCCTCACCTTCCTCAGCTTCAATCGCTGATACATCTTCTTGTGTTACAGTTACTTCATACATTTCAAATTCTGTATCTTTCGACATCACCAGTCGGTGTGCCAGATATTTTTCGACATCAAACGCATTATTCTTATTGAAATCGGCAAGCTCTTTGTACCGTTTGTGCTTTGTGATGTCATATTTGTTGCTTAAAAACGGCCGGACTCCACGAAGCTGTAAGATACATTTTTCTCCATCCATGACCGCCAGCTCATCTCTACTCATCAGTTCTTTTCCTGTCTTTTGATAGTTCAGCCCATAGGACCGGTTGCTGCCTCTGGTGTCTGATGTGTTGTAAAGATCAATGGTTTCCTTTCCCAGGGTTTCTGATATTTCTTTCAGTGTGGAACTTTCCTTTCCACCAAGGAAAAGAACAGTGTCACAGTTACCTGTGATCGTCTCTGCAGCATCCTTATAGATGGTTTTCAGCTGAGATTGTGACTGCAGAATGATAGAAGCGGAGATTTCCCTGCTTCGGATCGTAGCAATCAATTTGTCGAATTTTGGAATCTGTCCGATATTGCTGAACTCATCAAGAAGCAGCCGTACATGATAGGGAAGTCTGCCTCCATGCTCATCATCCGCTTTATCACAAAGCAGGTTAAAGAGCTGGGTGTACATGATCGCTACCACAAAGTTGAATGTGTCATCGGTATCACTGATGATGACAAACATAGCTGTTCTCTGATCACCGATCATATCCAGTTCCATTTCGTCATAGGACATGATTTCTCTTAGCTCCTGAATATCAAATGGTGCGAGTCTGGCACCACAGGAAATCAAAATCGATTTTGCAGTTTTGCCGGCAGCAAGCTTGTACTTGCGATATTGCCTTACTGCAAAGTGTTCCGGATTTTCTGCTTCCAGTTCTTCAAACAATTCATCCACTGCATTTTTAAATTCTTCATCATCCTCCCTGGTCTCACTGGCATTGATAAATTCCAGCAAAGTAGAAAAGTTCTGTTCTTCCTCTGGTGCCTCATACCAGATGTATCCGATCAGTGCAGAATACAAAAGACGCTCGGCCTTGACCCAGAAATCTTCAGTTGATTTTTCGCCCTCACCCTTGGTATTTGCGATAATGGTATTGACCAGCTTTAAGATGTCTTTTTCACTCCGGATATAATGGAACGGATTGTAATGCATGGACTTTTTAAAGTTGATCGTATTTAATACCTTGATCCGGTATCCTCCATTTACCAGCATCTTCCCGCATTCAACGATGATCGTACCCTTTGGATCAGTGACCACATAGGATACGTGGTCCGTCATCTGCATAAGATTGGGTTTCACATAGAATCTTGTCTTACCGGATCCGGAACCACCGATGACAATCACATTCTTATTTCTGGCATACTTTGGTGCTTTTGGTCTGCTGTTCATGGTCAGACGTTCCGTTTCTGTGAGGATGACATTGTTTTCAAAAACCGGATCCATGAAGGGTTCGATATCTTTTCTATTTCCCCATCTTGCAGATCCATACTCCACACCCTGCCGGAACTTCTTTGCGTTTTTAGAACGATAGTAGACAACCAGTTTTAATGCACTTGCAACCAGAACACCTACTGTAAGGTCCTGCAAAGCGATACTTGGCAGCCAGCTTAAAAATGCCAGTCGAAAATTGACTAACATCACGCCAAGTCTCTGGACCATGCTTTCTCCCAGGCAATGCCGGTACAGCCAGGATCCTTTATCTGCTACATAGAAGATAAAGAAATATGGGAGATTTAAGATCACCAGCCGTTTGATCTGGACCTTCTGTAATTTCTCCCGCATCATCGTTCCTGACCTCTGGATTTTTGTCTCTGCTTCACACGCTGGCGGTGCTTTGCTTTTCTTTCTACAGATTTCTGCAGTTTCTTTCTGACAGATGGTTTCTTCACCTGTTTCTTTTTCAGTTCTACTCCGGCATATTCCCGGAAAGCCGCTGTCATCACATCCACATCTTTAGCCTTAAAGAAGACCAGATATTTTGGTGGATCCGCACCGACTTCTTTTTTCAGGCTGTAATCAATCCCGTACTTTCTTGCCACACGGTCAAAGGATTTGATATTTTCATCTGTGATCTTTATGTTGGAAAGCTGTACTCCCTGTGCATTCAGCTGCTTGATGGTCTGCTTTCCATGTGGCTTTTTCTTTTCAATCTTTTTTCGGGCTTTTTCCCTTCCTTTCTCCTGGGCCCGTCCGGTCTTTTCAGCCATTTTCACCTGCGTTGCTTTCTGTTTCCTCCGGTTGTCCATTTCCAGGAACTTCCGAAGGGCTGCTTTTAGCACACTGGCAGTGATCTTGACTCCCTGGATGCTCAGGCTGATCACTTTCTGATTTACTTCTTCCTGCAATTACCCACGTCCTTTCTTTCCTTTCATTTCAGAATGAAGACGGGCAATACAATATCCGATGCATGGAACATGTTTTCCATACGGACAGCCACCACATGGTGTTGTTTTTACCGCTTTTTTCTTTTCAGGAAGCAGATAATGGCACTGCTTCAAGTTACAGCCTTTCTTTTTGCCTCCCCACCAGTAACAGTACTTACAGGACCATGGCTTTTCTTCGCTGTACTTTCTTCCTTCTATAGCTGCATTTGGTTCTATGATCAGATCTTTATTTGTCTTCATTCTGTTCTTCCTCTTTTCTCATGATTTCTGTCAGTTTTTTCTCTGCCTGACTTCCGGCAGCAATGAGACAATACAAAACTGTAAATATTGCCGCTGCTCCCAGAAGAGCAACAAAAATAATGATATTTCTCATGGTTTCTCCCATCTAAAAAAGCGTCCACAGATTCCTTTCGGTTTCCATGAACGCTCATTCTTATTTGATTAGTGTTTCTTTTTTCTCATAAATGCAAGGGCTCCTGTACCAGTCGCACCAATGCCGAGAAGCATAAACCACAGCCACAGATTGGTGTTATCCCCAGTCTTTGGTGAATCACTGACAGGTTTTCCACCTTCCGGTGTCTTTTCTGCCGGTTTTTCCTCATCTACCATGGTTACATGCTGTACTTCACTAGTATCCTTTACTTCGAATTCCACATCTTTTGCAACCAGATAGCCATCCGGTGCTGTTTCTTCACGGAGAGTGTATTTTCCGATTGGAAGCATTTCGATGTAATGTGCTTTCTCTGTACTGGTCCAGCTTTCGACAACTTTTCCATCCTGATCAAGGATCGTGAGTTTTGCTCCCGGAAGTTCTTTTCCGGCGATATCCTGTTTGGAGATTTTCACCTTCGTCACATCATCCTTCATCTCAACTTTCTGCACATCGGCAGTATCTTTGATGGTGAACTTCACGCTTTCAGCTGTCACATAACCATCGGCCGGTTTTGTTTCAACCAGTGCGTATTCTTTTCCGACAGTCAGCTCACGGATCACATGTGCTTCTTTACCGGAAGTCCATTCATCCACGATATTTCCATCGGCATCTACCACTTTCAGCTTACATCCTGGAAGTTCTTTTCCGGTTGTCAGACTGGATTTGGTAAATTCTACAACGGTTGGCTGATTCTCAAAGGTAAAATCATAGGTTACAGTCGGCTGATTCTCACCTGCATACTCAAAAGTAAATTCCTTTACTTCATCGTTGGTTACGAATCCATCCGGTGCATAGAGTTCTTTTACATAGTAAGTGGCTCCTATTGGAAGATCTGCAACAAATGTGATCTTTCCTTCTTCATCCGTAGATTTCAGTTCAATGATCTCATTGGCTTCGATCAGGACTTTACCAGTTGTCTCAGACTTAATGTCTTCTTTGGCAAATAATCCAAAGATAGCGCCTTCCAATGTACGGTCAGAATCTTTTTCTTTCTTAAGTACACTGACTTCTACTCTCTGGCGGTTGTTCTGCCAGTCTTTGTCATAGACTACAACTGGTGTATTCTGATCCACGTAAGTCAGATCTACATGACGGATCTCACCATCCAGTACATGACCGTAAGCAGTTCCTGTTTCTTTCACATAGTATTTACCAAGTGGAAGATTTTCCAGTTTTGCAATACCGGTTTCATCTGTCTTGATCGTTGCAATCAGTTCATCCTTTTTATAGTAATCGTCACTGACGCCATCGGCAGCCTTAATGTCTTCCTCAGCATAGACTTCAAACGTAACATCTGTCAGTTTTCCGGTTACATAGTTGAAAATGTGTTCCACCACACCTTTGACCTTATCGGCCAGTGTAACAGAATCCAGAAATTCTCCCTTTTTGTTGATGATGAGTTCACCAACCGGTACCTCGTCCTTCATTTCCACTTTCTGAACCTCTCCGGTATCTTTGACTGTGAATGTCACATCATTGGCTACCAGATAACCATGCGGTGCAAACTCTTCATGTAGGGTATAAGTCTCACCCACCTTCAGATATTTGATCACATGCGGTGCATCTTTGGAAGATGTCCAGCTATCTACTACATTTCCATCTTTATCCGTTACTTTCAGATAAGCTCCATCCAGTTCTACACCGGTTGTTGCATCTGATTTTGTGATCTCAACAGTTGTCGGCTGGTTCTTCTTTACGGATTTTAATGTTACTGTCTGCACATCCTGCCCCTGATAAGAAGCATCAAATCTCAGTACTTCATCCGAAGATACGAATCCATCTGGTGCTTTCAGTTCTTTTACATAATAGCTTCCAAGTGGAAGATCCAGTGTACATGCTGCCTGACCTTTTTCATCAGAAGTCATTTCCTGTAAAAGAGTATCTGCTTTGACGATTACTTTTCCATCTTTCGTCTGAATGTCTTTTGCATTGTAAATACCGAACACTGCTCCGGCTACTGTATTGCCTATCTCAGCATCCTGTTTTTCGACAGTAATCGACACTTTCTGTCGTTCATCTGTGACAGAGATTTCTTTCTCGATCACTGCAGTATCCTGATCCGCATAAGCAAATTCGACATTTTCCAGCACGGTATTTAACACATAAGTGTCCGGTGCATTCTTCTCTTTAACATAGTACCTGCCAAGTGGAAGATTCTTTACGGTTGCATAACCATCTGCATCCGTTGTGACGGTTGCTACCAGTGCATCCTTTGCAAAATACAGAGTTCTCTGTCCATCTGCATCTACCTGATGATCGGCAGTATAAATATCCTCTGCCGCATAGACTTCAAATTCAGCACCTGCAAGTCCAGCCATTTCATACTGGAAGTCCTTATCAAATCCCTTTAACACTTCACCCTGTTTATAGATCTTTAACTGACCTTTGACCGGGGCATTGGTATATTCCACATCAATGACTGCATCTCCTGTGACAGGATCGGTCAGATAAGCAGTATCTGTATCAACTGCAACTGTCACATAGTTTTTGGATATTGTGTACCCATTGGGTGCCGTCACTTCCTCAATCCGGTAGTTACCAGGTTTCAGATTCTTTGGCAGTACCAGGTATCCTTCCTCGTTTGTGAAATAAGATTTGTGTAATGTTGGCTTCGGATAGGATGTTGTCTGTTCCACATATTTCTGGTTATCCAGGTCGTATACCTTGAACTCAGTATTTGCCAGGAGTACAGATTTCTGTGTTTCTGCATCCTTTTTGATAATCTTTAATTTTGCTTTGAATTCTTTATCCAGAAGCACTCGCCATGTCTGCGGTGTATCTGGATAATTCTCTGTGATCTTCACTACAAAATCATCAACCGGTGCATAGTTGTGTTTGCTTGTGGTTTCTCTTACCACATAAGTTCCATATGGAAGCGGAATCGATCTTGCATATCCTTTTTCATCGGTAAACATTTCTGTCTGTCCATCTGCAGTCAGTACAACCGGTCTGGCTGAATCAAAATCATAACTTCCATCTGCCTTTACTTTCAGATTACTGACAAGCCATGCTGAAAAACCAACTCCCTTAAGAAGATCTGCATCGGTTTTTCCATTGTTTGCTGCCTTAATGATCTGGAATGGCTGTTTGACGACAGTTTCTTTACATACAGAAGTTCTTTCTACTGTCGGAACAGTAGCACCTTCGTAAGTACAGTCCACATCATGTTCTGTCGGATCCAGTACGTATCCCACCGGAGCACTAAGCTCTTTCAGATAATACTTTCCAAGATAGAGATCCGATACAGAAGCTTCGCCATTCTTATCCGTTGTCAGGGATGTGATCAGGGTGTCTTTCTTATAGATTGTTCCGGTTCTTCCATCCGGATGAACAATGTCTTCCCTTGCATAAAGACCATATACCGCACCTTCCAGTGTTGCATCACCCTGGGCTTCATTGCCTGTCTCAGCATCCTGTTTTGCAATGTTGAGCTTTGCATTTACTCGTTTGTCCGTTACATTTTTAGTCGTTGTCTTTCCGATAGCAAGAGTCACATTATAAGACTTTGTATCAATCTGATACCCTGTTGGAACAGAGATTTCTTTCAGATAAACAACTTCCTGTGTCTTTTCCATTGTGAGCTGTGAAGCACCATTCTGATCAGTTGCAGGCATCTCTGCAATCAGCTTTGTACATGCAGCATCGGAATAGATCCCGTACACTGCACCAGCCAGTGCGTTGCCTGTATCCTGGTCTTTCTTTACAATGGATACCTTGCATTCTTTTGTCCAGGTTACTTTAAAATCCACATATTTCTCATTTCCGACACCTTCACCGAAAACAAGAGCCAGGTCCTGTGTTCCAGATCCTGTTACAATCTTGTAAGCAGAGTATTCTTTATCAATGCTTCCCTTCATCCGAGAAGAAAATGTAGCACTGACGCTCTCTGCCTGATCAAGTGGTGCTGTCAGATAAAACTGTGTACCTCCACTGATTTCTACACTTGCTCCTGCAGCACTGGTTTTACCGGTTGTCACATTTACAAGCTTTACACCGCTTGGCAACTTAAATGTGATTGTCTGCAGTTTATCTGCTTTGAATGTGATCACGCTTGTTCGCTGGCTGTTTCCTTCCACATAAGCCTTTACATTAGATTCGGAAAAGCTCATATCTACAGACGGAATGTCCGGCATATTTACACAATAATTGTAAAGCTCCATTGCCAGGTTCTTTCCTGTTGCATTAGTTCCGGATGCCCAGTCACTGGATCCATTTGCATAAGCTGCTGCAAGATGGGTAATGATGAATCTCTTTCCTGCCGGAAAATCCGGATGTTTCTCATCGAAGAAACCATTCTCATCACTTGCTTTTGTTCCGTAATAGCAGACCTTTGCAAGTGTCTTTCCATCGGCAAGTTTCTGGATTGTATAAGTTCCATTTCCCGGTCCTTTTTTCGATGGTTCAACACAGTATGCTGTCGCATTGATGCTTCCCCATTTCACATAATATGGACAAGTCAGATAAGAACCTAATCCATAATCTGCGTAATAGTACCAGGAACCGGCTGTGACTGTGACTGATTTTGTTCCTGTTTCACCGGAAGCAAGCATCATTGGCATATCAAAAGTAATACTTTCGCCTGCTTCAAGATCTGCAAGAGCAACTTCCTGGTCAACAGCTTCCTGCATAACCTCTGAGAGTGTGATCCCTGTTTCCGGATCAACGGTCTCCTGATTCTCCGTTGCTTCGATCTCTGCATCAAATTCTTTTTCTGTCAGTTCTGTTTTGCTCTCCGTTTCAGCAGCACCAGTTTCCTCTGTAGACGAGTCTGCCTCAGAATCCTCTGTTTCTGTCTTATCGGAAGAACCAGCATCCTGATCAGAAGAACTTTCTGACTGCGAATCTTTCTGCTGATCCGCTTCTTTTACCACAATCTTTCGATTGATCTGGTAGGTTGGGTGATCCGTTGTCTGTGGTTCTACATAATAGACTGCCTTATAGGAATTGGCATAATCGGTAGAAAAGTCATTTCCATCCGTATCTTTTGCTTCCTGAAATGTAACTTTTACTTTGCTGTCATCCTGAATCGTAAGACCGGTATAATCACTCTTTACATCGAAATTGTCTCCAACCTTAATCTCATAATCCTTTGCAGTTACCACTTCATCTTCATCCAGCTGATCCTTGATTTCCTCATAATACGGAATCTTTTTTATAGATCCGGCATCCTCAGAAGCATAGGCAACAACGGGAGAGAGTACCGTCGATAGAACCGTTACTGCAGTCAGTAAACCGGACATCACCCTACGTGCTTTCTTTTTCACGTTCATTCTCTTAAATCCTTCCTTTCTGATTTTTTTGTGTATGGTTATCTGTTCGTGTCTGCGTATTATCTTTTATACGAAGATGGTCGCCTCCTTTCCTGAAATTTGCGCTATTTGGGACAGTCAGCACAAGCTGAGATAACAGCACAAATATATGGCGGTACCTGTTTATCACAAATACCGCCACATGATTTCTACTGTCATCCTCTTTTCAGATTCAGACATTTTATTTTGATTTAAAATTTAAGCGTTTTCCTGTTTTCTTTCCCGGATCCGTTCCTATATCAGTTTCCATCTCTGATACGTTTTCTTCTGGCAGACACGCAGCTTTTCGCTCTATGCATGTTCAAACCAAATATCACTCCAGGCAGGCTATTCATTTTTCAAGGTACATGAAGGTGTTCTATGCAAACCCTTCATATAACGAAACGCTCAGAGCCTGTTTTACAGTGGTCTAATTCAATTTTTTTAAAATTTTTTAAAATTCTTCGTTTTCCGCCTTTTTTTTCATCGTTTTTAATGCCCTGTTCAGGAGGTCATTTACACTCTGCTGTTTGATTCCCAGATAATCCGCAACATCCTGCTGACGCATTTCCTCAAAATAAACCAGATTGAGTACCGTCTTTTGTCTCTCTGTTAACTCTTTGATCAAAGCGTTCAGAATTTCTCTGTCGATAACATCGTCAACAAAATCTTTTGAAGATCCTCTCATAATCTCCGCATCATCTGTAACATCGCTGTTAGAAAACACACCATGATTGGTGCTGATTTTGCTCTGGCTGTATGCCATACGGTCTTCAGCCTCCATCAGCAGACGGATATACCAGTTTTCATTATCAAAGAACTCTTTATTTAATTCCTTGTTATCGCCAGTTACACTCACATATTCATAGTCATCACAACTATGAAGTGGAAATACGGTTGATTGATTTCCTGCTGTATAAAGTATATATCCGTGATCATAAACAGAGATTGTTGTATCTGCATTGATCATTTCCTTTACTACAACTTTGTGTTCCTTCAAGGATTTCACGCTTGGGATTCTCTTCTCCACATCAGCAACTTTCACGATTTTTTTCAGTTCTTTTAATGTCAACATAAAGACCACCTTTCTGCCTTTCGGCTCCGGGTGGTCCATTCCATCTTTTATAAAATTCCTGCACAGACATAAAGAACTGCAGCACAAGAGGTCACGAACTCACCCGTTTTTTTTGAACGGGAGTCCGCGACTCCTTTGTAACGCATGTATCTGCGTTTAGATTAAGTTTGCCAGATTGCCTGGCTTATTCAGTTGCTATGTGCATCTTCTGATTTATTCTCTGTTTGCTCTTTGCGAAACATGGAATAATCGCCCATAGCATCGTAAGGACAATGCCTTACAAATTCCTGGTATTCGATTTCAGTCATCTTTGCTTCCTCCTTTGCGTCATGTTATCAAAATCTCTATTTACAATTATTTTTGCAAAAAAGAATTCAACCTCTATATAACGAAACGCTGAGAGCCTGTTTTACAGTGGGGTACGACAAAAAAATTTAAAATTTGTCGAAATACGTCAAAAAAGCCCGACAAAACAAATACTTCAACAATCTCCAAAACCAGAAAATACTTCTGATCTTGCAGTGTATCCGTAAATGTTTTGCCGGGCTCTTAGTGATTCCAGTCAGGTTCAGCTCCTTGACAAACTCTTGCTGTCTGGTGCGTTCTTGATGGTTCCTGCCAAATCCAACGCTTACTACAGACAGCTCATTCTATTCTGTTATGATCCCTGATTCATCATCTTTCGGGAATACGTCCGCATCCTGGACTTTAATTGTTCATCTCGGATGTGGATCGGACGAACCGACACCATATCATCCTTTACAAATATTTCCAATGTACTGCGACATTTTTTGCACTCCACTTCTGAATCGCTTTGTGCGCTCTTTTCAATAAATGCTCCGCATACAGAGCAGTGTACATGCCATTTAATAGCACCTGATCCCATATAGGCTTCCTCCTTTAAGCAATAAGATATTTCTCCATTTATTACTCAACGGACCAAAGGGAAATCAAATCCGCCTTATGAGCATCATGCCATCCATTCCGTAAGTGCCAAAGCTGCACGAACAGCACGATTTTTATTCTGATCAGATCTGCTTTGTCGATCTGTGCATCCTTTTTTATCCTTCCACCAGCTACCACACACTCTTTCCGGTATAAAAAATTCCGCTGTGATTAATTAACATGATATTTCAATAGTTTCAAATACATCACCAGTCAGATCACAGATGTCCTGGATCTGAATCTCAGTATCATCGATCCGTAAGTGGACTGATGGATCAAAAAATTCTACGGTTCCGGATAATGTATGGTACTGGCCAACTGACGGATCCTTCCAGGATTTTTGAAAATAAGTTGCCTGTATCTTCATCCCATATGCCAGGATCCTTAATTTCATATCCAGCTCATTTTTCTTTTCTTCGGATAAATCTCTTTTCGATTCGTAAATGATTTCCTGTTGCCGGATCGTTTCATCCAGTCCACGAAGTGCCGCAAATGGAGCAAACTGTTTTGCCCTGCGTCCTACATCCATGGGATGTCTCCTGGAAACCGGTCTTGATAAATATAAATACGGTTGATATTCACTTGCCAGCACTTTTTACACCTCCTCTAAGCACGGTGACCACCTATTTGTTCATTGCGTTCTCGATAAGTAGAACACTCTAGCAGGTTAGATCCACGCATGATCGCATTCTTTCCATAACGCTGCTTTACATTCAATACTGCTTCCTGTAAATGCCGTTCTTTATCGGTCTGTTTTGGATCATCAAACAGGCTGTACTGCACATAATTTTCAGGAGCAACCCTGTTCGCACACACCTCGATTCTTCGAATTCCGGTATATCTGTCCGCAATCCTGAGATATAAATCTTCCACTGCATCCATGATTTTTTTTGAACTGTTACTTCCTCTTTCGAGTTTTACGGTTCCTTTGGATGCCTCATGCTCATACCTGTGGTCATATGCGATCCATAAGGTGAGAGAGCTTGTCACCAGTCCTTTTTCAAACAGATCCAGGGCCAGGTTGTCTGTCATTTCCCTTACGATTACAAGTGCTTCTTCAAAAGAATAATTTCGCATCAGCACCTGACCATTTGAAAGGCTGTGTTCCTCCGAATGATAGTTCTTGATGTCACTCATCCGGCATGTTTCATAGCCCCATGCATGATCAATCAACAGCTCTGCATCAATCCCAAACATCTTATACAGCCAGTCTTCGGATCTTAAAGAAGCCATTGCGATATCGCCCATCGTATGAATCCCGTAACCGGCCAGTTTTTTTTCAGTCCGGGATCCAATCCTCCAGAAGTCACTTAATGGTTTATGATCCCATAGCTGCTCTCTGTAAGAGAATTCATCCAGGATTCCAATATGGTCATCCACATGCTTTGCTACGATATCCATTGCGATCTTAGCAAGATACAGATTGGTTCCCACACCAGCGGTTGCAGTGATACCTGTTTCCTCCATAACCTCCTGCATAAGCTTTACCGCCATTTCTTTTGCAGTGAGATGATAAAGCTGCAGATAGTTTGTCACATCAATAAAACACTCATCGACACTGTACACATGGATATCTTCTTTTGAGACGTACCGCAGATAGATTCCATAGATCTTTGCAGAATAATCCATATACAGCTGCATCCTTGGCATGGCTGTGATGTACTTTACACAATCCGGTATCTCATGGATCCGGCACCGGTTCTTGATGCCAAGAGACTTCATAGCCGGAGTGATTGCCAGGCAGATTGTTGACTTTGATCTGGTCGGATCTGCAACCACCAGGTTTGCTTTAAACGGATCCAGTCCACGTTCTACGCATTCTACAGAAGCATAAAAAGACTTCAGATCAATACAGATAATAGAAGTCTGATCCTGACTCACTTTTGTCACCTCCCATACGTCTTTCCTCTTTTTGTAACATGTATCCCATTTTGACTGTCAATGACTGTGCATCCTTCCTGTTTTCTTTAAAATACAGGAAATTCATTTCACATATTCATTGACAAAGGAGGAAATATTGTGTATCTTATAGGAAAGATGTTTCCCTTATCTGTGATTCACATTATAGGAGAGATATTTCCCTTTGTCAAGATTAATTTTTATTTTTTGGGAGACACATTTCCCGTTTTGCCTTGAAGCGGCTAATGAAACTTATAAGACAAGGTTTAGAAAGAGGTATGTTTATGACATTCGGTGAAAAAGTAAGATCATTAAGAAAAGAAAAAAAGATGAGTCAGCAGGAACTGGCCAGTATGGTTGGTGTTTCATATAGGACCATTCGATCCTGGGAAGTAGAAGGACGTTTTCCAAAACAAAATGTTCTGTATCAGAAACTGGCAGATGCATTACAGTGTGATGTTTCTTATCTCATGAGTGAAGATGAAGCTTTTATCACAGAAGCATCCGAACAGTTTGGTAACCGTGGTGCCAGACAGGCTCAGCAGATTCTGGAACAGGCTGCAGCTATGTTTGCCGGTGGATCACTGACAGACGAAGATAAAATAGCTTTTATGGATGAGATTCAGAGCCTTTATCTGGATTCCAAAAGACGTGCAAAGAAATTTACACCGAAAAAATATCTGAAAAACCAAGAGGAAAAATAATAGAAGGCGGAATTATTGTACACCTAATCTGTTACCTTATAGTTACAAGGATATTTCTGCCCTTTTTATTTTTTACTTTTGAGGTGATTTATTTGAGAAACACTTACATATATACAGAAACAAAGAAATTAATCAAGAAATATGGCACCAGGGATCCCTTTGAGATCATGAATCAGATGAACATTGTTGTTGGGGAAACTTCAAGATATAAAACACTGAAAGGCTATTGCTTCATGAGCTGTAAGACAATCTATGTCATGATCAGTAGTTTCCTTTCAGAAGAAGAAAAGATGATTGTTGCCGCTCATGAATTAGGACATATCATCCTGCATCGTTCCCAGCTGAAAATGGCTCCAATGCAAGATGATACACTCTACAATATGACGGATAATACAGAATATCAGGCCAATCTGTTTGCTGCCGATCTACTGATTGATGATGAGGAGATCGAAGATATGGTTCAGAACGAAGACTTGGATTATTTCGGACTCTGCAGCTCTTTGAATGCAACTCCGGAACTCATGAGCTTTAAACTATACAGCCTGACAAAACGAGGCCAGGCTTATCATATGCCGATGGAGATACAGAGTAATTTTCTGGCGAAATAATATAAGGATACGCTTATTCTACAATAGAAAAATATAGATTTATCTCACTGAAAGGGGGATTATTTATGTCAAAACATCATATGGAAAAGATAATCTGCCCTTCCTGTCATCATGATGGAGATTTTGAAGTCTGGGACAGCATTAATACTGTCCTGGATCCTGAAATGAAGGAGAAGGTACTTAATCAGTCTATTTTCCTTTATACCTGCCCGAACTGTGGAGAGACCTTCCGTTTAAACTACCCTATACTCTATCACCAGATGGAAGATCTTGTCATGATTTATCTGGTTCCTGAATCAGAAGTAGAGAAAACATATGAAATATTTTATGAAAAAAATGCTTTGGCTGATTTTCATACCGAAAAGTACTTAAACCGGATTGTGACATCAGCAAATCAGCTCGTTGAAAAGATCCAGATCTTTGATGCTGGTAAGGATGACAGGATAATGGAACTTGTTAAATTGCTTGCGACAGATTCTATTCTCAAAAATGATCCTGATAAAGAATTTGATGAACTGCGCTTTGCTGTCGATGACGATGGAACTAATATTCTTGTAATCATTAATAAGGGTGAGATCACTGGTGCAGTTGACATTGACAATATGTATGAATTTGCTTCTTCACACTGCGATGATTTCAAGGATCTTCGAGATGATGAGGACATTGTTATCAATCGGGAGTGGATCCTTAACAAACTTTCTGAAGAAAAAAATTAATAATATATTTGGTGGCTACACCCCCAAGCCCCTGTGGAATCAATAACGCCGGTACTGGATATCAAAATCCCGCACCGGCGTTATTGATTGTAATTATCTTACTTTGATATAATCATAAACTGTCAGCTCTGCAAACTGAAGTTTGACATTATCTATTACAATGTAAATAATGCTTTTTCGTAGTCCTTAACATAATACTTAATATTAGTTCTTCCTTTTTGTACTACAGTATGTCCCTCATTTTCAAGCATTTCCTTTTGTGCCTCAATTCCTCCGGGATACTTTGCATTTAATTCTCCATTTGCTTTTAATGTTCTCCAATAAGGGGTTTTATCCTCTGCACGCTGATAACTCGCCCATGCAACTATTGAAACAAAAATTCCGGCTGTGATTGGCTCTGTAAAATCAGCACCGCTTTGTTTAGCAAAGTAATCTCTTATTGTACCTACAGTAAGCAATTTACCACAAGGCACAAGTCGCATTACTTTGTCATAGTCAATAGGTGGGGCAAAGTACATTTTATCTCCACCATATTTTTCAATGCTTTTTTCATCTGTTATTATTTGGACTTTAGGCATATCCTTGCTATCCATAAGCATAGCATTAAAATCTTTTTTATCTTCATTTGCCATAAGTATCACCTCCAAGCCAATCATATCTCAATAAATATACTCATGCAATGAGACGGTTTTAAAATTTCTCTCAAAAATTCATATTCGCCTCTCCGTTAAACACACCGGCTTACAGTTCCTTTCTTGTTCTGAAGTGATTGTATCAGAAAAATGTAGTGAAAAACAGATACGAATGATTACCTACTTACATACGGAAAGCCATTTCTCTTTAGTTTGTGATGCTGTGGATAGCAAGTGATTTCCTTGGATTTCTTATTCAATAAAAGGTTCTTCTAGAATCATTTTAATTTCATCATAAAAGAACCCCTTCAAGTACATTTTTTCAACACTAGTAATAATTGGAATTAACTATCCCGTATCTATTAATATAACCTATCTTGTTAAAATATTTGATACAATACTCAATATTTTCATTAAAGCTGATTTAAGCATTATTCCTACTTTTTCCCACCATTGTTTATAAGCATCCAAAAAATCAAAAAAAACATAGATATTACAAACAAACCACAAGAAATTGCAAAAAGTATATTCGATGGAAAAAATTCATTTAGAAGCAGTAAAAAAGTTGCTAAGGCACATATAATCATACAATATGAATATGCCCTACAAAGTTTATTTTTGTTATATTCTTTTTTTTTGTCCTCAGGAAGCATATTATATTCGGGTATAAACCAACTCCATTGACCTTTATATAATTTTGTGGCTATACTAATAAACAAAACTGTAATTAAAAAAAAGATTAATTTCCCCATTTTTAATATTCTCTCCTCGTATTTGGATTATCATTTTCTAACCATTCATCAATGGTCGGAAGTGCTTTTTCATATCCTGTATTTTTGCAAAATTCATCAAATGCCTTTGCTAATACTTCCTGAACTCTCCAATTATCATCTTTCTTGTCCTATAACTGAAAATGCTTCTAATTCACGAATTGTATATTTCATTTCTTTTCCCTATGTGCCGTAATAATCGTATAACTATAAGCATTTACAGTTATGATACAGTTATCTATATTCACATACCAGTTCTTCCCACTTCTTGTGATTACAGCCTTTACAGAATCGATTTTAGCTTTACACCAGACGACTACATCATCTGTATCTAAAAACAGATTTCTTTTAATGCGTTCTACGCCTAATTCTGTTGTGTGCAATTTATCCAAATTCTTTAGTAATTCATCATCTGCATTCATTTTATAATTATCCATTTTTCTTCATAAAATATCGATTTGCACTTCAAATCGTTTTCTTCATTCTATCACAGCATCTATTATTCTGCCATCAATCTTTCGAACCAGGTATCCATGACAATAATAAACTGGCTTGCCCCTTTCCATTCTTGCAGCATTTCATCCAGAGTTTTGTGCTTCACATATTTCTGTACATACACCCAGGTGGCAACACTGCTGGCCTGAGAAATAATTCCTGCTATAATTTTACGCATAGTTTCTTCAAATTCCGCGATTTCTTCTTTTGGAACGATGTCATAGAGATCTGGAATCTGAAAATCTTCCTTCTCACAATTTTCATCCACATCAATTAGATCTGCCGTCACTCTCTTTCTGGATTCCTCAGGTAATTTCAAATATTGCCAGATCATTGAGACCACTTCGGACGGTGTGTCTTTTTTGATTGGTGGTAATTGTATAAAATCATTCTTTTCACTCATTTTCATATCCTCCTCAAGATAAAATAAAGTCAATAATACATTCTCTTGTCATGTCCAGTACAGTATCTACAACCACTCCTGCAAACAGAATCAGATACAGAATAGTGCTCAGCACAAACAGGAATGCAACCTGAACCCAGTCATGGTAACAGTATGCAGTCGCTATAATCAACAAAGTGAATATAAAACCAAGGATTCCCCTTACAACCGCATAAGTCTGTACTGTCATCTTCACTGCCAGGCCGATCACAAAAAGGATCAGCCATACCGGCAGTAATAATATCTTTCCAGCAAGTTTTAAAATAAACATGTGTACCTCCTATCTTACCAGTCCTGGCATATCATGGTTCACCTCTGCCTGATAATATCCGTTCATCGTTGACGGTGCATTAAACAGGGCTGCTAACAAATATTTCTTGATGTTCTTCACCTTTGTGGTGTTACCACTCATACAGTGTAAGACATACTCGATATGTGAATAGGTCAGCATCAGAAATTTTTTCTTCACCAGTGATGCCGGATACCAGTTGCTGGCAATCAAGATCTTGTCATTTTTACACATCACAGTCTCTACAATCAGGTTCACGATTTCATCTACCTGTCGCATATCGTCATGATGGGTTACTTCCAGTGATTCATAATCAATGGTCTCTTTGACAAGGTTTTCATAAGCCTGATAATCCTCAGAGCGATTATCGCTATCAAATCTTTTCTCATCCACAGATATGATAGGATTAGATTTATTATCATTCATTTCAGTATCACTAAGATTAGTATTATTAGGGTTTGAAATGTAAACTTCTTGAAGTTTGTTTTCGGGACTTCTAGAAGTTTGATTTTGGGACTTCATGAAGTTTGAATTGTAAACTTCTGTAGATTCCTCATTTTCCACAGAAGTTTGTTTTTTAAACTTCTCTAATTCCTCTCCAAATTTTTTCTCATCTGTTTTCTCAAGCATAAAGGTTTTCACGTAGATGACGTTCACCTTTCCAAATCCCTGTCTGCGTTTTTCAATCAAACCAATTCCGGTTTCATCATCCAGTTCTCTCATGGATTTGATGGCTTTATTTCTGCCACAGTTCAGTAATTCCATGATATCTTCGATGGAAAAATAGATATATGCTCTGTTTTTGTCATCAAACCACTGATTCTTGATGGAAAGAGACATTCGATCCAACATCAGTCCATATAAAATTTTAGCATCGCTCGATAAATCTTTAAAATAACTGTCTGTAAATAATGCTTTTGGTATGCGGTAGAAGCTGAACTGATCAGCTTCGGTACCGTAAAAATAATTAAATGTCATTTTTTTCTCCATAGTTTCCTCCTTTCATTTTTTGCTAAGAAGTCCTCTTTTTAAACTTCTTTGACTTTATTTTCTTAGCATTTTCTATCCTTAACAGGACTGTTCCTGCATCCATTTTTCTAATAATGATTCAATCACCAGCTCCATATCTTTGGCTGTATAATCATCCGGAAAGTACTTTGTCAGTTTCTTTTCTGAGAAAGTAAGAGACCGGGATACTTTCTTTGCCATCACACAGTTATTGAAAATTGATAACATCTGGATCTGATTGATTGGTCCATCATTCAGCTGATTTCTGAGTGCTGCAATCTGTTTTGGTTTGATAAATCCTGTGTCGCAGATATATTCGTAAATCCATCCCTGTACTTCCTTATCGATGTAAGAGATATCTACAGCAACCGTGAATTGAAGCTTTTTGTTATCTACCAGATCAAGAAGTTCAGGAATCAATTCTGTCAGGCGAATGTAACGCTGAATCTGTTTAGAACTTTCTCCAACTTGCTCTGCTAATACATCCCTAGATACAGTTCCTATTAAATTCTGGTCATTTTGGCCAGAATTACTTTTTGGTCTTCCTGCTTGTCTTTTCATAGCTGCTAATTTCATCTTATAAGCAAAAGCTTTCTCACTCGGCAACAGTTCCTCTCGCTGAATGTTAGCGTCCACCATCGCCACAATGGCATCATCATCCGATAATTCTCTTACGATTGCCGGAATAGTCGTAAGTCCTGCAAGCTGTGCTGCATGCATTCTTCTGTGACCGGATACCATTTCATATTCTTCATTTTCATCCATGCGAAGCAGTACCGGAGTCAGTACTCCATTGATCTTTACACTTTCAACCAGATCCTGCATCTTTTCATCATCCAGCACCTTGAACGGATGATTCTTAAACGGATGGATCTTACTAATTTCTATCTCCATTGCTGACTCTTCATTTACCACACCAAGCAGTTCATCAATACTTGCCAGTTTAATCTTTTCGCCACTTCTATTTTTCATTACTCAAAACCTCCTGTGTCAATTTCATATATGCCTCGGCAACTTTTCCTTTCGGACAGTGCATGTAAATACTTTTTCCCTCTGCACTGGTCTCAGCTGCTTTTACAGACATCGGGATCACATTTTCAAATACTTCAATCTGGCTTCCGTAGGTTGTATGTACTCTCGATGCAATGTCTCTTGCGTAATTGGTTCTGAAATCTACCATAGTCAGGAGAATGCCCTCAATCGCCAGTTTCCGGTTCAGTCTTTTCTTTACTGTAAGAATGGTCTTGATCAGCTGCTGAAGTCCTTTCACCGGCAGATATGCGGCTTGCACAGGTATCAACACAGAATCGGAAGAGACCAGTGCATTGATTGTCATCATACCAAGGCTCGGCATACAGTCGATCAGGATATAATCGTATCGGCATCGTATCGCATCGATATATTCTTTCATGATCATTTCTCTGCTCATAACATTTCCCATCGTTACTTCCAGTGCGGAAAGCTCAATATTTGCCGGGAGAAGATCTACATTTTCCTGGTGATGTAAAATCCCATCTTCCAGAGAGATTTCTTCTTCGTTGATGACATCCATCATGATCGTTGCCAATGTGATGCGAAGATCATCCGGTTCCTCATATCCAAGACTTGCGGTTAAACTTCCCTGTGGATCCGCGTCGATCAGCAACACTTTCTTACCTTCTCTTGCCAGTCCAATGCCTACATTTACGGTTGTGGTGGTCTTTCCGACGCCACCTTTCTGGTTTACTACGGATATAACTTTACACATGATTTCTTCCTCCTTTAACTTTCCCATGATTCTTTTTTCCATAATTTCAACAGTGCCAGTATTTCCCGCTTCATCATTGCCGGTGTATAAGAATTTGGAAAATACTTGTGCAACTGCTCGTTTGTGAATGCCACTCTTGTGATCTCACCCTTTTTCACTTCACACATGATCTCTTCCATCTTTTCCAGTGACAACTGTTTTTCTTTACTCAGTTGCCGAATCCTCTGGGCCTGTGAGAGTGATGGGATTGCCTGTGCATACTCCATTGCTACAAGCAGTTCTCTTTGTTCTTTTTCACTTAATGCAGCTATCTCTACAGCCGGACAAAAAGAAATAATCTCATCATCCAGTTTCTGCAACATTTCCGGTATCAGTTTTGTCAGTGAAATATAACGCTGCACTTGTTTTGGGCTATCACCACAATCTTCACTGATGATTTCTATTGCCCGCTTTCTTGGTGTTTTGTGGTCAACTTGGCTCTTTTTTCGACCACTTTTTCTTTTTAATACGTCATTCTTCAGTTTGTAAGCAAAAGCTTTTTCACTGTAGCTGATCCGTTCTCTGTGAAGATTGGAATCTACCATGCTCAAGATGGAATCATCTTCACTTAATACCCGGATGATTACCGGTACTTTACGGTATCCCAGTTTCTCCGCAGCATGTTTTCTTCTGTGACCGGATATGATCTCATAGTATCCATCCGGTACTGGTCTGACGATCAGCGGATTTAAAATTCCATACTTCTCAATGCTTTCCTGCAAAAGAAACATTTCCTTATCATCTTTTACCTGAAACGGGTGCTCTTTGAACGGACGAAGACGCTCAATCTCAATTTCTATGATTCTTTCTTCGTTTTCTCCTGATTGTCTGTTTGGCTCAGTCATCTTGACTCCTTTCCTCCAGGATTCAGGAAATAAAAAATGCCTGCCTGGAACTTTTATAGATAGTAAAGTTCCAAACAGACATTGCTGTTTGACCATTAGCTACAGCTAATAGAATTGAATACTGTTTCAGCTAATTCCAGTTTGCAGGTTTGGGAGAGATTGTTTCTTTTCCCGCCTTTTCTCTGATTTACATCCCCGAATAAGGGGTGACAACGGAGCGGAACCCAAATGTTAGCTGGACTTCTTAAAACCCATGTTTGCAAACCGGTAATTTTGATTAGCTGTCAGCTAACAAAAATCGGATTGCGTTAGCTGGAAATTGATCATTTTGAATGGAATTTTGTGTCACGAACGTGATTAGAAAATAACAAAAGCGTTCGCTGTCAGCTAATCCAGCTAACATTTTCGAACGCTTTGAAGCCCGTCGCCAAGAGGATTTGAACCTCCGACCCCTCGCTTAGGAGGCGAGTGCTCTATCCAGCTGAGCTATGACGACACATGCCGCAAACCCTTGATTTTACTGGGTTTCTGGGATTTTTCCCTTCGGCCATATATAAGATTATCAACTCTATTTCGAGTTGTCAATCTACAGATTTTTTTGATTTGGTAACATTAGAACGTTCCCCAATTTGGGGAATGCTTTGTTGTCACCATTAGCATTTTTCAGAATAGATTCGAACTGAAAGTTGTTTTTCATTTTTCCCTTTGGGGAATGCCTCGGCTTTCTCTTAGGAGGCGAGTGCTCTATCCAGCTGAGCTATGACGACACATGCCGCAAACCCTTGATTTTACTGGGTTTCTGGGATTTTTCCCTTCGGCCATATATAAGATTATCAACTCTATTTCGAGTTGTCAATCTACAGATTTTTTTGATTTGGTAACATTAGAACGTTCCCCAATTTGGGGAATGCTTTGTTGTCACCATTAGCATTTTTCAGAATAGATTCGAACTGAAAGTTGTTTTTCATTTTTCCCTTTGGGGAATGCCTCGGCTTTCTCTTAGGAGGCGGTCGCTCTATCCAACTGAGCTATAGCGACGTATGGTCATCTATGATTATAGCCCGACGAAAGTCGAACTGCAATCCCATATTCAATTTTTCTCCGGTGGCCGTTGTAACGTAACCTTAGGAGGCGCTTGTTTTATCCGTTAAACTAAGAGGACATCACCGATTTTTTGCTTACCTCGCTTTTCTCAATCACTTTGTTCTAATTATCTCACGTTTATTTATTCTACCATTTTATAACCAGAAAATCAATAGGAGACGAGTAAATTTTCCCGTCTCCTATTATCCTAAAGTTATTAGTCGTTACCATTCACATCTTAAAAGTTTAATCGTCCCTGAAGCCAAATATTCCCTTTAAATCGACGTCCTACAGCAGGTTCCCCTATTACATTTTTTATAGGAACACACACATCAAATTCCAGTTCATTAACTTCTAGTCTCATAACATACAATTCTTCTCCTGTATCTTCGTTCTGAATTGTATGCATTTCCAATATTTCTCCTAAGATGGAATATCGATCACATTCTATCCCGTACGGCATAAAATATGTATCCACAATACTGAAAACATCTTCTGTAATTAATCTCTGAGAAACTTTTGAATAAGTATCAATATCTTCAAGCGTAAGACTTTCCATCGCAACCTGGTCGCCATTCTTAGCAGCACTCAGCAGCATCTTCCTATTCTTCAGTTCCTTTTTTCGCATTTTTTCTTGCTCTTCATTCTTCATAATCGGCAGTAAAATAGTACCCCCGTTACAAAGTCCCGCAAAAGTTACGGACACAGGAGCAACCTCCCGGGAATGAAATCTGCTTTCAATTAAATATTCTAATGTATTCTGCAGATAAAAAATCAGGCTGATTCCCACTTTCAAATCTTCACAAATTCCTACATACGCATCTCTGTCCATTCGACGTTCTACAATTACATCTGCAAATGTTGTAATTCCGCTTCCTATAAAGTAGGGAGAATAATACTGTCTTTCAAAATTATCGCGAATATCAAGACTTCCGCACAAATTGATTCCAATCCCGGCGCCACATTCTTTCTGATACTCACAAAAATCCAATTCTTCTTCCATTGCTACTATTTCATGATTGGAAAATGTCTCCTCTGCTTTTTTTAGAAATTCATTCAACTGTTTTTGTGAAGTGATGTTGCCATATCCAATAGCTTTTAAATATTTATGCATACGCTTTTCCTTAAAATATGAATTTATTTTTTCTTTTCAATTTTACTCATTCCACCCATATATGGTTGAAGAACCTTTGGAATCAATACAGAACCATCTTCCTGAAGATTATTTTCCAAAAATGCAATCAACATTCTCGGTGGAGCAACTACTGTATTGTTAAGGGTATGTGCAAAATATTTGCTTCCATCTTCGCCTTTTACACGGATTCCCAGTCTTCTTGCCTGTGCATCTCCTAAATTGGAACAACTTCCTACTTCAAAGTATTTCTTCTGTCTTGGTGACCATGCTTCTACGTCACAGGATTTTACTTTCAGGTCTGCCAAATCTCCGGAACAACACTCTAAAGTACGTACCGGAATGTCCAGGGAACGGAACAAGTCTACGGTATTCTGCCATAATTTATCATACCAAATTTTACTTTCTTCCGGCTTACATACAACAATCATCTCTTGTTTTTCAAATTGATGAATTCGGTATACCCCTCGTTCTTCAATACCATGGGCTCCTTTTTCTTTTCTAAAACAAGGAGAATAACTTGTTAAAGTCTGCGGAAGCTGATCTTCTGTAAGCATCGTATCAATGAATTTACCAATCATAGAATGCTCACTTGTGCCTATTAAATACAGGTCTTCTCCTTCAATCTTATACATCATTGCATCCATCTCTGCGAAGCTCATAACACCTGTTACGACATTACTTCTAATCATAAAAGGAGGAACGCAATAAGTAAATCCCCTGTCAATCATAAAATCACGTGCATAGGAAATAACCGCTGAATGAAGTCTCGCAATATCTCCCATCAAATAATAGAATCCATTTCCCGCTACTTTTCCGGCACTTTCAAGATCAATTCCATTAAAAGATTCCATGATTTCTGTATGATATGGAATTTCATATTCCGGCACTACCGGCTCGCCGAATTTCTCAATTTCCACATTTTCACTGTCATCTTTTCCGATTGGAACAGAAGGATCAATAATATTGGGAATCGTCATCATGATTTTCTTAATTCTTGCTTCTACATCTTTTTCTTCAGCCGACAATGTTTCTACACGGTCAGCATTTGCCTGCACCTGTTTTTTCAGTTCTTCAGCTTCTTCTTTCTTTCCCTGTGCCATGCATGCACCAATCTGCTTAGAAATCTTATTTCTATCTGCCCGAAGTGCTTCAACTTCCTGCTTTATATCTCTATTCTTCTGATCTAATTCCAATACCTCGTCCACTAATGGAAGTTTATCATCCTGGAATTTCTTTTTAATATTTTCTTTTACCACATCCGGATTCATTCTAACAAATTTAATATCTAACATTTTTCCACCTCATACTCATTCTTTTTTAATCTATCGTGTCTTTTACTTCCATATCATATGCCTCGCTGAAAATGGCTCTGTCTAATGCTTCTGACTCTTCCTCAGACAATTCGACATAACTTTCGCCACCCACAATTTCTTTCATATATGTGTAACAACCTTCCCGGCTATGCATGGCATTCATTATATACCCATTATTTTTTCCATCCAATATTGCTATTGCAAAACTTAACTTTCCACCCATTTCATTAAAAGCGTCATACTTTACAATTCCTACTTTCTGTAAAGTATTATTGAATTTACGGCTGCATTCTTTTACTTCCTGACGATTCTGTTTTGTAATCTTAGCAAGTGTATCTATTTCAACAAACCTGTCTAAAATACTTTCCTCTAAATTCTTACCATTTTTCCCTTTCATAAACGCGCCGTAGCTATTTTTTAATCTATCATATTTTAATGATAGATTTACGTATAATACAAATAAAATAATAATCAACGCTATTAAAAAAAGGAAAATATACGCTGGATCAAATCCAAGCTTTGCAAGTATACTACTTTCCATATATTCTATTCTCCTTTCTGAAGTGACATAATCATTTCAAACATTCTTTCTAATTCTGCATCAGAATAATATTCTATCTGAATTCTGCCTTTACCATTTCCTTTCGCCAATACATTTACTTTAGTTCCAAGTACTTGTTTCATCTTATCTTCCAAATCTTCATATATAAATGCATTCTTTACCATTTTCTTTTGCTTTGGTTCTTTTGGGTTCTTTATTGATTTTACCAGACTTTCCGTCTCACGTACACTTAATTTTTCATCAAAAATTTTATTAGCAAGATTGTATTGTAATTCTGGATCTTCAATTGCTAAAAGTGCCCTGGCATGCCCGGTTGTAATCATATCATCAATAACCATCTGCTGCACTTTTTCGGCCAATTTCAAAAGACGCATAGAATTTGTGACCGCCGTCCTACTCTTAGAGACACGTTCCGCTACTTCATCTTGTTTTAAATTAAATTCAGTCAGAAGTCTTTTAAATGCCATTGCCTCTTCAATCGGATTAAGATCTTCTCTCTGTATATTTTCAATCAGGGCTATTTCTAATACTTCTTGCTCCGTAAAGTCTTTAATGATAACCGGAATTTCTTTAACTCCTGCCATTTTAGCTGCACGCCAGCGTCGTTCTCCGGCAATGATTTCATAATAGTCTTTTCTCTTTCTTACAATTAAAGGTTGTAATACACCAAACTGCTTAATTGAATCGGCGAGTTCTAATAAAGAATCTTCTTCAAAATTTCTTCTGGGTTGTTCTCTGTTAGGCTCAACCATGTTTATTTTCATCATTTGCTCGCCACCGGCATTTGGGACAGATGTCTTAACTTCTATTTTATTATCAGGAATCAAACTGTCAAGTCCTTTTCCCAAACCTTTCTTTTTTACTGCCATATTATATCCTCCGAATTTACTATTTATTTATCACTTCTTCCGCCAATCTTCTGTAGCTATCAGCCCCTGTTGATTTTGAATCATATTTGTTAATCGGCATTCCATAACTTGGTGCTTCTGCTAATCTTATATTTCTTGGAATAATAGTCTTATAAATAGTTTGATTTAGATTATCTTTGACATTTTCGACCACTTGTAATGACAGATTCGTTCTTGCATCATACATAGTAAACACAACCCCTTCCATTTCTAATCCGGGATTTAAGCGCTCTTTCACTAATTCAATTGTATGAATCAACTGACTTAATCCCTCCAACGCGTAATATTCACATTGAATTGGAACTAACACTGTATCTGCCGTAGTCATTGCGTTGATTGTCAGTACACTTAATGACGGAGGACAGTCAATAATAATAAAATCATATTCTTCTTTCACCTTATGTACTTCATTTCTTATAATAAACTCCTTATTATCTGTACCAATCAATTCAATTTCTGCCCCGGATAAATTAATATCCGTTGGTAATATATCAAGATTTTCTATTACCTCTTTATATATTACATCTTCGATTGTTGCTTCGCCAATCATCAAATCATATATAGTTTTATCAACTGCTTCTTTTTCCAGTCCAAGGCCACTTGTCATATTTCCTTGTGGATCGATATCAACAGCTAAAACTTTTTGTCCCTTTTCAGCTAAACATGCCGATAAGTTTATTGCGGTAGTAGTCTTTCCCACTCCGCCCTTTTGATTGGCAATTGCTATAATCCTTCCCATATTATACTCACCTTTCAAGCTTTATTTTCTTTGTTTTTATTGCCACCATTCTATTATAGCACTTCTTAACGATAATATCTACTAAATGTTTCACGTGAAACATTTTTAAAATATCAGCCATGCACAAAGTTGTAAAAATCTAATTCCGATGTTTCACGTGAAACATTAAAAAAGAGCCATTGTTATTATGACAATGGCTCTTTTGCCGGTAAACCAGCTTTACGTGGATATTTATTCTTTGTTGCAGATGTTTTTCTTATTTTCACAAAAGATCGATGAATATCTGTCTCAGGAAGACTGAATTTCACGACATCCTCTACTCTTCCTCCAAGTATCTGAATTGCCTTTTTTGACTTTAATAATTCTTCCTCAATATCCCCTGATTTATAAGAAATGAATACCCCTTCTTTTTTTACGTAAGGAAGACAATATTCAGACAAAGTAGATAAATTAGAAACAGCTCTGGAAACACATAAATCATAATTTTCCCTATATTGCTCCTTCCTTGCATAATCTTCGGCCCGACCATGAATTGTTTCTATCTCTTCTAATTTTAATTCATCTATCACAGCATCCAGAAATTTTATTCTTTTATTTAATGAATCCAATAATGTAACTTTCAAATGTGGAAATGCAATTTTTAATGGCATTCCAGGAAAACCGGCACCAGTTCCTATATCAATTATTTTATCAATTTTAGACATATCTATAACTTTTACAATTGACAGGCTATCGATAAAATGTTTTTCATTTACTTCTTCATATTCTGTTATTCCAGTAAGATTCATTACCTTATTCCATTCTGTCAGCATTTCATAATAAATATCAAACTGACGCTTCATATTATCCGTAAGTTCAACACCTAATTCATTTAACTTTCTTTCAAATATTTTACTCATATAACTTTTCCTGTTACTATTCACAGCACCCCACCAACATGCGCACTCGTCGCATCATCGATGCTCCAGTCTCGCTCCTGAAGGAGCTAAGACTGCTTATGCGAGTGGGGTGACTGCTCCACAGTCCTGATTTGAAATCCAATATATCTTCTTACGTGCAAGCACGACAAATCCATATTGGATTTCAAATTGACTGTGAATAGTAACCTTTTCCTTTTAAAAATTATAATTGATGACTTGTCAGATAAACCAATAAAACTGAAATATCAGCAGGAGATACTCCGGAAATTCTTGATGCCTGTCCTATGGATAGAGGTTTTAATTCTTTCAATTTTTGAACAGCCTCTATTCTTAGACTTTTAATTTTATCATAATCAATATTTTCAGGAATTTTTTTACTCTCAAGCTTTTTAAATTGTTCTACCTGTTTTTTCTGTCTCTTTATATATCCATCATACTTAATGTTTATGTCTACTTGTTCTTTAATTTCTTCTTCCATATCTTCAGGAAATTCAGGTCTATCCTTATCCAGAGGTTTTAATATCTCATACGATAACTCCGGACGCCTTATTAACTCTACAATTGTTGACCCGGAATTTAAGGGGGTACTTCCGTATTTTTCCAACAATTCTTTTGTAACAGAATTTGCTCCTACATTTACATGCTCCAGGCGTTTTATTTCTTTTTCAATATATGATTCTTTTTTCAAAAATCTCTCATATCTTTGCTGAGAAATAAGACCTATTTCATATCCTATTTCCGTAAGTCTCTGATCCGCATTATCCTGACGAAGAAGAAGACGATATTCTGCTCTGGAAGTCATCATCCGGTAAGGTTCATGACTTTCCTTTGTAACAAGATCATCAATCAAAACGCCTATATAGGCCTGGGATCGGTCTATTATAATTCCTTCTTTTCCTTGAAGCATCCTTGCAGCGTTAATCCCCGCAATTAACCCCTGTGCAGCAGCCTCTTCATAGCCCGAGCTTCCATTAAACTGTCCTCCACTGAATAGTCCTTTTATATTTTTAAACTCCAGCGTAGGTTTTAATTGTCTTGCATCGATACAATCATATTCTATTGCATAAGCATTTCTTACAATTTTTACGTGTTCCAGACCCGGCACAGTCCTGTACATTGCATATTGTACATCTTCAGGCAATGAACTAGACATTCCTCCAATATACATTTCATTTGTTTCCAGTCCTTCAGGCTCAATAAACACCTGATGGCGATTTTTGTCAGAAAATTTTACTACTTTATCCTCAATAGACGGACAATATCTCGGACCTGTACCCTCTATCATTCCTGAAAAAAGAGGGGAGCGGTCAAGATTAGCTCTAATTATATCGTGAGTTTTCTCATTTGTGTAAGTAAGCCAGCATGACGCCTGATCTTTTTGTATATCTTCTGGATTCGTAGTAAAAGAAAAAGGCACAATTCTTTCATCACCAAACTGTTCTTCCATTTTTGTAAAATCTACAGAATTTTTATCAATTCTTGCCGGTGTTCCTGTTTTAAAACGGTACATCTTTATTCCAAGTTCTTTTAATGAATCCGTCAGATAATTTGCTGCCTGTAATCCGTTTGGACCAGTATTATTGCTAACTTCTCCATATATACATCTTGCTTTCAAATAAGTTCCCGTACAAAGGATGACCGCTTTGCAATGATAAACTGCTCCTGAAAATGTCATTACACCCGTAACTTCATGATTTTCTGTTAGTATATCTACTACTTCTGCCTGCTTAATCTCTAAATTTTCCTGCGCTTCCAGAACCTGACGCATTGTCCGGCTATATAAAGCCTTATCTGCCTGGGCACGAAGTGAGTGAACCGCAGGCCCTTTTGACTTATTCAGCATTTTTGACTGAATAAAAGTTCTGTCTATTACTTTTCCCATCTCTCCGCCAAGGGCATCCACCTCTCTTACCAGATGTCCTTTAGAACTTCCTCCGATATTAGGGTTGCAGGGCATCAGAGCTATACTGTCTACACTAACAGTAAACACAATTGTCCTAAATCCTAACCGTGCGGCTGCAAGAGCCGCCTCGCATCCCGCATGTCCCGCTCCAATAACAACTACATCATATTTATCTTTATTTTCCCATACAGAATTTACTGAATATCTCATCAATCAAATCTTCTCCTACTGTTTCTCCTGTAATACTTCCAAGAAATTCATATGCATCCATTAAATCAATGGAATAAAAATCTTCCGGCATTCCGTTCTCTATACTTTCTTTCACTCTAATAAGACTCTCATATGCATCCTGAAGAGCAGTCTTTTGTCTTACATTCGTGATATAAATTTCGTTATTAAAAGAAAGATCTCCTTTATAAAACATTTCTTTCAAAGTATCCTCAAATTCAAGAATTCCTTTTTTGCTTCTTGCTGAAATTTCAATAATTGGAACAAAAGCCTTTCCCGGCAAAATATGTTCTATATCTTCTTTTCTTATCATCATATCTAAATCAGATTTATTTAACAAGATAATAGTCTTTTTTTCTTCTATTATTTTTAATATTTTATCATCATTTTCATCCAAATTTGTTGATGCATCTATTACATAAATAATCAAATCTGCTTCTTTCGCATGATGAATTGCCTTATCTACTCCTATTTTTTCTACAATATCCTCTGTACTTCTGATACCTGCCGTATCCATGATATTTAAAGATATTCCCTGCAGATTAATTGTTTCCTGAATCACATCTCTTGTTGTTCCTGCAACATCTGTTACAATTGCCCTCTCTTCACCCACAAGTACATTTAAAAGTGAAGATTTTCCTGCATTAGGCTTTCCCAGGATAACCGTATTAATTCCTTCCTTTATTATTCTTCCGTCATCAGCCGAAGCAAGTAATTTTTCAATCTCATTTAAATGCTTATCCACAATTACTTTTAATTTATCCCCATATCCATCCACACTAATATGTTCCGGGTCATCCAAAGCTGTTTCTATAAATGCAGTATGATAAAGGATTTCACTTCGTATTTCATTTATTTTACTCTTTATATTCCCTTTTAACTGACTCACAGAACTCTTTAATGCATATTCATTTTTGGACTGGATAATATCTATAACTGCTTCTGCCTGCGACAGGTCCATTTTTCCATTTAAAAAAGCTCTTTTTGTAAATTCTCCGGGCTGTGCAGGTCTTGCTCCGTATTTAATTACCGTCTCCAACACTTTTTTAACAACAAGGATCCCTCCGTGACAATTCACTTCAACGGTATCTTCTCCTGTATAACTATGTGGACCTCTCATCAACATAACCAGAACTTCATCAATAGTATCTTCTCCATCTACAATATATCCATAATGAATGGTGTGAGATTTTTGCTGTGATAAGAGCTTTTTTCCATTCTTACTCTTATATATTTTGTCAGCAATTGCAAATGCTTTTTCTCCGCTCATTCTAACGATCCCGATTCCTGATTCTGTCATTGCTGTGGAAATTGCTGCAATCGTTTGAGATAAATCCTGATTCATATATTTACAACCTTTCTTATAATAAAACAGGCTGCTGTAAAACTGACAGTTAATAAACTTCTGATTTTACAACAGCCCCTTATCTTTACTTTCTTACTAATGTAACAACTACGCGGCGGTAAGGCTCCTCTCCTTCGCTGTGTGTTTTAACATTTCTGTCTGACTGAAGAGCAGAATGAATAATTCTTCTCTCATATGGATTCATAGGTTCAAGAGAAATTGTCTTTTTTGTTCTCTTTACTTTATGTGCTATGTTCTTTGCAAGATTCTCAAGAGTTTCTTTTCTTCTTCTTCTATAATCTTCCGTATCCAACTTTACTCTTACATATCCTTCCTGTGTCTTATTGGCAACACGATTAGTAAGATACTGAAGAGAATCTAGCGTCTGTCCTCTCTTTCCGATAAGAATTCCCATGTTCTCTCCATCCATATTGATACTAAGAGCTCCTTCTTCATCTACTTCTGAAGTAATATCTACTTTCATTCCCATCGTATCTAATACATTATGAAGAAATTCTTCACAGGCTTTTATTGTAGCATCCTCAACCTTTGCGAGTTCTGCTTCTTTTCTTGGTTCTTTCCTGGGTTCTGCTTTTGGCTCTTCCTTTGCCTTTGGCTCCTTTTTGAAATCTTTTCTATTATCTTTTTTATTTTCTTTCTTAAATTCTTTCTTTGTTTCTTTTTTTGTTTCTTTCTTTATTTCTTCTCTTACTTCTTCTTTCACAGGCTCTTCTTCAACTTTTCTTCTCGCTTTGATTACTGCCTGTTTTGCTCCGATGCCAAGAAATCCGGAACTTCCTTTTTCTATTACATCATAGTCTAACTTGTCGCTTGTCACTCCTAATTGAATCAACGCTTCTGTAATAGCATCATCTAATGTTTTTGCAGATACTGTAATTTCTTCCATTTAAAACTACCTCCATATCTATTATCGCTTATTGTTTTCATTAAACTTCTTCACCATGCTGGCTTTAGAAGCTAAACTTCCTTCTTTCGCATTCATAGCCTTTTCGGCTGCTTCTCTTACTTTTTCTTCCCTTTTTTCATCTGCTATTGTGGACTGTTTTGCTGTATTCTTAATACTTCTTGTATTCGTCTGTGCCATTTCATTGATCTTCTCAGCCTTTTCTCCACGTTTTCTTTGCTTCTTAGCAGCTTTTTCTCTGTTTTTTTCGATCAAATCTTCTACTGAAATTTTACTCAGATGCTTATTAATAAATATCTGCTGCACACAACGTACAACCGCGCTTATAACCCAGTATACACCAATACCTGATGAAAATGTAAATACCATAAATACAGAAAAAATAGGCATTGTCAGATTCATCGTATTCATAGTTCCTGCCATCGGATTATCTTTATCCAACTGACCTGACGCTGACTGTGATAACTTCATACTTATAAACTGTGTAAGACCGGAAAGAACCGGAAGTGCAATACAACTGATAACGATAAGCCACGGCGCCATGTCAAATGTATCTCTTACTTTAATAATTTCCCAGGGTGACATGGACATATTTGGTATTGTCAGGAATTTTTGTACTTCTGCTCCTGCATTTTTAATAGCAGGTACATAAGTTTCCATATCATAAATAACCGGATACAAAGCAAGAAGTAACGGCATCTGTATCAGTAATGGAAGACATCCGCTCATTGTAGAAGTTCCATATTTATCGTATACTTGTTGAATTTCCTCCTGCTGCTTCACCATAGAGGCCTGATCTTTTTTATTCTTATACTTCTTTTGGATCGCCTGTATTTCAGGATTCATTACAGAAGTCATCTTCGATGTTTTCTGCTGTTTAACAGTAAGTGGAATCATTAATGTATACACAAAAATCGTATATATAATAATTGACCATCCTATCAGACCATTGTCTGTCGGCAATAAATTGTCTAATGTCGTATAGATAAAGTTCATCACTTTACCCAGTAACCACGCAATCTGTCCTACAATCGGCCAGCTTGCCGTAGTCGCTCTTTCTGCGGCTAATAATATACCCATCTCTTTAATTCCTCCAATTGCATCTAATAAAGTTTCATAAAATTACGGAACGGGGTCATACCCTCCTTTTGAAAAAGGATTACAGCGCAGGATTCTCCATACAGCAAGAATCCCTCCTTTAAAAGCCCCGTGCTTTTCTATTGCCTCTATAGCATATCTGGAACATGTAGGATAATATTTGCAGGAAGAATATCCTTTCGCACCTGACAAATATTTCTGATAAAATCTTATGAAACCTATCAATACCCTTTTCATCAGCCTTCACTCCATCTTATTCATTTATAATTTTATGAAGCCGTCCCAGGTGGAGAAGCGCACTTTCTATCTCTTTATAGCTTTTCCCTTTTGCCGAACTTCTTGCTATAATTACAATGTCTAATCCACATGGAAACTTTTCTTCTTGCAGCCGATAGCTTTCACGTATTAATCGAGTCAGTCTATGTCTGACTATGCTGTTCCCTACTTTTTTACTTACGGAAATTCCCAGTCTGTTCTTTCCAATTCCATTCTTCATTATATACATTACCAGATATTTGTTCGCATTGGAATTTCCTTTTTTATAAACTGTCTGAAAGTCACTATTTTTTTTTAAAGATTCGGAAAATCTCATCACTTTTTCCCCTGATTTTCATAGAAGAAAAGGCCACATATATGCGGCCTACGCTGATAATTGTTTTCTTCCTTTTGCTCTTCTTCTTGCAAGCACTTTTCTTCCACCTGCTGTTCTCATTCTTGCTCTGAAACCATGAACCTTAGATCTCTGTCTCTTTTTTGGCTGGAATGTCATTTTCATTGATAATCCACCTCCCTTATATTTTACATGGGTTTGTCCCCTTTTTCTCTTTAAGACATCGCATCTAATTATATTAAAAAAAAGCCCAAACGTCAAGCAAATATAAGGATTTCCTTAATTTTTTCTTTTTCACTTATACACACTTATCAACATTTTGTGGATATCTTTATCAAAACATGTGGATAACTTACTTTTTTATGTTTTTTTTCATTTCTTTTTTCCTATATTTTACTTATTTTACTTCTTTCACAAGTTATCCACATTCTTTTTTCATTGCTTAAATATTTATTTTGATGTAAAATAAAATAGAATACGCATACCAACAAAATGCAATACAATTCAGGAGCTAAAATAATTATGAACATTGTTGAAGAAAAATGGATGGAGATAATTGAACATCTGCGTGTGGAACTTGATTTATCCAATGTTTCATTCACAACATGGATTAAACCTTTAAAAGTATACAAGGTTGTAGACAATACTGTCTATATTCTTGTTAATATGAATGCAAGTATTGACTACATAGAAAAAAAATATATGCTTCATCTTAAAGTTGCTATCGCAGAAATAACAGGAACAGAATTTGATATTATTTTTATTGCGGAAGATGATGACAGACTGGGAGATATAGACGAAACATCTTCAAAACCAGCAGAAAAAAAGAAAACAAAATCTGCCGCCGAGAAAGCGGGACTCAATCCAAAATATACTTTCGATACATTCGTAGTAGGTAATAATAATAATTTTGCACATGCTGCATCGGTAGCAGTAGCTGAATCTCCTGGAGAAGTATATAATCCACTATTCCTGTACGGAGGGGTAGGACTTGGAAAGACACATTTGATGCACTCCATTGCGCATTATATTTTAGATATTAATCCGAAAAAAAAGGTTTTATATGCAACCAGCGAATCCTTTACCAATGAACTGATTGCTTCACTGAAAAACAGCAAAGAGACATCCATGGCAGATTTCCGTGACAAATACCGGAATATAGACGTCCTGCTTATTGATGATATCCAATTTCTGATTGGAAAAGAAAGTACGCAAGAAGAATTCTTCCATACTTTTAACCATCTGCATACTTTAGGAAAGCAGATCATCATCTCAAGCGACCGCCCTCCCAAAGACATTGAGACTCTGGAGGCAAGGCTTCGGACCAGATTTGAATGGGGGCTTATTGCTGATATTTCTTCTCCTGATTACGAAACAAGGATGGCAATCCTGCAGAAAAAGATAGAATTAGATCATCTGGAGAAATATAACATTCCCAATGATGTACTTCAATACATCGCTTCGAATGTTAAGACAAATATTCGTGAGCTGGAAGGCTCCCTTAATAAATTGATTGCTCTTTATAAGCTGGAGCAATATAAGAAAGAAATTAATATATCATTGGCTGCTGAAGCCCTGAAGGATATTATTTCTTCTGAAAATAACAGAGCGGTAACTCCTGAATTAATCTTGGATATTGTTTCTGAACATTTCGGAGTTTCCATTGCTGACTTGAAGAGTAAGAAAAAAAATGCAGAAATTGCTCTTCCAAGACAAATTTTTATGTATTTGTGCCGCACAATGACCGATACTCCTTTGAAGTCTATTGGTCTGATGCTGGGAGGAAAAGATCACTCTACTATTAATCACGGCGTTAATAAAATTGCTTCGGAAATAAAAAAAGATGAAACATTAAACAATACCGTCGATATAATAAAGAAAAAAATCAATCCTGTTTAAATGTTCAAAACTATGTGGACAACTTGTGATTAGATTGTGGATAATTGTGGAAAACACATTTCTTCAAAAAACGACAAATTTTTTCCCCAATCCACTCACATAATTTTCTCTTCATTTCCACATACTTTTCAGAACCGAAACCTCCCTTATTTAGCGGGTTCAGAGGGGTTATCCACGAATTCACATCCCCTACTACTACTAAGACGGAATTTTTTATATTTATATATATAACACAGCGTGTGAAAGGAGTTATACACAGATGAAAATTGTTTGCAGTAAATCGAATCTTGTAAAAGGTGTAAATATTGTTTCCAAGGCAGTTCCTTCTAAAACAACTATGCCTATTCTGGAATGTATACTAATTGACGCGAATATGGATGTGATAAAGCTCACTTCTAACGACATGGAATTAGGAATTCAGACAGAAATAGAAGGAGAAATTATCAAACACGGTATGATTGCCATAGATGCAAAAATATTTTCAGAAATCGTAAGAAAACTACCGGATAATGATGTTATAATAGAAACTGATGAAAATCTTCAGACAACAATTACCTGCGAAAAGGCTAAATTTAATATCTCAGGTAAATCAGGAGAAGATTTTGCTTATCTGCCTATTATAGAAAAAAACGAAACTATAGTAGTATCACAATTCACATTAAAAGAAGTAATAAGACAGACAATATTTTCCATAGCGGATAATGAAAGTAATAAATTAATGACTGGTGAATTGTTTGAAATTCATGATAACATTTTGAGAGTTGTTTCTTTAGATGGACACAGACTTTCTATTCGTAAGATTGAATTAAAACAGCAATATTCTGACAAAAAAATTGTAGTCCCGGGTAAAACGCTTATGGAAGTAAGCAAGATTCTTTCAGGAGAAGCAGAAAGTGAAGTATGTATGTACTTTACAAATAATCATATTGTGTTTGAATTCGACAGGACGGTAGTCGTATCCAGATTAATTGAGGGAGAATATTTTAAAATTGATCAGATGCTTTCCAATGACTATGAGACGAAGGTTAAGATAAATAAAAAAGAATTGTTAAATTGTATCGATAGAGCAACTCTTTTGGTAAAAGAAGGAGATAAAAAACCGATTATCATTAATATAGGCGATGAAATTATGGAGTTAAAAATTAAATCACAGCTTGGCTCCATGAACGAAGATATTGTGATAAATAAAGAGGGAAAAGATTTAATGATAGGATTCAATCCCAAATTTTTGATTGATGCGCTCCGTGTTATTGATGACGAAGAAGTAGATCTTTATTTGATGAATGCAAAAGCTCCATGCTTTATTAAGGATGAAGATGAAAATTATATTTATTTAATTTTACCGGTTAATTTTAATGCAATATAGGAGAACAGATGGAAACTATAAAATTGAGAGAAGAATTTATCAAACTTGGACAGGCTTTAAAAGCGTGTGGTCTTGTAGAATCAGGAGTAGAGGCAAAAGAAGTAATTCAGGATGGAATGGTAAAGGTGAATGGAGTTACGGAAACTCGTCGTGGAAAAAAATTATATGGCGGAGATATCGTATCTTATGATGGGGAAGAGATAAAAATTGAAGATTAAGTCTTTAAAATTGAAGAATTTCAGAAATTATGATTTATTGACTTTGGATTTTGATCCATCAACCAATATTTTCTATGGCGATAATGCCCAGGGAAAGACAAATATCCTGGAATCTGTTTATATGTGTGGTACTACAAAGTCTCATCGTGGGACTAAGGACAGAGATATGATTCGATTTGGGGAAGAAGAATCACATATAGAAGCAATCATCGACAGAAATGGAACTACTTATCAGATTGATATGCATCTGAAAAAAAATAGTCCGAAAGGTATTGCTATTAATAAAATACCAATCAAAAAAGCAAGTGAATTGTTCGGAATTGTGAATATTGTATTTTTTTCTCCGGAGGATCTGAATATTATAAAAAATGGTCCTTCTGAAAGAAGAAGATTTCTGGATTTGGAATTATCACAGCTTGATAAGGTATATCTCAAAAATCTTGCTAATTATAATCGTATTGTAAATCAAAGAAATCATTTATTAAAAGATATTGGTAATCAGGAAGACCTTTTGGGTACTTTAGATATATGGGATTTACAATTAATTGAATATGGTACTAAAATAATAGAAAGAAGAAAGAAATTTATAGAACAAGTAAATGAAATAATTTCTATAGTACATAAAAAAATTACCGGAGGCAGAGAAAAGATAAAACTATTGTATGAGCCGTCTATCGGTATTTATGCGCTGGAGCAGGCGTTGAAGAAGAGCAGAGAAAGAGATATTAGAATGAGAAGCACATCCGTCGGTCCTCACAGAGATGATATTTGTTTTTTGAATGAGGATATAGATATCCGGAAATTTGGTTCTCAGGGACAGCAGAGGACGGCAGCACTTTCTTTAAAGCTTTCAGAGATAGAGTTAGTAAAAAGAGCAACGAAGGATAAACCGATTCTTTTACTTGATGATGTATTGTCTGAACTTGATAAACACAGGCAAAACTATTTATTAGACAGCATTAATGATATACAAACTTTGATTACCTGTACAGGCGTGGATGAGTTTGTAAATCACAGATTTTCTATAAACAAAATATTCCATGTCCGGGAAGGACAGGTAGTAAAAGAAAATTAGGAGGAGAATATGAGTACAGAGAAGGTACAACATGAGTATGGTGCGGACGAGATTCAGATTCTGGAAGGTTTGGAAGCTGTAAGAAAGCGGCCGGGTATGTATATTGGAAGTACTTCATCGCGGGGACTCCATCATCTGGTCTATGAGATTGTAGATAATTCAGTGGATGAAGCACTTGCAGGATTCTGTGATACGATTGTAATAACAATAAATAAAGACAATTCAGTAACTGTAGTCGATAATGGACGTGGGATTCCCGTTGGAATTAACCATAAATCAGGTCTTCCTGCCGTCGAAGTTGTATTTACCGTCCTTCACGCGGGAGGAAAATTCGGAGGAGGGGGATATAAAGTATCCGGCGGGCTTCATGGTGTAGGTGCATCTGTCGTCAACGCATTGTCTGATTGGCTGGAAGTAGAAATATGTAATGAGGGAAAGGTATATAAACAGAGATACGAGCGTGGAAAAGTCGTTCAGAAATTAGAGATTGTCGGACAATGTGAAGAGGGAAAGACCGGGACAAAGGTTACATTTATGCCGGATGGCACGATATTTGAAGAAACGGTCTTTGATTATGATGTATTGAAACAGCGTTTCCGGGAGATGGCATTTCTTACCAGAGGACTGAAAATCATCTTAAGGGATGAAAGAGAAGAAGATGGGGTGAAAGAAAAAACTTTCCATTATGAGGGAGGAATCAAGGAATTTGTAACCTATCTGAATAAGAGTAAGTCAGCTCTCTATGAAGATGTTATTTACTGTGAAGGAACAGTGAATAACGTACAGGTAGAAGTAGCGATGCAGCACAATGATTCTTATAGTGATAATACTTATGGCTTCGTAAATAATATTACAACTCCGGAAGGAGGAACTCATATTGTAGGTTTCCGGAATGCATTGACCAAGACTTTTAATGACTATGCAAGAAAAAATAAATTACTAAAAGACAGTGAGCCAAATCTTTCCGGTGAAGATATCCGGGAAGGTCTTACGGCGATTGTCAGTGTGAAAATAGAAGAGCCTCAGTTTGAAGGACAGACGAAACAGAAACTTGGGAATAGTGAAGCAAGAGGAGCTGTGGATAGTGTTGTAAGCAGACAGCTTGAAATTTATCTGGAGCAGAATCCGGCAGTTGCTAAGATGACAGTTGAAAAATCAGTACTTGCGCAGCGGGCAAGAGAAGCTGCGAGAAAGGCAAGAGATCTGACAAGAAGAAAATCAGCACTGGATGGAATGTCACTTCCCGGAAAACTTGCAGACTGTTCTGATAAAGATCCAAGTAAATGTGAGATATACATTGTTGAGGGAGATTCTGCAGGTGGGTCTGCAAAGACAGCGAGGGACAGAGCAACACAGGCAATCCTTCCGCTGCGTGGAAAGATTTTGAATGTAGAAAAAGCAAGATTAGATAAAATTTACGCAAATGCAGAAATAAAAGCCATGATTACTGCATTTGGAACAGGGATTCATGATGATTTTGATATTTCAAAATTAAGGTATCATAAAATTATTATTATGACAGATGCGGACGTTGACGGAGCACATATCAGTACATTGTTACTTACATTTTTATATCGCTTCATGCCGGAATTAATTAAACAAGGATATGTGTATCTGGCACAGCCTCCACTCTATAAGCTGGAAAAGAATAAGAAAGTATGGTACGCCTATAGTGATGACGAATTGGATAGTATCCTTCAGGAAGTAGGAAGAGACAGTAATAATAAGATTCAGCGCTATAAAGGTCTTGGAGAGATGGATGCAGAGCAGCTTTGGGATACGACGATGGATCCGGAACATCGGATTCTTCTGCGTGTAACGATGGATGATGAGACAACTTCTGAGCTTGATCTTACATTTACTACTTTAATGGGAGATAAGGTAGAGCCAAGACGTGAATTTATTGAAGAAAATGCGAAATATGTTAAGAATCTGGATGTATAGGAGGAAGTAAGAAAGTATGGAAGATAATATTTTTGATAAAGTCCACGAAGTGGATCTGAAGAAAACAATGGAAACTTCTTATATCGACTATGCTATGAGTGTCATTGCTTCCCGTGCACTGCCGGATGTAAGAGATGGTTTAAAGCCGGTTCAGAGAAGAATTTTATATTCTATGATAGAGCTGAATAATGGTCCTGATAAACCGCACAGGAAATGTGCGCGTATTGTTGGAGATACTATGGGTAAATATCATCCTCATGGAGACAGTTCTATTTATGGAGCTCTTGTAAATATGGCGCAGGAATGGTCTACCAGATATCCTTTAGTGGATGGACATGGAAATTTTGGCTCTGTGGACGGGGACGGTGCGGCTGCTATGCGATATACAGAGGCACGGCTGAGTAAGATTTCCATGGAGCTTACGGCGGACATTAACAAAGATACAGTGGATTTCGCACCAAACTTTGATGAGACAGAGAAAGAGCCGGTTGTTCTTCCGGCACGTTTTCCGAATCTTCTGGTAAATGGAACTTCGGGTATTGCTGTAGGTATGGCTACGAATATTCCGCCGCATAATCTGAAGGAAGTTATTGATGCAGTGGTTAAAATTATAGACGATCAGATTGATGAAAATGGCGAGACGACTATGGAAGATATTCTGGAGATTATCAAAGGTCCGGATTTTCCGACAGGAGCTGTGATACTCGGTAAAAAAGGTATCGAAGAAGCTTATCGTACAGGACGTGGAAAAATAAGAGTACGTGCAGTAACTGATATAGAATCCATGCCAAATGGTAAGAGCAGGATTATTGTAACGGAACTTCCTTTTATGGTAAATAAAGCACGGCTCATTGAAAAGATTGCCGAACTGGTAAGAGATAAGAAGATTGATGGAATTACGGAATTGAGCGATCAGTCAAGCCGTGAAGGTATGAGAATCTGTATTGAACTCCGAAGGGATGTTAATCCAAATGTTCTGCTCAATCAGCTTTATAAGCATACACAGCTTCAAGATACTTTTGGTGTTATTATGCTTGCTCTGGTAGGAAATGAGCCGAAAGTCATGAATATCCTTGAGATGCTGCATCACTACCTGAATCATCAGGAAGAGGTAGTAACGAGAAGGACGAAGTATGAATTAAATAAAGCAGAAGAGCGTGCCCATATTTTACAGGGATTATTAATAGCCCTTGATAATATCGATGAAGTAATTAAAATTATCAGAGGTTCTGCAAATGTACAGACAGCAAAATCAGAATTGATGGAGCGTTTTGATTTATCTGAGGTACAGGCTCAGGCAATTGTAGATATGCGTCTGCGTGCACTTACGGGTCTGGAAAGAGAGAAGCTGGAAGCAGAATATGCGGAATTAATGAAGAGGATTGGTGAATTGAAAGCAATTCTGGCAGATAGAAAGCTGCTTTTGGGCGTAATTAAAGAAGAGATTCTTGTAATTAAAAATAAGTATGGAGATGAAAGGAAAACATCAATCGGATTTGATGAATTTGATATTTCTACAGAAGATTTGATTCCAAAACAGGATGTCGTTATTACTATGACGAAGTTGGGATATGTAAAAAGGATGTCTCATGATACTTTTAAAGCACAGCACCGGGGAGGTAAAGGTATTAAGGGAATTCAGACTCTGGAAGAAGATTATGTAGAAGAATTATTTATGACCCATTCTCATCACTATATTATGTTCTTTACAAATACAGGACGGGTATACCGGATGAAGGCGTATGAAATACCGGAGGCAGGCAGAACGTCCAGAGGAACAGCTATTATAAATCTTCTTCAGCTTCAGCCGGGGGAGAAGATTACAGCGGTAATACCAATTGATGAATATAGAGAAGGGGAATATCTTTTCATGGCTACCCGAAGGGGACTTGTGAAAAAGACTCCTATTACAGATTTTTCCAATGTACGTAAAACCGGCCTTGCAGCGATTACTCTCAGAGAAGAGGACGAACTGATAGAAGTAAAATATACAGATAATAACAGAGATATTATTATGGTTACAAAATATGGTCTTTGCATCCGATTTAGCGAAAAAGATGTTCGTTCTACAGGAAGGACATCTATGGGAGTGCGAGGCATGAATCTGGGTGACAGAGACGAAGTAATTGGCATGCAGCTTGATTCTCAGGGAAGTCATTTGCTGATCGTATCCGAAAAAGGTATGGGAAAACGTACTCTTATGGGAGAATTTGGCAGACAGAACCGAGGCGGTAAGGGTGTAAAATGTTACAAGATTACAGAAAAAACAGGCAACGTAGTTGGTATTAAGGCTGTGGATAATGATAATGAGATTATGATTATCAATACAGAGGGAATCGTTATAAGAATGAAATGTGCAGATATTTCTACATTAGGACGTGTAACTTCTGGTGTGAAGCTTATAAATCTGACTAATGAAGTTACGGTTGCGAGCATTGCAAAGGTAAGAAAAGGCGATGAAGATGAAAGTAACGAAGAAGTTTCTAAAGAATCAGAAAAATAAATAAAAAAAGTAAAATGCAGGATATAATTCAGAAAAAGAATAATTATGAATTATATCCTGCATTTTTTTATTTTATAACACCACAGCCTATTTTTGTGCCGGAATCTCCGGAAGGCTGGCTTCTGAAATCATCAGGCATATCATGAATGATAACTGTTCTTCCAATGATGTCTTCCGGGAAGAATCTATCTGTGTAGAATTCGCACCATACCATTCCTTTATTTCCCATAAGTACAGGCATATCACCGACATGATAAGGATGCGGTTTCTTTTCCGGATTGTAGTGCCCTCCCGCATCTTTAAAAGGATCGGCAGTATTACCGGTACAGCTTCTGCCTTCATGGATATGAAAACCATAAAAATTGCCGGAACTATTTTCCGGAAGACCGGTAATATGGACAGTTACAATAGTTCCGCCATGTACACCATAAAAATGTACCTCTCCTTGTATATTGGGATAGGCAGAACTTCCTTTTATGGATGCATAAGCATCAGATGTTAAGGAAAGATTGTTTTGCATATACTGCGCTCCTAATTTATTTTATGTATTAATTTATGCGCAGAAATAAAATGTGACACGAAATTATGCAGTTTCGTTGTTTAATTCACGAATAATAATTTCAGCTACTTTTGTAACTGTATCAGAAACAAATTGTGTACATTGTGCTTTCCTTTCCGGTGAATTTTTTTCTTTTCCTCTGGTAAGGACGCGACAGCATGTAGCACCGCAGGTTTCTTTAAAATAATCGTGCAATTCATTAGTGAGCTGAAAGCATTTTGTAATTTTGGGATCGCCGGGTGTTTTTCTTCCGAAAAAATACCCAAGGCACATGGTTCCGCCCGCTAATGCTCCACAGATGCATCCGCCGCCGCCGAGCCCCCAGGGAAATCCGGAACTCATCGCGATTGCATCGTCGGATAAATCAATTTCAAAGTTTTTTCTAATGGCATAGATGACAGATTCGGAACAGGCAAAGCCGGCGTTGAATATTTCTACGGCGTCTTTCCGAAGCTGATCCATGTCTATTGCTGTAGTCATAAACAGACCTCCTTTATCAAATGATTTTTATTTATAACAACATTTTATATCAATAAAGAAAGATTGAAAAGTAAAAAATATTGCAGTGAACTTTGACATAGATAGATTTACCTATTATACTTAGAAATATGGCAGAAATATCCTATTCATAATTTTGGAGGAAAGAGATGCGTACAGTAGATGTAAAGGTAATCACAAAGAATATTAAAGAAATGTGTATAGAAGTAAATCATTATCTGTCAAAAGATATGGATATAGCAATGAAAAATGCTGTTAATAATGAAAAAGCTCCCCTTGGAAAACAGATTTTAAATCAGCTTCAGGATAATCTTAAAATAGCGGCAGAAGATATGATTCCAATTTGCCAGGATACAGGAATGGCTGTTGTTTTTCTAGAAGTGGGACAGGAAATTCACTTTGAAGGAGGAAATTTAACAGACGCAGTAAATGAGGGAGTCCGTCAGGGATATGTGGAAGGATTCTTGAGAAAATCTGTAGTAAAGGATCCTATTTTACGTGAAAATACGAAAGATAATACACCTGCAGTTATTCATTACAATATAGTTCCGGGAGATAAAGTGAAAATTAAAGTTGCTCCAAAAGGGTTCGGCAGTGAGAATATGAGCCGGGTATTTATGTTGAAGCCTGCAGATGGAATAGAAGGTGTGAAGAATGCAATTCTTACGGCAGTGAAAGATGCAGGACCCAATGCATGTCCTCCGATGGTTATAGGCGTAGGAATAGGCGGGACATTTGAAAAATGTGCGCTCATGGCAAAAGAAGCTTTGACCAGAGAAGTAGGAAGCCATTCTGATATTGAATGGGTAAAAAATCTTGAAGATGAGATGTTGGAAAATATCAATTGTCTTGGAATAGGGCCAGGAGGGTTAGGAGGTACAACAACAGCTCTTGCTGTAAATATAAATACTTACCCAACCCATATTGCAGGGCTTCCGGTAGGGGTGAATATATGTTGTCATGTAAACAGGCATATCAGCAGGGAGGTATAGAAGATGGAACGACATATTCAGGCACCAATTACTAAAGAAGAGGCAAAGAAGCTGCAGTCCGGGGATTATGTATATATTACAGGAACTATTTATACCGCTCGTGATGCAGCGCACAAAAGGATGGATGAAACTATTCATAGAGGAGAACAGTTACCTCTTAATATTGAAAATGAAGTAATTTATTATATGGGTCCATCACCTGCGCGAGAAGGCAGACCAATCGGATCGGCAGGTCCTACTACTGCAAGCCGGATGGATAAATACGCTCCAGAACTTCTTGATATGGGACTTGGAGCTATGATTGGGAAAGGAAAGCGAAATCAGGCAGTAGTGGATGCAATTATCAGAAATGGGAGTGTATATTTTGCGGCAATAGGAGGGGCAGGAGCATTATTGTCTAAATGCATCAAAGAATCAGAAGTAATTGCTTATGATGATTTAGGCACAGAAGCAATCAGGCGGTTAAAAGTAGAAGATTTTCCGGTTATTGTAGTAATAGACTGCGAAGGAAATAATCTTTATGAAACTGCAATTAAGGAGTACCAGAGACAATGAAAAGAATACTAATGATGGTTTTTCGTAATATACTGCTTGTCCCCATTATGTGGATAAAATTATGTTATCATGCAAACCATGTGGATAAATATACAGAAGAAGAACATTATAAAATGCTTCGCTTTATTACACGTAGGGCAAATAAAGGCGGAAATGTTACAATAGATGTACATGGACAGGAAAATATCCCCTCAAAAGATGGTTTTATATTTTTTCCAAATCATCAGGGACTTTATGATGTACTGGCAATCATGGACGCATGTCCGAGGCCATTTTCTGTTGTGGCAAAAAAAGAAGTGGAAAATATTCAGTTTTTGAAACAAGTATTTTCATGTATGAAAGCATATATGATTGATAGAGAAGACGTACGCCAGGCAATGCAGGTTATTGTAAATGTTACGAATGAAGTGAAAAATGGAAGAAATTATATTATTTTTGCAGAAGGGACACGTTCTAAAAATGGAAATCATCCTGGAAATTTTAAAGGAGGAAGCTTTAAAGCAGCGACAAAAGCAAAATGCCCGATTGTGCCGGTAGCATTGATAGATTCTTTCAAGCCATTTGATACTAATACAATAAGTCCGGTAACTGTACAGGTACACTTTTTGAAGCCTATGTTATATGAAGAGTATAAAGATATGAAAACAACGGAGATTGCGGCAGAGGTAAAAAGAAGGATTGAAGAGGTTATTGAAAAGAACTGTCATCAATACAAGTAAAACGCAGCAGTTTAGTTATATACAAAGTGCACAAAGAATCTTCATTTTCAAACAAGTTTTAGCTTAGATTTTTGTGATTTTGTGCATGGCTGAACTGTTACAGTAAAACATTGAAAAAATTCATTGACAATTGGCGAAGGGTTTAGTATAATAACCTTCGCTGGAGAAATACTCAAGAGGCTGAAGAGGCGCCCCTGCTAAGGGTGTAGGTCGGGTGACCGGCGCGAGGGTTCAAATCCCTCTTTCTCCGTTAAGGCAAGAACTGCTGAAAATTTTCAGTAGTTTTTTATTTGCCTTGTAAGGTGACTTCTTTATGGAAGATATAGTAGTTTCTTCTATAATAAGACACCATCATATAGAGGTTTGAAAAAAAGTTAAAAAAGTTTAAAAAAACTGTTGACAAGCCTATGTAAAATATGATATTATGTTTGAGCTGACTCAGTGAGACAGCAAAACGGAACCTTGATAACTGAACAATAGACAACGACCCTGAAAATTCTAAAAAGAGAAAATTCAGAGAACAAGCATCCATGAGGATGCGACCTAGAAACAGTAATAACGGGATAGGAAAGCTAGTAGTTTTCCTGAACGGAATTGAACTTGAGAAAAAGCCGCGCAAAGGTGTGGCTTTGGATAAAAGGTGTTGCTCCGACAGTTCTAAGATTTGAAAAAACCAAATCAAGAACTGCGGAGCGCATAAACGGTAAGGTCTGTGAAAGACCAGACCTAAGCTTTTTATGCGAGAGTTTGATCCTGGCTCAGGATGAACGCTGGCGGCGTGCTTAACACATGCAAGTCGAACGAAGCACTTTTGATTGATTTCTTCGGAAAG
>CABIYE010000022.1 GCA_902362865.1 Clostridiaceae bacterium
CACAGCACCTCCTCCCGTGTCTTCTCTTTCCCTAAAATTTCTTGCATCGTAATCTGTTTGCCCATAAATTTTCCTCCTTGGTATCGTTATAATTTTGTTCATTATCGGGTCATTTCTTCGATCTGAAGTTCCGAAAATGAGATGCCTTACGGCCTAGATTCCTGCGGGCAGGAAGAAACCTGCCCGCCGATATGTAGACATAATATCATATCATAATAATTATGTAAATACATTTTTCATTATTAGTACAACAAAACGTATCCGTTCACCAAAACAAGAAAAGGAAGCTAAAAGCTTCCTTTTCTATCCCAGCGCCACATCCAGCACCATCATCAACACAAATCCTGCTGCAAACCCTATCGTACCGATATTACTATGCTCTCCTTCACTGGCTTCCGGTATCAATTCCTCCACAACCACGTACAGCATGGCGCCTGCTGCAAATGCCAGAAGGTAAGGAAGAATCGGAGTCATCACTTCACTTAACAGAATCGTGATTCCTGCCGCCACCGGTTCTACAAATCCCGATGCCGCCCCATAAAGAAAGGCTTTTTCTTTACTCATGTTATCTTCACTTCGCAGCGGCATGGAAATAATAGCGCCTTCCGGGAAATTCTGAATCGCAATACCGATTGATAGGGCGAACGCTCCCGCTAAGGTAATTTCCGCACTGTCCGCCATCATCCCTGCAAATACTACGCCCACTGCCATACCTTCCGGAATGTTATGGAGCGTCACTGCCAGCACCAGCATAACCGAACGGCTCCATCCCCTCTTCGGCCCTTCCGGTTCCTTGTGATCCATATGCAGATGCGGAACAGCAACATCCAAAAGTAATAAAAATGCAATACCTACCATAAGTCCGACTGCTGCCGGTACAAAGGCAAATCTGCCCATGGATTCAGACATTTCCATGGCCGGAATCAAAAGAGACCACACAGATGCCGCCACCATGACTCCGGAGGCAAACCCCAGCAAAACCTTCTGTATCAGCGGACGGATTTCATTTTTAAGCAAAAATACACACGCCGCTCCCAGAACGGTTCCCACAAAGGGTATCATCACACCCCAAAATATACTCATATACGAGCCTCCTAGTTAAAATATACTAATTCATCCGAAAGCGCCGGTATACCCTTGCCGTGCTCTACCTGTATCACCGGACCCTTGCCGCGGTAAGCACGCTTAAATTCAAACCCTACCTTGCCGCGAATCTGAATCCACTGTCCGGCTTTCAACTTCTGTGCATACCTGCTCTTACATACATAGCCCAAAAATGTAACATCATCTGCACAGCAGGTCATTGCCTTTCTTCCTACAATAAATTCATCCTCCGGAAATCCCCTTGGCTTTAGAATTTTTCCTTGAAATTCTACAGTTTTCCCTTTGTAACGATCCGGATGGTCAATCATATCCACATACCAGATCCCATAATCTATATCTTCGATTCTCACCACCGGAGCCTCCAGATCATAAGGCATCTGTTCATCAAAAATATTGTCAATTTCACCGTCTTCATTCTCAAAAATAATTTCGGCGCTCTGATTTACCACCTTCACATTCCTTCGGTAAGCGGCCAGAGGCATATCCTTCCTGCAGCGGTTAAAAACTACCAGTTCCGCATTGCGGACCATCTCCACAAACAACGGCTTCATATTCGCAATATACATATCAAATGTGCTTGCGTCTACTGTCGTAATCTCCTGAACCAGCCCCCAGCCTTCAGGCGCTTCCAGCTCTTCCATTTTACTGACCGGATACATGCCGTTGCACTCGATAATCACCCTTTCCGGATGATAAAGGAGATCAATTCCCTGCAGCCACTCCAGTGTCAGTTCTTCCGGATCCTCCACCGTCAGCAGTACCGTATTTTTCGCCTTTAAAAGTTCTTCATCATATTCTTCTATTCCCTCTTCGCAGAGAATCAACACCGTAGTTCCCTCTATTTCAAAGTATTCCTGACTGAGTGTCTGTGTTAAAAACTGCGTCTTACCGCTCTCCAGAAACCCTGTAATCAGATACACTACTACCCGTGCATTTTCCACCATCTGCATAGCTTCTCCACCTCCGGTATATTTTCTATCCTACTTAAAAACAATTTACAGACCAAACAGCTCTTCCAGTGCGCTCTCTTTAAGCTTAGAGCCGATTACACAGATTCTTCCCGTATATTCTGCCTCTCCTGTCCTTACCTCTTTCTCACCCGGAACCATGTCAAAATAAATCCACTGCCCGTCATCTCCGGCAACCATTCCCTTCGCACGGAGTACTGTCCCGTAAAATTCTTCTGACTCCAAAGCGTCCAGCTTCACCTTTAGTTCTTCCCGGTTGTATTTCTTCACTGTCTCCCTGCCCCAGCTTGTGAACACCTCGTCTGCGTGATGATGTCCGTGTTCATGGTGATGTCCATGCTCATGATGATGTTCATGGCAGCCACATCCACAGTCCTCGCCATGCTCATGATGGTGTTCATGCTCATGATGATGCTCATGCTCGTGATGATGCTCATGCTCGTGATGATGCTCATGCTCGTGATGATGCTCATGCTCGTGATGATGCTCATGTTCATGTCCATGATGGTGATCATGCAGCATCTCTTCCTCCAGCGATTCTACATGTTCCATCGTCTCCAGCAGCTTCTTTCCATCCAGCTGCGCAACCGGCGTCGTGATAATTGCCGCCTTCTCGTTCATACTGCGGAGCAGCTTCACCGCCTCTTCTACCTTATTCTCCTTCGCCACATCGGTACGGCTTAAAATAATTGCTCCGGCGGATTCCACCTGGTTACTGTAAAATTCTCCAAAATTATGCAGGTACATCTTGCACTTATTTACATCCACCACTGTTGTGTAACTGTTCAATACAATATCCACGGAATCTTTTACATCTTCCACTGCTTTGATAACATCAGATAACTTGCCCACGCCGGAAGGTTCGATTAAAATCCGATCCGGTGCGTAAGTTTCAATCACTTCTTTCAGAGAAGTTCCGAAATCCCCCACCAAAGAGCAGCAGATACAACCGGAATTCATCTCCCGTATCTCAATGCCGGATTCCTTCAGGAATCCTCCGTCAATCCCAATTTCCCCAAATTCATTCTCGATCAGCACTACCTTTTCCCCGGTAAATGCCTCCGCCAAAAGCTTCTTAATTAATGTTGTTTTTCCTGCTCCAAGAAATCCTGAAATAATATCTATTTTTGTCATTGTCAATCCACTCCTGTTCTTCTTTCACTTCTATGGTCTGTTTTGTTACAATTCACAGCACCCCACCAACATGCGCACTCGTCGCATCTTCGATGCTCCAGTCCCGCTCCTGAAGGAGCTAAGACTGCTTATGTGGGTGGGGTGACTGCTCCACAGTCCTGATTTGGAATCCAATATACCTTCTTACGTGCAAGCACGACGAATCCATATTGGATTTCAAATCGACTGTGAATAGTAACTCTGTTTTAACACAAATACAAGAAAAATTCAAGGTGGCACACTTAGTATTCTATCCGTTCCAGCAATTCCAGGTTCTTATCCGAATGCTCTACCTCCCTGGAATACCGATAAACAATCTCCACCACGTCTTCAAAGTCAAGCTGCCTTTCATTCTTACACCATCTTGCCACCAGCATTTCATAAATCAGGAACACACTCACCACCGACATCCTGGCTTTTGCATAAATTTTACCGTCGTATACCGCCCCACAGAAATACGTAGCAATAAAATATACCAAAAGCTGCTCACACTGAACCTGCCACCGGGGCATATGTATTTCCAGCCACTCTGCAAATTCCTCCTGCGTTTTCTTATAACTTTCTCTGCCGCTCCCGTAAAGAATATCCTCTGTCTCCCTCAAATGTGGTTCCCAGTCCTCCCGAAGAAATTCCATTGTATATAACTTTCGGAATACTTTCCTGGGATTCCTGCAAAATTTCCTATCCACCGTCTCAGATATTTCCGCGCAAACACATTTTTCCCTATATTTTTCAAATACTTCATCGCAGGAAAATAATTTGTCTTTTTCGACATACCTTTCCATGTCTTCCGCCAAAGAAAGCACAAGTTCTATCCGTTCCTTCAACTCTATCTTCCGGTTCTGCAGGATACCGAGTATCTCTTTTTGCCCGTCTGCCAACTTAGAATACAGGAAAGGATTGTAATCCTCATACTCTTCCTCTCCTTCTTTTTCATAAGTAAGAAAGCATACCGGTTCTTCTTTTCCCAATAAAATCCTTGCTACCTCCGGGCAGGATACCGACAGTGTAATCTCCCGGACTCCCTCAAATTCTTCCACATGCCGAGGGTACAGTCTGCATGTTCTGCACAAGCCTTTCGCTCCCAGCTCCGTATACATACTGCATAAATTATCCGGTTCTAAAAAAGCGCACCTTTTTTCTTTATCCTGCCGAAAGGTTTTTCCCCGCCAATGAATAGACCTCCGGAGTCTTCTGCCAAATTTCCCTCTTACTTTCCTATATTTATGCAGAGATTTATTATCAATTACAATCTGCCATCCGGCGCAACAGGTATCCTCGCACCGGTCTGCAGTACACTGAAATTGCCTGTAATAGTCAGGAATTGTATATAACATAGCATTCACCTCTCCCAAAAAATGTCGTTTCTTTTTATTTGACATTTCTGATATATATTGTTAATATTAGCGTCAGCGGACAAGGGCAGTACGAACCTCTTGTCCATCGACTCCGGCATTATACTTATTATATAGAAAGAAGGTCTTCTATGGAATTCATTACTGATATTCTGCTTGATACCACACTGGACAGTCTCCGCATGCTTCCCTTTTTATTTGTGGCATTTCTGCTTCTGGAAGCCCTGGAGCACTATTCCACTGCATTTATCAATAACACTTTAGCAAAAATAAATAAGGCAGGTCCTCTGGTTGGCGCCCTTTTTGGCTGCATCCCTCAATGCGGTTTTTCGGTCATGGCATCTAACCTATATGCCGGGGGCGTCATCTCTCTGGGTACGCTGCTATCCGTATTCCTTGCCACTTCCGATGAAGCAATCCTGGTCCTCATCGGGCATCCGGGAAATGGCAGCTCTATTCTGGCGCTGATTGTCACAAAAATCATCATTGCCATTATCGCCGGATATATTGCCGACTTCTTCTTGAAGGGCAGAATTTCTACGAAAAAAGATATCGGAAATCTTTGCACTCACTGCGGCTGCCATGACCATCACGGGCTTCTGCGGCCGGCGCTCAATCACACCCTAAAGCTTTTCGCATATATTTTTGTGTTTTCCGGTATCTTAAATTTCCTGATTGCACTGCTTGGATTAAACACGCTTTCCGCCTTTTTACTGGAAGGAAGCCTCATACAGCCTTTCCTTGCCGCATTGATTGGTTTCATCCCGAACTGTGGCGCATCTGTACTTCTGACAGAACTTTATTTGAATGGTGCACTCTCCTTTGCCTCCGTTGTTGCCGGTCTCTGTACCAATGCCGGAATCGGGCTGGTGGTTCTTTTCCGGGTAAATAAAGACCAACGGGAGAACCTGAAAATCACCGGACTCCTTTATCTCATTGCAGCAATCGCAGGACTGATCCTGCAACTGGGGTAGTGCGCATTATTTCAGCGCTGTATTCAAGGCTTCTTCCACCGCATCCAATTGTTTCAGCACCTCTTCATGCTGCTCATCCAACAGAAGACCTTTGTTATATTTATAATACTTATCGCAGTCATTGTCCTTAAGGAATTGGACACTATAATAATTTGTGTTCAATTCCGTTACAAAAGAAACCATTTCATGACTATCTCCAAACGCATCTTCCATAAAGTCAAAGGCATAATCCAAAGAATTTCCGGTTCTTTCTATCACGCACTCCCGCTTCTGCGTCTCTTCAGCAAACTTTTCCCTTACCCTTTCCAACGCTTCTTCTCCTTCCAGATGTTCCTTCTGCAAAGTAAGCAGGTATCTCTCCAGCGTGTCTATCACCCTTCTGAAAATCCGGTCTGCCGTCTTCGTAAGCTGCTCTGCCCTGCGCAGCTTCTCATAATCTTTCTGTGCCTGTGCCACGGTATCCTTAAGATTTTCACAGGATTTATACTGCTTCAGATACTCAAAAAGCCTGGTTACATACTTGTCTGTCTCATAGCATTCTTTGAACATCTCTGATAATTTCCCAATCAGCATTCCTACTACACTGAGTCTCTCATCAAAAGAAGCATACTTAAGTTTTTCCAGTGTATCCTCTCCGTATTGTCCCTCTAGAATCCGCTCCAGGCCATAATCCTTTTTATATTTTTCATAAAGCTCCAGATAATTGGCAAAATCTTTGGCAATCTTCCAGTGCTGGATATATTGGTGCACCACTTCCCGGTCCGCCTTCTTTCCCAACACATCATAGGTCTTAAGGAGCTGGGAGAGGTCCTCCCATCCTCGCGCCGTTGCGAACATCTTCCCGTCTACCGTCGTCTCAATTCGATAAAAATAGTCTCTGCGAAGCTCCAGATAAGCAAGAATTGCCGGATGGATTTCCGCCTGGTATGCGTACTCCCTCCAGACCTCATAATTTTCTTCCACTTCAATTTTTTTAATTCTGTCCAAAGTCACAATATCAAAATCACGGACAGACTTATTATATTCCGGCGGATTCCCTGCCGCCACGATGATCCATCCTTCCGGAATCTTCTGATTGCCGAAGGTCTTACACTGCAAAAACTGAAGCATGGCGGGAGCCAATGTCTCTGACACACAGTTAATCTCGTCGATAAATAAAATCCCTTCCCGGATTCCTGTCTGCTCTATCTTCTCATAAACTGATGCAATAATCTCGCTCATGGTATACTCGGTCACGGAAAATACCTGCCCTCCATATTCCTTCTCCCGGATAAACGGAAGGCCGATCGCGCTCTGCCTGGTATGATGAGTAATGGTATACGCTACCAGTCCAATACCGCACTCTCTGGCAACCTGCTCCATAATCTGTGTCTTTCCGATTCCCGGCGGTCCCATCAGAAGAATCGGGCGCTGCCGGATAACCGGAATCATATATTCTCCACAAGCATCCTTTTTCAAATATGCCTCCACCGAATCCTTAATCTCATTTTTCGCTCTCTTTATATCCATCATATCTCTCCTCTTCCAGAATTAGCTTCATCGCCCACGGCGGCACATTCATATCCTCGTAATCTTCTTTCATAAAGACAAACGCCGTCTCAAACCCAGGTTTCTTTGCCGGATAAATTCCCTGTCCGTCCGTAAAATAAATAAGTCCTCTTAGCCGGCTGAATTCATGCTTCTCTTTCAGCTCTTCCACATAGGCAAACGCAGGGCGGAAATCTGTCCCGCCCTCACCGCGAAGCTCCAAATTGTCCATATATTCCTTCAGTTCCTCCTGCGACGTGATTTTTTGATCTGTCTTCACTTCATCATCGCATTGAATAATATGAATATTTACCCGCCTGAAGAAACTATTATTCTCACTAAGAACCGAATAAGTTTCTTCCAAAAATTTCTTAACCAAATCTCCCGAGCAGGACATGGACGTGTCAATCACAATCACAAACTCTTCCACCTTCTGTACTTCCTTCCATTCCTGAGGCTCGATCAATGGCATATTTCCATAAAGCCGAAGTCCATAGCTGTAAAACACATAATCAAAAGAATCTTCATCTACCGTCATTTCTTCTTTTAACACAGAAAACTTACGCAAAAACTGCCGATAGTCAAACCGCTCTCTATTCTCCACCCGCACCTGTTCCAGCAGATTCCCCGATGCCTGAGACGCCTCTTTTGAAAAAGTCTCCATCTCTGTCTCCATCTGCTCACTCTGATTCTTCCAGCGGTTTTCAATCTCATTCTGCCTTTTCCTGTCGTCATCCTCCGGCCAGTAGCAATGATCGTCCACATAGAATTCCTCTGCAAGCTGCCGGAGTTCCTGCTCCGAAAGCTCCCATCTTTCCAGTACACCATATACCCGATCCGGAGTCAATACCTTCATCCTCTCCCTTAGCTTCCGGTAAGTTTCCCGCCGCAGCCAGGACTTAGAACGTCTCACGCTTCTGTGCTGCATACTGTCGATCATGGATTCTGCCACAATGTCACAGGAAAGGTTCCAACGCTCTTTTTCCCTTCCTTCACGTCGGATCAGATGGCGGAAGATACAATGCAATACGATGTGAAGGTATGCCCGGTTGACTAAAATCCGTTCCTCTCTGTACATACCTCCCAGATACTGTGGATGATAATACAGACAGAAGCCGTCCGTCCCCAGGGGACGAACCGCCTCATCCATCACAAAAGCCAGGCTCGACAGAGCCACATCCAGAAACCGCATGTTTAAATACAGCTCATTTCTGGCAATTTTAAGAATCTGCTCACTGACCGTCTCTATACAATTTTTTAAGTTCTGTTCTTGCTCCGACTTCTTCTCCATTCTTCTATCTGCCAAATTTCCCTTTTCCCATCTTATAATTCAAAAATCTTTTTCTTCTTTGGGAAGTACCGACGTCTTTCTTCCAACAACACGCTCAGAACTTCTGTCTTCTTCTCCACCGACACGGCGTCGATTGCCTGTTCAATGGCTTCCCTTGTCCAATAACCGTTCCTCCCGAAGAATCGGAGAGTCTCTGTATCTTCTGCCAGCGCATAAAATCTCCCCGCATCTTCTATATGTTCCACAAGCCATGCTTCGTATTTCTCCTTTGCAGCACCACTCAGCCGGTAAGGAAAGCGCAGGCGCAGCACTGCAATCTTCGCTGTCACCACCTCATTTTCCCCGGCAGCCGCCCAGGGAAGCAGCGAATCATACTCTGCATAATTCAACTCTCTATTATAGAAGCACTGCCTGTAATATCCGCCGGAACCATGCCGGTGAGTCTCTACAATCCGTGCCGGTGTATTTTCCACTGCTTCCTCATAATGCTCGGGAAACAGCACCTTCGCCGTCTCCACCTGTCCGTCTTCCCTATGATACCGCATGGTAACACAGATTTCATAGCGCACCTCGTCCACAATGAATTTCAGGCAGGATCTCTCTCCCCGGTAGAAATCAATTTCCAGCTCACTGAGCCTGCACCCGGTAAATACTCCTGCGCCAATTTCTTTCCACGAATCGGTAAAGCACAGCCGCCGCAGTGCAAAGCAGCGATAGAATACATATCTTCCCACTTCTTCCAGACAGCCGGGCAGATGAAGCTCTTCTACCCTCTTTCTTGCAAACGCATAAGGCGATATTCTTTTTACCGGCAGCCCCTGAACCTCATCGGGAATTTTCACTTCTCCTTCCAACTCTTCACAGGTCTCCTGCACCACGGCAGCCGTCTCCTCCAGAAGATAATGGATTCCTTCCTGCCAGATATCGGCAGCGCCCTCCTTCTCCAGATTCTTCTCCTGCATCCTTACCGCCCCGCCATCTGCTCATGCTCTTTCTTAATTTCCGCATAAAGCTCCAGCGAATTCCAGTGGCGATTCGTGGGAGTCAGCACCGCCTTCAGAGGGATCTGAATCTTCTCTTTCCTCAGATATGCCAGCATATAATTCATCTGACTCTCCGTAAAATGATTCAAAACCAGCATCTCATCCTCAAATCCTTCTCCCTCAAAACAACTATCCACGGGTTCTATATCTTCTTCTCCCGCCAGCTCTCCCAGAGGTTTCAGGTAATCCGCTTTTTCGACCGTCTTAATCCGTATTCCCATTAAGACAAAAACAAATTTCACCTTATCCACGCGCTTTTTTTCTTGAAAATTATATAACAACACACTTGCCCTTGACGCCATTATTATCACTCCTCCGTTTTAATCTTTCCGGACTCCACGCTAGGCTGTACAAAATTCTGGCGTGCATAGTCCCACAGCACAGCTGACCCTTCTGCCGTATGCTGATTCCGCCCCAAAATCTGGCTTAAATGAACGCCATGTTCCTCCCAGCTCCTGCCGTCGGTAGCTGCATTCAGCATAATCGGCTGGATATTATCCATCGCATGGGCAAATTTCGCCTCCGGCGTCTCCCATGCCTCAAATTCTTCCCATAATCTGCGAAGCTTTTCCTGCTGATCCTGCGGAAGCAAACCGTAGATTCTCTCAGCAGCCCTCTCTTCCCGCTCCTTTTTCGTCTTCTTTCCTTCTTCATCATATGCATAAGTGTCTCCTGCATCAATCTCAACCAGGTCATGGATTAATAACATCGTCACCGTCTTTAACACATCAATTTCTTCATTCGCATATTCATTCAGAAGGATTGCCATAATCGCCATATGCCATGCATGCTCCGCATCATTTTCCTTTCGCTTGCCATCAGATAAATAGGTCTGCCTTCCAATAAATTTTTCTTTATCAATCTCTCTGCAAAAATCAAACTGTTTTTCTAACCTCGTCTTCTCCATCGCACTCTCCTTCTGTCTATCACTGACGCTATTAGTTTATCATGATTTTGCAGGCGCAACAACTATTCTTCCGAATATTGCCTTGCCAGCCGTTCAATCTCTTTCTTCATCCTATGCACTACGGATTCGGGCCCCACAATTTTCGCCCCTTCCCCCAGCGCTATCACCCACGCCAGAAACTGGCCGGACACCGCAACTTTTACATTTACATAAAAGGAATCTTCATCCCTTTTCACCATCGTGACATCCTTTCCAAAACGGTCTATCATCACTCCCGCAAGGTAATTCCTGCACAAAATCTTCACCATCTCTTCCTCGCCGTCAAACATACCGAACATTTTTCTTGCATATGCCCCCATATCAAACTGCCGGAATCTCTCGTCTCCTTCTCTGTGCTCCTTAGCCAGCTCAATATGAAGCATTTTATCTACACGGAAATGTTTGATTTTATCTTCCTCACTGTCGAATGCCACAAGATAATAATTCTCATCATCCCAAGATAATGCCCAGGGACTGACACGGTACAAAGCTCCGTCTTTCCTCAGCACCTGCCTTTTATTCACATCCCAATTAAAATACTGAAACGTAATCTGCACATTAGAACCAATGGCCATATGAATCTGATCCACATTGTAGTAAATATTTTCATTCGCTGTCTTAATCCGCTCAGCTGTATACACCTGACGCTGCAGCTTAGAAGCTTCATATTTGCTTGCCAATCCTTCAATCTTCTTTATCAGTTCCCGAGATTTCTTCGCTGTAAGGAACTTCGCCGCCTGCACGGAATCCACCAGAAGCTTAAGCTCTGCCAACTCAAACTGACGGTTCCCAATATGATAATAATAGGTTTTATTTTCTTTTTCTCCAATAATATCAATCCCAAAGGTACGAAGATTTTCCATATCGCTGTAAATACTTTTTCTCTCCGCAGTTATGCCATATAGCTTGAGAGAAGAAAGAATTTCCGTCATAGTAATGCTGTGGGTTTCGTCTGTCTTCTCCATCAATATTTTCAGCAGATACAAGATTTTCAATTTCTGGTTATTTCCCTCAGCCATAAGTTTCCCTCCATGCTTCTGTGTTACAAGATTTCTTCTCTAAAAGCATTTTATCACAACAAAAAATAGCCGTACAGTTCTTTCGAAACTATACGACTATCCATACGGCTATCTGCATACCTGAAGCGCCTCTGACAGACTGGAACATACAGCCAGACAGCCGGGTCTGATTTCAGGCGGAGCTTCGATAAGATCCGGCACCATGATGGTTGCACATCCCGCCCGAATCCCTGCCCGGACGCCATTCACACTGTCTTCAAATACAAAGCATTCTTCCGGTCTGCACCCGATTTTCTCGGCGGCCCGCAGGAAAATATCCGGCGCCGGCTTTCCCCGTTCTACTTCAGAACCGCTGGTAACAGCAGTGAAGTATTCCCGGATACCGCTTCCTCGCAGATTCGCTTCAATCTGTTCCACGGAGCTGCTGCTTGCAACTGCAAGCAGCACACCTCGTTCCTGAAAGAATCCCAATATTTCACGAACGCCTTCCTTCACCGGGACATGGATCGACAGCTTCTTTTCCATCCGCTCCATGCACTCCCGCGCAATCTCCGCACCATCTTTCACCTGATACCACTCTTCAAGCACCCGCGCCATACCGCTTCCGCTGGTTCCCGATATTGCCTTAGTAAAACCATCGCCCAGCTTTATTCCTCGTTCTTCTGCAATCTCCCGCCATGTCTGCTGGTACATCCTCTCCGTATCGAAGAGGACGCCATCCATGTCAAAAATCGCTCCTTTACATTTCATTCGCCATTCTCTGCCTCCGCTCTTCCAACTCCTTAGTCATCTCCGCACGAAGTCCGTCCAGCTTGTAAAAATATGTAAGTACTCCAATCAGCACACACAATACAATGGGAATCCATATAAAACAAATTTCAATATAAGAAAGCGCTTTTTCTGTCTGCACTGCATTCGCAACATATCCGCCCCTTGCCAGGAACGCTCCGATAATAAAACTGGTAAGTCCCATTCCGCCTTTTACAAAAAACCCCTGGAATGCTGCTATCAGACCCGCCACACTGGCATTCTTCTTATATTCTGAATAATCAATCACATCCGGCTGCATTGCGAATGTAATACCAAAGATTCCATAAATTCCAAGTCCTGTAATCACAAGCCCCGTCAGAAGACAAACTGCTGAGTTCTTTCCTATAAATATAATCATATCTCCCACAATATACAAGAGGATACTGAAAAACATCAGATTTTTCTTGCTGAAGTGCTTCTCCAGGGAAGGAAGCAAAAGCAGCATGGGAAGTCCCGACAAGATGCCCAAAAGTCCTACCAAAGACAGCCATTCCGTCCTGCCCAGATTATATTTAAAATAGTAAATAACAGTAGTGCTTCTTACCACATAAAGGGAAAAATAAAACAGGTTCAGTAAGAACAGAATCCATGCCTGCCCGGTAAGTCCCTTAAAATCCTCCTTCAGCGAAGAATGCTTTTTGTTTACCGTAGATGGAACCACTTCTTTTGTACTTGCAAATGTTACGAAGAAAATGCACATAGCTGCAATGCCATAAATCGTCATCGTAACAAGGTAACCCTTTGCTTCATTCCCTTTTCCAAAGTATTCCACCAACGGCGCCGTAATAGACATAACCACTGCGGTTCCGATCATAGCACACACCATTCTGGTGGATACCAAGATATCTCTTTCATGTACATCGGATGTAAGTCTGGGTACGATAGTATTCAGCGGAATATTAACCACCGTATAGGCCGTACAGAGCAGACAGTAGGTCACATATGCCCACACCAACTTTCCTCCGCTTCCCAAATCCGGAATATAGAAGGTCAGGAATGTAAACACTGCAAATGGTACTGCCCCCAGCAGAAAATACGGTCTTCCCTGTCCCCATCTGGTATGAGTCCTGTCTACAATCAGCCCCATTCCCGTATCCGTCACCGCATCAATGAATTTCGTAACCAACATCATTGTTCCGGCCGCTGCTGCCGTAATGCCAAATACATCTGTATAAAAAACCATAAGATAAGATGCCATCGTACTGAAAACCAGGTTGCATCCCAGATCTCCAATCCCATATCCGATTCGTTTTCCCCACTTTTTCATACTGTAATCCTTTCTTCCCGCTTAAAAACAGGTGAACGCTCCATCAATAATGAAATCAGAGCCTGTGGTAAAGGAACTGGTATCTCCGGCAAGGTATACACAGATAGATTCCAACTCTTCCGGCTTTCCCATTCTTCCCATAGGCGCCATCTCGTTCCATTTCTCAATCAACGGAATCAGCGTCGGAGAATTCAAAGTCAGTTCCGTCCCAATATATCCCGGGCTGATGCTGTTAACACGCACACCTCTCTTCGCCCATTCAATCGCCAGGGACTTCGTCAGCTGAATAACCCCTGCCTTAGAAGCATTGTAAGCGCACTGTGGCTGCGGTACATTGACAATATGTGCTGACATAGATGCCGTATTAATGATGGAGCCACCTCCATGTGCCAGCATATACTTTCCTGCCGCAATATCCGTAAGAAAAATACCATTCAGATTGATATTAATTACTTTATACCACTGATCCCAGGTCATCTCTTCCGCCGGAGCGTTAATACAGATTCCCGCATTGTTATGACAGAACTCAAGACCGCCCAGCTCTTCTACAACCTGTGCCACCATAGCATCTACCTGCGCTGCATCCGTACAATCCGTCCGGATTGCAATCACTTTTCTTCCGGTCTTTTCCGCAATCTCAGCAGCAGTTTTCTTCGCCTCTTCAAAATCCAAATCCACAATCGCTACATCTGCTCCTGCCTCTGCAAATGCCGTCGCTGTACTCTTGCCGATTCCTCTTGCTGCTCCTGTGACAAATCCTCTTTTTCCATCCAGTCTCATTTTTTCCATAATACCCATAGCTTCTTCTCCTTTTCTTAAATAATTTTGTGATTTAATTTTATAAAATCGTTTTGTTTAATGTGTTTATATAATATACCAATTTAGCAAATTATGCAATATGATATTTTAGCTAAATATTTTTCTCTTTTTTTGTCTATATTGCACAATCATTGCCCTCTTTCCTTTTTTCTGATTAAATTGTATAATTGTTTTATTAAATAACTTTGCATTATTGACGCAGTATTCTTGCATCAATACATGAAAGGAGAATTTCTATGGAAACATTTTCACTTACAGATATTAAAAAGAAAAACTTATCCGATGTTTATCATTATATTTATTCCAATCCCGGATGTTCCAAGCAGGCAATTGCAAGTGCATTGTCAATCAGCCTGCCCACCGTCTCCCAGCATCTTTCCACGCTACTTAAGGAAGCACTTATTGAAAAATGCGGCCAGCTCTCATCCTCTGTGGGAAGGCGCGCTATGGCATACCGTACAGTCCCCACTGCACGGATTGCAATCGGCGTTGAAATTCTGCCACGCAATATCTACATCGTAGCTTTAAATCTTTATGGAAAAAAAGAAGCAAAAGAAAAATTCAACCTTTCCTTTCGTCCTTCACAGGATTACTTTACCGAACTCAAGGAACTGATTAACAATTTTTTAAAGAAATATAACTATAAAGAAGAACAATTACTGGGGATCGGGCTTGGTATGCAAGGTCTTACTTCTCCTGACGGTTCTAAAATGACCTATGGAAAAATACTGGATTGTACCGGGCTTTCCATCCGGACATTTGCCGACTTCTTTTCTATCCCGTGTAAATTCATCCATGATTCGGAGTGTGCTTCCAACAGTGAACTGTGGGAAAACCCTTCTGTCAAAGACGCCATCTACCTTTCTATCGGCTATCACCTGGGAGGCGCCATCATTATCAACGGAGAGTTGCAAAATGGGCTGACAGGGAAATCCGGCACTTTCGAGCACATGACCCTGGTTCCCGGTGGTCTTGACTGCTACTGCGGAAAGAAAGGCTGTGCAGAATGTTACTGTTCCGGTAATTCCCTGCTGGAAACGGACATGGATCTCGAGGATTTCTTCACAGAAAAAGAGCATGGAAACCCTACATGCCAGAAGAAATGGGAAGAATTTCTCCGACATCTTTCCATGCTGATTAACAATCTCCATATGGTAATTGAAAGCACCATCATACTTGGAGGACATATTACGCCTTATTTTTCAGAACAGGATATCGACTTTATCAAGAAGAATGTATTAGAACGCTCCACCTTCCAGGATGACACCTCCTACATCATTCCCGGAAAATGCCGCAACGATGCAGTTTCCATCGGTGCTGCCCTGCCATTCATCAAAGACTTCCTGGCAGGGATTGCATCGGATTAAACAGATAATACATCCGCAGCTTTTTATATCCGTTCCTCACTTTCTTTCATTATGCTCGAATATTTTCTTGCATACATAACAAATGCTAGAAGCATAAAACATCCACTGATTATAATCAGGATATTGGCCGCTGACACCGGAATATCAGGGAAAAACACCAGCAGAAACATTACGATGTAAAATACCGCCGTATTCACTTTCCCGTACCACATAGCCCCCTCATTCCGCTTTGTTTTCCCGACAACCTTTATTCCGGCAGCCGCCATAAAGCTTTCCTTTATCAGAAAAAGCACAAACACGATTTTCATCGCTTCATACCGGGACATAAAGCAAATTAATAGTAATCCCTGTGTGAGCTTATCAGCTATTGGATCAATGATTTTCCCTAATTCACTGACCATATGAAATTTTCTGGCAATCTTACCATCCAGAAAGTCTGTCAGTCCTGAGATTAGTAATATAATAATAATTGCCGTCTCTTTCTCCTTTACCTCCGGACTATAAAATACCCACAACATTACCACTGCAAGAACCATTCTAAATACACTTAATAAATTGGGAATTGTGAAAATATCCTTTTTGCTCTGTAAAACTTTCATACCATATCCTCTTTTCTTATACTTACATTCCCATTGTAACCTTTTTGCTTCCCTCATCCAATATACATTTTTACAGAATTGTCTACTTTAGAAAACACATGCGCCACAAATACAAACAAAAATGCCATGCAATCGGCAAGCCTTCTGCACAGCATTTTTGTTCATTTTTTACTTTACACAAACTGTCATTTTGCGTTATTTCTTATTTTGTTAAATTCTCCATAAACCTCTGGATAATGATCGCACACTCTGCACGACTTGTGCTGTCCTGTGGGTCAAGACGATAGGAACCATCTGTATTTTCTTTTCCTTCAATGATTCCATTTCCTACTGCCCACTTCATCGCCGCCTCTGCGAATTCCGTTACTTTATCAGCATCCGTATATTTACTGATATCTGCCGGTTCTTCAGATTCATATCCCATATGGTCCGCGTAACGGTACATCATCGTTACCATCTGCTCACGGGTAATCGGATCATTCGTTCCAAAGTATCCGGAATCTGTATAACCCGTAACAACCTCCGCTTCAGCCGCCCAGATAACTGCCTTTGAATAGAACTGTCCATCCGATACATCCGGGAATCTTGTCTCATACTCTACTTTCGGTTCACCGTTGAGCCGGTAAAGAATCGTTGCAAACTGTGCACGTACCAGCGTTGCGTATGGTGAGAAATGCGTAGGATCTGTACCCGTCATGGTTCCTGCAAAGTAGTTGTAGTATGCTCCATTGTAGAACCAGTCGTCTTTCACCACATCTACGTATGGAAGGTTTGTTTCATCCGGCTTTTCCGCTTCCTTCACCGTTACCTTAAAGGTCGCTGTCTTTCCTTCGTACGTTACTGTTACCGTCTGCTCGCCGACCTCGTTCTTATTATAGCCGGTTACTTCGCAGTCCGTTACGGCAATATCCTTCGTTGTATCGTCGCTGTATTTTGCGGTAACTTTCATTCCGTCAAGGTCAAGCTCTTCCCCTTCCGTATACTCGGTCTTCGTTGGAGTCGTAATCGTAATGGATTCTACTGTTGCATCCGGCTTTGCAGCTTTCTCTTCAAATGCCCAGTAATCCACATCCATCAGGTCTTTTTCTTCTTCGCCTCTGAATACAAAGAATACCTTGTGTTCTCCTGTCGCACCTTCAAGCGTGCATTCTACTGTCTTATAGCTTCCGTCGCCTGCCGGTACCTCTAAGGTTCCTACAAGGTCACCGTCTTTCGCATCCAGACGTACTTCAATGGTTCCACCTGCCTTGCCTGCCACATTTGCCGTCAGCTTCGCAGCTCCCTCTTCGCCAAAGTCAACGCCGGACAGCGCTGTCCATTCTCTATCCTGAATATCAGTAATTGCCATATTCAGTTCTTTTACCATTCCGCCGTCCTGTGCACATACGACAGTCTTAATACCGGAATTCCATGCGAAATTCTCGCTTTCCAGTCTCTGGTATGGATCTACCGTCTTCAGCTGCTCCACACCCTTCATATCCGCTGTAATCGTGTCAATCTTTCCATCTTCATTAATATGAATCTTATTAATGTGAGTAGAACGGTATCCTCTTGTATTACCAATTGCTTTTCCTAATGTCTGCGCATGATAAGTAATATAATACTCTCCGCCAAATTCAAAAATCGCATGATGGTTATTTCCGCCTACACCAAAGAAAGTTGCCGGATTTGCAAGGATCTCTCCTATATAATTGAATGGTCCCATGGGGCTGTCACTTTCCATATAGCAGATATTTCCCTGTCCCGGATATCCATCTGCGTGCTTGGAGAAGTTAGAGCAATAACTATAATAATATTTATTTCCATATTTGTGGATACCGGAATCTTCGAATATTGCCGGTGCATCGATCACCTGTGCATCTCCATCCAAATGAACCATATCATCTGTCAGCTTCACCACGCGGGAGGTCTTCGGATTATTTGCATCGTTTCCTACACCGCCGCCATAATAAAGGTATCCTGTTCCATCATCATCCAAAAGAACTGCCGGGTCAAACAACCAGATAACACCCTGCGCATGTGCAGAACCCGGAGCAACCAATGCCTTTCCAATCGGGTCTACGAATGGTCCGATCGGGGAATCGGATTCCAATACACCGATTCCGGCACCATTATCTGCAAAGTAAAGGAAGAACTTCTCTTTACCATCAATCGTCTTATGCGTCGCTGCCGGAGCCCATGAATTGGTTGCCCATTTTGCAGCTCCGTCAGGATTATTCCTGCCCGCTACCGGGATAGAACCATGGTCGGTCCAGTTCACCATATCAGCGGAAGAAATAACATTAATCGTATTAATACTTGCATAACTGTTATCTGCAGAACCATTATTCTGTGCCTCATATTCCTGGGAATCGTTAGTCATATAGATATAAACTCTTCCATCGTACTCCATTGCATAGGGGTCTGCGCCAAACTTATAGTCAATCAGTGGATTCGCTGTATCAAGTAGCTTCGCTGCAGGTTCTTTATTCACCAGAATCAGCCTATCAATTGCATCGTTCAACGCTGCCGCTGCCGCGTCTATGTCTGCCTGCTCCGCCTTTTCAGCATCATTCAGGCGCTCGGCTTCCGTCAAAGCAGTCTCATACCGCTGCCAGCTTTTCTCCGTATACAAATCTTTCGCTCCTACAGCTTTCGCTGCTTTCAGGGCACTTTGAAGCGCTTCTTTATCAAGCGGAAGCTCAATTACCTTACCGGTAATCTTAAAGTTGTCAAGATATCCTGTGTAATACTCGCCCTGAATATTTGTTCCCCATGGAATCCAGGTTGCTTTTCCGATATAGAAAATCGGATTTCTTCCCAGAATATCCAGTACGCTTACAAGACCGTCCTGAGTCACCGGTTCTGCATCTCCCACTTTAACAGTGGTGCTGTTCTTACCTAACGTAACCTCAATATGTACCCAGTCGCTTGCGTCCAGAGGCACTTCGCTGATCTCGGCTCTCACACCCTCATTCTTATAACGCTCGATTTTCAATGTAGATCCTGCCAGTGCTCCGATATACTGCTCTTTCTGGAACGTGGGAGGGGTTGTGTCGGGAGCTGCAAAGAATGCCCAGTTTGGGCTTCCACCAGCCGTCTTCATATCATAAGATATGGTCATCTCCTCCACGCCTGTCAACAGGCTGCTTCCATCCTCTTTGGTTACATCCAGCCAATTCGTATTAGCTCCATCCAGATACAGGGCTTTCCTGCCATCGATTTCCACAATCTCACCCTTTGGCTCTGCAACCGCCTGACCGCCTTTAAAGCCGGTCTCCTTGTCATCAAAAGTAAAATCCAGAAGAACTACTTCTTCTGTCTCTTCGGTGTTCTCCGCAGCCGTCACCCCAACCTGTGGAACCAGCATTGCCGCCGTAAGAAGCACTGCCATAACTTTTGACAATGTCTTTTTCTTCATCTTTCTTCCTCCTTTACTGATTTCTAGTCTGGTATCACATTATCAAATGACACCAGATTACATATCATTTAAAATAACAGAATGCCGGGATTTTTTCATCCCGGCAAACAATAGGAAAAAATAGAAGTTTAAAAGAAAATCTTTAAAAAGTTGTATTTTTACTTATTCTGCATTGCTTGCTGCAATCTTTACCTTACTCCAAAGATTACTGATTAACTTTCTGGTATCCTCATTATAAACAAATACCTCATCCTTCTCATAGCCCATCCGCGGCATATATGCCTCGATTCCTTCATAATCTCCGCCTTCACCGTAAATGTCTTCCATAACCTCGCGGTTTGCCGATGTGTATCCTACATAGCTGGAATTGTCATAAGCTCCGTCATAATCACTTGCATAATTAATAAATGCATGGGCAAGGTCAGGATTCTTCGCGTTCTTTGGAATTACCATGGCATCAGACCAAAGGTTTGTCCCTTCCTCCGGAAGATAAAAACCCATGTCTTCATTTTCACTCATAACATAAGTTGCATCCCCGGAATAAATGAGTCCCAGTGCCTTCCTTCCCTGCGCCATATTATCGATAATCTCATCCGTTACAATCTCCGTCTTCATAGTCTGTACACACTTTACAAGCCATTCATAAGCCTCATTAATCTCGGCTTCACTTTCCGTGTTCATCGAATATCCCAGAGCCTTCAGCGCCATCATAAAAGAATCTCTTTCGGAATCATACAGATAGACATCGCCTTTATATTTCTCATCCAGGAAAATACCAAATCCTTCTTCTTCCAAATCTTCTAAATCCACCTTCGTCTTGTCGTACACAATTCCCACCGTTCCCCAGAAATATGGTACGGAATAGTCATTGTTCGGGTCATAAGGAAGGCCTTTCACCTCATCCACAAGCTTATCCAGGCAATCCAGCTTTGATTTATCCAGCTTCTGCAGGTAGTCTTCCTGAATCAGGCGCTGAATCATATAATCACTGGGCACAAGAATATCATAGGCCTCTCCGTTAGCGACTTTAATGTACATCTGCTCATTGGAATCGAAATTCTCCATCACCACCGTAGCGCCTGTCTCTTCCTCAAAATTCCTGATAATATTCTCTCCCGTGTATTCTCCCCAGTTATAAATGCGGAGGGTTTCTCCTTCAAACGGACGTGATGAGCCCTTTCCGCCCATATGATACACTCCCGCAGCAATAAGGATAATCGCCAGTGCCCCTGCTGCCGGAAGCAGGATTTTCCTCTTCCCGCCAGTATTCTTCACCGTTTTCTTCGTCCGCAGCACTGGCACCACATTCAGCAGCACCAGTGCGATCGTAATGATAACCACCACCAGCGTGGACACTGCATTGATACTGGGATTCACACGCTTGCTCATGGTATAGACCACAATACTCAAATTCTTCACACCACGCCCCGTCACAAAATAAGAAATAATAAAATCATCCACCGACATGGTAAATGCGATCAGTGCACCGGAGATGATTCCCGGAGTAATCTGCGGAACAATAACTTTCGTCAGCGCCTGCCAGGGCGTGGCTCCCAAATCCATCGCCGCATCCGCCAGATTGGGATCCAGAGAGCGGATTTTCGGCATAACCGACAGCATCACATAAGGAATACAGAAAGCAATGTGCGCCAAAAGCATAGTAAGATATCCTTTCTCCACCCGGAAAGTGATAAACAGAAGCATAAAGCCGATTGCAGTAACAATCTCCGGATTCATCAGCGGAAGGTTATTTACCTGAACAACCAGATCTCGAACCACCTTTCTGGATTTGCTCAGTCCAATTGCAGTAATCGTTCCTACCACCGTCGAGACAGCCGTAGCAAGGAGGGCAACACTAAAGGTTGTATAGAGTGCCTCCATCATATCGCCGGATTCCATCATATGCTGATACCAGCGCAGGGAAAAACCGGTAAATGCCGTAAGGGATTTCCCACTGTTGAAGGAGAAAATAATCATATAAAGAATCGGCAGGTAAAAGAAAATAATCATCAAAGTCATCAGTATTTTCCCAAATGTCCGTTTACTCTTTTTCATACCGGCTATTCCTCCTTCCCGCCCTGGTTTCTGATTTCCACCTTACGCACCAGCATCATAAGCAGCATCATAATAACCGCCATTATCATGGAAATAGCGCTTCCAAAGTTCCATTCGCCTACAGTAATGAATTGATTTTCAATCAGATTTCCAATCAGGAAATACTGTCCGCCACCTAAAAGCTTCGGGATGAAGAAGGAACTGACAGCCGGAAGGAATACCAATGTAATCCCATTAATAACCCCCGGAAGGGACAGTGGTAATGTAACCCGCCGGAAAGTCTGCGCCGGGTTTGCTCCCAGGTCTGCGCTTGCCTCCAAAAGCGAGTGATCCATTTTACACAAAGAGGTATGAATCTGCAGAATCATAAAGGGAATAAAGTTATACACCATTCCCAAAAGCACCGCCCCTTCTGTATAAAGAAGCTCCGTATTCCCAAGGCCGATAAAACTTAAAATACGCTGGAAAATCCCTCCTTCACTGAGAAGTCCGATCCATGCGTAAGTCCTTACCAGCATGTTAATCCATGTAGGCAAAGTAATACAAAGCACCAGAATATTCTGCACCTTTTCACTGCTCCTGGCAATAAAGTATGCCACCGGATATCCCAGAAGCAGGCAGATAACCGTCGTCTTAAAAGCAATCAAAAGCGAACGCCAAAGTATAATCAAAAAATCCGGGTCGGTAAAAAACTTGGCGTAATGCTCAATCGTAAGTGTGAACGAAATAATGCTGTTGCCCGGCTCCGTTACAGAGTACAATGCAATCAAAATCATCGGGAGAATCAGCATCAACGCCATCCACACAACATACGGGACTGCCAGTTGTGAAAATCTTTTCATACTAGTAGCCCACCCTCGACATCACATGAATATCTTCCGGGAAGAATGTCAGTCCGACCTCCTGACCTTCCTCCGTATAATCCGTCGTATGGATCTTAAATTCCCGCCCGGCGGTGGAGAAAGTAATCCGGTAAACTCCTTCCTTTACATCCTCCGGCTCAAAATCATAATCCACACTAATATCGACGCTTTCATCTTCATTGCTCAGCTTCCATCCCTGCGCATTTGCCCAGGTCTTAAGATCCGTATCCAGCGCCTGTGACTCTGCAATCTCATCCACTGTCTTGAAAAAGTTGAATGCCATAACCGCCTCGTTGGCTTTCTCATTCTTCACAAACGGCTGGTTCACCACAAAAATGGTTCTTTGAATACTGGTTCCCGCTGCCGTGGAAAAGGTAACCGGATACTGACCTTCTTCTTCCTGCAAATCGTATTCGATCCTGGCAATAGAAAGATACTCATCGCTTTCTACCTCCCATGCCTGCGCATTGGAACGGGCAATAATCTCCTTGTCATCCAAATCCTTCACATCCTCCAGATCTACATAGAAGTTATTCGCGCTGATTTTCTCCCTGCCATCCTCGCTGGCTACATCATGGTTATGGATAACCCGCATATTCACCGTAACACTGGTACCGGGAACCGTCTCCACAATAATTTCATAATGAACGCCTTTAAACAGAACACTCAGCACCTCTCCCGTCATCTTTCCGGCCTCTACATCTACGATGTCAATATCCTCCGGCCTGATAACCACGTCAACTTTTTCGTTTTCTTTGAAACCAAAATCTACACAATCAAAGAGTATATCATCGAACCGCACCTTATAATCTTCTACCATCGTTCCGGGAAGAATATTGCTCTCCCCAATAAAATTAGCAACAAAACGGTTGGCAGGCTCATTATAGATTTCCTGCGGTGTGCCCACCTGCTGGATCTCACCATTCTTCATCACCACAATCTTATCCGACATCGTCAGCGCCTCCTCCTGATCGTGGGTCACAAAGATAAAAGTAATACCAACTTCCTGCTGAATCCGTTTCAGCTCATACTGCATCTCTTTACGGAGCTTAAGATCCAGAGCCGCCAGAGGCTCATCCAAAAGCAGAACCTTCGGTTCATTCACAAGAGCTCTTGCAATCGCTACTCTCTGCTGCTGTCCGCCGGAAAGCAGTGTCGTATTCTTGTCTTCATAACCTTCCAGCCCAATTAGCTTCAGCATCTTCATAACCTTCTGGTCGATAACGTCCTTACTCATCTTTTTAATTTTCAACCCGAAAGCAATATTTTCATACACACTCAAATGCGGGAACAATGCGTACTTCTGGAACACCGTATTCAATTCTCGTTCGTATGGCGGTTTCTGGCTGATTTCCTCTCCGTCAAAAATCACTTTTCCCTCATCTGCATCCAAAAAGCCGCCCAAAATCCGAAGCAGCGTCGTCTTTCCACAGCCGCTCGGTCCTAGCAGTGTAACAAATTCATTTTCATAAATATCAAGATTCACGCCTTTCAGGACAATCTGTCCGTCAAAATTCTTCACAATCTCTCGAAACTCTATTAGTTTCTTCTCCTCCATATCACCCTCTCCTTCCTAGAACATAGGCGGCGTCGTAATCCACAGCACCTTCGCCTCACTACTTCCATGATTGTATAAATAATGGCTCTTTGTCCCGTCTAAATAAAAAGTCTCCTGTGCCTTCAGCTTATACCTTTTATTTCCACGCACTAAAGTTACATTGCCTTTTAATACATAGCCAAATTCTTCTCCCCGGTGGGCAAGCATCTCCTGGCTCCTCTTATGGGACGCAAGCGTCAGCAAAATCGGCTCCATCTCATTCCTCTGAGCATTGGGGATAATCCATTCAATCGTATAGTCGTCCTGCTTATCCTCGAAAAAATCCTGCGCAGAAAAGACAATCTGCTTCTCTTCTTCTTCATGGAAAAACTCAGACAGGTTGCTCCCCAGAGCCTCCAGTATATCCTCCAGAGTCGCAATACTCGGAGCCGCCTGATTCCGCTCCACTTGCGACAGAAATCCCTTCGTTAATTCACTGCGCGAAGCCAAATCGCTCAAGGTCAGATCATTCTGCAGCCGCAGCTCCTTAAGCTTTTTCCCGATATCCAAAAACTCACCTCCCAAAGTTTTGTAATACTATACTTTTTATTTACTTTACATCCACTATTATACAGAAAAAAGAAAAGATTGCAATAAGAAATTAGCAGATATGCTTTATTCGGTCGGCACAGGAAACGGAAGATTACACAGGATGCCTGCATTCCTGATAAAAAAGCTTGAAAATTATATGGAAATGATATATGATTGTAACGGCGAAACAAGCCTTTTGTATCCGCTAAGGCGCGTGTGTTCGAGACCTTCCACAAGGCAACCACATTTTTACAGGTCTTTTTTATTTGTTTTGCGTTCATATATTGCAATAAATCCGTGTTTTCGGTGTCCGTTTTCACCGTCTGCACGGTTTTTTAGTTCCATTTTAGTTCCATCCTTACAACCCCATCAACGCATCCCGTTCAACCTCACTCGTCCAGGTACGGTTGAAACTCTCTACGCCCACGTGGTGAATCGGCGATGCTGCTATGTACTCTTCACAGTACCGGCGGAGCTTCGCCCCTCTTCGCTCTGTACTAAGCAGCCGGAATGCTTTACGCTCCAGGTTTGCTACATAGCTCCGGTTTACCCCGAGATGCTGCCCGGTCTGCTCCAATGTCATGCCGTCCCGGTATCGGCATTTTACCGTATCACGGAGCCTGTCCGGAAGCTGGTCTACTGCAAGCCATACCTCGCGCTGCATCATTTCCAGGTCGACGGCACGGATGCAATCGTCTTCCACATCCTCACCGGATGCTACGGTATCCTCAATGGTAAGGTCTTCTTCTTCCCCGCCTATCACCCTGCTCAGGCTGTCTATTTGCCCCATTCTAGCATTTTCCTGTATGGTGTGGAGGTTTTCCCGGTCAACGTCTAAAATCGCACACAGCGCGCGCTCAGGAGGTTCACAGCCGTAATACTGGCGGTATTCCCGGACAGCTTTCTTGTACTTCCTGATAGCGTCCTGGGCGTGTACCGGGATCCTTACGGGCTGGCAGCAGTTGTCAATATACCGCTGCATAGCCTGCCGGATCCAGAACGCCGCATAGTGAAGGAACGTCACGCCCTGTTCCGGGTCGTACTGCCGGACAGCTTCACACAGGGCGATGTAACCTTCCTGCATCAAATCATCCATCTCAGCATATCCCTGGTACTTCTTCGCCATCTTCGCAATGAAACCTTTATTCTGCTGCCAGAGCTTCAGCATATTCCCGGCCGTATCTTCCCCAGCCTTCACTCGAATGACAAGCTGTTCATTCGTCATGACGCACCTCCCACGTGAAAACGCCCCAGGCAATCCAAGGAAGGAAAGCCCGGGGCGCCCTGTTAAATGATAAGATTATGGCTTTCCCGGCGTACATGCCGACGTCTATGCTGCCGGCTTGTTCTCGTGGTAGTAGATAGCCATCTTCTTATTGTCCAATATAAACGCATCATAGCAGATACGCCCTTCCACCAGCTCGCCACTGATTCCCGGCGGGTCCTGATGTACCTTGTAGTCCTCAAGCTTTGTGGGAGCTACCGTTGCAACTGGGTGCGCAATCATAAAGCCGAATTTAGCCGGGACACGGTTTTTCGGTATTTTAATCACGTCCATGCCGTCTACCATCGCAATGACGCCCTTCGCCTTCTGCTCTACTGTAATGTCACAGTCTAGCGTCAAGTCCGGGGTTTTCTTCATCAGGCGGTAAACATCCGGCGTAACGGTCAGCACCCTGCCTACATCCGGGACTTCGGCGTTGTCCAGGACTTCTGTACCAAGAATAATCTCGTCATAGATATTGTCCTTCGTCAGAGTCACGTCTGTAACCTTCGTCCCTGCACCTTCAGCCATTACGCCGTAGGTATAGGAATCCACTTCTGGCACAATCACTTCCCTCTGCTGGCGTGCAAGGGCGGAAGCTCCGGCAAGCACGTTGCCTGTCTCGTCTTTATCCAGCTTATCAATTACAAACGTGAAAGAGCGGTCTTTTTTAAGCGTAAACTCTTCTATCGTGTTGCCTACGGCGCCCAGGTCACCGTAACGGGAAGTACTGAGACCAGATCCGCTTGAGCCTATTCTCCTGTAATCATTCATAGGTACCGTGTTTACTTTATGAACTTTGATGGTATGTGCCCCAGTCCAATCAAAATCATCATTTGTTAAGAGCGCTTTCTTACTCTCTGTTGTGAAAATTTCATCCACATAAGGGAGAAACTTTGTCACTAAATTAATTGCCATTTATGAACCTCTTTCTACTTAAGCCCCATGGCAGCCCTGACTGAATCAGTATTTGTTCCATTAGTCGGACCAACTGCGTTAAAAATAGGCTCTCTTGCCTTTTGAAAGTACGGGCTTAAGATTTCTAATGATTTGTTAAAAGCATCTTCGCTCGCACAGTTAAGCGCTTCATAGACTTCTTCGGGAATATTCTTTGACTTCATCACTGCCTTATAAGCAATTTCACGTTCCCGTGCTGCCACTGCTTTTTCTCGCTCTTCAAGCGTCTTTTCAGCATCAGACGGAACGCGGTTTCTTTCCCTTGCAAGCCTTTCCTGTACAATCCTGTTTACATCTTCCTGTGTAAAGGTCTTTCCCGGCTCACTACTTTCCGGTTGTGTTGCTTCCTGTGTTGCCACTGTGTTCTGTTCACTCATGTGTAGTTACCTCCATTTTTTACGCCCTGTCGGGCTAATTTCACTTACCTGATTGCGTTTCAAAAGAAAGGATAGCGAACAGAAAAGGCGCAGAAACAACTCAACGACAATTTATCGTCCAGTCATTCCCACGCCTTAAAGCTTACGGACAGAGAAGGGGCTGCCCGCGGTACTGTTCTACTCGCTATGTAGCCATTATAACAATTGCTGGCTTATCCTGCAAGCTATTTATTCCGCTTTTCTTTGTTTTTCCACGCCTTGTTTGCCTGCTCTCCTAAAATCTTCCCAATCATCCGAAGTTTCTTATTCCTTCTCCTGACTTTCCCCGATGCAATACCGCCCTTTCTTCCCATTTCCCGTAGTTCGCTCGGGCTTCGCTCGCTGTTCGGTATCAGGTTTCCATCATTCATCTTCTCTCACCTCCCCGAACTTAATTTCCAGCTCGACATACGCTTTCTTATACCGCCCGTCTTTGTTCCTAGATACCTTATAATCTTTCAGCTTCGGGGAGAGAAGCCGGATTACTCCGGCCAGCTCCCAGTCTTCGCTGTAAGATATTTTAATCTTCACGCTCATTGTCCTGCTCCGTTTCGCCTGTATAAGCTGCTACAAAAACATAAATTTCACGTACCACCCTGTCACTTTGCTTATCTAAGATCCTGTTGATTTTCTCTCTGTCCGTCACTATGTAACACCTCCTCGCTTCGTTCGCGAATATACATGTGATGCACAATCGCAAATATTCTTTTCACCCACACGTTATTATGTATCTCGTTTACCAGCGGATAATTAATTCTCTATATTTTTCATTACTTGTCATTCTGCGCACTCTCCTTCATTTATTTGTTTTGAAAATTAAGCATTATGCTTCTTTTCCTGCAATAAAATCAAGCGCCATATTTGCCCTGGCCATAAATGCAGCATACTCAAGGTCACAGATCAAGCTCATACAAGGATCCATATTTCCATCTCTTTCACCGCCGGGCAAAATAGATGTAATAAATTCATCCAGCTTAGTAAAGGATTCATGCATCTCACCGCATATTTCTTCATTGATAACCGTATCATACAAATTCTGCAATAATTCTTTTCTAATATTCTTCATTTCCCTCTTGTCCTTTCCTGCAAATCTCTGTTATCATGTAAGTGTATCTTCTTTCCAACGCCCGCCAGCGCGTTTTGAAGATATATGCCTTGTAGGTGTGTCCTGCCTACAAGGCGCTTTTGCTGTTAGTTCCCGGTATCGACATTACCGCAAATACGTAGGAAGTGGTGACCTTCTTTCTGAGTCCACCTCGGCGGTGCGTACCCGATGCAATCCGTAAGCTCTTCCAGACTTCCGCTCATTTCCTTAAGGCTACTGTCTATGCCTTCCAGGGCGTCGGCGATACGGTCAAGACGCTTTAATTGCATGAATTTCAAACCGCTACCATCGCAACTGCTGGGCGTGTTCAAGTATTCATTAACCAAATCTTCAAATCCATTACTATCTGGTTTTAACATTTTGTTTCTCCTTCCACTTGTAATATTCGGGATTTATGTAAATTTTTTCGGACGGTCTCCCTCGGCCGCTTTTCTCTGGTTTTATGGCAATATACCCGTGTTCCTCCAAGCATTTAAGCCCCGGCTCCATTTCCTCGACCGTTCCGAAGTGACCTCTACACAAATCAAAAGCGTCCCTTTTTGAAATAAAGCGAATTTTGCTATTTTTGCTATTTGAGTCTATACGTGAGATTATATATTTTGCGTCCTTCACCTCTTGTGGATCGGAAAGCCCCATAATGTCAAAAGCCTGTTTCGAGTGTTCCAAGTAGTACTTGCCTATTTCAATGGCGGATTTCATGGTATCCTCTTCCAGCAGCACATTGATTGCATTAGACTTATGTTTTACTACATGCAATATCCCAGCTATGCGCATCGTGTTGCCATGCAATTTACCAGCCCAGTCCTCAATCTCTTCCAGTTCATCAGTAAGCTGCCGCTCAATCCATTGGTTATACTGCTCCGATAACGCATCCGCTTCCGGGCTTAACCTGATAACCCTTTCAAATCCTGTTAAATCCGGGATGTTAAGAAGCTCTTCTACAAGGTTTTCATAATCTGCTCGAATCAATTGGTCTATCGGCTTGCTCCTGTATGTCCTGCTGCCAACCATGCTATTCGGTATGCTATATAAGAACCTAGCCAGTAATCCGCGCCCCCTGAACTCCTTGTTGTCCATGATGTCAGCTATCAGCTGAGGCTGAGCAGCCAGGCATACTGTTAATAATGGATTTTCCAATGTTATCCCTCCACTTCCTACTCTGACAGATGAAAAATACTCACCTGAGTAACTTTTTAAAAAAATATCAATGTTTGTATTGTTGCTGTACCTCCCTGCCATCATCCCGAATATACCGCCCTCGGCTGATATGATTCCCATCTTTTCACTGTTTGCCTTCATCGCTTTTACAAGCGCTTCCGGTGTAACATCATCAAGAATCATCTGGAGTTTAGTCACCTCTTCCAGTTCGTCCAGTTCCTTCTGGCAGTCAACCGCATCCTGTACGGTATATTTTGCCTTACTGGTTGGTTTAGACAGGGTATCCTGTATATTCTTAAGCTTTCCTGACAGGATTCGCTTTTTAATCTCATACTCTGAAATCTCCGACTTCCTACGTTCATTTTCTTCCTTTACGTACCTGAATACAGGTTTAAAAACTTCTTTCAATGTGGGTGACTTCCTTTCTGAAGGTCTTGCTACTACAAGCACGTACAGGTTAAGCGTTTCCACCCAATCAGCTTTTACCCTAATAGAATATTTCCCCTGTATACACAGTGACAATACCGCAAATACGAAAGACGCCACCATATCAGCCGGAACCTGTAGCGATTCGGACACCGCCACAGTATACTGCCTGACACCCCCGGGAAGGCAGTCCACCGGGAAGGATACTAAGTGCTTTTTCTGATTTTTAACCATAGGAGCAAAAATAGCAAAAATAGCAAAAATACCAATAATATCCGATTCTGGGGTAGCGTGACTTAAGTGACAAATGTGACTTAATTCCTCTTTAGTTGCCACGATTGCTGCATCAACAGCAGCTTCTTTTCGCGCAAGAGCTTCAGCTTCTTTTCCAGCAGTTCCCGTCTCTTCTCCAGTAGTTCCGCTTCTCGCCAATTCCTATCATCCCCTTTCTTTGTAAAATCCTGTTTCCTATACCACGCTGCCACGCCCGCCAGCATCTTGTCGTGGTTATACTCCCATTCTGCCACTATGCAGGTGTAATAGTTCCTTGCCTTGCTGCATCCGGCTTCTTCCAGCCTTGTCAGAGCCACCTCGGCGAATCCCGGAAAAGATAACTCATATCCGTAGATCCGGAGAAAGAAATTCTTCGTAAGCTCCATGCCTGGCCGGATGCTGGCAAGCAGTTCTTCCCTGGAAGCCATCAGCCTACCTGCTCCTTTCCGAGATACAGCTTTTCATTGAAGAACGCCCGGCTTGTCTTTCCTCTTACTGTGATAAAACCCCTGCTCTGCAGCTCCCCGTTTAGCTCCCGGATGATGCTGTAGCTCTTCGTGAGCGATACGCCCAGCGTCTCCGCAATCTCCGCTGCTGTTATGAATTGCTTTGCCATCTTTCGCTTTCCTCCCTTTCTTCCATGGTGAAATCGGTACAGCCTTCAGTTGCAAGCCGTCCAATGATTGTGAACGCCTGGAAATCGCTGAATGCGACCCGGCGTATGCGCCTGCCTTTGTAAACTGCTGTGATAATATACATGCTTGTCCTCCTTTCTTATGTGCGACGCCGCACATCCTCCGAACACTTCCCATGCCCGCCAGCACGCTAGTTGTTGTTTTCGGTTACAATAAATTTGGCGTCAATAATTTCTGTCACGTCTACGCCCAGGCTCCGGGCTATCTTGCCAAGTGCCTGTGGCGTCACGTTCTTCTGGTTCAGAATCATAGCGTAACGCTGCCGGCTGATTCCTGCCCGTTCTGCTGCTTGTCCAATCGTTAAGCCGCTTCTCGCCAGGGCGATTTTGAATTTTTCATCGCTAATTGTCATGTTATCACCTCCAACCACTTTTGTTGTTATCATCTTGCAACATAAGTGGTTTCTAGTCAACCCCTTTTGTTGTTATTATTATTGACTTTTTATTATTTAGTTGTTATCCTTATGGAAGAAAAGGAGATAAACAATGAATTTTGCAGAAACTTTAAAGAAAATCCGTATTGAAAAAGGATATTCCCAGCAATCACTTGCTAAAAAAGCAGGCGTTTCACAAACTGCTGTATACAGTTGGGAAAAAGGCGAGAGAAAACCCAAACTAGAACAATTACGCCGCATAGCCACCGCCCTTGATGTTACTATAGGGGAATTAAATCCAAACTGGGGCAGCTTTTCAACAGATGAGCTTAGTAATGATATACTTGAACTTTTTACAGGAAAAGGCGGACTTGAAATAGATACTAGGGAAACTCGGTTAAATGAATTATTTTACGAACTCAATAGCAACGGTCAAGACAAAGCCATAGAACAAGTAGAATTACTCACCAAGATACCAATATACCGTGCTGATATTTCCGACAGCGAAGAGGCTTATTATAGAATTGATGAGAACGGTGATTTTATTCCTGTTGAAAAACCAGAACCGGAAGGACCCAGAAAGGACCGGAAAGACCCGGAAGAAGATTAGCTTCCCTGGCACAGGCTTAAAGCCTGCTGCCGGCCGGCACATTGAAAACATAATATACTTACCCAGGGAACCGTTGAGGTGCTATACCAACCGCCGGACGCAAGAAAAAAGGAGGTTGGTGCTATGGTTACATATCCTGACTTGTTCACGTTTGTTATCATGCTTTGTGCCGTTATAACCCTTGTTGTAACGATTTTCAGACACAAAAAATAGCGCCCCTGCTCTGGTAAAGTAAGGCGCTACTTTTTTTAAGTTTTAAGTTTTTACTCTGCCGACGGCTAGGTGTGCTCTAGTCAACGGCTCCCTTGTTAAGTATATTATAGTCATTTTCAATTTTTTTGTCAATTGCATACAGTGCATATTATGACATATTATTTCACCCAGTGCATGTATTTCTAAATATCGTACATTGAAAACATAATATATTTACTAAGGCAGCCGGGAGGGCGGCCGTATCATCCGCTTTGAGTCTTAGGAAGGGGATGATATACATGGTTACATACAGCGATTTATTCACTTTTGTAATTATGATATGCGCTATTATTACATTAGCCAGAAATGGCAGAGACAGAAAATAGCCGCCCTGCTCTCTGGTAAAGAATTAGGCGGCTATCTCTGATAGTTTACATTTAATTTTTCGCCAAGGCGGATAGGTTTGAGCTATCTTCTCGGCTGTCTTAGTAAGTATATTATAATCAATCTTTACGATTGTGTCAACACCTCCAACTACTTCCCATGCCCGCCAGCATAGGAAAAAGGAGGATGACACAGAATGCCTGTTTACAAGGATGAAGCAAAAGGCACATGGTTTGTAAAGTGTTACTATACGGATTACACCGGGGTGAAACGTCAGCGGAAGAAGCGCGGCTTTAAGCTCCAGCGTGAAGCGAAGGAATGGGAACGAGATTTTCTTGCTTCTCTGCAGTATGACGGAGCTACAACCTTCGGAAGTGTAGCGGAAAACTTCATACAAGAAATCACGCCCAGGAGAAGAAAAACGACTGTCAGGACGTACAATATCGCCCTGGCTCACATCCTGCCCACGTTCAAAGATACTGCCTTGGCAGCCATTACGGAAAAATCTGTTGTGCTCTGGCAGAACGAGCTGCTATCCAAAGAGCTTTCAGACGTCTATATCAATAAGATTGATACCATATTCCGCACTATTTACAAATACGGAGCGAAACGCTGTGGAATTATGGCTAATCCTTTTGAAGGTGTAGAGAAGATAGGAAAAGCCCGCTCAAAGTCCCTGACCTTCTGGACTTACGACCAATACAGCGCATTCATTAAACTGATTGAAAACCCTACTACCCACATGGCTTTTCAAATACTATACTTTACTGGGATTCGGATTGGAGAACTGTTTGCCCTTACTGCAGAGGATATCAATCTTGCTGAAGGCGTGATGCATATTACCAAATCACTACAGCGTATGGAACGCCAGGATGTTATTACGCCGCCTAAAACAGAGAAAGGGATTCGAGACATCACATTGCCTGCATTCCTGACAAAAGAACTTGAAAATTATATGGCTATGATATATGATTGTAACAGCGAAACACGGCTTTTTGGAATGTCAAAACAATCACTGTATTACCCCATGAAAAAATACGCAGAGCAAGCAGGGATTCCCCGGATCAGGATTCACGATTTTCGGCATTCGCACGTTGCTCTATTGATTGAAAAGGGCGTTTCCCCGCTGGCAATAGCGGAGCGGCTCGGTCATGACAGTGTAACCGTTACCCTAGGTACATATGGGCACTTATATCCGAATAAGCAAAGAGAAATCGCCGACCTTCTGGAACTTCTTTAACGGTTTTAGTTCCATTTTAGTTCCGTGAAAGGTCGGGGATTCCCCGAAAACCTTGTGATTACGCTAAAATTAATTCGTGTGTTCGAGACCTTCCACACGAAAAACAAAACTAAAGGAGAAAAAGAATATGAAAGAAAACAAAGTAACATTTCTGACCCAGGCAGCGATGATTGCTGCCATCTACGTAGTTCTTACCTACGTATTCGCACCATTTTCGTTCGGAGAAATACAGATCCGTATTTCCGAAGCCCTTACCATTTTACCATTATTTACACCTGCAGCCATTCCGGGCCTGTTCATCGGATGCCTGATCGGCAACATTCTCGGAGGCGCCATACTGCCGGATATTATTTTCGGAAGCCTGGCAACGCTCCTTGGCGCTGTGTTTACCTGGCTTCTTCGCGGACACAGCAAATTCCTGGGACCGGTTCCGCCGATTGCCGCCAACACGATTATCGTCCCATTCGTCCTACGTTATGGATATGGCATCGTTCTTCCGATTCCTTTTATGATGCTGACAGTCGGTATCGGAGAAGTTCTTTCCTGTGGTGTATTGGGAATGATTGTATATTTCGCACTGGCTCGCTATAAAGGCGTTATTTTTACAAAAGCCTCTGCCTGAAAATAAGGTATCTAAAAAGGGAACACGCTCCTGACGGCTGTCGTGTTCCCTTGTTGCTATTCTAAATACCCTTCCAGAATTCCTCCGCTTCCGGAAAGCATCTGATCCATCTGCTCATAGGTCACGGTTCCGGTCACGCCCGTTCCCGCCTCTATGTAATTCACCGTCTCATCCGTATATCCCGTCAGTATTACAGAATTCTGGCTATCCGTCATTCCTATTATCAGGCATCCTCTGCTGATGAGGTACAGAAGCTCTTCTGTCGTGCAGCCTGTCAGATCCATTCCTTTATTACCAGAAATCTCACTTATCACCTCAGCGGGCCGTTTGCCGGACTGCAGCTGCTGCAGCATCGCAGAAATCGTCTCATCTTTTCCTTCCATGCTGTACTGAGTATCCCTGTTTCCCCTCTCATAGATATAACGAAGTGACGTGTCAACTGCCACACCGCTCTGCCTGTCCGCTTCTGCAATGGCATCTCCTGCAGTTTCATAGATACCCTGCAGTTCTCCGTAAGCATATACGTAATATCCTTCCGTCTGCTGAAAACTGTCAAATTCTTCCACATCCGCCTGCTCAAATAATACCTGCTTTGGCTTCAACACTTTCGGCATCTGATCTTGAATCCCGTCTGCAAAGGTCAGGCGCATCTGCGTTTCTTTCAGCTCCGTACTGTAGCTTTCCAGGGAAATGTTGCTTTTTTCCTTGTCCTCGTTATTCGTAATATATTCTGCGTTCATGCCGGAATATACTGTTCCGTTTTTACTCACACGCCTGAGCGTCAACATTCCATCTTCCACCTCGACCGACTGTACATAACTGTTGTCAGACTCATAGGTTTTGATTATCTCATTCTCTGCACTGCGGATTTCTATCTTATACATCGGCAGTACCTGCTCTCCTGCAATGGTCGTACCTGCATCATCCTTTCTGGCAGTCCCCACCACAAAATCACTGTATATAAAATCCAGCGGTTTTATGCATTCATTCTCTGCACAGGATATGTTGTATTCTGCTCCGTCTTCCAGATTCTTCACCGTTATTTCTGTGGCTTCATCCTCATTCCCATCTGTCTGGTACGCCACCATGCTTCCGTCATCCGAGACAGCGTACTGCCCCTCTGTCAGCCCGGAAGCCAATTCTTCCCTCCGATCCTTCTCCAGGTCAATCTCATACAGAGTTCCGCCAACCAACATATAGAACATGTTCTTCTGCGTACTGTAATACACAAGCCGTTCCAGCTCATCTGCGGCTATTGCCGCTGATTTCGTACTGGGTACAAACACCTTCTCCTCAATAGAATTTTTACTGCTGTTGTAATAATAAACGGCTGCTCCCACCTCTCCTTCATGGGCGCCCCGGTTCATATATCCATACACGGCAAAGGTTGTATTTCCATTTCCCTCAACCGCAAGAATCTTAATCTCATGCGTATCCGTCATATTTCTGACATCCATATTCTCCGCATCCATAAAACTGAATAATAGCGACAGTTCATCCTTCTCCTGATTATAATTCCACAATTCATTCGCCTGTACAAACGAAACAATCGTACCATCATCATTTACCATATAAGGGACATCATAAGACGCAATCCCCAGCAGAAGTCCTTTTTCACTCAATACTTTCTGGCTTCCATTGAAAATCTGTTCCATTTTGCGGTCGTAATTAAGCAGGTAAATATGATCCGCCGCCATGCGGACACGGAAAAATTCCTTCACCCGGTACCGGTCTGTCTGATTTTCCTCCCCACTGCACAGCACCTCATACTCCAGTTTTACGGAAGTATAAGAGGCATTGGTTTCCATAACATACCATCGTTCTTCCCCGGAAATCTTCGGTTCCAAATCTCCCCATGTAACATGATCATAATCCGAATGAATTGTCACATGCTGAAATGTGGTATTATCTCCCTCACCGGACGGCTCAATTGCATCGGATATTCCGGAATTCTCTGCTTTAGAAAGGGCATTTTCATGAAAATTATAAATATAATCCATACAGGATGTAAGATTGCATTCGGAAGGATCTTTTATCCTAGTATAATAATAAACTTCTTCACTTTCAACCTCCAGTTCAACCACCAGCATTCTTTCCTCTGTCAGGATTCCCTCTTCAATCGGGAGCGTCATCTGAGCCTTTACATCTTCCATTATATTTTCATACAACATCTGCTGCCCATCAAGAGAGCATACCCGATAACTAACACTCAGAATATCCCTGTTATATGCGTCAATATTCATAACCAGCTGGTTTGCCGTAACCGGCGTAACCGAATCCCGCATGGTGGCAATATCCATCTCCTGCTTATAGCCTGTCAGCGGATTGACGTCATACCCGTCGCAAGAAAAAGAGATTGTCGGCAGTGTCGCAGTCCCCAGATCCGCCGTCATATTATCATTGCCGCGGTTCGTCAGATAACTGAATACGATTACCGCTGCAATGAAAACACCTGTAAGTACTCCAATGTTTATCCATTGTTTTTTCATCTATTCTATCCCTTCTGATTCAATAACTTTCCGATCATCGGTTCTACATGCAGCGCCTCTTCGCAAGCCGAGATTACAGATGCATTCTCTTTCTTTCCATCCGTTTTCACCGCCCGGATCAAGATATTCTTCGGTGTATGTTCCATATCTATAAACTCCAGGATCTGTGCGTTATATCCTTCTCTTTCCAGATATTCCGCCCGCAGAGCATCAGTTGCCAGCGCTGCGAATCTTTCTTTAATCAGGCCATATTTCATCAAAGGCGCTAACACATCGCTCTGAATCTGCCCGTTTAATTCATGCTGACAGCAGGGCACAGACAAAATAACTTTCGCGCCCCAGCCCACTGCCTTTGCCAGCGCAAAATCTGTCGCTGTATCGCAGGCATGGAGCGTCACAACCATATCCACTCTATCTGCACCGGTATAATCCGCAATATTCCCTTCCAGAAACCGCAGTTTTTCATATCCATATTTTATACTCAGCTCATTGCAGCGCCGTATCACATCCGATTTCAAATCCAGCCCTACTATACGTACGTCGTATTGATTTATCTCATGTAAATAATAATACATGGCAAAAGTAAGGTAAGATTTGCCGCACCCAAAATCCAGGATCGTAATCTCCCTGTCTGTAGGAAGTTCCGGCAGTATATCCTCGATAAATTCCAGAAAACGGTTGATTTGCCGGAATTTGTCGAACCGTGAGTGTACAATCTGTCCTTTCTTCGTCATAACTCCCAGATCCTGAAGGAAGGGAATCTGCATCCCTTCTTCCAGCAAATATCTTTTCTTCCGGTTATGAGACATATCCACATCTTTTATGCATCCGTCCTGCGCTTTCTTCTTAATTGTAACCTTCCCCTTCTTACTCACCAGCACGGTATAACGATTCTTCCGGGTCTCCATCTGCATCTGCCTGAACTCCTCCATCAGTCCGGCTATCTCCCTGTATGCTTCTTCCGGTTCTAAATTCCTGTGAAATGCCTGGTTATTCTGAAAGCTTTCCAACTGAAAGAAAAGTGTGCCCTTCTTCATCAAAGGACGCACTTTCACTTTATTTACGCCACCCTTAGAGCGCGGGCTGCTAAGGGTGGCAGATATAAATTCTATATTCAAATTGTCCTGCAGTATTTTTTTAAATTTTCCATGGGACTATTATACCGCAAGTTTCCGGCAGAGTAAATGGATTTTTATTTCACCATTCTCGGAAATGTAATCGTTACACGGAACAGGTCGCCGTCCAGATACAGTTCAAACTTACCGCCCTGCATCATTGTCAGACTCTTGGCAATGGAAAGCCCAAGGCCGCTGCCTTCTGTACTTCTGGACACATCCCCCCGGACAAACCGCTCTGTCAGTTCATCTGCCTCGATATTCAGTGGCTGTTCCGATACATTTTTCAGTGAAAATTTCACTTCTGTCTGTGTCACTCTCAGATCTGCGTAAATACGTGTCCCTTCCATAGCATATTTTGCCGCATTGTTGTAAATATTTTCCAGAACTCTCCACATTCTGCGTCCGTCTACCCGGATGACCGCTTCTTCCTCAGGAAGGCTTACGATTTCTTTCAGGTTCCGGCTCTGGAATTTCTCCGCAAACTCTCCACTGACCTGCTGAATCATTTCCACCAGATTAATATTGGTGTATTCCAATGAAATATTGCCGGAGCTTACCTTTGACGCTTCTACCACATCCTCCGTCAATGTCTTAAGGCGCTGTGTCTTTGCTTCCAGGACATCCAAGTAGCCTTGTATTTTAGGATCTGTAAAGTTCTCCTTTTTCAGCAGATAAATATAATTGATAATCGAGGTAAGCGGTGTCTTAATATCATGAGCCACATTGGTAATCAGGTCTGTCTTAAGCCGTTCATTCTTCATGCTGGCTTCTACCGCCGCATCCAGGCCCTCTCCAATCGTATTCACCCTCTCTGCAATCTCGAGCTGTTCTCCGTAAAGCCCCTGGAGCGGGATCTGGTAATCTACTTCTCCGCCGGCAATCCGCATAATCCCCGTCCGGATGCGTTTTCTCCCAATCACTCTGCGCATCAGATAGACAAAAGCCAATATCTCCGCTGCAAACATTAAGAAGACGAACATGCCATTCCCGCCAAGCGCAAACCAATGAAGCAGTATAAATCCACCATACAAAAGCACAATTTTCCATACAGAGTGGATGTTACGGAACAGCTTCCTGAAGGAATGAATCAGCCATCGAAGCAGGCTGTCCTTCCAAAGTGACTTTGCCTTGATTCTCCGCACCAGGCTCAGATAACCGATCAGGAAGATAAGGCAGGTCAGCGCCGCGCAGACTCCTGCGACTATCACCTGTGCTATATCATAAGCCTGAATCCTATCCGCAGAATAATAAACCATGCCACTTGTGTCCGTCACCCAATCGCCGGATACGTATACCTCCGTTGTGGGCCAGATTGTGGCTAAGAGCATCATACACAAACACCAGGCTCCAATCACAAGCGCAGCCGCAATCTCTGTCTTCCAGCGGTCAAAAAAGTGAAGATGCAATTCATCATCTCCGGGGCTGCGCCCGGCAGCCGCCGTAAGCCATACCAGGATTACCAGCAGAAGCAGCCCGGAAACGCCTCCCAGAACCATCATCCGCCTCACCGTCGGCGCATACTCTTCATACCCGGCTGCCTGTGTATAATACGTATCCTGGATTGGGAACGCTGTGTCAACCTTCATGGCAAAAACAAAATTGTCATCTGTCCACGCCATATCTTTCACTACATCCACCCAATCCTTAGCTGAAATACCTTCCATATTGGAATCAAAATCTGCAAGCTTAGGCTTTACAATTACATATTTCCCGTCCGCCCGGATTTTTTCCAGATTCTTCTCCACATCATCATAAGACGTATATCCTGAGACGTTGGTATATACCTTTTTCTCCTCCTCGTCAACAAACAGGTAAGTGAGATTCGTATTTCCCTCCGTCCACTCATTTACGAACGTCTGATAACTGTTCACATCATTATAAATCCGCAAAGCGGAACTATGAATCATATCAAACGCTTCTGATAGCCTTCCATTCCACTTTTCGTTTGTATTCACAATTTCCAGAAGATTCTGCGCATCAAGCGGTTTATACTTCTCTTCTGTCCAATATCCGTCATAAGTCCAGCAGTTCACGTATTTCACTCTGCCTTCCTTATCCTGAACCATCTTAACTCCCAGGGATTCCCCATTATAGGACGAATCCTCCACCAGAATCCTGAGCGCTTCCGTTGACGTATAAGACGAATCTTCCATAACAAAGGATAGCTCACCATTCTCCAGAAGTGCCTTCAATTCATCATAATAGTAGTACTCATAGCTATTATCTGTTTTCTGACAAACAATAATCGGATTCTCTGTCTCGTCTTGTGTATACCCGCTTTCTACTCCGCCATCATTAATGGCCTCGCCCCAATTATTCAGGTCTTCAAGACGGTACGCAAGCCCGTTCGTATTTTCATTCGTGATGCGGTTATTATTAAAATATTCCTCCACATCTACAATTTTATCTCCGTCCAGTTGCCCCTCTGTCTCTATCTGCCGCTTCATCCCAAGCAGATGAAGAATCTCCATGCTTTCACTGTAAACTTTCTTTGAAAATCCTTCCGTATCCAGGTAATTTCCGGTTTTTTTGCCGGACAGCATATCTTCTGCCACATCCGGATAGGAAGCCATCCACAAAATGCTTATCACCAGAGTCGCTGAAAGGACATACGCGGCAACAATCAGAATCCCTTTTGCCAATCCTGATTTGTACCATTTGTTCATAAGCAGCTCCCTTCTAAAGCTTCTCCACCTTATATCCCACTCCCCAGACCACCTTCAAATAACGTGGCTCTTTTGGATTGATTTCAATCTTCTCCCGGATATGGCGAATATGTACCGCCACTGTATTATCTGCTCCAATGGCGTCCTCATTCCAGATACTTTCATAAATCTGTTCAATGGAGAATACTTTCCCTTGATTTTTTACTAATAACAACAGAATATTGTATTCGATCGGAGTGAGCTTCACCTTCTCACCGTCCACCGTAACCTCTTTCAGATCATCATTAATCAGCAGGCCGCCCGTCCCATACACCGCCTGGCCGCTTACATTAACTGTGCTTCCAAGCTGTGTGTATCTGCGCAGTTGGGACTTAACTCTTGCCACCAGTTCCAACGGGTTAAATGGTTTCGTTACGTAATCATCCGCTCCTACATTCAGCCCCAATATCTTATCTGCATCCTCTGATTTGGCAGATAGGATAATAATCGGCATATTGTTCTCCTCACGAATTTTAAGGGTTGCTCTGATCCCATCCAGCCTCGGCATCATAACATCTATCACCAGCAGGTCTACCTTCTCGTCCTTCAGAACTTTAAGCGCCTCCTGCCCGTCATATGCCTTAAGCACCGTATAGCCCTCCTGGGTAAGATATATATCGATTGCCTCCACTATCTCTTTATCGTCATCACATACTAATATTTTGGACATTTTCATCACCTCCCTTATACTATACAAGAATACCAGAGATTTTTTAAGAGGAAGCAGGGGAATTTATTAAGAAAATTTTAATTCGCATCCGCCCTCCCCTCAGCGTCATACCCGTATTCTTTCATCGCTTTGCAAAATGCATATACCAGCTCTTTTTTTAATTTTTCCGTCACCGCTATCCCTCTGGATTGTACATATCTCGACGAGTCTTCGCTAAATATAAACACAACCGGTCCGAAGATTTTATATTCTTCAATTGTCTCTGCGCAATACTGCGCTTCCTTCTTTGCCATATCCGGTGTGCAGGCATAAGAATGCCAATATACGCCAAACGGTTCTCCCCGGCGGGTGCATTCCTCCGCTTTCTTGCGAAACTGTACATCAATCTCCCCGGCTCCGTATCCCGCCCACAGCATTACAACCCTGTTCTTTTCCTGAATACTCATATCTACACCCCAAAATATTCTTAATATAGTATATTACATTTTAAAAATTCTGTTCTTACCCCCTGGTCTTAATCCATAGATTTCTGTCGAAAAATGTCGATATATTTTAATTTATATTTCTTTCGGTTTATGATATGTTCAGGATTCTACGTTAAGAAAGGAAATCGATTATGAGAGAAATTGAACATCTGATACGCTCTCTAGGAATTGGCGCCACATATCGCGGCTATAAGTATCTCTGTTATGCTATTTCTTTATGCCTTGAAAATGAAGACTATCTGTTAGGTATCAGTAAGCTTTTGTATCCTACAATTGCCAATACCTTTCAGACCACTCCCAGCAGTGTGGAAAGAGATTTGCGCACGGTCATCAACGTCTGCTGGGAAAGAGGGAATCGTTCCTTATTAACCACCATCGCCATGTATCCACTGGAAACAAAACCCACTACCGGAGAATTTCTTGATATTCTTATTGGTCATCTTCAGCACAGCAGCCTTGTATAAATTCACTCTCCCCCACATATTCTCCATTTAAGTCCGGTTTTTGTTTTTCTTAATCTTTACTTAAGAGATTTTCTTTTTCTTTTATAGATTTAACATATTTTAGACACATTTATCTATTATACTAAAGTCAGATAGTTGATAGAGATTCAACTATCACCCCCTCATAAAGTAAACACCGATGATTATTCTTTCGGTGTCACACTTTACTCTCATTCCTTTAGATAACTATAAAACACAAGAACCCCCGCGCCTAGCCAACGCGGGGGTTCTTCTGTACGGACTTATTCCGTCTCTTCTCCAACCAGCGGTACAGGTCAAACATCACCTGTGCCCTGTCGGTTTCATTCAAGATTTCATGCCTGTCACCCGGATACAGTTTCATCTGCACGTCCTGCATCCCGGCATCTGCATATTTTTTGTACACCTTCCGGACTCCTTTTCCAAAATCTCCCACCGGATCCTCTTCTCCGGCAACGAAAAATACCGGAAGTGTCTTTGGAATTTTTTCCATGCTTCTTTTTCCTGTCAGGGTCTTCATTCCGGCAAACATATGATAATAGCCGTTGACTGTAAAAGTAAAGCTGCACAGAGGATCACTCTCGTAGGCTTTCCGAAGCTCCGCATCAGATGTTATCCACTCTTTCTTGCTCTCTCCCCTCTCAAACTTCTTATTAAAACCGCCCATCCCTAGGCTGTCTACCAGGCTGCTCCGGTATTTCCATCCCCGGAAAGCGGCAATTACTTTACAGAGCATCTGTCCTGCCGTCAATATTCCTGCGCTCTTATATCCGGTTCCCATAATAATAGCTCCACTAAGCTCGCCTCCATGCAGCGTAAGATACTGCCTCAGCAGAAAGGAGCCCATACTGTGTCCCATCATAAAATAAGGAACACCAGGATACTTCTGCATCGTCTCCTCCTGCAGTCGGCGGATATCTTCAATCACGCATTGATTTCCATTTTTCTCATGAAAAAATCCATATTCTTCTTCGCTCTGAACCGACTTTCCATGGCCCAGGTGATCGTTACCCACTACATAATATCCTTTTTCAGCCAGGAACGAGGCAAACCTGTCATATCTTTCCACATATTCAACCATTCCATGGCAAATCTGCAGAATTGCCTTCACTTCCCGTTCAGGAATCCACTCCACTGCATGAATCTGTGTAACGGCATCGCTGGATGGATAGTAAAATTCACTCTTCATTCCTTTTCCTCCCATACAGGTATCTGCCGTTATCTGTCTTCTATCTTCACATATTCTCTATGTGGGGCAAGAGGTTTATATGCCGGACGAATAATCTTATCTACATTCTTAAGCTCCTCCAGCCGGTGTGCGCTCCACCCTACAATACGCGCTGCGGCAAAAATCGGCGTGTACAATTCTTTCGGCAGATTCAACATACTGTATACCAATCCGCTGTAGAAATCTACATTCGCATTTACGCCTTTATAAATCTTACGCTTCTCTCCGATAACTTCCGGAGCCAGATGCTCTACCGTCTCATAAAGCTGATACTCTTTTTCACAGCCTTTTTCCTTGGCAAGCTGTTTTACAAACTTCTTGAAAATGTCTGCCCTTGGGTCAGACACCGAATAAATCGCATGACCCATTCCGTAGATTAGGCCCTTCTGGTCAAACGCCTTTTTATCCAGCAAATCATACAGATATTGCCTGACCTCATCCTTATCTTCCCAGTCCTTTACCTTTTCTTTCATATCGTCAAACATCTGCGTCACCTTAATATTAGCGCCGCCATGCTTCGGTCCTTTCAATGATGCCATCGCCGCTGCAATGGTAGAATATGTATCCGTCCCCGAAGAAGTAACAACATGTGTGGTAAAAGTAGAATTATTACCGCCGCCGTGATCCATATGGAGTACAAGCGCCATATCCAGGATCTTCGCCTCAAGCTTCGTATACTTCCGATCTTCTCTCAGCATCATAAGGATATTCTCTGCCGTAGAAAGCTCCGGCAAAGGAGCATAGATAAACAAATCATCCCCATGTCTATAATTATAAGCATGATATCCGTACACCATCAGCATCGGGAACTGACTGATCAGGTTCAGACACTGGCGCAGTACATTCGGAATGGAGGTGTCGTCCGCCTTTGAATCATAGGAATACAGATTCAAGATAGAGCGCGACAAACTGTTCATCATATCACGGCTGGGGGCTTTCATAATGACGTCACGTACGAAGTTAGGCGGCAGGGTACGTCTTTCCACCAACGTCTCATGAAAACCTGCCAGCTCACTTGCTGACGGAAGTTCACCGAATAATAAAAGATAAGCGATCTCTTCAAAACCATAGTGTTCTTCTCTCAGGAATCCTTCCACCAAATCCTTGATGTTATACCCTCTGTAGTAAAGATTACCGGCACACGGAACTTCCTCGCCGTTCACAATCTTCTTTGCACAGACGTCCGAAATATTGGTAAGTCCTGCAAGGACTCCTTTACCATTTAAATCACGAAGTCCTCTCTTCACCTCATATTTGGTGTATAATTCCTTTTCAATCGCATTATTTTTCTCGCAAAGCGCTGCCAGTCTCTGAATCTCCGGCGTGTTCTCAAATAATGCTCTCTGTACTGATGCCATAAGCATTCTCCTTTCTTTTCAGTCTCATCGGTTACTCACGCATTTTCCGGCTGATACTGTTGCAAAGCGCCGCAAATTCTTCCAGCGACAATGCTTCTCCCCGGATACTCGCCCCTCTTCCCAATTCCTCTATACACTCCATGATGACCTCTTTCGGAACATCCAGTTCCGGAGAGTTCTTCAGGCCGTTCGCCAGCGTCTTCCTTCTCTGATTAAAAGATGCCCGAATCAGCCGGAATAAAAGCTTCTCATCCTCCACTTCCACCGGAGGCTTTTTATGGCTTGTCAGCCGGATGACCGCCGACCCCACCTTCGGTCTTGGCATAAAACAATTAGGAGGAACATTTGCCACAATGTAAGGTTCGGCATAATACTGAACTGCCAATGACAGTGCGCCGTAGTCCTTACTTCCGGGTTCCTCCTGCATACGGTCTGCCACTTCCTTCTGTACCATAACCGTAATGCTTTCAATGGGGACATGATTTTCATACAGCCCCATAATAATCGGCGTCGTAATATAATAGGGAAGATTTGCAACCACCTTAATCGGCTTTCCTTCATTCTCCTCTTCTACCAGTTTTCTGATGTCGAGTTTCAGCACATCATCATTAATAATTGTTACATTATAATAGGAAGAAAGAGTATCCGAAAGAATCGGAATCAAAGCCTTATCAATCTCTACCGCAATTACCTTCCCGGCCGCCTGCGCCAAATACTGCGTCATAGTTCCAATGCCGGGGCCAATCTCTAACACACAGTCATCCTCTGTAATCCCCGCTGCCCGGATAATCTTATCCAGCACATGTGTATCTATCAGAAAATTTTGTCCATACTTCTTCTGGAAAGAAAAATTGTATTTCTTCAATACCTCTATCGTATTCTGTGGAATTCCCAGCGTAGGTTCTGCCATATATAATCACCTTCACTCTCTCGCGTATACTACAGCCGGTACATCCGTCTTGCATTCTGCTCCGTCTGCGCTACCACTTCTTCATAGGTTATCCCTTTAATTTCCGCAATCTTTTGTGCCACATAGACGAGATTCAGGGAGGAATTCCGCTTCCCCCGGTTCGGTTCCGGCGCAAGGTAAGGGCTGTCCGTCTCCAACAGAATAGACTCCAACGGAACCTTCTCTACCACTTCCTTCATCTTCCTGGCATTCTTAAATGTCACCACGCCGCCGATGCCGATATAATATCCCATCTTCACGTATTCCTCTGCCATCTCGCCGGAATAGGAAAAACAATGAATTACACCGTCCAGTCCCTGTCCGTACTGCTTCATAATCTCCATAGTATCTGCTGCCGCATCTCTGCTGTGAATTAAAACAGGCAGATCCAGCTCTCTGGCAAGATTAAGCTGGCGGACGAACCATTCCTTCTGCAAATCATGGGATTCATTGTCCCAGTAATAATCCAGGCCAATCTCTCCCACTGCAACCACTCTGGGATTAGAGAACAACTCCTTCATCCTGGCAAATGTCTCTTCATTCAAGGCTCCCACCTCATCAGGATGAACTCCCACCGCCGCATATACGAACGGATACTTCTCTGCCAGCTTCACAACCTTTTCGCAAGACTCATAAGACGCGCTTACATTCACGATGGTTCCTACGCCGCCTGCCTCCATAGACAAAAGCAAGTCCTCCCGGTCTATATCAAATTGTTCGTCATCATAATGCGCATGTGTCTCGAAAATCATAAAAAATACCCCTGCAAAAGTGAAATTACAAGAATTATACCACAATTTATTTATAAATTATAGTTATGATAGATTAAATTTTTATGAAGCGTTTATAAACAGACAGGGCGGAAAGTTCTCGTCCCTCCGCCCAACTGAACTATTTTCATCAGAATCGGATCGTTTTTAACAGATTTCAGCCCCTGAAGGCATCTCTTTCTCCGGCGTCATCAATGCAAGATTGCCTTCTGCATCCTCTGCACAAAGCAACATGCCTTCTGACAGCACCCCGGCAAGCTTCGCGGGCTTTAAGTTCACAAGAACCATCACCTTCTTACCCACCATCTCTTCAGCGCTGTAATATTTCTTAATACCGGATACAATCTGCTTCACCTGGCTTCCGATTTTCACCTGGGAACACAGAAGTTTTTTTGATTTCTTCACTTCCTCACAGGCAATAATCTCTCCCACCTGGAACTGCATTTTCCCAAAATCATCAAAAGTAATTTCCGGTTTCGCTTCTATATCAATACCAACTTCTTCTTCCTTCTCCACTTCCAGTTCCTCTGCTGCCTGCGGGTGAAGTTCTTCCACCTTCTTCAGGACCTCCTCCATATCCAGTCTTGCAAAAAGAATCTCCGGTTTATCCGTCACTTTGCCATCACCAAGCTGGGCAAGGATTTTCGCAGACGTCTCCGGCATGAAAGCTTCCAAAAGCTCCGCGCCCACTTTGATGCTCTCAATCAGGTTATAAAGTACCGTCTCCAGACGGTCTCTTTTCTCTTCTTCCTTCGCAAGAGCCCATGGCATCGTTTCGTCGATATATTTATTACAGCGTTTAAATAAGGTGAAAATCTCGGTAATAGCATCCGCCACCCGAAGTTCGTCCATCTTAGTGCCGACCACCTTCGGAAGATTCTCTGCCACGCTCTTTAAATCTGCATCAACTTCCTCTGCCGCGCCTTTATCCGTTACCACGCCGCCAAAATATTTATTCGTCATGGAAATCGTACGGTTCACCAGATTCCCCAGTGTATTGGCAAGATCCGAATTAATCCGCTCTACAAGCAGTTCCCAGGAAATAACGCCGTCATTATCAAATGGCATCTCATGCAGCACAAAATACCGCACCGCATCCACTCCGAAGAAATCTACCAGCTCATCCGCATAAAGCACATTTCCCTTGGACTTGCTCATCTTACCATCACCCTGCAGAAGCCACGGATGCCCGAATACCTGCTTCGGCAGCGGAAGATCTAACGCCATCAGGAAAATCGGCCAGTAAATCGTATGGAAACGGATAATATCCTTCCCTATCAGATGCAGGTCTGCAGGCCAGTTCTTCTGAAACTGCTCCGTACCGTCCCCCTCTGCATCATATCCGATTCCGGTAATATAATTCGTCAGCGCGTCCAGCCACACATAGACTACATGTTTCGGATCAAAATCCACCGGAATTCCCCATTTAAAAGAAGTCCTGGATACACACAGATCCTGCAGTCCCGGAAGCAGGAAGTTGTTCATCATCTCATTCTTCCTGGATACAGGCTGAATAAATTCCGGATGTGCATGAATATGCTCAATCAGACGATCTGCATACTTGCTCATCTTGAAGAAGTACGCCTCTTCCTTCGCCGGCTGAACCTCACGTCCACAGTCAGGACATTTGCCATCCACAAGCTGTGACTCTGTAAAGAAGGATTCACACGGGGTACAGTACATACCCTCATAGTATCCTTTATAAATATCACCTTTTTCATACAGCTTCTTGAAAATCTTCTGAACCTGTCTTTCATGGTCTTCATCGGTAGTGCGGATAAACTTATCATAAGATGTATTCATCAGATCCCAGATTTCCTTCACCTGCCCCGCCACATTGTCCACATACTCTTTCGGCGTAATGCCGGCTTCCTCTGCCTTCAGCTCAATCTTCTGGCCATGTTCATCCGTCCCCGTCTGGAAAAACACGTCATATCCCTGCTGTCTTTTATAGCGCGCGATTGCATCCGCAAGTACAATCTCATAAGTATTTCCAATGTGCGGTTTCCCTGATGTATAAGCAATCGCTGTCGTAATGTAATATTTTTGTTTCTCAGCCATCTTTCCCTCTCCTTTTAAAAGCAAAAAAAATCCTCTCCGATTCCAAAGAACCAAAGAAGACGAGCCATCTCGTGTTACCACTTCTACTTCACTCCGCCCTCACGGGCAAAGCCTCAACAGGTACCGGAAAGTACCTTCCGCTGTAATGGGCGGTCCCATCATGAAGTAGCAAACTGTTCCTCCACGCTGCTCAGAAGCCATCTTCAGCCAGTCTCCCTTCATCCCTCTCAGCATCCCCGCCCGCATCAGTATCTATACCTCCCGGCTCCGGTTCAGGATCTCTCTGTAAAACTTCAACAAGCTTACTCTCTCCGTCATTGCTTTTGCTTTATTGATTGATTTTAAAAAATGGTATCACATATCCACTCTGCTTGTCAAGAAAGAACCCTCGTTTTCTTCTGTCATACCCCTCGTTTTCCACGCATAAATATAGACAAAACACTTCGAGGAAATTTATGCGAAAAAAAATATCCGCCGTTCTTCTCATTCTTCTATTTCTTGCTCTTGCCTTCTTCGCTGCCTGTTCCGGCTCTTCCCGGCAGGTCAACACAAGCTTCGATAACTTCACCAATGAGCTATTCCGTCAGGAAGTATCGGCAAATGCAATTACCGTGCATTACACATTGAAAGATCCGGAAGCATACGGGATCCACGATGTTCCTGAAACACTGGGAAGTTACTCCACCGATGGTTCCTCTGCCAGCGCTTCTGTTGAAAATTGCCTTGCCGCACTGAAAAAATTCCGATACGGCCTACTTTCCGACGAAAATAAGCTTACCTTTGACATCCTGGAAAATTATCTGGAAATCTCTCTGGCAGGAGTTCCCTATACGCTATACGATGAACCGTTAAGCCCCATGACAGGCACACAGTCCCAGCTTCCGGTCCTTCTTTCTGAATATCAGTTCTACCGGCCTGAAGATGTCGATACTTACCTTTCCCTATTGGAAAATATACCGGATTACATAGATTCTCTGATTACTTTTGAACAGGCAAAATCTGACGCCGGATTATTTATGGCATCCTATACTGCAGATACTATTATAAAAGAATGCAATTCCTTTATATTAACGGGAGACAGCAACTACCTCTATTCTACCTTCGAAAACCGGATTGAAGAAACCGAAGGCATTTCCCGTGAAGAAAAAGACCGTTACATCGCAAAAAATGAAGAATTGATAGAAACAGCAGTATTTCCCGCCTACACCAGACTAAAAGACGCCCTTACTTCTCTGCGCACGACAGGAAAGACTCCCAATGGGCTGTGCTATCTTCCCGATGGTTCCGGATATTATGAGTACCTGGTAAAAAGGGAAACCGGTTCTTCCAGAAGCATCACCGAACTTCAGGAACTGACCCGTGCCCAGATGGCAGAAGACCTGGCTGTCATGCAGGAAATTCTGATTTCTGACAATTATACAGAGGGAAGCATCTCCGCCTCGGCACAGCAGAGTCCTTCCTTTACCCTGGCAGATTCCAATCCTTCTGCGATTCTGCTGGAACTAAAAGGAAAACTTGACAATTCCTTTCCTGCGCCTCCGGAAGTGGCTACCCGGATAAAATACGTACAGAAAGAAATGGAAGAATACTTAAGTCCTGCATTTTATATGGTTCCTGCCATCGACAACACCAAAGAAAACGTCATCTACATCAACCAGGGGCATATTCCCGATGATCTCGATTTCTATACCACACTGGCACACGAAGGCTATCCCGGGCACCTCTATCAGACTACCTACTTTGCCAGTACGAACCCTGCTCCTTTGCGCAGCCTCTTAAATTTTGGCGGCTACACAGAAGGATGGGCGACTTACAGCGAGATGATGAGCTATTATTACACTTCTCTGGATAAGAATACTGCCACTTTGATGCAGCGCAATTCTTCTGTAATCCTGGGATTGTATGCACTGGCAGACATGGGGATCCACTATGACGGATGGACACTTTTGGACACCGTCTCCTTCTTCCATGAATACGGTATCCGTGATACAGAAACCATTGAGAACATTTATGATTTAATCATCGCAGACCCGGCAAACTATCTGAAATACTATATCGGATATGCCGAATTTCTGGACTTAAAGCGAGATGCAATTTCACAGAAAGGTGATGCCTTCGACCAAAAGGAATTCCATAAAGCCATACTGGATATCGGTCCCGCCCCCTTCAGTATCCTGCGAAAATATATTCTGTGCGACAGCGAATCCGGTGCTAAAATTATGTCAAAAAACCCGTAATTATCTTTCCTTTTTTACTGCATACCTTTACAATAAAACGCGAGTTGATTATGTAAAGCAATTTGGTGATATGTCAAGAGGAAAATGAAAAAGATTTTTTTGGAAAAGGGTAACTTTAATAGACCTACGGTCTAAAAGGAACGTAAGTTCGATATATGGTGTGGATTACCTACTCTTTTCCGGAGAGTAGAGTTGGCCCTTGTCCAGCAGACCGAAGAGCAGACGTATA
>CABIYE010000023.1 GCA_902362865.1 Clostridiaceae bacterium
CGTTTCTTTTAGACCGTAGGTCTATTAAGGTTACCCTTTTCCAAAAAAATCTTTTTCATTTTCCTCTTGACATATCACCAAATTGCTTTCCTCTTGTTTTGGCCGGACGGCCATAGTGGTATCCCCTTGCGGGATTTCCTCTTTCCCTGGCCGGACGGCCATAGTGGTATCCCCTTGCGGGATTTCTTTTACAATCTGCATCCCTACCACGAGCGCCACACCAATCACACATGGCAATATCTGAAAGCTCCCCAAATTCATTGCCGCTTTCGGTATCTCCAATGTGGTTGGTCCCTGTATAATCGCATAAAAAGAACCAATCATCATACCCAGGATCATGCAGATTGCCTGCGGACGGAATTTCTCAAGGCAAACCTTAATCGCTTTTACCACGGTCATTGCTCCTGCCAGCACGCCGCATCCAAAAAACATCAGACACGGGAGATAAGAAAAATCTAAGGAAAGAAATCCTTTCACTGCTGTAATCACCGGAATATATGCTCCAAAAATCAGGAGCAGTGTCGATCCGGATATTCCCGGCAGGAACATTGCGGAAATTGCAATCATTCCAATGAAAAACAATTTCACTGCCATTCCCCCAGAAAATTGTCCCAAATCCATAGACGCTCCGCCGATTCTTCCATTTGCCCATGTAATTCCCACTACAAGTACGATTCCAATCAGGCAAAAAAGAATCCCTTTTCTGACTTCCCGGAAACTTTCTTTTCCTCTTTTCTGCCGCATAGCATCAAGGTATCCTTTAGGGTTTCCTCTTTTCTGCCGCATGGCATCAAGGTATCCTTTAGGGTTTCCTCTTTTCTGCCGCATGGCATCAAGGTATCCTTTAGGGTTTTCTTCTTTTATAATCAGCGGAATCGCCCCGGCAATAAATCCGATAAACAAAGAACTGACAGCGTAAATATGGCTCTCAAATAATGCTGACAGCACAACTACCGCCATTGCCATTCCGATTACCCATCCCATACCTAATTTTGCCAGATATCTAAGTGCCGACTTTTTCTCTCTCATTTTTCCAAATGCCAGATCATGGATGGAACCGATAAACCGGTCATAAAATCCCATGATAAATGCTACTGTACCTCCGGACACTCCCGGCACACTGTCCGCTAGTGCCATACAAAATCCGTTTATTCCTTCTTTCAACATCAAAAAATCCCTCCTGTTTGTTTTCTGCGGTTATCTTAACAACCAGCATTAAACAAACAAGAGGGGTTTTTCTAAATAATTCCTAAACTCTGTTATATTTTTACTTATTCAATCGGTAGCCCGCGCCCCATACTGTCTCCAGGATCTGCGGATTTTTACTGTCGTCTTCAATCTTTTCCCTGATACGGTTAATATGCACCATGACAGTCGCACTGTCTCCTACATAATCATATCCCCATATTTTCTCAAAAATCTGTTCTTTGGAAAACACGATATTGGGATTCATGGCAAAAAACTTCAAAATCTCAAACTCTCGGTTTGGAAATTTGATTTCCTTATTTCCTTTATAGACCTTCCAACTATTGACTAAGATACGAAGATCCCGGATTTTTATCTCCTCCGGTTCTTCACTTGTTTCCTTTGTGGATTTGCCTCGCAGGCGCTCATACTGCCTCAGGTTTGCATGAGCCCTCGCCACCAGCTCCGCCGGGTCAAAAGGTTTTGCAATGTAATCATCTGCGCCAAGCCCAAGTCCCCTGATCTTATCTACGGACTCCGTCCTTGCCGTAACCATAAGAATCGGAATGTCTATGGTATCCCTGATCTCACGGCATACTTCATACCCACTTTTTCCCGGAAGCATCAAATCAAGCAACACCAGATCAAAATGCTCCTCCTGAAGCGCTGCCGCTACCGCTGTTCCTTCTGTTACAATTCTTGTTTCAAATCCCGATGACTGAAGGTATGCCTCCTCCACCATGCTGATGTCCATATCATCCTCCACGATCAGGATTCTTTTCTTATCCGCCATGCTCAGTTACTCCTCTCCTGCAAGTAAGAACCGCTGCGATTTGCTTCGCAAATTGCACCGTAGCGGGAAGTTACACTTCCCTTAATTCCAGGTATACAGCAAGTCCATCCGCATTTTCCGCCCGGACGCTGCCGCCCATTGCCTCCATCAAATATTTTACAATATATAACCCCAGTCCGTTTCCTTCTTTTTTGTTTCTGGATTCATCTCCCCGGTAAAATTCTTCAAAAATGTGAGGCAATTTTTCTTCCGGCACACCGACGCCATTATCCCGAAAACAAACGCTTAATCCTTTTGGTGTTTTCTCCAGTATGATTTTCATTTTGAGCGGCGTTGTTTCCCCATATTTCCTGCTGTTTTCCACAAGATTATCCAAAATCCGCTGAAACTGTTCCGAATCAATCGATACTTTTGCCGTGATTCCTTTCGTATCTGCGATAATTTCTTCCTGCAAAGAATTTATCACTTCCCGCTTTCCCTTCACATAATTTCCCAGAAAAGCGCCAATATCTATGTTCTGCATGGAAATCCCCATATTTCCTGTCTCCATTCTGGACAGGTAAAGAAGCTGGTTTAAGAGCATATCCATATCTCCGGTACGCCTGTATGCTGCCTGCAGAAATTTCTTCTGCTGTTCCGGTGTAGACGCAACTCCATCTATCAGACCCTTAATGGTTCCTTTCATTGCGGCAAGCGGAGTCCGCAGGTCATGAGAAATTCCTGCTATCATATCCGTCCTCGCTTTTTCATATCTTCGGTTCTTTTCCTGTTCCGCTAAAATGGATGCCTGCATATCATTAAAAGCGGCGCACACATTTTCAAATTCCAGATCACCCGTATACGCAATATCCTGTGACAGGTCATTTTTCTTGATCCGTTTTGCCCCTTCCGCCAAAGTGTCCAGCGGTTCCATGATATGGTCAGTCAGGTTTTTTGTAAAAAGCTGGCTGACAATCAGAAGAACGATAATGCAAAGGATTCCGTCCGCTCCAAAGAGCAATATAAACTCGTTTCTGTGAACAATCCAGTCCTCCAGCAGGTCGTCTAGCCTCTCCTCATCCGTAACGCCCTCCACAGACGTCCGAAATTCTGCCTCAATGGATTCCGCATAAAATTTAATCACAAACAGATTGATCATCAAAAAAATAAGCAACGTCACGACAACCATGAATGCATTTGACAGAAATATTCTTTTTTTCACCGTTCCCTTTTCCATAAAAACCTCCCGTAATCCACAACAGATTCTTCCTCACTGATCACAGGTACCTTTCCATGCGTTTCGATTTTCGGTACGCCCATATCATACAAAGCCGCCAGTATCATAGTGCAAGCCCTGCTCCTATTATACCGCAGCCTGCTATAAGTGCAATATCTCCTGTTGATAAATACGTTTATGCTTCCATAATACAATTCACCGTTAAACAAATAATATCTAAAAACCTAAACATTTCCTAAACGAATTACCCTGCTGCCCTTTCACATCTGCCACAGGATGCACAGCCTCCATGAGATTCTTCCCAGAGCCGGTCTGCTACAGGAGTGTTTGCATTTTGTTTCCGTAATATTAATTCACGGGCAAAGAAAAAAGCCGTCCGGCAAATATCCAATGTCAGACAGCTTTCTTTTATCACTATAATAATCGGTTTCCTTTTTCGCAGATTGCATAGATTTCGTCATATTTCTCTTCGATCAGACGATTCATTTTTTCCGTCTCCTCTGCAGCTGTTTTCCTGTAAATAAAATAGGGCAGGATCCATCCGATGAAGGCTGGTATGGCAAGTATGATACACAGGATGATATGAGGCGGATCCGCTGTCACTGCAAAGGTGGCTCCCGCCATGAATGCGGTTCCCACAATCCCGACCGTCAGCGCACGCATCGTTGCCTTAGAGGTTTTTGCTTTCTCCAACGCTTCAATCTCGTTCACACACGCTTCAAAGTTCCTCTGCAGGCGGGTCAGTTCCATCTTATTTACAATTTTCCGGTTCCGCTTCAGATGCAGGATCCTTTTATTCTGAAACTGCGGATTTCTCCCCGCATCCGCTTTCTCGCAGACATTCCCGTCTACCTCCCATCCGAAATTCTCGTACCCGTCAATCAGAAATGAAATCTGATTCTTATCCGCACAGACTTCTTTGTATTCATACCCTACAAACTCTCTCTTTCTGTTCCCGGTCTGATCCATCATGATGCCTCACCTCCATCTTCCTCTTCAGGCGCTCCCACAACAGGCAGGGTTACCACAAAGGTGCTTCCTTCCCCTTCCTTACTAAAGACCCGGATGTCTCCATCTGACAGTTCCAATACCCGTTTCACCAAGGCAAGTCCCAGACCGTTGCCTTCCTTAGAGTGAGAGGTGTCCCCCTGATAAAATTTGTCAAAAATATGTTTCACACTATTCGGATTCATGCCGCATCCCGTATCCGTAACCGACACCGTTACCACATTTTCATCCGACGTCTGTCTTACTGTAACCATGCCGCCCCGTTCTGTAAATTTGATGGCATTGGACAGAAGATTGTTCCATACCAGCTCCAGAAGACTTGCATCCGCCTTCACCATCGCTGTATCTTCCATCTCCGTTTTCAACTCCAGTTCCTTCTCATCCCACGCTTCCTCGAACTGCAGAATACATTCGCACAGCTGACGGCATACATCATACTCTTCCGTCTCCGGGATAATCCTCTGGTTTTCCAGCTTATTCAATTTTAGGATATTACTGATCAGGCTGGATAAGCGCATGGATGCCTTTTCTATATTTTCTGCGTACTCAACTCTCTGTTCCTCCGTAATACCGGGCATTTTCAGCAGTTCCGCATAGTTCTTTATAATCGCGATCGGCGTTTTCATCTCATGGGAAACATTGGACACAAAATCGGTCTTCAGCGTCTCAATGCTTCCCAGTTCCTCCACCATCTTGTTAAAATCAACGATCATCACATCCAGATAATCCCACTTATCCTGTGTGTGGGTCGTAGGAATATAAACGGAAAAATCGCCGTTTGCCACCTGTTCCGTCGCCTTTGCCAGATGATGCAGCGGTTCATCGTAGGTGTCCTTCATTTTCTTTCTTGTAAACAGGGTAAGCCCGACCGCTACAAGTCCCCAGTAAATCATCGGGACGATCGTCTGAACGATTTCGTTCCATCCGGCTCTATTTTCCAAAACAATGAGCCCGGTATGAATGCCTGCCATCAATAACAGGACTCCCAGATATATCCCGAAAAGTGACGGCGGAAACAAACTTTCCTGTCTCAGCTTCGGTTCTTTCTGCTCTGATTTCTTCATATTAAAACCACCTTATATCCCAGTCCTCTTACCGTTACGATCTTAAATCCATTGCACGCTGACAGCTTGTCCCTGAGCTTTGTCACATAAACATCCACCGCCCGCAGGCTGGTATCGGTGTCCACGCCCCAGAATTCATCCATCAGCTGCGCCCTTGAAAATGTCTTCTTCGGGTAGGACAGCATTTTATAAATGATGTTAAATTCTCTGGTCGTAAGATTCACCTCTTCTCCGTCGATCTCGGCGCTCATCCCGTCGGCATCCAACAGAAGATTCCCCACTGTGATCTTCCGCTCCATCTCAATATTTGCCCGGCGAAGGATCGCCCGGACTCTAAGAAGTAATTCCCCAAGCTCGATCGGTTTTACCATATAGTCGTCGATCCCGATCTGAAATCCCTTCTGCTTAGACGGCAGATCATCCTTCGCAGACATAAAAAGAATCGGGATTGTAGGATTCACCCGTCTGACCGAGCCTGCAAATTCAAATCCGTCAATTCCCGGCATCATAATATCAGAAATAATCAAATCGTAACGGTTATTATACATCTCATCATAAGCGTTTCCTGCATTCAAGCACCCCTTGGTCTGAAAGCCGCTGTCATTCAGATACGTACATACGACCTGATTCAGTTCTTCATCATCTTCCACCACAAGTATTTTTATCATTCCCAATCCCTCCCGCATCTGCTGATAACTTTTCCCGCCGCCGCGCATATCGCCAATATGTCTTTCGCCAGGTAATACCCGGAAAGAAACAGCGCCACAGCAGCCTCAACACAGGCATTCGCCATTTAGCAATCCGCTTTCGTATTTTTCATCACCTGTCCAAATTCAAGTATAATACAAAAAGCCGCAAGTGAATATCTCGAATGTATAAATTTTAATATTCTTCGCATGTATTATTTTAATCCTTTGACAAAAGGAATCAGGCAGAGTAGCACAACGATTCCCACAATCCCAATGAGAATTCCTATCACCATATTGCTCCATACCATCGTAAGGCACATACCTACACCTAACAGTAAAGAGCCAACGATTCCGATCAGAGACGCCCCGATGGTTTTGCCCGACACCTGAATCGGCGCCTTATGCTCCATCTTTCTCCACACGATTACCATGAGCAGCAATACAAGCGCACCGATTGCTCCCATGATCACGCCCGGCTTGAACGCATCCCACTCTACGATCAGCGCCATACACATGCCAAGCGCAAATAAAATTCCTCCGATTGTTCCTAAAATCATTGCTACAAATGTGCTTTTTTTCATTACGCAGTACCTACCTTTTCTCTTTCGCTGACTGTTCTTCTGACAATCTGGCTTTCGCTTCTTCTACCGATTCTCCCTCTTTCGTCAGAAACTGATCGACAAACTTATCTGCGATTTTGTTAAATCCTCCGACTGCCCCATTTTCGATTTTCTTATAGCTCCCAACTACACCTTTTTCGATTTTCTTGTAACCGCCTACTACCTCTGCTGCAATTTTTTCATTTGCTTTCACTAATTTTGATTTTGCCATCTCTAAAATCTCCTTTTCTTAATTTTGTTGTTCATGGCTGTACTATAGCATCGGATTGTTTTTGTAATGTTTGACTTTTGTTTCTAAAATATTAATTTGCTTTTGTATAACTGAATTGCCGATTTTTCTACGATGTATATATTTCCCGAAAAAAATCCATCATCCATTACCTCCCAGCATTTTGCAGTATTGCGGTAAAAATATATCCAAAAAACTATTGACTCCAACGTAACGTGATACTGTATTCTATTCTTATGGAAGCAGAATAGATATACGCCGGCAATTTCTATCGTGCTTCTCTACAAATCAAAGGAGCTGATAAGGATGAGAACCATTAGCCAAGTCGCAGAATTAACGGGTATCAGCATACGCACACTTCAATACTATGATGAAATCGGACTGTTAAAACCAAGTGGACTAACACAGTCTGGCTATCGCTTATACGATGAGGAAGCGTTGCAGAAGCTGCAACAAATTCTGTTTTTCAGGGAATTAGGATTTAAACTAAAAGATATTCGGGAAATTATTGAAAAGCCCGACTTCGACAGAATTGCCGCTTTCAAAAAGCAAAAAGAACTGCTTCTCCTAAAGCGTAATCGGACAGACAGGCTCATACAGCTTCTTAGCCGTTTAGAGAAAGGAGAACAATGTGTGAGTTTTAAAGAATTTGATCTATCCGATTATATTCATGCTTTAGAGGATTTTAAGTCCAATCAAACAGAGACGGTTATCAAACACTGGGGAAGTGTTGAAAATTTTGATATGTTCATTCAGAAAATCAAAGATGATGAATCCGAGGTAGCGAAACTTGCCATTAAACAGTTTGGAAGCGTAGAAAAATATACGGAAGCCATGAAGCATAATTTAGAACATTTCTCCGAAATTATGGAGAACTGGTATGCACAGATACCGGAAGAAATGCGGACAGAGGACAAATTTCTTAAACTTAAATCATAACCGGCACTCTGGCCTCGGCTCCGAATCTGTTAATCGGCAGTACAGAAAACTATTGCAAGATGATAATTGACACCTATTCCAATGATTATCTAAGCAAAGTAATAGACACACAATACGGTGTGGGAAGCAGTGAATATATCGTGAAAGCATTCCGCTATTATTCTGAGAATAATTGTATAGAAAATAATTAGAGCCATTTGAGAACCAGCCAGAGCCGCCATTTTCTTCATTCGCCCGTCCTCATTACGGAAAAGTCAGGGGCAGGTATTACCTTCCCCTATGCTTCTCTTTCCTTTTCTGCTGTTTCAGTTCAAACTGTTTCTCTGCTTCCCGTTGTTCCCGGTTCACAGCCCTACGTTTTAAAAGCCTTTTCCAGCATCCGCCTGATGACCTCCATAAAAATACAATCATTTATCTTACCAACATCTGCGCCGCAAAGACTGCCGCCACGCCAAGGACAACGCTGATGCATATGTAGGCAAAGGCCGCCACCGTCTGCCCGTTTTTCATAAGGTCTGCGGATTCATATGCAAATGTGGAAAAGGTAGTAAATCCGCCGCAAATGCCCACCCGGAGCATCAGCGCCACCTGCGGAGGAAACGATTTATTTTCCGCAGCTATCGCAGCGATCAGGCTGATCAAAAATGCCCCGATGACATTGATCGCCAGTGTTTTTACCGGGAATCCACTTTCCATCTCAAATGGCAGAAGCCCAATTAAGTATCTGCACACCGTACCTATAAATCCGCCAATCCCTACAATCACACAATTCAACATCATATTCTCCTATTCTGCGCTTCTGTTTGCCTGTTCCTCCTAAGTCGCACCCGCAATATTTTCCCCGCCGTACGCGGCAATATAAGCTGCTGTCAGCGCGCCATTGGAGTGCCCGCAGACCACAGTCTTTTCTCCAATCACATTCTGTATAGTCCTCCCACACTCCCATCTGACCATGACTCAGCAGCAAAGCAGGCCTCTCATTCTCCACCTCGCCATAATTGATGATATTCCCATTTGGAAGGGCAGACTGTTTTTTTCTGCATTTACAACCTTCCGGTTTTTGACATTTTCATCGTACCAATGCAGATTCCTGTAGGCAAAAACAGCAAATACCGCCGCCCTATAATAAGAATTACCGCCAAAATAAAACCCATGATAAGAAATACTTTTTTCATAATCGATGTCCTCCTTAGACTTTTCCCATATTTCCTATCATTATGAGTATTACGCTATCATAAATCCATTAATCGCAATTGTCAAATAAATCCAATTTTTGTTATTCCACCCCATACGCAAACGGCAACAGCTCTCTTGCTTTCACTTTCTTTTCCTCTCCATCGATCCGAAGGATCACGCTGCACTCCGGCATATAGTCATTCAACATCTGGCGGCAGTTGCCGCAGGGCGGAACGATCTCCCCGCCGTCTTTTCCCCGGACGGCAACAATCGCCTCAAATTCTCGCTCTCCCTGCGTGATCGCGGTTCCTATGGCAACCTGCTCGGCGCAGGCACCATGCAATGAATATACATTTACTCCAGCATATACGTTCCCGCTTTTGCATCTCACCGCCGCTCCCACCGTATGGTTTTGCTCCGCCTCGTCATAATTGGATTGAATGACCCTCTGCGCTTCCGTTAATAATTCATAATCCGCTCTTGTCAATGCTTTCATTTTCCACCTCCGTTATATAACCTCTTATTTTTAATCAGAATAGAAATCGTTTCAAATATACATTACATGGAAGACTTGTAATCAGTATAGGTTCCTTTATAATGCTTGATACGGCTCTTGTCCAGAAGGATCTCAATCCATTCATCTGATCCGGTCAAGGCGGCCTGCTCTTTTTTATAATCGCTGGATTTCAAACGTACAAGAAATGAAACTCCTTTATCCATCATTCGAATAAACGCCGTCGTAGATGGATATCCCCTGTCCATCACAACCAGAAATGGCTGCGAATCGCCTATTGTTTCACGAACACGATCTATCTGTTCTTCCGCAAGGCGCATTTCATCAAACTTACATTTACAGCGGTCACTTTCCAGAATCATGCGGCTCATAACATCATACAGACATCCCAAACCAATGGAAGCCTGCGGTTTCGTCCCTTTTCTACTAGAAGTTCCGAATTCTTCCAGAGTTTCCCTGGTAGTGGGGATATTGATTCCTGAACCGTCCGCAGCCAGAACGATATATCCTTGAAAGGTAGAAAATCCTGGTTCTGCGTAAAAATTTCTGTTATGATAGCGGTAAAGTTCATAAAAAGCCACCGGATTCAGCTGGGCATGCGGTGGAATTTACTCCCACACATTTGATATTTACTCTTTCATAGAAAAGTGGTATGGTTATCTCTCCTTCTGACAGCAGTAGAAGGAGGAACTCTATGAGTAAATATATTCCCGGCAACCAGAAACATCTTACCCTTGAAAACCGTATTTATCTCGAAAATGAATTGGACAAAGGCACATCCTTTAAAGATATCGCCAGATTTTTCTGCAAAGATTCGACCACCATCTCTAAAGAGGTCAAGACATACCGCCTGTCTGACTGGTATCACAAAGGCACCTTTTATAATGCCCGGTTCGCAGACAGGGAATATCGTAAAAAGCTTCGGGATTCCAGAACCGGTATTAACATGACGAAACAGGAGCTACACAAAAAAGGATAAGAGCATTTCCCCATTGATTGAACAGGGGCAGTCACCTTACCATATCCTGACCAACCATCCAGAGTTAGATATGTCTGTCCGTACCAAGTATTCCTATCTGGATCAAGGACTGTTTTTACCAACAGACTTTACAGCGACTTTTGCAGCCTGAAGCTTTCCTCCTATGTTGAAATGGACACCGTCCATTCTTCCAGAGAGTCAAAGAAAACCCTGCTGACCATATTTTTTACTAAAGAAAAGCTTTTTCTTGCATTCCTTTATGCCCCGGTGTACAGAAGGCGGGGTACGCCTTGTATTTGACTGTCTGGAAAAACATATAGGAACTTATGAATTCATTTCCATGTTTGAATATATCCTGACCGACCGGGGTTCGGAATTCGGTGATCCGGATGCGCTGGAAACCGGTGTAAATGGAATTCAGCGTTCCAGCATTTATTATTGTGATCCAAATGCGGAGCGACCAGAAAGGCGGGCTGGAACAGGCACATACCATGCTGCGGATGGTCTTTCCCAACGGAACCAGTTTTGAATTCCTTACCCAACGGGATGTGAACACAATCGTGAACCATATTACTTCACCCCCAAGGGAGATCCTTGGCGGAAAACGCCGTATAACGCAGCACTGGAAACACTTGAAAAAGAAACCCTGAAAGCATTTCAGCTCAGGCTGATTGAACCTAATCAGGTCAACCTAACGCCTAAGCCGATCCGCGTTAACCATTAATCAACTATCTTAAAAATCTGCTGTCAGACTGGAAGTAAACTTTTCACATTCTTCAATGTCCTCACTGCATTCTACGATTTCTTCTGCTTCAACATCAAAAGCATTCTCCTCTGCTGTTACCTCATGATCTGGATTACTCAAAAGAGTATCCTGTAAAGATACTTTCAATTTATCACAACATGGTTTAAATGACATATAAGTCAATCCGCCTCCGATAACGCCTCCAACTACTGGTATTGCATGCTTAAAGAAACCTGTAAAAACTTCTTTTGTCATTTTAACACCAAACCATTTTGCTGTACTCTTAACTATCGGATAAATTGTTCCTTTCGTCAGTGCTTTTTTCATTAACTGTTTCTGAACACCAGAACCAAGCGCTTTCGCAACTGCTTTCAATGCATTATTTGCACCTGCCACACCATACATTACTCCCAAGCAAAGAGTAAGGATATTCAACGTCTCTGCATCAAATTTCTTTCCTTTTTCCGTAACATCAATTTCTGGAAAACCATATAAATACAGCAACTTTTGTGTTGCTCTCAACATATATCCATAATACTGAACAATATCAGCCGGAATGGTTGCTGCCATTGCAAAACCACCGGGCATCGACAAAGCAACCGAAATACCAGAAACACAATTTCTTTCATATTTGATTACTTCATCGGCATATTTTTCAATTTCCTTTGTGGTGATACCTGCATGTGCTGGGTTAAATTCTATTGCGTCATTAATTACCTCTTGTGGATAACCCTTCATAAACTCACTGCGTAAAAACTCGTCTCGCTTGATACAAATACCTGGTACTTTTAATCCCATTATAATCACATCTTCGATGTCAACTTGACCGTCTCCATTTACATCCATGACCTTATTTACAATTTCTGTTGATTTATTCGCTCCTTCTTTCACTTTTGAAGATGCTTTTTCTACCAGTTTTTGAGTATTATCCGTCACATTTACTCTTGTCTCATTAATTTTGTCTTTATCTATTTTAGAAATATTATTAGCAACTTTATGAGATGTATTTGCCACAGTTTTTCCAATTTCTCCTGCTATATTTGAAATCGAATTCCCTATTCTTTTCAAAGCCATTCCCTTCTTCCTCCCCATGATATTTTAAAACTGTCTATTCATCACACAATTTGTATTTTTCGCGAAATCATGCATTAACAAGATTATACCACTTCAATGCGTAAAATCATATGGTAGAAAATAACAAGCAATCAGCATACAGCTACCTACCACAGAGAGGTTAAATAGAAAAATGCAATCATAATGCAATCAAAAAGAGAAAGAGCCGCAAAACCCTTGAAAAATAAAGATTTGCGACTCTGCTCCAACTATTCAAACTCCTCGGCAGATAACTTGAACTGGCTGTTTTTCTCTGTTTTTTAAAGGATTTATTATCCATATTCTTCAAAAAATGCTCTCGTATTTGTGCTTGTCCAAATTTTAGAGTCAAAATAGAGCCAGCATCCAAAGCCGCTATTTTTTTCTTATCTGCCCTAATTACATGGCTCTAGCGCCATGTAATTAGAAATTTTCGTTAAACTATTCATGATAAATCTTTTTCATTCACTATCTTCTATATCGATGATATTTTCATCATCAGTAAGATTTTGTTCTCTCTCCAAAATGTCTGTTACTATCTTCTTTAACAAAATCTTATTATACTTATTCTCCGAAGAAGAAATTCTCATAAGATTCTTATTACCTTTAATCACTTTTAGTTTGCTAATGTTTTTTAATTGTTTTATCAAATATCTATGTTTTTTCTTTTCAGTATGCTTCTCTTTCCTTTTCTGCTGTTTCAGCTCAAACTTCCGCTGTTTCTCTACTTCCCGTTTTTCCCGGCTCATAGTTTTACGTCCAGCTTTCAACTGCTCCTGCTGTAATTTCAAAGCCTGTTGCGACTTCGTGCCTATCCCGATGTTCTGTACCTGTTTTCGCACTTCTCTCTGTACCCGTTTCGGATTGCGACCAGCTTCCTTTACATCAGTTACCACAGCCGGACTAAATTTCAGTCGATAGTAGTTTCTCAGAACAAACTCATATATCTCATAATCTTTCGGCTCCGCTCCAAACGTAACCTTGCATACAGATAACTTTCCCTCCGATATGCGTTCAAACACACCTATCCAGAATGGTTCCTCAAAAAATACTGTCAATCTGCCCGATACTTTGTCCATGACAATTCCTCCTTAAATAATTGTACTGAACAAAGAATGGACGACCCTAAGGAGGGAGGGCTACTTACACCAAAGTGGTGCGGTCGGACTACCTACCGGCTCTATAAGAGATATTATCCCTTACGTTGTGTTTTTATCTCTGCGCCTTGATTTTACCATACTATCAGCGGTTTTTCTACAAGAAATAAAGGGCATAGCAATCGCCATGCCCCGAATTTCTACAATTCCAATGCCCTCTCAATTTTCTGTTACTTCTCTATCTACATGGCGCTAGCGCCATGTAATTATTACACCAATAGGGAAAGCTATCTGTGCTTCCTCAACTTCTCCAATATCACCATAACGTCCGGCTGCGTTGGCGTGAATTTAATACCACGCTTCAACATCCCCACAACTTTTCTCGCTTTTTGCTCAATCTCTCTGGCAGTATGCTCACTTGTCAGCATCAGATGATTTCCAGCGATTGTATATTCCCGTTCTATGTATTCTTCTGTTATCGGAAACATATCTTATATCAAAAATGCGCCCTCCCGGCTGTCGTCCAGTTTGACGATATGGAGAATGTCGCAAGGTTTCCCGGCTTTTTCTTTTTTCTCCATAATCCGTCTGTATTTGCCAATGCGGCTAGACAATGGTATCATCCAGTATATCCCGGTACTTGTATCTTCAAAACAGTAATAATGCGGTCTATTTTCAGCCTTATTACCTTTGAGATACGGGTCTGGCATATCTTCAAAAAATTTATCCTTGATAATATAAAAGCCTGTTTTCTTCATTTGCCTGTCCTCATTACAGAAAAGTCCCTCGCCTTGCGGCGAAGGACTATACTTTCAACCCAACCATTTATATACCGCATATCGGTCAGCGGTAAACTTTCAACCCGACCATTTATATACCACATATCGGTCAGTGGTAGACTTTCTTTGTACCTACATTCTAGTAAGTGCAAAGAGGAAAGTCAATAGAACTTCCCATTAAAATTTTATGCAGATAACCGCTAATTATTCCCGTTACGCAGTAAAAGCTGAATTTGAGCGATATAGGTACAAAATATCGTCCACGCCATTTTGGCACTCTTAACCCCTCATAATGCTGGATTTCCGAGCTCTATTTTTTTATTCAAACTCGGCTCCGTCGTGCCAAAACTTAACGGAATTAATTAAAGTTTTTCTTGCAATATGCCTAATTTTTATTTCTATTACATAATTTCCATTGGCTTTCTGATGAACTGTTGCCAGAATGTTACCATGGGTTAAGTATAACATATAAAAGTGAGAACGCAAAGATTCATTTGACAATGCACACCTCTCTAGTTTTTTCTCATCTCAAATCATACTATTAAATTGAAACCCAAATTATGTTTTACATCAATCTATCTCAACACATTTTTCAATAACAATTATCAAGTGCTCTTTATATTATACTTATACCTATTTTCTTTAACTCTTGTTTCATTTGATTTTGGGGATTTTTGCATTTCTCTGACAGATCACATTCAAGTATAAGCCAACCATCGTTGTATACCGCATCAAATGTAGGAGTTGAAATCTCACTCGCCTGCATCATTTTAATTTAATATTCGCTGTATTGTTTTGTTTACTTATCATACATGGGGTGTATCCATCCATATTCTATTTCCGGATGCTGTTCTATCATCCACTGTTTAAACACTTCAGCATCCCCCTGTGTAAAACATTGTTTATCTAGCAAAACTCCTTCATTATTCTCACCTGTGGTGAGCTTGTAATACGACTTTGCTTCTTCATATTTCTGAATGTCTTCCCATTCTACTTTATTGTTGATTTTTCCGTTGATATATAGAGAAATATTTTTGCCTCCCACCACTACTTTACACAACCAGTCTTTTCCACCAAAGTTCCTGGCTCTCATCAGCCGAAATGTCTTATCGGCACGCATCCAGTGAAAAAAAACTCCTCGATATACAGCAACAAATGTAAGAAATGCTCCTATTGTTTTCCATTTTGCAGAAACATCTGCCCTGTCAAAATAGAACCACCCAAACACCCCTACTACAAAAATAAAACAATATACATAAAATAGCGGCAGCTTCCAGAATTTAGGAGTTGCCCACTTATCATAACGTTTTCGATCCATTACATATTCATTGACGAACATTTTGCCTTCTCCATTTTCATTTAACAGCTTTTTCTACGTTTTCAAAATATATATGGCAGCTTTCATGAGCTGCCATATATGTACGATATAATCATTATTAATTATTCTATTCCTGCTTTTCTGTCTCTGTTTGCCGCACTGATCAGTGTGTATGATGTCCACAGAAGAACCACGCAAACAAGGTTAATCAGCCAGAACATCGGCAGTTCTGTAACTAATTTCCATGCGATAAATACACCAATACATCCACCAATCATATTACCCAAAGTATGAGGAACATCATATCTGTGCGTCTTAATAAACTCAATAGAAGATGCAGGCATCAGGCATGCGCAGGATCCCATAAATACAGGGAAACAAGCCGTAGCATTTACACCAAGTAAAAGACAGGTTGCCATACAAGGTGCATATAGACCAAATCCGATATCCATCAGAGCACCCCACAGAATATTAAGTACAGCAGCAACAATTAGTTTCCATCCTGTCAGACCGGTTGCGGTACCTACAATTCCGAAAGGCCCTACTCCCAGATTACTACAAATCATAATAATTGCAAGAAGTACCATCGCACTTCCCAGTGCGTATCTGATTTTGTTTCGTGGCCACTTCGTTACAACTGTTGCAAAACCAAAGGACCCGACCGCTGCGCAAGCATACATAATCCACAGAAATACAGGATCACATTCTACAGAAGCCGTAAATATAAATGCCTCAAAAATAACCGGGAATGTATCTCCTACGTTCAATGTACCAGGAATATCGATATCATCTATCTGTTTAAAAATCTTATACATAAACGTAGATGGTGCATAAGAACCACATCCCAGTGTATCGAGAAAGTTTGCAATAATACCTACTGCAAAAGCAGCTCCCCACTGTTTACCGGTTGCACCTTTCAGTTCATCCATACGGTTTTTGGCAATATCAACTACGAGTCCAATTCCTGTCCCGGCAACTAATACACCAAATAAAATTTGCAATGCCAATAACATTTTCTCTACCTCCTAGATTATACTTTATTCAATTGTAATTTTCTTTCCTGTTTTTACCCCGATCTCAAACAGAAAGAGAACCTGATTCAAGTATAAAGTTTGACCCAGGGGACGAGTCAATAGTATTCCGCCTTCCTTTTCATATTTACTTTCATCATAAAAAAGAACAAAACCCTGACAAACATATCGGGAATTTGTCAAGGTTCTGTCCGTGTTCACTTAATATTTATCTGGAGTGACAACAGAGATTTCTGCTGCCTTTTTAAGCATACAGCTCTCCCTAGGGGCAAAGTCAACACATATATCCATAAGTTCTGCTTATGACATCTCCCATAATGTCGATTATCTGTTAACACATATTGTGGGTTATAATGATTTCAGTAATAAAAATAAGAGGTTTTCATATCAGATGGACAGATCAACTTTATTTTCAATTGGAGAATTTGCACAGGCTGCCGGTATAAGCACAAAAGCACTTCGGTATTACGAGAAGAAAGGCATCCTCAAACCATACTGGATCGAACAGGATACCGGATACCGATACTACAGTCTTTATCAATTGAATCAGTTGAATTTGATTGGGATTTTTATAGATTTGGATATTTGTCTTAATCAGTTTAGTAATTATATTGATCATAATTACTCTTCCATTGATTACCAGAAACTTTTACAGTTCGGAAAAGAATTAACTCAGGAACGGATTCAAATCCTGGAGGATAAGATGCGTTATATTAATTATTTAAAAGAGAAAGCGGAATACCCTTTCCCAAATAATCTTACTCATCCACAGCCGGTATGGCTATTACCATGTAACGAGATTCCAGATAAAGTCAGTGTAGAGAAAGCCCTCAAAAAAATATTGCATGACATTTCTACCTATGGCCTGACTCTGTTCCAATCTTACGGACTCATTATGATCTGCAACGGCAATGAAAAAAGACTGTTTTATTTTGCAGATATAAGCCATCCATCCGGAAAAACTATAATACACGAAAATATATTTTATCTTCCGCAGGGTGAATATAGAAGTATTGAACAAGATAATTGGAGCATCGAAATGGCACCTGCGCTGTTTCAAGATCTTTTTGAATTAAATTACGACAAAGTAATCATAGAGAGGGAACTTACTTATAATAACAAAACTCCCTTATATTCTTTGAGCTGCCTGCTTCCCCCAATCCTCTGATTATCCTTTCAATAATTTTTTGGACAGATAATAGTGAGTTCCTGTTATCTCATGTTCCATATATACAAAAACTTCACGGTATCCTTTTTTTTTTATAAAACTCAGGTGCCTGAAATTCAAATGTATCCAAAAGGACATATTGGCATCCTCGTTTTCTTGCTTCTTCTTCTGCTTTTTTGAGAATTTCACTTCCAAGCTTTTTTCTTCGCAGTTCTTCTTTTACCCAAAGTTCCCATACAAGAAACCAGTTGCCTCGAACCGTACCCGCCAAGCCTGCCTGAATCTCCCCGCTCTCACTTTTAAGGCAGACGCTTATATCCTGAAATTCTGCCTTTTCAAAATATTTTTGATTGTATTTTTGTACCCTTTGATGAAGATATTCCCGATCTTCTCCATTATCATCGGTTATAATAATCTTTCCCATGTTCTCTTCCTCTACAAAATAACATTTTCTATCGAATTTTTCTTTTGTTTGAACCATTTCAGCAAATAATCAACAAATTTAGCTGCCGCAGGATTCACGTATTCTTTATTTGGATATGCAACTCCCAGTGTTCTGTATTTTTTTTTGGAAAAAGATCGTATTTCAATATCAAATTGCTTTCCTGTGATATCCAAAAAAAGTCGTGGCAATACACAGACTCCAAATCCGAGTTCAACAAATTTCATAATTACAATATCGTCATTGAATCTATATCTGGTATGACTCTCCCTGACTCCAATCTCCCTAAGTATAGCGCCTATTTCAAAATCCAGGCCTTCTGAAGTAATGATAATGTTCTCCTCTTTCAAATCCTGTATATTTATAGTTTCTTTTTCTGCCAGAGTATGTCCTTTCGGCAAAAGAACAACCATCTCATCTTTTATGATTGGTGTAAATGCAAAGCCCTTAGCCGCACACTCTGATACCATAGCAAAATCTATCGTTTCATCTTTGAGGTTTTTCCTAAGATCATAGAAAGATCCAGCCATCATCTCATAACGAATATTCGGATAGCACTCGCCAAATTCTTTAAAAATATCCGGAAACCACTTTGTTGCAATACGTGCCAGGCAGCCCAGACGTACCATTCCCTGCTGCAAATCTCGAATTGATTCTGCATACTCTTTGATCCTTTTTTCTTCTTCAGCGATGATTCGTATAGATTCAATGATAGGCTTAACAAAAGGGAGCGGTTCTACTCCTGTTTTCGACCGCTCAAACAGTGTTATTCCAAGGGATTTCTCATAATTTTGAATTGTCTGGCTTACTGCTGACTGAGAATAATTAAGCGCTTTCGCAGCCTTCGTAAGGTTTTTCATCTCACAAACCTCATTAATAACATCATAATTCATAAGCAATTCTCCCATATTCTAATTATCTATAAGCTTTCCTTATTATAACTAAAAACAAACTGCTTATCCACATCTTTTTGTAAGAAATACTTATGGTGAAATCTCTTATAGAATTACTCACATTAAAGACATTAATCATATCACACAATAAAAATGTACTCAAACCACATAGTAAGAGCTCGGAGCCCCGCATAAACGCTGGATTTCCGAGCTCCATTTTCTTTATTCAAACTCGCAAATAAATCCTTGTCACTATACATTTTTGTATCGGCATTATGGTTCTATTTGGTTTTATATGTGTTCCACTGTCCTAAGTCCATAGACTGTACTGAACGGTGTTATCAATTTGTTATCAAATTTCTGTTATCAGTCAAAGATTCTAGTGATATCCTGATATCGGTTGATCACACGATAAATCTCTACATACTCATTCCCTACCTTGTAGATAATCACATAATCTTCCCATATCGCATATTTATAGTCTGTCCGAAAGCTGACTCGTTTGGAAAGATCTGATCCCATTCCCGGAAACATCTGAAGATTCTCAAATTTACCGTAAATTTCTTTTATGGTTTTTGCAGCATATTCCTCGTTGTCTTCAGCAATGTAATCCCGAATAGCCTTCAGATCTTTTGCAACAATCGGATTGATCCGCAATTTTAACATCTTATTCCCCCACAAGTGCCTTCAGTTCATCCAAATCCAGCCATCCTTCGCCATCTTTCACTGCCTCTTCAGCTTCCTGCAGCTTCATCAAAAGCTTCTTTTCCGCACGATCACGTTCATAATCTTCAAAATCCATAACCACAAAACGTCCTCTACCATTCTTGGTAAGATATACAGGCTCGCCTTTGTGACAGTTCTTCAGGACTTCGTTATAATTTCTCAAATCAGATACTGGTAAAATACTTGCCATATTCTTTCAGCTCCTTCCTTGATTTAATATTATTTCTGCTACTTCTATTATACACAAAAAGCTGTAAAATTCAACGTGATTTTTTACAGCTTTTTCTACCCAAAAGAAGCTGCCCGCTATGGACAGCCTCTTCTCTGCAATGCCTTTTCGCTACTGACAAATATCTACCACTCCTGATTTTAACGTAGAATCTGAAAACTGAAGTGCTCCACCTTCACCGTTAAGATTAAGATACATATGATCCAGTTCATTCTCATTCACAATCCATGCCATATTCACCTGTTTACTCTCGCCTGGCATTAAGGAAGAAATATAATTTCCTCCATTTCCATAATCCTCAGATACACTATAGTATGTCATTTCCGCTGTATGTGCAACGCCATCCCAGATGACACGATCGTAGTCTTCACCAGAGAGTTCTACATGATTACAAATATGATATTTTCCATCTTCATGGTTCATTAACATTAAAGTACCAAGATAAAGCAAATGATCTATTTCTTTATCTGTCTTATTGGTATAAGTGACTGTCACATAGACTAGCTTTTGTTTCATGCTTTCTGTTTTTACAATCTCATCCACGGTATTAACACCATCACCAGACTTAATATAAGACAGCGTATTGTTTACTATTTTTCCATCCGCTCCGACTGCAGTCACCCATTCTTCCGGCACATCATTCTGACCAAGCATCTGCAGATCATCTTCCACGTGAACCGCATCAACACAAACTGAAATATTATTATCTTCAATATAGTTGCCATCGCTGTCTTCACCATATGCTAGCATATTAAATGTTTCACCAACCTGATGCATTGGCAATTTATTATCTGCAATGGAAGTCATCACTGCTTCTCCTGATGATTCTTCAGGGGATACCATTTCGCTCCACGTATACAAACCAGCTGTTTCAATCATTGTATCATTTTCAGTGATTACAAGGTTTTCAACCACTTTAATGGCATCCTCTTTCGTGATATCATCACCGATATAAACAGTAAGCACACGATACACATCTGGGCAAAGAAGATAAATCCTTTGATTAAAAGATCCATCCTCTGCGAGGTCATTATATTTAAGGTATACACCTTCATAATTGCCAAAAGTTCTTTCCTCACAGTCGACAACATTCTTATCCTGCATTACTTTACTCAAATCATCCTCGTCTAAAAGCACAGATGCAAAGCTGAATCCTCCGGTTCGATCATGCTCAGGATATTCCAAATGTAATTCATCAATCCATTCCATACCTTCTGGAATATATCCTGCTGAGATATCTATATCATGAATTTTTTCAGGAAGATTAATTTTCCCAGTGCTGCCATCCGCCTTAATTCCAGTTACGATACTGTAGGCTCCTTGTTTTTCTAAAAACATATGATATAATTTGGTACCTGCATAGGCTATAGTCGATGTAGACAATACACATACGGCTATTGCTGCAGCCACTCTGGCACCTGTCCATTTTTTCACTCTTCTTGCCTGAATATTAACCACCTTCGTGTCCTGAAGCTGTTTTTTTACTTCATTTTGAATCATCGTATGGATGAACTCCGGAGTTTCAGGAATATCTTTTTTCATATCTTCTAACCTCATACTGTCAATGCCTCACTTTCCTGTAAATTGTGTTTAAGTTTTCCCCGTGCTCTGGCAAGCCTTTTTTGAACTGCTCCCTCGGTTATCTCAAGAATCTGCGCAATCTCTTTTATGTTGAAATCCTCAATGTAGTACAGAATAACTGGCATTCGTAATTCTTCTTTCAAAGAATTTACGGCTCTGTACAAGTCGCTATAGTCAGTTTTCTGATCTGCCTCAATTTCTGTCATTTCACTCATCCCTTCCAAAGAAACAAGTTTACTCGACTTTCTCAAAAGAGTATAACACTCATTGATCAATATACGAATCAACCATGTCTTGGCATATTTGTCATTTCTCAAAGTTCCAATTTTTGAAAATGCCTTAACGATCGTTTCCTGAATAGCATCCGCACAATCTTGATCGTTAGATAAAATTGTTTTGGCAGTAGAATACAATTGTCTCTCTGAATTGAGAACCAACGTTCCTAATTCCTCTTTGGTCACTTTAACACCACCTTCTTTAGCCGGCCGGCAATTTTATTTACATAGATTAGACGTATAGGTTTCCAAAATATCCCCAAATAAGTTTAATAAGTTTGTTTTTTTAATGACAGAGGGAAATAAATCTTTCCCATGTGTCATTTATATTATACACCTCTCTCACTTCTTCCCCCATATACAATCTCTGTAAGCACCATTTTCTCTGCTGCAGTCCTTATTCCATTCATCTTTCTTACCCATAGCATCGGCTGTTCTGCCTTTAACCGTTCCGTAACTCCCTTTTTTTCTGCCATCTGTGCCACCAGAATATCCATCCGCTCATGTGCCTCCCGATCTACCCTGTTTAGATGTTTATTAAGTTTCCCTTGTAGCATCAACATCTGATAGTACGGTTTTCTATGCTCCATCAGATAAGTTTTCCGCAGCATTCCATATTTCCCATAACATGTTTCTTCATCCTCCATCAACTCCAGATCTGGCAGATAATAATCCCCATACAGTGTATAGCCCAGACCATTCTTATCATCGTAAATATGTTTTTCCATAGCGTTAATCCTCCTTATCTTGCGTCCCGATCATGCGACCGCTTATTTACTTTTCTTCCGTTTTTCTCAGCCATCTCTCTGCTTTTTTCGTTCTGAATGAGATATCTGGAATGTTCTTCTCCGACTGCCCTTTTTAATCTCCGAAAATCTTCCTTTTCTGCCCGAAGAACAGCATTTTGACTTATCAATTCCTGTTTCTGCTCTGCTAAGACATGATTAGAATTTTTCAGTCTATCATACTTATAAACGACCTGATCTAACTGCTCTTTTACTTGAATATATTTCAGATACAAGCCATATAACAGCTCTTTCAGTTCACTGATTACCGGATATGCTTTTTTATCCCGGTAATTCTTGGCACTTTCCAACATCCCCGCTTCTGGAAGTACCTCATCAACTGGTTTCGAGAATTCACCGGCATATTTCTGAATATCTTTTGCAATCGCTTTTGCTTTTTTCAGACTTTTCTCATATTTATCGGCAGTTGCTTTTGCCTGTTCTGCTTCCTTTGCTACCTGGGCACGCTCTGCCTTCTTTTTCTGCAGTTCATTCCCGGTCTGCAACAATTCCTCATGGAGATTATCTGCCAGTTCATGGCAAGCAGCCGTTTCCTTCTGCAGCTGTGCTTTCTGCTCTTCCAGAGCTGCCACTTCCTGCTCACGCTGTTCCTTTTTGAAATTTAAGACATCCAGATGCTCCCGGTGTGTACCTTTTTGCTCCCAGATCATCCCATATCTTTCTGCGATCTTCGCCAGCTCTTGTTTTTCCGATTCCATCCACTGATTATATTCTGTATTTTCCCTGCCCTTTCCGACAAATCCTCTGGATGCCAATGCTTGTTTCATGGATACTCTTGTATCCGGCCCACGTTTACTTCCAGTTACATACGGCACAAAATCAATATGAAGATGTGGTGTCGCCTCATCCATATGCAGATATATACCGAATACCCGGAACTGTGGGTTTCTCTTTTGAAAGTCTTTTGCAAAATCAAGCAATGCCAGTCTGGCAATCTGCCCTTCCCGACTTGAACATCCGGTATCATCCTTATTCCCAATCTGGAAGATTGCTTCGTGGAAAACTTTCTCCTGTTTCCCAGTTCGGATGTGTTCATAATAATCTTCAATCTTCCGGTCTTTCCGTTTTTGTTTTGCGTTGTACCGTTCAATTGCTTCATCAAATAATTCATGGTAAACGTCCTTCACATTTTCTGACTGCAATACCACGTTTCGGATTGTCCGGGTAGCATCTACGTTTTCTGCAATAAATTTTCTCTCATTGTGGGCGATAGAACCTTTTCCAATCATACCGCTGATCGTCCTTTTCATTTCCACTATTCTCACCTCCCTCGCTTATAAAAATGCCGGATACGGCAAAAAGAAATATGCGCCGGAAACGGCGGTTTTGTTACTTTTGTCAAAAGTAACGCAAAAGCACTTTCGACAGCCGTACCGTCCATCAAAAGTACCCTTGCGCCCTGCCGGGGTGCAAGACGTCCGGGGAACGTCTGCTCTGCACCGACCGAAGCGGAGCGAAGACCTTTTCCTCCCTTCGGTCGGTGTGGCTGTGCCCGGTTATATCCTTGCCTGGATATATTCCAGATCACCACGGTAAGGTGTCCCCACCAGATACCAGTTCCGGGCAGCATCCATTTCTATCCGGGTCTCTACCCATTTGCCATCCATCAAAATCTGCAGACATTCCCCACAGTGCAATCCGGTATCGATCCATAAATCCGATGACAAAATGCCATATCTTCCGTTGCTGCTGTTGTAACCAAGTCTTCCTTCTCTCATTTTCACGTTCTCCCTTCATTCATCTTTATCGCAAGGATGCCCTGAAACAGGGCTCCCTTCGCAGCCATTCACCTATCGTTAGTGCAAGAACATTCCGTCTGCACCTTACAGTCTGTTTCTTGTTTGCTATCTACAGGTGCGTGACACGCTCCTGTCATAGGGTAGTCAACAAGAACTGTTACCATCGGAAACTGTCCGATATGCCTCGTCTATCCAGATATTCCTGCCGAGATTTTTCCCGTTCTTCCTCTGTAGAGGCAGTTTTCGACTGTGTATATACTTGCCGTTTCGCCATACGATCCACCTTTTCCATAAGCCCTTTGCAGATTTCCTCCGAACAGCTTTGATCTTCCATCAAATGATAGGAAACAAGCTGTCGAAACAAGTTAAACGGTATCTGTACATTCTTAATTTCCATATAGTCTCCTTTCAAGGTGGCAAGATGCCCTGTTCTTAAGAAATGGTCATCTTGCCATCTTCCTTTTATTCTGGCAACATCCAGAACCATTGATTTCCACGTTTAACAGAATCAATCTCCAGTTCCAGTTTTGCATTTCGCAGTGTTTTCTTCTTAATCCCACGCCTTTCAGCTTCTTCTTCAATCTTTTTCTGAGCCATACCACCGTTAGCCAATATCTCCAGCAAGAACTCTTTCGCTTTCCGGCTTTTTTGCCCTCTGCTGTCACCACTGAGCAGGTCATCTGCGCTGATGTCATATTCCCCAATCCATTCAAAACCCGTCTCCTTATCCAGACGGAATGCTATGGACTTCCCTTCTGGTGCAAGGGAACTTTTCACGTGGCATACCACACGGATTTCCGGTTCATCCTTAATTCTCCCAACAATCAGCACACTTCTGGCTGCCGCCTGAAAATCTATAGAACCTAAGCCACGATAGGAAGACTTTCCGTTGCTGTTTTTATTCATATGCCCGATCAGAATGATTGCACAGCGATATTCCTCTGCAAGTACCGCTACACGTTTCATCAACGGACGTATTTCATTTGCCCGGTGCATATCCACCTCTGCACCAAGAAAGCCTTGTATCGGGTCTAAAACCACCAGACGGGCTTTTGTCTGCATAATAGCTTCCTCCAGCCGGATATCCAGCATAGCAAGTGGCTGCTCCTGGTCATCAATGACCAGCACTCTGGAACAGTCAGCACCAGCCGCCAGAAGCCTCGGCTTAATCGTATCGCCCAGTCCATCCTCTGCAGTCTGATAAATGACATTCACAGGCTCAATAGAACTTTCCGATAATTTCACATCAGAATCAGCCGCTATTTCTGCTCCGCTCTTTTCCTCGGTTGCCTGTTCCTGCTCCGGCAGAATCTTTTCTCCTCTGGTCAATTTTGCAATGATCTGAAGCACCATAGTGGTCTTGCCTTCACCGGGATCTCCCTGAATAATCGTTACTTTTCCAAAAGGGATAAACGGGTAAAACAGCCATTCAATCTGCTCTACTTCCACCGTTTCCATGTTAATCAGTTTCAGATCCGGCTCCATTCTTTTTATTTCTGTTTTCTTTATCTCTACTTTGTTCGTTTCCATCGTTCCTCCTTATTTTCCCGTTGAAAGGAAGCGGAGATTTTGATAGAATACCCATAGAAAGTTTTTGGTGAGTATTCTACCAAATCCCTGCCTTTAGGTGTTTGCCGACACTTAAAGGCTTTTTCTATTCTTCCTTCATGCCATCCATCGTGATTGTGATCAGCCGGATCACTTCCAGTAAATCCTCCGGCACATCATCACCCTTTTTCAAACGTTTCAGCTCATTCAGAACCTTTGCAAGTTCATTCTTCAACGCTTTATACACTCTCGGATTCCCTGTCACTACAACCTCTTTTTCCTGCAATCTTCGGATAATATAATCCTGTTTGGTCAGACCGGATAATCTGACTGCCGTTTCCAGAAGTTCATCTTCTTCCGGTGATACCCGAAACGCTACCGTTTTATTTCTCCATCTCCCCTGTTTATCCAGACATTTAGCTGACATACACAAGTCCCCCTTCCCTATCATTTGATTCTTCATTCATATTTTCTGCATCCAACTGATCTGCCATATCCTGCTGTACGGACGGGAACAGATGTGCATACCGGTAAGTAATTTTTTCCGCTGAATGGCCAACCCTTTTCCCGATTGCCAGTGCCGTGTAACCCATGTTAATCAGTAAAGAGACATGGCTGTGCCGTTACGGTATAATAACGACAAACGGAAAAAGCCTTTATTTTCAAGGGGTTTGAGCGTTTGCCGTCATTTATTCAATTCCTTTTCCAAGTTGAAATGTGACGAGAAAATCATCGAAAAAAGGAGGTTGTTTCATTAACGACAAAATTTAATAGTGCCAGCGGTCCGGTATTGCCGGATCGCTGATTGCCGTGGGCGTTTCACTTTTACAGGTGGGCGCCCTTTTTCATACCCATTTTCAGGAGAAAGGAGATTCACATGGAATTAAACGAAATGGAAAAACGGCTGCTGTTTCAGGTTGAAGGTGACTATCAATCCAAAATTCTGAATGAGCTTTACATGACCGCCCGGTACACAAAGAATCTCGAACAGCGGAAGGCAGCGGAAAATCTGATGGAAAAGTTACGCGTCCTGACGGATGCCGAGTGCATGGACATCGTGCGGGATATTCAGAAGAATTACCGTCTGCCCTACCCGCCCCGGACGATCGGGGAAAAGATTGCCGAGGCCAGACAGCAATCCGGCGCAGAGAAATTGAAGGGGCATGACATCATGGCGCTGGAACGCTTTGACCCGGAGGTAAGGCACATGATTGTCTTTGATGTGCTGTCTTATGATTCCCCTGTGGGTGACAGGGGCGATAAGATGCGCCTGTTCCTGACGGATGCCGGCTATCAGAAATTCTTAGACAGCCAGGAACGGGGCGAAGTCAAACTGAAAAACCATGCGAAGGTTTCAGGCGGGCACCTCCACTATGACCGCAGGGACCGCGCCTTGTAACGGAAATAACCGGAGAAAGGAGGCTGTGAAATGGCTGTATTCCGGGTAGAAAAAACGAAGGACTTCACGATCATGTGCAACCACCATCTGCGCAATACGGAACTGTCCTTAAAGGCAAAGGGGCTTCTCTCCCTCATGCTGTCGCTGCCGGAAGATTGGGATTATACCACAAAGGGACTCGCCCATATCTGTAAGGACGGTGTGGATTCGATCACTACCGCCCTGAAGGAGCTGGAGCGGCACGGGTATCTCACCAGGCAGCGCCTCCGCTATGAGAACGGGCAGCTCGGAGATATTGAATATACCATCCATGAAAAGCCTGTAAACGCTGAAAAACAGACGTTTCCACCTAAACGGGAAAATCCAAGACAGGTAAATCCAGGACAGGCAAAACCTGAACAGGTGGAACCAGGACAGGAAAATCCCGCACAATTAAATACTAATCCACAAAGAACTAAAAAATCAAAAACGGATATATCAAGAACCCATCAATCAATCTATCCAGCAGAGCCGGAGGCGGCAGGCCGCCCGGATGGGATGGATCGGATTGGATTGATAGACGCATACAGCAAAATCATCAAAGAAAATATTGAGTATGACTGTATGGTCTCCCGGTATGGGAAAGAACGCTTAGACGAGACCGTGGAGCTTATGCTTGAAGTGGTTTTATCCAAACGCCCCTTTATCCGTATCGCCGGGGATGATTTTCCCAGGGAGGTGGTAAAGGGCCGTTTCCTGAAGATCAATTCCGACCACCTGGAGTATGTCTTTGACTGTATTGACAAGAACACTACAAAAGTCGGGAATATCAAGGCATACCTGCTGGCGGCGCTGTATAATGCCCCGGCAACAATGGACAGTTATTACCGTGCCGAGGTCAACCATGACCTGTACGGCTGTTAGGCGCCTCTGGGCGTCTTTTTTCATCACGGAAAGGAGGCGGGGCACGATGAAAAGAAATACTGTGCCGGCACGATGCCCGGCGTAACCAAAGAACAGATTCAGGCGGCGCGGGAGGCGGACCTGTTCGCATACCTGCAGTTCCATGAGCCTGGGGTACTGAAACGGGACGGGCCCAATTACCGGCACAAGGAACATGACAGCCTGATCTATGTGACCGGGAAAAGGTACTGGTACTGGAACAGCCGGGGCCGGAGTATCAACGCCCTGGATTATCTGATCCAGATTCGGGGCTATGGGCTGGTGGATGCGGTCCATACGCTGGTAGGCGGAGAAATCCAGCAGGCACCGGCCTATCGGAGTGCAACAGAAAAAGCCCATGTGCAGAAAGAACCGGAGAAGAAACCTTTTTCTCTCCCCTGGGCCAGACGGTGTGCTACCTCTGCTGTTTCCTATTTACAGCGGCGCGGGATCAGCTCTGATGTGATTGGCCGGTGTTTCCGGAAAGGGCTGTTCTATGAGGCACGGTATCATGGCGAGCCGGTCTGTGTGTTTGTGGGAAAGGATGAAGCCGGCAAAGCGAAGTTTGCCTGTATGCGGAGCATTACCGGCAATCTCAGAAAAGATGTTTACGGCAGCGACAAGGAATACAGCTTCTGCTATCCACCGAGGAATCCGGGCAGCCGCCATGTGGCGGTCTTTGAGGCACCCATTGATGCCCTCTCCCATGCCACGCTGCAGGAATTGGAAGGCTGGAAATGGGACGGCTACCGGCTGTCTTTAGGCGGCACTTCCCATGTGGCGCTGACTGCATTTTTGAAACGCCACCCGGAAATCCGGCGCGTCAGCCTCTACATGGACAATGACCTTGGAGGCCTTAAAAATGCCAGGAGGATCAAGGCAATGCTCCATGAAGATCAGCGGTTCAAACATATCCGGGTGGGGATCAACCCGCCCCGTATAGGAAAGGACTACAACGAAATGCTGCTCCATGTTACGAAGAAAATGAAAGACCATCAACAACAATGCCGCCAGAAACAGGCAGCTATTTCAATTTGACAGGAGGATTTTAGAAATGATGAACACAGAGAACACCGCTTTACAGATGATTGCCGAAGCTGCCCGGTGTCCGGACTATGGCCCCGACATGGTTAAGGCGCTGATGAAAAAGCTGGATATGAACGAGAAAGGCTTTGCACTTCTGATGAACGTCGCCCCTTCCACGGTCCGGCTCTGGACCAGCGGTGCAGCGCAGCCATGCGGAACAGCAAAGCGGCTCATGCAGATTTACGAGACCGGGCCGGAGATCGTCGGCAAGATTGCCGGAGGGCAGCCGCCGGCAGATGGGAGGAATCTATAAATGGCACCGGTCACTATGAAAGATGATGCGCTTCCGCAGATTCACTTAGTCCGTGATACAGATTTAGGCGTATTTGCCTATGAACTCCATATCCTGGCCGGGGATTTCCTGCGGGAAAGTGAATTCAACCTGCGCTCACTGGCAACCAACACCGGGCCGGATTCTATCGCTATCATGGGAAAAAACCACATATGGATTGCTGATGCCCTGTCTGCCTACTATCCCACAGGAGAGCTTTACCGGATGGCCGCCATGACGGAATACCCCGGCGCCAGGGCTTTCCTGTTCCACACAGAGCGTAAGGAGGACGGACGGCTGTACGGGGATGTCCTGATGACGGACCTTGACACGCTGCGGCAGGACATAGAACGGAATACCCTCTACCCTTACGGAGTCAACATGGAATACCGGGACGGCACGAAGGCGGAGGCAGGCATTGAAAAATGGGAGGCAATGGAACTATGCGAAAAGGACGCCCTGAAAACCTGGCGCTACCTCTATGCGCCGGAGCAGGTGACGGAATGGCAGCACCACTATTCCAACCTGTTCAGCCAGTGGAAGGCACAGGCATTTTCCTATATGCCCCAGGATTTGGAGGAACGTCTGAATGTGGAGTATATGGAGGAGGCGCAGAATCCGGACACAGATATGTACCGCATACCCCTGGGAACGGCGAAGCAGTTGCTTCTTGACGGGGCTTCGGTCTACCGCCTCCTTCCCGGAGGGGCGGAAAAGATTGCGCCTATTGCGGCTGTCCGGGCGGGCCTCTGGTATGAGCATTATCGGGAGTTTGCCGTTACCCCGGAGGACCTGGGCGCGCTTGACCGGCTGGTCCGCAGGGAGACAGACCGGCTCATGAGAATACGCCCGCAGCTTGATAAATCACAGGAACGCCGCCCTTCCCCGGAGCGGTGATTTTTTATGACAGACTGGAGGTGATATTGATTGGCGGATAACATACAGCATGAAGATTTCGGGGAAAAGATCAGCGGCGCGAAAAAAGACTTATGGAAGGACCGGGGGCTCTATGTGAACGACCTGGACGCCATGAATGAGCGCGAAGCCGAGAAATTTGTAAAAAAGGATAATATCTGGAAGAAACCGGATTATCAGGCCATGCTTGATGATGGGATTCCCCTTGGCGTGGTGTATTTCATCAAAAAGGCGAGGGACGGATTAAATGCCTCCCCGCAGTATTACCGCAGGGATGATACGCCGGAGAAACGCCTTGCAAGGCAGAAAGAATATATCCAGACGGTACGGGAGCTGCAGGGCGCGGTTTCGGAAGTCCGCACCGTGGAGGACGCCATGCAGGTCTATGACCGTTTCTTTGTGGAAAACGGGTATCTGGAACAGGTGCAGGGCTGGGGCAGCGGCACCCATTACCAGGTGACGGAGAAGGGCCGTGAGAACCCGGCCATTACAAACAAGCTGTCCAATACCCTGATGGTCCGCTCGGCAGGATATTTTGAGCGGAACTTCACACAGAAAGCACAGAAGGAACAGTTTGGCGTTTCCAAAGACCAGAAGGTGCCGAAGGGCTATGCGATCCATTTCAACGACGGGAAGAATACTTATTCCAAAAATAATGACTGGAAACCTGATACCTGGTATGTGACGAAGGGCTATTCCATCTTACAGACAAATTTTGAAACGCGGGAGGCTGCCCTGAAATGGGTGCAGGAGCTGGCAAAAGGCCGCAGCAAAAGCGGAAAGACGCGGTTTGTGCCTCCACAGCTTATCGCTGTGCGGCGAACCGGGCCGGATTACAGGAACGGCGCAGAGATTACCGGGCAGCACTACCTTGATACCTTCGGATTCCGCGGCGGTGAGTTTGGGAACTGGATGAACCAGAATGACCGGCAGGCTTCCCTCAACATGGGGTTTGAAGCACTCAAAGATTTGGCGGCAGCCCTGCAGGTCAGCGACAAAGATATTGCCTATCAGGGGACGCTTGCTATCGCTTTCGGCGCCAGGGGCAGCGGCAATGCGGCAGCCCACTATGAACCGCTTCGCAAGGTTATCAATCTCACGAAGATGCACGGGGCCGGCTCTTTGGCACATGAATGGTGGCACGGGTTGGACGATTACCTGGGTACGAAAATGGGCGTAAAGGGGATGCTCTCAGAACAGCCCCGCCTCTATGCGCCATTTCAGAAGTTAATTGAAGCCATGAAATATAAACCGGAGACACCGGAGCAGGCGGCGAAACGCACCGAAGCACAGACAGAGCGCACCCGGAAAAACGCGGCAAGCTGGCTGGATTCTGCGGTGCTCGGTTCCTTGAAACGGCATGGCAATGAGGAACAGCTGGAAACTTACGCGGTTCTCAGGGAGGCGTTTCTGTCCGGCGAGGCCGGCTCCGTGGAACAGATCAGTGCCTTTAAGAAGTCTGTCACCGGGCGGGTGATCCCCAAAAGTGAGCGGGAAAGGCTGGAAATATTCGAGCACATGCTGTCCGGGATGCAGGCACAGGAGGCCCCGCAGATTGGACGTGTGGAGACCGATTTTTACCGAAATTCCGTGCGCATGGGAAAGGAATGTGAAAAGGACGGCGGCTATTGGGACAGCAACGTGGAAATGACCGCCAGGGCCTTTGCCTGTTACATCAAGGATAAGCTGCCCTATCAATCGGATTATCTGGTGGGCCATGCGGATTGTGCCGTTACCTTTGTTTCCGATAAAGACGGAAAAATGGAGGTTTTGAAAGCCTATCCTGAAGGTGAGGAACGGCGGGCTATCAACGCGGTATTTGACGAGATCGTGGCAGACCTGAAACGGGAGCAGATACTTACCCATTCGGATGTGACGCTGCCCCTTCCGGCGCAGCCATTAGCAGAGAATGAGCAGATTTCCATATTTACGGCAGAGCGGCCTTCGGTCATGGCGCAGCTTGCAGCGGCGAAGCCGGCAGAAAAAACTACCCCGGCACAGGCGGTCCCGAAAAAGAGCCGTGTGCCGGAGATTTAAGGAGGTGTGAAAGATTTTGGAAGAAAATAAAGATTACCGTGCTTACCGGTACGGCGATCATTTGGAACCAGGTGCAGAGCTGAAAATCGAGCACAGTGTTTCTTGTGAAGATGTGGATATTTCCTCCCTGATTACAATGGGCGCCGAAAATCTGGAGGCCATGCGCCAGGGAAGTATCGACGGTGAACAGAAAGCCTATGAGATTGTGGTCGCGGCGGCAAAGCAATGGGAAAAGCAGGCAGCCGCCACGCAGATGATCAACCGGGCGCTTTCTTACCTGCGAACCCCGGAGGTGGAGCATACCGCAAATGAATGGCGCAAAACCGACAACTGGCGGAATGACGAAGAAATCAGCAACCGTGTCTACCGCATGAGTTGTGGTATTTGGGAAGATACCAAATATGACCGGGAAACCAAACAGAGCGTACCGGTTGCCTGGTATGTGACCTGGGATGTCTATGTGAACTCCCCAAAGCAGGGTTATGGCGAAAAGATTGCCGGGCAGAATCAGAAACGCTACACGGACAAGGCCGCCGCTGAAAAGTATCTGGAAGGCCGGAAAAAAGCCTACTCCCATTTATTCACGGAAATTTCCCCGCAGATACCAAAACAGTATGAGCACCATTTTACCGTGTATGGAGCACTCCTGCCGGGGTACACGGTGGAGGGTCAGGAACCGGCAAAACCAGACCGCACCGCCACCGAAGTTTCGGAGGGCGGTATTTCTATACCTGAAAAGCCGGAGAAACCTTCCGTGCTGGGAAAGCTGTCTGCGGCCAAAACGCAGGAGAAAACACCTGCTGCTCCCGGTGCGGCAAATAAAAAGAAGGAGGATATGCAGCTATGAAGGTGTTAATGGTAGAGCCGGGCAAATCGCCCTATGAGACTGAAATTGAGGGCGGGCTGGAATCCTTGCAGACTGCCGTTGGCGGAGATATTCAGGCAACTTATCCCTTTGATGATCTGGTTGGACTGATCTGCAATGATGAAGGCAAGCTCATAGGTCTGCCCTTAAACCGGGCACTTTATGATGATGAGGGCCATTTGTACGATATTGTTCCCGGCAATTTTTTGATCGTCGGTTTGGGCGAAGAAGATTTTACAGACCTTCCCGCTGACCTGATGGAGAAATACACGGAGCGATTCAAATACCCGGAGAAGTTCTTCCGTCTGGCGGGTGAGATCGTTGCGGTGAAGCAGCCCCTCCCACCGGAAGAAAAGCAGCAGCCGGCTTCTGTCATGGAGGAACCGGGCAGGGATGACATAAGACTTGACGATACCACGGATTTGGCCTTTGACTTGGATGAATTTTTCAGGCAGAACAGCGGGGCCTATGCAGACCTGTACCCGGATTCCCATGCAGAGAAAGAGCGCATGGCGGACGAGCTGCTTTCAGGAGATACCGGAAAAATCCGAATGAGGCTGGCGGCATTTGAGCGCGAGGAACACATGGAGGGAGAAACAGCGCCGCTTTTAGCGCGTATTTCTTCCTATGAGAAAGAGTACGGGATCAGCGCTTATTCCATTTACCAGCTTGGCTTATCGGACAATACAGACAATCTCCGTTTTATGTCTCTTGACTGGCTGGAAAGCAAAGGGCTTTCCGTGGACCGGGATCATTACCAGATGGTCTATGCAATGCAGCGGGAACCGGGCGAAACACTGGAGGATATTTACAGGCGTTTTAATATCGACCACCCGGAAGATTTCAGGGGCCACTCCCTTTCCGTTTCCGATGTGGTGGTCCTGCATGAGAATGGTGCAGACGCCGCATATTACGTGGACAGCATCGGCTTCAAGGAGCTGCCGGGCTTCTTCGGCGCAGGCGCGCCGGAAGCGAAACGGGATGTTTCGGTGCGGGAGCAGCTTGACAATGCAAGAAAACAGGCGGCACAGACAGAGCCGAAAATATCGGATAAAAGGCCCAGAGAGCCGGAAAGGAGCTGATAGCTTATGCTGATGGCAGTAGAAGGCCCCTATGCCCTGATGGTGCAGCCGGACGATATTTTAATTTCTCCCCGTGAGGTAGACGAGCATTTTGGAACGATGGTCTGCTTCCACTCCCGCTACGCACTGGGTGACAGTCACAATTACATGGATAAAGATGATTTCCTGCGGGAGATGTATTTAGATACCGTGGGGCATGATGAAGCGGGTCTGAAACGCTATGAACATATGGTGAACATTGTGAGCAGCCGGTTCCGGCACGGGCCAAAGACGGAGGAACGGGCGGTTGATGACGCCATGCTGAAGGTGATCTCCGAAAAATACATTACGCTGCCCCTTTATCTCATGGATCACAGCGGCCTTGCCATGCAGACCACAAGTTTCAATGATCCCTGGGACAGCGGGCAAGTCGGTTGGATTTATGTTTCCAAAGAGAATGTCCTAAAAGAGTTCGGCGGCGAAAAAATGACCGGCACCATTCGGAAAAAGGCGGAGGATCTGATGCGCAGCGAAGTGGCCGCTTATGATTCCTACCTGCGGGGCGAGTGTTACGGCTTTGAGCTTTACAAAAACGGCGAGCTTACGGATAGCTGCTGGGGCTTCATGGGTGACTTGGCCGATGTCTGTAAAGATATGGCTGAATATCTCCCGGAGGGCTGTAAGAATATGGTGGACCACCTGGAGGAACAGGATCACCCGGCGACCATCATCAAGACGCTTTTGAAACATGCGAAAATCCAGGTGAACCAGGCGGCAAAAGCCTTTGAACATACCCCGCGCCAGCAGGTGATCGGGGACGCTCGTTAAACAGTTATTTCCTATTTGTTATTACAGATTCTATCAGGAAGGAGGATGCACATGCAGGAAGAATTGGAACAGCGGACCGTTTCGGTCTCCATCCAGGCGGCAAAGCTGTCCGGGCGGGTGCTGCGTTCTGCGATTGCCGCTGTGCTCAGGAAAATGGAGCAGGAACGCACTACCCCGAAAGTCGGCAGGAACAGCATGAAACGGCTGACCTATAAAGACCCTGGAGCCAATACCATTGAAGTGTCCGGCAGAATCCGCTCTTTTGAGCGGTACGCCAGGAAACACCAGGTCCGCTACCATATTGAAAAAGAGCTGGGGACCGATCCCCCGAAATGGACGGTCTATTTCAAAGCAAACCAGGCGGACGCACTGACAGCGGCTTTTAAGGAATTTACGAGGAAGGATCTTACCCGCAGCACCAGGCCGTCGCTTCTTTCCCAGCTTCATAAATTTAAGGAGCTGGCGCAGGTGCTTGGCCGTGACCGGGTAAAGAACAAGGAACACGGAGGGCCGGAACGATGAAGATAGATACCGATGCCCTGAAAAAGCAGGTGATCCTCCATCTGCCCTATCTTCTGTTCCTTCTGGTCTTTGCGAAGCTGGGCGAGGCGGTTCGCCTTGCCCCCGGAGCGGATGCCTCACAGAAATTATTAGGGCTTTCCGAAGGTTTCTCACTGGCTTTTCAGAGTATGTGGCCGGGTGCGGCGCTGGACTGGCTGGTGGGATTATGCGGTGCGGTGATTGTGCGGCTGGCTGTCTATCTCAAAGGAAAGGATGCCAAAAAGTACCGCAAAAATGTGGAATACGGATCGGCCCGTTGGGGCAACAAAACAGACATTGCCCCTTTTATGGACCCGAAACCGGAAAACAACATTATCCTGACGCAGACCGAGGGGCTTATGATGTCCGGCAGGCCGAAGAATCCGGCCCATGCCCGCAATAAAAATGTGCTGGTAGTCGGTGGTTCCGGCTCTGGAAAGACGAGATTTTTTATCAAGCCCAATCTTATGCAGATGCACAGCTCCTATGTCGTCACCGATCCGAAAGGTACGGTCTTGATTGAGGTGGGAAAGCTGTTAAGCCGCGGCACACCGAAACTGGATAAGGACGGCAACCCGGTCCGGGGAAAGAATGGAAAAATCGTGTATGAGCCTTATAAGATCAAGGTATTCAATACGATCAATTTTTCAAAAAGTATGCACTATAACCCTTTTGCCTACATTCACAATGAGAAGGATATTCTGAAACTGGTGACAGTGCTGATCGCAAACACCAAAGGGGAAGGAAAATCCGGCGACGATTTCTGGGTCAAGGCCGAAACTTTGCTTTACACGGCATTGATCGGCTATATTTATTATGAGGCCCCAACAAACGAGCAGAATTTTTCCACTCTGGTAGAAATGATAAACGCTATGGAGGTCCGGGAGGATGACGAAAGTTTCAAAAATGCCGTTGACCTTCTCTTTGACGCACTGGAACAGAAAGACCCGGACCACTTCGCCTTACGCCAGTATAAAAAATACAAACTTGCGGCGGGCAAGACAGCAAAATCTATCCTTATTTCCTGCGGTGCCAGACTTGCCCCCTTCGACATTAAGGAAGTCCGGGAGATCACTATGTATGACGAGTTGGAGCTTGACTTGGTTGGAGATAGGAAAACGGCGCTGTTTTTTATTATCAGCGATACGGACGCGACCTTCAATTTCCTTGTCAGCATGGCCTATACGCAGTTGTTCAATCTGCTGTGCGAGCGTGCCGATGACAAGTACGGCGGCAGGCTGCCGGTACATGTGCGGTGCCTGATCGACGAGGCCGCCAATATCGGGCAGATTCCAAACCTGGAAAAACTGATGGCAACGATCCGTTCCAGGGAGATTTCGGCCTGTCTGGTCCTGCAGGCGCAGAGCCAGTTGAAGGCGCTTTATAAGGACAACATGGACACCATCATCGGCAACTGTGACGCTTCCCTTTTCCTGGGAGGCAAGGAAGAAACCACGCTGAAAAGCTGGAACTCCCTGCTCGGAAAGGAAACCATTGATATGTATAACACCAGCGTCACCAAAGGCAACCAGGAATCCCACGGCCAGAACTTCCAGAAGTTGGGGAAGGATCTAATGTCGGTGGACGAGCTGGCCGTGATGGACGGAGGAAAATGTCTGCTGCAGATCAGAGGCGTGCGCCCTTTCCTCTCCCGGAAGTACGATATTACCAGACATCCAAATTACCGGCTGCTTTCCGATTTCAATGAGAAGAACGCTTTTGACATTGAGAAATTTTTATCTACAAAACTGCCGATGCGTCCCGGCGAGCTGTACCGCAATTATGAGGTCACAGCGGAGGATTTGGAGGCTCCGGCTATATGATGATGTAGCTGCCTGTTAAGGTTTCTGGCTTTGACGGGCTTTTTCTTTTCACCGGAAGGAGGTTTTATTGAGGATTCGTGCACCTCCCTGACAACTGAATATTTTTTCAGGTATATCCTGAACTCTGCCGCCCCTGTGCTTTTTGTAAATGTTCTTGAAGCACAGGGGCGTTTTTTCGTTTCCGGCCTGATATGGCCACAACACAAAAACAATATTTCTTAAATTAAAGGAGGAACTTTATGGCTTTTTTTGCAAGTGCGATTGATACCCTGAAAATCCTGGTTATTGCTCTGGGTGCCGGCCTCGGCGCATGGGGCGTTATCAACCTTCTGGAAGGTTATGGCAATGACAACCGTGCGACACGTTTCTAACTGAAAAGGTTAGGCACTAAGTCGAAGGGCTTTATAGCTTGAAATCTTAGGAGAACTGACAATCCGATGGGTGGAATGAAAGGGAAACGCCTGGAAACGCCCACACTGATACTCCGATTGGCTTTGAAGTGTGCAACTGCTTCATGGTCAAAAGCTCGGTGAAGTCGGCAGAGAGTGGCCGTAAGCGGAACAATCCGCACGAAACCTGCCCAGAGGTGGGCGGCGTCACCTATATGCCGGGTGTCAGATACTCATGGTGAGAATGTGCGACCGACCGCACTGACTACTTCCGAATGTACGGGTCTAAACGTTGTGAGTGTGTCGAAAGGCATACGGCCATTGATATGGCGTGTCCGTGGATTAGTAAGACTGGTTGTTATGAAACTCCACGTGCCGTTACAGGCGGCAAGGTTCTTTTAGAACTGGGCACAGGCTTAGAGGAAGCACCTAAAAGTATCAAATGATAGGATTGTCGGAACGTGGAAAGCTGGGAACGTATAAAACAAGCCGTTGCAGGCCGTTGGGCGGGAAAGCCGGGTAAAACTGGTATAACCGCACTTAATCCCAGTGAGAGTAGGGGCATGGTACCGATGAAGCAGAAATAATAAGTCTGTGGAGGGACGGCCCCAAGTCGGAAATGAATTAAGAATACTGAAAACACAACAAACACAGCTTCGAGTATGACAAAGAAAATCCAAACCGAAAGGAGCGGGTGCCTGTGTTGACTTCGGAGCAGCAAACACACAAACCGAAACAAAGTAAAATCCGCTATACGGAGTATTACGACCTGCAAAACACTTTTGACCGTCTGTATGCCGACAGTTTGAAAGGCAAGACCTTTCAGAACCTTGTTGGCCTAATGGCAAGTGAGGAAAACATCAAGCTGGCATATCGGACAATCAAAGGAAACAAAGGAAGTGGTACTCCTGGCGTGGATAAGAGGACGATTAAACATCTGGCTTCTATGGAGGAGGAGAAGTTCGTCCGACTTATCCAAAAACAATTCAGTTGGTATAATCCCCGCCCGGTAAGGCGGGTAGAAATCCCAAAACCTAACGGAAAAACAAGACCGCTGGGTATTCCCACAATCGTTGACCGTATCGTACAGCAATGTATTCTGCAAGTGCTGGAACCGATATGCGAAGCAAAGTTTCACGAGCGTTCCAACGGTTTTCGTCCAAACCGCTCCACGGAACACGCTATCGCACAGTGCTGTCGGCTCATGCAGATACAGCATTTACACTATGCGGTTGACCTGGATATACACGGTTTCTTTGACAACGTACATCATGGAAAGCTGATAAGGCAGATGTGGGAACTGGGTATCCGGGATAAAAAGCTGCTGTGCATTATCAAGCAGATGTTGAGAGCGCCTATCGTTCTTCCCGATGGCAAGAGAATTTACCCGACAAAGGGAACGCCGCAGGGCGGCATACTATCACCGCTCTTGTCAAATATCGTGCTGAATGAACTGGACTGGTGGGTATCTTCCCAATGGGAAAATATGCCCACCCATTACGAATACAAGACCCGGCAGAACGCACGTGGTACGGACATCAAAAGCCATACCTACCGGGCTTTGCGCCGGAGTAATCTCAAGGAAATGTATCTCGTAAGATATGCCGATGACTTCAAAATCTTCTGCCGCAGTTACAAAGATGCAGTGAAAGCGTTTGAGGCAACAAAGCGGTGGCTGAAAGACCGTTTAGGACTGGACATCAGCCCGGAAAAGTCAAAGGTAATCAACATGGAACAGCGGTACTCGGAATTTCTGGGATTCAAGATGAAAGTCTACCGTAAAGGGAAAAAGTACGTGGTCTGCTCACATATGAGCGATAAAGCGATTGCGCACGCAAAGGAGAAAATCTCAGCTGCGATTAAAGCGATACAGACCCCGGCTGACAGCCAAAGTCAATACATCGCAATACAGCAGTACAACTCGGTAGTTGCCGGACTTCATAATTACTATCGTCTGGCGACCCGTGTAGGCGAGGACTTTCCTAACCTAGTGCAAGGGCTGAAAAAGCAAATGTCAAACAGACTGCGGGGCTTGACCCGAAAGGGAAAACTGGAACGCGGCTTCATAAAGGAGCGGTACGGAAAAAGTAAACAGCTAAGGTTTTTGAACGGACACCCGCTTATTCCGATGGGATATGTTCAGACACGGGACGCCCAGCACAAGAAGAAAACCATCAACCGGTACACACCGGAAGGACGGGCAGAAATCCATAAAAATCTCGGTGTAAACACCGATACGATGATATGGCTCATGCGAACTCCTGTACTGGACAAAAGTATTGAATTTGCAGACAACAGAATTTCGTTGTTTGCGGCTCAGTATGGGCGGTGTGCCATTACAGGCACAGAACTTATGCCCTATGACCTACGCTGTCACCACAAAGTTCCGCTGGAAAATGGCGGGACAGATAAGTACAGCAACCTTGTTCTCGTAACCGAAGCTGTTCACCTGCTTATCCATGCCACCTTAGAAGAAACGATACAGAAGTACCTAAAACAACTCCAACTGAACAAAAAGCAACTGGAAAAACTCAATAAACTGCGGAAACTGGCGGGAACGCCAGCTATCGCTTAAGCATTCTTTAATGCTGTAACGAAGTGTGTAAGTTGTGTTCAAAACCGTTGAAATTCATTTCCGATGGAGCGCCGTGTGCGGTGAAAGCCGCACGCACGGTGCGGAGCGGGGGAAAATCCGGCGATAACTTCAAAGGATTACCTATCGCTATCTGGTGCCAAATCCCAGGGCATGAAACAGCTTATGGCTGGCGGCGGCATTGCGCTGGTGGGTGCCACACTGATCCCGCTGCTCTCCGGCCTGTTCGGTTAATAGCCGATGGGCAGTCTGTTTGAACGGATAACAGACTGGATTAAAGAGGGCTTAATTGAAGCGATCACAGGACAATACACCGGTATCTTTGAGTCCGTCAACAGCCAGGTCTCGGATGTGGCCTCACAGGTAGGACAGACGCCGCAGGGCTGGAATGGCGGCGTGTTCAGCATGATCCAGAATCTTTCTGAAACCGTCGTCATTCCCATTGCGGGAATTATCCTGACTTTTGTCCTTGTCTATGAACTGATCCAGATGATCCTGGAAAAGAACAACATGCACGATTTTGATACGTTCAACATCTTCAAGTGGATTTTCAAAACCTTTGTTGCCACATACCTGCTCACCAACTGCTTTACTATCGTCATGGCGGTGTTTGACGTCGCCCAGAATGTGGTGAGCCAGAGCGCCGGCGTGATAAACGGGAACATGGACGTCACCGCTGCGCTGGCCGACCTGGAAACGCAGCTTGAAGCAATGGGGATGTGGGAGCTGATCGGCCTGTGGCTGGAGACCAACATTATCAACCTGTGCATGTGGGTGTTGTCCATCGTGATCTTTGTCATTGTGTATGGCCGTATGATTGAAATATATCGCGCGTCCAGAAACGCCGCTTTTCATCCAAAGGCGGTGTGCGGGCATTTTGGGACCCCGGCTTTAGCAAGCCGGTAAAGAAAAGTATCAAAGACGTGAAAAGCGTCACTTTAGCGTCATCCGATTTACTCCGGAGGGAAACCACAAGGGGGACAATAGCGTATCGGAAAAATCGCAAGTTGGGGAAACCATCTACCCACGACTGAGCGGCAAGACGCAACATTGTGAATGAGGAGCAAGGCTAAACTGCTTTAAGGGCAGTCCGAGGCGGGATACTCGACCCGGCGGCGCAGGATGGTTGTATTCGCCGTATGTCATAGCGGAATGTGACAGGTAAACACAGACCGCACGATACTTATGACAGCCAGCCGCAGTAAGCGGAAAAGGACGAAAACCCACTACCGACATCACAATACGCTTTTCCCAAAGTGTCTAACTGGAGATTGCCTAAACCGGAATGCCGGAACTATCCGGCTATGCGTAATGCCGCAAGGCGATAAATTTCAAGGGGTAAAAACCCAAGAAAGATGACGCTGAATATCCGGCATGGCAACGGAGCCTCCGTAGTAGTCTGAGGGCGGGAAAGCCGTCTACATGGCGAAGGGAGGCAGGATGTCAACCAATTCATAAAAAGGAAAGGTGCGTGAGGCATTATGAGAAGTCCTGAAAATGTGTTGGAAAGCCTAAAATCCAAGGCGTGTAACAAGAGTTACAAGTACGAGCGGTTATACCGCAACCTGTACAATCCACAATTCTATCTGCTGGCATATCAGCGGATACAGGCGAAACCAGGCAACATGACAGCCGGAACAGACGGCAAAACCATTGACGGAATGGGAATGGCAAGGATAAACGCCCTCATTGAAAAGATGCGGGATTTTAGTTATCAGCCTAACCCGGCAAGGAGAACGTATATCCCGAAATCCAATGGGAAAATGCGTCCTCTGGGGATACCGTCATTCGACGATAAACTGATACAGGAGGTGGTGCGGCTCATCTTAGAGAGTATTTATGAGCCAACCTTTAGCGACTATTCCCACGGTTTCCGTATAAACAGAAGCTGTCATACGGCACTCAAATATGTGCAGAAATATTTTACGGGGACAAAGTGGTTCGTTGAGGGAGATATAAAGGGCTGTTTTGACAACGTAGACCATCATGTGTTGATTGCTATTTTGCGAAAGCGGATTGCAGACGAACATTTCATCGGTCTGCTCTGGAAGTTCTTGAAAGCCGGATATATGGAGGATTGGAATTATCACAATACTTATTCCGGCACTCCACAAGGCTCCATCATCAGCCCTATCCTTGCAAACATCTACATGAACGAACTGGACAGTTATATGGCAGAGTATGCAGAGAAATTCAACTGCGGAAACCGCCGTAAAATCAATCCTGCGTTCAAGAAGAAATTGGATGTCTGCCGAGGGAAAGAACAAAGGCTTAAAAGAAATATCTCTAAAATGAGCATGGAAGAAAAAGAGGGCTTAATTGCAGAAATCCGGGAACTGCGGCGTAGTCTGAAATCTATACCGTATAGCGACCAGATGGACGATAGCTATAAACGGCTTTGCTATATCCGATACGCCGATGATTTCTTAATCGGAGTTATCGGCAGCAAAGAGGACGCAGAACAGATTAAACAAGATGTAGGCTGCTTTATCCGGGACAAACTCCATCTGGAAATGTCCGAGGAAAAGACATTGATTACTCATGGACACGACGCTGCGAAGTTCTTGGGATATGAGGTCACAATCGCCAAAGGCGAACACAACAAAAAGACCAAAACCGGGGATACCAGACGGGTAAACAATGGAAAAGTCTTACTTTATGTTCCCCATGATAAGTGGGTAAAACGACTGTTCTCCTACGATGCCCTCAAGATTAAATACGACAAACAAAATGGAAACAAAGAGGTTTGGGAACCTGTCCGGCGCACTCGCCTGTTGCACTTGGACGATTTGGAAATCCTAAACCAATACAACGCAGAAATCCGTGGATTGTATAACTATTACCGACTTGCAAACAACGTGTCTGTACTCAATAACTTCTACTATGTAATGAGATACAGTATGCTCAAAACCTTTGCTGGAAAATATCGGACACGAATCAGCAGAATTATCCGCAAGTACCGTCAAGGAAAAGATTTTGTTGTGGAATATCCGAAGAAAAACGGCAAGGTCGGAAAGGTATTGTTTTACAATAATGGGTTCCGCCGGGACACTAAAGTAGAAAGCGGAAATCCTGATATAGTAGCAAGAATTTTTGAGAATTATGGGCGTAATAGCCTTATAAAAAGACTGCAAGCAAACAGGTGTGAGTGGTGTGGCGTAGAGAATGTGCCGCTTGAAATACACCATATACGAAAACTCAAAGATTTAAGTGGCAGAAAACAATGGGAAATCGCCATGATTGGGCGTAAGCGCAAGACAATGGCACTCTGCATTGACTGTCACGATAAGTTACACGCAGGAAAGTTAGACTGACATCTGGAGAGCCGGATACATCGAGAGGTGTAAGTCCGGTTCGGAGGGGAGTTCTCGGAAACCTGCCATAGCAATATGGCAAGGCGCCGGGTTCTTACCCTACTTACAGTCAGCCTGGCACCCATACCCTTTTCCACAATGGCAAACCGTGAATGGGGGCAGATGGGGACAAATTACCTGCGCTCCCTGTTTGCTTTAGGTTTCCAGGGGTTTTTGATCCTGGTCTGCGTTGCAATTTATGCGGTGCTGGTCCAGTCAATCCCTTCTTCCGGCGACATTCACGGCGCAATCTGGGGCACGGCAGGCTATACGGTCCTGCTGGCCTTTGCCCTGTTTAAGACAGGCTCGCTATCCAAAAGTATTTTTAACTCGCATTAGCGTGTAACCAACCTATATTTTAACAAGAAGGAGGACTTTTCTATATGAGTAAGACAAACAACGAACCCATGCAGCCGGAGGCACAGACGGGTGAAAGCTTGAAGCTGGATGTAACTGTGCGCCCGATTGCCCCGATGGGGAACCTGCTGGCTTACGCCAATGTGACGATTGGGGACTGTTTCAAGATTGACGGCTTCCGCATCTGCTCCGGTGAAAACGGCCTGTATGTCAACATGCCTTCCACCCAGGATAAGCAGGGAAAATGGAGGGATGTCTGCTGGCCGGTGACGGCGGATTTCCGCAGGCAGCTTAACGACGCCCTGATCGAAGGGTACGGCCAGGCGATTGAAAATTTGCAGGCCACCCTTGAAGCGACAAAGGGAGCGGCGGAGAAACCTTCCTTGACCGGTGCCCTGAAGGATAATGCCGGCAAGGTCAAGACGCAGCCGGCAAAATCTGCTCCCGCCAAGAATGAGCAGGCCCGATAATGCCGGAGGCTGGAAAATATGGCATCGTGTACGCAGACCCGCCCTGGCGTTACGATATGAAACGCGGCAATGGGGTGGCGGAAAACCATTACCCCACCATGAGCATAGAAGAAATATGCGCACTGCCGGTTACAGACCTTGCGGCCAGAGACAGTGCGCTTTTTCTATGGGCCACCTTCCCACAGCTCAATGAAGCCTTCCGGGTGATCGAAGCATGGGGATTCAAATATAAGACGCTGGCCTTCCTCTGGCTGAAACAGAACCGGAAAGCGGATTCCTGGTTTTATGGGATGGGATTCTGGACCCGCTCTAATGCGGAGGTATGCTTACTGGCGACCAGGGGGCACCCGAAACGCCAGTGCGCGGGAATCCATCAGTTTGTGATCTCCCATATCGAGCAGCACAGCAAAAAGCCGGACGAGGTACGGGATAAGATTGTGAAGCTCATGGGCGACCAGCCCAGGGTAGAGCTTTTTGCAAGACAGCAGACCCCCGGCTGGGATGTGTGGGGCAATGAAGTGGAATCCACGGTCACGATGCAGGAACGAAATCAGTAAGATACAGCATGAATGGAGGTGAATTTACATGCCCTATGTACCCGTACCCAAAGACTTAACAAAAGTCAAGACCAAGCTGGCGTTTAACCTGACGAAGCGCCAGCTCATTTGTTTCAGCCTGGCCGCACTGGTGGGGCTGCCGGTATATTTCCTTACCCGCGGCGCTATCGGCAACTCGGCGGCAGTGCTGTTGATGATCGGGCTTATGATGCCCTTTTTCTTTTTCGCCATGTATGAGCGGGACGGACAGCCGGCGGAGAAACTTCTGAAAAACAGGCTCCGCCATAAGCTCTGGCCGAAGAAACGGCCATACCGGACGGAAAACCTGTATAAATCCATGTCAAAGAAGGAGGTTACGAGGATTGCCAAAAACCAAACAGCAGGAGGCCCAGGAAAAACGTCTGCAAAGAAACATCAGGCAGGCAAAAAAGACCAGGGCCGACGCAAAGACAAGCGGAAATAAGACTGTCCGCACCAGGCCGCCTAAAAAGGGCGGCTTTTTTGCCGGGCTGAAAACGGACGCCCCGCAGACGGTCCAGCAGAGTATTCCCTATAAGGAAATGTACCGGGATGGAATCTGCCGGCTGACGGATAAGCTCTACACCAAGACGGTGCAGTTTTTTGATATTAACTACCAGCTTGCACAGGCGGATGACAAAGCGCAGATTTTTGAGGGCTACTGTGATTTCCTCAATTATTTTGACGCTTCGATCCATGTGCAGCTTACTTTCATCAACCAGCGGGCCAATATGCAGGATTTTGCCCGCAGTATCGACATTCCCATCCGCGGCGACGAATATGACGGAATCCGCAGAGAGTATGGGGATATGTTAAAGAGCCAGCTCCAAAAAGGCAACAACGGCCTTACAAAGCGGAAATATATCACCTTTGGGATTGAGGCTGACGACCTCCGCACTGCGAAGATGCGCCTGGAGCGGATCGAGGCTGATGTGCTGGCAAATTTCAAAGCCCTGGGAGCACAGGCAAAGCCGTTAGACGGGCTGGATCGCCTGGAGCTCCTTCACAGCCAGCTACACCCGGACGGGCAGGAAAAATTTCATTTTACCTGGGTGGACCTGCCGAAAACCGGGCTCTCCACAAAGGATTATATTGCGCCCTCCGGCCTGTCGTTCTCGAATGACGGAAAGACCTTCCGGGTGGCCGACCATTCCGGGGCGGTGTCTTTTTTGCAGATTTTAGCGCCGGAACTGACGGACCGTCTGCTGGCGGAGCTTTTGGACCTGGACGACGCCGTGACGGTGAACCTGCATATCCAGTCCATTGACCAGACCCAGGCGATCAAGAACATCAAGCGCAAGATGTCCGATTTGCAGAAAATGACCATTGAGGAACAGAAGAAAGCGGTCCGTGCCGGGTATGACATGGACATCAGTGCGACTCGTTCCTGAACAAAGCCTTCGTGGTTGAAGGACAAAATCAGGCACTAACAAAAGAACGAAAATTTCAGATGTTAGGAGAACTAACAATCCAAGAGGTGGAATGATGGGGTAACGCCCTGAAACGCCCCCTTAATACTCCGACTGGCGGGTGTAAGTGAAAACTGACCTGTCAGAAGCTCGGTGAAGTCGGCTGAGAGTAGCCGTATGGATTGCTGGATACTTACCAGCCCCACGAAAGCTGTCCAGAGATGGACGGTGCTACCTATAGGCCGGAGGTCTACAAAATACCCAAGGTCAGAATGTTTGAAATATGACTGACGAAAACCGCGAATGTAAGGGTCTATACCATGACGGCATAGAAATGTGCTGGTAGCGTTCATCGCTAATCAGTGTGGTGGAGTAAAAATTGATGTTATGAAACACCATAGCACGTTACAGGCGTGTTCAAGCTGACAGGCTTAAAGCGGAGACCTAAAGGTATATGTAAAGATAGGATTGTTGGAACGAGGAAAGGCAGTAGGCTTCTACCATTAGGAAGTAAGCAGACGAATCATATAAGCTGCTGTACTACTGCTGAAAAGCAGAGGTCGAACTGATGATGTTTTCTGCGAAAAAGAGGAAAACGGAGGAATGGCCTCAAGTCAGTCAAACAGGCAACTTAGCACTTAGTCGCAATTAGGATTGCGAGTATGACAAAAAGAAGTCACTCGCCGTAAAGGAGAGTGATGCCTGATGCCAAATGAGAAGAAACCAAAAACCAAATGCGTGGAGTATCTCCGCCATGCTGAATACTACGATATGCAAAGTACCTTTGATGAACTGTATGCCAGAAGTCAGGCAGGAGAAATTTTCGAGAACCTGATGGATGTGATACTTTCAAGAGAAAATATCCTGCTGGCCTATCGGAACATCAAATCCAATACCGGGAGTATTACGCCGGGAACAGACAAGCTGAAGATTTCTGATATTGGTAAACTTACCGCTGATGAAGTCACAGCAAGGGTACGCAAAATCGTCAAGGGAGCTAAAAACGGCTACACCCCAAGAAGCGTAAGACGCAAAGACATCCCAAAACCAAACGGGAATACCAGGCCACTGGGAATCCCTTGTATCTGGGATAGATTGGTACAGCAATGTATCAAGCAGGTCATGGAACCTATCTGCGAAGCCAGGTTCAGCAACAATAGCTATGGATTCCGTCCAAATCGGTCGGTTGAAAATGCGATAGCGGCAATCTACAGGCTTATGCAAAAGTCAGGACTTCACTATGTAGTAGAGTTTGACATAAAAGGTTTCTTTGACAATGTAGACCATTCAAAACTGATAAAACAGTTATGGTCACTGAATATCCGGGATAAAGAACTGCTCTATGTAATCCGTAGGATTCTCAAAGCTCCAATCCTCATGCCGGACGGCAACACAGAACACCCAACAAAGGGAACGCCGCAAGGCGGAATTATTTCCCCACTATTGGCAAATGTGGTGCTGAATGAACTTGACCATTGGATAGAAAGCCAATGGCAGTGCAACCCGGTAACGGAAAACTACGCTTACAGAGAAAATGCGGCAGGCTGTCCGATACAAAGCCATGCGTACCGGGCAATGCGGAATACACGGCTGAAAGAAATGTATATCGTGAGATATGCAGACGATTTTCGGATTCTCTGTAGAACAAGGGAACAGGCAGACCGGACGCTGATTGCGGTCACGCAATGGCTGAAAGAACGCCTGCGCCTTGATGTTTCACCGGAGAAAACGAGAGTTGTTGACGTCAGACGGAGCTATTCTGAATTTCTCGGATTCAAAATCCGACTACGCAAAAAGGGGAAAAAGTACGTCGTTCAATCGCACATGTGCGATAAAGCATACAAAAAGGTTAAAGCCAGCCTGACTAAACAAGTCGGAAATATCAAATTTCCCAGAAAAGGACGTGGAGAAGCCGGGGAAGTACGGCTGTTCAACTCCATGGTTATGGGAATCCAGAATTACTACCAGTTAGCCACTGACATCAGCATAGACTGCGGTGATATTGGCAGAACTGTTAATACAGTTCTCAAAAACAGGCTGAAATCTGGAAAGACACACCGGCTGAAAAAGGAAGGCCGTGACCTGACAAAAACGGAAATCCAAAGATATGGGAAATCGGAGCAACTAAGATATATAGTACAATCCAAAGAACCGATTTATCCAATAAGCTATGTTCAATGTAAAAATCCAATGAGTCAGCGGCGAAAAGTGTGCGCTTACACAGCGGCAGGAAGAAGTGAAATCCATGACGATTTGCGGATAAACACTTTCTTACTGCTACAGCTAATGAGAGCGCCTACATACAGCCGCAGTACAGAGTATGCGGATAACCGTATCTCACTGTTCTCCGCTCAATGGGGAAAATGTGCGGTAACGGGAAAGAAATTTCAGTGTATATCAGAAATTCACTGCCATCACAAGAAGCCAAAAGGAATTGGAGGCAGAGATAAGTATGAAAATCTGGTATTGGTGCTTGCACCAGTACATGAACTGATACACGCAGTTGATGAGGACACTATTCGTTCTTATCTCACCGCTCTTAAATTGGATACTTCACAGCTCACAAAGCTGAACAAACTGCGAACATTGGCAAAAAGGAAACCCATTGATTTGGAGAAGCCAAATCTTACGAATAATTCTCATAATGGTATGACTAAGGAGACTAAGAAATCTGTTTGATTGATGGAACGCCGGATGCGGTGAAAGTCGCATGTCCGGTGTGAAGCGGGGGAAAAGCTGGAGATAACTTCAAAGGCTTACCTATCGCTATTACCTACCGACCTTGCCACCTACGGCGAAGAAGCAAAGAATCTCTTACAGGATTTGCAGAGCCGGAATGAGCGCATGTTTCTTGTGACGGTGCTGGTGGAGAATATCGCTTCCAAACGGCAAAAGCTGTTTAATGATATTCTGTCTGCCTCCGGTATTGCGCAGAAATATAACTGTGCCCTGAAACGTCTGGACTACCAGCAGGAACAGGGGCTTATGTCCTCTCTTGCCTTAGGGTTGAACCAGATTGAAATTGAGCGTGGGCTTACGACCAGCAGCACCGCCATTTTCGTGCCGTTTACGACCTGCGAGCTGTTCCAGGAGGGCGAGGCTCTTTATTATGGTCTGAACGCATTAAGTAATAACCTGATCATGGCGAACCGCAAGAACTTAAAGAATCCAAACGGCCTGTTCCTGGGAACGCCCGGCAGCGGCAAGTCCTTCTCTGCCAAGCGTGAGATCGTCAACGTGTTCCTTTTGACGGAGGATGACATCATTATTGCAGACCCGGAAAATGAGTACGGGCCTCTGGTACAGCAGTTTGGAGCCCAGGGGCAGGTCATTGACATTTCCCCGACTTCCACCAACTATATCAATCCGATGGACATTAACCTGGACTATTCGGATGATGAAAACCCCATCACACTGAAAAGTGATTTTATCCTGTCGCTGTGTGACCTGATTATCGGCGGCAAGGAGGGGCTTTCCCCAATTGAGAGGACCATCATTGACCGCTGCACGAGGCTTGTGTACCGGGATTACCTGCAGGACCCCCGTCCGGAGAATATGCCGATCCTGGGTGACCTGTATGGGCTGCTTTTGAAGCAGTCTGAACCGGAGGCGCAGAATATCGCTACGGCGCTGGAAATCTACGTCAATGGCTCCCTGAATGTGTTCAATCACCGTTCCAACATTGACATGAACAACCATCGGGTACTCTGCTTCCAGCTCAAATCTCTGGGCAAGGCCCTGAAAGAGATCGGGCTTCTCATTATGCAGGATGCCGTGTGGAACCGTGTCACCGCCAACCGCTCCAAACATAAGACGACCTGGTTCTATATCGACGAATTCCATCTCCTTTTGAAAGGCCAGACCGGAAGTTTCAGCGTGGAAATCTGGAAAAGATTCCGTAAATGGGGCGGCATACCGAGCGGCCTGACACAGAATGTAAAGGATCTGCTGGCCTCCCGTGAGATCGAGAATATTTTTGGTGCGACACGTTGACGCACAAACATCGCTCTATGAGGGTAAAACTTCATGGACTTATGGCCATGCGATGCTAAAATCGTCGGACTT
>CABIYE010000024.1:0-4360 GCA_902362865.1 Clostridiaceae bacterium
ATCGAAGTTAAAGTCTGCCAGAACTTCCGGAATCTCCGGTTTCGCTGCTTCCTTCACAGTTACCTTGAAGGTGGCTGTCTTTCCTTCGTACGTTACCGTTACTGTCTGTTCGCCGGCCTTAGTCTTGTCATAGCCGCTTACCTCGCAATCCTCTATTGCAACATCCTCTGTTGTATCATCACTATAGTTAGCGGTCACTTTCATTCCTGCAAGATCAAGGTCTTCTCCCACCGTATATTCCGTCTTTGTCGGAGCTGTTACGGTAATGGATTCCAGAGTTGCAGGTTCTGCTTCTTCTGCGTATACCTTAAACTCTGTCAATGTTCCAGTGAAATACGGATCTGCAGCATAAAGAGATTTTCCAATATAACCGCAAATGCCATCTGCCGTACCATTTTTCAGAATATCCTGAACAGAATGGGCAGTTGTAAACGTAGATTTCTCTTCTCCATTTACCAAGAGCTTCATCTCGCCATTGTCATATTCCATGCGGACAGTTGCATACTCATCTGTAAGCGTTCCTGCATTGTCAAATAATCTCTCGTTACCTGCTGTAGTCTTAATTCCTGCACGAATAACATCGCCTGAAAATCTTGGGCTGACAAATACATAATTTGTATTATCAACCGTTCCCAGACACCACAGCCAGCTATTTGCTACTGTAGAAGTCTTGAATGTTGCCTCAATAGCAAAAGATTCTGTCTCAATCAGGCCTGCAGGAAGTTCAACGTATTTTGTGCTTCCGTCAAATACTAATACAGCATCTGCATTGTCTCCCTCGCCTTCTGTCTGGAAGTCTGCCTCTGTAAATCCTACATATTTTGCATCATTACTATTACCTGACTTATCTACCAGTTTACCGTCTGCTACAGTCATATCATAAGAAGCAACTAACTTTCTGGTCTCAACTGGTTTCAAAACTAAGTTGTTGGTTGCTTCCGTAAGAGCAGTCAGAGCCGCATCTACATCTGCCTGTGTTGCATCCGGGTTATTATAAACTAATTTTGCTGCGTCAAGAGCTGTCTGATATGCTGCCCAGCTAATAGATTCATACTTGTCTGCTTCCGAAACATCGATAGCTCCATCAATCGCTGCCTTAAGCGCTGTCTTGTCTGCAGCAACTGTTACTATAAACGTATCTGTTTTCTCTTCATATTTAACGGTAATGGTCTGCTCGCCGACCTTAGTCTTGTCATAGCCGCTTACTTCGCAATCCTCTATTGCAACATCCTCTGTTGTATCATCACTATAGTTAGCGGTCACTTTCATTTCTGCAAGATCAAGGTCTTCTCCCACCGTATATTCCGTCTTTGTCGGAGGTGTAACGGTAATGGACTCCAGAGTAGCAGGTTCCTTTTCTACATATACATCGAACTGTGTCAGCGTTCCGGTAAATGCGTTATCCGCTGTATAAAGAGACTTGCCGATATAGCCGCAAATATCTCCTTCTGTTCCTGCCGCCAGAATATCCTGGATACGATATGGTGTTTCCATGGTGCTAACTTCCACACCATCTACCAGAAGTCTCATACTACCGTTATCGAACTCCATACGTACAGTTACGTAATCTTCTCCGATACTTCCAGCATTTTCAAATAATTTCTCAGCCGATTCATCTTTAATACCGGCACGTAAAATGTCTCCTTCAAATCTTGGGCTGACAAATACATAATTTGTTACATTCGGCCAGGAATTTTCTTTGGTTCCAAGGCACCAGATCCAACTGTTTTCTACTGTAGATGTCTTGAATGTTGCTTCAATAGCGAAAGACTCTGTCTTAATCAGACCTGCCGGAAGAGTTACATACTTTCCTTTATCTCCGCCGAATACTAAAACAGCATCTTCACCTTCTGTCTGGAAATCTGCATCTGTAAATCCAACATATGCAGCATCATTTCTATTACCTGTCGTATCTACCAGCTTGCCATCTTCTGCAGTCATATCATAAGATGCAACCAATGTCCGATTGTCTTCTCCAACTGTCTTAGATACTTCGCCAAATACTTCCCACTCACCAATACCAAATCCGGTAGAACCCGAACCATTTCTGGTAGGAGTCAGACGAAGTCTTGATGTCTTAATCGGCTCTGTAAATGTTGCAACATTCCAATAACGGTTGTTTCCATTCGTGTAGTTTCTTTCACTGCTGGCTGCTGTTGTCTCTGTACCGAATTTTACGCCTACAGATGTAATTGCCGCACCGGTTTCATCTGTCATATCGGTAAGCTCAACCCAGGAATCCGCCTCAGCATCATAGTACTCTGCTTTACAGGATTGCGGGAATTTCACGCCGCCGTTGTCAGACCACCACATTACGCGCATTCCGTAAAGATCATATTCCTTATCCCATGTCAGCGTAATCGTAGCGGTATCGCCGCTCATTGCATAAGTATTCCATGTCATGGAAGGTCCATCTGCCAGCTCACCGTCAATTACCTTCTGTGGTGCTGTATTACGATCCAAATATGGATTCACAAACGATGCGACCGGACTTGCCTTCGGAGCCACATTATTCTCACTTGGATCTTTCTTCTCTTCTACTTCAAATTCTGTCTCTTTCGTCAGCGTCTTGCCATCCGCCGTTGTTACCGTAACCTTAAGGATAGTTTTTCCAACCGCAAGGCCCTTAATTGTTACTGTAGCAGCATCCTCGTCTTTTACAATCCAAAGACTGTCACCGGATACGATTTCCCACTGATAAGACTGTGCTTCTCCGGAAGTAAGTTCCGCTGTTAAGGTCGTTGATTCACCCGGAGTAATCGGCATGCCGCCGGTAATCATCAGATCTGAGATTTCTTCATCCGTCGCTTCCGTCCAGATCAACATCTGGCTGGAACGGTTCTGCCCCTGTACACCATTATCTCCACGGTTATTCCATGCATAGTATGGGACTGCCTGGAGTTTCGCAAGTTTTCCATTTGCACTTCCATCATCGTACATCACATCGCCGGTAATCTCTACAACACCATTCAAAAGGTCTTCCTGGTACTCAGCTTTCAGCTCAGATGCTCTCGGAATTACAAAGTTCAGAGGGCTGAACTCCTCAATGTCTTCATTCAGCTGTGCATTGCCTGCTTTTTCCATACAATATACGATTGGTCCGCGCTCTAATGCGATTCGTCCTTCATTTGTTGTTACATTCGGGTCTGCCTCTGTCTTACGTACTTCCATCGGCATCTCAATTGTCACAACATCACCCTTCGTCCAGGTACGGTCGACCGTCACATAACCATTTTCTTTTTCGCCTGTTACTTCCGTACCGTTTACCTTAATCGTAACGGTTTTGTTCTCCTGCTCATCAATCCATCCCGGGATACGGATCTTCATTGCAAATGCCTTATCCGCTGCCGGTTCTACCGTCATCTTTACAGAGCCTTCCCATGGATAGTTTGTTTCCTGTGTGATTGCAACCTCTGTGCCATCCACATTGACAGAGCCGTCGCTTCCGATATACTGGTTCACATACAGTTTATCCCCATGTACGGTATACATATATTCGCTTAATTTTGCAATCGTTCTCATCAGGTTCGGTGGGCAGCATGCACAACTAAACCATTCGCTTCTTGCATTTCCGCTTTCAACTTCCAGAAGTGTGGAATAATAGAATCGGTTACCATCCAGGTTCGTTCCAACCAGGATAGAGTTGTAAAGGTTTCTTTCTACCACATCTGCATATTTCGCATCTTCATACAGAAGGTTCATTCTCTGGTTCCAGTTCGCAGAACCGATTGCCGCACAGATCTCACAGTAGGACTGATCGTTCGGAAGAACATAATCATCACCGAAACCTTCAGAGTCTGAGCTTGGCGCTGTCGTACCGATACCGCCTGTGATATAAGTCTTGCGGTTTTCTACCGCATCCCAGATGGTACTAAGGGTATTCATATAAGTCTGCTTGGTTTCATTGTCATCTGGAAGAAGCGCTGCTACATCCGTAGCTCCTGTGTAGTAATACATCGCACGTACGGAATGTCCAACTGCGCTTGTCTCGTTTGCAAATGCTGTCCTGTCCTGTGAATATGTACCACCGGAATATCCACTGTCTCGAAGAGATGAACTCTCTCCACGTCTGTCGATGAAAATCTGCGCCATCTCTACATACTTATCACCGGTACCTTCACCTTCATGCTCTTCAATCAGCTTCGCCATCTTAACCAGTCCGAGTTCCACTTCCTCATGTCCCGGTACTTCATGACGGGTTCCGTCTGGTCCAAAGAGTGATACAATCTCATCCGCAAATCTCTTACCAGCTACATAGAGGCTATAATCCGGATCGCCGATTCCTTCTCTGTAACGGGTATATGCATCAACCGCCTCAAAGAAATGACCCGCGCAGTACATCTCATGGTTAGAGAAATTC
>CABIYE010000024.1:4610-49020 GCA_902362865.1 Clostridiaceae bacterium
GAATGCATTGTAGTCTTCTCCGTTCAGTTTCTTCACTGCATTCTTAAAATTCGGCTCGCCGCCGGAAGATTTCTCAATCTCAGAGATTGCTTTATTCAGAGAAGTCACTGCATTAATTTTCTGTTTGGGATTCCAGAAATTGTCGGTGAGCTGTACATTTTCAAAGGTTACCGTTGTATTTGCAACTGGTGTAACGACCTTGTCATTTACGGTAATCTCTGCCGTTGCAGGGTATTCCGTAACGCCGACTTCTACTTTACCACTTACAGTAAAGGTTGTCCCTTTCTTCCCAACTGCATAATCTTCTGGGTTTACCTCTTCCCAAGTAACCGGAACAAGCTTAGAATCAAAGGTCTCACCTAAATCCACTTCGTTATTCCTTGTCATTAAAGATGGTGTTGGATCGTCAAAAGTCAGTCCTTTTACAACGACTCTGTTAGGAAGTATCGGAGCGACACCTTCAGCCGTTGCTGTTTTATACGTTTCAACTCCTTCAATGCCTTCCACCTTAATTTCCTGCTCTGCAGTTTTTGTAACTGTATTCCCATCTTCTATATGAGAAATCGTTACTTTCAAGATTGCAGAACCACTGGCCTTCGCATCCACTGTCACCGTGCTCTCTGTACTGGAGCCATTAATTGCGATTTTGTCTTCCCCGGAAACCACTTCCCACTGGTAAGTAATATCCTGTGTAAGACCTTCCGGAACTGTCGCCGCCGTATAAGTAGCCTGCACATTCTTTGCCAGACTCTCCTCGCCGCTTATTGCCGCTCCCACAAGGATATTGTCCTCTGCAGTCACAGGCGTTCCAAACGCTTCCCATTCACTGATGCCGACACCTTTCGGAGATTCTGCATTCCTTGAAATCTTAAGCTGAAGAGAATTCGTAAGAATCGGCTCCTCAAATTCCACGTAATTCCACACTGCGTTATTGCCATCCACTCCATTATTTACGGAAGTGTCGCATTCAACACCGACTGCACCAATCGTCTTATACTGGTTTTCATTCATGTCCCAGTATTCTACGGTACATTCACTTGGGAATACGACTCCGCCATCACTATATGCCCACCACATTACACGCATGCCGGTAAGGCGATATGCATTGTCTTCCCAAGTGAGCGTTGCATTCATTGGATATGCGTTATCTGACGCTCCCCAACAATTCCAGCTTGTACTTGGATTACTGCCTGCAAGCTGCCCGTCATTCATAGCTGTCGTGCTAACGCCATACACATTCGTATAGCCTGCGCTTGCAGTTGCCTGTGGGGCAACATTTGTCCCCAAATCTTCTTCTCCCGGCGCGGCGCTGACCATGTTTACCGGAATCATAGTCGCTACCATCGCCACACTTAAAAGTAATGCCGCAATTCGTTTCTTCATTCATATCCCTCCTCTTTTCTTTTCTTAAATTGCAACCTTTTTATAATTATAAGTTATTTATTTAGGTTAAAACACTCTAATAATTTAAGGTAGGTGGAAATTTTTAAGACAAGAAATGCATAGCAACGAACGCTTACCTCGGAAACATAGTTTCCTCGGTATCCGTTGCACTCACATAAATACTAAAAAAGCTCCTTGACTGTAAACAGTCAGGAGCTTTTCCTCGTATTTGCGTTCGTTGCTATGCGCTTACTTTCTTAATCCGAGTCTTTCGATTAAGGTACGATATCTTTCGATGTCTTTTTCTTTCAGATATGCTAATAATCCACGTCTCTGGCCTACCATTTTCAGAAGACCTCTTCTGGAATGATGATCCTTCGGATTTGCCTTGAAGTGATCTGTCAGGTCGTTGATTCTTGCTGTCAGGATTGCGATCTGTACTTCCGGAGAACCTGTGTCTCCTTCTCCTCTTCCGTATTCAGCGATGATCTGAGCTTTCTGTTCTTTTGATACCATTTCTTGTTCCTCCTAAAATATATTCTTCAAACACTGCCGGTATTAAGTAATGGTTGGAGTCTTCCAGCTACCGAACACCGGTTGTTTTTCCAATGAGTAAGTATAGCATAGACTTTCGTGAATGTAAAGCCTTATTCTTCCTCCTCTTCATCTACATTTTCTTCCGGATCCAGAATGGCGAATGCAATATTTGTCGCATGATCTGCCACACGTTCCAACCCGGATGCAGTATCGGAGAAAATCATTCCCGCTTCCGGTGTACATTTATTTTTTGTCAGCCTTTTTACGTGAGAACGCTGCAGTTTCTTTTCCTTCTCGTCAATCTCATCTTCCAATTGCAGGATCTCCTGCATATGCTTCTGGTTACGGTTTGTAAACATATCAAGGGAATACTCTAATATGGTAACGACCATGGCCGTCATATCTTTCAACTGGCTTTTTCCCTTTTCACTCAATTCCACATGATCTGTAATACACATTTTCGCTGATTCTGCAAAGTTCTCTGCATGATCACCGATACGTTCAATATCATTCACCACATGAAAGAGTCCGCCTACAAGCTTGGCATCGTCAAGGGGAAGTTCCAGCTCATTGGCACGTACCAGGTAGTCTGTAATCTCCCGGTTCAGAAAGTCAATATATTTCTCAACCTTATATACTTCGTCAATTTTCTCTTCGTTCGGACTGCAGAGCACTTCCATCCCCGTCTGCAGATTCTGGATTGCAAGCTGTCCCATACGCTCAATCTCGTGGATAACATCCGTAACAACAGTAGAGACTGACATAGGCGCGCCTTTTCCAATATACTTAAGTTCAAAGCCACCCTCCGATTCCGTATCCGTTCCCGGCACAATCTTATAGGTAGCTTTCACTACCCATCCCATAAACGGGAACAGGATGATTACTTCACATATTTTAATTGCTGTATGAGTATTCGCCACCGCACGCGCTACATTTCCGCCAGACACGCTGAGCATAAAATTGGTAAGCGGCGTCAGCGCCGTCATCAAAATCACGAAAATGACAGCCGATCCAATTACATTAAATAAGAAATGTATCAGTGCCGCACGTTTGGCATCCTTTTTCCCGCCAAGGCTGGCAAGAAGCGCCGATACGCAAGAACCCATATTACAGCCTAAAATCAAAAACGGACAGATGCCAAATTCCAAAAGCCCCTGAGATGCCATCAGAATAATAACGCCTACCGTTGCAGATGAGCTTTGAAGAACTGCCGTAATTACAAAACCTGCCAGAATCGCAAGCACCGGATTACGCAGCGTCCGGAGAAAATCTATCACATAAGGCGAATCTTTAAAGGATGTCATGGAATCTCCCATAATACTGAGTCCCATGAATAAAATACCGAATCCCAGCACAATCTCGCCTATCTTCTTAATATTCATCCTCTTAGAGAACATCACCATCACCACTCCGGTGATTACAAAAAGAGGCGCTATCTCTGAAAGATCAAAGGCAATAAGCTGTCCGGTTACCGTCGTTCCGATATTCGCTCCCAGAATCACTCCAGATGCCTGCTGAAGGTTCATAAGCCCTGAATTTACAAAGCTGACCACCATAACCGTCGTTGCGCTGGAAGACTGGACAATTCCCGTAAATAGAATACCTACGACCATTCCTATGAACCGGTTTTTTGTAAAAAGCTCAAGGATGCCTCTCATCTTTGCTCCGGCAGCCTTCTCCAACCCTTCACTCATTAATTTCATACCATAAAGAAATAACCCCAAACCACCAAAAAGCAGGAACACTGTCGTTAAATTCATTTGTACACTCCTTTATCTTTTATCCCGAAAGTATTTCTTCCCATATTCTATATCCAGGTCAATGCATCGTTTCATCTCTTCAACACTTGAAAACTTCTGCTCTTTCCGCCGGAATTCCTGTAATTCAACTCTTACATTTTTCCCATATGCATTTCCTTCGTAACCAAACAAGAAACTTTCGACCAACATGCGGTTACTGTCTGAAACTGTGGGTTTCACTCCAATATTTCCAATGGCATTATACCATTTTCCATCTACAAACACCCTGTCAATATACACTCCGTTAGGCGGCAGCAGCTTTTCCGGAGCCGGAGCTACATTAAATGTAGGAAAGCCCAATGTCCTTCCCAGTTTTTTTCCCGGCTCTACTGTTCCCGTTACCCCGTAGGAATATCCCAGAAGCTCCCGCGCAAGCTTCATATCCCCCTGCCGCAGCGCTTCTTTCACATAGGTACTGCTGATTTCCCTGCCTTCATATCGTTCCTTTTCTATTACAATCAGTCGATATTCGTATCTTTCCGCATATTCTGCCAGCATATGAATATCGCCTCTCTTATCATGGCCAAATCGAAAATCTGCCCCTACTACTACAAAAGCTGCATGAAAGATTCCCACAAGAATATCTCTGATAAAGTTTTCCGCCTCTATCCGGCTGAACTTTTCTGTGAATGGACAATCTACCAGATAATCCACTCTCCCATTTAACCGGAATCTGCGTTCTTCCTTCGTCATCAGCACTTGCTTTTTCAAAGAAAGGTGTTCAAAAAAGGGCAGCATATCAAAAGCGCACACTACACTTTTCATACCACACTCTTCCGACAGTTCTGCCACCCTGCTAATCAGCTTTTCATGCCCTTTGTGCAGCCCGTCAAATTTCCCAAGCGTTACCGCACTTCTGCCCATGTCGTGATATGTTTCTAATCCACTTATATACTGCATATCTATTCCTCTGTCTTACGTCCATTAAAAAACATTTTCACAATTCTATATTGATTTAAACCTGCCAGATACTGATATATTGCAACAAATTCTCCTCTACTGTCATATACCCGCACCAGCTCTTTATCCACCGGTACGTCTCTCTCATCTTTTATACAAAGTGCATTCCCATTGTACAGGAGCTTTTCTTGTCTTACTTCTATCTGCACGCGTCTGTACTGTCCAAACACCGCATCTACCGGAATCAGATTCTGCAGCAGGCTTCCTTCTTCCATTGCTTTCTGTATTTCTCCAAGAGTTCTGCTGTTCTCCAGACAAAAGCTGCCAACCCTTGTACGAAGCAGGGATTCCATGCATCCGCCGACCCCAAGCTTTTCCCCAATATCATGACACAGCGTACGGATATAGGTTCCTTTCGAGCAGGTTACTTCCATCTCTACCCGGGGGAGATCTATTTTCAGAATGTGAATTTCCCGGATGCAGACGGTTCTCGCCTTCCGTTCTACATTTTTCCCCTCTCTGGCAAGCTCATAAAGTTTCCTGCCGTTCACCTTAAGCGCAGAGTACATAGGCGGAATCTGACTATACTCTCCCACAAAGCCAAGAACAGCCTTCTCTACCTCTTCTGCTTTCAGAAAATCGGTATCTGTTTCGCCAAGAATTTCTCCCGTAATATCCTGGGTATCCGTCGTTCTTCCCAACAGTAAAACTGCCCGGTAGGTTTTATCCTTCTCTGTCAAAAGATCGCATACTTTGGTTGCCCTGCCAAGGCAGACCGGAAGCACTCCTTCTGCATCCGAATCCAACGTCCCCGTATGTCCGATCTTTTTCTGACCTACGATTCCCCGCAGCTTCGCAACTACATCATGGGAAGTATATTCCTTCTCTTTATATATGTTCAAAATTCCATGCAACATATGTTATGCCTCTTCTGTCTCATCAAATTGTAACTCCAGCTGCCTGGCAACATTTCCCACTACGTCATGGAAAGTCCCCGGCATACTGAAGCCTGCAGCACGTACATGGCCCCCTCCTCCAAAATACCGGGCGGTTCTGCTTACATCAATGCTCTTTTTAGAGCGAAGGCTCACTTTCCATTGATTTACAGCAGTTTCATACATAAACACGGCCACTTCCGTTCCTTTTGTCACACGGAGCTGGCTGACAATTCCGTCCAATTCTTTGGGTTCCACACCATAGAAATCCATCACAGATTTGCTAATGTAGGATACAATACATCTGCCATCCAGAAGCAGCATGCTCTCCAGAAGCGCTCTGCCAAGTACCTGGTTCTGGGCATAGGATTTCTCATAATAGGTCGCTTCAATAAGCGCCGGAGCATCCACGCCTTTTTCCAGAAGTTCTGCCGCCATACGAAAAGTAGACGGCGCCGTACAAGAATATTGGAACACTCCGGTATCATGGACAATTCCCACATACAAAGCTTCCGCAATCTCTCTGGTAATTTTCTCTTTATCCAACAGATTATACACCAATTCTGAGGTAGAACTTGCATCTGCCACAATATAATTATGCTCTGCAAATGCCTCGTTGCTGATATGATGATCAATACAAACAGTATCTTTCGCATTTTCAAATAAAGGCTGTGAAAATCCCAGCCGCTTTATATCGCCGCAGTCAAGAGCAAGGAACAGATCATAAACCTTCCCCTCTGGAATCTCATGTTTTATCTTTTCCGTGCCGGGAATCAGATGGAGCGCCTCCGGAATGTCTTCCAGATATATATCAATTTCTTTTTCTCCATAATTATCTGTTAAATACTGGTATAACCCCACACAGGAACCCACACAGTCGCCATCGGGACGGATATGTCCTCCGATGGCAATTGTGGATGCCTTCTCTACTAAATTTTTCAGCATAATTATTCACCTTCTGACTTCAAACCTCTGGTTACATCATCAATTTTTTTAGACATATTTACACCGTACTCAATGGACTGGTCCAGCACAAAGGTAATTTCCGGCGTATTGCGCATATTCAAGCCCCTTGCCAGTTCCCGGCGGATATAGCCTTCCGCACTCTTAAGCCCCTGAATGGTATCTGCCTGTGCCTTCTCATCTCCCAGCACACTGATATATGCCTTACAGGTCTTAAGATCCGGTGCCACAGAAACAGCAACCACGGAAGTCCATGCCGCCACGCGCGGATCTTTGATACCGGCTCTGATAATATTGCTCAGCTCTCTCTGTACCTCTGTATTTACTCTGGTATTTTTTATACTGTTCTTTCTCAATTTTCATTTCCCCTTCTACAGACGCCCTCTACCGGGGTATCTCTACCATCTTATAGGCTTCTACCTGATCCCCTTCTTTGACGTCATTATAATTTTCGAATACAAAACCACATTCATAGCCTGCCCGTACTTCTTTCACATCATCCTTAAAGCGCTTCAGCGAAGCCAATTTCCCATCATAGATTACAACACCGTCACGTACAACACGCGCCTGACAATCTCGCTCAAAGGTACCATCCATTACGTAAGATCCGGCAATAGTTCCCACACCGGAAGCCTTGAACGTCTGGCGCACTTCCGCATGACCAAGTACTTTTTCTTCAAATACCGGATCAAGCATACCCTTCATTGCGGCTTCTACATCTTCAATCGCATTATAAATGACTCTGTACAGGCGGATATCAACACCTTCACGGTCTGCTGTCTCTTTCGCCGTTGCATCCGGACGCACATTAAATCCGATAATAATTGCATTGGATGCAGATGCAAGACTGACATCAGACTCATTGATAGCTCCAACACCGCCATGAATAATTTTTACGACCACCTCGTCATTGGACAGCTTCAGAAGGCTCTGCTTAATTGCCTCCACGGAACCCTGGACATCGGCTTTTACAACAATACCCAATTCCTTCAGATTGCCTTCCTGAATCTGGTTAAAGAGATCATCCAGAGACAGTTTTGATTTGGTTTCTTCCAGAAGTTTTGCTTTATTCTGTGAGATAAATGTCTCGGCAAAACTTCTTGCCTCTTTATCATTTTTGCACCCGACAAAGACTTCCCCCGCATTCGGGACATCATTCAGTCCCAGAATCTCTACCGGCATAGACGGACCTGCTTCTTTTACACGTCTGCCCTTGTCATCCATCATAGCTCTTACTTTACCAAAGGAAGAACCTGCTGCAATCGCATCTCCTACGCGGAGTGTTCCTTTCTGAACCAACACAGTGGCGACAGATCCTTTTCCTTTGTCAAGCTCTGCCTCAATGACAAGGCCTCTTGCCCGACGGTTCGGATTTGCCTTCAGTTCCGCCATCTCCGCAGTAAGAAGAATCATTTCCATCAACTCTTTCAGGCCCTCGCCTGTCTTTGCAGATACCGGGACAAATATGGTACTTCCGCCCCAGTCTTCCGGAATCAACTCATATTCTGTCAGCTCCTGTTTAACTCTTTCAATATTCGCACTTGGTTTATCAATCTTATTAATCGCTACTACAATTTCAATTCCCGCCGCTTTCGCATGGTTAATCGCCTCTACGGTCTGCGGCATCACGCCATCATCTGCCGCAACAACAAGGATTGCAATATCCGTAGAATTGGCGCCGCGCATACGCATTGCCGTAAACGCTTCATGCCCCGGCGTATCCAGGAACGTAATCTTCTCTCCGTTAATCTCTACTACGGAAGCACCGATATGCTGGGTAATACCGCCTGCCTCACGATCAATGACATTGGTATTGCGAATTGCGTCCAGAAGAGATGTCTTACCATGATCAACATGACCCATAACGCAGACTACCGGCGGACGCTTCTTCATCTTTTTTTCGTCCTCTTCTTCTTCTTTCAATAATTCTTCGATTACATCTACTACTTCTTCTTTTTCACAGAGCACATCGTACTCTAATGCAATTTCTTCCGCCGTCTCGTAATCAATTTCCTGATTTACCGTTACGATCTTACCTTGCATAAACAATTTCTTTACAATAACAGAAGGAACAATCTTCATCTTGTCTGCCAAATCTTTAATCGTAAGCACTTCAGGAATCACAATGGATTTGATTTCTTCCTCTACCTTCTGCTGCTTCGGCTGGGGCTTCTGGAGCTGCTGCTTTGGCTCTGCCTTCTGCTTCTTGCCCTTTGGCATTCTCTCTTCTTCTTCGTTTCTGTAATCCTTCTTCTTATAATCGTCTTTGCCTTTTCCTTTATTTCTCTGCGGCTTCTGTCCTTCGAGCACTGGTGACGGAATACTCTGGTTTTTCTTCCCCTGGCGGTCTTTGTGCTCATTTCTATCATTCCTGTATCCGTCCTGGTTCCTGTCATTCTGTGCCCCACGTGAGCGATTCCCCTGGAATCTGTCGCCCTGTGTGCGGTCTCCCTGTGAGCCTCTGGAACGGCTCCCCTGGAATCTGTCACCCTGCGGACCTCTGGAACGATTTCCCTGCGGTCTGTCTCCTTGTGAACGGTCACCCTGTGTTCCTCTCGGGCGGTTCCCCTGCGGGCGCTCTCCTGTCTGCGCTGCCGGGCGGTTCCCCTGCGGACGCTCACTTGCCTGCGCTGCCGGGCGGTTCCCCTGCGGACGTTCTCCTGCCTGTGCTGCCGGGCGGCTTCCCTGCGGACGCTCACTTGCCTGCGCTGCCGGGCGGTTCCCCTGCGGACGTTCTTCTGCCTGTGCTGCCGGACGGCTTCCCTGCGGACGCTCACTTGCCTGCGCTGCCGGGCGGCTTCCCTGCGGACGTTCTCCCGCCCGCGCTGCCGAGCGGCTTCCCTGTGGCCTCGCCCCCTGCTGTCCGGGACGCTGTCCCTGAACTCTGCTGCCAGGACGGCTTCCCACTTTTCCGCCATCTCTTGAATTCTGCGGACGGAATACATGCACAATATTTTTTTTCTTAGGAGTTTCTTCTTTTTCCGGCTTTTTTAAAGCATTCTTCACCATATCCACTGTCTCATCTTCCAGTGAACTCATATGGCTTTTTGCTTCAATATTCTTCTCTGCGAGAAACTCCATCAGCTCTTTGCTGCTTTTATTCAGTTCCTTCGCCAGCTCATATATTTTCATTTTTGACATATTTACTACCTCCACTATGCAATTGTTCTTCTCTACATGTTCAGCTGTTTCAGAATCCCTTTGGCAAACCCCTCATCCAGAATGGCAAGAGCCGCCCGGAACTCCTTTCCCATTGCATGACCCAGGGTATCTTTATCCTTATAAAAACAGATCGGTACTTCATAAAAATCACACATGTTCTGAAACTTCTTTTTCGTATTATCGGATGCATCGCCTGCAACAATCACCAGCGCCGCTCTCCCTGTCTTCACTTCCCGCTCCGTACAGAACTCTCCGCTTGCCGTCTTACCTGCCTTTGTTGCAAGCCCAATCATAGACAACACCTTATCTGGCTTCAAGTGCTTCCATCTCCTTTTCCAATGCTTCATATACTTCCTTCGGAATCGGCTGTTTAAAGGAACGCTCCAGTCCTTTGCTTTTAACCGCCTGTTCCAAACAGGTTCTGGAAGGGCAAATATATGCGCCTCTTCCATTCTTCTTACCGGTTGCATCCAGTAAAAACGCATCTTCTGCCGTTTTGATAATACGAATCATTTCCTTTTTACTCTTCATTTCCTGACATCCCACACATTTGCGCATGGGGATTTTTTTATTTCCGCTCAAATAATCACCCTACTTTTCAAACTCTTCCTCTTCGTACGTTTCGTCAAATTCGTCGCCGTAGCCTTCTTCGTATACTTCCTCCTCATAAATGCCCTCGCCAAGTTCCATATAGTTCTCCGGCAGTTCTCCTGATTCAATGGCCTGTGTCTCACTCTTAATATCAATCTTATATCCTGTCAGCCTTGCCGCCAGCCTTGCGTTCTGTCCTTCCTTGCCAATCGCAAGTGACAGTTGATAATCCGGGACAATGACACTCGCCGTTTTTTCATCCGGATCAGCCATTACAGAAATAACCTTCGCAGGACTCAGCGCATTTTCAATCAAAAGAGCCGGATTATCACTCCAGTTAATAATATCAATCTTCTCTCCGCGAAGCTCACTTACAATAGCATTGACTCTTGCACCATTCATGCCGACACATGCCCCAACCGGATCCACATCCGGGTCATTGGACCATACTGCAATCTTCGTTCTGCTTCCCGCTTCCCTTGCAATGCTCTTAATTTCAACGATTCCATCCTTCACCTCTGTTACTTCTGCCTCAAAGAGACGTTTTACCAGTTCCGGATGGGTACGGGATACCAGAATCTTTGGCCCCTTAGTTGTGTTCTTTACCTCTACCACGTACAGCTTAATACGCTCCGTCGGCTTAAATACCTCACCCTTCACCTGCTCATTTTCTGTCAGGATAGCATCTGCCTTTCCAAGATTAATGCTGATATTTTTCCCCAGATAACGCTGTACAACACCTGTAACAATATCTTTCTCTTTTTCAAAATACTGATCGAATACTACTTTGCGCTCTTCCTCACGAATCTTCTGCAGGATCAGGTTCTTCGCATTCTGTGTTGCAATACGTCCAAAGGATTTGGATTCTACCGGTATCTGGACAATATCGCCGATTTCAAATTTACTGTCAATCTTATGCGCATCTTCAAGACTAATTTCTTCTACTTTATCTTCTACTTCTTCAACTACCGTTTTTTCCTGAATCAACTGATAATCACAGGTCTCACGGTTCATAATGACTCTAATATTATCTGCTTTTCCAAAATGATTCTTACATGCGTTAATCAACGAATTTTCAATTGCATCAAGAAGAGTCTCTTTACTGATGTCCTTCTCCTTCTCCAAAATATTCAAGGCTTCTAATAACTCTGTGTTCATTTGTCCTTCCTCCTGTTATTTTAAAAATCGAACGCCAAGCGTATCAGCGCAATCTCGCTTTTTTCAAATGTCCTTTCTTGCGTATCTTCCATTTCAATAGTCACGGTTTCCTTATCATAGCTTTTAAGGATTCCGGTAAATTCTTTCTGCCTGTCAATCATCCGATAGGTTCGTATCTCTACCTCTTCGCCAAGGCTTCTTTCAAAATCTTTTTCCTTTTTCAGCGGCCGCCCAAGTCCTGGTGAACTGACTTCCAGAATATAGGCTTCATCAATATAATCCTTCTCATCCAGAATATCGGAGAGTTCCCGGCTGACAACCTCGCAATCATCTACATTAATCCCTCCCGGCTTATCAATATAAGCGCGCAGATACCAGTTGCCGCCTTCCTTTACGTATTCCACATCCCACAGTTCAAAACCATTTTTTTCAACAATGGGAAGCAGGATTTCTTCTGTCTTCTGTTCATAGATTTCTTTCTTTGACAATGCGTAAATACCTCCTTATCAAAATGCAGTTCTTCTATCCACACCAACTTAGAAAAGGTCCACCGGACCTTTTCACGCATGCTTGGCAACAAAGAAGAGTGAACTTTCGTCCACTCTTCTGCCGATTTCCTTATGCAACTATTACGTAGTATACCACCAGTTTCTGTAAAATGCAAGCAAATTACTTAAATTTACCTAAATTACTTTTATCTTTAACATCCCATACACCGCAATAACCTCTGCATCTGCATGATTCCCCGTTTCTGCGAAGTAATAATCGCCGTCAGTATCGGAACAAGCTCCCGACAGATGCAGTACTTAAGCGTCAGTTCTGACATCCGTACCGCTCCTAAGTGATGCGGGATCATCTGTCTCATAAAATCCACATTGACGTCATTTACCACACATGCGCTTCCCATTGCATCAAACATGGTTCTCATAATCTCTTCCATCCTGCACTGATACCCGGACAACTCTTTTCCTGTGTTCTGCAGAGCACTGCAGCCGCATACAATCCTCTCCATATCTTCTATACTCTTCGTCTGCTCAGAAATAATCTGTAAAGCAATATCCTGCAGCGGTATATTCGTCGTATAGTTTAATATATTGTGCGACATCTCAATCGCTGCCCGGTGATGCGGAATCATCTGCACAATAAAATTGTGGGAAATACTGTCCATAAGCTCCGCCTCCGTCATCCCCTGAATCATAAGATCCAGAATCTCCTGAAAAGCATATAAATACTCTTTTGTAACATTACTTAGCCTGCAGCAGTTGTTCATTCTAAAAACTCCAAATGGATTTTCTACATTATATGCACGAACACCCAAACAGGACTCCGGTGGTTTTTCTCTCTTTATCTTATTCTCCGAAAGCTTCTACAAAACGGTTCATAATCGTTGCAGTCACTGCTCTGTTTGCTGTACCCTGTGGATTCAGATTTCCATTGTCACCTGTAATCAGCCCCTTCGCAACTGCCCAGCTCATCGCCGTTTCCGCAAATTCAGTAACATTGCCGGCATCCGGGAATGCAGTCAGATCCGTTCCCTTTTCTGTATCATACCCTTTATACTTCGCATATCTGTACATCATCGTTGCAAGCTGTTCTCGTGTCATATAATCGTCCGGTCCGAAATTGCCATTCGCATATCCGCCAACGACGCCTGTTCCCTTTGCCCATATAATTGCGTCAGAATAGTAGAGTCCATCCGCCACATCCGGGAACGTGGATTTCTCCGTAACGTCAGGAGTACCTTCGTAGCGATGCAGGATAATTGCGAACTGGCCTCTCGTCAGATTATCAGCAGGTCCGAAATCACCATTTTCATATCCCTTCATCAGTCCATTCGCATATGCCCAATTTACATACCGGTAGTACCAGTCACCCTGATTCACGTCGTTATACTCAGCCAGCGCCGCAAACGCAATGTCATTCTCTTTCGCATAAGCCTGCGCTGCGCTTCCCTCATAACCCAGAATGGTAAAGTCCGGCATCTTTTCCCCCTCGTAAGTCCATGTATCATCCTCTTCATTCCAAATGCTTTCTATATTGAGATAACCAAGAGCGTTCGCACCGATCTCCTCAACAGTCTTTGGAACAAGAATGGAAGACATGGAGCTGCATCTTAAAAATGCAGAAGAACCAATTTCCTTCAACCCGGACGGAAGTGTCACTTCTTTCAGATTTTCGCATCCGGAAAATGCATGATAAGAAATGGCCGTAACTGTATCAGGAATCACAACCTTCTCAATTGTCTCATTTCCAGAAAATGCGCCCCATATAATCCAGCTTACGGTATGGCCATCCAGTGTTGACGGAATCACCAACTCTTTCTCGTTTCCCTCATAACCGGAAATTCCAATCGTACCGTCTTCCCTTTCCCAATAATAGTAGCCATCTGCGCTTTCTAATATCTCGACTTCATCAACAGAATCCTCCTCTTTCGCAAATACAGCGGTTCCCGGTACCAAAACCATTGATGCGCACATCAGCAGAGCAAGTATGTATGCCATTGCCCTCTTCTCAAACTTTGTCAACATGTTTCCTCCTCCTTTTCTTTCCTTTTTTATAATGAACCGACAGTGCATTCTCCATATTTCCATGCTGTCTTTGCACCATCGGTTACATTCCCAATTCTTCCGGAGCACTTACATCGCCCGCATTTCTTCAAGCAGCTCCTGCTCCTCCTGTGAGATTTCTGTTTCCGGCTGATCCTTGATCTTCCACCCAAGCGTACTTGTGCGCTCTTTTACTTCCTCTAACATCTCCGGAATCTCTTCCGCACGTTCCAGGCAATATGCCGCGCTCTTTGTATCACCCGTTTTCAGGAATTCCTGCTCACACCAGGCAAGCGTCTCCATATAATCCGTGTATTCTTCCCTGTGATAAGGTCCAAGCCGGATGGCAGTAAGCTTATTATCAATAAAAGCGTCCACATCTCCGTCGGCAAATGCAGCCCTTGCCTTTGCTGAATAGGCAACCGGAACATGTTCATTCGCTTCCAGAATAGAATCTGCTGTTTTTCCCATATTTTCTGAATCTTCAGCCTGCAGAAGGAGCCCGATTTTCGCCATGGTATTTCCCTCATAAAACTGAATGGAACTTTCCAACCGATTCTGCATATATAGATAATCTGATCCTCCCACGGCAATTGCTCCTGCCGAAACTGCCAGCAGCCCAATTCCCACCGCCACGGTTGACGCCATAGATAATTTTATTTCTTTCTTATCCTTCAAGGATAAGAATAACATCAAAACACCGTACATGACAAGAAACTGAAAATCATAGTCAAACAAGCTGTGCAGTAAAACCACCAGTAAAACCAATTTATCACGAAGTTTTTCTGTTCCCTGCTTTCTTCTGTCAAACAAAGATTTCAGAATGGCGCCATAAAAGCAGATTGCCGGGAAAATTCCCACATCCAGAATCAACTGCAGAAATTCATTATGAACGCTTACAACAGAATAAACACCCGTCTGCATTTCCTGCTGAACAAAATAATACCCGTAATATCCCATGCCAAAAGGATACTTTGCAATCATCACCACAGCATCCCTGGCATACAAAAGCCTGCCCCAGAAGGTACTTGCCTGATCGGAAAGGGTTGTCAGACGCTCCATCAGACCAGATCCGCCGACGGCAAAAATCACAGCCAGAACTGCCGTAAATATACCTACACACAGAAAGAGATATTTTCTGTTTTCTTTCTTCCACGCCAGTAATAACAAAATACAAAGAAGCATCAGTGCAAACACGGTACGGCTCCCGCTCAGGTAGATTCCAAACAAGGCAATCAGGCAATGTACCGCCTGCCGCCAGTCTTTCTTAAGATTCTCCAGGCGAAGGACCGCAACAATAAAACAAATCAGCATAAACAGCGCATAGGTATTGGGATACTGAAAAAAACCTCCGAGCCTTCCCGCCGTAGATACCAGTGTCTTACACGCCGGAATCTGCATCATAAGAAAGGATAGAACCGTCATAACACTGCCCGCCAGAGGAAGCCATCCGATCAATTCCTGCCGTTCTGCCTCCGTAATCTGACACATCAGTAAAAAAAGCAGGATAACCGGCAAAAATTTCATGCCGCCCATCAGAGACATCCCGGAATCCACCGCCCACAGGCTTACCAGAAAATAGGACACAGATATAAGCGAAAATGCAAGCAAATTGATATCGCAGGAAATGAGAAGTCTCTTTGCACACCAAAGCTGATACACCAAAGCTCCCAGCAGAAGAACTGACAACACAGCAGATACATAACAAAAATATCCGCCTCCAATGCATCCGCACCCTATCATAACAATTAATAAAAAATATTTGAAATCCGGTATTTTTTTCGTTCGCACGCTGTCCTCCTGCATCTCTGAGCATTTTAACATCTCATTTTCTATTTCTTTGCCTTCCGGTATCCGGCATCGATTGCCTCCTGTTCCGTCTGGAAAATAACCAGATTTTCAGAATCTTCCATCTTCTCATAAAAAGCCTGTCCCGGACAGTGATAAATCTTTGATTCCTTATTTCCACGTATCTCTCCATCCGAAACTGCCTGGGCTTCCGAAGCCGACACATCTCCTGCCAGACTACTTTCTCCGGTCTCATAATCAATTACAATTCCCGGCTGTACATTATATACAAACACATTAAAACTGATCGCTTCCCCCTGATCTTCCACCGACTGTGCTTCCATCTGCACGCCGCTCGCCACCAGATTATCGCCATCATAGACAGGCTTCACCAGATAAAGCACATGGTTAGCCGTTTCCTTAATATAATCCGCCACCATTTCCTCAAAAGGCAGCATCCCTTCTACATTCATGTAACGGGTCCCGGTAATGAGGTTCTTTTCATTAGCATTCTCTGCCGTAAGCTGATAGCCAATCAAATGACAGCGGTTATACAGATACTTTCCATCCACAACATCGTATTTGACCGTATGCCATCCGCTGGGCTTCACCTGACCGATACTGCCTCTTTCTTCTGTCGGCATCAAATCCTGCCCGATATTGGCAATTGCCCCTGTACATCTTCCCAGCTCGTCCATCTCCCCATATTCCTCATAGGATTCTTCAGAGATTTCCTCCTCCGTGAAATCCGGTTCATTTCCATTAATTACCGCATAAGGTTCCCCACTGTATTCCGGCACTTCGGACAGCTCGACGGTTTCTGTCTCTTCAGGCAGTACGGTTACATCCGCCGCAGCGTTCTTTACATTCTCCGAAGCTTCTATACTGCCGCAGGCTGTCAGAAAAATACTCAACACAGCCAGTAAAACAGGCAGCCGTTTTTTCCATAATTTCTTAATCATGTCTTTTTCGATATATCTCCTCTGTAATCTTATCATGGGAAAATCCTTTTAAATCCTCTGAACTTATCTTTTCCCAATCGTGAAGTGAAAGATCTAAATGAAAATCCGCCGGATATCGCTTATTCCACCAAAAAACAATCAATCGTTCTATCTTATCCTCATATGCCTGCAGCCGTTCCGACTCAACAAAACAATACTCGCCATCCGACGCTTTTTGAAGAAACTTTTCATCCGTGAAGATGTTTTCTGCTTTTACATCTGTAAACAGCTTTCGGGAATAGCTGTTCATCCACAGTTTCCTGCCTGCACAAATCTGCAGAATCCTTTCTGTCAGCCTCCTGTCCCGGCTCTGACGCCTTTGGTTAAACATCATACCGCAATTTTCATCCAGACAAAGAATTACTTTCAATAAAATCTCTCCTTAATTTCCCCTCTGAATCTGTAAAAGTTTATTCTTCAGTTCCTGTTCCATGCGAAGCATCTCCTGCTCCGCTTCGGCACGTTTCTGCCGTCCTTCCTGCTGAATCTGCATCACCTCATCCAGCGTTGCGATTAAAGTCTCATTGGTATGTTTTAATGTTTCTATCTCGACAATTCCCCGCTCGGACTCCTTCGCCGTATGCACCGTCGCCATCTTTAACTTATCGGCATTCTTCCTTAGAAGCTCATTCGTCATGTCTGTTACTTCTCTCTGGGCGGCAGCCGCCTGTGCAGAGTGTTCTACTCCCAGCGCCAGTACCATCTGGCTCTTCCAGAGAGGAATCGTATTAACAATGGTAGACTGAATTTTCTCCACCATTAAGGTATTACTGCTCTGAACCAGACGTATCTGCGGAGCAGTCTGGATCGCAATCGTCCTCGTCAGCTCCAGATCGTGAATTTTCTTCTCAAAACGGCCGCACATGGCATCCAGATCCTTCGCTGCCTGTGCATCCTCCGGCAGTCCGGTCTTTTCCGCTTTTTCGAGAAGCGCCGGAATCTGCGTCCTCCGTACTTCCTCAAGCTTCTTCTTTCCCGCCATAATATACATCGTCAGTTCTTTAAAATAAGTCAGGTTCAGATCATACATTTTATCCAATATTGCAATATCTTTCAAAAGCTGTATCTGATGAGATTCCAGTACCTTACAAATCTGATTGACATTTGTCTCCGCCTTCGCATATTTAGCCTCCATTGACTGGATTTTATTCGAACCTTTCTTGAAAATTCCAAAAAATCCCTTTTCTTCTTCCTCATCAAAGCTCTTCAATTCCTTTACCACACCGGAAAGCAGTTCTCCAACTTCTCCCAAATCCTTGGTCTTTACATTATCCAGCGCACTCTCGGAAAAGTCTGCCATCTTCTTCTGCGTACCTGCTCCATACTGTAAGATAGCCGTAGAATCCGTAATGTCAATCTTCTCTGCAAATGCCTCTACCGTCCGCTTTTCTTCTTCCGACAAAATACTGTCATCCAGTGTCTCTGCCTTTTTCTCTGCCTCCAACGGCGGCTGTGGTTTCTCTTTAAAAGGTTCTAATGTAAGCTCCGGCACTGCTCCCATTGTTTCAAACTCGTTATTCATCCTCTTCCTCCATCCTCTATCTTCTCATTCCGTCTTCCGTAAGCCCTTCCTGGGCAAGCATTGTATTTAACACAGATATATCCGAAGACACATCCCATGCCGTATCCTGAAACAGACTATCCAAAAGCTTTTCAAACGCCACATTCAAAGTATCCAGCGTCGCTTCAATCTCCGCCTTCGACGCGCGGATGTTCTCGCCGTCCACCGGCTGGGCATCCAGCTCTTCATAGGCATTCAGAAGCTTTATGGTGGTCGGCAGATAGTAATCCATTAATTTGCGGATGTCATCTACACATTCCGGATTCTGCTCAACACGATCAAAAATTTTATCTACCAGCAACTCCATGCGGGATATTTTGGCTGAAATCTCTTTGCCGGGAATTGCGTCATTACAAGAACGTATTTTATCAATGTATTCATCTCCGGCATCAATAATCTTCTGCACCTGTGGCGGCAATTTGTTAATCTGTGCCTTTCTCTCCGCTCCTTCTTCCCTGCGCGCGTTCTCTTCCTGTTCCATCTTTTTTCTATTCATCTGAATTTGAAGATATTGATCATACATTTCACGGCTGGTTATCAGGCAGGTCTTTTGTTCGTCCAGATATCCCTGCGTAAACCATTTTTTTACAATCATCCGGTTCAAATCCTTTACCACGGCTTTCACACTCTGGTGGGACTTCTCTGCCAATTCCTTAATATTACAATATTCTCTGCCTGCAAGAATACTTACATACTCCCGGAATCTTTTCACTCTGCCAACCATAGAAACTCCGCATCCACCCATTACAAAGCTGCCCGTCGCCAATAAGAAAAACACGACGGAAAGGATGCGAAACGTTGCCGCATATCCTCCGGCAGACGCGGCGCCAACCAAAAAAACCAAAAGAGGAATCAAAAATACGACGCCCATGGTTATGCCTGTTATTGCCAAAGCCAATCCGCCTGCCCTGGTATAGCCTGTCCCACGATACAATCCCGGACGAGACTTGCGCGTATCATACACCTGCTGTTCTTTCCTTTCCTGATACCGAGGACTGTATGCCTGACTGCAATCCGGGCCGTATTCCTGACGATAGCCGGACTTATTTCCTGTGTTTTTCATATTTTTTGCAATAGCATCCGCCGCATTGGTAATTGTATTGGTAATTGTCTGATTTAATTTATCAAAATCCTGAGAATCAATTGCATCCTGCACTACCTTTTTGATATCTTCCCCGAATTTCTCCCAGTCATGATTTGCCATTTTGCCCTCCACTTTTCGCCCCTTCGTTCCCTCGGTGTCCGTTTCTATGCGCCTTCCTTACGCTCCGAACGTCACCTCGGGCACTTCGTTCCCTCGGTGTCCGTTTCTATGCGCCTTCCTTACGCTCCGAACGTCACCTCGGGCACTTCGTTCCCTCGGTGTCCGTTACACTCACATAAATCCACTTGCAAAGGCATCTGTCTGCAAGCAGCCGCTGCCTTTGCACATGGATTTGCGTTCGTCGCTATGCGCTCATTATATCACGTTCTGGGGATATTTGCATCAAATTATGTGGAACTTTGAACGGATTACTATTCATAGCACCAGAAACGGCATAGCCTAAAGGCTATGCCGTTTCTGTTAATTAAGGAAACTATTCTTTTATTCTTCTTTAGAATCATCGTTTGAATCATTATTTGAATCATCTATAATTGGAAGACGGTTGCCTTCTTCATCTTCATAAGAAGACCATCCACACCATCCGTCTGAAAAAAGAGATGTATTTTCAAATCCCATTGTCTTTGCATCCCAGAGTACTTCTGCTGCACGATATCCGCCACCGCAGAAGAAGGAAAGATGTTTGTCGGTATCAACGCCCGCTTCTTCCCACATAGCCAAAATTTCATCTGCGTTACGCATTGTATAATCGAGATTATCATAGTAGTACATGGAGCTGGAGTTATTAATTCCTGCATATCCGAATACAGCGCCTGGGATTCTTCCCTTGTATGGGAAGTAATCATATCCGGAAGTCTCGCCCTTGTACTCTTCAATTCTTCTATTATCAACCAACAGGAAATCTTCTGCTGCTGACAATTCTTTTGCTTCAAGTACCGTATCGATCAAATCAGGGTTCTTCGGTTCTTCTGCTCCGAAGTCCTCTACCGGTGTCATCTTACCTTCCCCTGTCTCAAGCTCATATCCGGCATCTGTCCAACTATCGTATCCGCCGCTCATTACATATACATTCTCTACTCCAAGATACTGGAGAATTACCGCATAACGGCATGCGAAAATCGGAGCACCAACAGTAACAACTGTACTCTCAGTCGTAATTCCCTGAGATTTTGCCAGAGCAAGCAATTCCTCATCACTTCTCAACAGATAGTAATTATCAGCCATATCAAAATCGTCGCTGTTTACATGAATTGCACCCGGAACATGCCCGTCAACAAAACCGGATTCTTCTTCTGTGCCCCAGCTTACCTCTACGATCTTCAGATCTTTTACTTCACCAACTTCTGCAACTTCTTTTCCATCAATCAGATCTTTTACAGCTGTCGGCGGAATCCAGAGCTTGTAATTTGCATAGCTTGTCAGTTCGCCTGTCCAGTCTTTCAAATCAAAGACCTTCACGTCCTTTACAAGCGGAGCAATGTAATTTGCAACGATAACAGCGTCATTTGCATCTTCACTGTAAATGATAGCAGACTTATCTTCTGTAATCTCTTTGTCATCTACATACTTCCACAGATGTTCTTTCCGTGATACCCAGTCAATATTGCTTGCATCATCGTAAGTACAGGTCAACCAATTTACAGAGAAATCGGTTGCTCCTTCAATGTGTCCGCCCATAGCATTCTTACCGGATGCCCATCCGCTGTATGCATCATTAGATCTTGCATCAATTACAATCGCAGAGTCATCTGTAAGAGCTTCTTTTACTTCATCCTCTGTTGCTTCTTCATAATCGCCAGGAGCTGCAACAATCGTGTAGTCAACGAATCGGTCAATAATTGTTGCACACTGCGCACGTACGGCGCTGCCCTGTGGGTCAAGCTTTCCATCATTTCCCTTAATCATGTCAGAAGCAACCGCCCATTCCATAGCCTCTTTTGCAAAATCATTTACGCTGGACGCATCCGGATATCCTGAAATATCCTCGCCTTTTATCCCATATTTCTTGTACTCAGAGTAACGGTACAGCATGGTAACCATCTGTTCACGGTTGATATTATCTGCAGTGCCAAATAAGCCCGTATCCTCATAACCCGTTACGATTTCGTTCTCATTTGCCCACGTAATAGCTTTGGAATACCATTCTCCATCCGGAACATCCGGGAACTTCCCATTATACTGAACCTCCGGTTCACCTTCCATTCTGTAAAGAATGACAGCAAACTGTGCTCTTGCAAGATCATCTGCCGGTCCAAAAGTCGTTTGTCCATCGTCCATCACCTCACCATATCCTGTCATCAGGCCAAGTTTGTAGACATCCTGCACATAATTGTAAAACCAATCTCCTGCCAACACATCTGCATAAGGAAGAACGAACGCTTCTTCTGTTTCCTCTTCGGTCGTCTCCTCTGTTGTCTCTTCGGTTGTCTCTTCTGCTGCCTGTGCAACCCCAGTAAGGCCAAATGCCATCACAAACGTAAGCAGAAGAACCATAAGTTTCTTTTTCATAAAAAACCTCCTTTTGTAATAAAATAGTTTCCTAGTCCATTATAGGTAATTTCTCTCCATAACTCCAATTGATTTTTTCTATATGAATTATTTTCCATAGATTCTGCCGATATCTATTGAGCGATATTATATTTATAACTTCCATCCCGATGCAAGTTCCCGGGAATCCACAAATCTCCGGTAAATGCCTTCCTGACACATCAGATCTTCATGCGTTCCAAGCTGCTCAATCTTTCCATGATTTACCACCACAATCTGATCGGCATTCCGTACAGTCTTAAGCCGATGAGCAATCATAATAATCGTTTTCTCCCGTGTCAGGCTCTCAATAGCCCCTATCAATTCTTTTTCATTTTCCGGATCTACATTTGCTGTGGCTTCATCCAGAATAATAATCGGAGCATCCTTCATGATTGCCCTCGCAATAGAAATCCGCTGTCTTTCGCCGCCGGATAGCGTTGCTCCTCCCTCTCCAATAACTGTATCGTACCCTTGCGGCAGTTCCATAATAAACTCATGACAGCATGCTTTCTTCGCTGCAAGAACAACCTCATCTATAGATGCGTCTTCCTTCCCAAAACGAATATTATTAGCAATCGTGTCAGAAAACAAATAAACACTCTGAAACACAAAACTAAAATTTTTCATCAAACTGTCTACACTGTACTCCCTGACATCATGTCCGTCCAATGTTACACTTCCACTGTCCACATCCCAAAACCTGGCAATTAGATTGCAGAGCGTTGTTTTCCCGCCCCCGGAAGGTCCAACAATAGCTGTCGTCGTTTTTTCCGGAATCCGAAGGGAAATTCCGTCAATAATTTTCCGGCTTTCGTAATGAAATACCACATCTTTCAATTCAATATTATAATGTGCCGGTACAATATCCTCCCCGTCAATATCCATACCCGGAATATCCATAATCTCCTGACCTTTATCCACACAGAAATCAATCATTCGCAGCAGTGATGAAAAAGCGCCTGCCAATTCCAGGGAATGAAATACCATAAAAGCACAAATAGACATTCCAATGCAAACCAGCAATTCCATTTTCCCGTCCAGAAACAGCAATACTGAGCAGAGCATCATGGACGCCCCGGTCAACTTGCAGATTATATTCTGTACCGTAATATGCGGCATAAATGTCACTTCTGCGGCTGTATTTGCCGCCCGTGAACAGTCAATTGCATCGTTTAATTTTTTCGTAGTCTTCCCGAACAAATTGTAAGATTTCACCTCGGAAATTCCTTGCAGATACTCCATAATCTGTGAAACCAGCACCTGATCGCACTCCACCTTATCGGCTGCCTCTGCAGAAGACCTATTCTGCATATAAGCATTTAAAATTAGAAATAAAACAGTTCCCAGAATTCCCACCAGACCAACCCGCCAGTCATAGAGCAATACCATTAAAAGAATCACACTCGTATTAATCAGCCCGGACGTACTAAGCATAACCGCCCTCGTTCCGATATCCGCCAGATGCTCCATTGTGTTAGTCGTTACAGAGGTAATACTTCCCAAACTGTTTTGGTTAAAATATCCCATCGGCAGGTACCTGAGATGTTCCGCAATCTCGATTCGTTTGAACGCCGCACCGTTGTAGCCGCCTTCCGTCTGAAGCATGGTTGCCTTGTATTTTACAATATTTTCCACCAGAAGTCCGCCCAACATTATGCCGGATGCCTGCCAAATTACTGTATCTGTAAGCCGGTTTGCCATTATCGCCTGCAGTATTAACATAATGGCCGGAATTTTCATTGCTGCACTCAATGCCTGAAAAACACTTAAAACAATGGATATCCGGAACTTCTTTTTGTTCTCTTCTCCCACAAAATCAAAAAACTTCTTTAGTATGTTAAGCATATGCTGCACCTCCCTCCTGAGCAGAATCTCTGACAGAAATGTGATTCTCCCACATTTGTCTGTAAATGCCGTTGTTCGCAAGCAGTTCGCTGTGTCCGCCCTGCTCTGCGACAACGCCATCCTTAATCACAAAAATATTGTCCGCATCTGTAATCGTAGATAGCCTGTGCGCTATAACGATTAAAGTCTTCCCCTGCACAAGTTTCGCCACAGAAGCCTGAATCACTGCCTCGTTTTCCGGATCCGTATAAGCAGTAGCCTCATCTAAAATAACGATCGGCGCATTTTTCAACATAGCACGGGCAATAGAAATCCTCTGCCGTTCCCCTCCGGAAAGATGTCCGCCAGCGCCTCCAACCACTGTAGAAAAACCATGTTCTAACCGCATAATAAATTCATAACAGCCACTATCCTTTGCCGCTTGAATTACCTCATCGTCCGATGCACTTTGCCTGCCCATGCGAATATTTTCCATTACAGTGTCATCAAACAGATAATTATCCTGAGACACATATGCGATGTTACGATTGTAGTCCGCAAGGGCCAGTTCCCGGATATCTATACCGCCAATCAAAATACTTCCACCGCTCACATCCCACATAGACGCAATCAATTTTGCAATCGTCGATTTTCCACTGCCGGATGGTCCTACAATAGCATTTACAGTTCCCTGCGGCATCTTCATATCGACGCCGTGAAGAACCTCCTTCTCATGATATCCAAAAGTCACGTCGCGAAGTTCCACGGAATACTCTTCCGGTTTTTTCACACTGCGCACAGGCCGCTTCAATTCTTCGTGCTCCAGGATTCCAATCACTTCGCCAAAGATCGTTCCCATTTTACTGATATCATCCACATATCCCATCATAGTAGTCAGTGGAGCAGTCACACCCAGCGCCAGAAGGATACACATCACAAAATCTGCGTGAGAGAGGCTTCCGTTCATCACAAACCACGCACCAAAGGGGAGTACAGTAAGCAGCGTATAAGGCGTCACAGTCAGCGTAATTCCCTGCCAGATATTACATCGGCGCATCCACTCAATAAAACAGTCCGCTCCCTCTCTGGCCGCCTTGACAAATTTATCATAGGATTTTTCTGCCTTACCAAATGCCTTAATGACTTCAATGCCATTTATGTACTCCACTGCCGCATCATTAAGCGCCTTCGTTTTTATAATACTGTTCTGAAAACTTTCTTCATATCCAATCATCATTCCGGCCATAGCAAGTAATCCGGCAATCATCGGAACAAACTCAAGAAGCGCAAGCCGCCAATCAATACAAAAGAAATACACTACCATAATAAGCGGTGCCAAAAGTCCGGAAGTAAACTCCGGTACTACATGCGCCATCGTCGTCTCCATACTGTCAATACGTTCTACGATAATATTCTTAAAAGTTCCCGAACCCACATCCTTCACATATCCCAAAGGAACCCGTGCCAGTTTATCACAGGCCGCCTTTCGTATATTTGCCAGAATCACAAAGGTTGCCTTGTGAGAAAGGCTTGTGGACAGATAACGAAACAGCTCTGCAATTACAAAACTGAGTGCAATCAGTAAAATCTGCACCAGAAAGATATTTTTCTCCCGCTCTCCTGCAAGCAGCCGTCTTATAACATCTCCAATAATAAAATAGGGAATCACTTTAAATGCCACGTTCAATATGGCAAATAAAACACTATATATAAATCGGAGCCGGTCTGTACCTAACCACTCTAACAGATAGCTTATTACACTTTTGTTATTTTTTCTCTCCTTCAAACACCTCTACCTTCCTTTCTTCATAGGTTAGATTTAACTAACCTCTTGGTATTTTTTTAGGACTTCATTATAGAAGTCCCATAACTGCTTTCCAGCCTGCATAATGGTACTGCATCTGCAGTTCCATAAACCTTTTTGCCTCTTTAAGAGGAATATCGTGGGATACTACCTCATACACCGGCTGCCATGATGCAGCACAAGAAACATGAATAAAAAATACATCCATCTCCGAAAGATTCCCTTTTAGCTGATGAAACAACTCCTGATATGTTTTTTCCTCAATCTCTGAAAGCCGATTAAGAAAATCCGCATATTCTGTCCCCACTGAATGGCAGAAAATCAACTGGAATGCCGTAAAATGCTGATAAACATACTCCAACACCTTATCCGTACCTTCGCGCCCCGCATGTTCCACGCCGGGAAAATTGCTGCATCCGTCCAGTGCATCAACAGCATCAAGATACAATTTCATCAGTCCATCCGCAGCTTCCTTCACCAATGCATCAAACAATCCTGCTTTATCGCCAAAACGTGTGTAAACCGTATGCGTACTCACCCCGCTGGCAGCACAGATTCGACGCAGGCTGGAATCCATAAAACCATAAGCAAGAAATTCTGTCTCCGCGGCGGACAGAATTTTCTCTGTGATTCCTTCTAACTGCCTTTTCAATCCATCCCTCCTTTTATTAAGGAACACCGTTACCGTAACGCTGTTTTTATTATAACACACAATTTTCTTTTGTCAATATCCAGACATAAGGAAATGCATAGGCAATCAAACGGTTTACATCTCAGGCAACGGCAAATCCCGCATACTTTGCAGACTAATCATCAGTGTCGACGTGTTATGCAGCATTGCTGAAACTATAGGCTGAATGATACCGCCCACTCCAAGGCAAATAAGCGCGGTATTAATTCCGACAATCTTTCGATAGTTTGCCTGAATCCGTTTCATCAACGCATCGCTCAGATATTTTAACCGTACAATCTGGTATAAATCTTCTGCAGCAATGGTAATGTCCGCAATCTCTCGGGCAAGCTCCGCACCATCGCTAATTGCAATCCCCGCATCAGCCGCCGAAAGAGCAGGCGAATCATTCACGCCATCACCAATCATAAGGACTTTTCTTCCGGCAGCCTTTTCCCGTTCAATAAATCTTGCCTTGTCTTCCGGCAAAACTTCTGCGTAATATTCGTCTACGCCAACCCTTGCTGCAACTGCTGCCGCCGTACGTTCACTGTCCCCGGTCATCATAACGATTTTCCGGAATCCTGCAGCTTTCAGTGCACTTATCACTTCTGCGCTTTCCGGCCGCAGCGGATCCTCAATACAGATTACAGCCGCCAGCATACCGTCCACTGCCAGATAGAGATGAGAAAATTCTTCCGGAAGTTTTTCAAATTGTTCCCGATATTCTTCACGAATCCGGCATTGTTCATCTTCAAACACAAAATGCGCACTTCCGATAATCACTCTTTTCTCTCCTACATGAGAAGATATGCCGTGGGCCACAATATATTCTACTTTCGAATGCATTTCTTCATGATCAAGTCCCTCCCGTTTTGCCGCCGTTACCACCGCTTTTGCCATAGAATGCGGAAAATGCTCTTCCAGACATGCCGCAAGCCGAAGAAGTTCTCTTTCTTCCATTTTGCAGAACGGAATCACCTTTTTCACGGTTGGTTTTGCTTTCGTCAATGTTCCCGTTTTGTCAAATACGATCGTCTCTGCTTCCGCCACTGCCTCCAGATATTTCCCGCCTTTTACCGTGACCTCATAATTTCCCGCCTGACGAATTGCAGATAACACCGTAATCGGCATAGCAAGCTTCAATGCACAAGAAAAATCCACCATCAAAACAGCTATAGTTTTCGTTATATTTCTTGTGGTAAGCCAAACCAGCGCCGTTCCCGCCAGTGTAACCGGAACCAGGCGGTCTGCCAGCCTTTCCGCCTTACTTTCTACTGAAGATTTTAACTTCTCAGATTCCTCAATCATAGTCACAATTTTCTCATAACGGGAAGCTCCGGATGCTTTCTGCACCGCAAAGACAAGTTCACCTTCTTCCAAAACACTTCCGGCATAGACATATCCGCCCTTTTCTCTGTGAACCGGAAGCGGCTCTCCCGTAAGGGACGCCTGATTCACCATTCCATTTCCTTCTGTCACTGTTCCATCAAAGGGAATCACATTTCCCATATGTACAACAATTTCGTCTCCTTCTTTTATCGTACGGGAATCCATAAGAATTTCCTGCCCGTCTTTTTTCAGCCACACCTTCGAAACATTCAGAGACATACTACGCGCAAGGTCTCCCACAGACTTTTTATGAGTCCATTCTTCCATTGTTTCTCCGATTCCCAGCAGAAACATTACTGAACTTGCCGTATTTATATCGCCTCGCAGAAGTGATACTCCGATTGCCGCCGCATCCAATACAGACACTTCCAGTTTTCCCTTTATCAGACATCTTAACCCTTCTTTCAGATACCGGATAGATTTTACTGTCGTCCAGACCGCCCGAACAGGACAGGGAAGAAACAATTTCCCGGCATAATGAAGTACAACCTTGCTGATTAACTTCTCCTGATAAGTAGTATTTAACTTTCTCCCAGAACCGGCAAAAACTGTATCCGGAACTTTCACAGACGTATACCGGAACTTTCGTAGTGCCCGAATCAAAGGCTCTCTTTCTCCGGCAAAGCAAACGCAGGCATCGGCCGTCCGTCCATAAACCTTTGCCTGCGTGACATATTCCAGCGTATTCAGATAATAGAGAAGCGTATCCGCTTCTTCTGCAGTCATACGCTTCTGTACTATATGAATACGGATTCTTCCCGGAATCTCATGCTTAATGATAAATTTCAATTATAATTCCTCCGGCTCGCCGCCATTTTCTGCTTCTGCAAAATCATCCAGTTCTTCCTGAACGGCCGCCTCTTCTTCCACCGCTCTTTCTTCATTGATTTGCTTTGCTTCTGCCAGGATATCCTCTGCATTCTCCTGAACAGCTTCCGCCGTCTTCATAACACAGTCCTTCGCCCGCAGCACTGCCGCTGTACAACTTGTATATACTTTCTTCGCATCCTTGCTGGTCAACAATTTGATGCCAGCCGTACCAAATAACAGACCTCCTGCAAATATTCCAAGATTCTTTCCTTTAAAAATATCCATATCTTTTCCTCCTGCTTTCATTAAAAATATTATTTATGTTTCTTGCCGGTATAAAATAGCATTCCCATACAGAACACCATTGCCCATGCCCAAAACTTATGCTGCTTCAAACTATCACCTCATTTGTTTAAAGTTTAGATATTATCATACTCCCGCCTACAAGGCTTAGTCAAAGCAAACCATTTTTAACGAGATATTTTCTCAACAACAAAAGATTGTTTATGAACATCCAACGTATTGGAAAAAGATTGAGATTGAAAATATCAAGGGTAAGCTTATTCTGATTGGAGCAGACGATGACAACCTGTGGGAGGCAGGTAAATACGTCCGGCACTGCCGATAGGCTTGAAATTTGTTATGCGTTTACCCGCCCACTTTCAGAACCATTTTTTGGCATGGATAATCAAATACTACCAGTTCTTCATCGTCCACAAAGCCGCACGAATGATAACAATAACGGGCAGCCATTCCTATCTGGTCTCCTTCCCGGAATGTAATCACATGAACCGTTTCCCCTTCCTCAAAACATTCTACCATCTGTTTAATTAGTCGTTTTCCCACGCCCTGTTTTCGGAATTCCGGCACAACTGCCAAAAATGTAAGCTCCTTTTCCTGATAAGAAAACGTAAGCATTCCTGCCAGTCTGCCTTCCCTTTCCTCCAAAAACGCCGTCTTACAGTCTATTGCTTTATAAAGTGCTTCTAGAAATTCTATCTCCTGATATCCGGGAAAAGCTTCTTTCACCTGTTCCATCATGGAAAGTATGTTGCTAATATCTTCACTCATTACATATCGAATCATTGATTTTCACATCTTTCTGGATAGTCCTTATCCTTCCAATACCACCATTTTAATTTCTCCGGTTCATGCTGTTCATGTTCTGCAAAATATACTGCACAGCGAAATACATACAACACACATCTGTCATCCTGAAATCCCTTTTTCATACAATCCAAACGATACAATTCTTCCGGGTCTTTTCCTCTTAAGTCTGAAATGCAGTGAATTCCAATATTTTTAAGATGCTGTTCCATATTTGCTCCCACGCCAGGTATCTTCTTCAAATCACTGGTTTTATTCTCCTCATTCTGTATCATCTCAGATCCCCCTTCTCAACCTTCGCTCTTCATTTTTTAGTATATCCCTGTTTTCCACTTACCCCACCTATAGAAACATATCAACAAATTCTGTAGCAAAAAGATATTGATACATTTCGCTATCCATATCACAGCCTGAACCTCGCTCGTTCACGCGAACAGGTCAACAGCTATTTTTAGACCTAACTAATAGCACGTTTTCCATGCACTCGACCTTATTATACCTGAAAATTCAGCATCGTCATACTTTAGATATTCGTTAATTTTATCTGAATATAAAATAATATTCATTTTCCCTCCACCAAATGGGAATTTGTCCACATCAAAGTAGCTCTAAAATATCTCCAATTTTCTTCCCTTCCGCTTCTTCGATTCCTGAATTTCGAAGCGTTAGCTTATATGCAGATGTTCCTCCGTTACAGCTTTGCGAACCAACTTCTTTCTCAACCACTAGTTGTGCATCTCTTAACCTTTCAAATCCATCTTGTAATATATCAACTTCTTGTGAACCATCATAATCTCCCATACAATACCCCGTATAAAATTTGCGATTTTCATCTACCATTATAATGCAAGTTGCAGACATACATTTATATATTAATTCTGTCCGATTAGGTATTATATAGTTATAATCCAATAGTGCATTTAATAACTCTTTTCCTTTTAGTTTTTTTAGTTCTTCCGATCTTGGTTTTATAATATTTTTCCCCAAAGATTTTAATATTATATTATTAATGTACTTTATATTTTTCATAAAAAACTTGTAAATATCAGACTCATTATCTCTATCAGTTTCGCCCATTGTAATGCGAATTTTCTCTATTATCTCTGCATGTTTTTTGTATATTTCACAAGATATATCTTTTTGTGTGGTCGCTAATATACTATTGGTGAACGGATTTGAAATATCTAGTGCATATTGCTCCAACACTCTTTTCGTATCTTCTATTTTTAATTTCTGACAGTTTTCACATGCAGGTTTTATTACTTCATCAAATAATTCCTGATATGTAATAGAGATAAAATTCTTATTTGCTACGCTGCTATTTGAAAATGCTTTTAAAAGAATATAACATCTTTGTCTATCTTTATATTTTTCCTCACAATACTTATAATAATCATTTGATTGCGGTATACCATTCGTAAATGTTTCGCTTGCTTTAATTTTGTTTTCTATAACCAATACTAAAGAACAGCTTGTTCCAAAAATATCTATTTTTCTACCATTATTAGTTTTATGTTCAGTTTCAAAATTCATATCAGCAATATCTGCCTTATCAATCTCAAGATTTTCTCTCTTACTTTCGACCAATTCTAAAAATTTTTCTAAAGGAAATTTCCCCAATTTATGATTTTGTTTAGGGTTAAGAAGCCAACTAACAAAACTACTATGCCATTCCTCTCTTCTCTTATTTCCCATAATAGTAAACTCATTAGGTGACTCATATTTTTGTTTCAATGTTCTAAAATCACTATCATTTTCTAATGCATCTAGCATGTCTTTTATACTAGGATTCATTTCTTTTGACATATTTGTACCTCCACAAACCCGATTTGTCGCTTTGTTGTTTCAGTTCTATATCTGTCCGTATCTGTAACCTCGTTTTATTTCCGCAGATAGGGCATCGTACCCATTCAATCTTGCTCACTTTCACGAATCCCCCCAAAACCACGAAACAGGTAAATTCCCAATACAACATTAAATCCCGTAGCAGCAAACACACTGAAACGCTCTGGAATACCGAAAAAATCTCTCGGAACTATGTTTGTACCGATTGCTCCTGCAAACATGAGAAGTAATGCTATGTTTGCCTATATTGCTATGGAACGATAATTTTTATCCCGATACCCGCCAGTCATAATTAGAATAATTTCTTCTTTCCTGTTCATCTATACGCCTCCCATACTTAACGATAGTTATTCTACTATCATTCGTTAGTTTTTACAACAAATTTTATCTCTCACTTACTCACTTTTCACTTTGCAAAATAGTAGCACATTTAATTCTATTTCAGGCTTTACTTTTACAAACAGGGCAGTATACCCATTCAGATATTGCTTTTTCCATTTTGTCTATGTACCTTCTTTCAGTTCTGCCGTAAAATAACGGTAGGCAAATGCTGTAAGGATACCACCAAACAATACCGAAACCGCAGCAACGGTCAAAATTCCTATCATCTGCGCCTTGCTCATTTCAGCCGTGACCGACAAGAAATGGAGAAACTGGTTTTCCATATTTAACACATCTGCTGCTATAAGAGTCGCCCCGATTGATGCTAAAGCTACTCCTACACCGGCAAATATCAAAATGATTATTGTTCATTCTTTTATTTTTCTTTCTTCGCTATCATTATTTTCCAAAAACCTTTCGGCAGTCTTATTCCTTACAAGTACGGCAGTCGGCGTAATGACCAGATACAAAACGGTCAAGATTATAAAGAACCCTATATCTGCATCCAGAAATACATAAAGAATATTAAAACCAAAGTGCAGCAATACCGAATAAAGCAGGTTATTATGCCATTCCAGGAAAATATTCATCAGTACGGTAATGGATGTAATCACAACTATGTTAGAAATAACATAGGGGATTGCCCTCCAATCGGTAAACTCTGAATCCACTACCCAAAGCAAAGTATGCCAGAAGCACCATACCAATCCCTGACAGACAGAGGATTTCAAAAAGCCATACTTTTTATTAAATTCCTCACGCATAAAACCACGCCATCCCAATTCTTCCCCTGTCGGTCCCGAAGTCAGGGAAAGAAAAATGCTGAGCGGCAACGCTGTGGTTCCCAGATTGATGTAGGACAGCATGGGCTTTCCCGTCATAATGGAATAGAGGAACAGCGACAACACGCTGATACCAAAAGTAAGGGCAAAAGAGAACAGAATCGGAAGCAACTCTGCTTTCCCAGAAAAGCACCGCTTCACAAAGACCATTCTTGTTTCATCAGGTCTGAAATGCCGCCACCCAATAAGAAGCAGATAGGTTGGCGACCATGCGATAAGATTTCGTACAATCCACATGATGACAGGCGGTGCATGAAAGACAAGACTTGCCGAGCCTGCCACAAAAATAATGAGCGCCCAGACAAGGATATAGGAGCTTATGATATATTTCTTCAGATAATTTGGTTTCATCCCATTAGCTCCTTTCCCTGTCCGTGCAGATGACAAGCTCGCTCTTAATACCGTTCAATTCGATCATATTCTCCGCATCAGGCGTATCAAATCGTTCGGCTTGCCGCCCATATTTTTCATAAGAGATACTTGTTCCAATCCCCTTTGTAACAGCAGTAAAAACAGCGTCCCTGGGAACATGGATTTTTGAGGTTGCCGACACTTGATTGATTGCAATTTCTCCCTTTAAAGAATGGCAGACTACATCCATGTCAAGATTGCAGTTTATCTCTACCGTACCAACAACATCTTCCAAAATGACGCTCGGAGTCTTTATATCAAGTTCAATACTGTCACACTCCAAAGAACAGATTTTTACGGTTTCCCCATTGACGGCACATTCAATTTTCCCGATATAGGGAGAGGGAATTTGAACGAAGATACTGACCGCTTCCTTTGCCGTCGCTTCGGATACGCCGTTTTTGCGGTTTACATCCACATCAATCCTTTTTCGGATGTCGTCAATCCTGACCTTGAAATCCTTCTGGAGCGTGGAGAGGCTATTGGATGCCATACGGATACGGATTTTCTCGCCCTCGTATCCCGATAACAGGAATTGCTTTGCTCCGCCAAACTTCATGTCATAGCGTTTCGGCTCGTCAATATCGTACTCCGTGATACTTTCATAAAGATAGTCCGTTGGCTTTTTCGCTCCTTTTTCATTAGAGAGCAGCTCATCAATGGAAATGTCAAACAGTGCGGAGATTGCCATGATGTTTTCGATGTCGGGGATACCAGCATCCGTTTCCCATTTCGTAACCGCCTGCCTTGATACACCAAGCTTCTCTGCCAGCTGTTCCTGCGACATTCCGGTCTGCTTGCGGATGGATTTCAATTTTTCTGCAAATGTCATGTTCGTGACCTCCTTATTTTGGTATGCCCAGTATAGGAAAGTGTATTTTGCACTACAAGCAAGCAGAGATTACATATCAACTTTTTCTGCTACTTTGCGTGGCATTTTCTTATTTATCATTATTTTTCTCTCCAAACAATGGTCGAATGATTTTCTCCATTTTTGTCAACAACAATTCATCGATATCTTAACAATCCGGCTGCTGGCCGTCATGGGCTTTCCACCGACAGTCTGTTACCTGCATGTTTGTGAAAACTGCCTGAAAAGAGGATTCCTCCGGGGAGCAAGCGTAAATACCAAACCGGATTTTCCCGTTTCCCTCTTGCATATGACAGATCCGTATTTGATGAAAAGTTTCCCCATCCATGGAACATTCGATACAATAATCATCCTCTCTTCTGCTGAAGCGATACCAAACCGATTTCACGGAAGCATCAATTTCAGTTGTAGCCCAGTCCGAATAACCATGGTTGGTCACTACGCTTCCAAGATACTGAAATACGTCATTTTTATATTCCACAGAAGCCTTCAGCCAGTTTTCGCTATCCAGATACATAACGATACCGCACTGGTCAAATCTGTGATGGCTCTCCTCAAATTCTGTTCGGACAACAAAACTGAAATACTTCTCTTCTGTCTCCATCTGGAGCACTGGCGCATTGTCATTCTGGAAATGATAGTATGTTCTCTGCCACAGATCCGTATGAGGTTTTGTTGTGATTGTTATTTTATCATCACCTATGCTGTATGTTTCCGGCTCCCTGATCCACTTAAATTTCTTCAAATCCAATTTGCCCCCCGCTTTCTGTTCTTTTGTTTTTCTTTTCCTACCGAATCCGCATCATAAACGCTTCATAAGGACGCATATCCTCTTCCAGCGAACTTCTCTCATAATTGCAGATTTTAATCTCCTTCACATTCCCGGCAAATTTTCTCAATTCTTCTGTACTCCGATGCTGCTCTGACAAATTTGCCGCCACAAGCCAGCTCTCCTGATCCGTCGTCCTCAGATATGCAAAAATCTGTGCATCCTCTTCCATGATTAGTTGGTAATCCCCATCTGTCAAAAGGGACTCCGTATGCCTTAGTCCGATCAGTTTTTTGTAATAATAAAATATGGAATTCCGATCCTCCAGAGCCTTCTCTACATTAATCTCCGGATATCGTTCGCTGACTTTAAACCACGGTTTTCCGGTGGTAAATCCTGCATTTTCACTGTCATCCCACTGCATCGGCGTTCTTCCGTTGTCCCGGCTCTTGTTCCACACAGCCTTTAAGAAGTCCTCCTCAGAAATGGTCTTGTTCTTTACGACAAGCTCCTGATAAGCATTTCTCACTTCGATGTCCTCATATTCTTCCAGATCAAAAGCAACATTCGTCATGCCGATCTCCTCTCCCTGGTAAATATAAGGCGTTCCCTGCATTCCGTGCAGCACCGTGGCAAATGCCTTTGCACAGGCTTCCCGGTACTCCTGGTCGTTGCCCCAGCGCGAGATTACTCTGGGCTGATCGTGATTTTCAAAATACAACGCATTCCATCCTTTATTATACAACTGATTCTGCCAGGATGACATCACTTTTTTCAATTCCCGCAGATCAAAGGGCTTCAACGCCCACTTGCGGTTTACAGAACCCGGCACCCGGTCAATGTTCATATGTTCAAACGTAAAGATCATATTCAACTCTTCCCGTTTCGGATCTGTAAACAGGCGGGCTGTCTCCGGTGTGGAACCGGGCGCCTCTCCTACCGTCATACAATCATACTTTGAAAGCACTTCCTGATTCATCTCATGCAAAAATTCATGCAGACGCGGACCGTTGCTGTGATATTTTCCGGTATAATATTTCTGCCCTTCCCGCTCCAGATAATCCGGAAAATTCTGGTTTTTGGAAATGGATGCGATCACATCCATACGCCAGCCGTCCGCGCCTTTTTCCATCCAGAATTTCATCAGATCATAGATTTCCTGGCGCACTTTCGGATTTTCCCAGTTCAGATCCGGTTGTTTTTTGCTGTAGAAATGCAAGTAGTACTGCCCTCTCTCCTCGCAAAACTCCCATGCGCTCCCGCAGAAACAGGAACCCCAGTTATTCGGCTCACTTCCGTCCGGCTTCGGATCTTTCCAGATATAATAATCGCTGTATTGACCATCCCTTGATTTTTGACTCTCCACAAACCATGCATGTTCGTTCGAGGTATGGTTGACAACCAGATCCAGCACGATCTTGATTTCTCTGTCATGTGCCTTTTGGATCAATTCCTCCATGTCCTCATTTGAACCAAACCCGGCATATATTTTCCGATAGTCGCTGATATCGTAACCATTATCATCCTGGGGAGAATCAAACACCGGACTGAGCCAGATCACATCGATCCCCAGTTCCCTGAGATAATCCAGTTTTTCGATCACACCACGCAGGTCTCCGAAGCCGTCTCCGTTTGAATCCTTAAAGCTTCTCGGATAAATCTGATATACGACTGCATTTTTCCACCAATCTGTTTTTTTCATTTTCTAATTCCTCCAAATATACAAAGTGTTCCTTCGTATTCCTTTTGCCGCATGTTCATAACCGCAAATCACTACGCAATACCAAGCAATGATAACAAAATACTCAAAACGATAACTCCAATGATCAGCACTGTGATACTGATATTTTTCTTTTTCAGCAGGTAGTAACACAATAATGTCAGTCCCAGCGGCACAATGCCGACAAATATCTGATCCAACATGGACTGTAGATTCAGGATGGACTTACCGCTCATCTTCCACTCAAAGGTGGACTGGAAGGTCACCATGCTGGCAGTCATTCCGCCTACCATAATCAGTCCCACGGTGCTCGCCGCTTTGGTCAAAATATTTATCAGACCGCTGGCGTAAATCTTCTGTATGTACTCCGAACCCAGCTTATATCCCAGAAATGTACCATAATATTTAATCAGGAGAGACGGCACATTGAACAGGACTAAAAATATGATCGGTGCCAGCACATTTCCTGCGGAACCAAGTCCGACCGCGATTCCTGCTGCAATCACTCGAAGCACGCCCCAGAAGATCGAATCGCCAATTCCTGCCAGAGGCCCCATAAGGCTTGATTTCACCGCATTGATTGAATTTGTATCAAAATCTTTTCTCTCACTGTTTTCCTTCTCCATGGATGCCGCCAGCCCCATGATAAAGGTAGAAAGCGGAATTGTTGTGTTAAAATATGACATGCTTCTGGTCAGCGCTGCCTTCTTCCCTTCTTCATCCTCTTTGTAAAATTTATTGATAAAAGGCATCAGGGAATAACAAAAGCCAGATGCACCCTGTTTTGCCGGGCTGACCGCCGCATATAAGGTAAAGGAACGCCAAAATACTTTTCTCAACATTTTTCTCTCGTCAGCCGGGATTGATTTTGTTAAATTACTCATGCAAAAAATTCCTCCTCTTCTTCATCTAATTGGAAAACATCATCCTTCCCATCCAAAACTGCAGCGACCCGCTGTGCTGCAAGCTGGCTCATCCGGTAATCGTTCATTCCCATTGTGACTGCAAGGATAACGCCCAGAACGGCCAAAGCGATCAGCGGCAGATTCAGATATGCCGCCAATACAAATCCAAGGAAGTAAAACATACATATTTTCTGATCCCAGAGCATCTTCATCAGCATTGCCATACCGACCGCCGGGAGCAGCCCGCCGCACACGCTCAGACCATTCATGATCACCTGCGGGATCGCATCCAGCAATGCGCTGACTGCATCAGATCCCAGAAGGACGCCAAGGAAGGCCACCACCGAATACAGAGCCCAGTTGACCGCCCACAATCCATAATGCAGCAGAACGATCTTTCGTTCTTTTCCCTCCGCAGCGAGCTGATCAAAATGTTTGGCAAACATACCGACAATAAAAATATATAAAACATTTTTAATCTGAAGTCCTAAAATTCCGATGGGGAGCGCCAGTGTCAGGGCAACTTCTGGTTCCTTCCCCAACATAATTGCGAATGCCGCTCCCACCGCAGTGGCAATCCCCGGCTCTGCCGCTGAGGCTCCGCCTATATTAACAACACCCATGAAAACCGCTTCCAGGGATGCACCCACTATAATTCCTGTATGAAGATCACCTAAAAATAATCCAACCAAAGGGCCGATGACGATCGGCCTGTTTAACATTGTAAACCCGGCGAGTTCCGCTCCGCCTACACAGACAAAGACTGCCAGTGCAACCAAAAACGCCTGTAACATATAATTTTTCCTCCTGTTTTTCTAATTTCTTTCCAACGCTTAACACTCTGTTTCCAATTTATCCAAAATATCTTTTACAAATTTCTTTTCATCGTTTGGAACCTGCTGCATACAAACACCCGGATCCAACCCTGCCAGTTCCCTTAAACATTCTTTTTCCTCTGCGGTCAGCATGATCGTAGATGTAAGAACTGTTTTTTCTGAAATATCGATTCCGTCAAACCGCCCTGTGTTTCCCAAATTCAGAAATTCAATTTTTCCAACCTGCCGGCGAATCCGCAGCGCATCCTTCACCGTTCTTGTCAATACCAGAAGCCGCATTTGGGAAGCTTTCGGATAATTCAGGACACGGATCACCTCATCCACCGGTTTGATCAGAACTTTGATTCCTGATGGAACAGCCATTTTCAAAGCCATTTTTTGTGTATTATCATTTGCCGCGTCATCATTTGCTACAATGATTCCGTTGACTTTCAGGTGTTTCGTCCATGTCATTGCAACCTGACCATGGATCAGACGGTCATCGATTCGAAGCGCTGCAATTTTTGCACTGGAATTTTGAAACTGTTCTTTTTCTTCTTTCTGCTCTGCTCCTGTTTCCGCTTCCGAGGCAGGTATTTTCCCTTCTGCAATAACTGTCTTCTTCTCCGTTTCCAGATGTACCCACTGCAGCTCCTGTCTCGCCTCATCGATAAATTCTTCGATTTCCACATCCGTCACATCCTCATCCGACATCATGACCTGCATCAAAACAGCCAGATTAGTTCCTGTGATCAGTGTGACATTTTCAGATTCGGCATACTTCATCAGCTTCTGATTGACACTGCCGCCCATCAGATCGGTAAAAACAAAAATCCTGTCTTTTTCATGATCTGCGAAATATTCCTTAAACTGCGCTTCTATATCATCTTCCGGATTTACATAGGCATCTATCGTAGTGATTTCTTCTGACCTGCCCACGATCAGCTCAGCCGTATACCGGATTCCGGATGCCATTTTTCCGTGTGTAGCGATTAATATCTGCTTCATAAGCTCGCTCCTCCTGCTTGGTTTTTCTTTATGTTATGTACATAACTTACTGTAATTTGAATATATCATCTAATTATTATCCTGTAAATAGGTTATGTAGATAACCATATTTTTCAACAAATATTTTTATACATTTTTATATATTCTGCACAAAAAAAGAACAGGCAACACTTTTTTCAAAGTATCCTGCTCCTTGTTTCTTATTAATTCTGATTTTTTGTGGATTTCCGCACAACCAATGTCACCGGAAGTTTCACATCCCCCTCTCCCGCAAGCTCCTCGCCCTGTATCTTTTTCATCAGGAGCTGCACAGAAAGCTGTGCCTTCTTTTCCACATCCTGATGTATTGTTGTCAGGCGCGGTGTCGCGATTCTTGAAAAACTGATATCATCGTAACCTGCAATTCCCATATCCTCCGGGATTCGAAGTCCATGATCGCAAAAAAAGCTAATCGCCTCCAGCGCATACATATCTGCCAGAAAGAACAGCGCCGTCTCCGATTGTCTGCGCTGCATCAGCCATGCATAATTTTCCTTCCGCTTCGTCCAGTCCATTCCAAGGGGAACAAACTGTAATTTCCCCTTCTCTTCCTGTAATTCCCGCACCGCGTTTTGTGCCCCCACAAAACGCAGATGATCCACACCACTGTCCCTTGCTGCACAGACTTTGATATGCCGATACCCGCACCCCAACAGATATTTCATCATCTTATAGCCGCCGCTCTCATCGTCCAGACCGATATTCAATACCTGTTTATCCTGCTGATCTTCCAACTCTCCATATGCATCGATGGACACGATCGGCTTTTTTGTAAGTTGATATATTTTCTCGCAGTTTCTCTTGCTGAAGGAAACCGCGATTACACCGTCGATATTCCACCCCATGACCATCTGAAAAATCTGATCCATATCTTTTGCGGAATAAAACATTACATAATACCCTAATTCCCGCGCATATTTTTCAATAAATCCCAAAATCTGTCCGTAAAATGGATCACCGAGAATGGAATCCTTGAATTCCCGGTGACTGTTGATGACCACCGCAATGAGCTGGGAATTTTCTTTGCTCAGGACCCGAAGCCCCATCTTCTGGACATATCCCAGTTCCTTAATCAGTTTATCAATCTTCTGTATCGTCCCCGGAGAAACTTTTTTTGTTTTTCCGTGGATTACGTTGGAGACAGTCGTAGTGCTCACACCTGCCAGTTCCGCGATTTCTTTTATCGTAACCATTTTTCTCTCCTGCTCTTTTCCGGAATTTTTTCTCTATTCACGATAACACCTCCTGCTCTTTCATGTCAAGTAACTCAAATGACAGCACTATACACCACCAATGCATCTTCCCCGTCCAGTAATACCTTCTCGTGTTCTCCTGCATCGCCGACAGGAACGCTTCACTAACTGGGTACAAAAGCAACACCTCTCCAATAAAAAAGCACCGGCCAACCGAATGACTGATGCTAACATAAAATAAATTTCATACTATTTTGAAGCAATCATAGATTTAATTGCCTCACATGCAAAAACTGCTGTACCTTTTCCGCCAACCTTATCTATATTGGTGGTAAAATCTCCGCCTCCAGCATACATTTCACCCAACCCTTGAAGAATCTCATCTGTACAAGTGTAATAATTTTCTGTAATATAATCCTGCAATTTCTTTGCCAATGCAATAGCTTCCTTACTGTCTGGTGTTTTATCTCTTATTTTCCCAAACTCCGCGAAGATATTCATCATTTCCACATTTAATTTCTGCTGTATTTCTTTACTTCGTCCTTTTGATTTCTTCTCAAATTCTTTGTATGCATCTGTCTTACCCCATGATGCTTTTGCCTGAGCAGCATACTCATCAATTTTCTTTGTATCAAATACCTCAAAACTCATCTGTTTCACTCCTATCATTTTAATTCCACGTGCGAGGTCAATCAGATTCTGTAAATGCTCTTTCCGAAGTTCCAACAAATGAATCTGCTGTTCCAATGCTTTACTTTGGTCAAAATCAGGACTATCCAGAATCTCCTTAATATCTTTCAATGAAAACTCCAATTCCTTGAAAAGCAAAATATGCTGCAGGCGTTCCAACGCCACTTCATCATATAGGCGATAACCTGCTTCGGTTACTTCTGTGGCCGGCAGAAGACCGATATAATCGTAGTGATGGAGAGCACGTATACTTACTCCCGATATTTTACTGACTTCATGTACTGTCATCATTGTAAATCACCTCTTTCCTTGTGGTAATTTTAGCATAAACTATGACGTAATGTTAGAGTCAATAACTTTTAGAAATCTTTTTCTAAAATTTTTTCAATATAAAAGACACCGTCCACAAGCCCCTTGTACGAATATAAGAATTATCGCTGTCAAGCATATCGCCTAACCTGTCCATATAAATATAAACGGAGTTCGTTTTTTCACTTTCTTTTTGTAGTTCCTGCAATGCTTTATACGCAACATTATTATTTTTATCAAACAACAATTCATTGGAATTCAGTTCTAAAAGCTGAAATTTATTACTCTAATGCCTTCTTTAAATCCAAAACAAATTGCGTCTGCTGTTTCTTTAAGTAAAATTTTACAAATGGTTTCATAAACCACTTTTTAGGTGTTACATTTTCTGTAAAATCTATTTCAGTATCATTTCCTTTGGAAGTAAAAATACCTACCCAATGACCTTTCATGTTGCTATTTTCCATATCAAACTCCCAGCGTTTATATGGCTTTACAACTGTAACGGTAAATGTAGTGGCATATTCATTTTTTGCATACTCAATAAACTGCTTTTCATTTATGATTTCTGTTTTACTTAAATCACTTCGCCATGTACTATATTTATCAACAGCTAAAACAGCTTCCCAAACTTTGTGAATATCACTACTGATAATTTCTTTTATATTTGAAATTGCCATTTTTACACTTCCCTTCAAATTTCAATTTATCTCTTTCATTATAGCGAACATACTCTCCTAAGTCATCTATTATTTCATCTAAATCCCTCTGGAGCGCATCATACTGGCTCTGGCTGATCTCACCTTTCGCCAGCACTTCATTTGCCTGCTCTTTTTCCATCGTATGATAGCAGAGGAAATCTCCGTTTTCTGTTTCCATTTTTTCATACGAAATAATCTGATACCCTCGTCTCAGATACATACTTTCCGCCGGGAAAGAAGCGTCTATATGAACCTTTGGATAATTTTCAAAAATCCGTGCTTCCAGTAAATCCATCAATCTGCTTCCATATCCTTTTCCCTGATATTCCGGTAAAATAAACAATCTACAAATCTCATTCTTCCGGATGCTCCCGGTTCCTATGATGTTTTCTTGTACCATCGCAAGATAGATTTCTTCGTAGGACATCACTTCTTTAATCCTTGCTTCACTGTGCAGATCAAGAAAGAACTGCACTGCACCTGACGGATAATAGTGAGGATACACTTTTTGTATTGTTTCCCTTACAATAGCAGATACCTGTTCCGGACAATCTGCCAATTTTAATTCTATATCAGACTCCAATAAATCCGATTTTACAAAATCCTTCAAAATATATCTCCTCCTCACTTCCTCGTCTCTCCCACCACAGACTTTCTGTGCTGTATCAGCAGTTCCATCCGCTCTGCCATCGTGTCGTCTTCACTGTAATCCCGTCTTCCAATGCTGTCCCTACTTACACAAAACAGGCTTTTCTTCTCGCAATAGCGCAGTGTATATGCGCTAATTCCAGTTATCACAGAAAACTCACCAATGGTCATAACAAACCGCTTTTCAAAAAAATAAGGCCATTTTACCAGACACAAGAAGAGTGACCGTCTCCACATAGATCAATAGATCCAAATTGATGTCAGCCATCGGGAACCTGTCCAGACTAATATGGTATGTACCAAAATATCTACGTTTGTTTGCGGAAACATACCTACAAATTCTGTAGCCAAAAAACATTGATACATTCCGCTATCCATATCACGGCCTCAACCTTGTCCGTTCTTCCTACAAAAACAGGTCAACGGCTATTTTTAGACCTAACTGATGGTCTGACTTCCATGCACTCGAACTTATTATGCCTGAAAATCCGGCATTGAAAGAGAAAAGCAATCTTATTACTTCTTTGCATTTTCTTCCAATTCCAGCATATACTTATCAAAGTCAGACATAAACACTCTGTCCTGAATAACACGATATTTTTCAAATTCAGTCTCAGCATGAAGCTTGGCAATTTCTGCTGTGATCTTACCTGCATCCTGAAGTACCTCTCTGTCATCTGCCATCAGGAATAGATTCAGACGCTTTGCCCAGTCCTCCATCATCATCGGAATATGTCGCTCTGCACGGTCCTCTGCCAGATCCAGATATGCCGAAACGATACGCTCTAATGAACGCATTTCCTTTTCTGAAAGATAATTCTTCGCAACACTCACATCACTTTTTACAATCTTACCTTCCGGTGCTGCCGCCCAAGTGGTCAGTCCCATGTGTGGCTTGTCGGCATCAGCTCGTTCATAAATCAATTCTGCTGCCGTATGTCCGTGAACTGCATAATGCATCTTTCACTACTCCCTTCAAAACCACGAAACAGGTAAATTCCCAATACAGCATTAAATCCCGTAGCAGCAAACACACTGAAACGCTCTGGAATACCGAAAAAATCTCTCGGAACTATATTTGTACCGATTGCTCCTGCAAACATGAAAAGTAATGCTATAGTCGCCCATATTGCTATGGAACGATAATTTTTATCCCGATATCCGCCAATCATAATAACAACAAGAGAAATTATCGAAAAAAGAACAACAAGTACTGTGACCACATAAATGTGCATAATATCTTGAAAAGCCCCTGCATTGCCGCTATCTGATAACGGGAACATGGCATAGCCTACATTCGATATCCAATTCATCACAGTAAAAAGATAAATACCTATACGGATCGTCTTATTCAGTTTCCCCTGAACAAATACGCAGACCATCATAATTGAAACAATCCCGCACACTCCGTATAAAGACGATAATTGTTCCCATAGCATTTTAGACGGAGCATTATTAGCACTTAAATCACTAACCGCCTGTGCTATCCAGTCATAGCCGGGATATGCAACAGGAGAAAAAATTACTGCTGCGGTATAGGACAGTAACGATATAACACCTAAAAGTCCTAACCAGTTAATCAATGTTTTTTTCATTATCCATTCCTCCAAATTGATTGGGTACTGTAAAGTTTTACAGTCCTATTTTTCTTTAAAACCTTATATTTTCAAGGCATTCATCACTTTTGCAAATAAAAAAGCAATG
>CABIYE010000025.1 GCA_902362865.1 Clostridiaceae bacterium
CTCTTTTTATTGCAGATTTCCCTAAAAATCAAGGTTTTTATTAGATTTTAGTACAAAAAAACAGGTAGTTTTTGACACTACCACAAATACTTAGGAGGTATTCAAAATGAAGATTTTGCTTAACGGTGTAGACGGTAATTTTGGGGGAAAGGCAGCTGCGGTTCTTTTAGAGAAATGGCCGCACGAGAATCTTGTGTTTGCAGCGCCAACAGAAAAAGGACTTGAAAAGTACAAAGATGTAGATGTTGAGAAGAGGATTGCGGACTTCAACGATGAAGAGGGGCTGGTAAAGGCTTTCACAGGAATAGATACAATGGTGCTTATTTCAATGCCCTTCGTAGGACCAAAGAGAAGAGCAGCTCAGAAGAGAGCGCTTGATGCAGCGGTTAAGGCCGGTGTGAATCGCCTGGTGTATACATCAATTGTAGGCGCCGGAGAGCCCGATATTGATACATATGAGGTAAATGACCATGTATGGTTTGAAGCTTATGTTAAAGAACAGCCAATTCACTATCTGTTCTTAAGGGATTCCCAATATGCAGAGGCAATGGTTTCAAACTACATCAATGCATATACCAATACAGATAATGTACTTGCAAATAATATGGCAGATGGAAAGATGGCTTACATTTCAAGAGACGATTGTGCAGTTGCTTGCGCATATGCCGCAATGTCTGACTGGCAGGATCGGGTAATTGATGTCAATGGAGCAGAACTTCTTACAATTGGTGAATACATTGCAATCGCTAATGATGTTACTGGACATGATGTAAAATATGTAGCAATCAGCGATGATGAACAGTATGCATTTTTCGATTCAATTGGCGTACCAAGAACAACGGATGATATGTGGGCTCAGACTGCTACAAATTTTCCATTCTGTTCAGATGGAATGGTTACATTTGGAAGGGCAATTCGTCAAAACCAAATGGCGGTGTTGACAGATGATTTTGAGAAGCTTACAGGAAGAAAGCCTCTTACTGTAAGAGAAATTTTCGAGCATATGGACGATCATCTTATTGGAAGCCGTACATCAACAGAGGATTAATTGTGGAGTCCGGCTTTTTGGAATCTTCTGAAAACGGCACAGTATAAAGGCTCTTGTCCATAACGGGATTTTGTAAACAGTATTACTACGTTCGTATCAAGTAGAGAAAATTATTATTTGAAAAGAAGTGAGATTGAAATACACAAAAAAGCGCCGCACAAAACTTGAAAGTATACGATATTTCGTAATATAATAGAGGGCGAAAACAAGCGGAAAACAATCTGCAGATATAAAGGCGGTGGCAGCATGAAACAATATCTTTCTCTCCGGGAAACAGCGGAAAAATGGGGCGTGTCGGAACGGAGGATCAACCAATACTGCGCGGAGGGACGTATCCCCGGCGCACAGAAAATCGGAAATGCCTGGGCGGTTCCTGCCGACGCGGAAAAACCCAAAGACCCGCGCCGGACCAGACGGCAGACAAAACCCTCTGCAAAAGAAGCAGACGCGGGCGGGATTGACTACACAAATCTGATGCCCTTAATGAATACGGCTTTTGCGCCGGGACATTGTCGGGAAACGGTGGAAGCGATGGCGGCAGGCCCACGGCGGGACATCGCTATGGCGGAGTATCACTATTTCAGCGGACAGCCGGAAGCGGCGGCAAAAGAGGCGGAAGCCTATCTCACCAGCCCCGACATGGGAGCGCGGTTCTCTGCCTGTCTGATCTATGCCTATGCCAATCTCCCTATGGGGCAGATACAGCGGACGCGTTTTGCCCTGGGGGGAGCTGAACGCTTCCCTCGCCGCTGCGGGGGAAAAGTCGTCCCAGTTTCGGGCGGCGTCGGCCTTTAGCGCGTCAATGGGGATGGTGCTTTTACATTTGCCGCTGCCGGAGAAAATGCCGGAGGCCGACAGCTTCCTGCCTTTGCTGCCGCCGGGAGTTCGCGCTTATGCCCTGTATGTGCAGGCCCATTATCTCTATTTGAAAGGAGAATACGCCAAAAGCGCGGGATTGGTGACGGCTACCCTGGCTATGGGCGCATCCAGCTACCCGATTCCCGCTATCTACCTGCATCTGGCAGCGGTCATGGACTACATGAGCATGAAACAGCCTGACCAAGCGAAGGCCCATCTTCTGGCTGCGTGGGAGCTTGCCCGCCTCGATGATTTGATCGAGGGCTTTGGAGAACACCACGGGCTTTTGGGGGCTATGCTGGAAGCGGTCATTAAACCAAAATGGCCGAAAGATTTTAAGAGGATTATCGACATTACCTATCGTTTCTCTTCGGGCTGGCGTAGAGTTCATAACCCCATAACAGGGCATGATGTGGCGGACGATTTAACCACCACGGAGTTTGCGATTGCCATGCTTGCTGCCCGTGACTGGACGACACAGGAGATCGCAAAACACCTGAAAATATCAGTAAATACGGTCAAAAGCCACATTTCCGAGGCCATGCGTAAATTGAATGTGGAGAACCGAAAAGACCTCAAAAAGTATATGCTTTTATAGGCAAAGTGACCCCCGAAAAGGATTTCGGGGGTCACCCATTTTGGGGGTCAAAATGGGTAATAGTCTTCCCTTTTTCTTTTCTGTATAATATAAGTGCGAGCATAGAACCGCCGCTAACCAAGGGGGAGGGTGAGAAGTGGAACAGGTCAAACCGGCCAGCATTGATTGCGGCTCCGGCAGCCACTATCACCAATTCTCCGGATCTCTGATGGGGTATGCAGGAATGAATCAAGATGCTCTGGCAGGAAATCCAAAAGAACCAAAGCCAAGAGCAAAAAAGGAGGACACAACATGAAAAAACGATTATTTTCGGCATTGCTCTGCTTTTGCCTGCTGGCAGGGCTATTGCCGGCAGCAGCATTTGCAGTGGAAACAGACACAGGCAAAGCCATACAACTTGGCACAAGTGCCATCAAAAAGGGAGACAGCGTTTATTACGGGACCTGCGACAGCGAGATAAACGGATATACGCAAGGCGATGCCATCCAGTGGCAGGTACTCGACGCTGAAAACGATAATACCGGTAGCGATGGAATGTTTTTGCTGTCAAAATATCTGCTGAAGGATATTCAGTTTGAAGCTGCAGGACAGACCAACATCTGGCAGAACAGTGACGCGCAGGAGTGGTGTAAGAACTTTGTGAAAAGTTCTTTTGCAACAGGGGAACAGACCGGAATCAAGGCGTTAACAAAAACAGATAATGTTGAATCCTTATATGGCGTTGGTTGGGGAGAGAGCCAGTTAGATCAAGATCAGGTATTCTTCTTATCGGCAAGAGAAGCCAGTGATTACTTAAGTTCATATGATGGAGCGGATGAATTAAAAGCAACGTATAAAAATGGAGATTCATGGTTCTGGTGGCTGCGGTCGCCTGCTTTCGACAAGAGTGATGATGTGGGGCTTGTGATTGATGGTGGCGCGGTGTCTAAGACCATTGCAAGTAGCAATTACGCCGCACGCCCTGCTTTTAATCTGAAGCTGGACGCTGTTCTCTTCTCATCTGCCACAGTCGGCGGCAAAGCGGATACGGCGGTGGATGGCAACCTAACAGCAGTCGGCACAACCGGAACGGACTGGAAACTGACGTTACCGGACGAAAGTCGCAGTTTTTCAGCCAATGTGGACGGGCAGGCAAGTGTTTCCGCATCGGCGGGCGACAACGTACAGATTACTTATTCTGGTGCGCAGACAGGCGACAACGAATATGTTTCCGTCCTGCTTTGCGACAGCAGCGATACTGTCCTTTACTACGGAAATATTGCTAGGAACAGCGAAAGCGGTACAGCAAGTGTCATCATACCCGTTGATCTTCAACCGGGCAGCTATACCCTCAAGGTGTTCAGCGAGCAATATAACGGCGATTATAAAACCGACTATGCCAGCGCATTTCAGCCGGTTGACCTTACCGTCTCTAGTAATATTGCCGGAACACCTGCGATAACGTCTCAGCCGCAGGACGAGACTTATATTATCGGCGATACGGTGCATACAATCAGCGTAGAAGCAAGCGCTTCCGATGGCGGTACGCTCAGCTATCAGTGGTACAGCAATATGACTGACAGCAATTCCGGCGGCACAAAGCTTGACGAAGAAACGAATAGCAGTTATACGCCCGATATATCGGCGGAAGGGACGACATACTACTATTGCGTTGTAACGAATACATTAGGCGGCACGACCGCCGAAACGGTATCTGACACGGCTAAAATAGAAGTGCTGCCTGTTTTTGAAGAATATGATCTGTATATATATGCCGAATCGGGATACAACAATATCCGAGTTACAAACATGAACGCCAGCGACGTCCTTGGAGACGGCGGAACGGTATCGTACGACGCGTCTACATGTACCTTGACGCTTGACAATGCCAAAATAGCGGGAATTATGACATATGGCAATGAACAAAAAACTTTGACTATCAATGTTGCGGGAGACAGCGTTATCGAGTCGCCACAGTACAACGCTATTCGTTTACAGGGATCTAGACGAACTGTTTCAGGGAATAGGATATATTACCGAGACAAGCTGATTATCACCGGAGACGGCAAGCTGACAATCAATGCCTTGGGCGATTACACGGTTGGTATCTCTACCTATGACAATGTGACTATAGAGGAAGCAAACGTAGAGATAAATGCGGCCAATTACACAGCGATTGTTATAGACACTCAAAACGATCCGAACCAGGGTGATATAGATCTGAACATTGTCAACAGTACCGTTACTGCTACAACAAAGGGTTCAGAAACGAATGCTTTCTATATAACTAGCGGTGGGATTAAAATAAATAATTCTGACGTAACAGTACAAGCAGCGTCATCTGGTTATCCGACGCTGTGGGCAGCAACCGGCATCGAAATCACGGGTGGCAGCGATGTGACTGCAGCGACAGGCGATGGAAACGCTTTCTATTCCCCCGGAGGAATCAAGATTGACGGCTCCGTCGTAACTGCAAACGGAGAAACCTCATACAATCCGGCTATGTATGCTAATTTCATCGAAATCACAGGTGGCAGCGATGTGACGGCAACGACAGGCGATGGAAACGCAATATGGGCTGCTGACGGCGGTATTCTCATTGATAATTCGGCAGTAAAAGCAACTGTTATAGGAGAGTACGGAAGTTATGTAATCTATACCTATGAAGGGGATGTTGTAATCAGAAACGGCAGTAATGTTACGGCGGAAAGCGCCACAGATACTGCGATGATTTGTGTAGAGGGCAATATGACGGTCGCAGACAGTACCGTAATAGCTGTCGGTGGCACTTGTGAAGGAATAGTCGTAGACAAAACGCTTGATGCAAAAAATTCAACAGTTAACATATCGAGAGCAGCCGCTGTCAGCGATCCCGCAATCGTGGTTTGCCAGTTGAATGTGGAGGCATCCGAAATAACTGCTGATGGCGGAATACGATTTTACAATTACAGCACTGGTAATACAGATAACATCGCCTTCAGTATGACTCCCGCTTCCGGAAAGCTCGTGGAGTTAAAGGTGGATGATGCGAACCATGACGGTTCAGCCGCCGTACATTTTAATAAAGGAGCAGAATCTCCTTATGATACGACTGTGAATTTTGACACCGATGCAATGAGCACACTTTACGATTACAAATATGTCCGTATCGGCGAACACACCCATGCGGGCGGAACAGCTACATGTACAGATCCGGTGGTGTGCGACGACTGCGGAAGGCAATACGGCGACGTCGACCCGGATAATCACAGCTTCACAAACTATGTGTACAACAACGATGCTACCTGTACGGCAGACGGAACAGAAACGGCAGAATGCGACCGTTGCGGCAAGACAGATACCCGTGAAAAAGCAGGCTCGATGCTCGGACACAATGCGGTGAAGACCGAAGCGAAAGCCGCCACCTGCACCGAGGACGGTAATACGGAGTACTGGACTTGCGGAACGTGTGGAAAATATTTCAGCGATGCCGATGGTAAGACAGAAATCATACTTGCCGATACGGTCATTTCCGCAACCGGCCATACACTGACCCATACCCCGGCGAAAGCCGCGACCTGTATCGAGGAGGGCAATACGGAGTACTGGACTTGCGGAACGTGTGGAAAATATTTCAGCGATGCCGATGGTAAGACAGAAATCATACTTGCCGATACGGTCATTTCCGCAACCGGCCATACACTGACCCATACCCCGGCGAAAGCTGCGACCTGTACCGAGGAGGGCAATACGGAGTACTGGACTTGCGATACTTGCGGTAAGCATTTTAGCGATGCCGAGGGCACAACAGAAATCACTGATCTGGATACCTGGAAAGTGATTCCGAAGCTGAATCATACCTGGTCAGCCGATTATCTGAAAGAAAATGCAGATGCGGATAAACACTACCATGTCTGCACCATCTGCGGTACAAAGGATGCGGGCGAGGCCCATACCTGGAATGTAGAGGCCGCCACCGAGGAAACCGACAAGCACTGTACTGTATGCGGATACGTGGCGGAGGAAAAGCTTGGGCATGTCCATGTGGGCAAGTATGTTGCCGGGAAAGATGCCACATGCACCGAGGAGGGCAGCAAAGAATATTACAGCTGCTCTTGTGGAAGATTCTTTGAGGATGCGGACTGTAAAGTAGAGATTACCGATCTGGATACCTGGAAGGTGATTCCGAAGCTGAATCATACCTGGTCAGCCGATTATCTGAAAGAACATGCAGATGCGGAGAAACACTACCATATCTGTACCGTCTGCGGCACAAGGGACGCAGGCGAGGCCCATACCTGGAATGTAGAGGCCGCCACCGAGGAAACCGACAAGCACTGCACTGTATGCGGATACGTGGCAGAGGCACAGCTTGGACATGTCCATGTGGGTATGTATGTTGTCGGGGAAGATGCCACCTGTACGGAAGATGGCAGCAAAGAATATTATAGCTGCTCCTGCGGCAAATTCTTTGAGGACGAAAGCTGCACGGTAGAGATTACCGACCTGAATACCTGGAAGGTGATTCCGAAGGTGGATCATACCTGGTCGGCCGATTATCTGGAAGAACATGCAGATGCGGAGAAACATTACCATGTCTGCACCGTTTGCGGTACAAAGGACGCGGGCGAGAACCATACCTGGAATGTAGAGGCCGCCACCGAGGAGACCGACAGGCACTGTACCGTATGCGGATACGTGGCGGAGGAAAAGCTTGAGCCTGTCCACAACCATCAGGGCAAGCATATTTCCGGCAAAGACGCTACTTGCACCGATGAGGGAAATAATGAATACTGGTACTGCGAGACCTGTGGCAAATATTTCCGCGATGAAGAACTGACACAGGAGATTACAAAGAAAGAAACGGTTATCGAAGCCAGAGGACACGGGAAAGCAGAGCTGAAAAACAAAAAAGAAGCCACTTGTACCACCGAAGGCTATACCGGAGATAAGGTTTGCGAGGACTGCGGTGAGGTTCTTGAAAAGGGAGAGACTATTTCAAAACTTACGCACAGCTACAAAGATGGAACGTGCACGGTTTGCGGCGCTTCCGACCCGAATTACAAAACAGCCGCTCCTACAGGTTCAGGTAAACAAAGTGGCAATGCAGGCAAAAGCGGCAATGTAGGCAAAAGCAGCAATAGTCCGAAGACGGGCGATAACAGCAATATTGCACTGTGGATCTTCCTAATGCTTGTGGCTGGCGCGGCTTTGACCGGTACAACCGTTTACACCCATAAGAAAAAGCGCAGCAGATAATCCTGCGGTATGCGGCAAACCATTTTAAGGATGAAGTGGAGTGATGATACAATCGCCATAGAATGGGAATGACCCAATCGGACGTGTTATTATTATTGGATTGGGTGATGAGGTAATTTGATATACGAAAATGGCAGTCCTTTATGGGCTGCCATTTTTTCGCGCAAATCCGCAAATGACGCACAGATAGCGATTTTTTGTGACTTGCATATCATTCAGAACGCGTTATGATGAAAGGGTAACGAAGAAAACGGAGAGAACTCCGTTCTATGAAAATTTAAAAATATTTGTAACGAAACTATCTTTTCTTCGACTAACCTATGAGAAGAAGGAGGTGAGCAGTTCTGGATTACGAAAAACTGTATCATTCATACTATTTGCAAGTATATTCATATGTTATGACAATTATAAAAAATTAGTCCTATGCAGAAGAAATAACTCAAAATACATTTTTTAAGGCAATGAATGCAAAAAAACTCAAAGTTTTCAGAATTAGATGAAACAGCTCCAATATCAACGGTTGATGAAAAGAAATAGAAAAATTTCTTACAAACCTATATGGTTTCTCGCAAATACTTCATGAGTGGGATTAAGTAGTTTTTATCTGTCCAATCGCAGCTTTTTCCGTCGGCGCACATAAGAGCCTTCATCCACGGCTCATATGTATCGGGATCCTTTTTGGCTATGGATTTTTTCAGCATTTTACATAAGGTCCTGTCCATGAATTTCATTTTGCTTTCATCCCATGCGCCTCTTCCATAAAAAAGCGGAATATCGCTCAATCTGCCCGTTAAATTATGTGCCTTGATTTCTTTCAAGGCATTTTCGTCATAGGGAGAGGCGCTTACGCAGAATACAGCTATTCTTTTATCTTTCAGTTTCTCGATATTCTTCTTTAAAAACGATAATCCTGCTATTCCGGAAGCATATACGCCGCCGCATAATAGGATGGTTCCGTATTGTGAGACTTCACTCATTGATGTTTTTGATATTTCCGCACAATGGAAGTCGGTCATGTCCTGAAGCCACTTAACATACTTTTTTGTAGCACCATATTTTGACTGATAAATGATAATTCCTTTTGTCATAATTAATGATTATCCTCCAATGCCTGTTTTAAAAATGCTTCATAGGCAGTTTCTTGCTGTGCAAATATTTCATCCGCTGAAATGCCCGGTGTTGTTACTGAGAAAATCGTACCGATGCCAATCGTATAAATCAACATATTTAAATGCAGTTGTCTGGCATGTGTTGTACTGATGTGTAATTTGTCGGCAATGATTTCGGCAAGCTGTGGATTGGTTTCTGCTTGATATAAATCATCCAGCGAGGAGATTCCCTGGCGTTGGTGTAAAATAAAAATCTTAAATAGGTGAGGTTCTTCTTTGGCTAATTGAATGTATGATTTTCCTGTACTGCGGAACAAATCGTCTTTGTTAATATGAGCCGCTACATATTCTTGTATAAAACGATTGACTTGCAGAATTACATCTTGCCGCAGGCCATCCATATTTTTACAGTAACTATAAATGGGCTGCACAGAGCATCCGATTTTGTCCGCGATATTTTTTACCATAACTTGTTCCATCCCACTGCTTCTTGCAATTTCAAAGGCGGCATTGACAACCATTTCTTTCGTGATTCTTTGCTTTGGCATTCGTTATCTCCTTATAATTAGTTTATATAAATGAGTTATATAAGCTAATTATAAATAAAGAAATAGAAATTGTCAAGAGCTCTTTTTTGTACAAAGATTAAGAGAAAAAAAGGAAGAGAAAAGGATATACTGATGTGGCAGAGTGGCTTCCTTCCTCGGGGTATGGATACTTGTAGTGGAAAAGTAGGTAAAAATGTATTTTATTGGCGTAGGATTTTTGTTGAAGATGATGAAAAAAGGTAGTAAAATGTAGTGAGAGCAGAAATAAGTATATTTTTTTGCCGGGAATTATTCCCGTTCATTTTACAAACGGAATAGCAGATGATTTTGGGAGTAAAATAAAGATTTTCCTTTTCCACGTTTTATTATTGATAATTACAATTATATGTTATTTATGCTTCGTTTGTATAGAAAACTGATGAAATGTTCAGAGTTGGATAACGAGTAGAGGTGATCTGATATGAGAAAAGCGATGCCAATCGGTGTGGATAATTTTGAAGAATTAATCACAAATGATTATCATTATGTAGACAAAACGATGCTCATAAAAGAGTTGCTTGATGGGGAAATACCCGGTTGTTAATTTGACGCTGAAATCGGCAAAACAGAGTACTTTTGAGTCTGCATATTACAAGTTCAAAGAAGAAATTGCGGAAGAATTTGGCAGGCATCATGCTTTTCCGCGTCCATACTGGATTAACACCAGTTCAAATGAGATTATTAAGGATATGGTTGGACGGGCTGACCGGGAGATGCGGGTACAGCTTGAGATGCTTTTGGATGGAAAGACAATGGACATTCCTATACATGAAGAGATTACTTATGCAGATATGTATGAGAGTGGAGAGAATCTATGGAATTTTCTGTATTTTACGGGATATCTGACGAAGGCAGAAGAAATATAGCAGAGCTTCAGTCGGAAGGATACAGTGACATTCTTTGTTATGGGATTTCTTTTTATCAAAAGGATTGCGAAGTGATGGCGGATTGCATCTAAAAGGCTGCCGGATAATTGGAGGGATCGAATATGGAATATACAAACTTAGGAAATACGGACATTCAAATTTCTAAACTATGCGTTGGCTGTATGAGCTTCGGCAAGGCAGGAGCCATGCATGACTGGACATTGGATGAAAGCAGCACGGAGCAGCTTGTCAGGCACGCTCTGGATCTTGGCATTAATTTTTTCGATACGGCTAACGGTTACTCTGCCGGAACCAGTGAGGAATATCTGGGGCGGGCGCTGAAAAAGAATATTGCCCGTGACAAGGTTGTGATTGCTTCCAAGGTCTATTTCAACCCCGGCAGATTGTCTGCCCCGGCTATCCGCCGGGAAATCGACGGGACGCTCCGGCGGCTGGGAACAGACTATCTGGATTTGTACATCATTCACCGCTTTGATTATGAAACGCCCATTGAGGAAACGATGGAAGCTCTGAATGAGTTGGTGCAAGCCGGAAAAGTGCGGGCGCTGGGCGCTTCTGCTATGTACGGATATCAATTTTATAATATGCAGCTCGCAGCTCACAACCACGGCTGGGCGCAGTTTGAAGCCATGGAAAATCATTATAACCTTCTCTACCGGGAGGATGAACGGGAACTCATCCCCATTTGTAAACAGATGGGTGTGTCTCTAATGCCCTACAGTCCTTTGGCAGCAGGACACCTGGCTCGGCCAGAGTGGAAAGCGGATACGCTTCGCAGCCGTACCGACCGGGTAGCCATGGGCAAATATGACCGTACCCAAGAACAGGATATGCAGATTGTGAACCGGGTTCATGAACTGGCGGTGCGTTATGGTGTAAAGATGTCTCAGATTGCTATCGCATGGCACTGGGCCAAAGGTGTCGCAGCTCCCATCATCGGAGCGACGAAGGCTAACTACTTTGACGATGCAGTGGGAGCGTTGGCTGTAAAGCTGACGACAGAGGATATTGCCTGGCTGGAAGAGCCCTATTTTCCCCACCGGATTGTAGGCGCTATTGACCGAAATCCTGCAGATGGTGTCATGCTGTTGGATGAAAAGAAGTAAAAAGAAGGCGCTTATGCAGAATACAGCTGTTTTTACCCTTCAAGCTCTCTTTTTTGCGTGTAAGAAATCACAGTGATATGTCAGAATAAGATAGATTTACAGGGGATAATGTGATAAAATATTTGAAAACTAACGGTGGTTTTTTGTATTGCCGCTGTAAAAGTGATGGAAAAGGAGGAAAAGAGAATGAAAAAATGTAAGAAGGGGATTATGATTTTATTGACGCTCATGATGTCGCTGGCTATGTTGTCAGGGTGTGGGGCGAAAGAGCTGGATGCTGAAGCGGCGGTGGATGCATATCTTAGGGCAGAGCTGCAGGGAGATATCGATGATTATGCAGAATTACTGGGAAGAGATAAGGAAGATGTCCAGGAAGAATATGACACCAATATTGATGATATGATGGAGATGTTTGCAGAAGTAGAAGTTCTGGGAGGAAGTTTTACAGATGATTTTCCACAGGCTGTTAAGGATGTGCTGGCATCAGCAAAATATGAGATTACAGGGTCTGAAAAAGATGACGACGGGAACTATACTGTCGATGTAACCGTATATCCGTCGGATGTGTTCGATATTTTTTATGAAAAGACTATGGAAGCTGCTGTAAGTGCGGAAGATACCTCTGACATAGGAGGGATTGTTTTGCAGGCGCTGAAAGATGCAATGGACGAGCAGACTTTTGGCGATGGGGAAGTACATCAGGTCAGAATTGATTATGATGAAGATGAGAAGCTATATGAGTTTAATGAAGATGATACCACAGAATTAATGGAAGCTTTCTTTGCGACGGAGGATACGATAGAGCAGCTTTATGAGCCTACGGGAACTGTCTATGATAATGAGTATTTGAATTGGACGAAAACAGAATGGGAGGCTGCATCCGAGGAAGAGAGGACACAGTGCTGTCTTGCTCTGGTTCAGGAGATGCAGGGATTGACAGATGAAGAGATGGCAATGATTGACCTGAATGATGAGACGATTCAGCAGGGAATTCAACAGATGAAAGATGGGCTTGATTTAAGCTTTGAAAATGGAATGAATGTCAGTATTGGAGATTATGCGGCAATAGTTCAGGGAGAAACAGGTGCTGAAGAATAAGAAGGCGTTCTCCATTATAAAATGAAGGAGGAGTTTCTGTGGAATTACAAGCATGTTTAGAAAACAGGAGGAGCATCAGACAATATAAAGATACGCCTGTATCAAGGGAAGTTATTAAGGAATTGATTGAGGCAGCGATATTGGCGCCGTCATGGAAGAACAGTCAGGTATCCCGGTATTATGTGGCTGATGGAGAGAAGAAGGCGCAGTTGGCAGAGTGTCTGCCTGATTTCAACCAGAAGAATGTGAAGGATGCTCCCGTACTTATTGTTTCTGCGGTTGTGAAAGGAAGAAGCGGATTTGAGAGGGATGGCAGTTATTCGACTCATTTAAAAGAAGGCTTTCAGTATTTTGATAATGGACTGCAGGTGGCAAATCTTTGTCTGAAAGCGAAGGAATTGGGATTGGGAACGCTCGTTATGGGACTTTATGATGAAGCGGCAATCAGAGAATTTTTCCATATTGATGATACCCAGGAGATTGTATCCGTAATCAGTGTCGGGTATCCGGATATAGATCCGGTGAAGCCGAAGAGAAAAGCGGCGGAAGAGATTACTGTTTTTGCAGATTAGAGACTTCAAAGAGCATATAGATGTTTAAAGTGATTGTAGAAAAAACCAGGGTTACCGGCCTGTTTAGCCGGTCTCCCTGGTTAAAGATTATATTCCAGAATATAATCATCCATGTAGAATCCGTTTCCGATATCTGCTTTCTGTTCCCGGACCGTTATAAATCCCCAATGATGATAGACATTCAGGGTATTTTCGTTATGTTTGTTGCAGGTGAGCCAGATTTTGGATAATTTCCGTTCGCGGCACAGATCCGTAAGAAACCGGAAGACTTCCGTGCTTAAGTGTTGTCCGCGAAAGTTCTTATGAAGATACAGTTTGCTCAGAAACAGAGCGCCATCTTCTTCGTGTATTCCTGTGTAGCCGGCAAAAGTATGGCCGCTGTATACTTTAAAATATTCATATCCCTCTTCAATTTGCTCTTTGAGTGCCGGGTAGGACTGGAATTTTTCTACCATGTAATTTACCTGGGCTTCTCCTATAATGTCTGTAAAATGCTGATGCCAGATTTCGTCTGCTAATACGGCAATATCCTGTATTTCTGCGTCTGTTTTTGCCGGAATGATTGTAGCTGTATTTATTTTCCCCATCTCCCTTCTAAAATTCTTATAAATTATACCAAAATAATTCTTACATATGTTATTATATAAGAAATAAGGCACGGAAACAATGAATATTTATGAATATTATACAACTTTTGGAGGATTTCTATGAATGCATTTGTAACGCTGGAAGATGTAACGAAAGTATATCATATGGGTGAAGTGGATATTGCAGCAGCGGATGGAATCAGTTTTGAGATAGAAAAGGGAGAATTTGCTGTAGTAGTAGGACCGAGTGGAGCGGGGAAGACAACTGTTCTGAATATTCTGGGAGGAATGGATACAGCCACTGACGGAATTGTGGAAGTGGATGGAGAGGATATATCAGCTTATAGCCAGAGGCAGCTTACTGCATACCGGAGAGATGATATTGGATTTGTATTCCAGTTCTACAATCTGGTGCCGAACCTGACAGCGCTTGAAAATGTCGAACTTGCCCTTCAGATCTGTAAGGAACCGCTGGATGCTGCGGAGGTTCTCAGAGAGGTGGGGCTTAAGGATCGCCTGGACAATTTCCCGGCGCAGCTGTCAGGAGGAGAGCAGCAGCGTGTGTCGATTGCCAGGGCGCTTGCGAAGAACCCGAAGCTTTTGTTGTGTGACGAGCCGACAGGGGCATTGGATTATAATACCGGAAAGTCTATTCTGAAGCTTCTTCAGGATACTTGCCGGGAAAGAGGGATGACGGTAATTCTGATTACACATAATTCGGCAATTGCTCCCATGGCTGATCGGGTAATTAAGATTAAAAATGGAAAGGTTGCAGAAATTATTGTGAACAGACATCCGGTTTCGGTTGAGACGATTGAGTGGTAAAAAGGAGCCAAGAGTATGAATAATAAAATAATGCGAAAGGATTTCTATATGGAAGTCCGCAGAAGCCCGGGCAGGTTTTTATCTATCTTTTTAATCGTGGCGATGGGAGTTGCCTTTTTTTCGGGTATCCGTTCTGCCCAACCAGATATGCTGTATACCGGAGATTCGTATTTTGATGAACACCGTCTGATGGATATCAAAGTAATCAGCACACTGGGAATTACAGAGAGTGACCTGGAGGCTTTGGAAGAGGTGGATGGTGTAGAGTTGGCAGAAGGCGGATATAGCGTCGATGCATTGAGTAAAGGAGAAGAGAATCAGAAGGTTTTACATATTATGTCCATGCTTCCGACGATGAATGAGGTGGATGTGGAAGAAGGAAGGATGCCCGTAAATGAAGGGGAATGTCTGGTGGATGACAGAAGCAGTTATCAGGTTGGCGATCTTATATGGGTAGAATCCGGTACAGATACGTCCATTAAGGATACTCTCAAAACGGATGAATGGAAAGTGGTAGGGAAGGCAAGCAGTTCCTGCTATATTTCTCTGAATCGTGGGAGCGCTATGATCGGGACAGGGAGTGTCAGTGCATTTGTGATTGTACCGGAAGAGACTTTTAAATCGGAAGTTTATACGGAAGCTTACTTATTGGTGGAAGGAGCAGATGAGCTGGAGGCCTTCAGTGATGACTATGAAGAGCGGGTTGATGAGGTTATTCAAAATATTGAAGATATTACAGGGCTGCGGGGAGAAATACGAAGAAATGAAATTGTGGACGATGCAAATCTTGAACTTGACAAAGCAAGAAAAGAGTTGACTGATGGGAAGTGGGAAGCTGAGAATAAGCTGGCAGATGCCCTGAATCAGATTACGGAAGGCGAGAATCAGCTTCAGGATGCAAAGCAACAGATTGCAGAAGGAGAGAATCTTCTTGCAGAGGCAAAAACGACTTTAGATGAAAAACAGAAGGAATTGGATGATGCGAAGGAGCAGTATGAATCCGGCAGAAGACAGCTTGAGGATGGGAAGGCTGCTTATAGTCAGGGGATGGAGTCTTACAATCAGGGACTGGAAGAATACAACTCTAATTTAGCTGTATACAAACAGAAAGCTCAGGAATACCAGCAGGCGGAAGAAGCATATGCGGCAGGGGAAGCGGAATATCAGCAGGGAAAGGCCTCCTATGAGGAGCAGAAGGCTATTTATGAGCCGATGATTCAGGCAGGAAGAGAAAGTCTGTCAGTTAAGAGGGCTGAGCTGGATGCGGGTTGGGATACTTATTATCAGATGGCAGAAAGCGAAGATGTCCAAGTGCAGCAGCAGGCAGAACTTTTGAAGCAGCAGCTGGATGAGGCGGAAGAAGCTTATCGGCAGGGAGAGGCTGAGATAACCGGTTATCAGCAGGAATTGGATAGCGGAGCGGCGATTCTTGCGGACAGCAGAGCGCAGCTGGATGCGACAAGAGGTATACTGGATGGGGCGAAGAGCGAGTTGGATGCCGGGAAGGCACAGTTGGATGAAGCGTATAATCAGCTTCTTGCGGCAAAGGCTGAGCTGGATGGAAGCAGAGCGCAGCTGCAATCCGGGGAGGAACAGCTTGACGATGCATACCGGCAGCTTCAGGATGGGCAAATGCAGTTGGATGACGGACGGAAAGAGCTAAAGACACAGGAAGATACGCTGAAAGAGGCGAAGTCGGAAATTGCGGAAAAAGAACCTGAACTGGTGGATGCGAAAAGAGAGTATGAAGAAGGAAAGAAAGAGTCAGAAGAAGAAATCGCAGGTGGAGAACAGAAGATTGCAGATGCGGAAAAAGAATTATCTAATGTAGGAGAAGCTGTTTGGTATGTATATGACAGAAGTGTTCTGCCGGAGTATTCCGGCTATGGGGAGAATGCAGACCGTATGAAGGCAATCGGAGGAGTGTTCCCGGTACTGTTCTTTTTAGTGGCAGCGCTGATTAGCCTGACAAGCATGACGCGTATGGTAGAAGAGCAGAGGACGCAGATTGGTACGATGAAAGCGTTGGGATACGGTAGGTTTGCCATTGCGTCTAAATATCTGGGGTATGCGTTGGCCGCCGCGCTTGGAGGCAGTGTTTTGGGGATCCTGGTTGGAGAGAAAGTGATTCCTTATATCATCATATATGCGTATGGCATTATTTATCCTTATATGAATGATATCCTGGTTCCATATAATATGTATTATGCAGTTATGGCTACTGTTGCTGCGACGGCATGTACGCTGGCGGCAACCGGAGCTGCGTGTTATAGAGAGTTGGGGGCGCAGCCGGCAGTTTTGATGCGGCCACCGTCACCCAAGAGTGGAAAACGTGTATTTATGGAGAGAATTACGTTTATTTGGAAACATTTGAGTTTCACGTGGAAATCTACGATACGTAATCTCTTCCGCTATAAGAAACGATTCTTTATGACGGTGTTTGGAATTGGCGGGTGCATGGGTCTGATGTTGTTTGCATTTGGACTGAAGGATTCTATCTACGAAATTGCGGACATCCAGTATGAGGAAATTCAAATTTATGACGGTATGGCATACCTTCAGGAAAATGTGACGGAGGAAGAGAAGGAAAATCTGTCTGCTTATATAGAGGAAGAAGAGGGCATCAAAGAGTCTTTGGATGTAAATATGCGTACGGTGACGCTGGTTCATGATTCTAATAAGAGGGAAGCGTACCAGACAGTTCCGGAAGATTTGGGGCAGATAGATGAATTTGTAAAATTCCATGACCGTGTGGGCAAAGAGGAATATACACTTGGGGATGACGGCGTCATTCTGAGTGAGAAGACGGCAAAGATGCTGGATGTGAAAGAGGGAGACACCATTGAGATTGAGGATACGGATTTCGGGAACCATAAAGTAAAGGTTGCAAATATATGTGAAAATTATATGGGACATTATATGTATATGTCCAGGAATTTGTATGAAGAAATCTATGATGAAGAATTCACTGTGAACTGTATCTATTTTAAGACGGTGGGAGAGACCAATGCCAAGATGGAGGAAACCGGTGAGAAGATACTGAAGCAGGACGCGGTGCTGAATGTCAGCTATCTTCACGATATTGAGCAGCAGCTAAATGACATGTTAAAGAGCCTGAACCTGGTGGTGATTGTGCTGATTGTGTCTGCAGGAATGCTTGCGTTTGTAGTGCTTTATAATCTGAATAATATCAATATTACAGAGCGGCGCAGAGAGCTGGCAACCCTGAAAGTATTGGGGTTCTATGACGGAGAGGTGAGCGCCTATGTATACCGTGAAAATATCATTCTTACTTTTGTTGGTATGGCGGCGGGTATCGTGATTGGAATTTTGCTGCATCGGTTTATCATCGAAACGGTAGAAGTAGATTCCGCAATGTTTGGGAGAATCATTGACTTTTCAAGTTATATCTATAGTATGTTGTTTACGCTGGGATTTTCTTTCTTTGTAAATGGAGTCATGTATTTCAAATTGAAGAAGATCGATATGGTAGAATCTTTGAAGAGCGTGGAGTAAGTAGAGTTTATTAAAATTTTATTCTTTTAAGAAATTTGTTAGCACTCTTGCGAAAAGAGTGCTAATTTTCTATTGACATTTGAAATTCAAGGTATTATCATATCTTCTAGCGAGAAAAAAGAACACTTTGTGATAAAAGCAATAGAAAATAATAAAAATAAGGAGTGGTATACATGGCAACGAAAAAAGGTTCTTTATCAATCAGCAGTGAAAACATTTTTCCGATTATTAAAAAGTGGGTATATTCCGATCACGATATTTTCTTCCGTGAGATGGTTTCTAATGGGTGTGATGCAATCACGAAGCTGAAGAAATTGGACATGATGGGCGAATATGAGATGCCGGAAGACTATAAGCCTCAGATACAGGTAGTTGTGAATCCGGAGGAGAAGACGCTGAAATTTATTGATAACGGTCTTGGCATGACGGCGGAAGAAGTAGAAGAATACATTACGCAGATTGCATTTTCCGGTGCGACAGAATTCTTGGAGAAGTACAAGGACAAAACGACAGAAGATGATATGATCGGTCATTTTGGTTTGGGATTCTATTCAGCATTCATGGTGGCGGATGAGGTTCATATTGATACCCTTTCCTATAGAGAAGGCGCGGTTCCTGTACATTGGGAGAGTGACGGCGGTACAGAATACGAGATGTCAGATGGAAGCAAAGAAAGCGTGGGTTCTGAGATAACCCTGTTCCTGAATGAAGACAGTCTGGAATTTGCTAATGAATACCGGGCAAGAGAAGTATTGGAGAAATACTGTTCCTTTATGCCGGTTCCGATTTATGTATCCAAGGCGAATGCCGAACAGGAATATGAGACTATTGACGAGGCGGATCTTCGCGATGATGACGTGGTGGTAGAGCATATTCACGAAGAAGCCAAGATGGAAGAGAAGGAAAATGAGAACGGTGAGAAGGAGATGGTTGAAGTATCTCCTGCCAAAGAGAAGGTAAAGATCAACAAGCGCCCGGTTGCACTGAACGATACGGAGCCGCTCTGGACGAAACATCCAAACGAATGCACGAAGGAAGATTATCTGGAGTTCTACAGAAAAGTATTTATGGACTACAAAGAGCCTCTTTTCTGGATCCATCTGAATATGGATTATCCGTTTAACTTAAAAGGGATTCTGTACTTCCCGAAGATTAATACGGAATATGATTCTATTGAAGGTACGATTAAATTATATAACAACCAGGTGTTTATTGCAGATAATATCAAAGAAGTCATTCCAGAGTTTCTTATGGTATTAAAAGGTGTCATTGATTGTCCAGATCTTCCGCTTAACGTATCAAGAAGTGCATTACAGAATGATGGATTTGTGAATAAGATTGCAGATTACATTTCCAAGAAGGTTGCAGATAAGCTGAGCGGCATGTGCAAGACAGATAAGGAGAATTATGAGAAATACTGGGATGACATCAGTCCATTTATCAAATTCGGATGCCTGAAGGATGAGAAATTCTGTGATAAGATGATGGATTACATTCTGTTCAAGAATATTGACCATAAATATCTGACTTTAAAAGAATGTGTCGAAGAGAATGGCGGAACGGTCATTGACCCGAAAGAGAAAAAGGAAGACGGCAGTGACAACAGTGAAGAGAATGGTGAAAACAACGTAGAAGAAGTAAAGACCACGATTTACTATGTTACGGATGAACAGCAGCAGAGCCAGTATATCAATATGTTTAAAGCGCAGGAGCTGGATGCTGTCATACTGGGACATAATATTGATTCCCCGTTTATTACACAGTTGGAGCAGAGAAATCCCAATATTCGTTTCCAGCGTATTGATGCAGATGTGACAGATTCTGTGAAGGAAGAGATTGCAGAAGAAGAGAAGGAGACCTTTAAGGCAACCACAGACAGCCTGATTGAGATTTTCCGCAAAGAACTGGGAAATGACAAGCTGGATGTAAAGGTTGAGAAATTAAAGGATGATAATGTTGCTTCTATGATTACGTTGTCTGAACAGAACAGGCGTATGCAGGAGATGATGAAGATGTACGGCATGGCGGGCATGGATCCGGCTATGTTCGGCAGCGAAAGTACGTTGATTCTGAATGCAAATCATCCTCTGGTACAGTTTGTGGTGGAACATAAAGACAATGAGAATGTTTCTGTTATCTGCAAACAGCTTTATGATCTTGCAATGCTGGCACATAAGCCATTGAGTCCGGAAGAAATGACGGCGTTCGTAAAGAGAAGCAATGAGATTATGATGCTTTTAACAAAATAAAAATCATATAGTGAAGAAGGAAAAAGGTGATATACTTACCCTCGAAAGGGTGATGGCATATCACCTTTTTTTGAAATGCTAAGAGCTTAAATCCCAATCAATTCCTTTCTCCGTAAAAAAATTCTGCACCCATTTGTCCCATCTTTGTTCCAGGGATTTGTCCATGGAGAAAGATTTAAAGGATGTCCCGGTGATGCAGGTGAGGTTCATGCCGTCATAGCGGAAGTTCAGATACAGCCCCTGTACGTCCGCCGGACGGAAATCAAGAGAATTTTCTGAAATCAGGGAAGCAATCCCTTCTTCGGGAAGGGAAAGGATGAATTTGAAATCCAAAGGTGTCTGCTTTCCTTTGATGATAGAAAAACAGTATTCCCGCAAATCTTTCCAGTCAGCATATTCTTTTTCAGGCGCTTCCTCAAAAAAGGATTTATGCAAAAAACCGTCAATGGTGAACTGGCAGAAGGTGGTAATTGTTCCTTCGATGAAGGAGAATGAGTCGAAAGTACTTCGCAGCAGAAGTTCTGTCATGCATTTTTTAACATCTATTTTAAGCATTATCATAATGGGTATTCCTTTCTTTACGTGTAAGCACGACGAATTTGTTTTTTATTCCAAGGTGGCTGTAAATCGTAACATATTATATCATATTTTGTAAAGATGCATATAAGCTATTTGACATTTTTCGAGGAAAACATTACAATAAAATATATATGCATACAGCATAAGAGGGAGTAGCAGGAAAATGAGAGTAAAAGCGGATAGCGGGAAGGTCAGGCAGATAATTTTTGTGGTAATTGTAGTCGTTATCATTAGTATTATCTGTTTTTTCGTGTACAAAAAAGCGACGGTGGAAGAGGTGGATGTCTCGGAGGGGGTTAAAATCCTGAAGCAATTGGAAGAGGCTGATACGGCAGAGGTTGATGCGAAGATACAGGCTCTGGGAGTCCCGGATTCAGAGGATGCTTCGGGTGAAGATGGCGGCGGACAGAGTAGTGATGCGGCAGATGACGCCATTTCCGGGGAAGATATTGTGCCGATGGAACATTTCCGGGGTTCCGTAGTGCTGGGGGATTCCATTGCGGAAGAGCTGTCAGCTTATGAAATACTGGATGAATCAGTGGTGGTGGCGAAGATAGGGGTTTCCATTCCTAATGCGGGTGAGCTGGTAGACAAGGCAGTGGGACTGAACCCGCAGAATCTTTTCATTGCATTTGGCTCCAACGATGTACAGACAACCGGGGGAAATGCGGAGATGTTTCGTGAGAATTACAAAGGGCTGCTTGATGGAATCAAAGAAAGACTTCCAAATACAAAGATTTATGTCAATGGTGTTACGGCTGTGCAGAACTGGGTGCTGGAGAGTGAGCCTGTTTTTCAGATGATTCCCCAGTTTAATGAAGTGCTAAGGCAGCTTTGTGAGGAAGAAGGGGTAACATTTATTGATAACAGTGAATTGCTCAGCGATGAATTGTATGAGCAGGATGGAATTCATTTCCGACCGGAATATCACCGAAAATGGGCGATACATATGATTCAGGTAGCGGGACTTTAGAGGGTGGCTATGAGGAAGAGAAAAAAGAAGTGGATAACGGTATGCAAATATGGCATGGTTGCCGTGCTGATTATTTATATAGGAATTCTGATTTTTATGGGACGCGACAGCAAGACGCCTTTCGGGACGGTAGAGAAAGCAGTCCTGAAGGCAGCTGATATCAGTGGGATGGAGAAGGCGGACTCTGCAGTCATAAGGAAATGTTATGGACTCCGGGAAAAAGATTATGACGGCGTGATGCTCTATACTTCCGGTGATGCGATGGGTGTGGAAGAACTTCTTCTTGTGCGGGTGAAAGAGGACGCGCAGATGGATGAAGTTATGGAGAGCATTGACAATCGGATTTCCGGACAGCTTAATAATTTTGAGGGGTACGGAGCAGAGCAGACCAGACTCTTAAAGCAGGCGGTAACAGACAAAAGAGGAAAATATGTGCTTATGGTTATTTCGGAAAACGCGGAGAAGTTCCGGAAGGCATATGCAGATGCATTAAAAAAAGGAAAAGAGAGAAATCGTGTTATTTAGCAGTGTTACGTTTTTATTTGTTTTTTTGCCAATTACATTATTATTTTACTATGTTATGCCCCGCAAATTTAAGAATGCCGTGCTTCTTGTGTGCAGCTTGGTATTCTATGCATGGGGAGAACCTGTATATATTTTTTTGATGATATTTTCTATTTTATTTAATTATGTATCGGGGCTTGAGATTGCAGAGAACCTGGAGAATAAGAAGGCGGCAAGGAGGAATCTTGTCTTTAATGTGACGGTCAACCTTCTTCTTCTAGGATTTTTTAAATACTATGGATTTTTGATAGACAGCCTGAATGCCGTGTTGCCGGTGAATATCCCTTACTATGAGCTGGCTCTGCCGATTGGCATTTCTTTCTACACGTTTCAGATACTGTCCTACATCATTGATGTATATCGTGGTACGGTGGAGGTTCAGAAGAATCTCTTGAATTTTGGGGTGTATGTAACCATGTTTCCGCAGTTAATTGCAGGACCGATTGTCAAATATAAGGATGTGGATGAGCAGCTTCAGTATCGGGAAGAATCACTGGATAAGTTTGGAAGAGGCGTTTTGTTTTTTATTCGCGGCCTGACTAAAAAGGTGCTTTTGGCAAATGTGATTGGAAAGGTTTATGTTGAGGTTGCTTCACTTCCTCACGCGGAGGTTTCTGTGCTGACTGCATGGCTTGGAATTGCAGCTTACACTTTCCAGATTTACTTTGATTTCAGCGGTTATTCGGATATGGCAGTTGGCCTCGGCAAGATGTTCGGGTTTGAATTCATGAAGAACTTTGACTACCCTTATATTTCAAAGAGTATTACGGAATTTTGGCGCAGATGGCACATTTCTTTAAGTACATGGTTTAAAGAATATGTATATATCCCGTTGGGAGGTAATCGGGTAAGTACAGGAAAGCATATCCGCAACCTCCTGGTTGTCTGGCTTCTGACAGGTCTGTGGCATGGGGCGGCGTGGAACTTCGTGGCATGGGGGCTATATTATGGAGTGATACTGTTAATAGAAAAATATGTGTTAAAGAATGCTCTGGAAAGGCTTCCCGGCTGGGCAAGACATGTGTATAGTATCGTACTGGTTATGATTGGCTGGACATTGTTTGCGGGAGAGAGCCTTGGAGCTGCAGTGCAGTATCTGGGACTGATGTTCGGGATTGGCGGAAAAGGTCTGGCGGACCGAGAGGCGTTCTATCTGCTGAAGTCCGACTGGGTGGTGTGGATTGCTCTTATTCTTGCCTCCACCCCGGTACTCCATAACAGTTACCGGCGTATTATGCGTAAGCTGGGAAAGAAAAAAGCAGTTGTGAATGTGCTGGTTTATGGCATTTTATTTATGATATGTGTTGCCTTTCTGGTAACGGAGACCTATAATCCATTTTTATACTTTAGATTTTAGAGGCGCGTATGGAAGAGATAAAAGAGAGGAAGAAAAGAAAAAGAGAGAGCAGAGTGCACAAGATAGCTGGAGTCTCCTTTATCATAGTGTTAGTGTTGTTTCTGACGATAAATATACTTATACCTGATCAGGAGTTTTCGGAGAAGGAGAACCGTTCCCTGACGCAGCGTCCGGATATTTCGCTTGGTGCGGTTTCCAGCGGAAAGTATATGAAGCAGTTTGAGAGCTGGCAGTCAGATCAATTTGCTTTCCGCCAGTTTTGGGTGGTCCTTAAGACGAAGGTTTCCTATCTTGAAGGGGAGCGGAAGTCTAATGGGGTCTATAAAGGAAAAGATCACTGTCTTCTGGAAGAAATTAAAGAGCCTGACAAGGAGAGTCTGGAAGAGAATCTGGAGGCAATTCATACATTTCACGCGGCACATGAGAATATTCCTGTATATATGTGCCTGGTTCCTAATGCGGCAAATGTGTGGGAGGATAAGCTCCCGGCGCTGGCAGTCGTCAGGAATCAGGATGAGCAGCTTGCCTATGTGCAGAAGAAGCTGGAGGGAGAGACCAACTGGGTAGACATGAAGAAGAATCTTGTGAAGCATAAAGAACAGGATATTTACTATCACACCGACCATCATTGGACCACATTGGGAGCATTCTACGGGTATCAGGCATTTGCACAGGCAGCAGGGCTTGACACGAAAAAGGCAGAGGGAATGAAGCCTTATGCTGCTGCCGGAGGATTTAACGGAACTTTATCTTCGATGAGCGGCTATGAGACAGGTTATGAAGAACCGATGTATTTTTATTATTCAGATGAGATGCCGGAGGTAGTGCTTCAGTATGTTCAGCAGCAGACGAAAACTGCCACATGGTACGACAGCTCAAAATTGAAGGAAAAGGATAAATATGCCATGTTCCTGGGCGGAAATTATCCGTTGATTGATATTCGTACCACGTCGGAGTCGCAGGAAGTTCTGCTGGTGTTGAAGGATTCCTATGCTAACTGCTTTCTTCCGTTTCTGGCGGATGGATACCGGGAGATTGTAGTCGTCGATCCCAGATATTATTATGGTAATGTGAACGATATTATGAGCAATTATGGTATTACACAGGTGCTGTTCCTGTATAATATGAACACTTTTGTGGAAGATAATAATATAAGCGGAGTATTGGAAAATGAGTAATAAGATGGCTGAAGAGTATTATGGACAGAAGGAATCTGTCCGGCTGAATAAATATATCAGCGAATCCGGATATTGTTCCCGGCGGGAGGCGGACAGGCTGATAGAAGCCGGACAGGTAAGAATTGATGGAAAAACAGCGGTCTGCGGGGAAAAAGTCTTTCCGGGGCAGCGGGTTACCATTGGCAGGAAAGTAATCGGGCAAAAGGATGAGATGGTAGTTCTTGCGGTAAATAAGCCGGTAGGAATTATATGTACAGAAGAGAAACGGATAAAGAATAACATTATCCGTTTTTTAAATTATCCCGTAAGAGTCACTTATGTGGGAAGGCTGGATAAGGATTCCCAGGGATTGCTTCTGATGACAAATAATGGAGATATTATTAATAAAATGATGCGGGCGGGAAATTACCATGAGAAAGAATATTGTGTCACAGTAAACAAAGAAGTGACTTCTGCTTTTTTGGAAGCAATGTCGGCAGGCGTGCATATCGTTGATAAAGAAAAAAACATGGATGTAGTGACAAGACCCTGTACGGTATCGAAAATCGGTAAATATAAGTTCCGGATTGTTCTGACACAGGGACTAAACCGGCAGATCCGAAGGATGTGCGATGCGTTAGGATACCGGGTGACGGAACTTACGAGGGTGAGAATTATGAATATTGAACTTGGCAATCTGAAACCGGGTGAATACAGGAAGCTAACGGACAGTGAGCTGGATGAGCTGTATGAATTAATCCGTGATTCGCGCAATGTAGGAGAAGAAGTATCATATGAAGGATGCAGGAAAACAGGAGCTGGGTATGAAAAAGGAAGATAAAACCAAAAGAATGCAGGAGCTGGTAGAATTGCTGAATAAAGCGGGCAAAGCGTACTATCAGGATGCAGAAGAGATTATGACAAACTATGAGTATGACGCTCTTTATGATGAACTGTGTGGATTGGAGAAAGAGCTTGGAATCACACTTTCAAATAGTCCTACCGTAAATGTGGGTTATGAGGTGCTGAGTGAACTTCCCAAGGAGAGGCATGAAAGCCCGATGCTGTCGCTGGATAAGACGAAGGATGTAGAAGCACTGAAAGAATTTGCCGGAGATCAGAAAGTGGTTATTTCCTGGAAGATGGACGGACTTACGATTGTGCTGACTTACCGGGACGGGCAGCTTGTGAAGGCAGTTACCAGAGGCAATGGCGAGGTGGGAGAAGTTATTACGAATAACGCAAAAGTTTTTAAAAATATTCCGCTTCAGATAGCATATAAAGGGGAACTGGTTCTTCGGGGAGAGGCAGTTATTGGCTATAAGGATTTTGAGAAAATTAATGAAGAAATTGCAGAAACCGATGCAAAATATAAGAATCCGAGAAACTTGTGCAGTGGTTCTGTCAGACAATTGAATAATGAAATTACGGCGAAGCGAAATGTAAAATTCTATGCTTTTTCTCTGGTAAAGGCAGAGAACGTGGATTTTCACAATTCCCGTGCATATCAGCTCGATTGGCTGAAGTCCCAGGGATTTGAGGTTGTAGAGCATTACGTGGTGGAAAAAGAGGAACTGGAAGCGGAAGTTATTAAATTTTCAGAAAAAATTAAAGAAAATGATTTTCCATCGGATGGACTTGTGCTAATATATGATGATATGGCATATGGACAGTCTTTAGGGAGGACATCTAAGTTTCCACGGGACTCTTTCGCATTTAAATGGGAAGATGAGACACGGGAAACCGTGTTAAGAGAAATTGAGTGGAGTCCGTCGAGAACAGGGCTGATTAATCCGGTTGCCATATTTGAACCTGTAGAATTGGAAGGGACAACCGTAAGCCGGGCCAGTGTCCATAATATCAGTATTATGGAAGAATTGGAGCTTGGAATCGGGGATACCATCGAGGTCTATAAAGCGAACATGATTATCCCACAGATTGCAAGAAACTTAACCAGAAGCGGCGTGAAGGATATTCCGGCAGTCTGTCCGGTCTGCAAAGGAAAGACCAGGATTCGCAAAGTCAGCAATGCAAAAGCGCTTTATTGTATGAATCCGGAATGTCAGGCGAAGCAGATTAAGGCATATGCTTTGTTTGTAAGCAGGGATGCGCTGAACATTGAGGGACTTTCGGAGGCAACCTTAGAAAAGTTTATTGCCAGAGGATTCATTCACGAGTATGCGGATGTTTTCCATCTGGACCGTTACCGAGAAGAAATACAGACGATGGAAGGATTTGGAGAAAAGTCCTACCTCAATCTGATGGACAGCGTAGAAAAAGCAAGAGAGACTACGCTGCCGAAGGTCATCTATAGTCTCGGAATTGCGAATATCGGGCTTGCCAATGCGAAGATGATCTGCCGGGAGATTGGTTATGATACGGACAGAGTAATGGATATAACGGTGGAAGAACTGAATGCAATATCCGGTGTCGGAGATGTGATTGCTAAGGCATATGTAGATTATTTTGGAGAGGAGTCACATCGGGAAGCCTTTCAGAGGCTTTTGAAAGAGCTTACGATTGCCAGAGAAGAAGTCAATACCGACGGGCAGATTTTCAAGGGCAAGAATTTTGTGATTACCGGAAATGTAACACATTTTGCAAACAGGAACGAAGCAAAAGAGCTGATTGAGAGCAAGGGCGGGAAAGTGACAGGTTCTGTAACATCAAAAACAAACTATCTGATTAATAATAATAAGGAATCCTCTTCTTCAAAGAATAAGAAAGCAAAAGAATTGGGAATTCCTGTTATATCAGAAGATGAATTTCTGGAAATGCTCGAGGCGCAGGAAGGATAGCGTGCCGGGCAGAAAAACAAAGTGGAGTGAAGATTAATATGTCAGAAAAAGATCATATCATTGATACAGAGGAGACGGAAGTTGAAAAGGTCAGCGATGTAGAAGTAGAAGAGACAAAGAAGGATAAGGAGGATGAGTATGAAAAAGTGTGTTTCATATGTCATCGTCCGGAAAGTGTGGCCGGAAAGATGATAGATCTTCCGAATCATATTTCTGTGTGCCCGGATTGTATGCAGAAGAGTTTCGATACAATGATGAACGGACAGGTGGATTTCAGCCAGTTGATGAATATGCCCGGAGTGCAGATTTTTAATATGTCTGACCTGGAAAATGCAGTTCCCAAGAAGCAGAAGATTAAGAAGAAAAAGGAAAAGGAAGAGAGAAAGCCTGTTTTAGATATTAAGGATATTCCGGCTCCTCATAAGATTAAGGCAAAGCTGGATGACTTTGTGGTAGGGCAGGAACATGCGAAAAAGGTAATGTCGGTGGCTGTCTATAACCATTATAAGAGGGTAGCGACAGATACGATGGATGATATTGAGATTGAGAAATCGAATATGCTGATGATCGGACCTACCGGATGTGGTAAGACATATCTGGTTAAGACACTGGCAAAGCTTCTGGATGTGCCGCTTGCAATTACGGATGCTACGTCTCTTACGGAGGCAGGGTACATTGGTGACGATATTGAAAGCGTTGTATCCAAACTGCTTGCGGCGGCAGACAATGATGTAGAGAAAGCAGAGCAGGGGATTATTTTTATCGATGAGATTGATAAAATTGCTAAGAAAAAGAATACAAACCAGCGGGATGTAAGCGGCGAGTCTGTGCAGCAGGGAATGTTAAAGCTCCTTGAAGGAAGTGAAGTGGAGGTGCCGGTAGGCGCCAACAGCAAAAACGCCATGGTGCCTCTCACAACTGTCAATACCCGGAATATTTTGTTTATCTGCGGAGGGGCGTTCCCGGATTTGGAAGGGATTATTAAGGAGCGCCTGACAAAGCAGGCAACCATCGGGTTTAATGCAGATTTGAAGGATAAATATGATAAGGATGAGAAAATTCTTGAGAAAGTAACCATAGAAGACCTTCGGAATTTTGGGATGATCCCGGAATTCCTCGGCCGTCTGCCGATTATCTTTACGCTGCAGGGATTGAATGAAGACATGCTGGTTAAAATATTGACAGAGCCTAAGAATGCGATTTTAAAGCAGTATCAGAAGCTTCTGGCATTGGATGAAGTGAAGCTTGACTTTAATGAAGAATCTCTCCATGCTATTGCGGCAAAGGCAATGAAGAAGGATACAGGGGCCAGAGCGCTGCGGGCGATCATTGAAGAGTTTATGCTCGATATTATGTACGAAATCCCCAAGGATGATAATATAGGACAGGTAACGATAACAAAAGAATACATAGAAGGAACCGGAGGACCGGTGATTACCCTGCGGGGCCAGGAAGTGGCAAGAATCGAAGGATAATAGCATAGAATGTGTAAAACCTCATATACTGAAAGAAAGTGTATGAGGTTTTATTATGGATTCTGAAGTATGCAGATTACGTATTCTGTCGGAAGAATACAGGGATTTTATTATGCCTGTGGGAGGCGGACGCGTGCGGCTTAATTTGTCAAGGGAACAGCTCTGTATGCAGGAGACGGGAGTAGGATATGAAATTTTATATGCAGATCAGACGCTGGCAGATCCGGTGAATTTTGAAAGGTTTTCCTATGCCTCTGTTCCGCAGTGTTATGCGCTGCTTGACATGGCGGCTATGAATCAGGCGGGAATTACTCCGGTTCAGAATTATCCTACTTTACAGTTAATGGGACGGGGTGTTATGATTGGATTTATAGATACGGGAATCGATTATCAAAATGCTGTGTTTCGTAACCTGGACGGTACGACCAGAATTGCCGGAATCTGGGATCAGACGGTGCAGACAGGAGAGCCGCCGGAAGGGTTTGCTTACGGAAGCAGCTATACGGAAGAGATGATTAATCAGGCGCTGCGGACAGCAGATCCATTAGAGCAGATACCCGTAGAAGATGAAAATGGACATGGCACATTCCTTGCCAGCCTGGCGGCGGGGAATGCGGATATTTCCAGTCAATTTCTGGGAGCGGCACCGGAATCGGAGATTGCCGTTGTGAAATTAAAACAGGCGAAGGAATATCTTCGGGAATTCTATGCAATTCCCCGGGATGTGCCCTGTTACCAGGAAAATGATATTATGCTGGGAATCCGGTATTTGCACAGACTGGCAGAGGAAAGAGGACTTCCCCTGGTAATCTGTGTCGCGCTGGGAACCAGCTTTGGCGGACAGAATGGAACCACACCCCTGGATGTTATGCTGGAAATATACTCGGCGTTTCTGAACAGAATGGTAGTCACAGGTGTAGGAAATGAGGCAAACCAGAGACACCATTATTATGGCAGGATAGAAAGGATGGAGGACAGAAAAGAGGTAGAGATTCAGGTTGGATCTGGAGAGGATGGGTTTTCGATGGAATTGTGGACGGATCTTCCTAATATTCTGACACTGTCTATCGTGTCCCCTTCAGGCGAGATTGTTCCCAGAATTTCCGTCAGGCAGGGAACAGATACAGTGTTCCGCTTCCTGTTTGAAAATACAGAGGTCTATGTAGATTTCAGGATTCTGGTGGAAAGAAATAATTCCCAGTTAATCTTTTTTCGGTTCCGCAGTCCGGCAGAGGGAATCTGGAAATTGATTGTTGAGCCTATCCGCCTTGCCGGCGGGGAATTCCACATCTGGCTGCCGGTGGAAGAATTTCTGTCCAGACCAGTGATTTTCCTTGAGCCGGAACCGGATACGACACTGACATCGCCGTCAACTGTTAGTGCAGGAATGTCGGTGGCATATTATAATGGAAATGAGAATAGTGTTGATATTAACTCCGGCAGAGGATATACTAGAACTGGAAGGATTAAACCGGATATTGCGGCACCGGGAACCGGTGTGACAGGAGCGCTCCCCGGCGGAAGATTTGCCAGAAAATCCGGATCCAGTGCTGCGGCTGCTATTGCAGCGGGAGCTTCTGCGCTTATGATGGAGTGGATTGTCTATCACAGCGGAAATGTGGGAGCAGATACGATTCAGATTAAGAATTTATTCATTCTGGGGGCAAATCAGAGACCGGATATGGAATATCCGAACCGGGAGTGGGGATTCGGCACACTGGATGTATACAACACCCTACAGAGAATCAGAGAACTTTAAAGACAAAGGAGAGAAAGGCTATGGCAGATTTTTTTGAAGATTTAGGAAAAAGAATTACAGATGCAGCAAGCAGTCTGGGAAAAAAGACAGAAGATACGATTGAAATTCAGAAATTGAAGAGTGATATTCGCTCATTAAAGCGCAGTAATGACCGTGATTTTGAGGATATTGGAAAAGCTGTTTATGAAAAATTCCAGAAAAACGAGATTCCGGATATGGATCTGATCACCTTCTGTGAGTCTATTGAGAAGCGTGATGAAGAGATTGAGAAGAAAGAAGAAGAGATAACCCGGATCAGAGGAGAAGAATAAATGATCGTATGGCTGCTGATAGGGACTCTGTGTATTTTTGCGGCAGATATTTTGTTAAAGCAGGCAGTAGAAGAAAAAATCAGTCCCGGTGAGGAACGGGAGATTTTGGGCGGCGTGGTTATTATACGGAAGGTATATAACAAGGGTGCGGTGCTTCGTCTGCTGGAAAAGTATCCAAAGGTAGTGAAGACTGCATCTTCTGTCTGCGGAATGTTGATGCTCTTTTACGATGGAGTTCTATGGAGCAGGAAAGGAAGATGGCTCCATAAGGCAGGAATGGTTTTATTTACCGGAGGAGCATGGAGCAATATATTTGACCGGATCGTGAGAGGAAAGGTGGTCGATTATCTGGGATTTCGCACAAAGTGGAAGAAGATTACTAAGATTACATATAATCTGGGAGACCTGGCTATTTTTTTGGGAGCGTTCCTTGTGGGGCTGGGAGAGCTGCTTGATTAAACAAAGACGCGCCGTCTGTGTGGAAATTTTTGCGCAGGCGGCGCGTGTTCTGATTTATAATTGGAAAAATTCTTTGACTTGTCCAAGGATAATATCCATAAGCCGGGTGCGCGCTTCTATACTCGCCCATGCGATATGAGGAGTGATGAATAGCTTCCGGCTGTCTTTGATTCTCCGGAGAGGATTGGAAGGGCTCATAGGCTCTGTACAGAGGACATCCAGCCCGGCGGCGGCGATTTCGCCCGCATTCAGAGCGTCTGCCAGATCTTCTTCCACGACAATCGGACCTCTTCCGAGATTCAGGAAGATACATTCCCTCTTCATTTTACGGAAAGCCTCCCGGTTCAGCAGATTTTCCGTATATTCGTTCAGTGGCGCGTGGACGGAGATAATATCCGACGACGCAAGAAGCGTATCCATATCGGTCTGTAAGTAGCCGTCCTGCGGCGCACTGCCGGAAGGTGAAGTGTAGATAACATTGGCTCCGAAAGCTCTGGCAATCTCGGTAACCCGGCGTCCGATATTGCCAAGCCCGATGATTCCCCAGGTTTTCCCGTTCAGTTCGTAAAAATGTTCGGCAAAATGGGTAAACACAGTGTCGTTGGTATAGCGGTCTTCTTTGACATAATCATCATAATATCTTAATTTTTCCAGAAGATAGAATAACATGGTAAAGGTATGCTGGGCTACGGATTCCGTAGAATATCCGGCAACATTTCTCCAGGCAATGCCATGCGCATCCAGCCAGGGCTTGTCCAGATTGTTTGTTCCGGTAGCGGTCACGCACACAAGCTTCAGATTCTTTGCCTGGCCGACGGTGGATTCGTTCACCTGAATTTTATTTACGATAATGACATCAGCGTCCCGGACTCTTTCCGGCACTTCCTCAGAAGAAGAAAACGGGTATTTTATCACATCGCCGAGTGCGTCAAATCCGGACAAATCAATGTCATCGCCGATGGTTTTGGCATCTAGAAATACGATTTTCATAAGTCATCCTCCTTAATAGGCATATATTGACAGTTTTGCAACTGTTAAGTTATATTGTATAATAAATTCGAAAATAAATCTACGGAAACCAAGGGGAGATTTTTGTGAGAGAGAAAGATACGCATAAAAATACAATAAGACATGCGCGGGGAGTGCAGAGAAGGCGTCAGGTATTAAAGCGGCGCTGTATCCTGGGGGCGGCGGCAGTTTTGCTGATATTGGCGGGAAGCTATGCAGTCAAGCTGGTTACGGAGAAACCGGAGGAAGGCGTACAGACAGCAGCTGCCACGGACGAGATTCCGGAGGAAACGCCGAAGAAAGCAGAGGAAGAGCCGGAGAAGACGCCGGAGGAAAAGAAAGAGGATGAACTTGCAGAAGTATGGCAGTCAGCAGCGGCGGCAGGCGCTCCGCAGGGAATTCTGGAACTGCTGCATAAAAATGATGAGACGATAGATTTTGTAAGAGATTACGCTGAGAAGAAGGACAATCCCCCTGCAGAAAAGATTGCAGATGCAATTACTCCGGGCGAGATTCCTTCTTTGCTTCAGTGGGATGAAAGATGGGGATACCAGTCCTATGGAAACAGTACTATTGCCGCCAGCGGCTGCGGGCCTACTTGTATGGCTATGGTAATAGCGGGCCTTACAGGAGATGTTACCGCTACGCCATATAAGCTGGCGCAATATAGTGAGCAGCAGGGGTATGTAGATGAAGAGGGAAATACTTATTGGGAATTTATGAACAGGGCATCCCTTTTCTGGGAAATTTCCGTTACAGAATCGGGGAGGGACGACGCACTGATTGCACAGGAGCTGGCGGCAGGTCATCCGATTATATGCAGCGTTACCCAGGGGGAGTTTACGGATGCAGGCCATTTTATTGTGCTGACGGGGATGAACGGTGAGATGGTTACAGTGAAAGATCCCTTTAGTATAGAGAATACGGAAAAACCCTGGGTTTATGCGGATATTGCAGATCAGATTGCCGCAATCTGGATTTATTCAAAATAGGTAGTTGTTGACTTGGGAAAACCATGATAAACTAAGCATAGCTGAAAAATGTAAAGGAGATAGTAAAGATGGAGATTACAAACGACATTAAATATGCAGGCGTTAATGACCATGAAATTGATCTGTTTGAAGGGCAGTACGACGTTCCGAATGGGATGGCATATAATTCTTATGTGATTATGGATGAGAAGATAGCCGTAATCGATACCGTAGATGCCCGGTTTAAGCATGAATGGCTGGACAAGGTTGGTGCGATTCTGGGTGACCGCCAGCCGGATTATCTGATTGTCCAGCATATGGAGCCGGATCATTCTGCTAATATTGCTGATTTTCTGAAAGTATATACGCAGACGACGGTAGTTGCAAGCGCGAAAGCATTTGCTATGATAAAGCAGTTCTTCGGAAAAGATTACGCTGACAGGAGCCTTGTGATTAAAGAAGGAGATACCCTGTCTCTTGGCAAGCATACCCTGTCATTTGTCGCTGCTCCTATGGTTCACTGGCCGGAGGTCATGGTAACTTATGATACCTGTGATAAAGTCCTCTTTTCCGCAGACGGATTTGGGAAATTTGGCGCTCTGGATGTGGAAGAAGACTGGGCATGTGAGGCGCGCCGCTATTATATCGGAATTGTTGGGAAATATGGTATGCAGGTGCAGAATCTGCTGAAGAAGGCAGCGGGGCTGGATATTCAGATGATTTGTCCTCTTCACGGACCGGTTCTGAAAGAGAATCTGGGATATTACCTGGGGCTTTACCATACATGGTCTTCTTATGAGGCGGAATCGGAAGGAATTGTAATTGCATATACTTCTGTCTATGGACATACGAAGGCGGCTGTGAATGCATTGGCTGATAAGCTTCGCGGGAAGGGATGCCCGAAGGTTGTCATCCACGACCTTGCCCGTACCGATATGGCGGAAGCTGTGGAGGATGCATTCCGCTATAATAAGCTTGTATTGGCAACCACTACCTATAATGCAGACATTTTTCCGTTTATGCGTGAATTTATCAATCATCTGACGGAGCGCAATTATCAGAAACGTACGGTAGCATTTATGGAAAATGGTTCCTGGTCTCCGCTTGCTGCTAAGGTTATGAAGAAAATGCTGGAAGGCAGCAAGAACATAAGTTATGCCGATACTACTGTGCGTATTATGTCCGCGCTGAATGAGGACAGCAGGGCACAGATTGAAGAACTTGCGGATGAACTGTGCCGCGATTATATTGCCCAGCATACAGAGACTGCCAATAAGAATGATTTGTCAGCTCTATTTAAAATAGGGTACGGGCTGTATGTAGTAACCTGTAATGATGGCAAGAAGGATAATGGATTAATTGTAAATACCATTTCCCAGGTTACCAGCACACCGAACCGGATTGCAGTTACCATTAATAAGGCAAATTATTCTCACCACATTATTAAGCAGACAGGGATCCTGAACGTGAACTGCCTGTCAACAGAGGCTCCTTTCCATGTGTTTGAGAATTTCGGATTCCAGAGCGGAAGAACGGCGGACAAGTTTGCAAAATATGAAGTGCTCCGTTCTGATAACGGCTTGGTATTCCTTCCCAAATATATCAATTCTTTCATGTCGCTGAAGGTAGAGCAGTATATTGACCTGGATACTCATGGCATGTTTATCTGCAGCATTACGGAAGCGAGAGTTATCTCCAATGTAGAGACCATGACATATTCCTATTATCAGAGTTCTGTAAAGCCGAAGCCGGAGACAGAAGGCAAGAAGGGCTTTGTCTGCAAGATATGCGGATATGTTTATGAGGGAGATGAGCTGCCGGAAGACTTTATTTGTCCACTCTGTAAGCATGGAGCTGCCGACTTTGAACCGATAAAATAGAAAATATAAACAAACAATCAGACAAAAAGCATGAGACTGCCGGAGAAAGCGGTTTCATGCTTTTCTTCTTGACGCAAAGAAATGCATGTGTTATAGTACAAATAGAACAATAAAGAAACAGATTCAATATCTTGCATAAACGCGGGATTTTTTTGTTGATAGGAGGCGCAGAAATGGGAACAAAAAGAGATTATTATGAGATTTTAGGAATAGACCAAAGCGCAGATTCTGATACGATAAAGAAAGCTTACCGAAAGCTTGTTAAGAAATACCATCCTGACAGCAATGCAGGAGATGCAAAGGCGGAAGAAAGATTTAAAGAGGTAACGGAAGCTTATAATATCCTGAGCGATCCGGAAAAACGGAAGCTGTATGATCGGTTTGGGCATGCAGCTTTTCAGGATACCCAGGCAGGATACCGGGAGAATGCAGGTTCCTGGAATAATTCGGATTCTGGCGGCGGATACAGAGAGTATCATTTTGAAGGCGATGATATGGATGACATTTTAAAAAATATTTTCGGCTTTCAGGGAAGTCATTTCGGAGAAGACCGCTTTTACAGCGACGGTTTCGGGGGAAGTGGATTTGGAAGACGTGGATTCCGGCAGGACGGGGCAGACTTACAGGCAGACATTGACGTAAGTTTTGATGAAGCGGCTTTTGGCTGTGAGAAAGTTATCCGGCTTAACCATGGCGACGAAGCAGGTGGTGCTGTTTCGTCTTTGAAAGTGAAGATTCCGGCAGGAATTGATTCGGGACAGAGTATCCGGCTGCGCGGGAAAGGAATGCCCGGAAGCGGCGGAGGAAAGCCGGGAGATTTACTCCTGAAAGTAAAAGTGGCTGATAAGGCAGGCTATGAGAGACGGGGAATGGACATTTATACAACAGCCTTTATTCCCTTTACAACAGCAGTGTTCGGAGGCGAAGCCATTGTGCAGACTCTTTATGGGAACGTAGTCTGCAAGATTGCAGAGGGCACGCAGTCCGGCACAAAAATCAGATTAAGAGGGAAGGGAATCGTCTCTATGAAGAACCCGAACCTGCGCGGCGACCAGTATGTGACCGTTCAGATTCAGGTTCCGAGAGACTTGAATGAGACGGCAAGAAGAAAGCTTAGGGAATATGAGAGAGCCTGCGGTAAGAAGGATAGCGCGGCATAAGCGGAAAGGCGTGAGTCATAGAAATGTGGCTTGCGTCTTTTTGTGTCTGGAGGAACCGGCGGCTCTGAGACGGGTTAGATTGTTTAAAATGCATTTCTATGGTATGATAATGAATACAAAGATTTACGCATGATGACAGGGGGTTAATACAACATAAAATAAAGCAGGGGAGGGTTCGTTTATGATGAAGGATGAAAAAATAAAAAATTCTAATGAATGAGCTTCTTGATGTGATGAAAGAAAAGGGTGTGGGAAATTTAAACGTCAAGGAAAAGACGGCATTATTTCCAGATACGAATTTGATGAGAGTCAAGAAGCTGGACTTGCAAATTTGTTTTCGTACAGAGAAAGCATTATCTCTGCTGCATTTTGAAGGGAGTGAAAGATTATGACGGCAAACCCGATTTTGCTTCAAAAAAATACAGCCGTGTCATTGAGTGTTTTGCAAAGCAGCAGGGACTTTCGCTGGATGCGGCGCTGGATTTCTTTTATCATTCAGAGGTTTATCCGCTGATTCGGGACGGCATATCGGATATGCACTGCATGAGCGATGCGTATTTGGCAGAAGAACTGAAACAGGAATATAGTCGGAATATGGAATAGTAGCTTATTTCTAAATTTTGGATCTCAGTGAGTCCCCAATTTAGAAACACTAAAAATAATGTGAATATCTAAACACAGGGAGGTGCTTTATGACACTACAAGAAGTTGTCGCAAGATTTAATACAACCCCATTTTTGTTTGCCGGTTCTGGTATTACTCGAAGATATTACGGGTTACCAGATTGGATTGGCTTGTTGACACATTTTGCTGAAAAGGTAAAGAAAGATCAGTTTGCCTATAGATACTATGAGAATAAAGCGAGTGAAGCAGATAACACAACAGAAAAGCTTCCATTAGTTGCAAGCTATATAGAGAAAGATTTTAATGATGCCTGGTTTAACAATGAAGAAGGAATACGTTCTGATTCGGAAAGGGTAAATAATGCAGTTGCCACAGGTGTTTCTCCTTTTAAAGCGGAAATAAGTGAATATATTACTTCGCTTTCTACAGTTGAGCCTGCTTATGCGGAGGAAGTTGAAAAACTCAAAAACATTGCAAAAGATAATTTATCCGGCGTTATTACAACAAATTATGATTGCTTTTTCGAGAATATTTTTGAAGGTTATAAAACTTTTGTGGGACAGAATGAACTGGTGTTTTCACAATTGCAAGGAATTGCGGAAATTTATAAAATTCATGGATCTGTACAAATACCGGAATCTATAGTTATTAACAAAGCGGACTATCAGAAGTTTCGTGATAAAGGTAAATATCTTGCAGCTAAATTGATGACGATTTTCATGGAATATCCGATTATTTTTATGGGGTATTCTATCTCAGATTCAGATATTCAGGCAATTCTTAGCGACGTTGTGGAATGCTTGCCATTGGATAAAATAGAAATGTTACAAAAACGATTTGTGTTTGTTGAATATAAGGCGAATTTTGTTGGAAGTGAGATAGCTTCTCATTCGATGGTTATACACGGTAAATTGCTGGAAATGACTAAAATTACACTCTCGGATTTTAGTTTACTATATGATGCTTTGTCTGTAAAAAAAGCAGCTTTACCGGTTAAATTGCTGCGCAGATTTAAGGATGAGCTTTATACTTTTGCATTGACACAGCAACCGGGACCGACTATGCAGGTCGCCTCGCTGGAAGATGGTCGTATTGATGAAAATATGCTTGCTTTGACAATTGGTTTAGCTTCAACAGGTGTGTATGGCTTGGCAAGAGCAGTAAATTCTGAGCAGTGGTATAGAAACATTATTCTGCATGATTCACTATATTCATGCGAACAACTGCTGGAATTTGTTTATCCAGAGCTTGCAAAACAGAATTCTTGGAAGTTGCCTGTGTGGTACTATATTTCAAAATCTAATATAAAAAGCGAATTAGCAGAAGAAAAAGCACCGCATTCGTATAGTGAAATCGTTACAGAGTCAACAATTAAGCGCAATCGCTCTGCAATTGGAAGGCGAACTGCTTGGGAATTGTGGATAGCGGAAAAAGGTAATTTGATGAGGGCTGTTCGTCTATTAGGTTGTTTGCCAGAAGAAAAAATAGATGTTAATCAGTATCAGGATATTCTGGAAGCAATCTTTACAGAAAACAGTAATATTTTAAGTTCTTTGGATAGTCCAAATCGCAGTAATCTTCATAGAATGATTAGAATATATGATTTTCTGAAATATGGACAAAAAAAGACCCCGTGATTCAAGCATCTGCAAGCAGACACCATCACGGAGGCTCGGACAGCTGGAATACAGGCAACATAGCATCTGTAAACAGACACCAGCACGGATGCACTATAAACCTATGTTTATTATATGAGGAAAATTATTTTTTGTCAACGACCAGATTTTTGGTAAGGAGGAAACCTATAGACATATATAGGACTATACAGGAAAAGTACAGAAATTAGCACTCACCTCTTGATAATGGAAGTCGATTTTTGTCCTGTCTTGTGTATCCCGGAAGTGCCTGTTTTACAGGCTTTCCGGGGCATCAGCCATTTTGTCTGGTATTGTAAAGCAGTGTCAGATTTGTCGTAAATGTCGTAAATTTGTGGTCAAAAAATGATGAGAAATGGAGAGTGCTAATAAAATGGAATTAACGTATACAAATGTAAATGGATATCTGATCCCGAATCTCACCTATAAATCCGGTGAGCAGATGGAGCAACTTGGCAAGTATGGTTTTCTTCGCAGAGATTATCTGAAAAACTATCGAAATTCAACCTATCAGGTGATGCTTTTACAGGATACCATTGGAGAGCATCTTCTGGAAGTGGACAAGGCAGCCAGAGAACGGGAAGAGGTAATACTGAAACAGTTAGAAGAAAAAGAACCATTGCCGGATAAAGAGAAAGATCAGATTGCCTGGGTAAGAGCTGCTAATCAACACAAAGCAATTGCAGAAGAGATTATTCTCAAGGAATTGATTTATGTTTAAATGAAGGTGATGAGGTCGTGGATTGCGACCTCATTATTGTATGAAAAATAGCAGTAGGCAGAATGAGAAAAATAGGGTAAAATGGGAACATGGATTTTGGAAACTCATAAGAAATGATTGTGCGGTAAAGTAACTTGAAATGCCAGTTTGGCATTTCAAGTTATAGAGGAGATGGAATGGCGGATCAGAAAGTAAGAGAAATGGAACCAGTGGAAACACAAATAGTTGAAATCATGCCACCGGACGTTGAAAATCTGATTTATGTAGTAAGAAACAAACAAGTCATGGTGGATAGTGATCTGGCAATGCTTTATCAGGTAGAAACGGGAGCGTTAAACAGAGCCGTTAAAAGAAATATTGCCAGATTTCCAGAAGATTTTCGATTTCAGCTTACAAAAGATGAATATGAAAACTTGAAATGCCAATTTGGCACCTCAAATGGCAGTGGAACAGAAAATGGTTATGGTGGCAGACGTACATTACCGTATGTATTTACAGAGCAGGGAATATCCATGCTTGCAAGTGTATTGCATAGCGAGGTGGCAATTAATGTAAGTATAGGTATTATGCGTGCATTTGTAGAAATGCGACGGTTTATAGCCAACAATGCACTTTTGTTTGAAAGGATTAGTAACGTTGAGCTAAAACAACTGGAATATCAGAAAAAGACAGATGAAAAACTGGAGCAGATTTTTGAGTACATATCAGATCATGAGGAGTCTAATCAAAAGATATTTTTTGATGGTCAGATATATGATGCATTCAGCTTATTGATAGGACTGATTCAGAAAGCAGAAATGGAAATTGTTCTGGTAGATGGATATGTGGATGTAGGAACATTAAATATTTTGTCAAAGAAGAAAGAAAATGTGGCGGTGACAGTTTATACACAGCAACGGACAAAATTATCTCAAACAGATGTAGATAACTTTAATGCACAGTATCCTAAACTGGATGTGAAGTACACAAGAGCGTTTCATGATCGTTTTTTAATTCTTGATAAAACGAAAGCATATCATGTGGGTGCGTCTTTGAAGGATGCAGGTAAAAAATGTTTTGGAATTAATCTGATTGAAGATGCAGGTATTGTAAGAGATATTTTACAGAGATTGGAATTGGAAACAGAAGAATAGAAAAGTAAGTTATGCAGAAAGGCGTGAGTCATAAGAATATGGCTTGCGTCTTTTTCTGTCTGGAAAGGAAGTGGGGAGCATGGCACAGATTTTTCGTGTAGAGAGAACTAAGAATTTTACGGTAATGAGTAATCATCATTTCAAGAATAAGAATCTGACATTGAAAGCGAAAGGTCTATTATCGCTGATGTTAAGTTTGCCAGATGACTGGAATTACAATATGCAAGGACTGGCAACATTGAGCAGAGATGGGATTGATTCTGTTCGTTCTGCAATTAAGGAATTAGAGCATCATGGATATGTGGAACGTCATAGATTGCGTAATGAGTATGGCTTTTATGGCGATACCGAATATATTATCCGGGAAGTTCCATTAGGAGAAGAAAATGATTAAGTGGAGAAGAGAAGTGCCTAAGGGTGGATAGTCCAATTTTGGACAATCAGGTCATAGGAAATTTCTATCTCCGGACATCAGAAAATAGGAAAACCAGATATGGTAAATCCCATACTGGACAAACCGTTGCTATTAATAATCCATGTTATTAAATATGAATTATTAAAGAACCAGTAAATAAAATATCCATCTTATCAATTCACGTAAGTATTAATAGGATTGGATAAGAAAAGAAAGAATGAGGTATGATTATGAGAATGATGAAAAATAACAGAAATGAAACAGTTATGGTGATCGGGATTGATCATGGTTATGGAAACATGAAAACAGCTACCAGATGCTTTCCATCCGGTGTAGCCAGATATGACAAGGAGCCAATCTTTCAGAATAATCTTCTTGTTTACAATGGCATGTATTACCAGATCGGAGAGGAACACAAGGAGTTCTGTGCAGAGAAAACGCAGGACGAGGACTATTATGTGCTGACACTGGCAGCTGTCGCAAGGGAACTGGATGGGAAAGGTATGAATCGGGCAAAGGTACACATTGCAGCCGGACTTCCACTTACCTGGGTAGCTACACAGAAAGAAGATTTCCAGAAATATCTTCTCCAGAATGAATGTGTGGATTTTACATTCCGCAATAAAGAATATCATGTGGAGTTTGCAGAAGTTGATATTTACCCACAGGGATTTGCAGCAGCTTTTTACCGTTTACAGGATTTCAAAGGAATCAACATGCTTGTGGATATTGGAAACGGGACTATGAACATCATGTATATCAATAATTCCCGTCCATTAGAGAAGAAATGCTTTACAGAGAAATATGGAACGCACCAGTGTGTGCTTGCAGTCAGGGAATCTTTGTTGAAAGAACTGGGAACAGTGGTGGATGATCTGGTGATTGAGCAGGTGATTCGTACCGGGACAGCAGATATTGGTGAGAAATATCTGACAGTCATTCGTAAAGCTGCCGGAGATTATACGAAAGAAATCTTTCATAAGCTGAGAGAACGGGAATATAATCCAGAACTGATGCGTCTGTATGTGGTCGGCGGTGGAGGTTGTATGATCCAGAATTTTGGAGAATATGACAAGAGCAGGGTGACAATTGTACGGGACATCTGTGCCACAGCGAAAGGCTATGAAGCAATGACCGTAAGGAAAATCCAGAGAAACGGAGGGATGCTTGTATGAGAAAAGAACGGAAAATCATCAACACAAATATCCGTTTGAATCTTTGTGATGAACAGGACAGGCAGGCATGGGAATATTTGCAGACGATGGACAGGAAAAAATATAAATCGTACACCAGAGCAGTTGTAGTTGCTTTAAACGATTATTTTTCCAGAGAGTACAGGAATGAAGCAGATCCGTATCTGGAAACCAGAGAAAAGGAAGATGCTTTCTGGAAAGAGTGGAAACAGCAGTCCGGGATGGAGTGAAAGAATCCGTTCCGATGGCTATAGCGAAGAATCTGATGGAAATGCTTGTACCGTTTGTAAAAGAATCGGTAGGAGAAATTAATCTGCTGGACAGAACACTAACAATGGAGAAAACGGAAGGAGAGATCGCAGAAGATAATCTGGACTGGGAGAAAGAAGCTGATATGGATGCAGCACTGGATTTTGCGGACAGTTTTTAGATGGTTATGAAATAGCAGTAACAGGAAAATAGACTGACAGTAAGGAATAGCTTTACAAAAACAGAATAGCAGAAAAAGACAATGGCAGTGATGGCATTTCAGACATTATGAATTGGAGAAATGTTTATGACTGCTATTTTTATGTCTTTTAGCAGAAATGGAAAGAGATCCAGAAAAAGAAAGACAGAAATAACAGGAAAATATAACAGAAAAGCGCTGGCAGATGGGTGGATTGAACAAGCAAGGCGAAGAAAAGAATAGAGTGCCGGATACGGCACATGATTGTCCGATACTTCGCATCGGAGTGATGCATGAACAGCCTGTTTCAGAAAGAGAAAATCTATCGAAATGGGAGCTTTTCTATTTCTTCCACAGTCTGTCCCTGCACCACAAAACCACCGTCATCTCCATTTTGATCTGATAACGTAGGGTGGAAAATATGGCTTGGTGGGTGTCGGTTCAGTGGTGGGGAGACGACAGGCAAGTTTCGCAAAGTGGCAAGCCACCCTGCACCGGAGACAGCCTTTGGGCTGTTCCTAAACTTGCCAGAGGGCTCCGCCCCTTGGAACCCCGGCACGCCAATGGTGGTAATTCTGTGTTAGAAATATCCACTGGATACTTCTTCTCAGATTGCCACGGATTGGCTAAGACGTTGTCTTGCATCTGCCAAAGGGGAACGTTACACATCCCCTTATGGAATCCTCTGTTAATTTAGACATAACGCTGTGGTTGTAAATATAGAGCAGAAATCAAGCAGAGAAAGGAAATAAAGGCCTATGAGAAAACGAAATCATACAGTAACCATACGGATGAATAAAGCAGAATATGAGCTGCTTCAAAGCAAAGTAAAGGAATCCGGAAGAACACAGCAGGAAGTTGTAATAAAAGCAATCGCAGATTTGAAGATAGCTTCTACAGAGGAAGTGGAAGAACTAAAAAGATTGAACCAGATGTTTGCAGATATTCTCAGTCAGCTCCGGGGAGCTACTACAAATATCAATCAGATTGCAAGAAAGCTGCATATAGATGGAGAAGTTCCAAATGACAGTACGCTGTATTTCCTGAATAAAAATATTCTTAAGTACCGGAAGGAGAGTGAAAAGATATGGCTATTAATAAGACGATTAATAAGCGGACAAATACACATGGAGCAATGAGAAATTGTATCGAATATGTTTTGCGACAGGACAAGACCAACGAATTATTTACCTATGTAACAGGTCCATATTGTCATGACGAGATCAATTATGATCTGGTGTACAGAACATTTTTAGAGGAAAAGAATGTGTGGGATAAAGATTCTGGGAGAATGTATGCCCACAACATTATTTCCTGGCATAAGGACGAGCAGATTACTCAGGAGCAGGCATTTGAATTTGGAAAAGAGTTTGCAGAAAAATGGTTCAGTGGATTCCAGACCTTAGTGGCTGTGCATAAGGATAAAGATCATATCCACTGCCATCTGGTTACTAATTCAGTGAGTTATGAAGATGGAAGAAAACTGCATAACACCAAAAAGGATCTGGAACGTATGAAACAGCTTACCAACCAGATGTGCCGGGAACGTGGACTGACAGTTGCCGAGAAAGGAAAGCACTTTGATGGAAACCAGATTGAAAAAGGGGAAGTTATTGCATGGAGCAAAGACAAATATAATCTGTTCCGTCAGCAGGTAAAGGACAGTTTTGTAGCGGACTGTGCAATGGCAGTATTAAAGGCAATGGAAAATTGTATCAGCAAAGAAAAGTTTATAGAAAAAATGAAACAGTTTGGATGGAACGTAAACTGGACAGAGAAACGAAAGCACATTACTTTTCAGAACCAGGATGGAAAGAAGGTGCGAGACAGCAATCTGTCAAAAACATTCCATCTGGATATCAGTAAGGAGGACTTAGAGAATGAATTTGATAGAAATTACGAAAGGGTACGAGCCGGAGCAGAACGAACAAACGGAGCAGATGAAGAGCTTGCCGGATATTACCGACAAGTGGAAGCAGCTTGCGAAGGAGCAGGCGGCATCACTGGAGCTAGTGACGGAAGAGAGAGACGATTTACAGGTGAGAAATCAGAAGATGAACGAGTTTATCCAGAAATTTCAGGAAAGGACACACAAGCTGAAAATGGAAAAACAGAAGCTATTCTTCGAGAATCACGAAATGCAAGACGAAATTCGGAAATTAAACGACGAAATTCATCGTTTGACAACCGAACTGTCCGAAAAGCAGAAGCTGAATCAATCGCTTCAGCAGAGCAACGACGATCTGAGAAACAGAAATGGATTAATGAGCAGGAGCGAGCAAGAGCAGCTCGAAGAAGAAATAAGAGACGTTCGGGACCAGAACTCTAAATTACAGATACAGGTGAATAAATCATCTGTTGAAGCGGTAGATGAAGCACAGAAGAAACAGAAAGAAGCAGAGAAAAAGATGGAGCAGGCAGAATTCAAAGCCCGTAACGAAAAGAAACGTGCTGAGCTGGAAATTCGTAAAGCGAAAAAAGAAGTAAAGGACAGAACGGAAAACATGAAGGCTATGGAGTATTTCTGGGGAATGGGATACATTACGGTAGTTCTGTTTGCAATTCTACAGAATGGTGCTTTTCAACATGATTTCATAGATTTTTTCATGACTCCATTCATGTGGTATGTTCGATTTTGTAAATGGCTGGTATATCCAACTTATGATAATGGATTTAACCAGAAAATAGCATATGCAGGTGGAGAAGTATGGGTTATCGGGATTCTGGCAATCGTAGCTGTGCTTTTCATAGTGGGAATCTTAATGGTTATAATTATGGAAACAATAAAACAATACAAAAAAATGCGGAACGAAATTTCACAAATGTTTTTGATTGGAAGCCTTTCAGGGATAGCAGTGCTTGGAGATGTAATCAGAGGGTATCTACCTGTGAATTTGATCCTGTTATTTGTGTTTGTCAATATGGGAATCATGTTGCTCAGAGTGTACCGAGCGTCCCTGACATGCAATTGAATCCATGCTACTAAATAGACAAGGAGCTGAACAACAAAGAATTCAATATCTGAACGTGGCACATTTTGATAATGCGACAGCCCAGGCGATTACGAATGAAGCGTTGAAATATCAAGGTTGGAAGTATGTGTATGGTGGCAGTAACTCCGACACTTTCTTTGATTGTAGTGGATTTGTGCAATGGTGCTATTCCTTATTGGAAAATATATGGACTTATCACAAGCTGAAACTAATTGAAAAAGGTCAAAGCTACTAAAAAAACAAAGTTACTGTATTCAGATATGCTGATCACAGTAACTTTATTTTAACTCAACCCACAAAAATATATGGATTTTGTTTATGATTTTTATTACAATTAAGATATTATGATATGTACGAGGAGTGATATATTTGCATACAATTCTTGTGTTGGAAGATGATATAGAATTAAATAATACTATCTGTTGTTCTTTGGAAAAAAATGGTTATCGGGTTATGGGAGCTAGAACTTGTGAAGAAGCAAAAAACTACGCAAATAGTTATACCTTTCACATGGCAATTTTGGATATAAATTTACCAGACGGTAATGGATTTCAATTTTGTAAATGGTTAAAAGCTAGAAGTAATACGTTGATTTTATTTTTATCCGCTAAGGATTTGGAAACTGATATTTTAAATGGATATGAACTTGGAGCAGACGACTATGTGACAAAACCCTTTTCTATGAGAATTTTGCTGAAAAAAGTGTATGTAATCTTATCCAGAAAGTCACAAGAAGCGAATATTTATGATGATGGCTTTCTAAAAGTAGATTTTGAACTTGGTATCGTTCAACAAGGAGTAAATGAATGTTTACTTTCCCCCACAGAATATCGTATTTTAAAAAAACTGATTGAGAATAAAGGGAAACTACTTACCTATTCCGTTTTATTAGATTCTTTATGGGACGAGGGAGTACAAATTACAGACAAGCATACTCTTGCAGTAAATATCAACAGATTGCGTAAAAAGATTGAAACCGAGGAACACTCTTATATTTCAAATGTATATGGAATGGGTTATATATGGAAGTAATGATTTTTATAATATTTTTTTCGTTAGTGTTTATCACTACTTTTGCACTTTGGAAATATGTTCGTTTGAAACATGATGTTTATGAATATACAGAGAAACTGGATAATACTATAAACTATATGTTAAAAAATGGAGAATTAAAAACAACTCCCTATGAAAACGATGATTTGTGGGAAAAAAATTATGAGAAACTGGTTCGTCTTTCCCATCTGTATACTCATAAAAATTTAGAGATTTCAGAAGAAAAAGATAAACTGAAAGAGCTAGTGTCTGATATTTCTCATCAAACAAAAACACCGATTGCTAATATAAAACTCTATTTAGAGATAATGACGGATGAATCAGATTTTAAGAAAAATCAAGAATACATGAGAAAAATGAACGGTCAGATAGATAAGTTGGATTTTCTTCTGCAAAGCATGGTAAAAATGTCACGGCTTGAAACTGGAACAATTAAAATCCAAAAACAAAATGTCCTTCTTGCCGATACTCTCGCTATGGCGATCAGTAACGTAGTAATAAAGGCAGATAAGAAAAACATTAAGATTGATGTGCAGTATGATGAACAGCTAATGCTAAAACATGATAAAAAATGGACCGCAGAAGCAATTTTTAATATTTTAGATAATGCAGTAAAATATACAGAAGTTGGCGGAAATATTCATGTTGTTGTGTGCAGGCAAGAACTTTTTACAAAAATCAGCATTGAGGATACAGGAAAAGGCATTGCACCAGAGCGACAAGCGACTATTTTTACTCGGTTCTATCGAGAACCAGAGGTACATGATAAAGAGGGAATCGGTATTGGCTTATATTTAGCTAGAGAAATCATCACGCTACAAAATGGATATATTGAAGTACAGTCACAAATTGGACAAGGAAGCAAGTTTATAATATATCTTCCAAATCGGGATTAAGAAAAATCACAGTTTTGTGATTTTTTCTTTTTGTGACTGGTTTGTGATTTTTATGCTTTATCATGTAAGTCAGGAGGTGAAATCATGAGAATCAAAAAATCGACGGTATTTCTGACAATGTTCGTTTTATTATTGGCTTTTACCGGTTGCCAGAATGAAAGCTCCAGTACTGACGAAAATAAACAAACGAAGAGCACAGCAAGTGATAAGGTTATTTATAACCAAAAAGACTTGCAAAACCCTCAAAAATTAGAAATTTCAGAAGATGGAACTGTTGAAATGGAAATAAAGAGTATGACTGAACCAGATAATATTCTCCCAGAAAATAAATCTATTTTTCTTTCTATTACATCAAAGGAAGATACAGATGTTTCTTTGCAATATACTTATGATACATATGGAAAAGAGGGGGCATTGTTTTGTTGCGAATTAAAAGAAAAGAATGGTGTTAAAACTACATTAGAGCCTTTATCTTCTTTCTACTTGTCTCAAACTTCTGAAGAAAACTACAAAGAAACATGGTTGACAAATGGCGTGTTTTTGAAAAAAGGGGAAAATGTGTTTTATTTGAATGGTAAAGACCAGACATTTCCTTATCGTATGATACTTAAAGTAACTTTTTTTGAACCAGAAAAGATAGATAGCGTTATTCTTTATCCGATAGAAAAAGGTAGTGTCAAGTAATCTATGAAAAAACTGAGTTAAAAAAATAGGCTCAGATGAACCTTGAAAATTGCAGATATGTTAGTGATTGGC
>CABIYE010000026.1 GCA_902362865.1 Clostridiaceae bacterium
CTGCCATTTTGTTCACTCCTTATTCTCTAGATTATATCTCAAATCCTTGAGAATGGGGTGTCAACTTTTTTTATACCACATCAGACCTAATCCTACAACCACTTGCCCCAGTGGAAACACAATCGAAATCGCACCCATTTGACTTTCTCCCAGTCCTCCTACAAAGTAGGCATCTACCAAATTATACAGGGCGTTAATCAACATACCGATCATAATCGGAATACCAAGTGCCATAAGTGCTTTGGGAACAGGTGCGCTCCCCAAGAGTTCCATTTTGTTGTTACGTTCTTTCATTGAAATGCTCCTTTCATACTGATAGTATAAATTATTGTGCTATAATTTATAGCAAAATCGCACAGCAATTATACTACTATAAATTATAGTAACTGTCAACAGGATTATTACTATAATTTATAGTACTCTGTTGATTTTTTCGCTTGACACTCTCAACGAAATAAATTAGTATAAATTACAGTAGTATAAAGGCACTCATAAAGGGAGAAATTATGGCAACAATAGATTTGATCGTGTTGGGAATGTTAAAAAAAGAATCGTTAAGCGCTTACGATATACAGAAATTAGTTGAATACCGCAATATATCAAGATGGGTAAAAATCAGCACCCCCTCTATTTACAAAAAAGTTATTCAACTGGAAGAAAAGGGTCTTATCAAAGGTGTAACAGTTAAGGAAGGAAAAATGCCTGAAAAGGCGGTGTATTCTTTAACGGAAGCTGGAGAACGGCAATTTGAAAAACTTATGATGGAAATTTCCTGTAAACCAATCAGCATCTTTCTGGATTTTAATGCTGTCATTGTCAATCTGGACAGCCTCCCAATAGAAAAACAGAAGTCCTGTTTATCCAATATTGAAGAAAATGTAAAAATTCTGAAATCATACTTAGATGAGAATATCCTTGCCAAAGAGAATATTCCAGAAATACCAGAAACAGGGATGGCCGTATTGCAGCAGCAGTTAATACTGGCCCAGGCAATCGAAACATGGATTTGTTCAGTGAAAGCGAGATTGGAAAATTAATAAAAATATCCCAGGGTAGCAGCTCACATTGCTCCCCTGGGATGTTCTTTTACACCACAAACCGATACCCACTCCCAACCACCGTTTCTATGTACCCATCTCCGATCTTCCTTCTAAGCGAACACATTATGCTCGCCACTGCTGCCCCGCAATGTTCTAAGGTTTTGTTTCCAAGCAGTTCAGTATATACGATAAAATCCCCCGGAACAGTTTCTCTTCGTACTGTTTCGGGAGATCTCTTTATCCCACAAACTTATACCCGCTCCCCACTACAGTCTCTATATACCCATCTCCGATCTTCCGCCTGATCTGGCTTATTACATTCGTCACCGCCGCCCCGCAATGCTCTGGAGGTGCTTTCCATACTTCTTCGTAGATCATGGATTGTGAGAGAACCCAGGATGGATATCAAACTAATCATTTATATACAAATCATCTAATTCATTTATTGACGTATGGTCAGAAAAAAACAACGTAATAGAGAAATAATATTCCTGTCCTGTCGTTTTATCTACACACTCAACGTTAAGCGTATCTGTAAGTTCCTCCCCCGGTTTAGAATAATCAAAAGATGATAAATGTTTGTTGCTAATTTTACCATTTTCTGCGAAAACACTATAACTAAAATCATCAACTGCCGATACAACATAACAGGTCACTTTTTCAGATTGCCCGGTTTCCAAAGAGGTTTTATCCACTACCACCTGAAAAGGCAGTGATTCAAATTCACTTATAACGCTTTCATTTGATGTCTCATTAGAATGCACTTGCGAAACACTGGAGATATGGAAAATACCCATATAACAAATCATAAGTATAATAAATATTTTTCCCATGCAATATTCCCTCCCATATTTTTCTCTAAATTAGCTCCCACAGTCATATTTCTCGATTTTCTATTCTACTGCTCGAACTTATAGCCGCTGCCAATCACCGTCTTAATATATCCTTCTCCTAACTTCCTTCTGATCTGGCTTATCACATTTGCCACAGCCGCCCCACAATGCTCCGGGTTCTCTTTCCAGACTTCTTCATAAATTTGCTCTTTGGAAAACACCCATCCCGGATGTTGAATCAGATAAGCCAATGTGAAAAACTCATGATGCGTCAGTGATACCTCCTCTCCATTTTTGTAAACAGTCTGCTCCTTCATGTGAACTACCAAACCAGAAAAAGTAAGAACATTTGAAGCATAAGATGGTTCTAAGGAATGTTCCACTGCTGGCTCATCCCTTAAAACATCCATAATCTTTTGTATCATATGCTCTTCTGAATCAGAAAAAGTTACAACCATTATTTTCCCATGCCATCACTCCATCATTTCCTGTCCAAAGCATATTATCCTACACTGTCATTTCTTAAAGCATCTACCATGCTGCAATTCATCATCCGTTTTCCGCCAATATAATAAGCCAGGGCAACAAATCCGAAAATAGCCAGAATAAATATTACAATCGGCACAATCGGAACCTTCACCAAAAATTCCATCGGATTCAGATAGCTTGCAGTTATCATAAAACCAACAGACAATACTGTGAGCGGCAAAGTAATCAGTAATGGACGGCCGGCAATAACCAATGCTTCAATGCAGAACATTTTCCGCATACTTTCTGGCGTCATACCAACGGACATATACTGTGCAAATTCCCTCTTTCTCTGACGCAGAAACCCCAATGTATTAGAGAATACATTTGCAATTCCAATGACAGCAAGCAAAGCACAGAACGCTCCCAAAATCAGCATGGCGCCTTTCTGCATATTCTCGTCTGATACTTTTTCCTGGATACGGTTTTCACTTTCTACCGTAAATTCACGGCCGATAACCTGTACGATATCTTTCTCTAATGCATTTAATTCCGTAAGCGTTATTCCGTCCTCGGCAAGTACCCGGATGTAGGTATCTGCCTCTGGATTTCCAATCTGTCCGGCGATTTTTTTCCACATAGACAGGGGAATGAACTGCACCAGCGTATAGTTCGCATACTCTTCCCTTAAAACCGGACTTTCCTGTGTAAACCCAAGCACTGGAAGTTCTACTGAATTTTCTCCCTGCCCGGCGTTCTGTAAGACGATTGTACTCTGCTCCTCTTTGATAAAGGGAACATATTCTTTGTATCGGAAATTGCTGTTTACACTGTCCCAGATACGGTTCAGTACAACACTTCCGGCACCTTCTGACGTTATGCCAATCTGCTCACAATACGCTTTAAAACCTGCATCATCCATAATCACAATAGGAGCCTTTACCAAATAGGAACCATCTCCCACAGTTACGGAACTGCCTGCCACTGCTCCCAGACCGCCCAGTGTATTCACTTCCTCACTGATATACGTTTCTGGAATGAAGCATACTGCCTCAGCTTTCTGATACACAATGCTGCTCTTTACTCCCTGTAATTCGTTGATTTCTTCCGCCTGCTCTATATTCTCTATTCCTGTGTCTTTCACTGTTACCATCACATCCCACGCGTCCTGATATCTTTCAAAATAGGTATGGTTTGTGCTGATACCAGAAAGGGTAAAAAAGCACAGCATAACGGTAAATCCCAGGAATGAAAGGGTCAAAGACAGTGTGGATGTGCGAAGTGCTTTCTTCTGTGCTTTCAATGCATTACCGGCCAGTTCACCTTCCACTCCAAACAGCAAGGAGAGGATACGGGAATGTTTTTTCTTTTTCAGCCGCAGTTCACCTGTATTTCGTATCGCCTCAAGCGGCGTCAGTCCGCTTAACTTCTTCGCTGGCAGCCATGCAGAAATAAATACAGTCAGTACGGATACCAGAATGGTAATCACAAATATCAGAGGATGGTACTTGAAAACTGCTTCATGCCGTCCGACCACATCTGCCGCCAATAAATTAATTGCTTGAATCACTCCAAAGCTAAGAGCAATCCCAATGATGCTCCCAACCAGTATCGGCACTGCACAAAGTGCTGCTGCCTCCTGCATCAGACAGGTGCGGATCTGTCCCGGTGTAGCCCCAATACTGGAAAAAATCCCAAACTGATGAATCCTCGCATTCATGGTCACCGCAAAAGAATTGTGGATAATCAGAATCAATGCCAGAGACATGATCATCAGTATCATCAGATAAAATGCCATCAGAAGCGGTGGTTCTGCATCCTGCGGATCGTGGATCAGATATCTGGATAGCAGCAGTTCATGATAGGATGCCGCATTTGCATCTAACCCGAGTTTCTTTGTGATGAGCGGCATATCCCGGTAAATGGTTCTGGTATTTTGAAAATACACATCTACCACTATTTCCGGTTCTTCCGATAGTTCTTCATTGACTGATGCGCTCTCCACGTTTGCAAAATTCTGTATCATGGCCAGATCATCTTCATCAATCTTACCTGTGATACGCCCCTGCCAGCCGCCTTCTTCTAAAACAATCTGTTCCACATCATAGTTCCAGAAATTGAAAAAAAGGCTGCACAGTAAAGACAAAAACAGCGCCGAGATGAATGCAGCAACCATGATAGATATACTGGAAGCGCGGTTCTGTTTAATAAAACTTGCCGAGTAATCTTTCCACATTTTGCTTACCCCCGTTTCTGATCACTGATAATGCGCCCGTCCTCTATTGTTACAATACGGTCTGCTTCCAGCGCGATCTTTTCATCATGAGTAATCAGCAGAATTGTCTGGTTCAAATTGCGGTTAGACAATTTCAGCATATCAATGATTTCCTTTGAGTTTTTCTGATCCAGATTCCCAGTCGGCTCATCAGCGAGTAAAAGAGCTGGCCGGTAGATCAAAGACCTTGCTATGGCTGCCCGCTGCTGTTGTCCGCCGGATAGCTGGTTTGGAAGAAAGTCCAGCTTATCAGCAATGCCCAATGTGTTTATGACCTGCTCGAAATACTCCTGGTTCGGTTTCCTTTTGTCCAGAGAAAGCGGCATGAGGATATTCTTCCGAACGGTAAGCGTAGGAATCAGATTATAAAACTGATAGACCAGCCCCACTTTCCTTCTCCGGAAAATAGCCGACTGTGTCCGGTTCATGGTAGAAATATCTGTTCCTTCCACTACAACTTTTCCTTCTGTCGGCTGATCCACACTTCCAAGAATATGCAAAAGCGTAGATTTTCCTGAACCAGATGCGCCTACAATAGCAACAAACTCTCCTTTCTCCACAGACAAATCAATCCTGTCTAAAGCCGTAACCTGATTATTGCCCGAACCATATACTTTTCGGACCCCTTCGCATTTTAATATTTCCATGACGTCCTCTCCTTCTTGTTATAGGCTGGCATTCACTGCCACTCAAAAAAAATGCTTTGCATTTTCCTCGTTGACTTGCACAGCATACTTCTGTATGCAGAGCATCCTCCTTACAAGTCATATTATAACAAAGGAAAGTGACATCTCAGTGACTGTACACCCTTATTTCAAAACACGCTCCGCCTTCTGGCAGATTCCGGGCAGTGATATTGCCGTTTTGCAGCTCAAAAATAGAATGCGCCAGGGACAATCCGATCCCTATTCCATTTCCGGCAGCACCTTTCCCCCGATAAAACCGCTCAAAAAGGTGTGGTATATCTTCTGCCTGAAAACCCTCTCCATCATCCCATATCAAGATCTCCGCATAAAGCGGATTGCTGGAATAATCACAATGTATCGTTCCTCCATGCTTAGAATGCTCCATGCAATTTTTCATCAGATTCATAAGGGCTTCCATTATCCACTCCATGTCTCCATAGATTTCAATGCACCCATGATCTGGAATATCCACAGAAACATTCTCTTTCAACAGTAGATCATTCAGGTTCTCCGCTGCAAGGTTCAAAGCAGTATAGATGTCCACCTGTGAAAATTCCATATGTAAAGTCCCAGCGTCAATCTTAGAAAGCGTCAACAATGATTCTTCTAATCTGTTCAACCGATCCAACTGTCTCTCGATCTGTTCTCCATAAATATTCGGTGTTGTATTCTTCATAAGCTGCAAAGAAAGAAAGGCGGAAGTAATCGGTGTCTTTAATTGATGGGCTATATTTGCCAGATTATCTGCAAAATTCACTTTTGCCTGCACCGCTGCCTCCCTTGTCTGATACAGAGATGTAACTGTCTTATATATTTCATCCTGGAGATGGGAAAATTCATCTTCTTTCACCTGTATGACTGTTCCGGCAGCACCAACATTGACCTGCTCCAAATAACTCGTCAGTTCCTCTATTCTCATTCGATTACGTTTATTCATACGCCATACAGTAAGCAGAAATCCACAGATCACCAGAAATATTAAAATTACAGAAGGAATGAAAAAGTTCCACGGAACACCTTCGCAGAATTCATTATTTCGATATCCATACTGCTTCAGGAACTGATTTCCTTTCACTTCCTGCTCTGCCAGCGTATGATATTGTTTCAACGCAGAAAGCACCTGCTCCTCTCCTTCCGGATGGTTTTCTATGATAATCTCACAAAATTGGGACACATGCTCAAAGGCAGTCTGCCGGTATTCATACTGCCAGAAAACTGTTATACCAATGATACTGACAACGCACACCAGCACCGGAATCAAAACCGTTAGTCTTTGTTTCCTTATCTCTGTCATATGCTCTCCTCCAGTCGATACCCAAAACTGCGTATGGTTTTCAGGCAGGTTGGATTGTGTAATTTCTCCCGCAGGCGCTTCATTGTCACGGTCAATGTATTGTCATTCACATAATTTCCGTTACTGTCCCACACCTGTTCCAATAGCTGTCTTCTGGTTACCGTTTTCCCTTTGTTCTTCATCAGCAGAAGGAGCAACTGATATTCCGGCTGACTCAACAGAATTTCTTCCTGTTCCCAAAAAACAGACATTTTATCTGTGTCAAGCGAAAGATGATCGCAGAAAAGCCGGGTTTCCTTTGTTTGCCCACTCCGGCGCAGCAATGCCAGAATACGGGAATACAACACTTCCAACTCAAACGGTTTTACCACATAATCATCCGCTCCATCCTGAAATCCCTGAACAATATCTGCTGTTTCCCCCCGAACCGTTAAATAAAGAATCGGAAGCTGATTTCCCCATAAGCGGCGAATCCATTTACACAATTCATCCCCATTTCCATCCGGCATATTCCGATCCAACAAAAGGAGGTCTGGACATTTTCTCAGCAATGCTTGTTTCGCATCAGCGATACTATAAAATAAATGTACTTCCATCTGCCGGATTTGCAGATATGTTTTTACATTCTCCGCAATATCCCGATCATCCTCAACATAATATATGGTGGTCATTGATTTTCTCCTTATTGCGTGTATTTTCAACGCACACTGGTATACCCGAAGGGTATTTCCCCCTTAATAGCTTTTCTTCCATTCGACTTGATTTATCTCAAGCAAACATTCTGGTTCTTTTATTTTACCTCTAAAAGCTGGTTATCTCAACTCTCTAATCATTAACACAACACTAGAGCCGATAGTCGCATCTGTTTCCAAATGCCTGCTATCGGCTCACAATCACACAATCTGAAACTTATACCCACTCCCAACCACTGTTTCTATGTACGCGTCCCCGATCTTTCGTCTAAGGGAATACACCACATTCGCCACCGCCGCCCCGCAATGCTCCGGGTTCTCTTTCCAGACCGCTTCGTAGATCTGCTCTTTGCTAAGAACCCAAGATGGATGTTGGGCTAGGTAAAGCAGTGTGAAGAACTCATGGTGGGTGAGAGGGACGGGGTGGTTATCGTGGTAGATAATCTGTTCGTTGATGCGGATTTCCAGGTTGGGGAAAGTGAGGACAGATGGATTATAAGGATTTGAGATATGTTCCATTGTCGGCTCGCCTTCCACTGCAGTGAGGATTTTATCCATGATGGGTTCTTCCGAATCCGAAAATGCTAGTATGAGGATTTTTCCTATTAGTTATCACCCCCTATGATTCAGTTTGAGTCAAAACTCGGTGGCTTAACATTTACTCATCTCGTATAGCAGAAAGAATACTCGTTTTCTTCAACTCCGATTTTGCATACATTGAAAAAACAAAATATATTACCATCAGTACAGCAATCAGTAACAACAGAAATATCCACGGAAGTTTTAGAGTAATGCAATGATTTACAGCATCCAGTTGTCCGCATACAATGACACTTAAAACACTGCCTCCCAAAAGGGAAATTATCAGTGAACCGGAAAGATAAATACCAATCTCTCTATTCAGCATTCCTTTAAGTTGATTTTGTGTTGTCCCCACAGCCTCAAACAACCCAAACTCACGCTTTCTATTCTGAAAGTCCACCATCAGCATATTCATAAGGCTTATTGCTCCAAAAACGAACAAAATTGCTGAAATCATATAAAAGGTTTTTATGGATGGATCGTAATACTTTTGAATACTTGATATTGTCTGTTTGATTGTGTTCACTTCAATTTTTCCATTTTCATCCGCAATTTTCTGAACTGCGGACAAGACATCTTCCAAATGTTCATCCGATACTTCAAGTGTTAGTACGCCTGTTTGGTCTATAATACCAGTCAATTTTTTAGCAGTATCATATGCCATAATAAAATAAGGACTGCCAGGAATTACTGGGCTGCTTTCCATCAGACTAGCTCTATTGTATGTGCCGACAACAACAGCTTCCACCGCATACGTGCTACCATCTGAGGCCCTGCCTTCTATTTTTAGTGTATCCCCCACTTTAGCAATATCCTCTGCAACCAGTATTCCATTCTGTGCGACCATATCATTGTAATTCACAGTTCCAGAAGACAAAACAAACTGTTTTTCTTCTATCTGTTCCTTATTTAGTGTCGGAAAGAAATTTGAAATGCTTGTGATGGAGCCGTTTCCGCCTGGAAATGTGATCGTCATATAAACGCAATCGGAGGAAGTGATTTTTTCTACTCCATCTATCTTTATCAACTCCTGCATCAACGCTTGTTCCGCCAGTGGATTTCCTTCTAGCTGCAATTTTGAACTTCCATATGGTTCTGCTTCTTTATCAAAAGAACTTCCTATAGTATTTTTTACTTGTATCTGAATTTCACCGATAGGATAGTATTTGAACTTTGCCTGCTTCTCCGGATCAATAGAACCCGCAACAGTAGCAGTAACTAATAAAATCGCCCCACTCAATCCGAGCATTAGAATCGTAAGAACAGCTTTTTGCTTATTTCTCTGAATGTTTATCTTTGCCAAATTGAATGGTGTAAGTTTTCTGTGTAGTTTACGGCTCCGTTTCTTTTTCCCTGCATACATAATATATTTACTTCCCTCTACTGGAGAGATATTCATTGCAACACGGACAGGTTTAAATATAGCAATATTTACTGTTATAAAAGCCATTACGCTAATCACGGCGGCATAAAAGATTGCTGTTTTCAACCGGAATCCATCTGGACATCCGATAAATCCAATCAACACACCACACAGCAGCCCCAAAGGAATACCCCTTATTGCATATTTGCGTCCTTCCTTTCCTGCCATTCTTTTTATCTGGCGCTTTGTCATTCCAATTGTCCGAAGTTGTCCAAGCATTTGAACATTTTTTGTAATCTTGCTATAAAAAACGCCATAAACAATTGTTGCAGCCAATACAGCAGTTAATGCAGCCAGCAACGGCACTGGAATAGGCATCCCCGATTTTATCGCACCAGACATAACAGCAAAATACTCCGTTAGGTTTACCTGCCCTTCTTCAATACCCGTATCCTTTATTGCCCTATTAGAAAAATCAAGAATAGACGCTGAATCAATTGCATCCGTGTTAAGCCTCGTATATCCTGTAACCTGAAAAGTATCTCCTGCCAGGTCATGTGCCAGTTCTTTGCTCACATAGACAAAGTAACCGTTGCTCTCTTTGTCCTCATCCAATATAGCTGAAAGCGTATAATATGCTTCATGTCCTGTTCCAGTTAAATCTAGCAAAATCGTGTCACCAGGTTTATATGCTTCGCCAAGAAAATCCAAATAATTCTGAGGTAGCATAATTTCATTTTTACTCTGAGGTATATTTCCTTGAAATGTTATTTTCTCCTGTTGAAGAAAATATTCTTCATTTCCATAGGCAACAGTGATCGTCTTGCCTTCCTCATAAAACAGTCCAATCGCAGAGTATTCTCCAACCCATGAAACATTTTCATTTTGACGTAGTAAAGCTAATTGTTCATCCGTAATTCCTAAAATACCAATCTGAGCTTTACCCCGCTGCATATTTTTATATTCCTCCTGCGTTCCAGTAGAAACTAAAAAGATAGAAAAAACCATGCAAACAGCGAGTGCAATTGTAAGGAGAAGAAATGCCCTGCTCCTTTTATCTGACTTAATACTTCTATCCGCCAGCTTTCTGATTACCGCCTGATTGTTATTACCAAATAAAAGGTCATTCACGGTTTACACCCCCTGTCACTCTAAAATCCTGCCATCCTCAATACGGATAATGCGATCCGCAAGCTGGGCAATTTCATTATTATGCGTAATCATCACAAGTGTCTGATTAAATTTATTGCTGGTGGCTTTCAAAAGCCCCAAAACATCCCCACTTGTCCGGCTGTCGAGATTTCCCGTAGGCTCGTCAGCGAGAACAATGGCTGGTTTCGACACGAGAGCGCGGGCAATAGCGACACGCTGCTGCTGGCCACCAGACAAACTATTAGGCATATTATCCAGCTTATCACTTAATGCCAACATTCGCACAACCTCATTCAGAAAAACTTTGTCTACCGTATCGCCATCCAGTTCAACCGGAAGAACAATATTTTCATATACATTCAATATGGGGACAAGATTATAATTCTGAAACACGAAACCAATGTTCCTTCTGCGGAAGATGGTAAGCTGCTCATCTTTCATATGAGACAATTCTTTTCCTTTTACCTTAACGCTGCCGGAAGTCGGTACATCCAGGCCGCCCATCATATTGAGCAATGTAGACTTGCCGCTACCGGAGGTTCCCACAATCGCAACAAATTCCCCCTGTTCGATTGAAAGCGTTACACCATCCAATGCCTTTGTGATATTCGGCTCGGTGCCATAATATTTTTTAAGATTAGCCGTTTCTAAAATATTCATATGAATACCATCCTTTCGTTTAATAGGCCCATTGTAACAACCAATCCTCACAGAAATGTCACCAACCATCTGATTATCCCCCTTGAAATGTCACAATCTCGTGACATTTCATTTATGCGGGAGAAAAATTGAAAATGTAGAGCCTTTGCCTACCTCTGATGCCACCTTGATATATCCGCCCTGCATGGCGATGATCTCACGTGCTAGATACAGACCGATACCAATTCCTTCTATATCGTGTACTTCATCCTCACGGTAAAACCTTTTGAAAATCGTACCATGCAGCTTTTCTGGAATGCCTTTTCCCGTGTCAGCAATATCAATCTTCAAGTAAAACTCCCAACTTGCAACAGTTATATAAATATTACCGTCATCTGGTGTGTACTTGACCGCATTATCCAGAATATTGAACAGTGCTTCACTTGTCCATTTTCTATCATGGGAAACTTTCAGATCTTCCGGACACTCAACGCTGATATGGATATTTTTCTTTTCTGCATTCAGCAAAATCCCGCCTAATGCCGCCGCCAGTGTGTCATAAATCGGCTGCGCTTTCTTTTCCAATGAAATAACACCAGTTTCCAGGCGGGATGTCTTAATCATAGCCTGCATAAGAAAATCCAGTTTATCAAGCTGAACCCCGCTATCCCTTAAAAATCTTTTATATCTTTCTTCTGGCATGGACTGTTCAAGTAATATGGCATTTACCATTTTTAAATTTGTGATTGGAGTTTTTACTTGGTGGGAAATGTCTGAAATCAACTCCTGCAGATCAGCTCTCTCCTTTGCGACACTGTTTCTGTTTTCCATCATAACTTCATAAAGCCGCACCAGACGATGGTTGATTTTATAAAACAGACTTTCTTCCTCTGTGGCCTGCAACGGCTCCATTTCACCGGTCATCATATTATCCAGTAATTCACAAAATGTATCAGAGAACAGAACAAGTTTCCGGCGTATAATTGAAATAAACACGAAAACACTAAGCAGAACAAGCACAATATAAAGCAGACCACATAGTATTAGCATTCGGCTATCGATCAGCAAATAAAGGATACAAAACTGTACTGCCGAGAGCGATATAAGAAAAGCCACTATCGCAACACAGGCTCTATTGACTGAGAGTTTTTGCGTATTCATTTTTTCAGCCCTCCAATCCACATATATCCCATGCCATAGACTGTTTTTATATATTGGTATCCGTTGACCTCAATTTTTCCTCTGATCCGGCTGATTGCAGAGGTAAGGGCGTGTTCATCCACATAGTTCTCCTCCGCATCCCACAATTTTTCTAAAAGCTGTCCACGAGTCAGCACTTGCTTTGAGTTACTTGTCAGCAATTTTAACAGACGATACTCCAATGGTGTGAATGTGACCACCTGACCTGCAAGTGCTGCTGTCAATTCTGAAAAATTGATAAGCAGGTTTCCATCGTCATAAAAGTCACCGCCAGATTGTCTTGTAATGCGGGACAGTAATGCAGATACTTTCTTTTGAAATACGCTGATTGGAAACGGTTTTGTGACATAATCATCCGCGCCCAATTCAAAACCTTTGAGCATATCGCTTTCCATATCGTTTGCGGTTAGGAAAATGACCGCCGTATCGGGACGGCGCTCTTTAATTTCCCTGCAAAAATCAAATCCATTTCCATCTGGCAAATTGACATCCAATACAATCAATTCATAATTCTGTTTTTCAGTCTGTCCAATTGCATTCGCTTTTGTCAAAGCTGCTTCCACCAGATAGCCAGCCGTAGTCAAATTGTAACAGAGCGTACTATTTAAAAGCCGATCATCTTCGACCACTAATATTCGCATAAAACCACATCCTTTTTCTTTTATAGTATCAACCAAATGTCACCAAAACCTCACGATGATAATAAATTTTGCTGAATTTATCTTACCTCTGAAAGCGTTTTATCTCAACTCCATCCTCACGAATATAAAAAGGAGCCGATAGCCCATCTATTTCCAGATGTTCACTATCAGCCCATATTTCCTCTTTTGCGAAAAGGTACAACCGCATTTTCCGTTTTATTACACAAATAAAGCAGTAAAAATATATACAGAAAAATAGCAAGAACAAAAATAGCAAAAAACTATTGACTCCAACGTAACGTGATACTGTATTCTATTCTCATGGAAGCAGAATAGATACATGCCGGCAATCTCTATCTTGCTTCTCCACAAATCAAAGGAGCTGGTAAGTATGAGAACCATAAGCCAAGTCGCAGAATTAACAGGTATTAGTATACGCACGCTGCAATACTATGATGAAATCGGACTGTTAAAACCAAGTGAACTAACACAGTCCGGCTATCGCTTATATGATGATGAAGCATTGCAAAAGCTGCAGCAAATCCTGTTTTTCAGGGAATTAGACTTTAAACTAAAGGATATTCGGGAAATTATTGAAAAACCCGACTTCGACAGGATTGCCGCTTTCAAAAAGCAAAAAGAGTTGCTTCTCCTAAAGCGCAATCGGACAGACAGGCTCATACAGCTTCTTAGCCGCTTAGAGAAAGGAGAGCAATGTATGAGTTTTAAAGAATTTGATTTATCCGATTATATCCATACTTTGGAGGATTTTAAGTCCAATCAGACAGAGGAAGTTATCAAGCACTGGGGAAGTGTTGAAAATTTTGATATGTTCATTCAGAAAATCAAAGATGATGAATCCGAGGTAGCGAAACTTGCTATTAAACAATTTGGAAGTATAGAAAAATATACGGAAGCCATGAAGCATAACTTAGAACATTTCTCTGATATCATGGAAAACTGGTATGCACAAATACCAGAAGAAATGAGAGCAGAGGACAGATTCCTTGAATTAGCCCGCCATAAAGGGGAAAATGTTGCTACGGACAACGTACAGAATCTAGTGAAAGATATTATTGCTCATGCTTATGGAAATTCCTCAACAGCTCAATTAATTGGTACAGAGGACAGCTATTGCAAAATGATTATCGAACTCTATTCCAATGATTATCTAAAAACAGTAACCGACACCAAATACGGGACAGGCAGTTGTGATTATATTGTAAAATCTTTTCGCTATTATTTGCATAAAAGTGAAAACAAAGAGGAAATCTGAAATGGATTTACAGAATGAAAAATGCGTCATGATCATTGACGAGAATCTGCCGCTTGGTATTATCGCAAATACAGCGGCTATCATGGGAATCACCCTGGGAAAAGAGATGCCGGAGGTGGTCGGTGCAAATGTCACAGACCAGAGTGGAAACGAGCATCTCGGCATCATTGAGTTCCCCGTGCCAATTTTGAAAGGTTCACCGGAAATCATCAAAGCAATCCGTGAGAAGCTCTATCAACCCGACTTTCAGGATTTGACCGTAGTTGATTTTTCCGATCTGGCACAGGGCTGTAAAACCTATGATGAATTTATTTCTAAGATGGGGAACGTACCAGAAAGCACCCTGCAATACTCTGGTCTTGATATCTGCGGTCCTAAGAAAAAGGTCAATGAGCTCACAGGCAGTATACCTTTACTGCGATAGTAATAATCCCTTAAAAAGAATCCGCCATGGAAGTATCTTTTTCCTATATCCACTCCATCTTCTGATACTTCCGAAATACTTCCGAAATCCCCTTCTTCTATTGCCTTACAGCATTTTAAGAGGTATGATTGATTCCGACAGCTGAATAAGAAGTCTTCAGGGCAGGGTGACTCTTATTGGATAAAAGATATCCAATGGGCAAGAATTCCCGATTGGCGGTACAGTCCGCAAGCACATATGTGCATGATTTGGTGCAATTCCAAAACCAACAGTATAGCCTGGATAGAAGAAGATCGTGCATATCACAGAATATATGTTTCTTGATATTCTGTAAATATTCCTTAACACCTGAAAGACATTCTTTAAGGTGTTAATTTTTTTCAAGGAGAAAATCTGAATGAATACAAGAACAAAAATGCTTACCTCAACTGCCATGCTGTGCGCCATCGCCTACATAGCCGTTGCTGCCTGTCGGATACCCGTCGTGCTTTTTCTGAAGTACGATCCCAAAGATGTCATCATCACATTAGGAGGTCTGATCTGGGGACCGATGACCTCTTGCTTTGTGTCCGTCATTGTATCTCTGATTGAAATGTTAACCATAAGTGAAACCGGCATATTAGGGTGCTTAATGAATATCTTATCCACCTGCTCCTTTGCCTGCACCACCTCTTTGATTTATAAAAAGAAGCATACGTTAGCAGGCGCTGTTACCGGATTGTTCGTTGGCAGCCTTACAATGGTTGTTGTCATGCTGCTGTGGAATTACCTCATCACTCCGTTTTATATGGGATACCCCAGAGAAGCCGTTGCCAGACTGCTGCTCCCGGCATTTCTTCCATATAATCTCTTAAAGGCAGGACTGAATTCTGGATTCACGTTTCTGCTATATAAACCAGTGATAACAGCGCTGAGAAAAGCAGGATACCTTGCCACCCCCGTCAATGCCTCTGGCAAGAGACATCTTGGATTATTCCTTTTTTCAATGCTCGTTATTGTCACCTGTACATTATTCATTCTGTCCATGAATGAAATCATATGAGGTCAAAGTCTATGGAAAAATCAAACAGCCCTGTCCCCGTTTTTGTAACAGCAGGAACCATCATACACGGACGTGGAATTGGAAAACTAATTGGAATGCCGACTGCAAATCTAAAAATCGCAGACAAAAAAGCCCTTCCTCCCGAAGGCGTTTATATTGCCACAGCCACTTTGGAAAATAAAACCTACTACGGCATTACGCACATTGGTCCCCAGCCTACCATCAGCAATGATAAAAAAATATCTGTGGAAACCCATCTCCTGAATTTCAATAAGGATATCTATGGATTGGAGATGGAGATTCAACTTATGAAAAGGCTGCGCACTCCGCAGAAATTTGACAATCTTACCCTGCTACTGGAACAAATCCGTCTGGACTGTATTGCTGTGCAAGAGTTTTATGGCATCCGGCGGATCAGCTCACGGCTTTATATGAACGCTCAAAAACATGAGGTGAAAATTGACAACCACGCTTTATACTTATCTCCAAAAGAATTTGATGTTTTATATCTGCTCTATTCCAGCCCTGACATTATCTTCACAAAGGAACAGATTTATGAATCGGTCTGGCACGAAGCAGCAAACGACCACTTCCATGCTGTGGAAAACACAGTTTTTCAAGTGAGGAAGAAAACTGCAGCATACGAAGATGGGTTGAATTTCATTAAAACTGTAGTTGGATATGGATACAAATTCGACCCCGCCAACAAAGAATAACAGCTATCCCCGTCATTTTGCAAAACGCTCTTTAAGCAGACTGCTGATACATGAAGCTTTCCCATGTGCCAGCAGCCTTTATTTTAATACACCTCATCAAAATACCCAATGAACACCGACATCCGGAGCAGCCCATCCTTAATAGAAAACGTCACGTTCTCCGCCCGCTCTGCGATTTCCTTTAACAGCGTCAACGCCTCCCGGTCACAGAACTCAAAATGCTCCAGGTACAGATCAATGGTCGTCTGCCATTTCTGATAATCCACCTCGCCCCGGATTCTTCCTCCGAACTGCCGGACATAAGCATCACACTCCCCAAGCAGATATTCATAATCTGCTTTTTCCTTTGGAACCACACGCTTTGGTATTTTATTCATTTCTTCTTGGTACTTCTGAAAGAACCCAACCTCCATCAACGTGTCCAGAAAATCCTTCCCCTCTGACTTATCGCTTCGCTCCCGGAATTCTTCTCCATAGTCTTTTTCATATATTTCGTTTTCCATGATTCGCACCCTTTCCTGTAGAATAATTTACCACTACGGGTAGGATGTTACCATAGATTTCTTATTATTCGTTGTCATGGAAGATAACTTTATGGGTCTATATTGATAAGTTTATCGGTCTTTTCTTTAAATGCCGAACCCTTCTGCCCATGCTTTCAGTTCTTCCGCACTTGCGTCCGCAGGGAATCGCTTTCCTTCCTTTAATTCTGCTCCCGGATAAGAAACCGCCAGTTCCTTGTTTGTGTTCCCCATACCGCTGCTACCTGAAGTTGCCAGAGGAATAATCGTCTTTCCAGTCAGATCGTATTGCTCCAGAAACGTGTTCACAATAGTCGGGGCGACGTACCACCAGATAGGGAAGGCTGTGAAAATCAAGGAATACATCTCCATGTTTTCCACTTTATTTGCAACAGTGGGCCGGAATGACTTATCATTCATTTCCACACTGCTGCGGCTCTTTTTATTCATCCAGTCCAGATCAGCGTCCGTGTATGGAACCTCCGGCTGAATCTCATGTAAATCTGCTCCGATTGCTTTTGCAAGCCGTTCTGCCAGTTTCGCTGTTACGCCACTGGCACTGAAATACGCTACTAATACTTTGCTCATAATCAATACCTCACCTTTCCTGAAAATCATATTTTATCTCTGTGTTTTACCATAGAATACCATAAATCCGAGGCAAATGCACCCTATCGTTTTTTGAGTATGGGTAATCGTTAAAAATGCACCCTCAAACGCTCAAAGGGTGCATTGTATCAATTTATGGTACGCAAGCCAGATGGGATATCCCACGAAGATCGTGTCATATTCCTCGACATTATCCACGGATACAGTAATCTCCGGGTGTACGCCATCCAGAATTTCAGTTTCCGCTTCTTCCTGTAAATCCCCATATTCCTCAGCCCGCTGAATCTCCGCCAGATCTCCACCGGTATATTCCGCAATCATCTGCGCTACTTCCTCCGTATTTCCTGTATAGGAGAAATATGCAATCAAAACATTTTCACCATTTGTATCTGTTGTCTCCTGTTCTTCTGCAGGTTCCTCACTTACAGTTTCATCCGCCGCAGAAGATGTTTCTGCGGAAGAATTGCTGTTGCCACAGGCGGCCAGCACGAAGCCAAAAGACATCACTAAAGTAAGAAATAAAAGGCTTTTTCTTCCCGGAAATTCGGATATGCATGCCTCCATGAAAAGATACCAGGATCATTCCCCATGCACCCGCAGCCACCTGCCATGGCCGGATTACATATGCCTCTCTCATTCCCAACAAGGGTGCAAAAACGCTCTGGGACAGATAGATTCCTGTTCCCATGGCTGTTAACATACAGAGCAGCGTTAAAAGATTGATGATCCGCATCATGTTCCGAAAGCCAGAATACTTTCCTTTGGGAATATTTTTATACCATCTGAGAAAAATTTGCTACAATATCTACACATTCCGGGTCAGTATTTTGCAGAGTACTTTCTACGTCATCAAATAAATAGAAGGTTCTCTTTTCTTTTTCACTTCATCGTTCATTTCACTACCTCACTTTCCTGTGACAACTGGCAATTTGCTTCCATAATCTCACCAAGGGAAATATGCTCATTACGATAACGGGCAGCCGGATTTACCTCCGGAATCGTAAGCCGAATTGCCTTCTGCGGACAGGCATGTGCACAGGCCAGGCAGGTCTGGCAATTTCCCGAAATATGCACTACTTTTCCATCTGCCATATGAATGGAGAAAGAAGGGCATACCCTTTCACAGATACCGCAGCCAACACAACCTTCCGTTATCCGAAGAAGATGCTGCCATGCATCTGCGGGCATCCGGCTCATGCGGTTAAGGAACTGTTGGTGTGCAGCACGGTCTGTATCCGTGACCTCTGAAAAAAAGCGCCTTTTTCCAAAAATTCCTTAACCATAGGCGGCACTTCATGCCCGTATACCGGGGCAACAACACCGATGGTACAATTATAATGTAAACCACGAAAAAAATAACCCAGATTAGCCTTACAGCAAAAGAATTTCGCGTTGGACGGACCTACAAGGATTTTCAGAAATATATCCAGAATATTGATAAACGGAAGAAACATTCCGAAAGATTCAATGAGCTGATTTATTGGCATAAACACTTCAAACATAGGAAGCAGAATAAAATAATTTGCAATCGCTGCCGTAATCCCCATGACTACGCTCCCGGCAATGCAGGAAATCGGACATAAGCGGAACCGAAAATTCCGCAAAGGCCATAATATACGATATTGCGGCAAGCATGGCCGTCATAGTGACTTTTCTTACTGTCGGCGTTGTATTCTGTTTTTTTACTGATAATGAAATTGTCTTACTCATAATTCTCCTCTTTGAGATATGATTTGGATTAAGAGAAGAACCCCGCAGGTTCTTTTTTCTGCGGGGCTTCTCCTGTCATATCTTCTTCCATCCGGACTTTTACCGTCGGTAGTGGAATTTCACCACATCAGCCGTTTACCAGCGGTTCGCAGACTTTACTGCCGGTCAGGGATTACACCTTGCCCCGAAGATTACTTCTCTTTTACTTTAATCAATCAACATTTTCTTAAAATTCATAAGGCGGATTACCGGAAAAATCTGCGATTACACCATGCGGATTTTCCAGATAGAAAACCTCAAAAATCGGGTTATCCGCGGTCTGATACTGTCCCTTGACAATCGGGTTTGCGATGCACATTTCCTTTACCGCCATGTTGTTTTCAAATACCGCCTTGCCATGCAGGCGAATCCACGCGTAAGACGGACTGGAAACAGAAATCTCAATTTCAGGATTCTCCAGCATATCCTTGTAAACATCCTTTGTGTTGTTAGTGCAGAACCACAGCTTACCGTCCATTTCCCCTGCGAACATGAACGGCCGACATTTTGCCTTTCCGTCACGGCCTACCGTTGCCAGATACTGAACCGGGTTCTCATTTAAAAATTCAATTACTTTCTTCATGGGATCTACCTCCAAATTTATTTTATTTTGTTTTTAGGCTTTCGCCTTTGTTGATTATATTGTAGCAATCCTTCTTTTTTCTGTGAAGTACGCACAATATTGTGGTATAGTTACCTATAGGATACTATGAAAGGAGTTCATTATATGGAAACCACGAAAGAAATTGCCAGTAAACCGGCAAAAACATTACCAGATTGTCCGGTAGAGACAACTTTAACCTTAATCAGTGATAAGTGGAAAGTATTAATCCTGAGGGATTTATTGCCCGGAACCAAACGCTTCGGAGAATTAAAAAAATCCATCGGGCATGTGTCACAGAAAGTTCTGACTACGCAGCTTCGTCAGATGGAAGAAAGCGGTCTGGTTACCCGTACCGTTTTCCCGGAAGTTCCTCCCCATGTAGAATACACACTGACAGAGCTTGGCTACAGCCTCAAACCCATTTTAGATGCAATGTGGGAGTGGGGAGAAAATTACAAAGCAAATAATTCACAATAACCAACATCCGGTTAAATTGACGATAGAGTTTTCACCCCTTTTCCATCCAAAGGGGTAAACTCCATCTGAAAGCAAATCCATCAACCACTTCCATTTATTCGCTTTTTCAATCCGCATTACCAACTTAATGATTCACCATTCAAATACGATTAAAAATAAGGGAGCAAACTTCTTCTTTATTTGGCATAGAACAAATTGCACCTTTCCGGGTTGTAACAATAGATGCGGCAGCATTTGCAAACAACAGCATTTGCTTCAATTGATCCTTTTTCAAATTATCTAACCCATGCTCCAATATAAAACCAAGAACGCTGGCACAAAACGTATCCCCCGCCCCTGTAGTATCAACAGTATCTTTGCTAAGAAACGGCTGCCCAAAGATTTTTTCATTAGAATAATACGAAATGCTTCCGTTTTTACCTAATGTCACATTAATCAGTTTTGCCTTGGAATGTTCCCTTATTATCTTTACGCCCTGATCGTAATCATTTGTCCCAGTGAGCCATTTTATTTCATCGTCAGCAATCTTCAGAATGTCGCACTCTCGTATTCCATACCAGATGGCTGTCTTTGCCTGCTCCAAATCGGCCCACAATGGTTTTCTTAAATTAGGGTCAAAAGAAATCCACTTTCCTAATTCTTTTGCATATCTAACTGCAGCCTTTGTCGCTGAAGCGGCTGGTTCATCTGTCAACGAAAGGGATCCAAAATGAAAAATGCGGCAATTTTCGATCAGTTCTTTGCAAACATCTTTCTCCTCCAGCATGATGTCAGCCCCCGGTTTTCTATAAAATGAAAAGTCCCTGTCTCCATCTGCCATCGTATGTACAATCGCGAGTGTAGTATTCGCTCCTTTATCATAAATCAAGCCTTTATCAGAAATGCCGATTCTTTTAATCGTACCCCCAAGCATCTTCCCGAAATAGTCATCTCCTACTTTCCCTATAAAAGCAGTCTTATAGCCTAAACCAGCCAACATTGACAGCACATTACATGGCGCTCCTCCCGGATTTGCTTCAAATATCGGATTTCCATTGGAACTGCTGCCATTTTGAATGAAATCAACCAGCAGTTCGCCTAATGCAACAACATCATACATGATTGCTCCCTCCCTTTCTTACCTGTATTTCCTGCACAATCTTATTATATGTTTTCTTATTTAACCGATAAAAATACAAGACTACAGCCGTTACAATCCAAAGTATCCCCGGAACCGTTGTAAACGAATGCTTGATAACCGACAGTACTGCTGCATTCTGCTGCTGGTTTGCAGCATATCCGAACACACCTAAAATTCCTGCAAGCACGGAAGTTCCAATCGCCATTCCGATTTTATTTCCCAGTGAAATAAATGCATACTGAAATCCGTCATTTCTAAGCCCGGTCTTCCACTCTCCATACTCCACACAGTCCGGAACAATCGCATAGATTGCAGTATTAAAACCCGAAAAGAAAAATTGTGCCAGACAAGAAAACGCATAAAATGGAACAGGGGACTCTCCAACTGTAAAAAAGTACATACTGAACATACTGATTCCCGTCAACAGTGCAAAAATGGATGCAGACTGGCCTTTATTATTTGTAAGCCGAAATACAAACGGGAAACAGGCTGCACCAATAATGGATGGAAGAATGATAAACATGGAATAGGTGCTGAATAGCGCTTTATTCCCCTCCACATAGGTAAAATAGTATAATGCATCCGCATTTCTCCCATAAAGTGTCACACCAAACAGAAACTGCCCTGCAACAGCAATCATATAAGGACGATTCTTTATCACAGCTCCTAATTGAACCTTTAAGGGAATTTTTTCTTTCTCCGGTACGTCCACCACTTCCTTTGTTTTAGCGAAGCAGAAGATATGACATGCCGCAAAAATACATCCATATAAAACAGCGATCAGCAAATATCCCCTTTTATCATTTCCATTACCAAGTACCGCAATCAGTGGAACCGTCACGATATTGATAATACCAATCGCAATCATTGCGCTGACAGATCGAAATGTATTGATTTTAGCACGTTCCTCTATATTTTGCGTCATTGCTCCGCACAACGTGCCATAAGGAATATTCACACAAGTATAGCCTAAAACAAGAATGCAATAAGTAATTGCCATATAAATAATCTTGGCAGTAGATGGCCAATCCGGATGCGCCCAGAATGTCAGAATCAATACAATTGCTGTCAATGGTGCCGCAATCAGCAGCCACGGTCTGTATCTCCCCCATTTTGTATGCGTTTTATCACTTAACCCGCCAATAACCGGATCATTAATCGCATCCCAAAATCGTGAGAACAACATCAAGCCTGCTACGGCTCCCATACTAATCCCAAAAACATCTGTATAGAAAATCATCAGGAAATTTCCTACAAACATCCAACTGAAATTACATCCTACATCGCCCATACCGTATGCAATTTTACTAATCAACGGCACTTTTACGTTTGTATCTTTCTGATCCATTACAATCCCCTTTACCATTTATAAATACTGGCCGAACTCTGCTTTTGACTCTTCTCTTATTCCGCAATGCGGATAACCGCCTTCACAATATCAGCTTTATTATTCACGCTGTAATCCATCGCTTTCTGTGCCTCATCCAGCCCAAACACGTCCGTTACAATTCCCTTCAGATTTACCTTTCCTGCCGCAACCGCATCAATCGCCATCGGATAAATATGGCGGTACCGGAATACCGTTTTAAAAGTCAGTTCTTTATCCAGCACAAGACTCATGGGAAGTGTCATCTCACCGCTCTTGCTATATCCCACAAGAACGATATTGGATCCTTTCTTCGCCATATGGATTGCCTGTCTTGTTGTAATTTCTGTGCCTGCTGTTTCAATAACCAGATCCATACCGGCTCCACCTGTCAGTTCTTTCACCCGTTCCAGAACATCTTCCTTTGCTCCGTTAATCACTCCCGTTGCGCCCAGTTCCAGAGCTTTCTCAAGACGCTTTTCCATAATGTCTACCACATATACTTCTGATACCCCTCTTGCTTTCAATGCCATCATGGAAACAAGACCTATGCAGCCTGCCCCCATAACAACGGCACGCTGTCCAAGATGTGCCTCTCCCTGAATTGCAGCATGGAATCCTACCGCCAAAGGCTCGATCAAAGCGCCTTCTAATGTACTTACATTGTCCGGCAGTTTGAAACACAGATCTGCTTCATGGGCAACATATTCCTGAAATACACCGTCCACTGGGGGTGTCGCAAAAAACACCACATCCGGGCACAGATTGTAGCGCCCCGTTTTGCAAAATTCACAATGGCCGCAAGTCTTTCCTGGTTCCAGTGCAACTCTGTCTCCAACTTTCAGATGTTTTACATTCTTTCCGACTTCAACAACCGTACCTCCCGGCTCATGTCCCAGTACAAAGGGCGGCTTCACCACATAATCTCCGATAGCTCCTGTTTCATAATAATGCAGGTCGCTTCCGCAGATGCCTACATATTCCAGTTTTACCAGTACCTCGTCGTCTTTCGCTTTTGGAATATCCCGTTCCTCAAACCCCATCTTTCCAACTCCCAGCATTACAGCAACTTTCATTTTTCCTTCCATATGTTTTCTCTCCTTTTTTTCTTACTTTTATTTATACTTTATTAAACAGTTTTATTATGTTTTTTATTTTACATCTGCTCTTCAATTCTGTCAATACACTCCTAATAATCAAGCATTATTTCGTCGTTATATCTAAAAACACATCTTGTGTTTTAGTAAAACTGCATCAAAAAAAGGAGACTTCATTTCTGAAATCTCCTTCTGAAACACCGTATCTCCCTTATATTAGTCTTACGAAATCTTCAATTACTTCCACTGCCGCTCCAAGCGCCGCTGCCCCAACCTTATATCTGCTGCTAGTTACAAATTGCTGATCTTCTGTGAATGTGTTCCGTTCCGATACTTTATTCCATATATCCGACAAATAAGGTTCTGCATAGCTCCCCACATATCCTCCCAGAATAATATCACAGTCAAGAAGCATATGGATATTATTCAATGCCACAGCCAAATAGCCTGTATAGACATCCCACATTTCTACCGCTTTTTGATCTTTCTTTTCCAGCAATCCAAAAAACTTTTCTAATTTTCCCTCTGTCGTACCCGACAAAATCGCCGCGCTGCAATAGGCATCCAGACAACCTTTTTTTCCACAATAACAATTCTTTCCATCCGGGATTACGGTCATATGCCCAACTTCCCCACATCGAAAATGACTTCCTTGTACAAGTCCATTATGATCAAAAATCGCTCCTCCAACTGTATTGCTTAAAGACAAGTAGAAAAACCGTTCCCGTTCATCGGAATGGATTCCTTCCGCATAAGCTCCTGCATTTGCATCATTTAGGAAACAGCAAGGGTATCCGAAAAAGCCACTTATAGAATCAAAAGATATCATTTTTACACCAAGGATATGCGAATATGTGATCAATCGTCTGTCCAAATCAATAATTCCAGGAAAAGAAATTCCTATACCCAAAATCCTCTTGCGGTCAATGTTACTTTCTTCCAAAAAAGATTCCAGTTCATCATTCACCCTACGATAATAAGCATCCTCATGAGCATAGGGAAGAAAAATCCGCACATATTTTAAAATCTCACCGGTAAGGTTGGTAAGCACAAAACCAATATGGTTTTTTGTAATATCCAACCCAACCGCCTGCTTTACATTAACCGCAACCGACAGCGCCTTTGCGCGCCTTCCTCCTGTGGACTGCAATTCCCCAGTTTCTTCAATGAATCCTTTCTCAATCAGTTCCTTTGTAATCTGCGTTACAGTGGGAAGGCTCATCTTCATATCATATGAAATATCCGGATTCGAAACCGTTCCATGCTTGCAGATATATCGGAAAACGCGATTCCTGTTTTTTTTCTTTACCTCTATGTTTGTTGTCTGCTTTCCTTCCATGTTATACCGCCTATACTTTATTAAAGTGTTTTTTTTAGTATAACACCTCGCCTTCCAAAAAGCAACTTTACCGTTTCGTCTTTTCGGACTGCCTCCAACACATGGCATCGGTTTACAGATTTAAATCTTTCAACCATCTCTTTATAGTACCTTCTGACACCTCTCCGTTCAACAGTTTTCCTTTTAACAGTATTGCACCGGGACAGCTTGGTTTCAATTTATCATTTGTTCTTCCCATACCTCTGCCAGTTTCCAAGCAACTTTCGCAGTTACGCCGCTTGCTGAAAAATACGTCACTAAAATTTTCTTGCTCATAATATACCTCCATCATTTTTACACACAATTATATTACCTGAAAAGTCTTCCACTTTCCGGACTTCTGTCTCCAGAAGAAAATAATCGCCCGGATGATCCAGTCACTGACCATTGCAATCGCAATTCCTATGACGCCCATTTGCAGGATAACCCCTAAAAGCCAGGACAACAATAAACGCACCGCTATGGTGGATATGACCGAAACATACATGGTAAACTTTACATCACCTGCAGCTCGCAACCCATTACTGAGTGCCCCGGAAAAAGGATATGCAATGGCATTGAATAGATTGTGGATTAGAACCAGCCATATCACAAGCTGCTTTGTATCCGGCTCCAACGCATAGAATCTCATAAATAAGGGAGTCAGCAGAAAAATCAGAAGATTCCATACCGATGAAAGCACCAGCGTGATCTTCGTCAATTTCTGAAAGTAGACTTCCGCAGCCTGTATATCCCGGTTTCCCATACACTGTCCAATGACTGTGATAAACACCGGTCCCATAGCAACACCGGCCAGGGCAGCCAAAGACCAGATACTTTGCGCCACGCCATTTGCGGCAATCTGATAAGTACCAAAAAGCGCCACCATACTGCTGAGAGCCACCTTTACCAACTGGAAAACGCCGTTTTCCAGCCCATTGGGAATGGCAATCCTTAAAATATTTCGCATAAGTTCCCCATTCCACTGAAAAATCCACTTTTCGGCATAGAATACATCGTTTTTCCTGCGGAAGCAAAGCACTGTGATGACCCCAGCCGAAAATGTCCGGGCAATCAGGGAAGGCCAGGCGACACCGGCAACGCCTGCGTGCAGCACAAACACACCGATCAAGTTGCCAATGACATTAATGATATTGGACGCCACTGACAGGTACATAGTCACGCTGGTTTTTCCCATGCTGCGAAAAAGCGCGGCGCCGGCATTATAAACCGCCAAAGCCGGGTAGGAATAAGCGGAAATTCTAAGATAGGTAATACATGCCTGCATCACATCGCTTTCCACTTTTCCAAACATTAAACGAAGCATTCCCTCATTCCCAATCAGTACAAGTGCCGAAACCAATGCGGAAAAAATCACAGAGAACAGCAGGAGCTGGCTTGCGGATTCCCCTGCGGCATCCATTGCCTTTCTGCCAATGTACTGGCTGATCACCACCGCTCCGCCAGATGCCAGCGCCGTAAACAGGTAAATAAAAATCGTATTGAACTGGTTTACCAGAGAAACACCTGAAACCGCTGCTTCTCCGGCATAGCTGACCACCAATGTATCTGCCAGCCCCACAAGCATAATCAACAACTGCTCTAAAAAAAGTGGGACAATCATCTCCTTTAATGCTTTATTTGAAAACAACTCCATTTGCTCGTCCATGCTTCACCTTCCTTTATACAAGAATTTCCTGCCTTTCAAAAGCCTGCGGAACATTCCCACAATCATTCCCCAGTGCATCCCTAAATGAACGCTCATCAGCACAAATCCCCAATAGGAGGCTGCCATGTGCATACTTCTTGCCATCAGTGCCGTTACCGTAACCACACTTCTGTCCCTGGCAGACAGCTTATCCTCCCGCGACCAAACCTCACCGAACAGCACATCATCGTTCAATTCTGCAAATTTAGGGGCAAAAGCGCCTAATTCATCACGTCCCGCAGTAACCTTTGCCATCTGAAACGCCTCCTTTACTTCAACTTCCCGTATTCTTCCTTTGAAACCGGCTCCAGCCACTCATTTGAAGTATTCTCGCCAGGAATCTCTATTGCAATATGCGCAAACCAACTATCCTTTGCCGCCCCATGCCAGTGCTTGATACCCACAGGAATGGCAACCACATCTCCCGCATGAAGCTCCTGTGCCTCCTTGCCCCATTCCTGATACCAGCCGCGCCCGCCGGTGACAAGCAAAATCTGTCCGCCGCCTTTATCACCGTGATGGATGTGCCAATTGTTCCGGCAGGCAGGTTCAAAGGTCACATTTGCAACGCCCACGCCATTTAACTGTGTCAGCATCGCCAGATAAGACTGGCCGGAAAAATATTCTCCAAAAGGGTTCGGAACGCCTTTTTCAAAAATGGTTCCATGTTCTAATTCGTTCATAATAAAACCGCCTTTCCTTATTCATCGGCCGTACTTTCCGGCCATTTTGATATACCCGAAGGGTATTTCTTATTTAAATGACTTCTGATAAATTGCCACACATTCCTCATGAGATAACTCTTTCGGGTCAGCAGTAAACAGACCTCCCATGGTTTCACGGGCATTTTCTGCCAGCCGTTCAAACTCATCCTCCTGAATCCCAAAGTCGGACATTCTAAGGTCTGCCACACCGCAGTCTTTCTGAAGCTGCACCAGCATATCCACAAAATCCTGCGCACAGTCTGCATCCTGCTTTCCAAGCGCCTTCGCCATGGTAACGAACCGTTCATCACAGGCATGGCAGTCCACAAAATGCTGATAGTATGCAGTAGAAATCATAATCAGACCTGCCCCATGAGGCAGCCCCTGATGGTAGGCGCTCATGGCGTGTTCCATAGAGTGTTCACTGGTACAGCAGCTCACGGTCATCACCTGCCCGGACAGGTTATTGGCAAAGGCCACGCCCTCGCGGGCTTCCAGATCGTTTCCATCCTTTACAGCCCGGACAAGATACCTTCCGATATTTTCAATAGCAGTCAAGGCCAGCATATCCCCCATACGGTTATGCGCTTTGGAAATATAGCACTCTGTACTGTGAAACAGTGCATCAAACCCCTGATATGCCGTAAATTTCGGCGGAACCGAAACCATCAGCTCCGGGTCAACAATGGACAATACCGGGAACAGGCAGTCATAGCCGCCAAAGCCAATCTTTTCATTGGTTTCATCATTGGTAATCACGCCCCACTGATCCGCCTCGGAGCCAGTTCCGGCTGTCGTTGTAATACAGATTACCGGCAATGCTTTTTCTGTGAGGGTTTTCCCGCCGCCGGTGCCGCCATTCATATAGTCCCAAATATCGCCGTCATTGGTTGCCATGGCAGCCATGGCCTTCGATGCGTCCATCACACTGCCACCGCCCAAAGCAACGATAAAGTCGCATCTATTTTCCTTTGCGTAAGCCGCACCATCCATGACGGTAGAGCGAAGGGGATTTGCCTGTACATAGTCAAACACCACCGTCTCCACGCCTGCATAAGTCAGTTCCTTTAATACCCGGTAAAGTGTTCCGGTTTCTTTCATGGATTTACCATTTGAAATTACGACCATTGCCTTCTTTCCAGGTATTGTCTGTGTGTGCAATTCATTTAATTTTCCAGCGCCGAATAAGGTGCGGGTGGGTACATAAAACTGATAACTCATAAAAAAATCCTCCTTTGTATTCCCATACTTTTCTAACTGTTTTGTTACTTCCGCTAACGTCATTTCCGCCTCCTTATACCTATAGAAAGCAAATTTCAAAGCATTCTTATCGATGCTTGCGTAAAAAATGTAGGTGTAGAGGAAAGTGCGCTGCACTTTTTTTCTACACCTACATTATAAACACGGATACAGGTTATATCAAATACTTAGTTTATACGCATAGATTATGCCTAAAAAGCATTTTCTTCACTCTATGAATTTCGTCGCTGCCAGACTAAATGGCTGCTGCTTTTTCCAATCCGAAGGAGCCTTATTACAGCTTACCGTATTCTTCATCGCTGACCGGCTCCAGCCATTCGTTGGAAGCCCCCTCTGCCGGAACCTCTACAGCCAAATGCGCAAACCAACTATCCGGCGCTGCGCCATGCCAGTGCTTCACTTCCGCAGGAATATTTACCACATCGCCGGGATGCAGCTCGCGGGGTTCCTTTCCCCATTCCTGATAGTAACCTTTACCTGCGGTGACAAGCAGAATCTGCCCGCCGCCGGATTTTGCATGGTGGATATGCCAGTTATTGCGGCAGCCCGGCTCAAAGGTCACATTACCAATCATTACCTGCTCGGTGGAGAGCATATTCAGATAGCTCTGCCCGATAAAATATTTTGCAAACGCTTCGTTCTTATCTCCCATAGGGAATACACTTGTTATTTTTTCCATGATTTTTTATTCCTTTCCTTTCACAAGATAACGCAGCCATACGCTTCCGCCGTCCTTGACCTTCGCGCTCTGCAGCGCAAAGCTGACCGGCGTTTCCATGTATTTTCCCATGATTTTCCCGTCCAGGGAAGTCATCATATGACAAAAAATATAAGGTCTGTTCATTTTCTGAATCCTTTCATCTAACTTATTCTTTTTGCGCCTGCGGCTTTAACGGGCCGTAGAAATAGCTGGACGTTGCCCCGCCGTCAATCAGGAAGGTGGAACCGGTAATAAAGGCTCCCTTGTCGCTCATTAACAGCTCCGCCACATTTGCCACTTCATCTGCGGTTCCCGGACGTCCCGCCGGGCAGTTTGCAAACATATTTTTATAGAAGTCTCCGCGTGGACCGTTAAATTCGTCAATCGCCAGCGGCGTCACAATAATGCCGGGGGCAATAGCATTGATACGGGCGCCCCGCTTGCCCCACTTAACAGCTTCTGCCATTACCCGCTTCTCATTGCAGCGTTTCGCCATCTGATAAGCGTGCAGCGTATCCCGGATGTTTTCTGGCTGCAACAGGGGAAGATTCAGCAATTCTTCCGTTGGCGTAGTAGCCAGAAGTTCATCTTCCTCGGCTGTCAGCGCAGGCATACGCCACCCGGACTGGCTGGAAATCGTCACGCCAACGCCGCCTTTTTTAATCACTTTTCCGACTTCTTCAAGCAGTACCGCTGTACCGTACAGATCCACTTTCAAAATCGCTTCAATCGGCGCCTGACTGGGAGAAACGCCTGCCGCATTAACCAGCATGGATATTTCCCCATATTCTTGTGCTTTCGCAATCAAGTTCAGAATAGATTCACGGGAAGATAAATCCATTTCCACCGGGACTGTATCAAATCCCGCATCGTTCATGGTTTTGGAAATCACCTCTGCGTTTTCCAGTTTCTTATCACCAACCACAATTTTCATCCCGTAGCCCATTCTTCTGGCAATCGCCATACCAATCTGTCCGGCTCCGGTTAAGATCATGACATCTTTCATTATACTGTACCTCCTATTTTTACTTATTTTTTATTGCATTGTTCACACACTGCAAAGCGTTCAGACTTCTGGGATAACCGATATACGGCAAGCATTGAGAAATAATTTTAATCAAGTAGGATTTGTCATTTCCAATCTTCATATTAGCCGCCGCATGGCTGGTAAGCTGCGGCTCGCATCCGCCCTGTGCTGCCAGAAAGCAAAAGGTAATCATTTCTCTCTGCCTGTAATCAAGCCCTTTCCGAGTATAGTAATCTCCAAAACAGTTATCCGCCAGCCAGCAGTTGATATGTCTGCTTTCTTCCGGGCCGGATTTCCAGAAATCCCGCATATTCTCCCCGAAAATATCTACCTGCGCCTGCGTTCCTGCCTCTCTGCGGTTCTCCGTTGTCGTAGTGGCCTGCGGGGGAAGCGGCAGTGCAATCCCCAGTTTCTGAAACACTTCATTGGTAATCTTCAAAAAAGGAAATGCTCTGCCGATTCCAAGATAAGCCACCGCCTGATAGACAATTTCCTTGACTTCTTCCGGCTTAACACCAAAATTCAGCGCCGCTGGAAGCATAACCCGAAATTCATCGCTTCCCTGGCATCCAATGAGCGCTGCCAGGATTGCCATAAAGCGTGTCTTATCATCCAGATCATCCTGACGCACTACTTCATCAAACGCAAAATTGTCAAATCTCTCCACAAATTCCGGGTCAGTCTCCTGCAAAGAGGATTGCCGCTCCGGGAACATTTTGTTATGATACTTCTTTGCAAATTCTGTAATTGCCATTTCTTTCCCTCCTTATTTCTTCTAACCACTCTTTGATTTCCGGCTGCGCATAGTTCACGCTTCCGCCCTTTAGTGCAAGTCCTTTTCCAATCTGCGCCCCCGGACACAGCCTCTTAATATCTGCCTCGCTGTTTCCCATACCGCTGCCCTCATGGGTACAGAATGGGAAAATCGTCTTTCCTGTAAAATCAAAATGCTCCAAGAAGGTAAACATCGCCATCGGCATTGTCCCCCAATAGTTGGGATAACCCAGATATATGGTATCGTACTGTGTCAGATTTTCCGGATAGGTTTTCAGTTCCGGTCTTGCATCTCTCCGCTGATCGGCCTGTGCCTGTGCAATACATTCATTATAATTTTTAGAATATTCCTGCATCGGCTCCAGCTTAAACAATTCCGCACCAGTCAGTTTTTGAAGGAACCCCGCTGCAACCTCTGTATTGCCTATGTCCAGTTTTTTGATCGTACCGCTCACATAATTTTCATCCTTGCGCGAGAAGTACACAATAATCTCTGCCATCTCACCAGCTCCTTTCTTTTCTTCTGTCTCTATTATAAGCTCTTTTTTCTTGACTGAGAATCTCCGGTATGTTACCATAGTTTTAACTTAAAGTTTAAAGTATCTTGTGAGGTAACCTGTATGTATAACAGCCAGCTAACGGTTTTTGTCTGTGTTGCAGACTGCGGCAGCTTTTCAAAAGCAGCGGAAAAGCTGTTTATCTCCGCCACTGCCGTGATGAAACAGATTAATTCTTTGGAGAAGCATTTGAACTTAAAATTGATAGAAAGAACACCCCGCGGAATCCTTTTAACCCCTGCGGGCGATGTGATTTACCGGGACGCCAAATTTCTCTTTGACTATTCCAGGCGTTCCATAGAAAACGCAAGACAGGCCATGAATGTCTGCGACACTACCTTCTGTGTCGGAACTTCTCTGCTGAATCCGGCAAAACCTTTTATGGATTTATGGTACCGCGTCAATAAAGAATTTGCGAATTACAAGCTGCATCTGGTTCCTTTCGAGGATGACCATGAAGGCATCCTTTCCGAAATCGCACAGCTTGGAGAAAAATTTGATTTTCTTCTGGGCGTCTGTGATTCCAAGCTCTGGCTCGACAAATGCAATATGCTGCCTTTGGGAAGATACAGAAAAATGTGTGCAGTCTCCAGAGAACATCCACTGGCACAGAAAAAGCAACTTGAAATTTCCGATCTGTATGGCGAAACCTTGATGATGGTAAAGCAGGGAGATTCCGAAGTGAACGACCGCATCCGTGAAGATTTAACCCACAATCATCCTGCGATTCAGATTGAGGACACACCGCATTTTTATGATATTTCTGTTTTTAACCGCTGCGCGGAAACCGGGAATGTCCTTTTAATTCTGGAATGTTGGAAAGACGTCCATCCCGCACTTGTAACTATTCCGGTAAATTGGAATTACAGTTCTCCCTATGGACTTCTGTATGCGCTGGAACCACCGGAAGATGTGGCAAAATTTGTAAATGCGGTAAAAATCTTAAGTTAAGCGCAAGATATCATACTTATATTTTCAGGAGAACACTATAAAAGAGTAGCAAATAATGCGATTTCCCGCATACATTCGCTACTCTTTCTATATTGTTATTTCATCCACCTGCACCATCATAATAACCACTTGACAAATAAGAAAATTAGGCTTAGAATTGCTTAGGAACCTAAGAAAGGAGGGCCTTATGATTTCCTTTACCCAAAATGCGACAAGATATATTAGCAAATTATCCAACAAACTGCGCAGAAAATTTGATATGCTTTCTTCACGGAAGGAATTTAGCGGATCACAAGGCAGAACACTTCGCTTTTTGCTTTCTCAAACAGAAGATATCTACCAAAAAGATATTGAAGAAGAATACAGTATACGTCCGTCTACCGCAACGCAATTGTTAAAGCAAATGGAAAAAAACGGGCTTATCATCCGCGAACCGGAAGCTTATGACAACCGATTGAAAAAGATTGTTGTAACAGATAAAGCCTTGCTGTATAAACAGCAGGTTATAGAAGATTTGACAACATTAGAGGAAACGCTTATAAAGGGGATTTCGGAAACGGATTTGCAGGTCTTTTTTAGAGTAACTGAAAAAATGATGGATAACCTGTCTGAATGAAAATTTTAGATGCGTTATCCCTTATTTTTGCACAAATACTTAGGAAACTAACTTACAAAGAATGAAAGAGAGGTACACCAAATGAATGAAACAAATGATTTTTCAACGGGAAAATTATTTCCTATGATTTTAAAGTATTCTATTCCGGCAGCTATTTCGCTTTTGATTACAGCAATCTATAACATCGTTGACCGAATTTTTGTGGGGAATTTTAACGGCACCTCCGCATTGGCCGGATTATCAATCTGCTTTCCTCTTTCCTACATGATGATGGCTTTCGGGCTTACCTGCAGTGCCGGCGGTTCTTCTCTGTTCAGCTTATTTGCAGGAAAAGGCGAACAGAAAAATATGAACCGTTCCTTTGGAAATGCGTTGCTATTAGTTGTTGTTTTTGAGGTTTTTCTGTCTGTATTTTTGCTTATTTTTTCAAATCCTATCCTCAAAATATTCGGAGTAACAGAAACGGCATACGAGTATGCGCTCGCATATTATCGAATTGTTACACTAGGCTGTCTGTTTCAGGGACTTACACAGGTTTTTTGTGATTATGTACGTGTTTCCGGAAGGCCTGTTCTTGGTATGTGTGTCACAAGCATCGGTGCCATAACAAATATTATCCTTGACGCAGTGTTCGTAGCCGTTTTAGGCTGGGGCGTTACAGGAGCGGCCTGGGCAACGGTAATAGGGCAAATTCTTTCCGCTCTATTTGGTGCCTTCCTTGTTTTGAAAGGTTACACAAAAGCAGGAATCAAAAAAGAAACCTTTTCTTTTGATTGGGGACTTTCCAAAAAAATTATTTCCTGTGGTTTTGCCTTTTGGATTGCACAAATGGCTATGGGACTAATCAGTCTTGTCTATAACAGTCAATTGGGTAAATATGGCGGAGATACCGCTATCAGCGTGTATGCTGTGGTTGCAAGTATTATGACTTTCGTAATCATGCCTGCAAGCGGTATCAGCCAGGGAATTCAACCGATTGTCGGCAATAACTTCGGCGCAGGGAATTATAAAAGAGTTATGGCGGTCTTATATCAGGCCTCTGCCCTCTCAGTTGGTATTACCTGTATAATCTGGCTCATTGTTATGTTGTTTCCGGAAGCAATCCTGTTAACTTTCGGCGCTTCTGAAAAAATGCTGGAAATTGGCGTTACCGGACTGCGAACAAACTTTTGTATTACACCGATCCTGGGATTTGTAATGCTTGTAACGACGTTCTTTCAGTCTATTGCAAAGCCAATCCCCTCAATCATAATTACATTTTTAAGGCAAATTCTATTCTTAATACCGTTCATCTATCTTTTCCCAATGTTTTGGGATATTAACGGCATTTTTGCAGCGCAGCCTGTCAGCGACGCATTGGCGCTGATACTTTCCGTTGTTCTCGTCATTCGGGAAAAACGGCAGCTTTACCAAATGGCGGATGTTTCGCCTGAAAATACTCTTATCACGGAATGAAAAATGTATTATGACACGGAAAAATCATATTGCTATGAATTGAATTTCAATGGAAAACAAAGAGCCCTCTAATTTTGCAGATATCGAGCCATTCATCCTCTCGGTCAGCCCCTTTGCAATTGAGAGGCCAAGACCTGTAGATGCATGGGTTCTGGCGGAATCTGCTTTATAAAACCGGGTAAAAATTTGGCCGATATCAATCTCACCCGGGTATTGGACATCATTGAAACACCGAAAAACAATGTTTCCATCCTGCTTCAGCAGTTCTAGTTCAATCCGGGTGTATCCATGTTCCAGAGCATTTTTAATAATGTTCTGGAGCGTCCTGCGAACTGCCTCATAATTTCCATTCATCAATAAATAACCTTCGCAAAAATCAATCCTGGGTTCAATGCCTTTTTTCTGAAATTCATCATAAAAAGAAAACACTGTACTATACACACATTTTCCAAAATCTAATGGCTCCATCTTCAGCTCATAGATTTCATTCTGAAGTTTTGTATAAGTAAAAAGCTCCTCCAGCATATCCTTAAGACTGGCTATACGGCTTTGAATGACAGCAATATAATGCTGCCGCTCTTCTTCAGAATTACTCTGGGCAAGCAGCTGAAAATAACCATCCATAGAAGTCAATGGTGTTCGGATATCATGCGATAAATTTGTGATCGTTTCTTTCAGGCTTTCTTCACTCTGTCTGGAAGCCTTCTGTACTTCAGAGGATAAATCCAGAATATCGTTGATACCATCAGCCAAATCACCTAACTCCTTAAACGGGAAGTCCGTGGTAAGACGAAGGTTTGTCTGGTGCTCTTTCAGAAACGCCAACTGGCGGCAGGTCTTTCTGACCTGTCGCCGATAAGCCATAAATATCAAAATTGTAACAATTGCTGCGACTGCAGCAATTATCGTCCATACAGCCATAACAGACTCCTATCAAATATCTCTTTTCTTCATCGTTACCATCGCCAATACAATAGAAAAGATGACAAATACTATTCCCACAACAGCAGCGCGCACCAGGACCTCCTGGGCGGAAGCCACGTCAATCATCCTTATATTGCTCTCCATCACATAATTGTTTATATCAAAATTCCAGTGCGGCTTCACATTCGAAATCAATTGATTTACACCGGAATACGGGATGGCAGTCAAGCCTGAACATATCATAATACCGGCGGCCATACTGAACGCTGTACTCCGCGTAAGTACGGTAAAAAACATCGTCAGCGCAGCAAGCCCTAAGTGGAGCAAATATTGAACGCTTAAAAGCTTCACCAAAGGAAACATAGACGCCAGATATACTTTATCACTCCAAAAAAGCAGACCTGCGGTTACAATTACCACAGAGAAAACAGCCATCAAAACAAAAATCCAGGCAGCAATTGCTATAAACTTTGACAAAATCAACTTTCCCCGCCACGGAAACTGCCCTGCAATATTTTTGATAAACCCATTCTTTTGATCAGCATTTGCAAACAATGCGGCAAATATTACGCACAAGATTGCCATAAGCCCACTTTGCATTTCTACACTGATTAAATCTCCAAGCTCAATTTTTCCATCTGCCCATTCCTCATTTCCTGTTACATAAATGCCGGCCTCCAGCCCTGTCTGCGATTCATCCGTTTGTTCCTCAATCACAAGCCCCACCGGCGGTTCCTCCTTTGATGCCTGAATATCAAGATTTGTCATCACAATACTGAAGATTGCAGCAGCAACAGTAAAAAGAAGAATTACCCACGCAAACATCGAATGTATGAGACGGTGTATTTCCATTTTTAATAAATTAAACATTTGCAGTACCTCCCGTTAAGTTCAGATAATAATCTTCAAGTGCTTCATTCTTTACAGTGATTCCCATTGTCTTCACTCCATTCCCGGCAAGTGCCATGGTAATATCACCACCATCATTCAGCCGCTCGAAAATTTGAATGGTATCAGCATCAACAACCTTGTATTTTTCAATCCCCATACCTTCCAATACCGTACAAGCTTTCCGGGTATCATTTGTTTTCAGTTCAATACGCTCACTGCATTTTGAAAGCAGTTCCTCACGAGTCATTTCCTGCAGTAGCACGCCGTCATGAATCATGCCGTAATTTGATGCAATCTTTGATAACTCTTCCAGAATATGACTGGAAATAATAAAGGTAATATTTTTCTCCTTATTGAGTCTCAAAAGTGTTTCTCTTATTTCCGCAATCCCCTGCGGATCCAAACCATTAATCGGTTCATCCAGAATAACCAAATCCGGATTACCAGCCAACGCCAGCGCAATGCCCAGCCGCTGCTTCATGCCCAGGGAAAATTTCTTCACCTTCTTTTTGCCGACATCTGCGAGTCCGACTGTTCTCAGAAGCTCATCAACTGTTCCTTTCTTCCGTACACCCACTGCCAGACATTTCAGCCTGAGATTTTCTGCCGCAGACATATTCGGATAAATCCCCGGTTCTTCAATGAGCGTTCCTACACGGGACATATATTCATATGAATCCCTGCCTGTTTTGCCAAATAATGAAAACTCTCCCTCCGTAGGCGCAGCAAGTCCGCTGAGCATTTTCAAAATGGTTGTCTTGCCTGCACCGTTGCGTCCTATCAGACCATAGATGTCCCCCTGACGGATATGAAGATTCACTGCGTTAACCGCTTTATGCCTGCCATACTGTTTTGTCAGTCCATTTGTAGTAAGTAAGTACTCCATTTCATAACCTCCTTTACTTTATGCTCTTAGTTTATAAGGAAGCTACTAATGAAACGCAAAGTAAAGTTAAAGAAAAGTTAAAGTTATTTTGCCAGCCGGAATCCAATCCCCCACACCGTCTCAATATATTCTTCCGGGCTCACCGCTTTCAGCTTTTTGCGGATATTGCTAATATGCACATTTATCGTCTTATCCTCTCCTATATAAATACCGTCCCATGCATAATCATAAATATCCTGTTTTGAATATACCCTATTCGGGTACGTAAGCAAAAGTTCCAGTATTTTAAATTCCTGTTTTGTAAGAACAATTTCCGTCTCGTTCACAAAGGCAGAAAAAGAATCTTGATCCAGAACCAGATCTTTATAGCGGAGCATCTGTTTCGGCTGCCCTTCCTTATCGGAAAAACGCCGGATTTGTACGCCGACTCTTGCAACCAGCTCCTGGATTTCAAAAGGTTTCGTCATATAATCTTCCGCCCCCAGCGTCAGAAGATTTACTTTGCTGTCCAGGCTGTCTTTTGCAGAAACAATTATAACAGGAATCTGCTGTTTTTCTTTGATTTTAGGCAGCAGCATTTCTCCGTTCATCCCAGGAAGCATCAAATCAAGAATTACCAGCGCAAATGCTTCCCTTTCCATATACAACAGTCCTTCCGTACCGGAAAAAGCCTGCGTACAGCTATATCCGGACTTTTGCAAAGCCCTCGCTATCACATGATTGATGTCCGTGTCATCTTCTATCACCAGTATCTTTCTCATTTTCATCATCTCCTTTTCATCCCGACACAACGCTTCTCTTCCACTGACACCCCTTCATGATTCAGAAGCCACACCTTCTTCGCAATCCCTCCACCGTATCCTGTCATGCCGCCATCTGAACCGATCACACGATGGCAGGGAACAATGATTGATACAGGGTTGTGCCCCACTGCGTTTCCGACTGCCTGTGCAGACATCTTCGCCTTATTCCGCTTTTTTGCCATTTTCTTTGCAATTTCTCCATAAGTAGTTGTTTCTCCATAAGGAATCTCACAGAGCAGTTTCCAGACTTCCTTCCTGAATTCTGTGCCGGAAAGCTGCAGCGGAAGTTCGGAAATCTTCGGCTTATCCCCCGCAAAATAGCGATCCAGCCACTCCTTCGTCATAATAAAAACCGAAAGCTCCTCCTTTGGCTGCATTCCTTCCTTCACAGCATCTGTAAATCCACTCTGTCCTTCTATCCATAATCCGTTCAAATGTTCTCCGTCGCTTACCATGATCATTTTTCCCACAGGGGAATCATACACTTCCTGATAATACATATCCGTCCCTCAATTCCTGTTTTCTACTGCCGCATGTCTCAATTATACGCCCGCGAAAAAATATTATCAACATACAAAAGCCATGGCTCCCTTTTACGAAAGCCATGGCTTCTTCTTTTTATTTCTCTATCTGCCTGTATTATTCTGCTGCATCGGCACTCTCTTCCGGTTCTTCTGCAGACGCATTGTGAACCTCATACACAGTGGCTACTACAGTCTCCAAATCTGTGTGTAAATCAACATCTTTGTCAGAAGCAATTGCCAGATCCTTCACAAAAATCGTATCACCCACACGCATATTGCTTACATCGACTTCTACTTTTTCAACCAATGCGTCAGGAGCTGCCTTGTACTCAATCTCATGCAATAACTGTTGTAAAACGCCTGTCGTCACTTTGTCATGATGCAGAAGGACAACCTCGGCAACAGAATGTACCTTTTCACCCTTGACCAGAGCCTGAAAATCAATTTCATCTACCTGGCCCTTCAGCGCATTAAACTGGATATCCTTAAGTAATACATCATACTTTTCACCTTCTACATCCAGCATAATCTGACTGCCTTTGCCGTGCTCTTTCAGAAGTTTATCAACTTCTTTTTTGTCCAATTTCAGCGGTATAGATTTTTCAATTTTCTTTCCAAATAAATTTCCTGTAACAAATCCTTCCCGTCTAAGTCTTTTTGCTTTCGTTTCCAAGTTTCTTTTTTCAGCTTTTAAAGTATTCATTTATCTTTTCCTCCTAAAACTGAATGCTTAGCGGGCCTGTTCCATCTCTTATACAGCAGGTCCAGTTAAGTATTTCCTTTTTTGTTACATATGTATTATAACACCGCAAACAAGAAAATACTGCACAAACTTGCATCTTTTTTACGGGAAATTTAAGTATCTTTTCATAAAAAATCTAATTATCATACAACTTCATAAAACGCTGAATAATTGTAGCGCATTCTGCACGGTTTGCATTTCCCTGCGGGTCAATCTGCGTTTCGTTATATTTTCCGACGATAATACCGTTGCCTACAGCCCACCGCATTGCTTCTTTTGCAAATTCACTGACTGCTGACGCATCCTGGAACTTGCTGAAATCTGCTTTTATACTGGTGTCATACTCTTTGTAATTTGCATAACGGTACATCATAACTGCCATCTGTTCACGGTTAATTCTATCAGAAGGTCCGAACAATTTGGTGTCATCGTACCCCTTTACAACGCCTGTATCCGCCGCCCATAAGACTGCATTTGCAAACCAGTCCGTCTTCAGAACATCCGGAAAGACATTTTTGTACTCTACTGCCGGTGTACCGTTTATTCTATAAAGTGTCGTTGCAAACTGGGCGCGCGCCAGCGTATCATTCGGTCCAAAATGTGTGCCTGTAAGGCCGGTCATAATCCTATTATCATAGACATACTGTACCGCATCCTCAAACCAGTCGCCTTCCCTTACATCATCGAATATGTCTTTTACCCGTTCTTTAACATCCGGTTCAAGATCTGGTGTTGGATCTGGTGTTGGATCTGGTGTTGGATCTGGTGTTGGATCTGGTGTTGGATCTGGTGTTGGATCTGGTGTTGGATCCGGCGGAGTAACAGGTTTCTCTTCCAAGGCAGACTGTGCCTCTGTCAGTACTTGCAACACTCTGTTCACTTCTTTCTGCGTTGCATCCTCCCGGCCATTTACTTCGACTGCTGCCTCAAGTGCTTTTTCATATGCGCTCCAGCTTTCTTCCGTATATTTATCCTTGTCGGATGTCGGAACTGCATTTTTAATAGCTTCCATCAAAGATGTCTTGTCCGCCGGAATTTTCTCGTAAACTTCAATCTTATCTACCGTAATCGGTTTGGTTCCGGTTACACGCACCTTTAACACATGTTTACCGTTTTCCAGATTTCCCGAATCGTAAAGGAGAACCTGATTCGCTCTGGAAGCGCTGTAAAAATCTACCATCGTCTCTTCGCCATCGTCAATGGAAAATGCCCCGATACCGTGATGAGCCGCCACAGAAGCATAGTACTTCACAGAAGTGCCTGTAAAAGCAAAGGTCAGATATTCATCCTGCACATCAGACCATTTTTCATCTCCCTGATAGCATCCTTCCGTCAATGTAGTATCCCACTCTCTGCTTGCATAATTGATTTGGAATTCGCCGGTTCCCATATCTGAATCATTTACTACCTTTTTAGGCGCCGTATAATCAAAATCAATCACTACCCGGTCAGCATTCACATAATATCCGGAAGCACTTGCATTCTTCTCTCCGGTTACACGTACCTTCAGCACATGTTCCCCGTCGTCCTTCAGAAGTCCTGAATCAAAGAGCAGCACAGAACCCTGTCTGGAAGCTGAATAACAATCTACCAGCACTTCTTCGCCGCCATCAATGGAAAATGCCGCAATTCCGTGCGCCGGAGCCTTTGCTCCGTAATACTGGATGTTCGGTCCTTCAAAACGGATTTCGCAGGTATCTCCTGCCACATTCGTCCAGTGGTTATCTCCCTTATATGCAGTTGACTCTGTTCCATATTCCCAGCCGGTTCCCTGGAAATTAAACTGATACAATCCGCTGCCTGCCATGCTGTCGTTAATATTGTACTGCGACGGAAGTTCCGGCTGCTCATATCCGGAACCTGTGGAAGCAGGAACCAGGTTATCTGCTTCAAATGCCTTGATTTCTACACTGCACGCAGCAGATTCCAGGCCATCGGAAACCACTTCAAATTCTGCCGTTCCGGTCTTTCCATATACGGACTGCACCAGGAATGCAATCTTTCCGCCTTCCAGCTTTACGTCTTTTTCAGAAATCAAAGTAGTCTCTGTTCCTGACTTTTGTACCACATTTACCACATTATCTGCAAACGGGACTTCATTTCCTTCTGCGTCCAACGCTGTCACTGTCACACTCGTCATATCCGTTCCGTCTGCCGTCAATGTACTGTAATCTGCCTTTGCAACCAATCTGACAGCTTCACCCGGTGTCTTCTTTACCTGTTCTTCCACTGCTTCGCCGTCAATATAACCAACTGCCTTAATCTCTCCCTCTTCATAGGAAACATTTTTAAATTCATAAATCGGATGCGGCAGATTCGTGTATTTATTCGGCGTAATTCTTCCTTTGGAAACGCCATTTACAAACAATTCTACTTCATCACAATTGCTGAATACATAGACGGTTGAAGTCGTATCCTTCGTCCAGTTGTTCGCAATATAGACCATCGGTCCGACTTCCTCTGCATCCTGCTGCGTACGGTACGCCCATGCAACCGGCTTTTCATGACGGAAAATATCATATAATCCACTGTAGAATACGTGCCCTGTTCTGGTATAATTTACTTCATTATTATAGTCAAACATGCTCCAGCCAAAGCCACCGGCTACCGTATCATTTGCATAAAAGTAATCTACGTATTTCATGAAAGAATCTACAAACTGCTGTGCCAGGGCATCAGAAGTTCCCGCAACCCCGCCGCCGTTAAACCAGCACTCATTGGAATGCTCTGTTACCAGATAGGACTTGCTGAATGTTGACAAAAGATTCTCATCTCTGTTGTTGTTCATTCCGGGATAACGATAATTCACCGTCAGAAGGTCTGTAGCAATATCCTCCAGCTTTCCATTCTTTACATGATTATCGAAAAAGTATTCCCAGCGCACGCCATGGGTAGGCCGTGTAGGATCCAGCTCTTTCGCAATTGCCTGACATTCCTGATTGAATTCCTGGACATCAGCAGTCTGTGCCTCTGATTCATTCGGCACCACGCCCCAGCTGATAACGGAAGGGTGATTCCGGTCACGCAAAATCAGTTCCCGCAAATTCGTCTTGAAATTCTCCTTCCACTCAGAGTCTCCCACATGCTGCCATCCCGGCGGTTCAGTAAATACAAGAAGCCCTATCTCATCACAACGGTTCATAAAGGCCGGATCCTGCGGATAATGCGAACAGCGCACCGCATTGATTCCATTTGCCTTAATCAGATCGGCATCCTGTTCCTGCAATTTGTCCGGCACTGCCCGTCCAATCCATGGCCACTGTTCATGACGGTTAATTCCCACAATCTCCAGCTTCTCTCCGTTCAGATAGAAGCTTCTGTTATCCGTCTCTTCCTTAAACTCAAAATAACGCATACCAAAAACAGTATCATAGGTATCAATGACCGCATCGCCGTCTTTCACAGTAGTTACTAAAGTGTACAGATATGGATCATCTACATCCCAGAGATGGGGATTCGCAATTTTATCCGTCTCAACTGTCACGGTCGTCTCTTTTCCTGCAGCCAGCTCTTCCTTCACAGGTGCCGTTGCTACAGTCTTATCCTCTTTATCCTTCACTGTAGTTTCAATCGTATAAGTCTTGTCTTGCGCCAGCTTATTGGAAATATCTACCTGGGTATTCACAACACCGCTGCCGTCTTCCAGTCCCGGTGTTGTCACAAATGTCCGTTCTACATAAACCGGTTCGGTAATTGTCATATGGACATCTCTGACAATTCCGCCAAACAGACAGTAATCCACATTGCCTCCTTCCGGCGGAATCTGCGTCTGTTTCTGCGAATCCACACGAACCGCCAGCACATTATCCTTCCCGTCTGTATATACCGCATCAGAAATATCAACGGTAAAGCCGGTATATGCCCCATCATGCTCTGCAAGAAGCTGTCCGTTCAGATAAACTTCCGCAACGGTCGCTACCCCTTCAAACTCCACCATAATATTTCTTCCCGCATACTCCTCGGAAAGTGTAAAATGTCTCCGATACCAGGAAACAAAACGGTAAGAGTCAATCTCTTTCTGAAAATCATTTCCCTTATGTCCCTGTAAAATGGTGTTAGCGTGGGGAACGGAAACCTGTTCAAATCCGGAGTCGTCCAGATTCACACTCTCTCCGTTTGAATAGTCGACACTACTGTACAGCCAGTTCGTATCAAAGTTCAGCACTTCTCTCCCGGAGGCTTCTGCCGCACTTACTTTCTGCATTCCGCTTACAGGAATACAAGTCACTGCCATCAATATGCCAAGCAGCAGAGCCAGCCATCTTCTTTGTTTCATAATTTCTCTCCTCCTTTCTCATACTTCTACATTCTATAAAATTTCCGCAAAAGTTTTAAGATGGTTTTTGGGATGGTTTTGTTTGTTTTTTTGTCATCTTTCTTGTTTCTTTATGACAGGAATACGGAAGGAAATGCTGGTTCCCTGCCCCGGCTCGCTAATAATCTGAAATTCACAGGACTCTCCATATAAAAGCTGAAGCCGCCGGTATACATTTTTCAGGCCAATCCCTTTTTCTCCCTGCTCTCCCTGACACTGCTGCTTTAACAACTCCAACTGTTCTTTCTCCATTCCCTTGCCGTCATCACTAACCTGGAAGTACACCCATTCTCCTTCCCGGGAAATCGAAATGGTAAGGCAGCTCCCTTTAATCTCCTGTTCCATCCCGTGTATGATACTATTCTCCACAAGAGGCTGCAGTAAAAAGCCTGGCATATAAAAGCCTCTCGTCTCTTCATCCACCTGGTATACAACCCTGATTTTATCTTCGAAACGGCTTTCCTGGATAAACAGATAGTTCTTTACAATCTGCATCTCTTCCTCAATCGTAACCATGTCCGCACGTTTGATGCTGGCGCGGAGTATCTTTGCCAAAGCCACAGAAATCTCTGATATTTTTTCATTTCCGGCAGCAAATCCCAGCCAGCTTATCGTATCCAGGCTATTATAAAGGAAATGAGGATTAATCTGCATTTTCAGGAAACTAATCTCTGCCTCCTTATTCTCCAATTCCAGCAGATATACCTGCTCCATAAGCTTCTGGATACTATCAGCCATGTGATTGTATGCTTCTCCAATCTGTCCAATCTCATCCTCTGTCTGCACCTCCACACGGGAATCCAGTTTCCCGGCTCCAAACTGAGACATGCTCTCCAGCAGTTCACCCACAGGTTTCAAAAGTTTCTGTATTGCTACCACAATCAGAATCAATGACACCACCAGCACGATACACAACATCAGCGCCATCTGCCAGGCAACCGTAAGAATACTGTTCCAAAACTGACTGCTGCTGACAGTTGTAACCAAGGCCCAACCGTTCTCCATTGCATCTTCTATATAATAATAGCTTTTTTCCCCGGAAACAGGATCCTTAATTGTTTGCGGAGCCTCTCTCAAGAGTTCACGCAGGTCGTACGGAAAGGTTTTTCCTAGAACATTCTCTTCATTAGATGTCACAATTGCGTTTTTATCGTTGACAAGATAAATCTTCCCTGAATAAGTGTCCGAAACTGCTGACAGCTGATTGCCCAGATATCCATTTTTACAGATAATCACCATGTATCCCAGCGGTTCCATGTTCTCCAGATTTAAAATTGCCCGCCCCATACAAATACAATGCTCTTCTCCCGCCATCCCCCATAATGAAGCTCCATTTGCCTCATAAATCGCCTCCTCTGTCATAGAATACTCCAGATACTCACGGTTGGTTGTTCCGACAAAAATTTCGCCTCCTTCTCTGGGGTAGATTCGGAAGGAAATGATGCCCTCCATATTAAAAACATTTCCTCGGACCTGCTGGGAGATTTCCGTCTCGTAATTAAAAATACTCCCTTCCTCGGACACGGCATCTGGGACAGCATTTTTTTCATTGATTATTTTCAGGTTTTCCTGCACCACCCGGTCTGTCAGAACCGACACAGAAAACTGATCAATCTGTTCCTCCATATTACGAATATTCTCAGCAGACATATCCGTAATATCTGCCATATGTGAATCCGCCTGCTGTCTGTATATATGATCAAACCTGAGAAAAAAAGAGGAAAAAAGTACAATGCCAGTCACCAGGAACAACACCATATATATATAAAATAATTTTGCCGAAATACTGCCGGATTGCTTCTTCCATTTCATAGAGACAACCCCACCTGCCCGCCTGCTGCATTTTCTAATATAACTGGAAAGCGAATATCGGAAAGCTTCTGGTCTGCCTTTTTATACTCAGATGGGCTGCATCCGAATGCCTTTTTAAACACCTGGGAAAAATACCTCTGATCGCGAAATCCTGATTTTTCACATACAATATTGATTCTTTCGCCTTCCTGAAGAAGTTTTGCCGCGTTCATCAAACGGATAGCGTTTAGGATATTCACAAAAGAATAGCCCGTCTCCTGCTTTATCTTCTTCGATACATAGCTGGTTGTAAAATAATACTTTTCGGATAATTCATTCAGAGTAATGGGCTCTGCAAATTCTTGCGCCATATCCGTAAGCATTTCCATAACAACCTTCGACACCCTTGGAAAACGATTCCGCACCTGTGTCACGGTATCAAAGGTTCCTTCACTTCTCTCGTGTTCTCTTACAAGCTGCTTCTGATAGCGTTCCTGTTCCAGTCTGTTCTTTACTTCTGCAATGGTCTGCAGGATTTCTCTTGGGCTTACCGGTTTCAATAAATATTCATATACGCCGCTGCGGATTGCCTCACGGGCATATTCAAATTCCGAAAAGCCTGACAAAATCACAATTGCCATATCAAGAGAATACTTTTTGTGCATCTGTGCCAGTTCAATCCCCGTCATTCCCGGCATACGAATATCGAAGATACCAATATCAACCGGCTGAGATAAAAGAATTCTCTTAGCTTCCGCCCCATTACTGGCTGAAAGCACCTCTTCTATCCCAATGGACTTCCAATCCAGGCTGAGCAGCCCTTTACGAATTACGCTTTCGTCATCTGCTATTAATAATCTCATTCTCTTACATCCTCCTTCTGCAAAGCATCCAGTACCGTTTTCACATCTTTCCCCTGCCCAATTTCTACGCAGCTTTGATTAAAACGATTTCCGCTGCCGGCATCTACGCGGTCAAACCATGGAGTCAATACCTTCTGTTGTTCAAAACAGGCAAGCACATCCTGACACAAGGAAGAAAGCCTGCCTTCGTCCATCCGAATATCAGTAGCGGGAATCCGTCCGCATTCATATAAAAGCATCGAAGCATTTTCCTCATTTGACCAGAACTTCAAAAAAGCAACTGCCGCCTCTACATCTTCACAATTGGATGTAACCGCATAAGAATTATCGAGAGCCCCTACTACTATATTCTGGTATTCTTCCTTCACAGCTGGCAGTATAAAACAGCCGATATTTGGATTATCAAGATTAGAAGCATCCCAGGAACCATTAAAATACATCGCTGCCTTCTCTTCTTGAAAAAGCCACTTCGCTCCACCTGAACTGAGTTCCGCGAATCCATCCGCAAAATATCCCTTTGCGGCCTCTTCCTGAAAAAGTTTTGCGGCCTCTTCCATGCCTTCATCGTTCCATCCGCGCGTCCCGTTTTTAATTCCTTCATACAATTCCACCCCGGCGATTCCATTACTCAACTGCTGGATATACTGGGATACCATCCACGCATCATCGGCAGCCGCCGCCATAGCAACCGGCGTGACGCCATTGGCAAGCAATGTTTCACAGACCTGACAGTATTCCTCATACGTCTCAGGGACTTCCAGCGAATATTTCTCAAAAATCTCCTTATTATAATACATAACGGCAATACAGCGGGCTGTCGGTATCCCATACGCTTCCCCTCCATAAGTCTCCAGCTCAAGTGTTCCTGCCTGAAAGCTTTTCTTCCAATCCGGGTCGGCATCCAGATATTCCTGAAGGCTTACAATTTTCCCGGCATTTACAAAATTCTCCAGATACCCCAACTCCCATGTATAAATAATATCCGGCTGGGTATCTGTCGCCATCATAGTTGCAAGCCTTGCTTTATACTCCGCATTGCCGACAAATTCAGGTTCAATCGTTACATCATAATTATTTTCTTCATTAAATCTATCTATAATTTCCTGATAATCGTCAACAAAAGCATCTGAAGCCGTTCCATTCAGCAATACAGTTAATACCTTCTTTTCCTCTTCTCCTGCATCTTTGCTTCCGGAATTTTCTCCTTCTTTTCCGCAGCCTGCAAGCAATCCCGCACACAGGATGCCCGCCAACCCAATCCATATTTTTCTCTTCATTTCATTTTCTCTTTTCCCATAATATATCTTTTTTAAGTATAACACACCAATTTCTTACAGACTAGAATAAACAGAAAAAAGCATGCGTGTAAACATGCTCTTTTCCTTCAGTCTTTCTATTTATATTTCTCTAAAAATCTCATAATAATAATTGCACATTCTGCGCGGCTCGTATTACCCTGCGGATCCAGGCGCCAGGTACCGTCTTCATTTTCTTTTCCTTCAATGATTTCGTGGTAGTGTCAAAAACTACCTGTTTTTTTGTACTAAAATCTAATAAAAACCTTGATTTTTAGGGAAATCTGCAATAAAAAGAG
>CABIYE010000027.1 GCA_902362865.1 Clostridiaceae bacterium
TTCAAGAATACAGGAACGATTTAACTTATTTCACAAATGGGCAGGGAGTCTGCTTGACAGAGTTAAAAGGATACCAGCCAGCTATTGGTAAATTTATTTGCCAACCCCGCCGCCCGAATAGCCGTATAGATAAGGTTCGGCATATGTTCCACAAGTTAGCTTAACAGCTTGCAAAAGTCATATAAAATGAGATTTGAAAGGAGAATGTAACTTCATGTTTGCTAAAAATTCAAAGGCATATTCTGTCTACCTGCTGTTCCGATTTGTCTGTTCCCTGGCGGTTTCTATGTCCACAGTGCTTTCCATCGTGTACCACATGGAGGTGGTGTAGCTGGATGCTTTCCAGCTTGTCCTGGTAGGGACGGTTCAGGAGACCTCCTGCTTTCTGTTCGAGATGCCCACCGGTGTGGTGGCGGATTTGTATAGCCGTCGGCGCTCGGTGCTGATTGGAATGTTCCTCTACGGCCTGGGCTTTCTGATGGAGGGTGCGCTACCGTGGTTCGCGCCGGTTCTGCTGGCCCAGGTTGTCTGGGGTTGCGGTGATACCTTCATCACCGGCGCTCTGGAGGCGTGGATTGCCTCGGAGGAAGAGGACAAACCCATAGACAAGGTGTTCCTGCGGGGCAGTCAAATGGGGCAAATCGGCGGCGTTCTGGGCGTGGTGCTGGGCACACTGCTGGGAAACATAAACCTGCAAATGCCTATCATCTTGGGGGGCAGTTTGTGCTTGTTGTTGGGGCTGGTGATGGTTCGCATCATGCCAGAAACCAACTTCTCCCCTGCTATTGAGGAACGGCAGGGCTTGCTTAAAGACTTTGTCTGCCTGTTCAAGCTCAACCTGGGCTTTGTGAAAGGCGCACCTGTGTTGCTGGCGCTCTTAGCAATCACACTATGCGGGGGACTTGCCAGTGAAGGCTTTGACCGGCTCTCCACCGCTCATTTTCTGGATGACACGGTAATACCCGTTATCGGGCCGCTGAACAGCGTCACTTGGTTCGGTGTTATCAGTCTTATCGGCAGAGGCTTAGGTATTCTGGCTTCTCAGTTGCTCATCGCCCGCATGGAGAAAAAAGGGACTGTCAGCCGAACCAGTGTGGTCATGTCCACCAGCGCCGGGTATATCCTGTGCCTGGTTCTCTTCGCGGTGGGGCGGAGCTTTTGGTTCATGTTGTTGGTGTTCCTGCTGGCGGGGCTTATGCGCACCATCAAGGAGCCTGTGCTGGCCGCCTGGATGAACGACCAAGTGGATGAGAAAATGCGCGCCACAGTCTTTTCCACCAGCGGACAGCTGGACTCTTTCGGGCAGATCATCGGCGGGCCTATTGTGGGGCTGGTAGCCCAGCAGGTGTCCATACCCTGGGGGCTGGTCTGTACCGCTTTCCTGCTGTTGCCCGCGCTGTTCTTAGTGCCGGTGGCGGGAAAGAAGCGGGATTGATATGGCATAGTTAAGTTTACTGACGAGCGGGAGATTACTTCCGCTCGTCTTCATTTAGTAGCGCAAAATTTGAGGACTCTTTATTTCCTTATTCGGTATAGCGGAGGCGGCTGTCAATTCGACATAATTTTCTTGTGATACTTTACCGTACATGAGCATTAGGAATAGGAATGTATCTTTGTGTGGTAGTTGTTACTTGCACAGGTATTATTGTTTCAAAAATCAGTTCCAAGCCAAATGAAGATACTCCTGAAGAAAAAGAAGAATGACCAATTCCAGTTTGTAGACCTAAAACAGAATACCGTTCCTTACATAGCAGTCATGCGCTTCGGTGCCTGGCTGCTAATTTTTTTGCGAAAGGAGCAGTATCGAATGAAGCTTGTATTAGCGGAAAAGCCCTCGGTTGCCATGAGTCTCTCGAAAGTGATCGGGGCAGATCAGCGCGGGGACGGTTATATGGAGGGCAATGGCTACCTTGTCAGTTGGTGTGTGGGGCATCTGGTGGAACTTTCCCAGCCGGAAGCCTATGATGAAAAGTATGCAAAGTGGAAGTATGATGATCTTCCGATTTTGCCGGGACATTGGCAGTATCAGGTGTCCGCCAGCACGAAAAAGCAGTTCGGAATCCTGAAAAAGCTCATGCAGCGGAAAGATGTGGAGAGTCTGATCTGTGCAACCGATGCAGGGCGTGAGGGCGAACTGATTTTCCGACTGGTTTACCATCAGTGCGGCTGCAAAAAACCGGTGGAACGGCTTTGGATTTCATCAATGGAGGACAGTGCTATCCGGGAAGGCTTTCAGAAGCTCAGACCGGGAACAGAATATGATGCCTTATATGAGGCGGCTTTATGCCGGGAGCGAGCCGACTGGACTGTCGGAATCAACGCCACCCGGCTTTTTTCATGTCTGTATGGGCAGACCCTGAATGTGGGGCGCGTGATGACACCAACGCTTGCGATGGTGGTTATGCGAGATGCAGCAATCCGGGCGTTCAAGCCGGAGCCGTTCTACTCGGCAGAATTAAAATTTCGGGATTTTCAAGCGGGCGGTGAGCGAATGAAAGAAAAAGCAGAAGCAGAAAAACTGGTGGCAGAGTGTTGCCAGGCAGGAAGTGCCATCATTACCAAGGTAGAGCAGAAAGAAAAATCAGAGAAGCCCCCGGCCTTGTTTGATCTGACATCGCTTCAGAGAGAAGCAAATCGGCAGCTGGGATTCACTGCCCAGCAGACCCTGGATTACACACAGGCTCTGTACGAGAAGAAACTCGTGACATATCCCCGTACCGACAGCCGGTATCTGACGGATGATATGGCACCGCTGGTGCCGGAACTTGTTTCTGTGATCCAGCAGAGCTTTCAGATTCAGGCGGATGTACCGGCACCGGTGAATGCAGCGCAGGTCATCAATTCTAAGAAAGTCACCGATCACCATGCCATTATCCCTACAAAAACAGCGGCGGGTTATGACATTTCCTCGCTTCCCAGTGGAGAACAAGCGATTCTTACTCTGCTGGCGGTGCGGCTGATTTGTGCGGTCGGAACACCCTGCCACTATGCAGAAACCATAGTAGAAGCGGAGTGCGCCGGTCAGAAGTTCCGCACGAAAGGCAAAACAGTCACGGATATGGGCTGGAGGCAATATGCAGGAAAGCCGGTTGAAGATGCTGAGAAGAATGCGGAGGCAGGTGATCTTCCGGAGCTTTCGGAAGGCATGACATTGGAACTTGCCGGTGTCGATCTGAAAGAAGGCAAGACCAGCCCACCCAAGAGGTTTACCGAAGATCTTCTGCTTTCAGCGATGGAAAGTGCCAGCTCGGATGAATTTCCAGATGGCGTAGAGCGAAAAGGCATCGGCACACCAGCTACACGCGCTGCCATCATCGAAAAACTGGTACAGAAAGGCTTTATCGAGCGCAGGGGCGATAAGAAAACGAAATACCTTTGTTCTACGGACAAGGGAAATGCGCTGGTGACGGTGGTGCCGGAACAGATTCAGTCTCCATCCATGACGGCAGACTGGGAGGAAAAACTGCTGAAAATAGAACACGGCGAGTATGACAGCGATGCCTTTATGGGAGAAATCAGCAGCATGGTCAGCGGACTTGTAAAAACCTACGAGGCTGTGAAAGGTGCCAATGTCCTGATGCAGCCGGAATGCAAAGTCATTGGTTCCTGCCCCGCCTGCGGCAGCGATGTTTGTGAAACGGCAAATGGATGGTTTTGCAGGGATAAGAGCTGTAAATTTGCGCTCTGGAAGGAAAACAGGTTCTTTCAGACACTGGGAAAGCAGATGACAGAGGAACTGGCAAAGCAACTGGTAAATCAGGGAAAAGCACGGCTTACCCACTGCTATTCCAAGAAGTCTGGACGTTACTATGACACAACCGTTCATGTAGAGACTGGCGAGGACGGTGCAGCAGCATTTAAGCTGGAGTTTGGAGGTAAAAAATGAGCATGAAAATGATGAATGCAGCTTATTTGGTGGATAATGCTGCGCTGCTTTCCTTGCAGGAAAAGCAGGACGGCGTGGAATTCCATTGCTTTGATATGGACAGCAAGGTGCAGACCACCGAGGGACACATTGGCTGGGATGTGTTGGATAAACAGCCGTCTTCTACGCTGGAAGAAAGCGCAAGGGTGGTAGCACTTCAGAAGATTCCCCAGCTTGACGGTCTTGCCGTTGCGCCGGTAGCTCCGGAGATGCTGGAGCAGGTACGCGGCGGCAGAAAGGTTCTCTGGCAGATGAAAAAGGCTGATCCTGAGCTGGAGAATGCAAAAAATATCCGGTTTATCACCAGCAACTACGAGGATCGGTTCAAAATTCCGGATGGCAGTGCAGTGGAGATCGAGTATCCGAACCGGAAGTTCTCAGCTCGCTGCGAATATATGGACGAATATCATTTGCGCCTGGGGTATGATGTTTTGCACATCTGTCAGCTGGCAGAAATGCTGGAACGCGGCGGTGGTACATGCCGCCCGGAGCCGCTGATTACGGAAGAACGCAGTGCATGGGATTTGGGAAGCAAGGGCTTTCTTGCCATTCAGACCTGTGAGGACGGTTACGACTATACCTTATATCATAAGGACTTTACGGAAATTGACGGTGGACAGATCGACAACCCGGAAATCAGCATGAATGCAGCCAGAGACCAGATTCTTTCGGATTATGGGTTCGGTGGCCGCACCATGACGCGGATTGACTATGATGAACTTTGTGATCGTGCAGAGGAAGCGGAAATCAGCAGACGGGAATCTGTGCTGGGTAAACTCTCGGATTTGTCTTCCAGAACGGATACGCCGGTGAAAGCTGCCAAGGCGAAGGAGGCAGAGCGATGAAATACAAGCTTACGAAGGCAGAGCAGGAAACCGTCATCAATTTTGATAATGAACTGGATACCGCCAGCATTTATACCCATGACAGCCGCCTGATTAAGAAGCTTCGGGAACTGCGAAAACAGTATCCGGAGCAGTTTATTTTGGAGCACCGGGAGCATGGGTCGGTCACTTATACGATTCCGAAACGCTGCGTCGGTATCCGACCGCCTTATAGTGAAAAGCGGCGGGAACAGCAGCGGCAGGAAGCAAAGGAAAACGGCCTGCCGTTTATGGAGAAGGGAGAAATGAACGATGGCAAGAATTGAAAAATGGGATGAAGTGCATGGAACGCAGGCACCGGACGAAAGAATGATGGCATTTCTCGACAGTACTACCGACCAGTATGCGATTTTGCAGCTTCGCCGCAGCGAGGATACGGTATATGAACGCTTTTCGTCTATGCGCGAACTGGAACGGATGGGGCTGGAACCGGATATTGACCATTATGAGGTGGTTTATATGGCTCCGCTTCTTCCCTACAAGGATCAGAATACGATGTTGGAGGAACTGTATGCGAAATTCAATGTTTCCCGCCCTGATGATTTTACTGGTCATAGTCTTTCTGTGTCTGACATCGTGGCTTTACGGCAGAATGGTGTTGTAAGCTGTCACTATGTGGATTCCATCGGCTTCCAGGAACTGCCCGGATTTTTGAAACCGGAGAACTACCTGAAAGCCGCAGAAATGGCGATGGAGGACGATTACGGCATGATTGACGGCGTAATCAATAACGGAAAGAAGGAAGAACCGGTGGAGAAAGCATCGGTTCTGGACCAGCTGAAGGAAAAGCAGGAGGCTGTGCCGCCTGCGCCGCCTCGCAGGTGCTGCGAAGAAAAGGAGTTATAAATGCGTTTTACGGATGACGAATGGATGCTCATGATGCTTTACAGCCCTGGCACACGGACAGGGCTGATCGAAGAGCTTCAAAAGATGCAAAAAAGTCTGACGGGCAGAGACAGAAACCTGCGCAGGTGGACGGCCTCGCTGCTTGCAAAACTGGCAGAGATGACGGATGCAGAATATGAGGCACTGGATTTGTATCCGGACGAATAAAGGAGAGGAGGAAAAAGACAGATGATGACGAAAACGGCTTATTATATGCAGATGGCGCAGGAAGCTGCGGCACAGATCACTGGCAGCAAAGAACAGTGGACAGCGTTTCTGACCACATCCGCGCGGCTTTATAAGTATCCCTTTGCGGAGCAGCTGATGATCTATAAGCAGAGGCCAGAAGCGACGGCCTGTGCAGAGTACGATCTCTGGAATGATCGGATGAACCGCTATGTGAAGCGTGGCTCCAAGGGCATTGCTCTTTTGGACATGCGCGGCGAGCAGCCGAAACTGCGGTATGTATTTGATGTGGCAGATACCGGAGAACGGAAGAATTCCCGACCGGTACAGCTCTGGAAAATGAATGCGGAGCATGAGCAGCCAATCATTCGCGCACTGGATGTAGCATTTGATGTTCCTGCCGGTGCTGGGTCTCTGGAAAATCATATCATGGAAGCGGCAGAACGCCTTGCAAGGGATTACTGGGAGGAAAATCGCAGGCAGATCAGTGACATCGTTGCAGATTCCTATCTGGAAGGATATGATGAACTCAACATCGGAGCTTCCTTTAAGAGAGCTGCCGCTGTCAGCATCGCATATTCCGTCTTTACCCGGACGGTGGGCAATGCAGATGACTATTTTGAGCACGAGGATTTTCTGGACATTTTTGATTTTAATACGCAGGCTGCCGCCAATGTGCTGGGAACTGCGGTCAGCGAAATGTCCAGCCAGATCTTCCGGGAAATTGAACGCACGATCCGAACCTATGAAAAAGACAAGCAGGCAGAAAGGAGCCAAAACTATGATGGAGCTGAATTACACGAAGAACGGCGATTACCTGATTCCGGATATCCAGTTGTCGGTGCAGGAACAGAAGCCCCTGGGCAAGTACGGGAGGATGCGCAGAGCGTTCCTGCAGGAGAACAACACGCTGCTGTACAATCACCTGATCCTGACCGAGAAGCTGTATCCGCACCTGTGGGAGATTCAGGAGACCGCGACCGCACGGATGGAGCAGATGATGGCGGAGCTTCTGAAAGCGAATCCGGCACCGGACAAGAAATCGAACCAAATGGCCTGGGTGCAGCACATGAACATGCTGAAAGCGCAGGCAGAGGAAGTCATTCTGACGGAACTTATCAACAGCTAAACTTTATGAGCCTGTTTCAGTCCGAGGCAGAGCAGATTCAGAAAATTGATGCGGCGGCAGAAAATGCAGCCAGAGAAGCGGAGAGCGAAAAGCCCTCCGCTTTTGTCATTTCTGAGAATGAAATCGACCGGATGTTGCGAGCAGGTTCTAATTTTGAGGGCGGAAAAATCCGTATTTATGCGCTGTATCAGCAGCAAGGGGACGCGAAAGAACGAGCTGCATTTCTGAAAGCGGAATACGGTCTTGGCGGTCACAGCTATACCTTTATGGATGGCAGTCGTGGTTTTGCAGATTATGACGGAAAAGGTATTCTGCTTCGCAATTATGGCCATGATCGGGAAGTGCGACTTACATGGTCGGCGGTGGATAAGCGATTAGACCGGCTTGTGGTAAATGGTCAATATCTTACCGCACTGGAAATGGAAGAGTATCGGAAGCTGGAGCAGGAATATGGTGCACCGCTTCCTATGCCGACTGCCGCCCATGTATTTCCGCCAACACCACCGGAACACTACGATACCGGAAATGAGCATGTGGACAACTTGCTGAATACGGCTGCGGATGTATATGCCCGGAGTGAACTGGCAGCACCCCAGCGGTTTACCGTGATGGAGACAGACGCTGGCTATGCGGTCTGGGATGATATTCAGGACGGCATTCATGTAGAGCCGGATGGTGTCAGCGAGGAGTTTACCAGCGAATGGGAGGCAGAGACCTACCGCCAGCAGCTGATTGAAAAAGTTCAGGAACGGGAAGCAAAAGACTGGCTCTATGTTGAACAGAGCAAGCAGAATTTGCAGCAGGACATTCCATTCCCAGATGTGGAATCCGAAGAAATACAGGAATCGGCTCACGCAGAGACAGATCCTCTGGTACTGGAAATGCAGGAACACGCCAGAGAACTTGCCAAAGAGTCTGGCTATGCGCCGGATGAACGGTTTGTAGTCACGATGACCGGCGAGAACTTCCCGGATTCTAAGGATGCGTTTGCCATCTGGGATTATGTCAAAGAAGAGTATTACGGATATTCAGACGGAAAAGTACAGACATTTGCCGATTATGTGAGTGCGTCAGAGGCGTTGCAGGAGATTCGTGGCAGGAATATGGAGGCTGAAAAAGAGCCTGCAACTGTGCAGCCAGAACCCGCAGCTCCGGTGCAGCCAGATTATCGTGTCGGCGATACGCTGTATCTGGACGGAAAGGCATTTACGATTGAAAAAGTCGGACTTTTTGATGTGGAGCTTCGGGACCCGGATTCCGTGTATCCGATCTTCCGCTCGGAAAGCAAGGAGAATCTGGCAAGACTTTTGGGGCATGAGGAAAATGTTCACCTGCACAATCTGGTGGTTGATCTGAATTCTGGAAAAGAAGAAGCGTTCCGGGCAGGGCATGAAGCAAAACATGCGGAGAACTACCGCATCAACAGCTTTCACCTCGGCGAAGGCAGTCCTAAGCAGAAATTCCGTGCCAACATGGATGCCATCTACACGCTGAAAGCCTTAGAAAATCAGCATAGGGATGCGACACCGGAAGAACAGGAAACGCTGGCCAATTATGTCGGCTGGGGTGGGCTGGCAGATGCCTTTGACGCAGAGAAAACTGCCTGGACAGGCGAATATAAGGAGCTGAAAGCAGCTCTTACGGAAGAAGAATATGCCGCAGCCAGGGCTTCGACTCTGAATGCGCATTACACCAGCCCTACCGTGATCCGTGCAATCTATGAGGCATTGGACGGTATGGGATTTGAGAAAGGCAATATTCTGGAACCGTCGATGGGTGTCGGCAACTTCTTCGGTATGCTGCCGGATTCCATGCTGGGAAGCAGACTGTATGGTGTGGAACTGGATTCCATCACCGGGCGCATTGCGCAGAAATTGTATCCGCAGGCAGAAATCAAGGTGGCAGGCTTTGAAACCACCGACCGGCGCGACTTCTATGATCTGGCCGTGGGCAATGTGCCCTTTGGCAACTACCGTGTCAGCGATAAGCCCTATGATAAACTCGGATTTTCTATCCACAACTATTTCTTTGCCAAGGCATTGGATCAGGTTCGCCCCGGTGGCATCGTGGCCTTTGTTACCAGCCGCTACACGATGGATTCCAAGAATCCGGACGCGCGAAAGTATCTGGCGCAACGGGCAGAACTGCTGGGAGCCATTCGACTTCCTAACAACGCATTCCGTGCCAATGCCGGTACAGATGTAGTGTCGGATATCATTTTTCTGCAAAAGAGAGACCATCCCATTGATATCGAACCGGATTGGGTGCATCTGGGGCTGACATCGGAGGGTATTACCCTCAACAGCTATTTTGTTGACCACCCGGAAATGGTGCTGGGTGAGATTACAACGGAAAGTACCCAGTACGGCAAGGAAGAATGTACGGTCATTCCGATTCCGGATGAGGATCTGGGAGACCAGCTGCATGAGGCTGTGCAGCATATCGGCGGTCACTATGAAGCGCAGGAGCTGGCACCGGAGGAAGAACTGTCCTTGCAGGGCGAAACCATTCCGGCAGACCCTAATGTAAAGAACTTCTCCTATGCGGTGGTGGATGGGGATGTCTACTTCCGTGAGAACAGCATCATGCGAAAGGCTGACCTTTCTGCGACAGCCACTGGCAGGATCAAGGGCATGGTGGAGCTTCGTACCATTGTGCAGGAACTGATCGACTATCAGCTGAACGATTATCCGGAGGACGCGATTGCCCAGAAACAGCGGGAACTGAATGTAGCCTATGACCGATTCGCCGATCAATACGGGCTTATCAACTCCCGTGCAAATGCGCAGGCTTTTTCGGAAGATTCGTCTTATTATCTGCTCTGCTCTCTGGAAAATGTAGATGAAAACGGCAGGCTGGAATCCAAGGCGGATATGTTCACCAAACGGACGATTCGACCGGAACGGGCTGTTACCAGCGTAGATACTCCGGCAGAGGCTCTGGCAATCTCCATCGGAGAGCGCGGCAAAGTGGATTTGCCCTATATGTCGGAGCTTTTAGGTACACCGGGAGAATTTGAAAAAATCCAGCAGGAACTGCATGGTGTCATTTTCAAAGACCCGATGACGCAGGGCGGCGAGGAAACCGGCTGGGTGACGGCTGATGAATATCTGTCCGGCAATGTCCGGGAAAAACTCCGCGTGGCAGAACTGGCTGCGGCTTCTGACCCTGCCTTTGCGGTAAACACGGAATATTTGAAGAAAGCACAGCCGAAAGACCTGGATGCGTCGGAGATTGATGTGCGCCTTGGTGCCACATGGGTCAATCGGGATTATATCCAGCAGTTTATGGAAGAAACCTTTGAACCGCCGTTCTATCTGCGCAGAAATATTGAAGTGAAATTCTCTCCCATGACGGCAGAGTGGCAGATTACCGGCAAGAGTACACCGAGCCGGAATGATGTTCATGCCTATATGACCTACGGCACCAGCCGTGCCAATGCCTACCGAATTCTGGAGGATACGCTGAATCTGCGGGATATTCGTATTTACGATACCGTGGAGGATGCAGACGGCAAGCAGAAGCGGGTTCTGAATAAAAAGGAGACCACCCTCGCCCAGCAGAAACAGCAGGCCATTAAGGATGCATTCCAGAACTGGGTGTGGAAAGACCCTTATCGCCGCGCGGAACTTGTGGAAAAGTATAACGAGCTGTTCAACAGTACCCGTCCTCGTGAGTATGATGGTTCTCATATCCGCTTTGGCGGCATGAATCCGGAAATCCGGCTGCGGGAACACCAGCAGAATGCCATTGCTCATGTGCTGTACGGCGGCAATACGCTGCTGGCCCACGAAGTGGGTGCCGGTAAGACTTTCGAGATGGCCGCTTCTGCTATGGAGGCAAAACGGCTGGGACTGTGCCAGAAATCCATGTTTGTCGTTCCGAATCATTTGACCCTTCAGTGGGCAAACGAGTTTCTGCGTCTGTATCCGAGTGCAAAATTGCTGGTGGCAAGCAAAAAGGACTTTGAAACTGCCCGCAGAAAGAAGTTCTGCGCACGAATTGCTACTGGTGATTACGATGCAGTCATCATCGGGCATTCCCAGTTTGAGAAAATTCCGGTGTCCGCAGAACGGCAGGAGCGGATTTTGACTGCCCAGATTGATGAAATCGAAAACGCCATTGCTGAGATGAAATCCCAGAATGGCGAACGTTTCTCCATCAAACAGATGGAAAAGACCCGGAAAGGATTGGAGGCGAGATTGGAGAAACTCCGGGCAACTGAGCGAAAGGACGATGTGATTACCTTTGAGCAGCTGGGCGTAGACCGGCTGTTCGTAGACGAGGCGCACGCATTCAAGAACCTGTTCCTCTACACAAAAATGCGCAATGTCGCAGGCTTATCCACATCGGAAGCGCAGAAATCTTCGGATATGTTTATGAAGTGCCAGTATATGGACGAGTTGACAGGCGGGCGCGGCATCATCTTTGCGACCGGGACCCCGGTCAGCAACAGTATGACGGAGCTTTACACCATGATGCGGTATCTCCAGTATGGCACGTTGCAGCAGAAAGGGCTGACCCATTTCGACAGCTGGGCTTCTACCTTTGGTGAGACCACCACGGCCATTGAGCTGGCACCGGAAGGAACCGGATACCGGGCAAGAACAAGATTTGCAAAGTTCTTCAACCTGCCGGAGCTGATGAATATGTTCAAGGAAGTGGCAGATATCAAGACTTCCGATCAGCTGCATCTGCCGGTGCCGGAGGCAAAATTTGAAACCGTGGTGGTGCAGCCCTCGGAGCATCAGCAGGCGATGGTGGCGGAGCTTTCGGAACGGGCGGCGGCTGTGCATTCCGGCGTGGTAGACCCGTCGGTCGATAACATGCTGAAAATCACATCGGATGGCAGAAAGCTGGGGCTGGATCAGCGGCTGATGAATCCGCTCCTGCCGGATGCCCCCAACAGTAAGCTCAACGCCTGTGTGCGGAATGTGCTTCGTATTTATGAGGAAGGACAGTCGGATAAGCTGACCCAGCTGCTGTTCTGCGACCTCAGCACACCGAAAAACGATGGAACCTTCAATGTCTATGAGGATATCCGCACTAAACTCATCCAGTCCGGCGTACCGGAAGAAGAAATCACATTTATCCATGATGCTGATACCGAGGCAAAAAAGAAAGATTTGTTTGCCAAAGTTCGTACCGGACAGGTTCGGGTGTTGTTAGGTTCGACGCAGAAGATGGGCGCAGGCACGAACGTGCAGGACAGGCTGGTGGCCGTGCATCATCTGGATGTGGGCTGGCGGCCTGCTGATATGACCCAGCGAAATGGTCGTATCATCCGTCAGGGAAATCGAAACAAAGAAGTGCAGGTTTATCAGTATGTGACGGAAGGAACTTTTGATGCCTACCTCTATCAGACACTGGAGAATAAGCAGAAGTTTATCAGTCAGATCATGACCAGCAAATCTCCGGTACGTTCCTGTGATGATGTGGATGAGCAGGCACTTTCCTATGCGGAGATCAAGGCACTTTGTGCAGGAGACCCGCAGATCAAGGAGAAAATGGATTTGGATGTAGATGTTGCAAGGCTGAAAGTGCTGAAAGCGGATCATCAGAGTCAGCAGTACCGATTGGAGGATAAGCTGATGAAATATTTTCCTGCAGAGATTGAGAAGACGCAGGGTTTCATCAAGGGCTTTCAGTCGGATATCCGGACAGTGGCGGCACATCCGTTGCCGGAAGAAGGGTTCTGCGGTATGGATGTGAAGGACACGCGATTTACTGAAAAAGCCGAGGCCGGTGAAGCAATCCTCGCAATCTGTAAAGCCAATCAGAGTCTGGAGCCGGTGCCGCTTGGCAGCTATCGAGGTTTCAAAATGGATCTGGCATTTGACAGCTTTCAGAAAGAGTATCAGGTGCTGCTGAAAGGCGAGATGACCCACCGGGTACCCATCGGCACCAGTGCTGCGGGCAATATCCAGCGTCTGGACAATGCTCTTGCCGGGATTCCTGCAAGGCTGGAAAAGGCAGAACAGCAGTTGGACAGTCTTAGAAGCCAACAGGAAGCGGCGCAGGCCGAGCTTGGCAAGCCGTTCCCGCAAGAGACGGAACTGGCAGAAAAGAGTGTAAGACTGGCAGAACTGGACGCACTTTTGAATATGGATGACCGTGGAAAGGATGACCCTGACCGTGAGAAAACAACGGAAAAGCCGTCTGTCCTGGCAGAGCTGCGTGACCGTGCAGGGCGCATTCCGCCGATGACACATCGAAATGATGAGGAGGTGGCACTATGAGTGTTCGGGAACACTGGATCAATGTCCGGGTAAATCCGGAAGAGCTGGCGAGGATTCGTGAAAAGCAGAAAGAATTGGGGATTCGGAATACCGGTGCCTATATGAGAAAAATGGCGATGGACGGGTACTGCGTAAATCTTGATTTGTCGGATGTGGCGCAGGTATCCACACTTCTTCGCCGATGCAGCAACAACCTGAACCAGTACGCAAAACGCGCCAATGAATCTGGAAGCATCTATGCGGAGGATATCCGGGATTTGCAGAAGCGACTGGATGAACTCTGGGAGATGCAAAAGCTGATCTTAAAGAGGCTTTCTGGTATTCGATGACGGCGCAAACGTGCGGAATTTCTATTGCACATGGCACAGATGAAACAGTCTGTGTCATTACATATTTTTTGCAGGTCTTCCTGTTGACATCGTGGTGTTTGACAAGCGGGTACGATAAAATGAAGATGAAAAGAAAAACGAAGGGGTGAAATCCATGAAGATCGTATGTTTTTTGTTGAAGCTGGTGCTGAAAATCCTGTTGCTGCCGGTTGCGTTTCTGCTGCGATTTCTGTGCTTTATCTGGAATCTGCTGATGCAGCTATCCCTGTGGGCACTTTCGCCGGTTATGCTTTTCGTTCTTGGCTGCGGCATTTATTCTGTGGTTCGGGCGAGCTGGACGGATGTGTTCTTGCTGACCCTGATTGAGATGGGACTGTTCGCAGCTGCGGTTGGAGCGGGCGGCATCATGGAACTAATGGAACGGCTGTGCGAGTGTGTGGAGGATGTTTTGACAATTTGAGTTCAGGAGGGATTAGATGGATATTCAGTTTATGAAAGATTATTATGATTTACGGTACGAGGAAACAGATGGAGAGAATCATTTTGTGGATGAGGCAGCTTATCAGGAAAAACAGTCTGAGCAATCGAAGATAGAAGACCAGCTGATGGAAATGGTGGGCGGCAGCGAATCTAAAGTGTGGAAGCTGTACGAAAGCATCATGTGTGTCTATTTCGATATGGAAGAAATCATCAAGCAGGCCGTTTATTTGCAGGGAGCTTATGACCGGGAACTGATGTTAAAATGAGAATAGTAGATTGGTAAGAGCTGCCTTCGGGTAGCTCTTTTTAGATGGAGGAATATGAAAATGGCGGCTACAAGACTAATTGCGCTGCATATCAATAAAGGAAAGACGGTAGCGCAGTGTCTGGCTGACCGTACTGATTATTCTGAGAATGCAGCAAAGACGGAAGATGGAAAATATATCAGCGCGTATGCCTGTGATGCAAAGACCTGTGATGAAGAATTTCTGCTTTCCAAACGGCAGTATGAGCATATTACCGGTAGAACCCAGGCGCATGATGTGATTGCATATCAGATTCGGCAATCCTTTAAGCCCGGAGAAATCACGCCGGAGGAGGCGAACAAGGTTGGGTATGAGACAGCCATGCGATTCACCAAGGGAAAACACGCATTTATCGTGGCTACCCATGTTGATCGCGCGCATATTCATAACCACATTATTTTTAATTCGACAACATTAGACTGCACCAGAAAATTCCGAGATTTTCGCTTATCCGGTCTTGCGCTGGCAAGGCTCAGTGATATCGTCTGCCTGGAACATCGGTTGTCGGTCATTATCCGGAAACCCTATGGAGAGCGGCAGAAGAGAACGGAATACCCGGAGAAAAAATCGCAGCGGGATGAAATCTGCGAGGCCATTGATGCGGCATTGGAAAGAAAACCGAGAAGTTATCGGGAACTGATTGGAATTTTGCAGGATGTAGGGTATGAGTATAAAGATGGAAAACAGCCTGCACTGCGGGGAAAAGGCCACGCCAGATTTGCTCGTTTCTGCTCTCTTGGCAAAGGATATTCGGTTGAAGAACTCTGCGAAGTGATTGCCGGAAATGCGGTTCATAAAAGCAAATTTGCAGAGAAAAACCGCACAAGCGCACGGTCTGCGCAGGTGCATCAGAAGGCGGAGCTGTCGTTCCTTGTTGATGTCCGTGCAAAAATGCAGGCGGGCAAAGGTGCGGGATATGCGCGCTGGGCGAAAGTCTTTAACCTGAAGCAGATGGCAAAAGCTATGATGTTCATGGAAGAGCATGGAATCAAGAGCTATGCAGAGCTGAAAGAAAAGGCAGATGGAATTTCTGAAAAAAGTGATGCGCTGCTGGAATCTGTAAAGGCAGATGAGGCACGGATGTCGGAAGTATCGGTGCTGCGGAAGCATCTAATCAATTATGCTAAGACAAAAGATGTTTTTGCTGCGTATAAGGCATCCGGCTACAATCGGGAGTTCTATGAAGCCCATCGGGATATGCTGGCCTTGCGCAGCGCAGCAAAAAAGGCGTTTGATGCCTATAAGAAAGAGAACGGTTCTGACAAAAAGCTTCCACGCATCAGCGAGCTGAACGCAGAGTATGCGATGCTCCTGGAACGAAAGAAAAGCTCCTATGCAGAGTACCGCAAGACCAAATCGGAAATGCAGGATTGGCTCGTGGCGCAGAAGATTGTGCAGGAAATCCTTAAAGAGGACGAACAGAAGAAAGAGCAGCTGCATGAGCAGGAAGTGCGGCAGGAAGAAGAAAATAGACAGAATAGCAGATGATGGAAAGCCCGGTGCAGTGTGAGTGTTATGCTCATGCTGCACCGGGCTTTTTTTCTTTGGCAGGAACTGCCGTTAAAGCATCCGGAACGGATGCGCAGCTCGATGCCGCAGGCAGCGTTCTATGGGGATTGGGGAGTTTCCCCAACAAGCAGAAAATCGCTTTCGTGTCACGAAAGCCCTGCTTGCAGAAGAGTGGATTCTAAAAAATCGTTCAAAATTTGGAAGAACTTTCGATTGATTTTGTTCGTTTCTTGGAGTAGAATATAAATGAGAAATTTTAACTTGCTGCGAGTGACTTTAGACATCGAAAAAGAGGTTCCGTATGGATTTCATGACGATTAAGCAGGCTTCTGAAAAATGGGGCATCTGCACAAGGAGAGTACAGACATTATGCACAGAAGGGCGAATTGATGGTGCCGAGCGTTTAGGCCATCAGTGGGTCATTCCTATTAACGCCGAAAAGCCGAAGGATGCCAGAATCAAAAGCGGCAGATACATTAAAACAAAATCCGGAAATGGAGAGAACGAAGATGGAAAGAAAACCGTATAGTGCTGGAGCCGTGAAATTTTCGTTCTGGTTCATGGAATTTCGGAAAACCGTGCAGCTTTTGAGCGAGGGTAAGAGCTTTGCAGATATTAAAAAGTTGAATGAAGAGACAAACATCTATGGTGCACCGACAAAACTACGAGCGCAGCAGATTTATTCTACCGTAACAGCCCGTATCAAGACATTAGATGAAAGCTTTTATCCAATCTTTCTGAGCAGTGATCTTGCTACACAAAAATTATTTGTGCTGACTGCGGCTCTTTTGCATGACACGCTGTTCTTTGATTTTGTGTATGAAGTAGTGCGGGAAAAAATGATTCTTGGTTCCGATGAGCTGACGGATGCAGATATCCGGATATTTTTCAAAAATAAGCAGGAACAGAGTGAGAAAGTGGCTTCTCTTCAAGACTATACGCTGCACCGTCTCGGTTCCTGCTATAAGACACAGCTTTATGAAGCAGGACTTTTAGAAAGCAACCAGGCAAACAGCACAAGAAAAATACTGAAGCCAATTCTTGATATTGCATTTGAGCATTGGCTTTATGACCATGATCTTGGCATCATGGTAAAAACACTGACGGGGGTAAGATGAAATGGATTTAAGCCAAAGACTGGATGAGATGGAGCTTGCAATCCATAAGCCATCTTTCCGAAAAGGAACAGGCCGCGCAAATGAGGTCAACTATTGGGTGTTTGATTATCCACCGGAAAAGGAACTGGAAGTTCGGGAGCGCGTAGAGTATCTGAAAAATAAGAACGACCGGGGCGATGATGATTTTGAGCTTGTGGTCTTTGACCTGTATGATATCATCATTGACTTTTTGGAAAAGAAGAACTTCATGGAGAAGTGCTATGACTTTGAAAAAAAGCGAGGAATCGAGCGTATCGTCAAGGCAGTGACCAACTCCATGAAGGTAAATGACGATGACAGCCTGATCGTGCAATATATCAAAGAACATACGCCGGAGAATGCAGTCGTGTTCCTGACCGGCATCGGCAAGTGCTATCCGATTTTGCGCTCCCACAAGGTGCTTAACAACTTGCATCAGGCATTTGTGCGCTGCCCGGTCGTGATGTTCTTTCCGGGAACCTATAATGAACAGGAGCTGATTCTGTTCAATGAGATTAAAGACGATAACTATTACCGGGCATTCCGACTGGTAAAGTAATGGATGGAGGAAACAGTTATGCAGATCAAGGACATGTTCCGAAAGAAAATTGACCGTGAGATACAGGGCGTTATCATTGTCGGTCAGGGTGAAGAAACAAATGTAGCGCAGGAGCTGGAAGAGTACGTTGTGACCCGTGAGCTTCAGCGTCATTTTGCGGATTTCTTTGCAGCATATAAAAAAGGTATTCAGGGAACTACACCGAAAATGGGTGTCTGGATTTCCGGCTTCTTTGGAAGTGGTAAATCTCATTTCCTGAAAATCTTGTCCTATCTGCTTCAGAATAAACAGGTCGGAGACAAACATGCCATCGACTACTTCATTGAGGATCAGAAGATTACCAATCAGATGGTGCTGGCAGATATGCAGCTGGCGGCAAACACCCCATCGGACGTAATTCTTTTCAACATTGATTCCAAAAGCGATTCTAATGGCAAAGAAAATAAAGATGCCATTGTGAACGTATTCCTGAAGGTCTTCAATGAGATGCAGGGCTTTTGCGGCTCCATGCCTCACCTTGCTGACCTGGAGCGCAGGCTTTCCGAGGAAGGTCGTTTTGAAGAGTTTAAGGAAAAGTTTGAAGAAGAGTATGCTGATTTAACAGTGGAGCAAAAGCAGAAAATCGTGAATAATTGGTATGATTCAATTATGGCTTCTTTGAAGGATGATGAAAGAGTATATATCGAAACCACAGATATACATGAGTGGTTCCTGAAAAATGCCGAGAGATACGATAATATTCGTATTTTGAAATCAAAAATGGAAAATGCAATTTTTGAAAAATTAACGGATCATTTTATTATTATGACAGGAAGTATGGCGGAAGGCACACAGGATCGTGTGTGAAGAGACAAGAGTACATTTCTGTTGCGCGAAAGTATGTGGATTGTTAAATGATTTTTTGGTTATATTCAGTGGCTAATTGAGTCGTGAAAGTAGTTTGGACAAGTATACGAGGGGGAATCGTCATGACCAAGAAGAAAGCCTCTATGTCACAGGTGCTGGCAGATATAAAGCCTTATATAACGAAAAAGTTCATGGCGGCACCGTGTATTAAGGAGCAAGACATTCAGGCTATCTGTCAAATCCTCCTGCCCAGATACAAGAATGTGCAGCTCATGCAAGGACTGACCAACAACAAGCCGGATTTTAGAATTCAGGTGAAAGGTCTGTTCGGGACGGAAGAAAAACGGTTTGAAGTGGTTGGTGGTGATAAGAAAAGGTCAGCAGCAAAGAAGAAATCTGACTTGGGCTGGATTGATAGGCTGGAAGAGATTGATGCTGCGCTGGATGATTTCTGACATCAATGCAGCGTGGAGAGTTATCTGAGGCAAGAATTTGTGCAACAGGTTGTTGCACAAAACCACACATAAAACAGCGGGGAAGCGATGGAGTGACACGACAAGAATTATTTACATGGATACGTCAGCAGTACGGCACAGAACCGGAATATCCCTGGCATGACTGGAATGCAGTGCTGCGGCACAACGACAATAATAAATGGTATGGTGTGGTTCTGGAAGTATCTGCTGATAAGTTGGGATTGCCGGAGGTAGGCATCATTGATGTACTTAATGTGAAAAGCGATCCGCTGCTGATCGGCTCTCTTCGCGGGCAGGACGGCTATTTTCCGGCCTATCATATGAACAAAGAAAAATGGCTCAGTATTCAGCTCGGCAAACCAGAACTGGATGATGCCATCAAAGACCTGCTTTCTTTGAGCCATGAGCTGATAGCACCGAAAAAGCGAAACAGAAAGTTACCAGCAAATAATCCGGGAGATTCCGCAAATGGCAAAGAAAAAGAAACTGACAAAGGCTGAGCGAAAGGAAGCACGCCTCCGAAAAGGCAAGCAGTGGCTGCTCACCTATACCGGCTCACCGAAAAAGATGAACAAGCATTATCGGGAACGCTTTCATGTGGATGTTGTGACTGCCGCTAAAGATTTGCAGGAGCTGGGGGTCAACTATACACAGGAGCAGCTCGACCAGATTAAACAGGCTGAAGAACAGCGGCTCCGGCAGCGGAAAATGGAGCGGGAAGCGAAAGAACGGGAACAGCTGGCAGAACGGTATGAGGACTGCGATGGTCGTTTTGCTTTTATCGCCGGATATACAGATGGCGGCGCACCGTATGGTGTGATGTGGGAAGAAGTAGGCATTGATCCGGGACTGCCTTTCGAGGAAAAAGTGAAGCTCTATCACATGCAGGTGTTAGACTGATAATTGTGCAAGCACCGCCTGCACAATTCGCAACAAAAAAAGAGGAGCCAGTCCAGGCTCCTCAAATGTACATTATTTCAAAAAGTTGCTCTTATGTTCCAGTGCGTGCAGATTATAGCCAAGTGTTGCCAGGTGCGCTACCTTCAGTGCAACCAGATTGATGTCAGTGGACATCGCACTGGCGATCTGCTCGGCTGTGTATCCATACTCATAGATGTAACGAAGGACTTCGTTGCTGTCCATCAGGATCTCCGCTGCTACGATGTTCGCTTCATATTCCGGTTTGGATTTCATGTCGTAGAGCATGAACTCATGAATCGGGGTGGTTTTCGCCATATTCCGGTGAAGCTGGTCATGCCCTAATTCATGTGCGCACACGATGCGCAGCATATTTTCATCCAGACTGTTATTCAGGAAAATAAAACGATTTCGCTTAATCACCCGGTACATTCCTTTCAGGGAACCAAAATTTTCGCAAAGCATGACATTGATACCAAGCTGCCTTGCAATTTCAAAAGGGTCTCTGGAACCGCAGCGTTTTACCAGTTTCTCACCGACCCGTGAAAGCTGTTCCGCATTCATCATACCACCTCCAGTTTACAGTATAGCGAAAAGTGTGTACGATAAATATCACTGATCGGATTTTTTACGCCTCGTTTTCGGGGCGTATTTTTTATTGTTCTCCTTGGCAATCCAGTAGGCATCGGTCAGAGCTTTATAAGCTCCTTCGATGGCATCTTCGCTTAATTCGCCGCCAGCGAACATACCGGTCACTTCGCTGACCAGTTCTTCAATATCTTTCGCTGCTTTTGCGCCGCCTTTTTCATGAGCTTCTACGACATAGGTGCCGCTGCTTCCCAGCAGGTACTCAGTAGTAGTATTCAGCGCATCCGCAATCTTCTGGATCGTGACCATATTGGATGGTTTACGGCTGCCAAGCTCATAATTCTGAATTGTGCGGGCGGTTACACCGGCCTTCTCTGCAAGTTCTACCTGAGTTAAATTGGCTTCTGTTCTTTTCTCTTTCAACCTTTCTTTGAAGACCATAGGAATACCTCTTTCTATTTTAATAATAAACACGAACACTTTTTCATAAAATCCTATTGACACGAAAAACTGTACTTGCTATAATGACGATGAAAACACGAAATACAATTCGTGTAATTATAGTATCACAAGAAATGCTGTGTGTCAATGCGTTCGTGAAAAGTTGTTCGTGCTTTCACGAACGGAGAGGAGGAATACGAGATGCAAAGAGTGATTCTTCATTGTGATATGAATAATTTCTATGCCTCTGTTGAGTGTATGCTGAACCCGGAACTGAAGAACAAGCCGGTGGCAGTGTGCGGTTCTGTGGAGGAACGGCATGGCATCGTACTTGCGAAGAACTATGCAGCAAAGGCGTTTGGCGTTTCCACGGGAGAGGCAATCTGGCAAGCAAAGCAGAAGTGCCAGGATCTTGTGATCGTGGAGCCGCACTATGAGCAATATATAAAGTTTTCAAAGCTGGCTCGTGAAATATACGGTCGCTATACCGATCAGATCGAGCCGTATGGGATGGACGAATGCTGGCTGGATGTGACCGGAAGCGGCTGCATGGGAACCGGATTTGAAATTGCAGATGAGATTCGCAGAACCGTTAAGTTTGAACTGGGTCTTACGATTTCCGCAGGAGTGAGCTTCAATAAGATTTTTGCCAAGCTTGGGTCGGATATGAAAAAGCCGGATGCGATTACCTGTATTGAAGCAGATTCGTTCCGGGAGAAGATTTGGTGTCTTCCTGCCGCTGACTTGCTTGGAGTCGGCAGAGCGACCGAGAAGGTTCTGTCCGGTTATGGGATTCATACCATTGGAGAGCTTGCTGCAACATCGGATGATTTCTTGAAGTGCCGCCTTGGAAAGAATGGACTGGCGATTAAGAAATATGCCAATGGACTGGATGATTCGCCGGTTATGCGTTCCGATTATGTCTCCCCAGTAAAGAGCATTGGGCACGGGATAACGACCATGCAGGATTTGGAAAATAACGCCGAAGTCTGGTGTGTCATGCTGGAACTGGTGCAGGAAATCGGAACTAAGCTGCGAACGCATAAAAAGAAAGCAGGCGGAATTGCGATTTCCATCCGCAACAATGAGCTTTTCACGAAGGAGTGGCAGTGCCGGATTAGCATTCCGACACAAAGCCCTACCTATCTGGCGAAAACCGCATTTTCTTTGTTTGCAAAGAATTATCAGTGGGAACACCCGATTCGTTCGGTGACGGTTCGGGCAATCAATCTGTTTGAAGAGGATTGTCCGATACAATACGACCTATTCACAGATGTGAAATCACTGGATCGCCAGGAACGGCTGGACGCAGCGATTGAGCAGATTCGATTCCGATTCGGGAAAGATGCGATAAAAAATGGGGTACTTTTTCAGAAAAGCAAGATGCCGACAGAGCGAAAAGTGGATTTGGTCATGCCGACAGGAATGATCGGTTAATACAGCACCGGCAGAATCTGGTGAGTTCTTTGCTAAAAGAAGTCAACACATTCGCCGGTTTACAGAGGAGGAGCGTAGAATATGTCGGAACAGAAATGTAGAAAAGTATATGTACCTGTGAATTTGGATGTGGATGCGGAGGGAAATATCCGTCCGCGTCTGATTCGGTGGATTGACGGACGGGTGTATGAGATCGACCGATTGAAGCATAAGTGCCGGGCTGCTTCCACGAAGGTAGGTGGCTGCGGAATCCGCTATACGGTCATGATCGGTGGGCATGAGAGTTTCCTGTACAACGAAGATGAAAAATGGTTCGTTGAAGCAAAGGAGCCGTGCCTATGATCCTTTCGCAGAAAAACATAGAAGAAATCGCTGTTGCAGTGATAAGAGATTTTCAAAAGTCCTTTTTCGGCAGCGAAGCAGATGATCCGGCAAGGTTCGCACTTCCGACACCCATTGACCAGTTTGCATCCGATTATCTGAACCTGAAGGTGTCATTTCAAAAGTTGTCCTCGGACGGAAGCATCTATGGTCTGACCGCGTATGTGGATACAGAATATCAGATAGAGGTTGATGGAAGTCAGAGGAGCATCTTCCTGAAAACCAATGATGTGGTTCTGGACAAGAGTTTCATTGAACCAGCGAATATTCGGAAACTCTGCGGAAAACGCAGATTTACGCTGGCACATGAGTGCGCTCACCAGATACTGTTTCAGCTGGATTCCGATGACCGAAAGATAGCCTGCCATAAGAGACCGGAAGTGCGAGGAAATGGCTCGCGCGTCTTGAGAACGCAGGAAGATTGGAACGAATGGCAGGCCAATACGCTGGGAGCTGCCATTCTGATGCCTCAGTCAGAAGTGGATCGGGCGATGTGGTTCATCAACAGCAGAAAGCCTCTGGCCTGTTATGGATGGCGTTTTTACGACAGTGACCAAGTGAAGATAGATACCTTCTGTGGTGTCTTTGGTGTTTCGAGATCAGCAGCAGCTATTCGATTGGAACAACTGGGCTATCTGAACCGGAAAAAGGATTATGAATATCGTGATCCATTGGAGGTGTGGCCATGAGCAGGAATATCAGAGTATCGGAACCATCTGCGGAAATGCAGATTAAAATCATCCAGGCAAAGGATGCGATTGCTTCGCAAAAGCCCAGGATTGTCAGGTGCCCTTATTGCCGACACAATTCAATCATCGTCTTTGAGGATACCAGAGGACATGTGCAGACCAAATGTAAGGCCTGCGGACGCGAGACCGTCTTCAATGTTTTGGAGATGAGAAGATTACGGAGATTGCAGCTCTACTATTCGTCTTTGAATGGTTGAGATGACAATAAATAACCCTATTAACACAATTTTATAAGTCATAGCTGTGCTGTGGAGCCGCTGACAGGCGAAGTCTTCCGAATGCCGCATGAGACAGAATTATGGGATACCCATGTTCTGTTTTATCGGCACAGGATTTTTCTTCACCGTCATGCGGCTCTTTTTTTGACCTTCCGTTGATCCGGTTCTGTACCGGCTGTGCGGAAGGAGAAACGTATGTATTTTGACGCAAAAGAGTTTGGTAAGAGACTTCACGATGTTCGCACTTCCCGTGGCATTACGCAGGAGGAACTGGCGGTTCGCCTGGGCCTGGCAAGCAAGCAGCATGTCAGCCGCATGGAGAACGGTGAACGCAGCTGCTCTATTGACTTGCTGATTGAACTGTCCTGCATCCTCCATGTCAGCACGGATTATCTTCTGATGGGCAGCGAGCCAAGCAAAGAGGAAGTCAAAAATGATCTTCTTAGTATTATTTCGGAGCTGTCTACGATTGCGAAAAAAATCTAAAAAGCATTAGGTGCAATATAACTGCTGACGGCGTAGAATCATGGTGGCTATCTTGGTGGATACCTTGATGGGTGTCATCCTCTAAGTTATCATGGGTTGCGTCATAGGACTTATCATTGGCTGTACCCATGATAGAGTGAGCATGAGTGATTTGAGCACCCTCACTGCCGTGGGCAATAAGGTGGATACAAAGATTCAAAACTGTGTGTGGGATGTCCGGCGATTTATCTTGCTCACTAACTTGGTCATTGACTAAGTTTTTCTGACTAAGTTGGTAATTTACATTTTTCAAGATGACTCTGAAATCTGTTGCCGTTGAGAAAATTTTCGGATTATATGCCGCTGTATATCCAGGCGGCTTTTCGGTTTCCCTGACGATTTTGCGTAGGCCGCTTCCATGACGCTCCATGTATTTCATGCGGTGGAACGGGTCAGCAATCACAGGGCTTGCCATATTGAACGGATACTTTTTAGTGTAAAAAACAAATCAGAAAATAAAAACGGAAAATCCGTTGATATTTTCTGATTTGCGGCGTATAATAAGATTATAAGAAAATAAAAACGAAAAAACTGTTTTTAGAGGAGGACTACCTATGAAAATACTCCGCATCACCGCACAAGGACTCCCATTATTCAAAAAAGACTTGGATATTTGCTTTTATACGCAGCAACGTGTTTGCGAAGAGGACAAAGATAGTCTTTACCGTTTGACGGATAACTACTATCTCCACTCTGCCTGTGCTTTCATTGGAATTAACGCATCTGGCAAGACCTCGGTATTAAAGGTCATTAGCTTGGCCTTAAATATTGTGAAAAATGAGCCCATCAATCATGTGGAGGCAAAAAGCATTCTTGGCGGAGCGAAGAATGTTACAATCCGCACATATTTTTATGATAAGCGTAGCTACGTCTGTTGCTTGGAAACTGTAATTGCGGCAAAGAAGTCGAAAACAGGGGAATATGTGTATTCGATTCTGTCTGAAAGCCTTTGGGAAAAACCGATTGCAACCGTTAAGTCGAAAAAGTATCTGACAGATTTTACAGGAATGAAGCCTGTAGAGCAGCGCAATAGCGATGAAGCATACCTTTCTGATGATGTCAGCTTTGTCATTGCACATAATAAAAAAGCGAATGATACAGTGGAAATATTCAGCCTGCTTTCCTATACGAATGTGAATGTGCTTCCATTTACCGAAGATATTCCATTGGAGGTAATTGCATTTCTCGATCCGACCATTGAGAAATTGTGTTTTGAGCAGACAGAGGGAAAAACATTTATCCACTTGAAGTTTAAGGATGAAGAAGAGATTATCCTGAATAATCCGGCAGACCTTGAGCAGTATCTGTCCTCTGGTACGATTAAGGGTATTATTACATTCTCGATGGTAAAGGAAGTTCTTCATTCAGGTGGTTATCTTCTGGTAGATGAAATAGAGAATCATTTCAACAAGGAAATTGTAACGACCTTAATGCGCTTCTTTATGGACAGCCGACTGAACAAAAATGGCGGAACGCTTATTTTCACTACGCATTATCCGGAACTGCTGGACGAATATGACCGAAATGACGGAATTTGTATCGTTAGAAACCGTAATGGCATTACAGCAGAAAATTTGAGCTATATATTGAAACGTAATGATATTAAAAAGAGTGATGCTTACCAGAGCGGCTTCCTTGAGGGAACAACGCCAGCATATGAAGCGTATATGCGCTTGAAGAAAAGCCTGGCTGCTTCAATCAATTAAGGAGGCGGCAGAATGGAATTAGCAAAATACAAGGCGTGTATATGTGAAGGCTCTGCCGAAGAAGCTATTATCGACATACTGGTTGATAATGATCTTCTGATTTTCAACAGAGAAGAAATGTTGGAAGAACGTGTTATCCGTTGCAGAAGTGCTAAACGATTCGAGGAGCGATACTTACGGAAAGGATTCGATGAGCAGATTTCGGTGATACGGATTTTGGATTCTCGTAGAGAGGAATTTCGATTGAGTAAAGCATATGAGCAGAAAATTGACGTGGTAAATGTCATTACTGCTCCAGAAATTGAAATGCTGATTATTCATGCGGAAGGAGCATATGATCAGTTTAAGCGTTCTGGAAAAAAACCAAGCGAATTTTGTAAAACAAATCTTCGGATGCATGATGTGAAGTCGTATGATTTTGTGAAGCAGTATTTCAGTAATCCTCAGCTCTTGGTGAAAGCCATAAAAGAGTATCGCAGAACAGCCAATATCCCCAAAGGAGAATACAGCTTGTCTGATTTGCTGAGATGAGCGTTGCTTTTTTGATACATTAGCCGTGACTCAAATGGTCACCAGGAGATAAACGGGTACCAGTTTACAGAAAACAGAATAGAATCGTCTTTGATGCCTCGTTGGGAAACCAACGGGGTATTTTTTTGCCTCAATCTGGCTGTATAGAACACTGAAAAAGTCAAAACGAACCGTATGTAGTCCTGCAAGGACAACCAAAGTGCGCCTACGAGGCCAACGCGAAACCGGAGGATTCTTGTTAAACTTACTTTGTAAGGACGAAAGTCCGGATGTCCCTTGAAAACTGAATACTCATTCTTCAGGTACATTCCTGTTTGGTCGAGCCTTCGACTGCACGCCATGAAGCCCATCGGGGCGATAGCGGTTTCGCAGAAGCAAATGCCGGATTGCAACCGGCGGCGGTGTTAAAGCCGGACAGGGACAATGATACTTCCGTAATTCGCGGTCCGGCCATAAGGAAGGCGGGATGGTTAAATTCCAATGGAGCAGTGAAGCACACTGCCGCCTGTGAGAAATCCTACATCTCTGGGGTGATAAGAAAAAGTACAGAGAAACCATATTTTCAGAAAGCGCTGCCGGGTGCTGTATCAGCATGATACCTGGCAGGCTTTATCCATATCAGTGTATGGAGATTGGAGACAACAGCATATGAAAGAAAACTGGGTTTATCGGCGAGGTGATTTATATCTCGCCAATCTCGGTGTTCCGGTCGGATCAAAGCAGGGCGGTGTTCGTCCTGTTGTGGTTCTTCAGAATGATGTCGGCAATTATTATGCGCCGACGATCACGATTGCTCCGCTGACATCGAAAATTGAGAAGAAGCGAAAACAGCCAACGCATTTCTTTCTCCGTAAAGCAAAGGGACTGGCAAAACCGTCTATGGTATTGGCAGAACAGCTCGACACCTGCGACAAGATATGCGTGATTCGCTATCTTGGGCGGGTAAGTAAGGGGCAGATGCGTGGGATTGATGAAGCTGTAAGGATTCAACTTGGATATTACATTCCGGAACAAGCAGAGAAAAAAAGACAGGGCAAATGCCGAAAGGATGGCGAAGAAGGCGATGGATAAACTGATTACAAGGAAAGAAGCAGCCAGTATACTGGGAATCAGCGTAAAAACACTGGATGCTGCAAGAACAGACGGTTTGATCTCCTATGTTCAGTATGTGGAAAACGGCTGCGTTTATTTCACGGAAGTGGGGATTCAGGAGTACATTGCAAAATGTACGCACCGTGCAAAACCGATGGAACGTGCTGCGACATATCGCAAACCTCGAAGCTTTCGGCGGTGAAAATCGACATCGTTGAGTATGGACGATGAATCCGCAATAATGAAAGCATCAACAGGATTGGAGGTAATGATATGGCGGCAAGAAGAATGATGCTTCCCGATTATGGTACGGTGAGTATGAAGGGAACGCAATATTATCGAACCCGTGTAACAGATCAGCAGGGACGGCGGGTTTCCTTATATGCAAGAACGAGAGAGGAACTGTACCAGAAGGAACAGGAAGCGATCCAGCAGATTGAGAACAAGACGTATTGCCGCAGTACACCTACAGTGGAGGAGTATTGCGAGAAATGGCTGCTGATGCAGTCGGCACAGATCAGGATGACAACGCTGATTGACTATACATCGAAAGTGAAGAACTACATCATCAAGCCATTGGGCGATATGCATATGGGAGATGTAACAGCAGATGACATTCGCCTGGCACTGTTGGCGGCATCGAAAAAGTCGGCATCCGTGTACAAATCAGTGAATGTTCTATATAAGTGTATTTTCACGGCAGCAATGGAGAGTAAGATCATTGATGAGAATCCGACCATCTATCTGAAGAAGAATGTGGGCGGGATTCCCCAGAAGGACCGCCTCCCGCTTACGGATGAGCAGGTGGATAAGCTGCTGGATGCCATTTACGGCTTACCGCCGTATGTGTTCGTGATGCTGGGGCTGTACGCAGGATTGCGGAGAGAAGAAATCCTCGGACTTCAATGGGATTCGGTGTATCTTGATTGCGAGGCTCCGTACCTTACCGTTCGGAGAGCCTGGCATACGGAGCATAATCGTCCGGTGATTCTGACAGAGCTGAAAACAAAGGCAGCGCATCGGAATGTCCCTCTGCCGGACAATCTTCTGGAATGTCTGAAAGAGGCGAAGAAGACATCGACATCGGATTTTGTGGTTGCAAACCGGGATGGAGACCCGTTGTCCTATACGCAGTTCAAGAGATTATGGCAGTATATCGTAACTCGTACCACCAAGGAACGCTGCTATTACCGCTATGAAGATGGCAAGAGGGTGAAGCATACGGTGAAGCCGGTTCTGGGGCAAAAGGCAGCACACAATGGAAATGTGGTTTACAGTCTGGACTTTGAGGTGACTCCGCATCAGCTGCGGCACACCTACATTACGAATCTGATTCATGCTTCGGTTGACCCGAAGACGGTTCAGTATCTTGCCGGTCATGAAAGCAGCAAGATCACCATGGATATTTACGCCAAGGTGAAATATAATCGCCCAGAGCAGCTCGCAGGAGTGCTGGAAGATGCTTTTGCATCGTGGGATTAAGAGTAAATCAGAAAGAAATTAGGGCAGGGATGGTCAAAAATCCCTGCCTTTTTACATACATTCGACATCCTTGAAGGAAGTGCTGTACGCCATGATAATAAAAGTGACAACACGCAATGTATGAAGATAGATAGGAGGAGAACACATGGCTAAAGGGAAAAAGCGTCCTGCTGAACTTCCGGAATACGGAACAGTGATGATGAAAGGGGTACAGTATTACCGCACCCGGATTACAGATGCAGACGGAAAGAGAGTGGCGATTTACGGGCTGACACGCGAAGAATTGTATGACCGGGTGGAAAATGCCCAGAAGAAAATCGCGGAAGTGGTTTTCCATAGAGAGAATCCGACCGTGGAAGAGTACTGTGAAAAATGGTTGCTGATGCGGTCTGGAACGGTAAGAACTAATACGTTGGAAGGATACGCACGGATGGTGAATCGGTACATCGTGGGTCCGATTGGACAGATGTATATGGACGAGGTGACCACAGATGACCTGCGGCTGCTGATGGTTCCGTTATCAAAAGGTTCTTCCGGAATGTATGGCCAGCTCAATATGCTGATTAAGAACATTTTTAATTCAGCAGAAGAGAGCAAGGTGATTAAAGAGAATCCATCCAAAACGATTTGCGCAAGAGGCGGAAAGCCAGCGAAACGGCGCGAGGCTTTGACGGATGAACAGACTGCCATTTTGCTGGATAGCATTCGTGAGCTTCCACCGTATGTCTTCGTGATGATCGGTTTGTACGCGGGATTGCGTAGAGAAGAGATCCTTGGATTAAAATGGGACTGCGTATTCCTGGATGAAAAAACGCCGTACATTTCGGTAAGGCGTGCATGGCATGTGGAAGGCGGTGAGCCGGTAGTCAACACGCTATTGAAGACACCGGCAGCAAAACGAGATGTTCCGATTCCAAAATGCCTGGTAGCCTGTCTCAAGGAAGAAAGGGAAAAATCAGAATCGGAATATGTGATCTCGAATTCGAAGGGAACTGTTTTGACGGAAACACAGTTTGTGAGAGTCTGGAAGTACATAACAGTCCGTTCTACTGCAGAACGCTGTTATTACACTTATGTAAATGGACAGTCCATCAAGCATAGAATAAAGCCAAGGCTTGGTGAGCATCAGCCGAATAATCCCAAACTGGTGTATACGATGGACTTCAAGGTGACTCCGCACATGCTGCGGCACACCTACATCACCAATCTGATTTACAAAGGTGTTGATCCTAAGACGGTGCAGTATCTGGCAGGCCATGAGAACAGCAAAACGACTATGGACATCTATGCGAAAGTCAAGTACAATAAACCTGAGGAATTAAGCAGCGTTGTGAATGCTGCATTCGGGCTGCGTTAAACTGCACCAAAAATTTCGCGATTTCGTGGGTTTACCTATGGGTTTACTGAGAGAGGAAAGCCCGAAAAACCGCATGAATACTGGTCTTTTTGGATCAAGGTCAGGTAATACGGTCTCAAAGCAGCTCGTAGAGCACCTCAGTTCAGCAAGCGTTAGGAAATTGTATATCTTATTGCATGGTAGACCCACAAACATTGTGTTTGTGGGTTTTTTTAGGTGATAACTGTGGTAAACTTATATTGTCAAGTATATATAGTCAACTATATATACTATAGAATGAAATGAGGAGGTAATGCCATGGAAATTAGAGTGCTTCGTTATTTTCTCGCGGTTGTCCGGGAAGAAGGAATCAATCGGGCGGCAGAGGCCTTACATATTACACAGCCGACACTCAGCCGCCAGTTATCACAGTTGGAAGAAGAAGTCGGCGTCAAACTGTTTCACAGAGGTGCGAAAAAAATCACATTGACAAACGAGGGAATCTTGCTGCGGAGGCGGGCAGAAGAAATTTTGTCTTTGGTTGATCGGACACAGCGGGAGTTGACCTGGCAGGATGAACTTGTGGAAGGCAGAATTGTGATTGGCGGCGGAGAATTGGCGGCTATGCAGGTTTTGCCGGAAATCATTGAAAGATTTCGTGAGAAATATCCGCTTGTTACATTCGATATTTTCACAGGAAACGCCGACCTGGTAAAAGAGCAGATGGAAAAAGGCCTAATTGACATTGGTGTATTGTTGGAGCCGGTCGATATAGAAAAGTTTGAATTTATCCGCTTACAGGGAAAGGAACGGTGGGTTGTCTTAATGCGCCCGGATGATCCGCTTGCGGAGAAAGAAGCGGTAAATGCAAAAGATCTGGATAATATGCCGCTCATCCTTCCGAGAAGGACAAATGTACAGAATGAATTATCCAACTGGCTGGGAGATTTTTTTCAGGAGCAGCAGGTTCTCTTTACCAGTAATTTAACGACGAACAGCGCCATTATGGTTCAGAGAGGCCTGGCATATTCCCTTGTTATTGAGGGGGCGATTCCGTTCTGGGATAAAGAGAAAATTGCATACCGGCCATTGTCTCCGGAGCTTACCGCAAACAGCGTGCTGGCTTGGAAAAGGCAGCAGCCGTTTAGTCTGGCAGCGACGAAATTCATAGAATACATGAAATACTTTTTAGGCATAACAAAGGTGTAGAAAAAAGTTAAAGGCAAAGATTCCATTTATTTGGTATAACAGCATTTTGACGGTTCGCTGCTGTGTGCAGTATTTGCCAGATTATTATATAAAGGATATCACAAAGTTGGAAAGTTCAATATGGTCTGCTTGCTTTTGTTCGTATATCCGCATATAATAAAAGCGACGGGGTACAGCGTTTCGGACGTTCATGAATGATACCAAAAACGGCGGAAAAGCCGAAAGATTTAAGAAAGAGAAGAGGTGATATTGGTGTATAATCCTCAACTTGAAACTTTTATCCGCGTAGCGGATGCCGGTAGTTTTAATAAGGCCGCTGAGCAATCCTATATCACGCCTACGGCAGTTATTAAACAGATTAATCTGCTGGAGGCGAATTTAGACGTGAAGCTCTTTGAGCGTACCCATCGTGGACTGACGCTGACAAAGGCTGGTATGTCATTATATAATGATGCGAAGTATGTGGTCCAGTACTGCAAGGATTCTGTCATCAGAGCAAAGAATGCCATGCAGGAGGGGGATAACGTAATCCGCATCGGAACTTCTCCTATGACGCCTGCCGGGGTTTTAGTGGAACTTTGGCCGAAGATCCATGAGCTTTGCCCGGAAATCAAATTTCAGCTTATTCCCTATGAAAATACACCGGAGAATGCCAGAGAGATTCTGAAGAACCTTGGACAACATATTGATGTGGTCGCGGGGATTTTTGATGACACAATGCTGAATTTGCGAAACTGTGCGGGTTTTGAAATTTCCAGGCAGCCGATCTGTTGTGCGGTTTCCATCCACCATCGTCTTGCCGGTAAAAACCGTCTGACCATTCAGGATTTGTATGGAGAGCAGCTGATGTTGATGCACCGGAACTGGAGCCACTATGTGGATGTGCTTCGGGATGATATTTGGCAGAATCACAGCCAGATTCAGATTGTGGATTTTGACTTTTACAGCGTAGATGTGTTTAACCGTTGTGAAAACAGTAATGACGTGCTGATGGCAGTCCAGGCATGGGACAATGTCCATCCTTTGTTAAAGGTCATCCCGGTGGAATGGAACCATTCCATTCCTTATGGCCTGCTTTATTCCCATACGCCATCGGAGACGGTAAAGCATTTCCTGTCGGCAATTCAGACGGTACTGCGTCAATAGAGAATTTCACATATAACCTTTAGGTATAAACTGATGAACGAATCGAGACTTCTGCGGAGGCCTCGATTTTTTTATACTGTAGATAGAAAAAACATGGAAAAGGTTTGTTAAGGAGGGATACGCAGATGAAGCAGGCGATTATAATGGGAATCATGGCTGTCCTTTTTATGACGGTTCTGACTGCCTGTGGAAATTCAGCCGAAGCGGATCATTCCCAGGAGGTGCAGGACATGGTATCAAACACAATGGATGCGGAATATGCGCAAAAGGATACAGAGGATGATATATTGACGGGCAGCTTTTATACCACCGATACCCCTATATCTGACGTCATGCATGATCCTGCTTTCGGGGATTACGGCAGGCTGATCTTTCCGGTGGATGACTGGTACTATAGCGGAGACACACTGGGAAACCTGCATCTGACCTATTACAGCAATATTGATCCGGATATGACCGTGGAGATTACAAATTACATGAAAGAGCATGCCACCTCGGGTGACACCATCTTTTATGACATTTACACCGATGAGGAAAAGGCGGCTGACCCGGAAAAAGAGGACACAGGGCTGTTTTTCTTTAAGGGAAATCCCGGTGAGCGCTTTGCGGTCTGTAACGCGGGCGGAGCATTTGCCTATGTAGGAGCAATGCACGATAGCTTTCCCCACGCCTTAGAGCTTTCCAAACAAGGGTATAACGCCTTTGCCCTGATCTATCGTCCCGGCGCGCAAACGGCTTGTGAGGATCTGGCCCGTGCCATTCAATTTATTTTTGAACACGCGGATGAATTGGAAGTGAACACAGACGGATACTCTTTGTGGGGCGGCAGTGCCGGGGCAAGAATGGCGGCATGGGTTGGATCCTATGGAACGGCAGCTTTTGGAGCGGATGACCTTCCACAGCCTGCGGCGGTTATCATGCAGTACACGGGTCTTAGTGAATACAGTAAAAGCGATCCGGCAACCTTCGTGGCAGTCGGGGAAAGCGACGGCATTGCCAACTGGCGGACGATGAAACGGCGGCTTGAAGGCATGAGCGCCCTGGGAATCGACACGGAATTTCATTCCTATCCGGGGCTATCCCATGGCTTCGGGCTGGGAACCGGCACGGTGGCGGAGGGGTGGATTGATGAAGCAATAGCATTCTGGCAGAGGCAAGTGTAATAGGAAGATATGAGTTACTAATTTATAAAGGAGAACGAAAATGAATAACTTTATTTTTGAAAATGCAACGAAAGTCTATTTTGGGAAGGGCTGCGTGAAAGAATATCTGGCCTGCCTTTCCGGCCGTTACGGACAGACCGTTATGCTTTGCTATGGCGGCGGGTCTGTTAAGAAGAACGGTATCTATGATGAGGTAACGGCCTGCCTGCGAAAAGCCGGTCAATCCATCGTGGAATTCTCCGGCATCGGGGCAAATCCCACCTATGCCAAGGTGTTGGAGGGAGCGAGGCTGGCAAAGGAAAATCAGGTAGATATGATTCTCGCCGTAGGCGGCGGCAGCGTGATGGACTGCTGCAAGGCTGTTTCCGTGGCGGCAGTGTATGACGGAGACATCTGGACGGACTTCTGGGCAAGGCCAGGTGTTATTGATTTTGAACCGCTTCCTTTGGGCGTTATCGTCACGGTAGCCGGAACCGGCAGTGAAATGAACGGCGGAGCGGTCATTACCAATGAGGAACTGAAAATCAAGACCGGGCGGGACTATCCCAAATGTAATGCCAGGTTTGCCCTGATGGACTCCACCTATACTTACAGCGTACCAAAATTCCAGATGGTGTCTGGTGGGTTCGATATTCTCTCTCATATCATGGAGACCTATTTCAGTGAGCCGGATGAGGACAATGTTTCCGATGACATTTCCGAAGCGCTCATGCGGGGCGTCATCCGCGACCTGCGGGCGGCGATTCAAAACCCGGAGGATTACACTGCCCGGAGCAACCTGATGTGGGAGTCCACCATGGCGGAAAACCGCATCATCAAGCTGGGCAAACGGATGGACTTCCAGTGCCACCAGATGGAACATCAGTTGGGAGCCTACACCAACTGCAACCACGGCGCGGGTCTAGCAGTGCTGCATCCGGTCTATTACCGGCATATCTACAAGGATGGGCTGTCAAAATTCCCAAAATTCGCCGTGAATGTATGGGGAATTTCTCCGGAGGGCAAAACCAGGGAGGAACTGGCCCGCACCGGTGTGGAGGAACTGGCTGATTTTATCCGGGAGATCGGCTTACCCACTACCTTGCGGGAACTGGGCGTGACCGAATCCACTGATCTCAAGGCGATTGCGGATTCCTGCAATCTCGTCTTTGGCAGCTATAGGAAGATGACACATGAGGAAATCCTGAAGATCTTTCAGGAATGCTACTAAAAAATACAAGAAATAGAAAGGACGATTACCATGAAAAAATTAGTTTCGTTGTTTTTGGGTCTATCCATGATTTTGGCTTTGACTGCCTGCAGCAGTAACAGCAACACAAACAGTACCGCGGACACGCAGTCTGAAAGCGAAAGTACCGAGGCTGTTACCGAAACGCCTACTGAGGAGCCAACAGAATCGACTACCGAGACAGACACAGAAGAACCTTCGGAGGATACGGAACCCAAAGAAGGAAAAACACTGGTTGTCTACTATTCGGCAACGGGAAATACGGAAGAAGCCGCGAGTTATATTGCAGCGGCAACAGGAGCGGATACACTGGAACTGGTGCCGGTGGAGCCATATACGGATGAGGATCTGAACTATAATGATGACAGCAGCCGGGTGGTATATGAGCATGACAATCCTGACGCGAGAACAGTAGAACTTGTAGAATCTACTGTTTCTGACTGGGAGTCTTATGATACCGTGTTTATCGGTTATCCCATCTGGTGGGGAATTGCGGCATGGCCGGTAGATGGATTTATCGCAGCCAATGATTTTACCGGAAAAACAGTAATCCCCTTCTGCACTTCTGCATCTTCCGGGTTGGGAGAAAGCGGAGAACTTTTGGCGGAAGCAGCCGGAACCGGAAACTGGCTGGAAGGTATTAGATTCTCGTCCAATGTTTCAGAAACGGATGTTCAGACATGGCTGGAAGGTTTGGAACTGTAAAGAAAATAAGGAAAGGTTTCTGTAGAAACAGTGGAAGGAATCAACATTGCCACTCTGCTTTCGGCAGATGAGGTTACGGATATTGTGAAGGAATGCATCCGCTGAACGAAGCCATCAGAAAAGAGAGGAAGAATTTTATGAACACGAGAATTTTGGGAAAAGATTTGAAAGTTTCTGCTGTCGGATTAGGCTGCATGGGTATGACTCATGCCTACGGAGCGCCGGCAGACAAACGGGAGATGACAGAACTGATCGAACAGGCCGTGGCTCGGGGCTGCACCTTTTTTGACACAGCGGAAACCTATGGGACGCAGGAGTATCCTCATGATAATGAGGAACTGGTGGGAGCGGCCCTGAAGCCTTACCGGAATAAGGTGGTGATTGCCACTAAGTTTGGCATTCATTTTGATTGGAACAGCAAGGCGGTCAATCTGCCTGTTGTGACGGATTCTCGCCCGGAAGTGATTCGAGCTTCGGTAGAGGGTTCCTTGAAACGGCTGTAGACAGATCACATTGACCTGTATTACCAGCACCGACTTGATCCGCAGATTCCCATTGAGGAAGTGGCCGGGGTTATGTCAGAATTGATTCAAGAGGGAAAAATTACCCATTGGGGGCTGTCGGAAGCAACGGAGGAAACCATCCGGCGCGCCCATGCCGTTTGCCCTGTAACGGCGATTCAGAACCGTTATTCCATGATGGCAAGGTGGTATGAAGCTCTGTTCCCGGTACTTGAAGAACTGGGGATTGGTTATGTGGCCTTTTCCCCTATGGCCAATGGTTTTTTGAGCGGTAAGTACGGAAAGGACACGATGTTCGGCGGTCATGAGGATTACCGTAGCGTGATGCCCCAGTATCAGCCGGAAAATATCGAACGCAATCGGGAACTTTTGGAATTGCTGCAGAACACGGCAAAAGAGAAGAACGCTACATCTGCTCAGATTTCGCTGGCGTGGATGCTGTGCAAAAAGCCCTATCTTGTGCCGATTCCCGGTACCCGCAGACCGGAGCGCCTGTGATTCAGAAGTAAGCGTTATCACAAGTAAAAATTTAAATAGGAGGAATTTCATTATGCGTAAAAATTTTGGAACAAAACCCTGGTTTTATCCCCTGCCGGTGCTGATTATCGGCAGCTATGATGAGGACGGTACCCCGGATGCCATGAATGCTGCATGGGGCGGTCTGTACGATGCTGACAAAGTTGTTCTCTGCCTGAGCGAGGGACACAAGACCACCGCAAATATTAAGTCGAAAGGTGCTTTTACCGTCAGCTTTGCTGATGCTGCCCATGTAACGGAAGCTGATTATGTGGGGCTGGAGTCTGCCAATCAGGTAAAGGATAAGATTGTAAAGGCTGGCCTTCATGTCAGTAAGAGCGAATATGTGGATGCCCCTGTCATTGATGAGTTTCCTTTGACCTTGGACTGCGAATTGCTGAAGGTGAGCGAGGATGGGAACATCATCGGCAAGATCGTCAATGTCAGCGCAGACGAGAGTATTCTGGGAGAGGATGGAAAGATCGATTCCGCCAAGCTTCAGGCCATTTCCTTCGATCCGGTGCATAATGCCTATCTGAAGCTGAGTGAAAAGGTGGGCAATGCTTTTCAGGACGGAGCAAAGCTCAAATAACGCTTAAAAATATCAGCCCGCAATGAGTGAAGGTTCATTGCGGGCTGATGTTATTTCTTTCTATTGTAGCACGCTCCTGAAAAAGCAGAAGTCCTAAAAAGTTACGCGGTTTATACCTTTGACTTATAACTGCATAACGAACGGAGACTTCTGCTCTGGGTCGGAAATAGGTAAAATGGAATCAGAAAATAAAAGCACTGCAAGAATGAAAGGATTAACATGAAAAAAAGAAAAAAGATGATAATTTCTGGAGTGATACTTGTTGTGTTTCTTGGAATCGGGTGGTGGTATCTGTTCATGGGCAGTCATATTACCGATGGCAGCAGCGAGCAGACGGAACCGAAAGAGATAGAAATCAGCACCCAACCGGAAGAAAGCACTCTTGGCTCTGTTACAGAAGGGACTGAAGAATACCGGGGCTTTGTTATCGACAATGTGTTCCATTCCGTCAGTGAGGGCGATATCCATTACAATGTCTACATTCCTGAAAGCTATGACGGTAGCGAACCCTATGGCTTTGATGGGATTGGGCATTAAGGGCGGTGACACAGTGACCATCACCGTGGAGGGCGGCAATGAGGATGCCAGTCTGAAGTCTATGGAGCAGTTCTTTCAGGAGAATCTGTGATTCTGAAAGGAGGAATATTCCATGCAAGTTGCAACCGGAAAATCGATTCTAAACGGAATTGCAATCGGCCCTTTGCGGATTTATCACAAAGCTGCGCGGCAGACTGTAGTTTCTTCTTCGCTGACTCCTGCAGAAGAATGGGAGCGCTTTGACGCAGCACGGAAAAAAGCACAGGAGCAGCTTGGCATGCTCTATGAAAAGGCCCTGAATGAAGTGGGCGAGGATCATGCAGCCATTTTCGAGATTCACCAGATGATGCTGGACGATGAAGATTATCTGGAAGCGGTCAAAGGCATCATCGAAACACAGCTGGCATCTGCGGAACATGCCGTAAGCACAACAGGAGAAAATTTTGCAGCAGCCTTTGCCGCCATGGATGACACTTATATGCAGGCAAGAGCTGCTGATGTGAAAGATATTTCCAATCGGGTGGTCAATATCCTGTCCGGGCAGGAAGATGGCGGATTTTCGGATGATACGCCAGCCATTCTGGTGGCAGATGACCTGACCCCAAGCGAAACGGTCCAACTGGATAAGAGCAAGCTCCTCGGATTCATTACACGGCATGGTTCCGTCAACAGCCACACCGCTATTTTGGCTCGGACGATGAACATTCCTGCTTTGATCGGAGTGGACTTTGACGAGAGCTGGGACGGCAAACCTGCTGTACTGGACGGCTATAACCATTGCGTCTATATCGATCCCGCTGCAGAATTGCTTTCCACTATGGAGCAGAAACAAAACAATGACTTAAAACAGGAGGCGCTGCTACAGGGACTAAAGAAAAAGCCCAATGTGACGCTGGATGGCCGGGAAGTAAATGTTTACGCCAATATTGGTAATGTAGGTGACATTGGCGCGGTACTTCAAAATGACGCCGGAGGCATCGGTCTGTTCCGCAGTGAGTTTATCTATTTGGACGCTCAGGATTTTCCCAGTGAGGACCAGCAGTTTGCAATCTACAAGCGTGTGGCGGAAACAATGGCTGGGAAGAAGGTCATCATTCGGACGTTGGATATCGGCGCTGACAAACAAGTGGAATATTTTAATCTGGACAAAGAGGAAAATCCCGCGCTGGGCTACCGGGCGATTCGCATTTGTCTGACTCGGAAGGAAATATTTAAGCAGCAGCTGCGGGCCATTCTTCGGGCCAGCGCTTATGGCACCGTGGCCGTCATGTTTCCTATGATTATTTCCGTCCGGGAGGTTCGGGACGCAAAGGAGTTGCTGTAATGATGGCGGAAGAATTGGCCCAGGAGGTTGACTTTTTCTCACTGGGTACCAATGATCTCACGCAGTATACGTTGGCGATTGACCGTCAGAACCCGAAGCTGGACGCTTTCTATGACCCTCATCATCCGGCAGTGCTTCGCATGATTCGGCAGACAGTGGAGGCCGGACACCGCCATGGTTGCTGGGTTGGCATCTTCCTGACCTGCACCGGCTCGGAACCGGAGGAAATGAAACGGCTCGTGACCGGGAAGATTATCTGGATCGGGCAAAAGAAATTGTCCGCTGGGCAGCCGGAGCATAAGAAATGCCGGATATTTCACGGGTGCAGGAGATTTAGCATATAAGAAAGAAGTGATTGAAGGGTGGATGAAGTATCAGAAAAGGAATTATTTGAAACTGTGCCGGCTCATAAGGCGGTGGCGGCATTAGCAATTCCCTCTATTATCAGTCAGGTGGTCAGCATTATTTATAATCTGGCAGATACCTTTTTCATTGGACAGTTTGGCAATCCATATATGGTGGCAGGCGTCACATTGGTATCGCCCTGGTTCAATCTTCTGACTGCGCTGGGGAATCTGTTTGGAATCGGCGGGAGCAGCCTGATTTCGCGCCAGCTTGGTTCCGGACAGCACAGGGAAGTGAAACAGGTTGCAGCGTTCAGTCTTTACGGCGGCATGGGGATGACTTTCCTCTTTTCCATGCTGACATTGTGCTTCCGTGCACCGCTGCTGCGTTTTTTGGGCGCAAGCGATGAGAACTTTGCCTATGCCCAAACCTATCTGCTGTGGGTTGTGGTAATTGGAGGAATTCCTACCATGCTGAGCATGACGCTGGCTCATCTGCTCCGAAGCGAGGGGCATGCAAAGCACGCCAGCGCTGGTATGATGTTTGGCGGGATTTTGAATCTCATACTGGACCCGCTTTTGATGTTCGTTGCAGGGATGGGTTTTGTAGGAAGTGCTATCGCAACGGCCTGCTCCAACCTTGCCTCTGTGTTGTTCTTCTTAGTGATTTTTTACAGATTGCAAGGGAAAACGATGTTATCGCTGTCCATTCACAATGTCTCCATAAAATTTGCCAGGCCGATATTTTCGGTGGGAATTGCTTCTGCAATGATGACGGTACTGGCGAATGCCTCTAACATGGTTATTGTAAAACTGGCATCCGGATACGGAGATATTCCGGTGGCTGCTTATGGAATCGTTAAGAGGATTGATCTGTTCCCACTGGGAATCTGTATGGGCCTTTGTCAGGGATTTATGCCTTTGGTGGGTTATAATTACGCTGCAAAAAATTATAAAAGAATGCGGCAGATCTCCGTTTTCTCATGGAAGACAGCGATGGCGATTGCCGCCTGCTTTGTTGTCTGTTTCTTCAGCTTCGCTCCATGGATTATGCAGGCGTTTATTCAGGAAGCGCAAACAAGCGTCCTGGGAGCTTCTTTTCTCAGAATCGCGTGTTTGGCTGTGCCGCTGACAGCGGTAAATGCTTTGATTATCTATACCATGCAGGCGATGGGAAAAGGATCGCAGGCTACATTTATGACGGTGTGCCGTCAGGGGCTTTTGAATATCCCCTGTCTTCTTCTTATGAACTGGAGCGTAGGCTTGTATGGAATGATCTGGACACAGTTGATCATTGAGACATTGATGCTGCCTGTTACCATCGGCATGTATGCCGTAACATGGAGAAGACTTACAAACCGAGAATTGAGTAAGGGAGGAAAAACTGTATGAACAGACCCTATGTAATTTGCCACATTTTAAGCTCCCTGGACGGGAAGATCAATGGCCCCTTTATGGCGACAGAAACAACAAGGTCGCTTGGAGGGGAATATGGAAAAATCCGCACAGAGATGAATGCGGACGCATGGCTGTATGGAACAACGACCGTAAAGGAATTTTTGAATTTCCGGGAGCCGGTTTTAGAAGAAGATGCCCATGTTCCGGAGGGAGATTTCGTCGCCGGAGATAAAGCGAAACCCTATTTTGTTGCTCTGGATACGAAAGGCGAACTTGGCTGGGAATCCGGACGGTTTTCCAATAAGGGACGTGCCGAAGCCCATGTCATTGAAATTTTGACCGAAAATGCTCCTGTAGCCTACCGTGCTTATCTGAGAGCACGCGGTGTATCTTACATTCTTGCAGGAAAAACAGAACTGAACTGCGAAATAGCGATGGAGAAGCTGCATCGGCTGTTTCACATGGAAAAGCTGCTGATCTGCGGAGGCGGCGCGGCGGACTGGACGTTCCTGCAAGCTGGAATGGTGGATGAACTGAGCCTTGTGCTGTCCCCTGTGACGGATGGGAGCAGTGGTACAGCTTCCGTATTTACCCGGATTCCGGCATTAAGCGCAGGAGAGTCTGTGGAATTTGAATTGAGAACTGTGGAGCGGCTCGGCAGCGGAGGGCTGCATTTGAACTATTTGGCAAAGAATGCAAAATAGGCTGGTTGAGGCAAGCATCTGCGGCTATAACCTAAAGGTGTACACTGAAAAACAAATAGGAACTTCTGCTGGTGTGTGTATGGATTTATAATAGAGATGTAAACAAAACGTAAAGGAGATGTCAGACATGAACAATCAGAAATATATCAAATTGAATAACGGTGTGGAAATGCCTATGTGAATGAAAAAGCGGTGGGCCGTGCGATTAAGAAGTCCGGCGTCCCCCGCAAGGAAATCTTCCTGGAAACCAAGCTGTGGCCATCCTTTTATGAGCAGACGGATGCAGTGGAAAAGACACTGAAGCGGTTGGATACCGATTACATCGATTTGCTGTTGATCCATCAGCCTGCCGGAAACTATATCGCCGGATACCGCCTGATGGAGCGGGCATACAAGGAGGGCAAAGTACGGGCCATCGGTCTGTCCAACTTCACAGCCACTCAGATTCAGGAGATTCTGGACATCTGCGAAATGAAACCTGCTATTTTGCAGACGGAGGTACATCCGTATTCTCAGGAGCAGAAGCTGAAAGAATTCCTGGCAAAAGAAAATATGGTCATTCAGGCATGGTATCCACTGGGACATGGGGACAAGGTGCTGATTCAGGAGCCAGTATTTTCCAGACTGGCGGAGAAATATGGAAAGAGCAATGTCCAGATTATCCTGCGCTGGCACATTCAGGCCGGAAACGTGGTCATTCCCGGTTCCAAGAATCCGGATCATATCCATGCAAACTTTAACCTGTTTGATTTCAGCCTGAGTGACGAGGAAATGGCGGAGATCGCAGCACTCAATAAAGACAAACGGTATTATACCAGTACTCCGGAACTGCTGGAAAGATATGTCACAATGGTGCCGCCTGTAGACGAGCAAAAATAGAATGGAGGAATCACGATGGAATATGTAACCTTATCAAACGGAGTAAAAATGCCGATTCTCGGATACGGCGTTTATCAGGTAACGAAGGACGAATGTGAACGGTGCGTATTGGATGCCCTGGAGGTAGGATATCGCAGCATTGATACCGCACAGTCTTACTTCAACGAGGAGGAAGTAGGCTCTGCCATGAAAAAGAGCGGTATTCCGAGAGAGGAGATTTTCCTGACCTCTAAGGTATGGGTGGAGCATTACGGATATGAGGAAACCAGAAAATCCGTAGAAGAATCCTTGCGGAAGCTCCAGACAGACTATCTGGACCTGATGCTGCTCCATCAGCCTTTCAACGATTACTATGGCGCATACCGGGCGTTGGAGGATTTGTATGACGAAGGAAAGCTGCGTGCCATCGGCGTATCTAACTTCTATCCGGATAGGCTGGTGGATCTTGCTTCCTTTACGAGAATCCCGCCGATGGTCAATCAGATTGAGACGCATGTGCTGAACCAGCGCACAGAAGATTATGAGTGGATGAGCAAATATCATGTTGCTCACGAAGCATGGGCGCCCTTTGGAGAGGGCCGTGGAGGTCTTTTTGACAACGAGGCATTAAAGCAGATTGGCGAAAAATATGGTAAGACCACTGCGCAGGTGATGCTCCGCTGGAATATTCAGAGAGGTGTGATCGTGCTTCCGAAGTCAACTCATAAGGAAAGAATGATTCAGAATTTGGATGTCTTTGACTTCACGCTTACCGATGAGGATATGAGCGCCATCGCTGGGCTGGATACGAAAACCAGCGCCTTCTTCTCTCACTATGACCCGAACATGGTAGAGTGGTTCGTAAAGATGGTGGAAGAGCGGAAGAAACAGCATGACAGCAGCAAGGAAAAGAAAAACTGGTAAAGCAGTCACTCACCATTAGATATAACCTTTAGGTATCAACTGAACAACAAATCGAGACTTCTGACGAGGTCTCGATTTTTTTATAATAAGGATACAGGAATAACCTGAAAAATATTCTGGAGGTAAACACTCATGATGAAACGTGAACTTATAGCTCGTATCCTGTCCTGTCTTCTGGTAGTTACTATGATTGTAACGCTTGCGGCATGTGACCGGGCAGATGATACAAAGAACGCACAAACGGAAGAAAAGCAGGAGAGCGGCAAGATTCTGATTGCCTATTTTACCGCTGCGGAGAACAGCGGTGTGGACGCGGTTTCCTCAGCAAGCTATACCACGATAGGTGGAACTGCGGTTGGGCGGCTCCGTGCAGTGGCGGATATGATTCAGGAGAATACAGACGGAGACCTGTTTTCCATTCAGACCGCTGTAGTTTATCCGTCAGACGGTGGGGAATTGATTGACTATGCGGCAGAAGAACAGGACGAAAACGCACGTCCGGAATTAACCAGCCATATTGAGGACTTGGATCAGTATGGTACGATCTTTGTCGGCTTCCCTACTTGGTGGTACGACATGCCCCAGGCGCTTTACAGCTTTTTTGATGAATATGACTTCTCCGGCAAGACGATCATTCCGTTTAATGTCCACAACGGGAGCCGTTTCTCCGGAACCATTGATACAATCAAGGAGTTGGAGCTGGACGCAACAGTGGTTGAAGATGGATTTACGGTCAGCGAGAGAGATGTAGCGGAAGCATCAGAGGATGTTGCCGAATGGCTGAACGGACTTGGTTATTAAGGAGGCAGTTTAAATGAAACCCAAAATGATTGCGAAGATATGTGTGGATATCGGCATGACGATTGCTCTGCTGCTGCTTATGCCCTATGAGCTGGTTGGACAGGCGGCTCATGAGTGGATCGGGATTGGAATTTTCATTCTTTTTATCGTTCACCATATCTTAAACTGGAAATGGAGTCGAAATTCACTCAAAGGGAAATATACGCCGCTGAGAATCTGGCAGACTATATTGGTAATTTTTGCGCTGGTCTCCATGATTGGTTCCATGGTCAGCGGAGCCATTCTTTCCCGCCATGCTCTTTCTTTTCTGCCGATCAGCGGTGGACGTTCTTTTGGAAGAAGCCTGCACATGCTTGCATCTTATTGGGGCTTTGTTCTGTTGTCCTTACATCTGGGTCTGCATTGGAGCATGATGATAGGAATGGCGAAAAAAGCGGTAAAGAAACCATCTGCTGTCCGTACATGGATACTGCGTATCCTGTCATTGGCGATTGCCGGGTATGGTGTGTTCGCCTTTGTAAAACGGGAAATAGGGAGCTATATGCTTCTGAGAATACAGTTTGTATTCTTCAATTTTGAAGAGCCGTTGATTTTCTTCCTGTTGGATTATGCAGCGGTTATGGGACTGTTCGTATTCATTGGGCATTATCTTACGGAGATTTTGAAATATTGCAGCCGAAAGAGGCAGATGCAGCCGGCAGACAACAAAAGATTCCCAGATTAATCCGATTTTTCATTTTCGTGTCCCTGATTTTTTTTCGTTTTTTTAAAAATAGAGTTGTTTTTTTCGTCTAAAAACAACTTCGCACGCTCGGACATGATCGTGAGCTCTTCTTGAGAAAGCTCTGGAAGCCGTTGCAATTTATCGACAAATGCTGCAAGCGTTTCCTTTTGCTGGATCTGTATGAGCTGGTTATAGTAATTAACGATGACACCAGTTACAAGCGCGATTACGATTAAAGAATAGATTGTCAGTAGTACAGAAGCGGTTTTTGCGATCAGTGTTGTGACGACGATATCTCCAAATCCGGCAGTAGAAACCACAGCATAACAGTACCACAAGGCATCCCGGTATGTATTGATGTGAGGGTCGGCCAGTTGGATGACCAGAGCGTCCGCCAGGAGAAACAACAGATAAGAAAGAAGTATCTGTGTTGTGTGTGTTCGGATCAGTATGGATTTTAAGAGGCGTAATTTTTTCATAGTCAGCTCCTTTAGGTGAGTTTCTTCTTGAGTTCCAGAAAATAATGGTTTTGCTATTATACATGAAAAAGAATAGAAAAGCAAGAGGAAGGCAATTGTAAAAATGGCAGTGCTGACGATGATTTCCTTTTTATTTTGATCAATTGACCAATAAGTTCTGATGCGGTATAATACTTTAAAATTGGAGGTATAGCATGGAACTGATTAATTTAGAAAAAGCCTTTAAAAATCATACATTTAGAACAGAAGAGGATGTGAAAATACATTTTCACGCAGATATTGTTGAGCCTTTATTAAAGGAATTAAATCCTGCCCGTGCAAATCAATATAGAAGTGAAGATACACTTCTTGCCGGAGGCAGAACGGATGCCACATTTCAGAATATATCTTTTGAATTAAAGAAATTAAAATATTTCAAAACGAAAAATGGCGTGAAAGAAGCTCTTTATGGCAGAGATGCAAACGATCATGGTTTATATGATTACATTATCGGCAATGCAGGCATTTATGAGACAGATTCAAGCGACGTTATAACGGTGAAATTGTTAAACGGTATTGGCGTCGGGTTTGATGGAAATAATTTTATTTTTGCCCGATTTGTACCTTCTCCGGTTGGCAGTCCCGTAAACACAAGCAAACTGAAAATAAACATCAAATATGATTTGTCAATTACCTTTGTTTATGAAGTTAAAGACTTTTCATCAGGACTTAAGAAATTGGCGTTCCTTTTGAAGCAGCAGGATAAAATCGCACTGAATAAGAAGAATCTCATTTCTATTATTAATCCCAAAAGTTCTTTTGTTCAAAAAAATATTAAGATAATTTATGATGAGTTATATTTTAATCTTAATGATTTAAATGGCAGCAATCGTGTACGTACTTTGTATAAAGAGTGGGATAGGGTATTTGGCACAATGTACGGAGAAGACGATGAGGCAACTTCTTTCACCGAAGTTTCATCAGTGATAAAAGAAATTTATGGTTTCGGTGATGAGGTTATAATTGACAGTAAAGTATATTTATTTGCGCTTCAAACATTTTTTAATATGTTTTTGAAGCTGCTTATATATTCATTCTTAGCTCAGCTTGTTAGTCCAACCTTTAAGGTTGAAACGCTTACAAAGCCGCAAATTGATAAATTGTTTGACGGTGAACTAAATAAGTACGAATCATTGGTGATGATGTGGTATAAAAAAAGTTGACACCCCATTCTCAAGGATTTGAGATATAATCTAGAGAATAAGGAGTGAACAAAATGGCAG
>CABIYE010000028.1 GCA_902362865.1 Clostridiaceae bacterium
TCCGACGATTTTAGCATCGCATGGCCATAAGTCCATGAAGTTTTACCCTCATAGAGCGATGTTTGTGCGTCAACGTGTCGCACCAAAAATATTCTCGATTTCCCTGGAAGCCAATAAATCTTTGATATTCTGTGTTATCTGATTGTTATTATCAGGCGGCTTTTTATCCACCTCTCTGGGGCTTTCGCCCATTTTCATCAGCGTGTCATTTCACACTCAGCATAGCATATCTTTTTACCACGATTATATCGTACCGGCTGGCAATGCGGCCTCTTGGAGCTGTTATATTCTGCTTATGCAGGTTCAAGCTCTATGCGTTGCGTGTGGCTATTCTATTATGAATAGCCTTCCACTCGGATTAGGTCGCTACCCCTTTCCCGTTTTTTTCCGCATTGATACTTCTGACTTACTTGCCGGTTTCAGTCAGAACGGCGATAGTTTGCACTTTAAGCGACTAACAAGTAACAAACCAGTTCACCAGTTGGAATACCTCCCCATTTACGGAACCTCTTCCAAATTTCCACACTGTAAGCTGCTGTCTGCTCTTCTTTTAATAGAAGATGGAATTCATCCACATAGTAACGGGTAGATTTATGAGCGGAACGATTGATAGTCACTCGGTTCCATACCTGGTCCTGCACAATCAACATCCCGATCTTTTTCAGCTGTTTTCCAAGCTCTTTGATATCAAAACAAACGATACGATTGTTGATATCCACGTTTGTCTGATGATTAAATACATTCAAAGAACCTGTAACATAGATTTCCAATGAAGTGGCCAGCCGCTGTGCTTCCGGCTCTTCCTGCTTTCTCAGAAGGTTGTATAAGTCCTCCAAGATTGGCATCTTCTCCGGTACTGGATCGGCAAGATATTCCTGATATACTAACCGTACACAACGGTCAATAATTGTTTTTTCTACCGGCTCCAGTCCGTTCTTTCCACCAACGATCAGTTCACACAAAGACAGAATAAAATCTGCTTTCAATGACAACGGGTTGTCTTCCTCGGAATAATTCAGATTCAGATCCATTGGATTGATATACTGGTCAGATACCGGAGAAACCCGTACCACCTGCCCATGCAGTGCCTGCACCAGTGCTGAATATTCGGCTTCTGGATCACAGACAATGATATCGTCTTCCGTGATCAGGAAGCAGTTTGTAATCTCTCTCTTTGCTGAGAAGGACTTACCGGAACCTGGTGTACCAAGAATCAGTCCATTCGGGTTCTTCAAACGTTTCCGATCAACCATGATCATGTTGTTGGATAATGCATTCAGTCCATAATAAAGAGCCTCCCCTTCCTGAAACAGTTCCTGTGTCGTAAATGGCACGAAGATCGCTGTTGAAGATGTGGTAAGCCCTCTCTGAATTTCAATCCGATTGACTCCCAGCGGAATACAGGACATGAGTGCTGCTTCCTGCTGATAATCCAGCTGTTTTAAGGAACAGTTATATTTCTGTGCGATTCCCTGTACCTGGAAAATATTGTTCTCCAGCTTCTGACGCTTCTTTGCGGTATTCATTACCAGAACCGTTACAAGGAACATCCTCTCATTTCTGGACTGCAGATCTTCCAACAGGTTCTTCGCCTCTTCTCCATAAGTCACAAGGTCCGATGGAAGCACGTCCATATCATAACCGGAACGTACTGCCCGCTTCTGCTCTTCGATCTTCATCTTATCCAAATCTGAAATCTTGCTCTTGATCATTTTGATTGCTGAACTCTGATCAATGGACTGGATATGAATGTTGACATTGATGCTGTCATCCACATCCAGAAAGTCTGCTAGCATCCGGTCTGTCAGCTCCGGTGCAAGAATCTGCAGGTAACTCACACTTCCCATCGTTCTTCCCATCAAAAATGTCTGATTCTTGGAAAAGTTAAAGGAAGTCGGTGCAATAAAATCTTTGGTCTTTAATCCTGTTTCCGGAAGCATCTTATACTGGAACTTAAATGGTTCGATCCGATCCTGGTTGAACACATGATACAGAATCTCCAGCCTTTCCAGACCATTCAGGGAATGTGCCTGTGCACCCAGAATCTTAAAATTATTTAAGATATCTGTTTCAATTCTTTCAAGCCTCGGTCTTGCCACCTTCAGGCTTTCTGCTTCGATTCCAAAAGTGATATACTTTGTCTTCACCAGACCATTATTTCCTTTGGAAAGCTGATTTTTCAGCATAGTACGGTACTCTTCACGAATGGCATTGAAGTCATCGTTCTGATCCGGAATATCAATACTTTTCTCAAATTCTGCCACATCCACCTGCTGATTGATAAAGGACAGCTGCACACTGATGGAAGAATCAAAGTAATTTAAGAAATCACAGTAATTTTCAAATATCGTGGTCTTATCCTCATTTAAAGCAAGCTGATAGTTGATGTCATAAAACTGAATCGTCTTGGAGAAAAAGGTCTTTGTCACCTGGCAGATACCATCCTGCAGCATCCGAATATACGGAATGCTCTGCTGTGCAGTTGTAGGAATGTTTTTCTGTTTCCTGCGATCCCGTTCCTGCTTCTTTCTACGCTTTTCCTGTTCTCTTTCTTTTCTGCTTTTTTTGTTTCTTCTTTCCTGACGGTTTCTTTTTTCCGCCAGGGACAGACGCTCCTGCTGAGCCTCCTGCTTTGTCTTTTTTGCCATCCGGCACACCCTCCTTTTTCACAAGGGTGGAAATCTCCTGATAAAAATTTTCTGTCTTATATGGTCTTACTGCCGGACAGATAAACTTCTGTCGAATGATATTTGCCACCACTTTTTCAAAGGGAAGACCGTCTTTTTCATACATTGCCATGAAGAAAAACGGAAGCATGATCGTTACCATCAGGATGGCTGCGATACTGGAACCGATTGGTTTTCTCATGACCAGATAAAACGGAATTCCCACAACTGCGGCAAGTGAAAAGAAAATCAGCTGCCGCTTTGTCAGATTTAACGCTACTTTTGTTTTGACCTTGGTAAGGTCTTTTGGTACTGGTACATACGCCATGGTATGCGCTCCTTTCCTGCCCGCTAATGGGCATTGAATATTGATTTGCTAAGGCTTCCGGTCTTGAATAATGAAAATGCAAGAATCACGGTATAAGCCGCTACTGAAAACATTGCTGCATGAAGGTCACTGGATATGGTCATTGCATTTACTAAAACTGCATAAATTCCCACACAGACCATCATGAAGAATCCCTGAAATGCCAGTGCGAACAAGCCTTTTAAATAGTTGTTTCCGATATTACCCCATTCCTTATTGGTCATGGTGGCAAACGGAATTGGTGCTATGGAAGTGTAAAGGTAAATCTCTATCATTCTTCCGTACAAAATAACGGTTATAATGATTGACAGAATCCGCATGGTAATACTGATCAACAGCGTTTCCATGGATAACAAGAACAAATCCCCCAGCTCCATGTCTTCCAGTGCATCCACAATCCTTGCGATTGCTTCCGATGCATCCACTGCTGTGTTCCCGGAAATCACTCCGGCGGCATTGTTGACCACATGCTGACCAACATCAAATACCGCCATTGTAATGTTAAACGTATTTGTTACAAGATAAATAGCTACATACGCTTTGAAGATCCAGAGGAAAATGTTATAAGTTTCAAATTCATGGAAATTGTTTTTTTGTGTTACCATCGTGATCAATTCATAGCACAGGACAAAGGTGATGATCAGTCCCGCAATGGGGACAATCACCGTTTGGGATATATTCTGAATCAGATTAAAAATCCCTGCATTCCATCCCTGCGGTGTCTGTCCCACCTGCCCAGCTATGGTTCCCACCTGCTCATTGACAGACGTGAACATGTTATCCAAACTTGACTTAATAAGCCCGATCAGGATATCCTTTATCGCTTCCGTAATTCTCTCAATGATGGTGTTCATCTACCACTCCTCTTAAGAGAACAATGTTGCCAGCTGTGGAATCAGGGTAGTTCCCAGCAGCATGATTCCGGCACCAGCCATCAGCTGTTTGATGCCCTGGCTCTTAGCACCGGGATTGTCATTTCCATATCCTTCCAGAAGGTTTACGACACCCCACACGCCAAGACCTGCGCCGATTGCGACTACAAGAGTTTTTAAAGTTGTAATTGCACTGCTAAAAAATGCCATATACATTCACCAAAACTGACTTTTTTCAGGTGTTTACGGGAATGAAAAAACACCGACTAAAAAGCCGGCGCACCCAATGTCAGTTATTCCTTTCCTCATTATTTTTCGTTCATTCCCAAGGTTACTCCGACAGTTCTACGTGAATCACTTCCACCTCTTCTTCGGGTTTCGGTGTGTACTGCGGATTTAACTCCTTCTCTACTTTGTATCGGTTTTTCTCGTTTTCATCTGCAAGATACCGATAATTTTTGTGTTTCGTGATATCATATTTGTCCGAAAAGAATGGTCTGGCACCACGAATCTGCAGGATACATTTTCCTCCATCCATGACTGCAATCTCATCTTCCGTCATCAGCTGTTTGCCAGTTTTCTGATAATTCAATCCAAAAGACTTCTGATTACTCCTCGTCTCCGAAGTGTTATACAGGTCAATGGTTTCCTTACCCAGAAGCTCGCTCATTTCCTTTAAGGTAGTTTTCTCTTTTCCTCCAAGAAATAGTGTGGTATCACAGTTACCCAGAATAGTATCTGCACTATCCTTATACATTGCCTTTAGCTGACTCTGTGACTGCAAAATAATAGAAGCAGAGATTTCCCTGCTTCGGATGGTTGCGATTAGCTTGTCAAACTGTGGAATCTGCCCGATGTTGGCAAACTCATCAGCGATGACACGCACATGAACTGGCAGTCTTCCACCATACTCATCATCTGCCTTGTCGCAAAGCAGATTGAAAAGCTGTGACTGCAGCATCGCAATCACAAAGTTGAATGTGGTATCCGTATCGGACATAATCAGAAACAAGGCTGTTTTCCTGTCTCCGATCTTATCCAGTTCCATTTCATCGTAAGACATGATCTCACGAAGCTCTGCGATATCAAATGGGGCAAGTCTGGCACCACAGGAAATCAAAATCGACTTCGCCGTTTTGCCGGCGGCCATTTTGTATTTTTTATACTGTCTGACTGCAAAGTGCTGCGGATCTCTTTCTTCCAGTTCCTGGAACATCATATCCACTGGATTCTGGTAAGTTTCATCCTCTTCACGGGTTTCGCTTTCATTCAAAAGATCCAGAAGGGTATTCAGATTCTTTTCCTCTTCATCTCCTTCATACCAGATAAAAGCAATCAATGCCGTGTACAACAGCTTCTCTGCTTTTACCCAAAAATCTTCGGAAGCTTTTTCCCCTTCGCCTTTGGTATTAACAATGATTGTTGTGACCAGCTTCAGGATATCTTTTTCAGACCGTATATAAGCAAATGGATTGTAATGAAGCGATTTGGAAAAGTTGATAGTATTCAGAACCTTAATCACATATGGTTCGTGTACCACTTTTCCTGATTTATCTTTCATAATATTTCCATTCTTATCTTTCTTAGGTGGTCCCTTTGCTAACATCTTCCCGCACTCCTCGATCAGAGTGCCTTTCGGATCTGTAATGACCATGGAACAGTTCATCTGCATGACTGACGGCTTAACGAAAAATCGAGTTTTTCCGGAACCACTGCCGCCAATGACCACTATATTTTTATTTCTTGCATACTTTGGCTGTTTAGGTCTACTTTCCATAGTCAATGCTTCTGTTGCTGTCAATGGAATATTCATCCAGGGATCTTCCGACATATAAGGCTTGATATCCTCTGCGGTTCCCCATCTGGCTGAACCATACTCGATGCCTTTCCGTAATTTCTTTGCGTCTGCCTGTTTCTGCCAGACCAACACTTTCAGAACGACTGCAACAACAATACCTGCTAGCAGATCTTTCCAGTTATTGCTTAACACAAAACCAGCAAAAATCCGGTCTGCGTGTTCCATTGCATATAATAGTTTGTTCCCCATATCTTCTCCCGGACTGTTCCGGTAAAGAAAAAATGCCCGGTCTGCATAGAAAGCAGCCAGAGCATAAGGAATATTTGTAAGAACCAGTTCCTTTTTATTCAGGGCGGACAGCTTACCCCCGATTTTATTCTTCCACTTCTGCATCAGAGTTTTGCCGCTTTTCTTTTTCATCGACTCTGCTCCTGATGCCGGTTCTTTACTTTGTCCTTCGTCTTCTTTGGCATCATTGCCCGGTAAGCTGCAAGACGCTTATGAATGGAAGGTTTATTCGCTTTTTGAATCTGTTTCTGGGAAAACTCACGGAAAGCAGCATTGAGGGCATCCTGATCACGTCCCTTGAAGAATACCAGATAAACCGGAGGCTCTTTGCTCTTGTCTTTTTTCAGAGCATAATTGATCCCGTATTTTCTGGCATACCGTTCAAAGGACTTGATATTCTTATTTGTGATCTCGATATTGACCATCCCGGCATTCTGTTTTGCCAGCTCTTTTACCGTGACCTTTCCCTGTTTCGGCTGATTTTTCTGTGCTTTCTTCTCTACTGATTTCTGCTTCTGATGACGCAGATACGCAACAAGAACCTTTTTCAACAGGTCTGCCGTAATCTTAGTAGCCCGAATACAGAACGTGACCGTTTTCTGAGTTACCTCTTCCTGCATGCCTTTTCCCTCCTTTCAGCGATTCAACTGCTGTCCAGATCTGTAATCATGGCAATCACCCCCTTTAATGAAAAAAGACAGATTAACCGGTAATCAGGTTCTGTACCTGTACAAGTTTTTCTGTCCCTTCTTCTTTTCTCTTATCTTCTCCACCACAATAGATGGGAACACACATTTCAAGTATTCTACTGTAAATACGCTGATGGGCAGTATCCAAATCTGTGGATTTCATTTCATTCAGTCCCAGATTCGTTGTTACGATCAGCGGAAGCATTTTACAATAGCGGCTGTCTATCACATTATAGACCTGCTCCAGGGCAAACTCGGAATTTCGTTCTATTCCCAAGTCATCAATAATCAGCAGCGGATAATCCACAAGATTTTGTATAATCTGGTTCCTATCTGCCTGATAGCTGGTCATTTCATTTAAGATTCTGGAAAAATTTGTCATCATGACACGTTCTCCCTGTTCCAAAAGTGCATTTGCAATACAGCCTGCAAAGAAACTTTTCCCGGTTCCAACTGGTCCCATCAAAAGCAATCCTACATTTTTTCTCTTCATATCTGTCCAGTTTTCTACATACTGCCTGGCAATTAGTATCTTCTGGTTGCTTCCGTTGTCATTTTCAAATTTCCATTCCCAGAATCTTCTTTCCCGAAGTCCGACGGATTTTCTCTGATAAAGCTGCCGCTGTGCTTCTTCCCACTGCATCTTCTCATCTAGTTCCTGCCTGGCTTTTACCTCGCATTCGCACAAACAGGACACTACATGCTCAAATCCCATCAGACTGACTTTCATCTGTTTTCTTTTTCCACAGGTGCCACAATGAAGACATCCCTCTTCGTCCAGATAATCTGCCGTTACTTTATTTTCCATCACAGGCTTTCTCCTTCCTGAAATTCATATTTATCCATTCCTGTCCTGGTTCCATCCCTTTCTGCCCAAAGACAGATTGTTGCAAAATGGTTCTGATACTCTTTTCCACTGGATTTCATATAAACAGAAAGATGATCAATCCGTTTCTGGTAATCCCATGGAAATAGCGTCATCAGCTCCTGCAGTTCAGCTTCCGACAGAACAACATTTTTAAATCTACCATACTGACTGAATTTTTCTTCCAAAGTGGGAGTATTGCCCTTACTCTTATCAGTATGATTCTTTTCAGTCTTATTTATCTTAGTATTACTTCCATCCAGATTCTTGCAGTCCGGACTTCTATTTTTTTGCGTTCCGGACTTCCAGTTTCTTGCAATCCGGATTTCCAATTCCTTGCAGTCCGGATTTCCAGTTTCTGGCGTTCCAGAAGCAAAGTATCTTACGGGCTTTCCTCTAATCCGTTTCACAAAATTTTTCACGTATATGACAGAGGGACGATTATTCCCCTGCCGATACCGTTCAATCAATCCAATCCCATGCACACTGTCAAGCTCATAAAGAAGCTTTGTCACTGTCGTATGCGACATTCGCAATAGTTCCTGCAATTCTGCGATCGTGTAAATGATATAGACATAACCATCACTATCAATCCATCCATTTTTCTTGGATAGGCTGATTCGATCAAGCAGAATTCCGTAAAGGAGCTTTGCGTCTGTGGACAGGCTTGCAAACTCTTTTTCTGTGAACAGAGCTTTTGGTATCCGAAAAAAAGAAAACTGGTCAGATTCTTCTGCTCTGAAATATTCAAAATCTGCCATAATATTTTCCTACTCTTCTACATCGAAATCACAATTTGCTGCACTGCCTGTACCATGGCACATCTCATCAAATACAAAATTGAATGATTGAATCATTTCGTCCAAATAATAATTTCTGGCCTTCTTGTTACAAGCATACATATCACCAATAAAGCCTTCATCATTCCCCATCGCATGAACAAGGGTTTCCAGGACCTTCATAAACTTCTTTTTTGAACAGCTTTCATACTGTCTGTTCACATATTTCTGGATATCTAACACACGAGCAGGATTATTTTCATTTTCCTCCAGAATTCCAAACGCAAGATCCATGCCAAACTCATATCCATCAGCCTGAATTTGATCAATATCCATCTCTCCAAGCTCATCCTGATATCCTCGCTTTTCCATTGCAGTTAAAGACGTTTCATATTGATCAATATATCCCATATCCGCAATAGTTTCAAAAATATCTCTGGATGCTTTCACCATCTTATCCATAATAATTTCTCTTTCAGCCAGCGGCATATTTGCCATGATAGTATCTAATGTCATCATTGATTCTTCCTCCATCTCATTTTCATAAATATCATTGATATAAAAGTGGTTCGCCTTTCCATTGTTTGGAATGATACGCACCAGATTACCAACCTGAACCAGTTCCTGTACTGCCTGATCTACGCCATATCTAGTCGTATTCAGGTCTTTCTTCATTTCACTTTTGGGATAGATAACATACAGATCTCCGTTATGATCTACCCAACCATTCTGCACCGCAAATTTCAAACGATCCAGAAATAAGCTGTATAAAATCTTTGCTGTATTTGACAGATTTTTGTATTTTGCCATCTGAAACAGCACCTTCGGCACCTGCAGACACTCTACCGGCATATACTCCATCTTACTCATTCATTGTTTCCTCCTTCTGTTTGTACAGCACTTCGGCTGAATTAATATTAATTTCCAGCATCCCTACAAATACCTGATAGTACAGCAGGCATATCTGTTCATCCTCTCTTGCCAGATACAATCCTTCCAGTTCATTGGACGGATGTTTCATTCCGTATACTGCCTGACAGATATCATGGATTTTCTCACATTCCACACTTCTAAGATGCAGCTCCAAGGTGTGGTTAAATCTCTGCCAGTCCTCCAGTTTCTGATTTACTGACATCATGCACCGGAACAGTTCCGCTGCTTCACATGCTGCTGACAGCACTACATTTTTGTTATTGATACTTCCATCGGCATTCTTCATATGCCCTACCATATACGCCTGATCTACTGAAACCATCTTTTATCCTCCTCTATCTAAACGGCATTTCTTCTTCCATGCCCTCTGGGATCTCTAAGAACCCTTCCGCATCTTCTGGAAACGGTGGTCTGTCAACCATTTTTGCACCTGCGAATTCAATCCGGTTTGCATACACTTCGGTGGTATAAATCTTTTTCCCGGTATCCTTATCTTCATAATTACCTGTGACAATCTCGCCTTCCACCATGACCTTCGTGCCCTGCATCAGATAATCTCTGACAAATTCTGCTTTCTTTGCAAAAGCCTTTACCGGAATGAAACTGACTTCATCGGAATAATTTCTTCTGACTGCCAGAACAAACTTGGCAATCTTATGAAGTCCTTTTTCATTCTCCACTTCGTTGTATCCGGGATTTCTTACCAATCGCCCGGAAATAACTGTTGTATTCATTGGCTTAACCCTCCTATGCTTTCATTGATTTGTAACAGATGCCGATACATGGTCCACATTTTCCATAGGCACATCCGTAACATTCATCTTTTTCCAACTCTTCTTGCTTCATTTCATCGGCAAACATTCCTAACAGTGTTGTATAAATCTTTTTCATTGCAAGGAACTTTTCTTCTGCTTTTTCCATCTTCTCTTTGTAAAATGGGATCAGTTCACGAAGAACTGGATGGAAACGTTCATTTTCATCATCCCAGGCACAGGTTTTCATCATACAACGTGGCTGTTTCTCATAATTGCCCAGATAATACGGGCAGAACGTACAGCCTCTTTCTTTAACAATTTCCACCGGAATTACTGGCATCTGACTTTTGATTTCCTTTGTTACATGCTTACTTTCAATTCGCTCTCTCATCTTAAAAATCCTCCAAGAATATATATTTGCAAAAGGGACTTCCCCTGAATTGCCTGGTTTTAAGCACAAAAAAAAGAGGCAGACTTACGATTTTTGTTTTCGCAAGCCTGCCTCTTATCAATCTAATATTCTATTTTCCAATGACATACCGTATAAACACGTATATCGCTCTAATCACATACACTGGAATCATGATACTTCCAATCAATGCTCCAATGATGACACTTAATGCAGCCATCCCAAGTGTTGCTGTGGTATCCATTCCTCTCGGAATCAAAATCAACCGCATTTTATGTATTCCAAATGGAAGTCCGGCAATAAATACCCACCAGAACCAATCCGTCTGTCCACTGACCTTCATAATTGTTTTTGTCATCCAAAACCAGAATACCATAAATGCCAGTGGCAGAATCGATTTTTTAATTACATCTTCAATCGTCATCTTTTTTCTCCCTCTGTCTGATTCCTTCCGCCACCTCCCGATTAAGGTTTGCCAGTATTTCTCTAACCACAGGAGAATCCAATCGAAAGGTTTCCAGATCTTTCTCCGTAAGCTCCCTTCCGTTCGCATCATATCTTCGTACAATTTTTAAAGCCATACTTTCACTTCCTTCCTGCTGATAATCCTAATGTTTTCAACAAATGTTTAAACTTCTCTCTTTTTATCCGTTTAACACGTATCTTTTCTATCTTTTTCAGATAGACTTGTATTCTACTTGCCATATCTTCATTGCTCATTCTTTACCCTCTCTTTCTGCCCACGATGCCAGAAGCATAAATATAATTTCTTCCATCTGAGTCTTTGTATATGTATCTGGAAAATATTGTTTCAATTTCTTCGCCGTAATCTGCACCTGAACTTTTTCAGTACTTTCATTCATGCAAATCTGGTCAATTTCTGAATACGTCAACATCCGCTCTTTTGAAATCTGCTTCAATTCCTTTGCCTGCTTCATGGAAGGTACCATATTGTGATTATGCATATACTGAAGTAATATCTGCTGCTCTTCAGTTCTCAAATAAGAAACTTCAACAGCTGTATTAAAGGGAAGCTTCTTCTCGTCTGCCAATTCTAAAAACTCTGCGATCAACTCTGTCAGATGAATATATCGAAGAATTTGTCTGGAACTATCTCCTGTATTCTGACTGACTTCTTCCGCCGCCAACTTCTTGCCAACTTGGCAAGAAGTTAAATCAGACCGTTTCCCCTGACGCTTTAACGCCTCATATTTCATTTTATAAGCGAATGCCTTTTCGCTGATCAGTAGTTCTTCTCGCTGAATGTTGGAATCTACCATGATCACCGTCGCTTCATCATCTGTAAGATCTTTGATGATAACCGGCATTTTCTCTAATCCTGCAAGTTCACATGCTCGTTTTCGCCGATGACCAGCTACAATCTCATAACCACCGGACTCTCTCAACCGCACAATACCGGGAACCAACACGCCATACTGTGTAATGCTATCTGATAATTCTTCCATTTTCTTATCATCTTTTACTTGAAATGGGTGATTCGGAAATGGATGAAGGCTTCCTATTGCTATCTCACTAATTTCATTGGTCGTCTCTTCATTTGTTCCAAACAACGCATCAAGTGGCTGTAAGGAAATGGGAGTTACTCTTTTTTTAGATGGCATCTTTCAGCACCTCCTCCGTCACTCTTCGATAGGCTTCTGTAGCTTTGCCTTTAGGATCATAAGAGAAAATACTCTGTCCTTCTCTGACTGCTTCCTTCATTCTTACAGAAAATGGAATATAATTATCAAAAATATGAATTTGACTTCCATATACATTTCTAAGAAGTTCCATATTATTTCTGGCATCATTTGTATGAGCATCGACCATCGTGAACAGAATCCCACCGACCTGCAGCTTCGGATTAATCTGCTTACGAACCTTACCGATCGTTTTTAACAACTGCTGCAATCCTTTGATTGGCAGGTAGGACGCTTCAACTGGAATGAGGACTTCATCTGATGCAGCCAGCGCATTGATCGTAATCATTCCCAATGATGGCATACAATCAATGATGACTGCATCATATTGATCCTTGATACCATACAAAATCTGTTTCAATACATATTCCCTGCTCATTGCATTTACCAACTGTACTTCCGTACCTGCCAGTCCAATATTAGAACAGATAATGTCTATTCCCTCTGCCTGATGTCTGATATAACAGTCTGAAGGAATATCTTCATCTTTCATTACTGCATCCATAAGAGTTGTAAGTGTTTCATTACTGTCATCACAATCACGATATCCAAATCCTGCGGATACATCAGACTGTGGATCTGCATCTACGATTAACACTTTCATATTCTTTTGTGCCAATCCTACTGCTAAATTAGCTGTACATGCGGATTTTCCCGTTCCCCCTTTTTGGTTTACAATAGAAATAATTCTAGTCATTTTTTCATCACCTTTCAATCAATAAAAATGACCGAATCAGCTAAACAGATTTTCATCCATCACGAGCTAATTCGGTCCTGTTTTTCGCTATTAAATTGTAATATCACCACTTTCGTGATACAGTAAAAGCATCTCAGATAAAAGCGGAAATTTTCTTTCATCTGAATAAGGTTTTTATAAAAGATAGGCCTTTCCTTCATAAATTTGTTGATTCGTTGCAAGTTTTTTCAGGACCAAATCGACTCAACCCCTTGTATTTACTGGGTTTCCGTTGATTTAGTCTTATTTTATCATCATCATCGCCCTCTCGGATACCGCACCAGTAAAGCATTTCAAACGCATAAAAGGAAACAGGCTTGTCCATCATCTCAAAAGAGAATTTCTTGTATTCTTCCTTTGTCCAGAACAGCATTTCCTTGTGTTCCTCACGTCCCATATTTCCCACCTTTGCCGCAGGATTGGAACGCAGTTCATAGTAGCGGACAGCGTGATTGAAAATGGCGGACAACTGATTGTGCAGCGTTTTCAGATACGTCTGTGAATAAGGCTTTTTCTTCTCATCACGATAGGCAAGCATTTCATTCTGCCAAGTAATAATCTCCTTTGTGGAAATCTCGCTGATTTTCAGTTTCCCGAAATACGGAAGTATCTTTGTGCGTATGATATGCTCTTTGGTAAGCCACGTGTTTTCCTTCAAACGGTTCTTCACATCATTGATATAAAGCTCCGTAAAGGCTTCAAAACTCATATCAAGGTCTGAAGAAGTCTGCAATTTGAACATTCTTTCCCATTCCTGTGCTTCTCGTTTGGTAGCAAAGCCACGCTTGCATTTCTGCTTGCGTTCCCCTTTCCAGTTCACATACCTTGCCATCACATACCAAGTACCGTTATCTTCATTCTTAAATACCGGCATTTACATTTCCCCCTTTCCTGCTCCGTAGAGCCTTTCGTAAAAATACTGGCGATTTACACGCCCTGCAATCGTAATAAAGCCCTTTGCTTTCAATTCCTCATTTAATTGTCTGATGAGTTTATATGCATAAGGTTTTGATACGTTTAGTTCCTGAGCCACATCTTCGGCTCGGATAAATCTGTTTTCCATATCCTTTTTCTTCCTTTCTTAAAATAATTTTTTGCTTGCCGCTTTCTCCGTGTTAAAGTTCCAACAGGCACTCCTGCTTGTCGGCAGGCGCTGTGCTGTCCCAATGCACCGCAGTACATCAGGCGCTCGCTCGTATAGGGGTTCCCGAAAAGTCGGAGACTTTTGGGGAAGAGGAGGAGCAGTGCAGCGAATGAGCTTTTGTGCTTGCACACAAGCGAACGATACGGAACTTGCTCCGACGAGGTCTTGGCGGTTTGGCTTTTCGGACGGTCATTCAGTTGTCGCATTAAGCATATTTGTTTAATTCGTAATTTATTTTACTAAACATATTTGCTATTGTCAAGTGGTTGCAAAGAAAATATTAAACATTTTTGTTTCGGTTTTTCTTGACTTCCACTAAACATTTCTGCTATACTTATTTCACTAAATATAAAAGGAGCGTATCATTATGGCTATCAGCGAAAGAATACATTTTTTCAGACTAATGCGTGGTATGACACAAAAGTATCTCGGTACAGCAATCGGTTTTCCAGAAAAGAGTGCTGATGTGCGTTTGGCACAGTACGAAACTGGTACACGCAAACCGAAAGCAGACCTTACAAATGCATTGGCACAGGTGCTTGATGTTTCTCCACAGGCTCTTGATGTTCCTGACATAGACAGCTATATCGGTCTTATGCACACTCTGTTTACCCTTGAAGATATTTACGGTCTTACTGTCAGTGAAGCAGACGGAGAGGTATGCTTAAAGGTCAACAAGGACAAAGGCAGAGAAGCATATGAACTCCTCAAAATGCTGTATGCTTGGAAAGAACAGGCAGACAAGCTATCTTCCGAAGAAATCAACAGAGAAGAATACGATAACTGGCGTTACCATTATCCAGAGTTCGACACCACACAGCGTTGGGCAAAAGTTCCATCACAGGAATTAAGTGACGCTCTCGTGGAAGCATTCAAAGACCACTTGAAAGATAAATAAGCACCTACAGGACCTGCCACTGGCAGCTCCCTACAGATGCTTTGGCAACGACAAAAAAGCCCTTAACTATGGTTATTAACCACAGCTAAGGGCTTAGTTTATAATATGGAATTTGTTCAGAGCCAAGCTCCGAACTTTAGTCTGCAAGCCACCTGTTAATTGTTCCGTTACCCATAAACCACTGGATAACAAGAATAATGGCACTTGCTATGACTGTTATCAATTTGTTATCAAAAGACTAATCGAAATCGCTGAAACCCGCATAAACACTGGCTTTTTTAAGCAACTCGATTTATTCAAACTCTATCGTCCCCGGCGGCTTACTGGTCAAATCATAAAATACCCGATTAACCCCCTTCACCTCATTGATAATCCTGCTCATCACTTTCTGCAGTACTTCATAAGGCACCTCCGCCGCCTCGGCAGTCATAAAGTCAATGGTATTCACCGCACGAAGCGCCACCGCATAGTCATAGGTTCTCTCATCTCCCATAACACCCACGCTCCGCATATTCGTGAGCGCGGCAAAATACTGTCCGACCGTCTTATTCATCCCGGCAGCGTCCATCTCTTCACGGTAAATGGCGTCTGCGTCCTGAACGATCTTAACCTTTTCAGCAGTTACTTCTCCGATAATACGGATGCCGAGCCCCGGTCCCGGGAACGGCTGACGAAATACGAGATATTCCGGAATTCCCAGTTCCAGCCCGGCTTTTCTTACTTCGTCCTTGAACAAATCTCGAAGCGGCTCTATGATTTCTTTGAAATCTACATAATCTGGAAGTCCGCCTACGTTGTGATGAGATTTGATAACTGCAGATTCTCCGCCCAGTCCGCTTTCTACTACATCCGGGTAAATGGTTCCCTGCACGAGGAAGTCTACCGCTCCGATTTTCTTTGCCTCTTCTTCAAAAACCCGGATGAACTCTTCTCCGATAATCTTACGCTTCTTCTCCGGCTCTTCCACTCCCGCAAGTTTTCCATAGAAACGCTCCTGCGCATTGACGCGGATGAAGTTCAGGTTATAATTTCCTTCCGGGCCAAAAACTGCTTCTACTTCGTCTCCTTCGTTTTTGCGTAGAAGTCCGTGGTCTACAAATACACAGGTAAGCTGGTCGCCGACTGCTTTGGATAGCAGGACTGCTGCCACCGAGGAATCCACTCCACCGGACAAGGCGCAGAGCACCTTTCCTTTCCCGACTTTTTCACGAATCTGCCGCACAGATTCTTCGACAAAGGAGTCCATCCGCCAATCTCCGGCACATCCGCACACGCCAAGAACAAAGTTGGATAACATTTTCGTCCCCTCTGCCGTATGCAGAACTTCCGGGTGAAACTGGATGGCATATAATTTTTCTGCTTCATTCTCTGCCGCTGCCACCGGGCAGTCTGCTGTATGAGCTGTCCGTTCAAAGCCCGGCGCCACCTCAAAAATCGTATCAAAATGACTCATCCAGCAAATCGTCTCTTTTGAAACATTTTCAAATATTTTTGAATCTGCCTTATCGACGATTACTTTTGTTTTTCCATATTCTCTGACGTCTGCCCGGGAAACTCTGCCTCCCAATACATGCATCATAAGCTGTGCTCCATAACAAAGCCCCAGAACCGGAATGCCCAGTTTAAACAATTCCTTTGAATATGTCGGCGAATCCGCTTCATAGCAGCTATTCGGACCTCCGGTTAAAATAATTCCTTTCGGATTCATTTCCTTAATCTTCTCGAGACTGGTCTTATAAGAATATATCTCACAATATACATTACATTCACGGACGCGTCTTGCCACAAGCTGATTATACTGCCCGCCGAAATCTAACACTATGACTAATTCTCTTTTCACTTGTGCTCCTCCTTGTGTTTTTCATATCCCCTGCTGGCAGATTTTCCATCTCCAGATTATTTCAATTATAAAATAACACAAAGACATTTACAACCTATTTTATTCGATTCCTAAGAGATTTCTCAGTTCACTCATATTTAATATAACGGCATCAGCTCCGGCATCCTGAAATCGTTTGGTTGTGTCATGGATTTTTTCTTCTTTTTCGTTTGAATTCAGCTTTTCATATTCTATTTTCGTAAGTCCCATCTCGGAACTTCCTTCTACTACGCCTACCGTAAATACTCCTGCATTTTTCCCTTCTTTTATATCAGAAACCGTATCGCCTACTTTCATCACCCGCCCTACATTTCTAATCTTCAGAGCTTCCATATTTTTAAATATCATATAGGGATAGGGTCGGCCGGCATTTCCTACGGAATCGGGGCTAAACCAGGCGTCCGGTTCATATCCGTTTTCTTTTGCTTTTGGTACAACAATCCTCATCATAGCATCTGTATAACCGGTTGTTGATCCAATTTTGATTCCTTCTGTGCGTAAATCTTTTACCACATCCAGAACATATGGCTTCACCTCTGCAAACTGATCCAGAATGCCCATAAGCTTTGTTTCAAATAGATTATATAATTTATCTGTCTCTTCATTTTCCGGAAATACTCCGTACTTCTCTTTCCAAAGATTCCGGATTCTCGGCATTTCCAACATTGCCCTGATATGGTCGCGTTTTAACATCCCCATCGGTTCCCGGACTTCCTCCATTGTAGGTTCAATCCCGAAATGCCGAAATACTTCTACAAATGCCTGTACCGGGGCAAAACATCCATAATCGACGGTAGTCCCCGCCCAGTCAAATATCACCGCTTCCCATTTTTTCACCTTAGTTTCCTCCCATGTCCTTCTGTTCTAAAAACTCTTTTATCAGTTCCGCAACTTTCTGAATATCTTCTTTATAAATTTCTCCGATATTCCCAATGCGGAAAGTATCTGCTTCGGTTACTTTTCCCGGGTAGATGGCATATCCCCGTTCTTTCATGTAATCGTACATTTCCTGAAAGGAGAATCGATGATTCTCCGGGTAGAAAAAGGTTGTTATAATTGGTCCCTGATGCCTGCCGCCAATATACGGTCGAATTCCTAGTTCACCCAGTTTCGAGATTAATAAGCGGTTATTGTCCGCATATCGTCTGCTTCTTGCCGGGATTCCGCCTTCTTCTTCTAATTCCTTCAATGCCTGCGCAAATGCCAGTACGACATGGGTCGGGGATGTAAATCTCCATTTTCCGTCTTTATTCATAGTCTCCCACTGACTGTACAGATCCAGGGACAGACTTCTTGCCTTGCCTTTGCTTTGTATCAGCTTTTCTTTATTTGCAATAATAAATGAAAATCCCGGAACTCCCTGTATACATTTGTTTGCACTGCTAATGATAAAATCAATCCCCCATTCTTTCACCGGAATTTCCATTCCCCCAAAACTGCTCATGGCATCTACAATCATGGTAAGCCCTCGTTCCTGCACTACCTTTCCCACTGTCTCAACATCATTCAAAATTCCGGATGTAGTCTCACTATGTACCATCGCCACATGGGTGATTTCTTTATCCGCATCCAATATCCCGGCTATCTTCTGCGCATCCGGCACTTGATTATACATTTCCCTGTAAATCGTATAAGGTACCTTTGCATGTTCTGCAATTTCTTCCATCCGCTCTCCATATGCCCCATTCGCCACTATCAACAGCTTATTTTCATCCCCGACCACACTGGTAAGTACGGATTCAACCCCAAAGGTTCCGCTTCCCTGCATCAGAACCACCGTATATTCTTTTTCTGATACCTGAGCAAGTTCTAATAGTTTCTTCCGGATATCCAACGTAATCCTTTTGTAATCATCATCCCAGGTACAATGGTCAAACAACATTTCCTTCTTTACAGTATCTGTTGTTGTAAGCGGTCCCGGAGTCAGCAATTTGTACCCAAGACCACATTTTTCATTTTCAATATCCATCATTTTTAATATATCCTCTGCTTTCTTTTTCTTTTTAAACGAGAGCTATTGCGGTTTGCAGCTTTCAGACAATTCCTGGTGCTTTTTCAAAAGGTCTACCGTCAGCTTCTCTGAAAATACTTGTGGATTTCCGGAAACCTTTTCACCATCCACTTTCTCTCCTTCATAGATTGGTATCGGATAATATTTCAGAAGTTCTTCCCGGCCATTTTTAATCATACATTCTGCCATTTCCATCGCTTTTTTGTTCGTCGCATCGCCCTTATCTACTACGGCTAAAGACTCTGTCAGTGTAAAATTCCCTTCTTCCGGATCTACGTAATCAATAGGCAGCCCTTCTTCTTTATCTGCAACTGCCTGCTGCCGCAGCCCAAATCCAATTGCCACTTCACCGGCGCACACCAATTTCAGAGGACCAGAGCCGGATTCTTCAATATGATCGCCTGCATTTTTATAAATATCTGTCAGAATTTCTTTCGTTCCATCTTCTCCATATTCAGAAATCAATGCCTGAATCAGCAGCCATGCTGTAGAGGAAGAAGTAATATCCGTAACCGAAATCATCCCTGCATACTCCGGCTTCGCTAAATCCTTAATTGACGCAGGCATTTCCAGATTATTTTCCTCCATCATCTCAGTATTTACAATAATAGTTCCCTCCTGCATCGTAATCGGTGCACAGTAAGATGGATATTCATCTGTTGTATTTACATCAAAAGTAAGATCCTGAAACATTTCGTTTTCTTCCTGCGCGCTCTCTACATAAAAAGTGCTCATGGTTACCAAATCCGCCTCGATATCGCTTCCTTCTGCCAAAAGTTTCCCGCCCAGTTCCGATGTTCCAAACGTCTGGAAAATGTACTCTCCCTCGAATCCATTATTATCCAGCGCTGCTTTCATTGCTTCCACCGCTTCATCATCGGCATTGGAGTAAATGACTACTTGTTCATCTGTCCCGCCACTGCCTGAACAGCCTGACGTAAATAACATCGTTACCCCTAATACTCCTGCAAGCCCTGCAGATGCCACTCTTTTGATGCTTTTCATTTTTAATCCTTTCATTTTCTTCTTCTCCTTTTGTTCATGATATTTTCTATTTGCTAAAAACTGAAATACTGCTTTCGCAAGCAGATTTGTGAATAAAATCAGCAGCGACAATACAAACACTTCATTAAATTTATTATAGTACTGCAATTCCTTAATCTTTGTCGTGATTACCATTGTCCGGGCTCCCGCAATAAATACAACCGCACTGACTGTCACCATTGCATTTACAAAATAGTAACTAAACACTTCCAGGATTGTCGCCCTTGCATTTGGCGTTACTACACGGATAATCGTCTTCAGCCAGTTATCTCCCATCAACATTGCCGTAGTTTCCCACGAAGCATTCATCTTCGACAATGAATTTTTCATCATCAAATACGGTGTTGAGAAAAAATGAACCACATTGCAGATAATTAAAATTGCAAATGTACTTTGAAGGCTTGTTCCCGAAAAACAGAACAGAAATGCAAGTCCCAAAACCATTCCCGGGATCGTGTTCGTCACCAGAGCAATTCCTTCCACAACTTGTTTCAACTTTTTACTCACCGTACTTCTTGCTGTAACGATTGCACCGCCATAAGCAAGTAATGTACCAAAGACAGCCGTCAGCACAGCCACCAGAACAGAGTTTTTACACACCTCCAACAGCCCGGTATCTGAAAAGACACTACGAATATGCTCCGTTGAAAATTGCAGATTATACGGCCAATCCTTAACAAACGGTATTACAAAAATTACTGCAAATATGGACAGCACACACAGGCAAAATGACATACTCACCAGTCCGCAAAACCAATCTCTCGCCCTGTTCTTCCGGATTTCTATGACAGAAATCTTATGATATCGCACATTATATTTTTCCAATACATGCAGCACCACGATACTGACAACTGAAGGAATCAGCATGACCATCGCCACTACACTTCCTCGATTGAAATCCGGAACGCTGCCCAGCATCTGGCTGTAAAGCACGCTGGCAATTACCTCAAATTTTCCTCCCACAGACGCCGGAATCCCAAAGTCTGTAAAGCAAAGGAAAAAGGACTGTATAAAAGATGCCGCAATCGTCCCTGCCAGGGGGCGCAAAACAGTCATGATAAAGGTAGATAACCCGCTGTCGCCCATGATTTTTGACACTATACCAAACTTCTTGTCAATATACCCCATTGTGTTATAAACCAGCATAAATGAAATCGGCAGTGTATAAATTACATATCCCAACAGAAGCCCGTTAAATCCATAAATTTCAAATAACTGATGTCCAATCAGGCGGGTCAGTAATCCCTGTTTCCCAAAAGAATAGATAATTGCAAAACCATATGTCAGCGTGGGAAGCAGCATAGGAAGAACTGCTACCCCTCTAATCAGTATTTTCACCGGTTTCGGTACATTTGTATAATGGATGGTGTATGCCATTAAAAATGCTATCATCGTAGTAATTAATGCGCTGCTTCCTGCCACCAAAAAGCTATTACCAAGCGCCTTCAAAAAACCTTTTCCACTTAACACAGATACATAAAAATCAATGGTTGCGCCATCCGCGCCCCAGAAGGATTTCACTAACAGGCGAATAACCGGATATACCAAAAACAACAAAAAAATCAACGCAATTATCAGGAAAATTCCTTTAACTTCTCTATTTCCTGTTTTCTTCATCTCTATTTCCTCCTATGACACCAACACCTCTTGCATCATGCCAGGTACACGTTCTGTCCTCGGAACAGAAAATAAAGAATAAATATTATTTTTCTTAATTTCCAATTGACGCAGGATAAATTCCTGTACAAAATCATTTTCCGGTGTTTTTACAATCTCCTCCGGCTTTCCATACTGAGAAATATTCCCCTTATTGATAATCATAACATGATCGGAAAGTGTAAGCGCTTCTTCCGGATCATGCGTAACAATAATGGTAGTCAGATGAAACTCCCTGGCAATGGTACGGATTTTTTCCTTAATGGATTCTTTGATAACTCCATCTAAAGCGCTAAGCGGTTCATCTAACAGCAGAATCTTCGGCTTCATCACCAGCGTTCTTGCCAACGCTACCCTCTGCTTCTGCCCACCGGACAGCTGATCAATCTTTTTATTCAGATGTTCCCGAAGCCCCAAAAGCTCAATCAGATCGTCAACCTCTTCTTTGGAAGAAATATTGGGCTTATTCCGCAGACCATATGTAATATTATTTAATACATTCAGATTCGGAAACAGGGCGTAATCCTGAAATACAATATTGAATCCCCTCTTTTCCATCGCCGTATTCGTAATATCTTTTCCGTCAAACAGGATTTTGCCGCTGTCAGCATCTGTAATTCCCAAAATAAGATTTAACAGGGTTGTCTTTCCACATCCTGAAGGTCCTAATATAGAAACGATTTCTCCTTCTTCAATTTCCAGATTAATGTCATCCAGAATCGTGACTCCATCATATGTTTTCTTTACATGTTCTAATTTCAGCATCGAATCTTTCCTTTCTCATATTCATCTATCATCTGCCACGACTCAAATTGTACCAACCAAATTTTTCAAAAACAATCAAAGCCATTTCAAGATTAGGTTAGAGAAATGTAAAATCAGGCACCAAAAAACAGGATATATCTTTTGTAGTTTTTCTACAAAAGATATATCCTGTCTTCTTTCTTACTTATAAGCCTTATCCCGTATAATATGGCTGTTCTTATCCAGTTCTTTAGTTCGTTTCCAATAATTCTCAGCAATTATCCCCATATAAAGCATATCCACAATTACAATCTGTGTTGCTCTGGAAAAAATAGCATCTCCATAGAAATGCTGCTCCTGAGAGCCACATAAAAGCACATCACTCCATTTCCCAATCAACGATTTCTTAAAATTAGTAATAGCAATCGTCTTCGCTCCCACCTTCTTCGCCGTCTTCATTGCGTCCACGACATCCTTTGACTGCCCCGAATACGAGATTCCCACCGCCACATCCTCAGGCGTCATAGCTGCTGCTGTAATTCTCTGAATATAATAATCTTCATCATAGCGGCAGTCCATTCCCATATAAAGAAGCTTTGTCTGAAGATCCTTTGCCACTGCTGCCGAATTCTCCACACAATACAAATGAATACGCCTCGCTCCGGCAAGCATCTGCACCGCCGTTTTAAATTCCCCGGGCACAATACTTTTCTGCATATCTTCCAGCATCGCAACCGTGGTTGCTACAATTTGGGAAGGCACCTGCTCTATTCCTTCTAACTGTTCCAATTGATATCCATACATAATCTGTACATCCGGCTTTTCTCTTTGATATCTGTCAGCCGCCTCTTCAATCAGCCGATACCGGAACTGCCGGAAGCTCTGATAACCAAGCGCTTTTACAAAACGCACCACCGTAGGCTGGCTCACACCGCTTTGCTTTGCAAGCTTTTCCAGGGAAATCGTCCTGCATAACTCTCCACGTCCAAGAACAAAATCCGCCACCTTCTTCTCAGAATCCCGCAGCAAACTATATTTACTCCGGATTAAAAATCCCATCGTATCTTCAATCTGCATCTCTGCCTCCTGTAGAATTGTTACAGATCCAAGAAAACATCTTTGTAGTTTCCTTCCACATCCATTCGCTTCTATTCTACAAGAAATCGAAAAAAACCGCTGTTAAATCTTTGTAAAATATCTCCGGTCTCTTCTATCTCTTATGTTCCATATGTAAATACTTCTCCCGCGTAGCAAGTCCACCCCGTATGTGGCGCTCTGATTTGTTCACATCCAATACTTTCCGCGCCTGCGCCGCAAGTGCCGGGTTAATTCTCTGCAAGCGTTCAGTTACATCTTTATGTATGGTGCTCTTACTCACCCCAAACTGTTTCGCCGTCTGCCGCACTGTCGCTTTATGTTCAATAATATAATACGCTATTTCAACAGCCCTCTCCTCAATATAATCCTTCATAGAAAACCCCTGCATAGTTCATTTTTTACAATCTATGCAAGGGTTTTTGTATGTATGACAGGTATCGAATGAGCCAGGTATTGAAATGGATTTCCCAATCTCTTTCAAGCATTTTGCATTTAAAGCACCGTCTCTGAACATAGTTAAAGTCGATCATCTGCCCGGCCTAACCATTTTTCAATTAATACTTAACATCTGTATCTCCACCCATATTCTTTTTTCAGTCTCTCATAGATTTCAAACGCAACCGGACAGACCTCGATTACATCCAACACGCTGTAAAGGCTTGCCCATCTATCCGGCTGATCTGTATACGGATATTTCTTGCAGTTTTCAGGATACTCCCATGATACATCTTACAACAATTTCTACACCTGCCACAATCATTTTTATTTCTCTTTATATGGTCAATTTTTATATAATATATACCCATTATCAACGTAAGTATTTCTATTACACCTTAATTTCTATAATCCCGATAATGTCCTCATTACCAAATCTACATCTTTATTTTCAAGCTCCTGTATGATGTGCAAATATGTTTTCTGTGTGGTTGTCATACTCGCATGTCCAAGCCTTCTAGCCACACTTGCAATTGACACCCCTGCAAATAGTAACAGTGAAGCATGTGTATGTCGTAAACCATGAATTGAAATTTCAGAAATCCCACACGCTCTGCAATGCCTAGTAAGCACATCATTTACTGTTGAATTGTATATTTTTGATTCACCAACAAAAATGGGTTTATCTGGTGGAAGATTCCTAGTCAAAACCGAAAATTTCACTACTATCTGCCAGTCAATTTGGATTTTCCTAACCGACGATTTATTTTTTGTCGGTAAAAAACCTCCATTTCCTTTATAATCCCATGTTTTGCTGACGGACAAAGTTTGCCTCGCAAAATCAAAATCTTCCGGTGTAATCGCCAGCGCCTCCGAAAAACGCATCCCGGTTTTGGCAACTAAGAGAATAAACCAGTCCCAATTTGGTGTATCTTTAATATCAAGATCTGCAATCAATCTATGTAATTCAAATTGATTTAGATATTTGATTTTCTTTGTTTTGGGCGTCTTTCCTTTAATAATTGCCTTTCTAGTCGGATCTCGTGGAAGCAATCCTTCATCAACTGCATCAAGAATTGCGCCCTTCAATTGATGATGGAAATCCAATGTTGTCTGTCTTTCATGTTCTTTCGCATACTCATTTAAAAGCTGTTGATATGCGGTTCTCGTTAATTCAGAAACTTTTACTTCCGGGATCAATTTTTCTACCCATTTTTGTGTCATCAAATACTTTGCTAAAGTTGCTTCCCTTATCGCCCCCTTTTTATATACTTCAATCCACTGAGCATAATACTCACAAAATAACTCTGTTCTGTTCATATCGTTAAGCATAAGTTCCCTCTCTCTCCGAAATACTTACGCTGATATAAACCATTAAAAAGTAACTTTCAAATTATACAACCATTAAAAGCGGCTTTATTTCTTCATCCAAAAGTTTTTTTAACTCTGCCATCATTTTTTTATAATATTTAAACTTAGGAAGCGACTTTTCCTGAGATGCTTTATAGTTTGTATAATCTGCCGTCATTTTAATTGCACTTTCATTGGAAATTTCTCCGTTTTGATAGTGTGTTGCCGCATACATCACATCATCTTTAGAAGCATACCAAGTAATACAAAAATCAGAAATCACACGCTCGATACAATCCCTCTTCATATTTTCCACAATATTAAGAATGGACTGTCCCTTGTATTTTGTATCATCCGTTTCAATTTCTGCAATCAAATTCGACATAATATCTGCAACTTTTGGATTTTCTTTTCGCAAATCTCCTACATACTGTTTCACTTCATCAATTTTTTTCTGACGTTCTTCTGGCGTAACTTCTTCCGTTTCGTCAGAAGGTGTAACGATATTCTGAATCAGGTGAATAATATACTCATAATCAATCTTTGTATTGCTGTATGCCATCAGCTCATAGTCTTGATCAATTTCTGTATCATCTCCGCCGTCTTCCCCAGCTAAAATATCAGCTCCTTCTGCCTGTGCATCTTTAATTTCCTGTACTACATTTTTATAGTGTCCCACATAGTCATCATATTCTTCTTCAGAAATTTCATATTCTTCTAACATACTATCATCATATACAGTAAATGATTTTAACTGTGCAAACAAAGAGTCAAATGCCTGAAACATTTTTGCAAATATTTTCTTCTCATTCAAAGACAGAGAGGGAATTACTTCCGGTTTTTCAGCAGAAACACGAAGTGCGGCAAGCGCTTTCCGAAAAGCGGGCTCTACCTCATTCCATTCTGCCATAAGCGCCTCTTTTGTTCCACCGGCAGAATATAGTTTTACTGCATTATCAACTGCCTCCTTGAAAAGAACCGGCGCCTGAAATGTAACGATCTGTCCATATGTTTTATTCTTATCAAAAATTCGATTTGTTCTTGAAAATGCCTGTATCAGATCATGTGGCCCCATCGGCTGTCTGTCCATAAAAATCGTAGACATACAAGGAGCGTCGAAACCGGTCAATAATCGATCTACCACAATCACTAAATCCAGCTGTTCATTTCTACTTTCATATTTGGAACCTTTTCTTGCGAGACGTTTATTCAAGTTTCCATTATATCCCTGTATCTGAGACAATTCATATTTCGTACCAAACATTCCATTATAATCATCCAACGATTTTTGCATCTTCTCCTGATTGACCTGAGAACCTTCTTCATTTTCTGTTACAGAATAGGTGATTGCAAATTTCGGGAAATCCGGCAAAACCTGTTTGATTCGCTCATCAATTATGAGATCCGTTTCTCCATTTTTTACCCTAGATAATAATTCGTAATACTGCTGTGCTCTTTGAATCGAACTTGTAGTAAGCAATCCCTCGTAAGTCTGTCCTTTTCCATTTTGAAAACCCAGTTTATGATAGGACTTATTCAAAATAATATCCAATACCTTTAACATATGTGTTTCGCTGTCATATACGCTGCTGTCCGTTTCATCCTCTATATCTTTCGGTCCATTATGCTCTACCTGAAATCCGAGTACTGCCTTATCATGGATTGCATTTTGAATTGTATACTTGTGAAGACGTTCCCCATATAAATCTTCCGTTGTTCTTGGAAGATCTCCCTTCTGCGGATATGGATTTTCTGCAAATCTTGGCGTACCCGTAAATCCATACCACAAAGACCGGTAGAAAAACCGCTCCAACTCTCTTTTTGTTCCCGGACTAACCGCACGATGACACTCATCCACAACAAATGCAATCCTGAGATTCTTAATTTTTTGACATTCCGGCGTGCCGTCCTTTAATCTCTTTGCGATTAAAATTTGCAGTTTCTGAATGGTAGTAACAATTACTTGTCTATCATCCGATTTTAATTTTTTCTTTAAATCATTTACATTGTCCGTTTCATCCACATCTACCAAATCATTATTTGCATAAGCCTGAAATGCCATAGTTGTCTGTGTATCCAAATCTTTACGGTCTATCAGGAAAATCGCTTTGTCAATGGACGGAATATCCATCAATAGATTTCTGGTTGCTTTATAAGACGTCAGTGTTTTTCCAGAACCTGTTGTATGCCATACAAATCCTGATTTTCCCTGTTTTGATGCTTCTCTGATTGCCTCGATTGCATGAATCTGATATGGACGCAACAATATCAACCGTTTTGCATCTTCATTTAATACTGTGTATCTCGAGATCATTTCATGTGCTTCTGGAATACGTAGTACATTCTTAGCAAAATCAAGATAATCTGGCACCGGATTATTATCACGATCCAGCCATCCGCTAATGAACTTAGGATTTAATTCTGTATCACTGGCAGCCGAAAAATATTTTGTATCAACTCCATTACTGATTACAAACATCTGCACCGCCGAAAAAATCCCGGTAAATTTTCCTTCTCCAATATATTTTTTAATCTGCCAGAACCCATCCATATATGAGTGCTGCTTATTTTTCAATTCTATATGGATCATCGGAAGACCATTAATCATCAATGTCACATCGAATCGTCTATCTCTTCCCGGGGTCGCTTTCTCATCTTCAGACTTCAGCGCGCTATATTGATTAATCACCTCATAAACACTGCTGCCACCAGCAATATGTTCATGATTCATCACTACAAGATGTAAGCGCTCGGTATCACGCTGTACATGAACCTGCACCTTTCCATTTTCTCCAACCAGCCACTCCCCCGCTTTATAAAATGATGAAAATTGTAACTGATTTTTTACCTGTTCAAATTCTGCATCAGATAAATTCTCTCCATTTAAACGATCTTTATTATTTTGCTCCAAAATGTACTTGAAATTTTTCCATAAATCTTCTTCCGTCTTTAAATCTTCTCTATATGTCCATTGAGAATCTCCATAAACCAGCTCTTCAATCAACTTTTTCTCTATCACAGCCTCTAATTCTGGCATAATATTTCCCTCCTTTGTTTACAGTTTATCCCTCACCATCATTAACGAATATCCCAATAGATTCTGCCCTTTCCATTTCTTCAAATCCAGCCTGTCAGGATTTCCCATAGATAATCCAATTCCCCATATATGATCATTCACAGCACACTCTGCAATAATACGGTTCCCGGTATCAAGCAACCGCTCCCTCAACCCATCATTTTGTAAAAATTTTGCTAAAAGCCCCTCGTAAACCACCACTTGTCTAATTCCGCTCCAATAATGATCGCTATATCCTGTCACAAGTCGTCCTAATTCTTTTATACGAGCGGTATCATCTATTCCGAGAATCTGTTCTGCAATCTTATCATCCCCGAAACAGGTTGCCTTTTTATACATCATATACTGTTCCATTGAAGAAAAAACAATTTTATCCACGCAAAACTGCGATAAATACCAATTACTCAGATATCCATTCTCTTCATTTGGATTGTGAAAACATACAACGTCCACCCTAAATCTCACCAACCTTTTTTACCGCCAACTCTAATTCCAAATCATGAAGTCCATAATATGCTTTCGCAAGAAATCTAACAGGAATCCTTTCGACTATTTCCGAACTGGGCATATTGTAATACCATTGATAATATGCATAAAATTCGCCTATCCAATCTGGCATAAATCCTTCCAATGCTATTCCTTGTTTTCCTTCATATTTCTCAGTACTTGAAAAATATCTCCATAACTCCTGAGCATCCATCGTAGCAACATAGGCTTTTGCTTCATCAATACTCTTTCTTGTTTTACTTTTCATATATATCTGAATAAAATCTTCCGTATCTTTTTCCGGAAATTTTTGAGCATAAAAATCAAATAATTTTCCCTGACTTTCAACCACTTCACTCAAATAGGCTTCCGCATACGCCCGCATCTCAATCACCTCACATCAATGTACTAAACACATTCATTACTTTATTCCGGTCAGAATCAATCAATTCTTTCATTTTTCTTCTAGCTGTAATATCCCTCTTATTATATTTTTCATTAAAAGCCTCAAACTCTACTGTAGAAAGTTCTTCTCCCACTTCGTAGAGTTGTGAATATGCTAATTCAGACTTTATACAATACTGAATTCCCAAGTCTCCCAACAAAAGAAGTTCCTCCAATATCTCCACATCTATTTCATCTCTTACAAACGCTTTCGCTATATAAAAGTAAGAAGCATTAGCCCGCCATCCCTTTATCACATCATATTCTTTTGTCTCAATACCATATTTCTCAATAAATTTCTTCGATAACATTCTATATCTTTTAGAGTCAGCCACCTCTCTATGTTTCATTAATTCCGCAAGCCACGACAAAATATTTTCACTTTGAAAATCTAATATCTTCAAACCATCTATCTCTAATTCATATTTATGCACCCAGCCATTTGCCTCATCTGGCCTACATACCGCTCACTCTTTTGCAAGCTCTATGTTTTCCGTTAAATAAAAGCCTTTTCCATAATCATGTCGATCTTCACCACGTCCATATTCTGGCGCCATTTCCTTATTAGGGCTCCCATGAAATAATACAATTTTTCCCATATGTACTGTTCTCCTAAACAAATATTTTTTCAAGCATAGATTTTTTGATGTTTTTCAATATTTTTAACTTCCGCTGGTGAAGAGTGATGAGGCGGTCCAAACTTCTAAAATAGTCTCCAATTTGTTTCTGTTCTCCATAAAATGGACAGAAAATCGGAATCTTTTTGCAGGTTTCTTTATTAAGTTTGGGCATTGCCATACCTGTATTAAATTGAGTATAATCTTTTCTCTCTAACGAATTACAAATGAAGTTATTCTCATATTCTTCTTTTGTACGAAGAACATGAGCATGGTTATTAACCCAGTATTTTCCGGATGCCAAGAAACAAACCGGATAATTCCTGTCGGTAATATTTGCACCATCTTCACTCAACAAAATCAATTCCTCATTAAACAAATACCCATCTACATAATCAACAATTCCCGAAGCTCCATAATATGGATATGGCCCTGCAACACGTTTTACTCCTTCTAATGGTTTTCTTACTGTATCAAGAAATTCAACGACATCCCCCAACTTACGCTGTTCCCAATCTTCTGTAAAACCTTTAAATCGAATTTTCGGTTTTCCCATATTTATCACCCCTCAATCATTCTAATAAGGTCATTTATAGACAACATAATATCTTGATCAGAAGATGTTAATTCTTTTAAGCACGATAGCACTTCGCTTTGTGCTTTTTTAATTTCGTCGTCAGTCTGCTTCATCTCTGTCAAAAGTTCTTTTAAATCAATCTCCTCTTCTTTTTCAAAGTTATCCACATACCTTGGAATATTAAGATTGAAATCGTTCTTTTCAATATCTTCAAAGCTGGCGAGATAAGATTCTTTATCTACCGTTTCTCGCTTATGATACAAATTTACAATGGCATCTATATGCTCGTCTGTCATTGTATTTTGTTTTTTACCTTTTTCAAATTTTTTTGAAGCATCTATAAACAAGACGTCCCTTCCGTCTCTGTGTTTCTTTAATACAACAATACAAGTTGGTATGGATGTATTATAAAATAAATTTGCAGGCAGCCCAATTACTGCATAAATATTTCCGGAACGTAATAATTTTTCTCGAATTTTTCCTTCTGCGGCTCCCCTAAATAGCACACCATGCGGTAATACGATTGCCATTGTTCCATTATTTTTCAGGTGATACAGGCCATGCAACAGAAACGCATAATCAGCTTTTGACTTCGGCGCCAAAACTCCATAATCACTAAACCGCTCATCTTGTAGGAAACCAGCCGTTGCACTCCATTTTGCTGAATATGGCGGATTCATCAGTACCATATTAAAATCCGTTTCTTCTTCCGTTGGCCAGTCACTATCTAAAGTATCACCATTTCTCAATTTTTGATTTTCCGGTGCAATACCATGTAAAAACATGTTCATGCGTGCCAAATTATATGTAGATGTCATTAATTCTTGTCCGTAATATTTAATATAATTCGGCTCAAGTGCATATTTTTTTGCATTTAGTAGAAGAGAGCCTGAACCCATACATGGATCATAAACGGACAACCCCTTTTTGCTTTCCTGCCCAGAAATGGCAATTCTGGTTAATATTTTGGAAACAGCCTGCGGTGTATAAAATTCACCGGCTTTCTTTCCCGTTTCAGAGGCGAATTGACCAATCAAATACTCATAAGCGTTTCCCAACACATCTGTATCAGTATTCAGCAAATCTGCCTTATCAATTTCTTTTAACAGACTGGCAATTGTGTCACTTTGCTTTTGATCACCCGTTCCCAAACGATTAGAATACAAATCAATATCTGTAAATAAATCTGCAAATAATGGATCACTTTGTTCGATATTATTAAATGCCTTTTGTAATTGCTCGCGATTAAAAGAATTATTTCGCGCTGCCTCCGCAAAATTTGTGTAAGTTAATTCCGGCTCAATCACATAATGGCAGGATGATTTTATCTCGTCTTTCAATTCTTCTGCACTTTCATCTTTCAAAGCCTCAATATATGCATCCAAAGCAACCTTTAAGGTTTCTGGTCTTTCATCATAAATCAAGTCATAGACCTTTATTAAAAAGGAATCTGATAAATACTTATAAAAAACAATTCCTAAAAGATAGTCTTTATATTCATTTGCATCCATTTTTGAACGTAATATATCTGCTCCGCTCCATAATACACTAATCAAATCTTTACTGCTTTCCTGTTCCGCCATTTAATTATCCTCCGTTTACTCGTATCTATAAAAATACTTTAGACAATATTTCTACATTTCATTTTAACCGATTTTTATCCACAACTCAATGAGTAATAGAAAAAGACCAGAATCCCCAAAACGCAGCAACTTCATCTGGCGTTTCCGGGCAAAGCACTGTTATAATAGAAGAAATTGTGCTTATTTTTACAGGCAGCCGAACTGATGGCAGAATGGAGTGGAATATGAAAGTCGTAATTGCAATGGATTCATTTAAAGGAAGTTTAAGTTCTATAAATGCAGGAAATGCAGCAAAAGCAGGGATTGAACGGGTATGTAATGCTGAAATCATCGTAAAGCCTCTTGCTGACGGAGGCGAAGGGACAACTGATGCGCTGATAGAAGGTCTCGGCGGTGAATATGTGACTTTAAGCGTTACCGGGCCGCTCGGTGAAAAAACGACAGCAAAATATGGTATACTCAGCGACAAAAAAACTGCCGTTATGGAGATTGCAGAAGCCGCTGGCATCGTACTTGCCAAGCGTCAGGGACTAAATCCTTTGAAAGCGACTACTTACGGCGTCGGTGAAATGATATTGGACGGCATATGCCGTGGATGCCGGGAATTTATCATTGGAATCGGGGGGAGCGCTACAAGCGAAGGCGGTGTCGGAATGCTTCAGGCATTGGGCTATGAGATTCTGGATGATAAAGGCTTTCCCATAAAGCCCGGACTTCAGAATCTGGAAAAAATCGCTTCCATCAACAGCAAAAATGTACCAAAGGAGCTTTCGCAGTGTCACTTCCGCATTGCCTGTGATGTCACGAACCCTTTGTGCGGTGAACAGGGCGCTGTCTATGTATACGGTCCGCAAAAGGGAATCTTTGAAGAAGAGCTTCCGTTTTTTGATGAGAAAATAAAGTATTTTGCAGATAAAACATTAGAATACACCGGCCGCGATTGCCGGATGACAAAAGGTGCTGGAGCCGCCGGCGGTCTCGGATTTGCCTTTTTAAGTTATCTGCCGAATGTAGAACTCCAATCCGGCATTCATATTGTTCTTGAAGCTGTAGGACTGGAGCAGGACATTAGAGACGCAGATTGGGTTCTTACCGGAGAGGGCAGCCTGGATTCTCAGACTGCCATGGGGAAAGCTCCCGTGGGCGTAGCCAGGCTTGCGAAGAAATACGGTGTGAAAGTACTGGCTTTTGCCGGTGGGATAGAAAAGGATGCCGTGGAATGCAACACCGCCGGAATTGACGCTTTCTTCCCTATTGTCCGTGGCATAACCACACTGGAAAAGGCGATGGAGCCTTCCAACGCAAGTGAAAATATGGCTCTTGCCACTGAACAGGTCTTCCGTCTGATAACCCTTTTGTAAACCGAAATTAAAAAGAGGGCAGCTATACATTTCAAGCGCCCTCTTAACAGTTTCTTTTACAATCCTAAATCCTCCGGGTTAAGGCAGCCCTCGGAGCTCTGTTCCGGCACCGTTTCCTGTCCTGCCGGATCTGACGGCTCCGTATAAACCGGTTCTGAATAGCTTTCTCCTGAATAACTTCCGTCTGAAGAACCTGATGCGGACTGTTCCGTCTGCTGCTGTTGCTGTGCTGCCGCTTCTGCTGCTGCCTGTGCCTCTGCGGCTGCCTGTGCCTCTGCGGCCGCTTGTGCTTCCCTCTGTGCTTTTGCTCCCAACTCCTGCTCTTTTGTAGAAACAGAGTCTCCAGAAGTCTTACTTACATATTTTACAAAGCCGACCTCATCCTCATAACAAAGCTCCACTTCCTTTTCAACATCTTCAAATCCAAGCGAACTCAATTCGATGACTGTATTATCCGCCAGTGTTATCTGAACATTATACACAACATTAATTGCTACATCCGCTCCATCCTCTGCTATGGAAGTATCACCTGACGCGGCATCTTCCGGCGTATAGAACAACTCCGCCGTTTCATCCTTCTCCAAAATGTCACCACTCTTCATCATATTTGCCGGATACTCCGTCTTGTCAGATGTCTTGATTGCAATACCAGTAATGTCCTGACCTGTACTGTTTTTTAAAAAAATGTCGTAGGCATCATCTGTCTTATTTCCGATAACCAGATATTCCTCTACTTCTTCCTCTTCTTCCTCCTGCATTTCTTTCTCTTCTGCGGTATCTTCTACTTCTTCCTTCTTACCACATCCTGCCAGCACAAAACACAGACAAAGTGCAAGCAGTAAATACTTCACTACTCTTTTCATTACTTTTTCCTCCTTAATTCCATATTATATCTTTAGAAACTACAATTGTATTTTGCTTTTCATTTTGTACAATGACACTGATATGTATATCTCCCGCCGGAACAGAACCTCCCTTTAAATAAAGCTGATACCCGTTTCCGTCACCGTCATCTGTCACGGTATAGAACGCCTGATAAGTCCTCGAATCCATTGAGGCGTTATCTCTTACAGATACAAAGATTTCAGTTCCGGTCTCCATATATCTTTCATCAATCTTTCCCTTCACCGTCAGATAAGATCCTTGCTTCTCCGTTTCCAATGTAGAGCCTGTCTCTGCTTCCGGCGCTAAAACCGGCGCTGTCATAGGACCCTCCATAATCGGCGCCTCCTCTGCAAATGCAGAAATTTTACGCTCCACACGTTCCACGATCACATAATCCGGGTGATATTCCTCCACCTGTGTCAGATTATAGGGAACCAGCCGGGAAAAATATCCCCGTCCTACTTCGTCTGCCATAAACGGCAGAAGACTTTCTCCAAAAGAATCCCGGAACATAAGGAGTGTTCCTTCCTTTCCCGGATTCTGCGTCTCAATCCAGTCGTCCATATTGTCTGTCACATCATTGACATACGTATAACCAGACTCTTTGTCGTAAATATAGTCTTCCTCCGGCTCAGCCGCCAGTGGATAAAGCATCTCATCAATATCGCCGATATGCGTCTTTTCTAACTCATACGGCACATTCAGGTATGTCTCGTGCTCCTTCTCCATCTGATCCATAAGCGCATTATACGCAAGAACCGCACCCTGATTATTCCAGTGGGAATCCCTCTTAAAATACAACATTTCATCCTGCCCGGCAAACAATTGATAAAGATTAACGTAGGAGATACCTGCCTCCGACATTTTCTCAGTCAAATGTTTTAGGTTACTGTCAGTACCTTTCCGGTAATAATAAGGCATGTTCTTATTATACAAACTATTTTTATTCGGTGCAACCGTAAGAATGAACCTGCTCCCACAGCTCTCCACATAATCCTGCATCAGTTTCAGATTGTGGACGACGGCATACAGCTCGCGCTCACTTAACAACTCTGTTCCACAATAGTCATCCAGTGTCCCGCTATAATACAGCCAGTCATCCGTCCCGACTACTACCTGGTCTGTGGCGCTGCTTTTTAAGACCTTTCCCCTGAGCAATGCATTTGCCGTGACAAAATACTGCCGAAAGGCAAAATGGTCCTCAAAATACTCTCCCATCTCTGAAAGATACGCTTCGTTCCACTTTCCATCTTCTGTCAGAGCAGGCCAACTGGCAAGCTCCGTATTCTCTGTCGTCTCATTGGTCGCCCAGAATGACATCCCGGCAAATGGCACTAGCAAAAGAGCAAAGACAAGTATGATAAAAATTTTATATCCCGTATTCTTCATACTTTTTCCTCCCTCTAAAATCTGAAATAAATAAATGGATTATATGTACCGCTTGACAGGCTTAATATGCACAGCACAAGGAGAAACAGGCTCATCAGATAACCGATTGGCTCCATAACCTTTCTACACGGCTGTATTGTTTCGCCCCATTCTCTTACCCATTTTAAAACCGGCATACATGCGATAACAGCGATTATGACTGTCAGAATAAACAACGGCGTCATCTGCTGTAAGACCAGATTCATCTGCGAAGCCTGGAAGCTCCATCCGGCGAACATCTTTCCCGTCATCTGGATCCCCTGGGCAAATGTATCTGCGCGGAACATGACAAATCCAACAGTCACAACCAGCAATGTATAGACATGCCTAAGCAGTCTGGGCAGCTTCTTAACCGGAATCACCTCTTCCAAAAGCATAAACATTCCATGCCACAATCCCCATATAACAAAGGTCCAGTCTGCTCCGTGCCACAATCCTGTGGAAAAAAATACGATCAGCTTATTTACACAGGTCCGCACTTTTCCCTTCCGGTTCCCGCCAAGTGGAATATACAGATATTCTTTAAACCATGTCGACAAGGAGATGTGCCACCTTCTCCAGAACTCCTGAATGCTCTGCGAAATGTATGGGTAGCGGAAATTTTCCTGGAACGTAAATCCGAATATCCGACCCATACCAATCGCCATATCACTGTATCCGCTGAAATCAAAATAGATCTGGAACAGATAGGCGATGGCTGCCGTCCACGCAGATAAAATGTTCATCTCACCCATCGGTGCGGCAAATAAAGCATCTGCGGTTACCGCCATTACATTGGAAATCAACACTTTTTTGGCAAGTCCCAGTATGAATCTGCGCATCCCTGCCGCAATCTCACCGGAATCCGTCTTGCGGCTGCGAATCTGTTCCTGAATGTCGTGATATTTTACGATCGGTCCCGCAATCAGTTGTGGAAAGAAGGAGATATAGAGCATCACATGGAACAGATTCTTCTCGGCTTCCACATCTCTCCTGTACACATCAATCACGTATGACAATGCCTGAAATGTAAAAAAAGAAATTCCTATCGGCAACGCCAAATTAGCCATAGGAATTGAACTATGGCTAATTTGGTTCACTGTCTTCAGAACCATATCCAGATATTTAAATACAAAAAGCAGTGCCAGATTGACGCACACAGCCAATCCAACTATCATTCTGCGCAGTCTTTCATTTTCTGAATCCAGCAGTCTCCCGAACAGATAATTCATGACAATACTGAATATCATCAGCAGTACGTATTTCGGCTCGCCATATGCATAAAACAACAGACTCGCAATGATTAACAGTCCGTTTTTTACAGGTATAGACGGCAAAACACTATACAAAAGGAAGACTACCGGAAGGAAGACGCATAAAAATGTCATTGAACTGAAAACCATATCGCCCACCTATTACCATTCATATTGCATAACCGGGCTGTTCACCGGCTGCATATAGAAATTATATCTTCCGATGTCCCTTGTTGATTCCGGGTCACAGATATAAGAAGCACCATCCAGATTGATGATCACCCATCCGTGCAGATTATATCCACCGCTTCTTAATTTCACACGCCCCTGAATAAACTCTGCATCATATCCCAGTCCTTTTGCCAAGTAATAAAATGCTGCGGCAAAACAATAGCAATTACCCTCGCCCAAATCAAATGCCTGAAGCGCATACCACTCTGCACTGGTATACCCTGCCGGCGGCTCAAGCGGATTCGGAAGCCTTTTATAGCTTACATTATTCACAACCCACATATAGCAGGAATACAAATCTCTTCCCACCTGGTTATATACATTATTCACATGATTTACCACGCGGATCTGTCCGATAGAACCATCCACCTGTACATTCGCACTTCCTACATACAGACGAACGCCGTTACTTAACATGACGTACATATCCGCATAATAGATTCCAAAATGAATCCCATGATACAGAACGCCGCCTCCGGTTCCGTAGGAGCCGTCCGGTTGTTTTTCCAACGTATACCAACCTGCATCTTCATTCACGCCATAACACCATACTCTCGCCTGAACCTTCTGAATATCCATAGATGCCTTCACACCCTCCGCTTTTATCCAGAAAATCCCTTCTTCCACACTTGTCTGCGTGATACTAACTCTCTGACAGCTGGCAGACATGTCCACATCCTTAAGTTCTCCCGGCATAAACTTTTCACAAAAACGCTGAACCATCGTCGCACAGACTGCCCGGTTCGTAGTTCCCTGCGGATTTAAGGTTCCGTTATCCCCGGTAATAATCTCTGCACAGACCGCCCATTCCATCGCATCCTGCGCAAATCCACTAACCAAAGCAGCATCCGGATATTTGTCAAGTTCCGACAACTCCGCCGCAATTATCTCAGACTCCTCGGCATTTGTCTCCTCAGTTTCAATTATTTCAGGATCTGTCACTTCAGATTCTTCGCCCTCAGAATCTGGTTCCCCGGGAATCGTATCGTCAGTTTCCGAGTCTATAAAACCTTTATATTCTGCATAGCGGTACAGCATTGTTGCCATCTGTTCTCTGGTAATCATATCGTCAGGTCCGAAGTTTCCTTCCTCATATCCCGTAATTACCGCCACTTCATCCTGACTCGCCCATAATACTGGTTTTGTATAAAACATGCCGTCCGGCACGTCCGGGAAAACAGCGCTGTAGCTTACATCCGGTGAACCTGCGATACGGTACAGAACCGTCGCAAATTGTGCTCTGCACAATTCTTCTCCCGGAGCAAACAGATTCTCGCCTTTTCCTGTCATAATCCCTTTGTTCAAAACATAACCAACATATGACTCATACCAATCCCCGGTATTGACATCGTCAAATATAGTTCCACTCAAGCCGGATAACTCAATTACTTCATCCGCATTCTGCACTTCATCTGCAAAGGCAGCCGTCCCCGGCACCATAAAAGTCATGCTGACAGACAAAACAAGGGCCATTAATCTTTTTATCTGCTTCTTCATCTTGCGTTCCCTCCTGTTATTCTCTCACATTTATACATTAATAACGCAAAAACCTGTGTCTACTATCACAAAATGAACAATTAACACCGGGGGAATGGAAAGAAATCTCTATCCAATCCCCCCGAAAAATATCCCCAACACATATACCACAAGAGTAATGCCTACAAATATGTATTTTGTTACAGGCTCAAACCACCTGCCAAGCGGCTTCTTCGCTCCCATCTCCACCTGGCTTCTGGCATATCCTTTCGGACATACCCAGAAAAACATAATTCCTGCAAGCAGCGCTCCCAGCGGAATGATATAAATGGACACCACATCCATCCAGGCACCGACTGAGTCTCCGCTTTCAATGAAAACACCTATTACCGCAGATACCAGCGCAATGACGCCTACCGCCGCTTTTCTTGATAACCGGAACTGTTCCTGCAGCGCTTCAATCGGCGTCTCAAAGAGATTCATCAAGGACGTAATTGCGGCAAAAAGCACCGCCACAAAAAATATAACCGCAAAGAGTCCACCAAAAGGCATCTGCTGGAATACTGCCGGAAGTGTAATAAACATCAGCGGCGGACCGCTGGCAACATCCAGTCCAAACGCAAACACCGCCGGAATCACTACAATCCCTGCAAGCAGAGCCGCACAGGTATCGAAGAATGCAACATTCTTCGCACACCCTACAATATCAATATCTTTTTTCAGATAGCTTCCATATACCAATGTTCCTGAGCCCGCCAATGACAGAGAGAAGAATGCCTGTCCCAACGCATACACCCAGGTCTTTATATCTCCAAGCTTCTCCCATTCCGGGACAAAGAGATATCGATAGCCGTCTGACGCTCCCGGAAGCGTTGCCACCCGAATCATCAAAATAATGAAAAATATAAAAAACACGGGCATCATAATTTTATTCATTTTTTCAATGCCTTTGGTTACTCCCAGCACCATAATCAGAAAAGTCAGCGCTAACCCCAAAAGCTGCCAGCCTACGCTGCCAAAGTCAACCGCCAGCTCGCCAAAATAAGCGCCCATATCCTCTACCTTCGTCAGGCTTCCCGCAACCGCACTGCACAGATATTTTAAAAACCATCCTACGACTACAGAATAACCAATCGCGATTCCCAGCGAACCGATAACCGGAATCATTCCAATTACTTTTCCGCAGGTTTTTGCCTTTTCTCCAAAGCGCATCTCCATAGCCTTTGAAAAAGCTCCGATAGGCCCCGCCTTCACGCCGCGCCCAAATGCCATCTCGCCAATCACGCCGGAAAATCCCAAAAGGATTACGAAAATAAAATAGGGAATCAAAAACGCCGCTCCACCAAACTTACCGGTCCGGTAAGGGAACATCCATATATTGCCCATCCCCACTGCCGAACCGATGCATGCCACAATGAATCCTAAACGAGTGCGGAATTCATCTCTTCCTTTTTCCTTACTTGTCCCCATCGTCCGTTTCCTTCTGTACGCAGTTTTCAGCAAGCCATTCCTGTACAATCGGCTGCAAAACAAGCTGTTTTAATGTCTCTTCGCCCGCTACTTCTTTTAGATCATCCACATCTTCATAACCATAATCTTCTGCCAGTTTTTCAAATTCTTTCTCATATTCCTCATCTGTCAGCGTAAGACCTTCCTTCTCCGCAATAACTTCCGCTACCTGGGATTGCTTGATATTATCCTTGGCCGCCTCTTTTGCTTCCTCCTCAAATTCATCCACCGTCATCTCCGTATAAAGCTGGATGAATTCATCGTATTCCATGTTGTAATAGGACGCCATCTCCTGATATTGCTCCAGATAAGTATTATAAATCCGGTCTACTTCACCATCCGGGTATCCTTTTACTTCTGCTTTCTCTAAAACTGCCTCCCACACAGCGCTGTTCAGTTCAGAATCGTAATTCTCCTGCGCAGTCTCTTCCAGGTTCTTTCTTACCTCTTCCCTGTATTCTTCCACTGTTTCAGACTCTTCAGATACCGTCTTAACAAAATCGTCCGTCAATTCAGGAAGTTCCGGCTCCGTAAGTGCATTCACCGTAATCGTAAAGACAACATCCTTGCCCGCAAGATCTGTATTCTGGTAATCATCCGGGAATTTTCCATTCCAGTCAAAGGTCTCTCCCACATTATGTCCCACAATACTATCCTCAAAACCGTCAATAAAAGAGCCGGATCCCAATTCCAACGGATAATTGTCCGCAGAGCCGCCGTCAAACTCCTGCCCGTCAACCTTTCCTACATAATTAATATCTGCGGTATCGCCTAACTGTGCTGCCCTGCCTGTTACTTCCTTATCCGTTGCATTCTCTTCCAGCACAGAATTAATCTCATTCTCTACATCTTCATCACTTATGTCTGTATCAACATCTACCTTGTCAATCTCAATCCCTTTATATCCTGACACACTAACATAATCATTCTCTGCCGTGTCAGAAGAGCATCCGCTTAAAGCTCCCGCTATCATACATATTCCTGTTACTGCTACTATTAATTTCTTCTTCATATCGCACCTCTCATATTTTTTCAACTCATTTTGTTATAACACATATTCCGCCCAAATAAAACCTTTTTCGCAAGATTTCTTTATAAATAAGTAACAGTTCAGCCCGCACCATTCGCAAAACGCATCTACGATGCTTCTCCGCTGCTATGCAGCTATTTTTGCTCATAAAATGGCGCTCCGCTCATAAGCCGGATCGTGTGTTCATTCATGCAAGCATGATTCACCCACAATCCGACTTATGGCTGAACTGTTACTATAATAATGGCGACAACAGTCTGCACACCTGCTCTTTGATACGGATCAACAGCGTCCTCTGTTTATACCGCTTCCGGGTCACCAACGTAGACTTCAGGATATCGTTCCGGAAAGCATCTTCCAGCCTTTCGGTAACCCTGGCGCTGTATATGGTCGCATTTACCTCAAAATTCAGGCTAAAACTCCGGATATCCATATTCGCTGTTCCCACACAGCTTACCAGACCGTCCACACACATACATTTGGAGTGCAGAAAGCCATTGTCGTAGGTATAACATCTTGCCCCTGCTTCGACCATATCACCCAGCCAGGAATACGTTGCCCAATACACAAAAGGATGATCCGGCTTACAGGGAACCATAATCCTCACATCAATCCCCGACTTTGCCGCTATCTTCAGCGCTTCCAGTATATCATCATCCGGTATGAAATATGGCGACTGGATATAAACCCTCTCCTTCGCCAAATGAATTAGACGCAGATAATTATTGCGGATTACCTGGCTCTTAGAATCCGGCCCGCTGGAAATAATCTGCACAGGTTCCCTCCCATTTCTCAAATAATCAGGAATCTCAAAAATACGGTCTTCCAGGAATAGATTCTCCTTAGCTGCATAATTCCAGTCCAAAACAAACCGCACTGCCAGAGAAGTCACTGCCGCCCCTTCTATACATAGATGCGTGTCTCTCCAATAGCCGAACTTCGGATCTTTTCCCAGGTACTCTCGCCCCACATTGAATCCTCCCACAAATCCGATACGGCCGTCAATGATAACGATTTTCCTGTGGTTGCGGTAATTCACGCGAAGCTGCAGCTTGCCAAGCAGCGCCGGGAAAAATTCTGCCACCGCAATTCCGGCTTTTTCCAATCTTGCCCAATCCCGGTTATGCATCGTCCGGCATCCCATGCTGTCGAAAAGCACCCGGATTTCCACACCCTGTTTTGCTTTCCTTATCAGTACTTCCTCAATCTGCTGCCACAGCTCATCATTTTTAATAATGTAATACTGTATATGAATGTAATTCCTCGCATGCTCTATCTCATAAATCAGCGACCGGAACTTCTCCTTTCCATCGGTATAAATCTGAATGTCATTATTATCTGTCAGAACCGCTTCTGCCTCATTCAGGTTATACAGGATCAGGCTTCCGAACCGTTCAAGTTCCGGATCTTTTAATCTTAGCTGCTTCCGGTATATAGATTCTTCCTGCCTTCGGATCGCATATTTTACTTCACCCTCAATCTCCTTCATCTTAAACATCCGCTCCTTATGGAAATTCTGTCCCAGAATCAGATACAGGACGAATCCCAGAATCGGAATGCAGTAAAGCACAAGAAGCCATGCCCACACCGTCGTCGGATTCTTTCTTTGAAAAAATATAATCAAAACCGACAAAAAAATATTTACAATCAGCAGATGTTCCATCAGCCACCAAAAGGTTACATTTATACCGTTCCCTATCATATCAAGCACTTTCTTCACCTCACCTATACAGTATATCCTCTTTCTTCCCGAAAAGTAACCCTAAAATCGCAAATCACTTGCACTTCCCTAAAAACAATGCTAAAATGAAACTTGTGAAATTACATTAGATATAGGAGGGTTCCCCCGTGAGTAAGGTGACACTGGTTTTATTAATCATATTGGCCGTATTGATTATTGCAGTCGTTGTATTGTATTTTTTAGGAAAGAGAGCCGAAAAAAAGCAGGCAGAACAGCAAGAACAGTTGGACGCTGTCAAGCAGACCGTCTCCATGCTGATTATCGATAAAGGAAAGCTGCGGTTAAAAGACGCCGGTTTCCCCTCTTTTGTGGTAGAGAACACGCCGAAATACCTGCGCCGTTCCAAAGTGCCGGTCGTTAAGGCAAAGGTTGGCCCAAAGATTATGACTTTCATGTGCGATGCTTCTATCTTCCCACAGGTTCCGATCAAGAAAGAAGTTAAAGCAACCGTGAGCGGCATCTATATCACATCCGTAAGAGGAATCCGCGGACCACTTGAGGCACCGGAAAAGAAAAAAGGATTTATGGCCCGCTTAAAAGAAAAAGCCGGAAAATAACACCAAGGACATCCACACCTGGTTTTCAGATGTAGATGTCCTTTATTTTTCTGATGCTTCTATACTATCCTCACTTCTAACTCCTATTTTTCTTCTGCTGCCTCCTGGTAGAGCTCTTTGAGATAGGCATAATCAAGCTCACCCTCTACGACCTCCGCCATGATCGCATTATCCTCCGCAAGGCTGAGTACATAATTGCCTTCTTTACTTTTTCCCAGAATCACAACGGAACAATCTTCGCCTCCGATTCTCTTCGAGGAAATCTTGATTCCTAATCCATTCTCCTCACGCCCATAATAAGAACTTGTCGGCAGAATTTCCTTAATGGAAAGAGAACTCAGGCTTTCTACCACATAATCCGCGGTCTCCGGATCATCCACAAGATATTCCTGCCCATCCGGATTATCGTAAAAATTCTCACATAGAAAGACTTCATAATCCCCGGCAGAATCACTGTCTGCTTCAAACAGTTTTTTCACATCGGGATCCAGCTTCCGATCCTCCAGTCCTCCGGTGGTTTCGGGAGTCTCATATTCCCCTCGAACTTTAAACGCTATGATAATCACAACTGCAAGGACACATAAGATAAGAATGAAAATAAATATCTTTTTGTCGTTAATTTTAGTCCCTTTCATAATACCACCCCTCTCTGGATGCTGGTACTGTAAAGTTTTACAGTCCTATTTTTCTTTAAAACCTTATATTTTCAAGGCATTCATCACTTTTGCAAATAAAAAAGCAATG
>CABIYE010000029.1 GCA_902362865.1 Clostridiaceae bacterium
CTGAAGCGGAAACGCGTTCAGTTACATCCGGAAAGACTGATCAGCTCTTAGCGGAATGCGTGGTCAGATGAGCCGGAATTTGCAGTAGGGTATACTGAATATAGTTTTATGGTTTTATGACGGCTAAATAAACAAAAAAGGAGGATGCAAATGAAAAAACACAGAAAAAGAGTGCTTTCATTATTGATAGTACTCGCAATGTTACTGGGAATATTTCCTACACAAAAATTGGAGGTGTCTGCTTCCGGGAGCCAGGCTCCACGTGTGAGTATTCTGACATTTTCAGATTATCAAAGATGGCTGTGGCCGGATGGAGTAGACGACTGGGCGACGCTTCAGCCGCAGCTTACAGGTCTTGTAAACGGAGCGTATGACGCAGGAGTCAGGCCGGATTACATGATTTTCGGAGGAGATTTTTCCTGTTTGGATTCAACTTCGACTTCTGAAGAAGGGATGAGACAGGTAAAAAGTATTGTAAGAAGCAAATGGAGCAATCTTACAGATGAAGAAATGATTTTGGTACAGGGGAATCATGACCCGGCGGCGACAGCAGGACTCTCATCTACGGGGGCAATTGAGTATGATGATTTTATTGTCTATGTTATCAATGAAGATGATTTTCCAAGCAAGCAAGGGGATAGCAGTGTGCGGACAATTGTAGAAGGAACGGCGGAGGCATTAGAAAGCTGGCTTTCTGCCAAAATAGAAGCAGGCGAGACGCGTCCGATTTTTATTGCTACCCATACCGGACTTCATTATGATATTGATCGTAAGGATGGGAATAACCAATACGCATATTTGCTTTTTGATGTGATTAATGAAGCGGCGAAGAAATTGGATATTATCTATCTGTTCGGACATAATCATACGAATGGCGATGAACTTGTAGGCGGTTCTATTACCGGTTTTACAAAAGGTGATAAACTAGGAGTATGTACGGAAACCAGTATTGCAAATAAATCAGGAACTTCTACGGTTCTCAATTTTGCATACATGAATTATGGATATGTAGGGTATATCGGAGACATTAACAATAATCCTTCTGATATAGAACCTACGGATGAACTTACGGTCAGTGAGTGGCTGATTTATGACGACAGGATTGAAGTGGCAAGGTATCATGCAGATGGATTGCTTGATAAATATTCTGTATCCCTAAACAGAAATCATGCAGATGCTCTGAATTATGGAGAAACATACAGGGTAACTTATCAGTCTAATGGTGGTACGGAGATTGATGGCTGCGAAACAGTGCAGTCCTGGGACACGGTTAGCCGTATAACCCCGGAAAAGGAAGGGGCACGGTTTAAATGTTGGAGTACAAATGCAGATGGAACAGGAAATCAGTATCAGCCGGGCGACAGCATTTATATAGAGCGGGACACCGTCCTTTATGCGCAATATGAATCGAATGAAGAGACAGTTTCCTATCATCTTGTGGATACCCTGACTCCCGGAAAAGAGTATTTGTTAGTATGGAATAGTGAGTTTTACACAAATAATGGTATAAAATATATGCTGACAGATGGAACTTCTAATGTTACAACGGTAGACAATACTTGGATAGCGGATGATGGAAATGAGATTTGCCTTCCTTTAAGTTCTGAGCTTTCAGCGTGCCGTTGGGATTGTACTTATAACACGGGCGCGAACCCGGGAGTCGGTTACATGCTTCAGAATATTTCCACAAAGAATTTTCTGAAAAACGAAAACTCTGCTCCGGCATTCGGGACAGACCCAACCAGTGCCTGGGAGTCATATTTCTGGACTTATAAGACAGGGGTGGCAGGTGAAAGCGACAATGTTGTAAATCAGCTTGTGCCAAATAGTGATGATACCAGATTCCTTCGTTACAGCGTAGGAAGCAAGGTGTTAAAGTTCGGCAGAACGTCTACTTCTACGGATCCGAGAAACAGTCATGTGTATATTTATGAAAAAGAAGATCCTGCAGAGCAGATTTGGGAGAAAGTTGATTCGCTGGGATCCAATGGAGAATATCTGATTGTTTCAGAGAATGGCGCAGGACAGGCAAAAGCCATGACAATAACCAAGAGAACCATTGGAGAGACAGCAGTTGAAGTGAAAGCAAACGAAGATGGAACGCTCTATATTGATTATGCAGCTCCATATAATGACAATGCAGTAGTGCATTCTTATCAGGTTCGAGAGAATGAATTTTGGCTCAGTACCTGGAATTATGATTATAAAGATTCTTCAGGCGGAGAGGTAATCTATCTGTATCCTTCAGATGGAGCAGTTAAGATTACAGGCAATCACTTTGACAGCAGATATTATACCAGATTTGGTTATGCGAATGGGGTTCTTACCGGATATAAAGGAACCAGTGGAACGAATGACTTCAGTACGCTTGTGTATAACAATGGATTTACGATTGGTTCGGGTGATAATGTTTCCCTTTTTAAACGTGTGTCGAAATCTGCGGATGGAAGTGTTCATCAGCATATATTTGGGGAATATACTTCTGACAATAACGCCACCTGTATTACGGATGGAACACAGTCAGCAGTATGTGAATGCGGCGCAGTTGATACACAGCCGTTAAAGGGAAGTATGCTTAAGCATGAATATGTCTGGGATGCTGCCATTACACCGGATACAACGTATCATACAGTAAAATGTAATCTTTGTGGGACGCAGAAGAAGGAATTGCATTATGGTGAGGATGCCGGAGAGACAGGAGCAAAATGTACGGTATGCGGAGTAGAGTATATTAAGTATGTAGATAAGACGGCTCTGCAGAATGTTGTTGACAAAGCTGTTTCGGAAGAAGACAGTGTGAAATATACAGAAGAAAGCTGGGCAGTATATCAGGCGGCGCTGGATGAAGCGAAAAAGATTTTGGATTCAGGTAATACTACACAGGAAGCGGTAGATAATGCAGTAAAAGCGCTGAAGGAAGCATTTTCTAATCTGGAGACAAAACCCAGAGAAATTCCAGAAGTTTTGGCAGACTTTAACTTCGATGCAGCTCCGGCAGAAGGCGAAGCATTTGACGGCGGCAACGCGGAGGCATCCGGTACTTATACACTGGTTGACCATGGTACAGGAAAGGCATTGAAGCTGGATGGAATCAGCCAGTTCCTGAATGTAACAGCAAAAGACGGTACAAGCCTGTTGACAGGTGTGGAAGAAATGACCGTATCCTTCCAGATCAATCCTGGACGGAGTGCGACAAACTGGGGATTCTTTGCAGCTCCGAATGCAAGCAAGCAGGAGTGGCAGAGTGAAAAGTACCTGGGAATCTTTGATGCCAATGGTACGATAAAGGCAGAGCGTTATAATAGCAATAAGCAGACAAGACCTGTTTCACCGGAATATGCGGCAGGTGAGAATAAGTGGTCTTATATCACCGTTGTTTATGCAGAGAATGAGACGATTCTCTATGTAAATGGTGTAGAAGCAGGACGGGAAGAAAGTATTGTATCGATTCCTGAATTACTGGGAGACAACAGTATCCTCTACATTGGCAAATCCACTTGGGTGAGTGGAGAGTATATGACCGGCCTGATTGACAATTATAAGATTGTAAGCCGTGTTATGACGGCGGAAGAAATTGCAGCAGAGGCGCTGAAATATGTAGAAAAAGATGCATTGAAGGCAGCCATTGATGCAACAGAATCCGTAGGAAATCAGGATGAGTATACAGAAGCTACCTGGAAAGTATATGCAGAAGCGTTGAAGACGGCGAATGATATTTATGCAAGCAATGCGGCAACACAGGCAGAAGTAGATGCAGCAGCGGCAGCTCTTACCAAAGCACAGAATGAGCTGAAGGCGGCGGAACCGGAACCGGTTGTAACGGTAGTATCCATTACGGTAACAGCACCGACGAAGACGGAGTACACAGTAGGTGACGAGCTTGACCTTGACGGAATGAAAGTGACTGCAAAATACAGCGATGGTACAACAAAAGATATTGCAGTAACGGACTGCGAAGTAAGCGGTTATGATACGACTAAGACTGGTGAGCAGACAGTAACGGTAACATATGAAGGAAAGACAGACACCTTTAAGGTAACTGTTAAAGAAGCGGAAAAACCGAATGAAACAGACAAGACAGCTTTGGAAGCAGCGGTTAAGGCAGCAGTAGCGGATACAGAGAAAGTTAAGTATACGGAAGAAAGCTGGGCAGCTTACGAAGAAGCTTTGAATCAGGCAAAAGAGGTATTGGCAGACACGGATGCAACGCAGAAAGAAATTGATGATGCGGCTGCAGCGCTTGACAAAGCGGCAAAGGCTCTGCAAAGCAAGGGACTTCCATACGAAGACGTAACAGAAACTGATTGGTTCTACGATGGAGCATACCACAACTACTTTGCAGAAACCATGACGGGTACAGATCCTACGCATTTCTCACCATATGAAATCCTGCCGCGTGCACAGTTTGCAACCATCCTTCACAGAATGGAAGGAAAGCCGGCTGCAGCGTATACGAATAGATTCCCGGATGTACCGGATGGACAGTTCTATTCAACGGCAGTTCTCTGGGCGGCTGATGCGAAGGTTGTTACCGGATATACAGATTCCGGATACTTTGGAACGAACGATCCGATTACCCGTGAGCAGATGGTAGTTATGATGTATCGTTATGCGGATTATAAGAAATACGATATTTCAAAGACAGCAGACCTCAGCAGCTTTTCTGATGCAGAACAGGTAAGCGAATTCGCAGAAACTGCTATGAAGTGGGCGGTAGAAAATGGAATCATTGAAGGAAAAGAAAATGAAGATGGCTCTTATCGTCTTGACCCACAGGGCAGCACAAGCCGTGCGGAATGCGCAATTATTATCCAAAGATTTATGGAGAAGTTTTATAATTAGAAAATAGAGGAAGGCCTGCCAATACTTGTATTTGACATAAAAAATAGGATGTGTTAAGATACCCTCCGTTGTGATGTAATGGAATTGTAATAATTGTAATAAAGTTGAAAAAAATGAGTATACTTTATTAAAACAATTTTTGCATTATATCTGAAATATTTACAGGAGGGTATCAAATGTTGAATTATAAAATAAAAAAGAAAGCAGTTATGGCTGTATTGGGAGCGACGCTTTTGGCAGCGGGATTTACCAGCCGGGCAGCGGCTCTGCAGCCGGAAGATACGGCAGATATGAAAGCTTCAGAAGTACAGGAACATGGCCGAGTAAATGAAGCTTTATCCAATGCGGTTACGCTTACGACGGTGGGAAAAGCGAAAGAAGTTCTGCAAACAAAAGCGGAAGAAGCAATCAAAGCAGAGGAAGCACGAAAGGCAGAAGAGGAAGCACGTCGTGCAGAAGAAGCGGCAGCGGCCGCCGGACAGAGGGAACGGGAGCTTTTGGCATCTATCATTTTCTGTGAAGCAGGCAATCAGTCCTATGAAGGGCAGGTTGCAGTAGGAGCTGTAGTCATGAACCGGGTGAACAGCGCTTCTTATCCAAACAGTATAGAGGAGGTCATCTATCAGTCAGGACAATTTACTCCTGCAATGACAGGATGGCTGGACAATGTACGTGTATCAGCAGGCTATACACAGGCAGCAATGCAGGCGGCAGAAGATGCCCTTGCGGGAGTGAATCCCGTCGGGAACTGTCTGTATTTCGATCAGGGTGGTTATGGAATGCAGATAGGTGCCCATTTCTTTCATTAGTAATATCTATAATTCGAACTATATATTGATAAAAACAATTTGAAAGTCCTTTTTTCCAAAGGTATAATGAAGAAAAATATTGAGGAAAGAGAGGGCTTTTCAATGAGAAAAAGAGGATTATCGCTTCTTCTGGCAGGTGTTGTGGTGCTTGGCAGTGCAAATTTGGAATTTGTAAGTGAAGCAGAGCAGAAAGCGCTTCCGTATACGGATGTTGCAGAAAATAGCTGGTATTACAGCTATGTGAAAAATGTGTATGACAAGGGGCTGATGACTGGTCTGAATAAGGAGACTTTTGCACCAGGGGATAGTCTTGTGCGTGCGCAGTTTGCAGTAATTTTGTATCGGCTTGAAGGAGAACCGGAAGTGAAAGAGAACAAGGTAAGTTTCCCGGATTTGGATCAGGATTGGTACAAGGAAGCTGTAACCTGGGCTGCAGGTGAAGGAATTATTACAGGATACTCAGATTCTGGAAAATTCGGACCGAATGATGAGATTACGCGTGAACAGATGGCTACGTTAATGTACCGTTATGCGGACTACAAGGGATATGATATTGCTGATAGTGTGGATTTCAGTGCTTATCCTGATGCAGAAAGCGTGACAGGATTTGCTGAAGAGGCGGTTTCCTGGTGTGTTGCAGATAAGATTATTACCGGAGATAATGGAAAGATTAATCCACAGGGAAGTGCGAACCGGGCTGAATGCGCAACGATTATTGATCGGTTTGACCAGGTGACATCCAGACAGTCTTATGTATCTCCGGAATATGTAAAGAGCTTTGTGGATGGAACGAATCCGAAGGCTGATGATTATGTGATTATGGAATGTTCTTGGGGCGTAACATCCAAATCTTTCCAGGCAGGCCATATCCCGGGTGCGATCCACATTAATTCAGATGATATCGAAGAAGATGTTAACTGGAATATCCGTACACCAGAAGAGATAGAACAGTTCCTTCTGAAAAACGGAATTACGAAAGATACTACAGTTATCTGTTATGGAAGTTCTGCAGGTGCGCGTCTTGCATTTGTATGCCTGTGGGCAGGTGTAGAAAATGTTAAGTTGCTTGACGGAGATATGAATGCATGGAAAGAGGCTGGATATCCGATTGAAGAAGGGGAAGGAAAAGTCAGAGAGGCAGTTGAAGAATTTGGCACAACCGTTCCACAGCATCCGGATTGGGTAATTGATGAAGATTATATTTTACACAATGCGTTGAATGATAACTTTAAGTTAGTCAGCATCAGGAGTTACGAAGAATATACCGGACAGGTCAGCGGCTATGGATATATCCATAAGGCTGGTGAGCCAAAAGGCGCTGTCTGGGGAGAAAATACAGATTCCTATTATAATGAAGATGGAACTGTAATTAGTCTGGACAAGGCAAATGAGCTGTGGGCGAAATATGGTTATTCATCTGAAAATGAACTGGCATTCTACTGTGGTACTGGCTGGAGAGCATGTGTTCCATGGTTTATCTGCTATGAGAATGGCGTAGATGATATGAAATTATATGACGGCGGTTGGTTTGTATGGCAGAAAGATGATGAACGTCCAGTTCAGGTTGGCGATCCGCTTAACGGAGACGTAGAATACAAACTGGTTGGCGACTTGCCGAACGACGCTCCTGCAAAATTATCGAAGTAAATCTTACCATTAAGATTTTATGAATTCTTTTAAAAGAATAATTGAAAATGTAGAAAATGAAAAATAAATCCTGTACACTGTTGTCTGAATGGAGGTAGGAAGACAGCAATGTACAGGATTTTTATTGTTGAAGATGATAAGACGATTGCACAGACATTGATGAGTCATTTGAAAAAATGGGATTACGAAGTGCAGTGCGCAGAAGATTTTAAGAATATCCGGGGAGAATTTGAAGATTTTGGAGCAGATCTTATCCTGTTGGATATCGGACTCCCCTTTTTTGATGGGTTTTACTGGTGTACGGAAATCAGGAAGGTGTCGACGGTACCGATTCTTTTTATTTCGTCTGCCGATGATAAGATGAACATTGTTATGGCGATGAGTATAGGCGGGGATGAATTTATTGAGAAACCTTTTGATTTAAATGTGCTGACTGCCAAGGTGCAGGCAATTTTGAGAAGAACCTATTCCTTCGCAGGTATGTCAAATATAATAGAATACAAAGGAATTAGTTTGGATCTGGGCGATGCAGCATTTACCTGTCAGGGTAAGAAGACAGAGCTTACAAAAAATGAATTTAAAATCTTGCAGATGCTTTTGGAGAATAAGGGGAAAATTGTCTCCCGGGACGATATTATGGAAAGACTCTGGGAGAGTGATGAATTTATCGATGACAATACCCTTACAGTGAATGTGGCAAGGCTTCGTAAAAAGCTTTCTCTGGCAGGACATGCAGATATGATTGTTACAAAAAAAGGAATTGGGTATATGGTGAAAGCATGAAAGTATTTTGTGGTTATGTAAAGAAGGAACGATGGCATATTGGGACATATCTGGGATTTATGGGAATATTCGTAATTATTTTTTCCCTTTATGGCGTAAAGACAGAGGCACTTTCCTATGCCGTTTTTCTGTCGACTCTATGGCTGCTGTTTTTCTGGACGATGGATTTTATGAGATATCGAAAGAAGCATAAAGAGCTTCTGGAGTTAGAAGGGAAGACGAAGACACAGTGGGAGATGCTTCCCGAACCGGAAAATTTGGTGGAAGAAGATTATCAGTGGATGGTGAGAGAACTCCTCGACACGATAAATGAGCAGAAAACAGAATATCTGACGGAACAGCAGGATATGATGGATTATTACAGTCTGTGGGCGCATCAGATAAAAACACCAATCTCTGCGATGCGGATTCTCCTGCAGTCTCAGGAAGAATCACAGGATACGGAGTATACCAGGGCGCTGAAGGCTGAACTTTTTAAAATAGAACAATATGTGGATATGGTACTTACCTATCTTCGTATGGATTCCATGTCCGCGGACATGGTATTTCAGTGGCACTCGCTGGAAGAACTGGCGAAGCAGGCGGTTCGTAAATATTCGCAATTGTTTATTCTGCAGAAGATAAAACTTGAAATTGACATAGATGACAGAAAAGTTTTGACAGATAAAAAATGGCTGGTGTTTGTAATTGGGCAGATATTATCGAATGCACTGAAATATACGAAACAAGGGAAGATTTCCATTTATACACAGAATCAGGCGTTGGTGATTGAAGATACCGGAATCGGGATTGAAGCAGAAGAACTGCCTCGCGTATTTGAACGTGGCTTTACAGGATATAATGGACGCAGAGATGGGAAATCAACAGGAATCGGGCTGTATCTGTGTAAGCGTGTGATGGATAAGCTTTCCCATGGTATTGCTATTGATTCAGTGGCGGGGAAGGGGACGAAGGTATATCTGATTCTGGGACGAAAAGAAATGACAGTTGAATAATGTGACAAAAATGTAAGGGAGATGTTAGCTGATTCGATGGAACGACATTTTCCTCTTCTATATAATAAGGATATCAATGAAGGAGGGAAAATGATGAGTATATTGGAAGTAAAAAATGTGAAAAAAATATATACGACCCGTTTTGGAGGAAATCAGGTGGAGGCGCTCCGCAATGTTAATTTTTCGGTGGAGCCGAGAGAATATGTGGCGATTATGGGAGAATCGGGATCCGGGAAAACGACGCTTCTTAATATCCTGGCAGCCCTTGATAAACCTACAGAAGGAAAGGTATATCTGAAAGGCAATGATTTAAGTAAGATTAAAGAGAAGGAAATGGCGGCTTTCAGGAGGCAGAACCTGGGATTTGTGTTTCAGGACTTTAATCTTTTGGATACGTTTTCTATCCAGGATAATATCTTCCTTCCGCTGGTCCTTTCGGGAAAGAAATATGAGGAAATGCAGAAACGTATCTTACCGGTTGCGCAGAAGCTTGGAATTCAGGAAATCCTGCAAAAATTCCCCTACGAGGTGTCAGGAGGGCAGAAGCAAAGGGCGGCAGTGGCAAGGGCGCTGATTACGAAGCCGCAATTGATCCTGGCGGATGAGCCGACGGGGGCTTTGGATTCAAAGGCATCCGATGAGCTTTTGAATCTTTTTACCACAATTAATCAGGATGGACAGACTATTTTGATGGTAACCCATAGTGTGAAGGCGGCAAGTACAGCGAACAGAGTACTGTTTATCAAGGATGGCGAAGTGTTCCATCAACTGTACCGGGGAAATCTCACCAATGAACAGATGTACCAGCGGATTTCAGATACACTTACCGTCCTGATCGCAGGAGGTGAGGAACTTGAATAGCTCTATTTATATAAGACTTGCTTCCGCGAACATGAAAAATAATTGGAAGACTTATATTCCCTATATTTTTACAGCAATCCTTACGGTTATGATGTATTACATTATGGATTCTCTTTCTCAGAATGGAAGTGTAAAAGAGGAAAATGTACAGCTGATTCTGAACTATGCCTGCAGGATTATCGTAGTTTTCTCTGTGATTTTTCTGTTTTACACGAACAGCTTTCTGATTAAGCGCAGGAAAAAAGAAATTGGCGTTTACAATATTCTGGGAATGGGGAAAAGGCATATTGCTAAAATGCTTACCATAGAGACTATATTTACTGCCATTGTAAGCGTAGCAGCAGGATTGGCTCTTGGAGTTGCATTTAGTAAATTAATGTGGCTGGTGCTGCTTAGGATTCTGCATTATGATGTGGGAATGAATTTTGAGGTTTCAGCTGCAGCCATGGTTCGGACACTGGTTCTATTTGGCGTGATTTTTGCGATGACGTTGTGCTATAACCTGCTTCAGATCAGGCTTGCGAATCCGGTGGAGCTTCTGCGGGGGAGCAATCAGGGAGAGAAAGAACCGAAGACCAAATGGGTGTTGACCCTCTTTGGTATTTTGGCGTTGGGAATCGGTTATTATATTGCCTTGACAACGGAGTCGCCGATTGCAGCATTGGAAGCCTTCTTTTTGGCAGTCATCTGCGTAGTGCTGGGGACGTATGCCTTGTTCATAGCGGGAAGCATTGCGCTCCTGAAAATGCTGCGGAAAAATAAAAAATATTACTATAAAATGAAGCACTTTACGGCAATATCCGGTATGATTTACCGAATGAAGCAGAATGCAGTAGGCCTTGCTAACATCTGTATTTTAAGTACGATGGTATTGGTAATGGTATCTACTACAGTATCTCTGTATGTGGGGATGGAGGATGTGCTGAAAACCAGGTTTCCTCATGAAATTGCTATCACCAAATATAAGACAAATGCAGAGGATGAAGAGAGGATAAGAGAAATTGTCGTAGAAGAGACAGAAAAAAATGAAGTGGAGATAACGGATGAGTTGGAATATCACATTGCCGCCTTATCTGCAGTAAAGGAAGGAACACATTTTTTTCTGACTGATCAGGGAAGTTACGGAACCAAAAATGTGTGCGAATTTTACATGATTTTGCAGGAGGATTATAATCGGATGGAGAGTGACGATATGTCTCTGGCGCCAGATGAGGTAATTGTATATACGACAGAGAAAGCGCTGTATGGGAAGAATACCATCCAGATTGATGATCAGACTTATCGTGTGGCAAAAGAGCTTAAAAGTATGAAGCTGGAGCCTAAGAATGCATCCAGGATTGTAGAAGGATATTATGTGATTTTTGCTGATGAGGCTCCAATCCAGGCCTTTCTTCAAAGTGTCTCCGAGAACAGCAGCCTTCAGGAAGAATGGAAGCAGCGAAGTTACGCAATGCAGCATAAATGGTCTTTTGATTTAAAAGGCAAAGAAAAGGATTGTACTGCTGCGACAGAGGGGATGCAGGGAAGAATTACGAATGAAATAGGAGACAGCGTATATGAAAGCCGTGAGATGAGCCGGGGAAGCTTCTACTCTCTGTATGGCAGTTTATTATTCATTGGAATTTACCTGGGATTTCTTTTCCTGATGGCGACGGTTCTGATTATTTACTATAAGCAGATATCGGAGGGATATGACGACAAAGAGCGTTATCAGATTATGCAGAAGGTGGGAATGAGCAAACGGGAAGTCCGAAGTTCCATCCGAAGCCAGATACTTACTGTATTTTTCCTGCCCCTTGTAGTGGCAATTATTCATATCGCAGTAGCGTTTAAAGTTATTACGAAGCTGCTGGCTGTGTTGAATCTGGTAAATGTGCCGTTGTTTTTGAGCTGTACTATTGCAACTGTGGTGGTGTTTGCGATATTTTATGGAATTGTATTCGGAATGACAGCAAAGGAATATTATAGAATTGTCAATTAATTAACGGGCAGAGTCGGAAAGTGTTGCTTTACGACTCTGCCCGTTATCTGTTACAATGAAATACAAAAGGAGGCGTATTTTATGACAAAAGCGGGAGAAAGAGAAGTTGTTACAGTAGAACGTGTGAATGGAGGAGCAGGTTTTATTATGAAGGAAGCACTGCTTTTACCGGAAGAGCTGGGAGAACACTGCAAGATGTTCAGCCGTGTGACTCTGAAGCCGGGATGTGAGCTGGGACATCATGAGCATCACGGTGAGACAGAGACTTATTATATCCTTTCCGGTACGGGAATGTATGAAGATGATGGCAGGGCAGTTCCTGTAGAGGCCGGAGATGTAACATTCTGTAAGGATGGCTGCGGACATGGAATCAAGAATACCGGGAAAGAAGATCTGTCCTTTGTGGCATTGATTTTAAAGAAATAAAGGATATAACATTTGCTTAACGTAATGTTTACAAAACATGGGCTTTCTTTTGAGCATTGTTGGTGATAAAATGAAAGAAAAGATTTTTAAGCAAAAAGAGGAAACGGAAAATGAAAGAAGAGATTTTGAATTACACACAAAACAGAGAATTATCCTGGCTGAAGTTTAACCAAAGAGTACTTGAAGAGGCGCAAGACCCCACGGTTCCGCTGTTGGAACGGATGAAATTTGTGGCGATTTTCACAAGTAATCTGGATGAGTTTTTTATGATCCGTGTGGGAAGCCTTTTTGATATGGCGGCGACGGATGCAAAGACCAGGGACAGTCGTTCGGGTATGACGCCGAAGGAACAGCTTGAGAAAATATATGAGGCGGTAGCGCCGCTTTATAAGGAACGGGATAAGACTTATGCGGAGATTAAGAAGCAGCTCCATCCTTACGGTGTCTGTGGGCTGGATTTTAAGGAGTTAGAGCAGGGTGAGAAGAAATATGTAAAGAAGTACTTTAAAGAAGAGATTCTTCCGATTCTGTCGCCGCAGATTGTGGATGCCAATCATCCGTTTCCGCATTTAATTAATAAAGACATTTATGTGACTGCGAATCTGAAAGCTGATAATAAGAATATGCTTGGCATTATTCCGGTGCCGAAGTTTGTTTCAGATATTCTATATCTGCCGGGGCATGATATCCGCTATATCCGCATGGAAAAGGTGATTATGGAGTATATAGAGCTGGTATTCGAGCATTATGAAGTGTCTGATAAGAATTATATCTGTGTGACGCGGAATGCCGATATCACGCCGGATGATGAACTGTTGGAGATTAATGATGATTTCCGTTATCTGATGAAGCAGAGTCTGCATAAGCGCAAAAGGATGGCGGTGGTGCGTCTGGAGATTGCAGAGAAGCTAAGCCCGGAGACGGAGAAGTATTTCTGCACAAAGTTCAATATTAAGAAGGAGCAGATTTTCCGCACCAAGATGCCTATGAAGCTGGATTATATGTTTGCAATCAGCGGCAATCTTCCGGATGCAATGAAGCGGTCTCTGACCGATAAGCCATTTTCACCGCAGATATCCAGACATGTGCAGGATGGAAGTGTGATGCGTCAGATTAAGAAGAACGATATTATGCTGTTCTATCCATATGAGAGTATGGAGCCGTTCCTGCAGTTGATTAAAGAGGCGGCTTCAGATCCAAGTGTCATGACGATTAAGATTACCATTTACCGACTGGCGAAGAAGGCACGTCTGGTGGAATACCTCTGTGCGGCGGCTGAGAACGGGAAGGAAGTTACGGTCTTAATTGAGCTGCGTGCCCGGTTTGACGAGCAGAATAATATTGACTGGTCTGAGCGCCTGGAGGAAGCGGGATGCCGTGTCATCTATGGCTTTGAAGGGTATAAGGTACATTCTAAGATCTGCCTGATTACTTATCGCAATAAGAATGAGATTCAATATATTACGCAGATTGGTACAGGTAATTATAACGAGAAGACGGCGGCTATGTATACAGATCTGTCTTTGATGACGGCAAATAAGGAAATCGGCGCGGATGCGTCGGAATTCTTTAAAAATATGTCCATCAGTAATTTGGATGGCGTTTATAAGCATCTGATTGTCTCACCTACAAGCTTAAAGCCTAAGGTACTGCATTTGATGGATGAAGAAATCAAAAAAGGACCTAACGGCCGCATTGTGATGAAAATGAATTCGGTGACAGACGTTGATTTTATTGAGAAGGTATCAGAAGCTTCCCGGGCGGGAGTGAAGATTGACTTGATTGTCCGGGGAATCTGTTGTATACTTCCGGGAGTAAAGGGGTATACGGATAATCTTTCTGTGACAAGTATCGTGGGACGCTATCTTGAGCATCCCAGGATTTTCAGCTTCGGTACGGGAGCGGGTCAGAAGATTTACATTGGCTCTGCGGACATGATGACACGCAATACGGAGAAACGTGTGGAGGTTGCATGTCCTATCCTGGATGAAAATGTTAAAAAGCAGGTCAACCATTATCTGGATGTTATGCTGGCGGATAATGTAAAGGCACGTGAATTGCACAGTGACGGTGTGTACAGGAAGAAAGAGCAGAAAGAGCCGCTCATTAATTCTCAGGAGAGATTTATGAAAGAAGCGCTCTATGCGAGGAAGACCGTGACGGTAGAGAAAAGAACCTCCTTTGCAGAGCGCGTTATGCGCATCTTTAGGAAATAGGAGAACATAGAAGTTTATGGGCAAGTCATTATATATTGCAGAGAAACCAAGTGTGGCACAGGAATTTGCCAAAGCGTTAAAGCTGTCCGGCAGAAGAAACGACGGATACATAGAGTCAGAGGATGCCATTGTGACATGGTGTGTGGGACATTTGGTGACGATGAGCTACCCGGAAGCTTATGATGAGAAATATAAGCGGTGGAGTCTTGCGACTCTGCCGTTTTTACCAAAGGAATTTAAATATGAAGTAATTCCCGGAGTGGAGAAACAGTTTAAGATTGTATCGAGGCTTCTGAACCGAAAAGATGTAGAGACTATCTATGTCTGTACTGATTCCGGGCGGGAGGGAGAATATATTTACCGCTTAGTAGAGCAGATGGCAGGTGTGAAGGGGAAGAAGAGAAAAAGAGTGTGGATTGACTCTCAGACTGAGGAAGAAATCCTGCGCGGTATCCGCGAGGCAAAGGATTTGTCAGAATATGATAACCTTTCTTCCTCCGCCTATCTTAGGGCGAAAGAAGATTATCTGATGGGAATTAATTTTTCCAGGCTTCTGACACTGAAGTATGGAGACAGCATATCCAATTATCTAAAGAGTAAATATTCTGTGATATCCGTTGGAAGGGTCATGACCTGTGTGCTGGGAATGGTAGTGCGCAGAGAAAGAGAAATACGGGAGTTTGTAGAGACCCCCTTTTACCGGGTGGTGAATATAGTAGATGCCGGTGGACAGACTTTTGAGGGAGAATGGAAGGCGGTGAAGGGATCCCGTTATTTTCAGTCTTTTGATTTGTATAAGGAAAATGGGTTTAAAGAGAGAGAAAAGGCAGAGGAACTGGTTTCTTATTTGAAAGAAAAAACTCCTTTGCAGTGTGAAGTCCTTTCTATTGAGAAGAAAAAGGAAAAGAAAAATCCGCCTCTCTTATTCAATCTTGCGGAGCTTCAGAATGAATGTTCCAGGAGATTTAAAATCAGTCCGGATGAGACTTTGCAGATTGTGCAAGAGATGTACGAGAAAAAACTTGTGACTTATCCGAGAACGGATGCTAGAGTTCTGTCTACGGCAGTGGCGAAGGAAATTCATAAGAATCTGAATGGTTTGATGAAGTATGAGACGTCAGTCCCTTATCTGAATGAAATCGCGGCCATGGGAAGCCATAAGGGGCTGGCGAAGACGAGGTATGTGAATGATAAGCAGATTACCGACCATTATGCAATTATCCCGACAGGGCAGGGAATGAATGCTCTGAAAAGCCTGCCGTATACAGCAAGGCAGGTATATGATGTGATTGTGAGAAGATTTTTAAGTATTTTCTATCCGCCTGCAATATACCAGAAAGTGGCAATCATTACAAAGATGCGGGAAGAGCAGTTTTTTGCTAATTTCAAGGTTCTGGCAGAGGAAGGGTATCTGAAGGTGCTGGGAGTACCGAATCCGAAGAAGAATGCTTCGGTGCCTGATGAAAAACAACAGATGGAGGAAGGCCCGGCAGATACAGGGAATACGGATACTGCCTTTTTTGAAAGGATACAGTCCCTGAAGAAGGGGATGATACTTCCGGTGATGGGACTGAATATTAAGGAGGGGAAAACATCACCTCCGAAACGCTATAATTCAGGGTCTTTGATTCTTGCTATGGAGAATGCAGGGCAGCTTATTGAAGATGAAGAGCTGCGGGCACAGATAAAAGGAAGTGGAATTGGAACCAGTGCTACCCGGGGAGAGATTCTTAAGAAATTGTTTCATAATAAATATCTGGCGTTGAATAAGAAGACTCAGATTGTGACGCCGACCTTACAGGGAGAGATGATTTACGATGTGGTGGATCATTCGATTAAGTCTCTCCTGAACCCGGAGCTTACCGCAAGCTGGGAGAAGGGACTTACTTACGTGGCAGAGGGAGAGATTACGTCCGAGGAATACATGCAGAAATTGGAACATTTTATTCTTTCCCGAACCAATAGTGTGTTGGGAATGCATAATCAATATCAGCTGCAGAGTTGTTATGATAAGGCGGCGCAGTTTTATAAAAAAGGAAATAAAGGAGAGAAGAAATGAAGGAAATAACAGTGAAAGAAATGTATACGCTGGAAGAGACGATTGCAAAAGACATTTTTGATGGAGTGACCTATCCATGGGAAGTTCTTCCAAAAATCAGTGAATTTATCCTGAAGCTTGGTGAGACACTTCCGGAAGAAGAGTATGATAAGGTTGGGGATGATGTGTGGATAGCCAGGTCGGCGAATGTTTTTTCTTCTGCTTATATTAAAGGGCCTGCCATTATCGGGAAGAATGCTGAGATCAGACAGTGCGCGTTTATCCGTGGAAATGCAATTGTAGGAGAAGGGGCGGTTGTTGGTAATTCAACGGAGCTTAAGAATGTCATTTTGTTTAACAAGGTACAGGTTCCCCATTATAATTATGTGGGTGATTCTATTCTTGGATATAAGTCTCATATGGGAGCAGGTTCCATTACTTCTAACGTAAAATCTGACAAAACATTAGTTGTTGTAAAGACGCCGGAGGGAAATATAGAAACGGGTCTTAAGAAGTTTGGTGCTATGCTTGGCGATGAAGTAGAAGTGGGATGTGGAACTATTTTGAATCCGGGAAGCGTAGTAGGGAGCCATACGAATATTTATCCGCTTTCTTCTGTGAGAGGCTTTGTTCCGTCAGGGAGTATTTATAAAAAGCAGGGAGAAGTTGTGGAGAAGCAGTAGACTGTGCCAGAGCGGCAACCGACAGCTTTGGGAAGAACTTTTGGAGGATTAATCATGTTGCAGATTAACAATCTAAGTAAAAAATATGGGAAACAGATAGCAGTAGATCAGGTGTCTTTTTCTGTCCCGGATGGAAGGATTGGCATATTGCTTGGGCCTAACGGAGCGGGGAAATCTACGATTATAAAAAGCATTGCGGGGCTTCTGCGGTATTCGGGAAATATACAAATCCAAGAGTTCCCGGCAAAACAGATGGAAGCAAAGCGTATCTTTGCTTATGTGCCGGAGATGCCCTCTTTATTTGAAGCGCTGACGGTGAGGGAACATGTGGAATATATCAGGAAGGCATATGGAAGCAAGATAACGGAAGAAGAGATTACGGATATGCTGGAACGATTTGAACTTGCGGATAAGCAGGATAAGATGGGAAATGAGCTGTCCAAGGGGATGATGCAGAAGGTTAGTATCTGCTGTGCCCTGACGGTGAAGCCAAGAGTAATTCTGTTGGATGAGCCGATGGTTGGATTGGATCCAAAGGCAATTAAAGAGCTGAAAGAGGTCGTTCGGGAATTAGGACAGCAGGGAGTAACTGTTTTGATCAGTACTCATATGCTGGAGATGGTAGAGGATTTGTGGGATATTATGTTCGTTATGGAAAAGGGACATATCATAGGCTCTTATACCAGAGAAGAGGTAGGGGATAAGGACCTGGATGCATTGTTCTTTGAGATGACAGGCGGTGAAGAATCATGAAGGCGCTCTGGTATCTGACAAAAATGAGCCTTAAGAACCGTATCTGCAAAGCGCTGAAGAAACCGGTGACCTATATTTATCTGGCGATTGGTATCTTGTATGCAGTGATGATTTTGTATGGATGGGGCGTGCTGGCGGCTGAAGGCGGATTGGCATCTGTAACTGGTTTGGTCTATGTGCTGACGATTTGGATTTATCTGGAGATAGGAAGTAATTTTATTACCTATGCGAAGCGCAAGGGAGTAATTTTTCTGCCAAGCCATTCTCATTTAGTATTCCCGACACCGATTAGTCCTAAGCAGATTCTTCTTCACAGTGCGATGAAGAATTTTGCACTGACCTTGTTGATGGATATTATTTTTGCTGCAGTGGCAGTCAGCATTTTTCACCTCTCGGTGGGAAAAGCGCTGTTGTTGTTCCTTTTTTCTTTTGTGTTGGAGGTAATTTTGGAGAGCAGTCTGATTATCCTTTTATATACAGGAGGAGAACAGCAGGGAAGCGCTGTGAAAATTATTTGCAGATGTATCTATCTTGTGTTCTTTTGTGTTTTGCTGCTTCTTTTTTACTATTTAAAAAAGAACGGTATCCATGTATCTACATTTCGTGAAGTGATGGAGTTGGAGGCTTTGCAGATGGTTCCGGTAGCAGGCTGGAATGTGGCGGCTGTTCGCTTGATTATCCTGGGTCCGACAACCCTGAATGTAGTCTGTACGGTTCTGTATCTGCTTACATGCGGCGTTGTATTTGCAGCGGCGCTAAAGAAACAATGTACCGGAGAATATTATGAGGATGCCGCTAAATTTGCAGATGATTATGTGGAGAGGAAAAACAGAAGTAAAAAAGGTGAGTTTACTTTTTCTGGCGGCAAGAAGAGAAAATTCCGTAAGGCCGGGGTAATCTATAAAGGAAGCGGGGCGAAAGCGGTATTTTACAGGCAGCTTTTGGAATATAAAAAGGAAAGATTCTTTATCTTCGGGCCAATGACATTATACAGCGTGATAGGGGTAATTGTATGTATTGCAGCGATAGGAAGACCGGAAAATTATCCGCCGGGAATTGCGTTGCTGGGTGTAGAAGCGTATTTCGTGTTTTTATGTACCGGTTATCTTGGAAAATGGGGAAAAGAGCTGGAACAGCCTTATATTTATCTGATCCCTGACAGTGCAATAAAAAAATTGTGGTACGCGACGCTGATGGAACACATAAAAGCGTTGGTTGATGGCATTATATTTATCATTCCGGTAGGAATTGCCTGGAGGATTCCTGCCTATCAGATGGCAGCTTCTCTGGTGATTTATGTTGTTTTACAGGCGAATCGGCTGTATATAAAAGTTTTAGGAGAAAGTATTCTGGGAAATACCCTGGGTAATACCGGAAAGACAATTTTTGCTATGGTAGTGCAGGGGGCGACGATTGGAATTGGCGTTGCGGCAGCATTACTGTTTGGAATATTGGTAAATTATAATCTGATATTTTTTATTCTCCCGATTTATTGCCTGATGATTACGATGTTAATTGCACTTTTAACAGCATCCAGATTTGATGCAATGGAACAATGGTAGAGGAAAAATGATAATGAGAAAGGATGACAAAACATATGTTGAATGAAGAGTATGTAACATTAGAAATTGGTAAGACAAAGCATATTGCATTGGTTGCCCATGATGGGAAAAAGAAAGAACTGGTGGAGTGGTGTGACAAGAATAAAGAAATATTAAAAGGACATTTCCTTTGTGGGACAGGGACGACTGCTAGGTTAATTGCGGAGAAAACGGAACTTCCGGTAAAAGGATATTGCAGCGGCCCGTTAGGCGGAGACCAGCAGATTGGCGCAAAAATCGTAGAGGGACAGATTGATTTTATGATTTTCCTTTGGGATCCACTGGAAGCACAACCCCATGATCCGGATGTGAAGGCGTTGCTTCGCATTGCGGTAGTATATGATATTCCAATTGCGAACAATCTGGCAACAGCAGATTTTATGCTGAATTCTAAATATATGGCAGAGTCATACAGCAGACGGATTGAGAATTTTAATAAGACTGTCCAGGACAGAGTGGAAAAGATGAAGTAACGGCTTCATCTTTTTTTATTCTATTGACAGAAATAAGAATCGTGTGGTAATATACATCCATAAGCTTTAACGCTTTAAAGCGCAACGGTTTAAAGCGAAGAACAAAAGGAAAGATGAGGGAAAGATATGGTTATTAAATTAATTCTGCTGGTTGTATTTTTTGCGGTGATGGTGACGGTGGGTATCTATTCCAGAAAGCATGCAACGAGTGTAGACGGATACGTGTTGGGAGGACGATCCGTAGGTCCCTGGCTTACGGCTTTTGCTTATGGGACCTCTTATTTTTCAGCGGTTGTATTTGTAGGTTATGCGGGACAGTTTGGATGGAAGTATGGACTGGCATCTACCTGGATTGGTCTGGGAAATGCGATTATCGGAAGTCTTTTGGCGTGGGTAGTGCTTGGAAGGCGTACGAAGGTTATGACACAGCACTTAAATTCTAAGACCATGCCGGATTTCTTTGGGGAAAGATTTGACAGTAAGGCGCTTAAGATTACAGCGTCCGCTATTGTGTTTATTTTTTTGGTTCCTTATACGGCATCGGTATATAATGGCTTATCCAGATTGTTCGGAATGGCATTTGATATTCCATATACGGTCTGTGTGGTTGTTATGGCAATTTTTACAGGCATTTACGTTATTATGGGGGGTTATATGGCAACGGCAATTAATGATTTTATTCAGGGAATCATTATGCTGGGCGGTATTGTTGCAGTTATAGCCGCTGTTCTCAGCGGACAGGGAGGATTTATTCAGGCAATTCGTCAGATGGCAGAGATTCCCAGTGATGTGGCAGTGACGGCAGGGCAGCCGGGAGCGTTTACCTCCTTCTTTGGGCCGGATCCTTTAAACCTTCTGGGTGTGGTAATCCTGACATCCCTTGGAACTTGGGGACTTCCTCAGATGATTGGGAAATTCTATGCTATCAAAGATGAAAAGGCGATTAATACAGGAACAGTGATTTCGACACTTTTTGCAGTGGTTATTTCCGGTGGATGCTATTTTCTGGGAGGATTTGGGAGACTATTTGACAATCCATCCATCTATGATGCTGAGACGGGAGCAGTGGTGTATGACAGCATTATTCCCTATATGTTGTCAACACTGCCGGATATTCTGATCGGTATTGTGGTAGTACTTGTGCTTTCTGCATCCATGTCGACGCTGGCTTCATTGGTTCTTACTTCAAGTTCTACGCTGACATTGGATTTTCTGAAAGATAATGTCATGAAAAATATGGGAGAAAAGAAGCAGGTACGGACCATGCAGGTACTGGTTGTATTCTTCATTGTATTGTCTGTAGTCATTGCAATGGATCCACCGACCTTTATTGCGCAGTTGATGGGAATTTCCTGGGGTGCTTTGGCAGGGGCATTTCTGGCGCCGTTTTTATACGGCCTGTACTGGAAAGGGGTTACAAGAGCGGCTGTGTGGGCGAGCTTTGCAGCTGGCGTGGGTATTACAGTATCCAATATGTTCTTAAAATATATTGAATCACCGATTAATGCCGGAGCGTTTGCGATGATAGCCGGGTTAATTATCGTACCGGTTGTAAGTTGGATTACACCGAAGCTTAAGAAGGAGAGAGTGGATGAAATCTTCACCTGCTATGATGAAAAGGTAACGATTACAAAGAAGCGTTCTCTCGAAGGTTAGAAGTATATTAGAATGTGTGCAAAAAAGAAGCATGGGCGCTGTCGGTTAGCCGCTCATGCTTCTTTTTTGTGCTACAGTTTGATTTTAATGACGTCAACATCTAAGTCCCACAGGAACTTATCCAGATCCTTGAAAGAGAGGAATACAGTTGCAGTGTTTTCCAATGGGTGGATGCCCAGGCTTTTGCATCTGCTTAAGTCTTTGTCAATAAAAAACTCTACTTTATGCTCTGTGTCGTTCATCAGACCAAAGGGGGATACGCTCCCCTGTTTCAACCCCAGATGCTCTTCCAGCCGTTCTTCAGAAGCAAAGCTTAAGTTTCCTGCCCCCAGAGTACGGCCAAGTGCTTTTAAGTCTACTTTTTTCTTTTCGTCGCAGGTTACAAGAAAGTGACGCTTCCCCTTAGAATCCCGGAGAAAGAGGTTCTTGCACAGAGTTCCCTTTGCAGGTAATCCCAATCGATCCATATCCTCCATTGTATGAACGGGTTCGTGTTCCACAACCTCATATTTTATTCCAAGCTTGTCCAGTGCGTTGTACACGCGTTGTTTCTGATCTTCCATATTGTGTAAGACTCCTTTCTTAATTTGGATAATGGACGACGATGTTAGCTGTCACCATCCCTTTTCCAGTGTTTTTGTAGGTGTATTTATCAAAAGCATTGTAGGATGCATGATCCCCTGCTTTCAAAACATATGCATGGTCATCAAAGACCAGGGTGAGTTCTCCGCTGTAGATGGTAATGAACTCCCGGGTTCCGAGCATCTGCCGGTTGCCGTCCATCTGACCGCCTTCATCAAATTCCAGGTCAAAAATCTCAAAATCCTGATGTTCCCGGAAACCAAAAATCGGATAGAGGCGGTAGCGTCCGTCATCTCCGGTCAGGGGAGAAAGCTGATGCTTGTTGGAACTGGTAAATGGCCGAGGTCTGCTGGCAGTAAAAGCGGTAACCGGAACTTTAAGGCCTAATGCCAGTTTGTAGACGGTAGAGATTGTTGGATTTACCTCGCCTCTTTCCAACTGGCTTAACATGCTTTTGCTGATGGAGGTAAGGACGGATACCTGCTCCAAGCTTAATCCTTTCTTCTTGCGGAGTTCTTTTAAATTTGCTGCAATAATCTGATTTAAGTTTTCCAAATTGAAATCCTCCAAAAATCCTTTATATAGAATTTTTTTCTATTATATTGCAAAAAAATAAGAAAGTAAAGGAAATGTTAGCGAAAAGAGTTTATACTTTTTTTATTGCATGTTTCGGGAAGTAGAAGTAGAATAAAGTAAGCTAAGAGCTGTGAAAGTGAGGGTTATTATGCAGAATGATTATGAACGGGGGACGGGAGAGCAGAGAATGCCATCCTATCCGCCTGAGAGTTATGGAAAGAGATTTTGGCGTCTGTGGGGACCGCTTATTATTAAATGGGGAATTAGTTTTGCGGTGAGCCTTGTGGTAATTGTTTTATATTTGTTGGCGTATTCATCTATGCATTATGATGAGATAGCCGGGATTGCAGATAATCAAGAGGCGATGCTGAATTTTTCAATGAGTATTTCAGAAGAAATTATGAAATATGCGACACAGATTGAAGGAATTGCTGCGTTGATTACAATTCCTATATTGCTGTTTTTCTTTTACAAGGATCGGAAGGCAGAACAGGTAAAAGGGATTATGACGAATAAGAAAGCGCCGTTTTGGAAATATGGAGCGGTTATTGCCATTTCTGCTGCGATGTGCGTGGCTTTAAATAACCTGATTATTATCAGCAATCTTGCTTCAATAAGTGACGGTTATGAAGAAACGTCAACTGCGCTGTACAGTGCTCCGTTGGAGATGCAGCTGCTCTGCCTGGTTGTCTTGATTCCAATTTGTGAAGAGCTTGTTTTCCGTGGGCTGATGTTTAAGAGGATGCGGGAAAGATCTGGTTTTCTGTATGCTGCAGTGTATTCGGCTCTTGTATTCGGGCTGTTCCATGGAAATATCGTGCAGATGGTATACGGATTTATACTGGGGATGCTGCTTGCGTATATGTATGAGAAATACGGCTCTGTGAAAGCGCCGATTGTGGGGCATATGGTGATGAACCTGTTTTCCGTTCTGGCAACAGAGTATAGATTCTATGAATGGATGATAAAAGATTTTATGCGGATTGGCAGCGTGACGGTAGTATGCGCAGCAGTTGCGGCTACTATGTTCGTACTAATCCAGAGAATTGATGAAAAGCCGGAATTTCCAAAACCGACAGATGAAAAAGAAAATCTGGCAGCAATGTAAGCTGTCAGATTTTTTTGAGGAAAGCTATTAATTAACGAATTATCAGACAACTTCTAAAAAGTTTTTCTTTACAAACAGGAAAAAATGTTGTATATTAGGAAAAAATGTGAAGAAAGGACTGGGTAGTTTGGGAAAACAAATAAAGAGACAGTCGGCTGGGTTGTACCGTACGCAGTTTGAGCATGATAATTGTGGTATTGGCGCAGTCGTAAATATTAAAGGTCAAAAAAGCCATGATACAGTGGCGGATGCACTGAAGATTGTTGAAAATTTAGAACACAGAGCGGGCAAGGATGCCGAAGGTAAGACAGGAGACGGAGTTGGAATCTTGTTACAGATTTCACATAAGTTTTTCTCTAAAGTCTGTCAGCCTCTCGGCATCCTTTTACGTTCTGAGAGAGAATATGGCGTGGGAATGTTTTTCTTCCCCCAGGATGAATTAAAACGGAATCAGGCAAAGAATATTTTTGAGGTTATTGTCGCTAAAGAAGGCATGAAGTTTTTGGGTTGGCGTGAGGTCCCGGTGAAGCCGGAGGTGCTTGGCTCCAGAGCAGTGGAGTGTATGCCGTGTATTATGCAGGGCTTTATTGAACGGCCGAAGAAAGTGGAAAAAGGGATTGATTTTGATCGCAGGCTTTATGTTGTCAGGAGAATTTTTGAACAGAGCAGTGATGATACCTACGTGGCGTCCCTGTCAAGTAGGACGATTGCATATAAAGGAATGTTTTTAGTTGGCCAGCTTCGTTCCTTCTTTATGGATCTTCAGGATGAAGATTATGAATCGGCCATAGCGCTGGTACATTCGCGATTCAGTACGAATACGAATCCAAGCTGGGAAAGGGCACATCCGAATCGTTTTATTGTACATAACGGTGAGATTAACACCATCCGCGGAAATGCGGATAAAATGCGCGCCCGTGAAGAGAATATGGAATCTGAGCATTTAAAAGGAGAGCTTCACAAGGTGCTTCCGGCAATCAACAGTTCTGGTTCTGATTCAGCTATGCTGGATAATGCAATTGAATTTATGGTTATGAGTGGGATGGAACTGCCGTTAGCTGTTATGATTGCAATTCCGGAGCCATGGGCGAACACTAAAAATCTTTCGCAGAAGAAGAGAGATTTTTATCAGTATTATGCAACTATGATGGAGCCATGGGATGGTCCGGCATCAATTTTGTTCTCCGATGGAGACTGTATGGGTGCGGTACTTGACAGGAATGGACTGCGGCCCTCCCGGTATTATATTACAGACGATGACACGTTGATTCTTTCTTCCGAGGTGGGTGTGCTTGATATAGATCCGGCAAAGATTATTGTTAAAGAAAGGCTTCACCCGGGGAAAATGCTTCTGGTAGATACAGTAAAAGGCAAGGTAATCGATGACGATGAGCTGAAGGAGATGTATGCAAGCCGTGAGCCTTACGGTGAGTGGCTGGACAGCAATCTGGTGAAGCTTAAAGATTTGAAAATCCCCAATGAGAAGGTTCCGGCCTATACAGAAGAAGAATGCAGGCGTCTGCAGAAAGCGTTTGGCTATTCTTATGAAGAGGTGAAAAGCTCTATTCTGACTATGGCACAGAATGGATCGGAAGGGACGGCGGCAATGGGTGTGGATGCGCCGATTGCAGTGCTTTCCAGAAAACATCAGAACTTGTTTGCTTATTTTAAACAGCTTTTTGCACAGGTTACGAATCCGCCGATTGATGCTATCCGGGAAGAAATCGTGACTTCCACTACGGTATATATTGGAACAGATGGTAATCTGCTGGAGGAGAAAGAAGAAAACTGCAAGATGCTGCAGGTGCACAATCCGATTCTCACCAACACAGATCTTCTGAAAATTAAGAGAATGAAGGCAGACGGATTTAAGGTGGCGGAGATTCCGATTACTTATTACCGGAATTCCAGTTTGGAAAAGGCTATAGAATATCTTTATATAGAAGTTGACCGTGCTATCCGCGAGGGGGCGAATATTTTGATTCTGTCTGACCGGGGCGTGGATGAATATCATGTGGCAATCCCCTCTTTGTTGGCGGTATCCGGTCTTCAGCAGCATCTGGTACGGACGAAGAAGAGGACCTCTGTAGCGATGATTCTGGAAAGCGGTGAGCCGAGGGAAGTTCATCATTTCGCGACCTTGCTGGGATATGGAGCTTGTGCGATTAATCCGTACCTGGCACATGAGTCTATCAAACAGTTGATTGATTCTAATATGCTGCATAAGGATTACTATGCGGCGGTAGAGGATTATAATGATGCGGTTCTGCATGGAATTGTGAAGATAGCGTCTAAGATGGGAATTTCTACCATCCAGTCTTATCAAGGTGCAAAGATATTTGAGGCATTGGGATTAAAGGAAGAATTTATTGATAAATATTTTACGGATACAGTAAGCCGTATTGGCGGTATTGGAATTGAAGAAATCGCAAAAGATTATATGGCGCGTCATTCAGAGGCATTCGACCCGCTGGGGCTGGAAACGGATTTGACATTGGATAGTGTGGGACAGCACAAATCAAAAAGCGGTGGAGAGCAGCATCTGTATAATCCTCAGACAATCCATATGCTGCAGCAGTCTACAAGACAAGGCAGCTATGAAATGTTTAAGAAGTATACAGAAATGGTAAATGCAGAAGGAGAGGGCATTAATCTTCGCGGTCAGTTGGAATTCAATTATCCTGAAAAAGGCATTCCGATAGAAGAGGTTGAAAGCGTGGATTCAATCGTGACACGTTTTAAGACAGGAGCCATGTCCTATGGTTCTATTTCTAAGGAAGCTCATGAGACGCTGGCAATTGCTATGAATCAGCTTCACGGAAAGTCGAACAGCGGGGAAGGCGGGGAGGAAATTGAACGTCTTGACAGCGACCGCTGCTCTGCAATTAAACAGGTGGCGTCCGGAAGATTTGGGGTAACATCCAGGTACTTAGTGAGTGCAAAGGAAATCCAGATTAAAATGGCACAGGGCGCAAAGCCGGGTGAGGGAGGACATTTACCCGGAGGCAAGGTGTATCCGTGGATTGCCAAGACCCGCCATTCAACGCCGGGAGTTAGCCTGATTTCACCTCCGCCGCATCACGATATTTATTCTATCGAGGATTTGGCACAGTTAATTTATGACTGTAAGAATGCCAATAAGGATGCGAGAATCTCTGTGAAGCTGGTATCTGAGGCTGGAGTAGGAACCGTAGCCGCCGGTGTTGCGAAAGCGGGCGCCGGATTGATTTTGATTTCCGGTTATGACGGAGGTACAGGAGCGGCACCTAAGAGTTCTATCCATAATGCAGGACTTCCCTGGGAGCTTGGACTGGCGGAAACCCATCAAACCCTGATTCAGAACGGACTAAGGGAGCGGGTACGAATTGAGACAGACGGAAAGCTGATGAGCGGAAGAGATGTTGCAATTGCGGCAATTCTCGGGGCAGAAGAGTTCGGCTTTGCAACTGCTCCGCTGGTTACCATGGGGTGTGTGATGATGCGGGTATGTAATTTGGATACCTGTCCTGTGGGCGTGGCTACTCAGAATCCGGAACTTCGTAAGCGCTTTACCGGGAAGCCGGAGTACGTTGTGAATTTCATGCGTTTTATTGCAGAAAACCTGCGTGAATATATGGCGAAGCTGGGAGTTCGTACAATCGATGAGCTTGTAGGAAGAACCGACCTTCTGAAGATCAAAGAGCAGCCTGCTTCAGAACGTGCGGCAACTCTGGATTTAGCACAGATTCTGTATAATCCTTATGCAGGAACCAAGGAGCCGGAGACATTTAACCCGAAAAAGGTTTATGATTTTGAGCTGGAGAAGACGCTGGATGAGAAAGTGCTCGTGAAGAAACTGCTTCCGGCGCTGGAAAAGAAACAGAAAAAGAGCATAGAGGTGGATGTATCTAACACAGACCGTACCTTTGGAACGATTTTCGGTTCTGAAATCACCAGAAGATATCCGGAAGGATTGGAAGAGGATTCTTATGTGGTGAAATGTAACGGTGCGGGAGGACAGTCTTTTGGTGCGTTTATACCGGGTGGTTTAACACTGGAACTGGTAGGAGACAGCAATGATTATTTTGGAAAAGGACTTTCAGGAGGCAAGTTGATCGTCTATCCGCCGAAGGGTGTAAAATATAAGCACGATGAAAATATTATTATTGGTAATGTGGCGCTTTACGGAGCTACCAGCGGAAAGGCATTTATTAATGGTGTGGCAGGCGAACGCTTCGCTGTGCGGAATTCCGGCGCAACGGCGGTTGTGGAAGGTGTGGGCGACCACGGCTGTGAGTATATGACCGGAGGCTGTGTGGCAGTATTAGGAAAGACGGGTAAGAATTTTGCGGCAGGTATGAGCGGCGGTATAGCTTATGTCCTTGATATGGAAAATGATTTATATATGAAGGTAAATAAACAGCTTGTCAATCTGGAGCGCGTGACCTCCAAATATGATGTAAGCTGCCTGAAAAATATGATATGTGAGCATGTGTCTTATACCAATTCGGAAATCGGCAAAGAAATCCTGGATAATTTTACCGATTATCTTCCTAAATTCAAGAAGATTATTCCGGCGGATTATGAGCGGATGATGACGGCAATCCTGCAGATGGAAGAGCAGGGAATGAGCAGCGAACAGGCGAAAATTGAAGCATTTTACATGGTAAAAGGCGGAAGATAGGAGGCAGGTATCAGTGGGAAAAGTAACAGGATTTATGGAGTATGAAAGACAGGATAAGCAGGCGGAAGCGCCTGTAGAGCGAATCAGGCACTATAACGAATTCCACACCCCTCTGTCTAAAGAAGAACAGGAAATACAGGGGGCAAGATGTATGGCATGCGGCGTGCCATTTTGTCAGGCCGGGCAGATGATTATGGGGATGGCAAGTGGCTGCCCTCTGCACAATCTGATTCCGGAATGGAACGACCTTATTTACCGCGGGAACTGGAAAGAGGCATATGACCGATTAAAGAAGACGAATAATTTTCCGGAGTTTACAGCGAGAGTGTGTCCGGCGTTGTGCGAGGCGGCATGCACTTGTGGGTTGAACGGAGATGCAGTTAGTACAAAGGCGAATGAATATGGGATTATAGAAAATGCATATGAGATGGGCTATGCAGACGCAAAACCTCCCAAAGTGCGTACGGGAAAGACGGTGGCTGTTGTGGGAAGCGGACCTTCGGGCCTTGCCGTGGCGGATCTGTTGAATAAAAGGGGGCACAAGGTGACGGTCTTTGAGCGGGAAGATAAGCCTGGTGGTCTTCTGCGGTACGGAATTCCGAATATGAAACTGGAAAAACAGATTATTGACCGGAAAATCCGTATTATGGAGGAAGAAGGTATTACTTTTGTTACAGGATGCAATGTAGGCCGGGATAAAAAGGCTGCTTCCTTATTAAAAGAATTCGACCGGATTGTTCTGGCGTGTGGAGCTTCCAACCCGAGAGATATTAAAGTGCCGGGAAGGGATGCAAAGGGGATTTATTTTGCGGTGGATTTTCTGAAATCAACTACCAAAGCACTCTGGAATCATGCAGATGCAAAAGAAGAAAGGGCAGGGAAACCGAAAGAAGGAGAATACATTTCCGCTAAAGGAAAACGAGTTATGGTAATCGGCGGCGGCGACACGGGAAATGACTGTGTGGGGACTGCTATACGACATGGAGCCAAAAGCGTCCTCCAGTTGGAAATGATGCCAAAAGCGCCGGATGAACGTGCCGATACGAATCCGTGGCCGGAGTGGCCGAAGGTCTGCAAGACCGATTATGGACAGCAGGAAGCAATTGCAGTGTTCGGGCATGACCCCAGGGTTTACCAGACAACGGTAAAAGAATTTGTCAAAGACAAGAATGGTAACGTCTGTAAGGCAGTCTTGGTAAAACTGGAACCGAAAAAGGATGAGAAGACAGGCCGTATGATAATGGCAGAGGTAAAAGGCAGCGAATATACGGTGGAAACGGAGCTTGTTCTGATAGCGGCAGGATTTTTAGGAAGCGAAAACTATGTAACAAAAGCTTTCGGTGTGAAGGTAAACGAGCGGACGAATGTGGCAACAAAGCCCGGAGAGTATCTGACTACTGCGGACAGAGTGTTCACGGCGGGAGATATGCACCGGGGACAGTCCCTGGTAGTATGGGCAATCCGTGAAGGGCGTGAAGCGGCTCAGGAAGTAGATATCAGTTTGATGGGCTATACAAACTTAAATATACAATAGTTAGATTCTTGATTTAGGACGTAGTAAGATAACATTTTACTGCGTCCTAAGTCTGTATCCAAAGGAATAAATGTTACAAAAATGTTAAAAATCATTGCAATTATGTGGTGGATGTAGTATCCTTAACGTGGATATATGAAGTTCCCAGTGGGTTTTTCATCACTGGGAGAAAGAGTTAGATACATTCAGACAGGGGAGAACATGATAATGAAGAAAAGAATTGTACAGACGTTTCTTGCAGCAATTCTTGTAAGTATTTTGGCGGTGAAACCGGTTTTGGCAACGCCATCTGTGGATGATATGCAGACCGATAAGGAGCAGACGCAGAATGAAGTGAGTGCTTTGCAACGCCAGCTTGTGGAAAATCTTGAGAAAATCAGCGGCCTGGAGGAGCAAATCGGCCAGAAAGAAGATGAAATCAGTCAGGCAAGCGTTGATTTAGAGGAAGCGATTAATAAACAGAATAAGCAGTATGATGCAATGAAGCTGCGGATAAAATACATGTACGAGGCCGGGAATATGGATGCCCTGGAGACTTTTTTATCTGCAGAAAGTTTCTCGGAATTAGTTAATCAGGCCGAATACATACAGAATATCCATTCTTATGACAGACAGAAGCTGAATGAGTATATCAGCACAAAGGAAGAAATCGAAGATTTAAAAGAGGGTCTTCAAGAAGAAGCAGAAAACCTGCAGCAGGCGGAAGCAGATCTTGCTGCGGAAAGAGAAGCGCTTAATACTACGATTGCATCAAAACAGTCAGAAATCGCCCAGCTTGATCAGAATATCCAAGATGCGCTGGCACAGCAGCAGGCAGCTGCAGAGGCGGCGGCTGCAGAAGCGGCGCGGCAGGCAGCATTGCAGGCGGCTGTAGTACATGCGTCGGCACAGGATAATAATACGGCGGCAAATACAGGAACTGCAAATTCTGCAGTAAGCACAACGAACAATACAAATACGGGAAATGCCGGAGAAAATACAAATAGCGGAGACAGCTCAAACAGCGGAACCGGCTCTAATGAAGAAAGTTCGGGTTCTGGAAACACGGCTTACGTTCCGCCTCAGGGTACAGATGGATGGGCTGTAGTGGAATATGCAAGACAGTTTCTGGGAAATCCATATGTATATGGAGGTAATAGCCTGACGGAAGGAACGGATTGTTCCGGATTCACGCAACAGATATATGCGGCCTTTGGCGTGTCGCTTGGGCGCAGTGATTCAGCACAGGCAACCGCAGGAGTGGAAATCCCTTTATCGGAGGCACGTGCGGGAGACCTGCTGGTGTACTGGGGACATGTCGGCATTTATAATGGAAGCGGAGGAATTATCCATGCATCTTCTCCCAGCGTGGGGATTGTGGAGTGGCCGGATTGTCAGTATAGAGAGCTTCGCTGTGTAAGGCGTGTATTATAGAAAAAACTTGCATTTGTTTGATTTATATGATAAAATATCATGGTCGCAAAAAAACACGCATCAGGATAGCTGCAATGGTGCCTAAGCTTAGAATAAGCCGGTTTTGCAGAAATTGAAGGATGCGGAAGAAGAAAACCAATGGAGGAAAAGACATGAGCGTTATTTCAATGAAACAACTTTTGGAAGCAGGTGTTCACTTTGGACATCAGACAAGAAGATGGAACCCTAAGATGGCTCCATACATTTACACAGAGAGGAATGGTATCTATATTATTGACTTACAGAAGTCTGTAGGCAAGGTAGATGAAGCATATCAGGCAGTAGCTGATATTGCGGCAGAAGGCGGTACAATCCTTTTTGTAGGAACCAAGAAGCAGGCTCAGGATGCTATTAAGACAGAAGCAGAGCGTTGTGGAATGTTCTATGTAAATGAGAGATGGTTAGGCGGTATGCTTACAAACTTTAAGACAATCAAAAGCAGAATCGCACGTCTGAAAGAGATTGAAAAGATGGCAGAGGATGGAACTTTCGATGTGCTTCCTAAAAAAGAAGTTATTCAGTTAAAGAAAGAATGGGAAAAGCTGGAAAAGAACCTGGGCGGAATCAAAGAAATGAAGAAACTCCCGGATGCTATTTTTATTGTTGATCCTAAGAAAGAAAGAATCTGTGTACAGGAAGCACATACTCTTGGAATTCCGTTGATCGGAATTGCTGATACGAACTGTGATCCGGAAGAATTAGATTACGTAATTCCGGGAAATGATGATGCAATCCGTGCAGTGAAATTAATCGTTTCAAAGATGGCAGATGCAGTTATCGAGGCTAATCAGGGAGCTTCCGGATATGAAGAAGAGGAAGCTTACGAAGAGGCAGAGGAAGCTTACGAAGAAGAAGCGGTAGAAGAATAAGATATTTGTAACAATCTATTTGGAGGACAAAGAAGATGGCAGTAACAGCTAAGATGGTAAAAGAATTAAGAGAAATGACAGGTGCAGGAATGATGGACTGCAAAAAGGCTCTGAATGAGACTGATGGAGATATGGATGCAGCTGTTGAATATCTGAGAAAGAACGGACAGGCTAAAGCTGAGAAGAAGGCTGGACGTATTGCAGCAGAAGGTATTGTAATGGCAGAAGTAAAGGATGACCACACAGCAGCAATTGTTGAAGTGAATTCCGAGACAGACTTTGTTGCTAAGAATGCAGAATTCCAGGGATTTGTTAAGGCTGTTGTAGATCAGGCGCTGGTTACAGAGAATACAGAGATGGATGCATTCATGGCGGAAGCATGGAATGGCGATGCATCAAAGACAGTAAATGAAGTATTGACAGAGAAAATCGCTGTAATTGGCGAGAAGCTCAGCATTAGAAGATTTGAGAAGGTTACAATCGATAATGGTACGGTTGTATCTTATATCCATGGCGGCGGAAGAATTGGCGTACTGGTTGTGGCTGAGACAGAGGTTGTTAATGAGGCTGTAAAAGAGGCTCTTAAGAATGTTGCAATGCAGATCGCTGCTTTACATGCAAAATATGTCAGCCAGGCAGATGTTGATGCAGATTACATCAATCATGAAAAAGAAATTCTTCTTGCTCAGATTATGAATGATCCGAAGGAATCCCAGAAACCGGAGAAGGTTATTCAGGGGATGATTAATGGACGTATCAACAAAGAGATGAAGGAAATCTGTTTGTTAGACCAGGTATATGTAAAGGCAGAGGACGGAAAGCAGTCCGTTGCTAAATATCTTGAGGAAGTTGGAAAGGCTAACGGAACAGAGATTAAGATTCAGAAGTTTGTCCGCTTTGAGACTGGCGAAGGCCTTGAGAAGAAGAACGAGGACTTTGCGGCAGAAGTTGCAGCACAGATGGCTGGAAACTAGGTAAATTCAGTCCGATTGGAATGTATTTCATAATTTAAAACACATCAGGAACCCTTGAAAATCCCGGTAGACGGGCGTTTTCAAGGGTTTTTTGCGTTCAAAAGAATAAATTTCTTAAAGGTGGACACCAATATCACGTAGGAGGTATTGGTATGCTTGAAAGGTTGATTATCCGGCACTGTGCGCCGACTCTGGCGGGTTTAAAAACCGGCAGTGTAATAAATTGCCCTTATAAAGACCGGGAAGAAATTCTTTATGCAGTACAGAATTTAAATCAGAGACTTTCGTTTTATGGACTGTTTGTGATACCACTGAGGATTTTGGAGAATAAGATTCTGGTTTATCTATATCGTCCGGATAAGTTGACAGAAGATCTGGCATCTGAAGATGCAGCGGATATTTTAAAAAATTATGGTTATCCGATGGGGGATTTTAGAAAATGTATTGCCCGGCTCTGCAGGAGACTGGAAGAATCAGAGGAATTTCCTCATGAAATTGGACTTTTTCTTGGTTATCCTTCGGAAGATGTATTGGGATTTATCACCAAACATGCCTGTGATTATAAGTGCGCCGGATATTGGAAAGTATATGGTGATGCAAAAAAAGCGGAGCGAATATTTGAACAGTATAGGAAATGTACGGAGCTATATTGTTTACAGTGGGAAAAGGGAAAGAGCATTGAACAGCTGGCTGCTCAGGGTTTTCCGTTTTGGTAGAACAGGCGGCTCTTTAAGAACCGCCTGCATTGTATTCGTCCTCCCGCATACGGTATCCGATGCCCACTTCTGTGAAGATGTATTTTGGCTCTGCGGGATTTTCTTCTAATTTACGCCGGATATTCGCCATATTTACACGGAGAATTTTGTTATTGTTCTTATCAGAATAAGGCCCCCAGATGTGTGTCATAAGGGCACCGTAGGTAATAACCTTTCCGGAATTCTGTGCAAGCAGTGATACGATTCTGTATTCAACAGGGGTCAGGTGGATGGGGACACCGTGAAATTTTACAATCCGTTTGTCAAAATCAATCATTAATGCATCTGCCTGATAGGGGCGTTTATAGAATTCAGAATGATTCCGCAGACGATTGCTGTGCCGCAGAGAGGCGCGGATCCTTGCCAATAGTTCCGATGTACCGAATGGCTTGGTAATATAATCATCTGCCCCGGCATCCAGGGCATCGACTTTCTCCTTTTCCTGAGTACGGGCAGAGACGACGATAATAGGCACGCTGGACCAGTTTCGTACCTCCCGGATAATGGAGAGTCCATCCATATCAGGAAGCCCAAGATCCAGAAGAACAATGTCAGGACATTGAGAATTGATGACAGATAATCCTTCTGTGCCCGATGAAGCTTGCAGTGGTTTATAGTGGTGTGATTTTAAACATTTACAAATGATGTCCGAAATATTGGTTTCATCTTCGATTATCAGTACGGTAAATTTTGTTGCTGTATTCAAGATAACGAATCCTCCTTTGGCAGTGTAAACATAAATTCGGCGCCTTTGTCATGATTCAATGCTGTGATGGAACCGGCATGGGCGGTAATGATTGTCTTGCAGATGGACAGGCCGATTCCCATGCCTCTGTGTGCATCAGGAGTGGCGGTGTTTCGGGCACTGCTGCCGTCGAATATAACGGGCAGAAGCGAAGGGGAGATTCCTTTTCCGTAGTCCCGGATACAGAATACAACGGAAGTGGGGGAATCAATGACTGTCAGGTCGATTGGCTGGCTGCTGGATGAGTGCACGCATGCATTATCTAACAAATTAATAATTACCTGCTCAATCAGCAGTGGATCCATGGGAAGAATAATATAATCTTCCGGGATGGAAACCCTGACAGAGGCTTCTGGACACCTTTTTTTAAAGCGCTGGATGGCCTCAGAAATCACTTCTTCTACGATTTCAGGGGATTTATTTACTTTTGCAGACTCGGAATCTTTAATCCGCGTAACCGACAAAAGATTCTCTACCATATTTAACAGCCAATTTGCATCGTCGCGAATCTGTTTTACCAGTGTTGTTTTTTCTTCTGCATTCAAGGAATCCGGAAATTCCAGATAAGAGTCGGATGTCCCGATTATACTGGTAAGCGGTGTGCGCAGGTCGTGGGAAATCGCACGGAGAAGATTCGCGCGCATTTTTTCTTTTTCTGCTTTGTTGATGATTTCTTCACGTTCTGCAAGCAGTGCCGCCTGTATTTTCAAATGGCTGGTTGTTGCGCTGGTAATCAGGGTAATCGTCAGTGTAAGAATGAAAGATACCGGATACCCGGACAACGTAAAATTGAGATTAAAATAAGGGTATGTAAAAAAATAGTTTATACAGATAACGCTAAATAAGGCGAAAACAATTCCGTACCAATATCCGTTGGTGTATCTTGCAGTTAAAATTAATGCTAAAATATAGATCAAGGCGATATTTGCAGAATTGATATTTGCAAATTTAAAGGCCAGGAAAGCTAATGCGGTTGATATCAGCATGAAAAGAAGCATAAGTGTAATGCTGTAATATTTTTTCTCTTGGTACTTTTTGAACATTTTCAAACCTCCGATATGTTGGATTCTTATATGTCTATTTTAAAGTATTTTAAAAATAAGGCAAGACAGAGCAGATTTTTCCATGTATCTTAGCGAAAACTTAACACAAAAGAATTTCTTGCTAATATGGATAGGCAATGCTATAATTTTCTGGAAATACAAGAATAAGGATTGATAGAGAATATGCATTACTATTATGCGCCAATGGAAGGAATTACCGGCTACATACAGCGGAATGCCTGCCACAGATTCTTCCCGGGCATTGATAAATATTTTACGGCATTTATTGCACCCAATCAGCGGGGACATTTCAGTTCAAAAGAAAAGAATGACATTTTGCCGGAACACAATGAAGGGATCTGCCTTGTTCCTCAGATTTTGACTAATCGGGAGGACGACTTCTTGCTGACGGTGAAGAAGCTGAAACAGTATGGATATGAGGAAGTAAATCTTAACTTGGGCTGCCCTTCCAAAACAGTGGTATCAAAGTTCCGTGGTTCGGGTTTTCTGGCAAAACCGGAAGAGTTGGATCGGTTTCTGGAAAGTATTTTTTCGAAAGCAGATATAAAGATTTCGATTAAGACAAGGATTGGAAAAGATGACCCGGAAGAATGGATGAGATTGCTGGAGATTTATAATAAATATCCATTAGAGGAGTTGATTGTCCATCCAAGAACACAGAAAGATTTTTATAAAAATTCCCCGAATCTGGATGTGTTTGAAGAGATGTTTAAGCACAGCAAATGTCCTGTTTGTTATAATGGAGATTTATTTATAAAACGGGATTTTCTTAAATGGAAAGAACGCTTTCCACTGGTGGATACAGTGATGATTGGCAGGGGGCTTTTGATAAATCCCGGACTTATCGGGTTGATTGAAGAAGGCAGTATGCCAAAAAAGGAGCGGCTTTTTGCCTATCATAATCAGATTTATGAGGATTATCGAAACATTATGTATGGGGACAGAAATGTACTATTTAAGATGAAAGAACTTTGGATTTATATGATTCACAGCTTTACGAATCCGAAAAAGTATGCTAAGAGAATCCGAAAAGCTGAGAAGCTTGCAGCTTATGAGGATGCAGTCAGTGATTTATTTAACGAACAGGAGCTTGTGGAAGATGGAAGGGAAAGTGGTTCGTCTGTATACGCGTCAGAATGATAAGACGTTGTATCAATTAAAAAGAGATGGCAGGATTATTAATCAGAGAGTTTATGTAGAGATGCATTTTGGAGATATTGCTCCTCTTTTTATGGAAAGCTATGACTGGTTTACGAAAGAGGCGGCAAAGATAGTCCCGAAGCCGGAAGATGTACACGCGCCTATCTGGTGTTCCATCAGCGTGGAGAATTGTCTGAAGCCTATAGAGGGGACGGTTGTCTATGAGCTGGAGGTGCCGGAAGAACGGGTGATATATTTTGATGAGGCAAAATGGGATTATGTGCTAAATCGGATTTATCTCCCGAAGGATGCCAAAGACGGCGAGAGATATAAGAAATATTTGAAGGATATTGGTGTAGTTAATGGATTTGAGTTCTTCCAGGGAAGATATAAAGGGATGTATCCGGAAGAAGAAGAGCGGATTATGGATAGCTGGCAGAGAGTATTTGAAATCGATAACTGGACAATATTTAATGTGTGTGGCAATTTATGGGAAATCAGACAGGAATGGGTGAAGAGGATCGTATATCCCGGAGAAAAATTGTGACAAGTATTATACTTTTTGCAGATATTTATACATTAATTAAGGAAAAGGCGAAGAATAAAATCTTTGTCTTTTTTTTTGCCAAAAATATTACCAAATATTCAAAAAAATTACATATGAAAATTTTTAAATAGAGAATAAAATAAAAAACGGAATATAATAAAGGAGGAAAGAAAATGAGAAAAAAATTTAAGAAATTAGTGTCTCTTTTGCTGATAGCAGGAATGATTTTTTCATTCATGCCGATTAATGCATCAAAGACAGTAAAGGCTGAGGAGACAGATCTGATTGCCAGATATCCGCTTGTGTCGGATATAAAGGACGTATCGGGAAATGGAAATGACGCCATTATTTTGAAAGAAGCAGATGGCGTTACTTTTACGGGAGGCGCATTAACTCTTGCCGGAGGAACCAGCACCAGTAAGAATTATGTGTCGCTGCCGGAGGGATTATTTGATAATCAGAATGAACTGACTGTCTCTATGTGGATTAAGAATAATAATACGAAGAAAAACACATCGGCTTTTTCATTCTGCGGAACGACAAAGAAGGGAAATTATCCGAAACATTATTTTATTCTGAATCCCAGTAATCCTGACGGATATTATAAGGCAGTATTTACAGATCCTGAAGCAGAGAGCACAGCGAATCCATGGGCAACAGAGGTCGGAGTAAATAACTCTAAGAATAATAGTGTGATGACCTCCGACCGGATGAATCAGTGGCTGTATTATACAGTGACAATCAGTGAAAATAGTATTAGCGGTTATCTGGATGGAGAATTGCTTGGTTCAGATAACATTTCTAATATAACGGTATCTGATTTTGGAGAAAATATTCTTTCATATATTGGAAAATCTGATTATGCAGATGATACCTTTGCCGGAAGTTTCCGGGATTTGAGAATCTATGGAAAAGAAATGAATGAAGGAGAGGTTGCCGGATTATATGCAGAAGCGTTAGAGATTCAGCAGGTACAGGAAGCAAAGACAACATTGAATTTAAAGAATGGCGCGATGGTGTGCGATAATCTGAGTCTTCCGTTAAGTTCCGGAGCTTGCAGCATCGTGTGGGAATCAGATAATACAAAGGCGCTTGAGAATGACGGAACAGTTCATTTTCAGGATAAGAGTGTATCTGTTAAATTAACGGCTGTCATAAAAAGCGGCTCTTATTCTGAGACGATTGAATTTGAACTAACAGTGCCAACTGCGTCTGAAGCGAAGGGCGAAAAGTATCGTACAAGGCTTTCGATTCCTGCTTATATATCTGAAGATCTCCAGAAAGAAGTAGATGGACAGGAAATTGTGTGGTCTTGTGTTCCAGAAGGATTGATTGCGAGCGATGGTAAGGTTACCAGACCGTCAAAAGACACTGACGCGACGGTAACGGCAACTATCGCTGATGCTGAAATTACTAAAAATGTTAAGGTAATGGCAGAGGGCGGACAGGTTTTAAGTTATGTGATTCAAGGCGGCAACCTGTATGAAAACACAGGGGATCTTTTGGCGTCTTCAGACAGCAGGCGTTCAGATGCGTTGTTCCTTGCAGCGAAAACGACAGAAGAAGAGTCTTATACAGAGCTAAATAAAGGAAAAGCTGTAGTCTATGTGAAGTGGGATGGAGCTCAGAAAGCGAACCCTGATAATCAGATGGGGTCTCCGATATTGTTTAGAAAGGCTGATGGAAGCCTGGCCGTTGCAGCGTCAGGAAATAACAACAAAAATGGCATTTATGTATGGGATACACAGGACAATATGGCATTTACAAACGAGAGGTTTCTGACACTTGCAGATGCAGGAACAAAAGTTCAGAATCCTTCTGTCATCTATGATAGTATGAGCGGTGGATATAAGATTTTCTGGCAGGATCAAAATGATAAGACTTACGTAAGTCTTATGACAGATTTGAAAAATGGGACAGTGCCGGAACAGACGGTAGAAACTGTTTATAATAAAGAAATCGTATCTGGCGTTCTTCCGTCTAATGCTGTAAAAAATGAAGCGTCGGTATTTGAAGCAAGTGCATCTGAATATGAAGCAATTATAAAGAAGTACGGAAATGTTTACAATACGGAAGTAGAAACTGTAAATATTGAGGCGAAGCCGGGAGAGTCAGTTGAATTACCGGAGACGGTTAAGGCTTCTTACAGTGACGGCAGTACCAAGAATCTGGGTGTTGTCTGGGATGAAGAAGAACTGAAAGCACTTGATTCCGGCAAGGAAGGTGTTTATGAAGTTACCGGTACGGTACAACAGGATGCTTATACTTATCCATTTATTGAAGAACGGGCAGATCCTCATGTATTCTATAATGAAGATGACGGTTATTATTATGCTACCGGTTCTTATTATGAAGAAAATATGACAGCGCCTTCTTGTGCCCAGTCCTACCGTAAGCTGGATATTCGCCGTGCCAAGACAATTGAGGGACTGAAAACGGCAAAAGAGCATTATATTCTGGAATCAGAAACAGGAGACAGATGGGGCGGATTTATCTGGGCACCGGAATTTCATAAGATTAATGGTACTTGGTACTGCCTGGTTGGAGCTCATGATTTTGGGACGTCAGGAGTACCGGCAAATATTAATTGGAATAGTGCTCACTGGTGCAGCAAGTCTATTTTAATTCCGTATGAGGGAACGGATGAACAGATGAAAGAAGGCGGGATGCTGGATGCAAAACAGTGGGGCGAGCCGATCATACTAAACAACTCTCCGTCTTTTGATGTGTCTTATTACGAAGATGAAGCGGGTCAGGGATATTATGTAATGCCGCAGAGTGCGCAGATATCCATCGTAAAAGCACAGGGAGGCGATGGCGTGATTCCACAGCCGACAGGCAGCAGGGTTGTGATAAAATCCGGCGAGTGGCCGTGGGAATACGGGGTTTATGAAGGAAGTATCACAGCTTCAAATCCAGAGGGAAATGACCAATTAGTTGTAGAAGGACCCTATATGTTTGCTTATGGCGACAAAGTATATATTAGCTATTCGGCGGCAACCGTTGATAAATATTATACATTGGGACTTTTGATGGCAGACAAGGGCAGTGATCTTATGGATCCGGCCAGTTGGACTCATGTTACTTATCCTCTGCTAAGTTCTTATGATACCGATGAAGGTGAAATCGGTGGAGCTGCGCATGTGGGCGGAGGTCATAATTCTGTGGTTTTGGACGAATATGGAAATCTGGCGCTTGTGTACCATGCGAGACCGTATCCTGATCCACATACAGGACAATCAGGTGCAGGCGGACTCTTTGATCCATGCCGTCATACTGTAGTAAAAAGTATCAATGTGGCGGCTGATGGAACCCTGCTTTTCAATATGACTGCAGAAGAGGAGTTGAATCCTGATTATAAGACAATTACGGCAACCATTACGATTAAAGATGAAGAACCGGTTGATCCAGAAGAGGGACTGCTTGCCCATTATCTTCTGGAAACAAATACTGCTGATTCTTCCGGAAATGAAAAAGATGCAGTGATTACGGAAGGAGCAGAGGGAGTTACTTTTGAAAATGATGCGCTGACTCTGGCGGGCGGTGATAAGAATAGTAAAAATTATGTGACATTGCCAGATGGATTATTTGATAATCAAGATACAGTAACGGTATCTATGTGGATCAATAACAATAATACGAAGGGAAATTATTCGGCTTTCTTTTTTGGAAGCGCTGCACAGAATAACAAGCTTCCGGCTAATTACTTTTTGTTAAATCCCTGTTCACCGAACGGTAATTACAAGGCAGTATTTACAGATTCTGTTAATACAGGATCACCGTGGACAACGGAAAAAGGCGTGAATGACTCCACCAATAAAACACCTACAAGCGGATTTATGAATCAGTGGAAATTATATACCATTGTAATCGATAATAAGACGCTGACAGGATATTTGGACGGAGAGAAATTGGGAACAGTAGCTTTGTCGAGAACCGTGTCGGATTTTGGGACAGGATTGAAAGCGCACATTGGAAAATCGCAGTATCTTGATGATAGTTTATTTGCAGGTTCTTTCCGCGATCTTCGTATTTACAGCAAAGCATTGGATGAATCAGATGTAAAGAGTATTTATCAGATTGGTGTGGACAGAAATAAACTCTTGGAGGACAAAGAGAATCTGTCCATTGGAGATACCAGTAATGTAATTACAGATCTTTCCTTACCGACAGACGGGAAAAATGGCAGTAAGATTACTTGGAAATCAGATAATACGGCGGCTGTAGGAAATGACGGTAAAGTAACGCTGGGAGCAAATACTCAGACTGCAAACCTGACAGCGACAATCTCTCTGGGCAATGACTCTGTTACGAAAACATTTGCGGTAACGCTGCCTTCAGAAAATGAAATTGAAAATGTAGTAAAAGATAAAGTGCAGATTCCATATACGATAACGGATAAAATCGTATTACCTGCCAGCATTGGTGATATCCAGATTGCCTGGGATGATGGAGATGCCGGTATTATACAGGAAGATGGAACGGTGAGCGCACCGGAGGAAAATACAAGACTTACTATTACAGCAGATATTACCTACAATGGGAAGGAATACCACAGGACATACAAAGTTCTTGTTATGGAGAAAACAGCAGAGTACGTGATGAGTTATACAAGAACAAATGTATCGGCGGCGCTTGGTGAAAGTATGCATTTGGCATATAGTGCTGATGGTGAGAATTATATGGCGCTTCATAACAATACAGGTATCTTTTTCGCAAAAGCGGATTTGACTACTTCTGTGGCAGGAACAACCAAAACCCTTACGGAACCTTATTTGTTCAGAATGGCAGATGACAGAATCGGGGTAATTGCAGTACGTAGTGACGGCAAGATTATTCTGGGTATTACGAAAGATTTGATGGCGTATGAAGAAAGGATTATTTCTCTGAATACGAATCTTGGGGTTACAGAACCGGCATGTGAGTATGACGGCACACAGTACGTAATTACATGGAAAGATGCAGGCGGTCAATTGATTTTGTCAAGATTAGTTGACACATTTTCCTCAAGGATTTTGTACCCTATGCTGCTTCTTTCAGGGAATCATAGTATTG
>CABIYE010000030.1:0-29119 GCA_902362865.1 Clostridiaceae bacterium
TGAAGCGGAAACGCGTTCAGTTACATCCGGAAAGACTGATCAGCTCTTAGCGGAATGCGTGGTCAGATGAGCCGGAATTTGCAGAGAATAAAAATATGTTTGTAAAAGAATTGGAAATTACTTTGGAAAATGGAATGAAAATTTCAGGAGAATTAGATTTGCCAGAAAGGCAAGGTCAATGGAAAACGATTATTTTATTTCATGGTTCCGGTCCATCTGATCGGCACGCTACAGTTGAATCCATGGGAGGTATAGTATCCCGTAATTTTGATTTATTGAGCGAAGGGTTTGTGAAAGCTAGATATGCGGTATTTCGTTATGATAAAAGAGAAAATTATGATATAGAAATAATTATTCGGGATGCCAGAGAGGTAACGAGATTTGTTTCTGGCTTGTCTGAAGTGGAAGGAATTCTGTTTTATGGATGGAGTGAAGGAGTACGAGTTTGTACAACTTTAGTTTCAGATTTTCCGAATGTGCAGGCTTTGATTCTTCAGTCGGGTATTGCAGAAGGATGGAGTTCCTATTTCTCTTATATATTGCGCGAACTTACAGTAGAAAAGTTGAAAGAGTTGGATAACAATAGTGATAGCATATTAGAAATTTCGGATTTTTTGAATTGCATACCGGACTCCACATCTATCTCTTTCTCTCTGTATTTACTTATTCTTGGTACGGATAAGGAGGGAAATATGAAATTTAATGAAGAACTTGATCCAGAAGGGAAAGGAAGATTCAGCATAATAGATAATTGGATACCATTGGCAGATGAAATAGTTGCAGATCCTACTACTTTAATTCGATTTGCTGAAAATGCTCCTGGAGAAACATGGGCAGGAATATTAGATGACATAAAAAAAATCCAATTACCTATTTTAGTACTTCATGGTTTGAATGACGGATGGATTTCTCCGGTAGAAGCTGTGCAAATAGCAAAGGCAGCAAGGAATAATGCAGATATAATTTTGTTTAAAGGGTTGGGACATTCACTTTCTAAGGTAAGTTCTCCATTAAAGGATGAAGGCGGTACTATAGAAGATGAGGTTATTGTGAGGGTCGTAAAATGGCTTAAAAAGAATGTGGAATAGTTGAGGAAAGGAAATGTATATGATGAACGATCGAGAGTTTTCTAATAGAAAGGAAACATTACATGGAGAATTTTATGAAAATGCATTGAAATATCCAGAGAGAATTGCGCTTATCTATGAAAATGAGAAAGTTTCTTATAAGATGTTGCGTTTATATGCGTTGCGTGCAGCAAACTATATGTGGCAAAGAGGAGTAAGAAGAAATGATAAGATTGTGGTTATATTGCCGAGAGGTATTGGACAAGTAGCTGCATTGTTAGGAATTCTTGCAATAGGTGCAGCGTATGTTCCGATTGCAATGAAGCAGCCGTTAGGACGTCGGAAAAAAATCATAGAAAATGTCAAGCCGGCTCTTGTATTGCAGGATGAAGCCTTTTTAGAAGAGAATCCATGGACTGGGTGTATTGAAAATAATTCAAAAGATACTGCCTATATTATTTATACATCGGGCTCTAGCGGAGAACCTAAAGGAGTAGAAATGAGTCATGTGGCTGCAATGAATACAATAGAAGAAATTTTACATATGTGGAATATTGGTGCGGAAGATTCCGTATTAAATATATCAGCATTTGATTTTGATTTGTCGGTTTTTGACATATTTGGTCTTTTAACTGTTGGAGGGACAATTGTTTTAATTGATGAAGACGACTTTAGAGATCCAGAAGTATGGAAAAATCTGATAGAGATTTATGGAATTACTATTTGGAATAGTGCCCCCGCGTTATTGGACATGTTTTTGATAATGGGGGAAAATAATCATTTTGGTAAATTGCGGTTGGCATTAGTGTCAGGGGACTGGATTCCTTTATATTTACCGGAGAAATGGTATAAAGTAACTTCAGTAAACTCGCAATTTGTAGCGTTGGGCGGAGCGACAGAAGGCGGAATTTGGTCCAACTATTATTGCGTTTCAAAAGTAGATAAATTGTGGAATTCTATTCCTTATGGGCAAGCATTACCAAAACAGAAATATAGGATTACGGATGAAAATTTTGTGGAGTGCGGAGTTGATATTCCTGGTGAATTGCAAATTGGAGGTGGAAGTCTGGCGAAAGGCTATATTAATGATGAAGAGCTAACAATGAAAAAGTTTATTACGGATGTAAAAGGGGAACGTTGGTATAGAACAGGAGATCGGGGAAGGCGATGGGCAGATGGAACGATAGAGTTTTTAGGGCGAATGGATACCCAAGTAAAGATACGTGGACATCGAATTGAGTTGGGAGAAATTGAAAGTGTATTAAAAAGTATTTCAAGAATAAAAGAAGCCGTAGTTGTTGCTCAGGGGGATAAATACCATAAAGAATTAGTTGCATTTTACTTGGGAGAGTACATTGCAGAGAGTGAAATAGAAGATTATCTTAAGATACATCTTCCTGAGTATTCTATACCGAATTCTATAAACAGATTAGAAAATTTTCCTCTTAATGCAAATGGAAAAGTTGATAGAAGAAGATTGGCAGAATATCAGAAAACTGATAGTGTGGAAATAATGTCTGACAAAGTATTAAATATTGTACTGATGATTTGGGAGGAGCTATTGAAAAATAAAGTGGCTGATTTGGATGAGAACCTTTTTAAGATAGGTGCAGACAGCTTGCTTGCGGCTAGATTTGTTGCGGCTATTAATGCTCGTTGCGGAATAGAGGTACGCATGAAAGAGGTCTTTATGAATCCATCAATTAACGCACTAACAAAATTGGTTGATAAGAGAAAAAATACAGATATAGCAGAATTTGTAGAAGAGGGGGAAATTTAAAAAATGCAGGACACGAAAAAAGTAGCAGGAGAATTATTAGTAGAGCTTGAAAAAAAAGGCGTTACTTTTGAAACTGTTGATGGAAAATTAAAATATAAAGATTCCAAAGGGAATTTTACAGAAAATTCTAAAGAGAAAGTTAAAAAATATAAAGAAGAAATAATTGAAATTTTGAAGAAAAAACAAACGATAGACGAGTTTATTACGGATAATGATTATGAAACTAATGTATATCCTTTGACTGATGTGCAAGCAGCCTATTTAGTTGGAAAAACAGAAGCTGTGAAGTGGGGTGGAATTGGATGTAAAGGATATATTGAGGTTGATTTTGGTTCCTACAGTGCAGAAGAACTATCAAGAGCTTGGAAAGTATTGGTAAATAGGCATGAAATGCTAAGAGCGAAAGTAACAGAGGTCGGATTTGAAATTTTAGAGAGAGATGAGATTGATTATGAAATTAAAATAGTAAATCTACAAAAAATGGCAGAGAGGGAAAAAGTAGATACTTTATCTAAGATTAGGGAAGATTTTAGTGAATATGTTTTTCATACGGAGGAACCTCCATTATTTAAAGTGCTAATAACGAAGCGTATAGAAGGAAATTTTTTCCATCTACTTGTTGATTTAATTGTTTCAGATTTTGCAAGTGTGCAACTTCTGATTTCTGAAATGGGAGAACTTTTGAAAGGAGCTTCATTAGAAAAAATAAGGTATAAGTTTTCAGATTATGCAATGTTCAATCAACAACGTAAAGGAAGTTTAAAATGGCATCAGGATAGAATGTATTGGTTAGAAAGACTGAAAAAATTGCCGGAGGCTCCAATTCTTCCACAAGATGGACGAGCCGCAGATAAGTGTGAAAATACATATGAATTTTATCGATTTCAGAAACATATTAATCAGTCTGACTGGAAACGTATAAAGGAAATTGCAGGAGAATACGGAGTAACAGTTTCATCGGTGCTTATTGGTATATACGCAGAAGTTATTTCAAGGTGGAGTTCGAATAAACATTTTACACTCAATTTACCAATTCAAAATAGACCAACTATCGGAAATAATACTAATTCCATAGTAGGAGACTTTACAGCAGTGAACTTGCTAGAAGTAAATGTAACTCAAAATATGAGTTTTATAGAAAGAGTCAAAGAAATTACAAAAAGATTGATGGAGGATTTAGAGCATAATTCTTTTTCTGGTGTCGAAGTGCTAAGAGAACTGAGTAAAGTGTCTGAAGAAAAGGAATTATTAATGCCGATCGTATTTACAGGGGTTTTGAAGACTGATGGCACTGTAGGCACTATTGAATATGGGTTTAGTCATACCCCTCAAGTATGGATTGATTGTCAGATAGTCGATGAGATAGATTCAGAAGATCAAGAAAAAGGCCTGATGATAAGCTGGGATACAAGAAAAGGTGCGATAAAAGAATCTATTGTAACGGAGATGTTTGAGTCTTTTACTGAAACAATAAGAATACTTGGAATAAAACATTCGGAAGAATGGAAGAATCCATTGGAAATTATAGTGCCAAGTGCGAGTAAGAAAAAAGTAATTTGCGAACGAAATAAAGGTATTACGAATCAATCTCGTATTCAACAGAGATTTGTTAAGTATGCGAAAAAGAATTCTAATAAAACTGCCGTAATAGATGCTGTTGAAACAGTGACATATGGAGAATTGTTGGAAAGAGCAGAATATATAGCAGGTTATTTAAGAAAAGAATTTGTGGAAAATAGAACTGGACTGGTTGCGATAAGAATGAAAAAATCTGTAAATCAAATTGCAGCAGTAATGGGTGTTTTGATTGCTGGATTTTCTTATTTACCTATTGATATAAAACAGCCATTGGCACGACAAGAAAAAATTTTATCAAAAGCAAATGTTATTGTGGAATTGGATGAGAAAAAAGTAAATATGATACTTCAGAATTTGGAATACCGATTAGAAAAGCATCCAGAATTCCAAAATCCTATTGCATATGTAATATTTACTTCTGGCTCTACAGGAGAGCCTAAAGGTGTAGTAATGTCACATACTGCGGCACAAAATACTCTTATATCTATTGAAAATATGTATAATATCTCGGAAGAGGATACAATCCTTGGTATTGCGGAACTGTCATTTGATCTTTCTGTATTTGATATATTTAGTGTATTGGGAGTTGGTGGAACATTAGTATTACCGAATCCAGAAAAAGGACCAGATGCATCCCATTGGGGCAGATTACTTAATGAATACAAAGTGACCTTGTGGAATAGTGTTCCAGCGCAGGCGGAAATGTTAGATGCTTTTGCGTCTAAATCGGAGAGTTATCCGACAGTTAGATTAGTACTGTTATCCGGAGATTGGATAAATACTAGTCTGCCAGGAAGACTAAGAAAGATTATGACCAACGCTCAAATGATTAGTTTGGGAGGCGCTACGGAAGGTGGGATTTGGTCTATATATCATGAAATTGATGAAATAGAAGAAAGGCCTACTATATTATATGGAAAAGCTTTGCTTGGACAGTGGATGGGAGTTGTAGACGAGGAATTGAGAATTTGTCCGGAATATGTTTCGGGGCAAATTGCCATAGGAGGATATTCTTTGGCAGAAGGCTATTTAGGAGATACAACATTAACAAAAGAAAAATTTGTTTATCTGGAAGAAGAAAAGAACAGGATTTATCTCACTGGAGATAATGGAAGATATGTAGAGAATGGCGACATTGAATTTTTAGGCAGATTAGATAATCAGGTAAAAATCAATGGGCATAGAATAGAAATTGCGGAAATAGAAAATGCAATACGTGGAATGCAAAATATTGAAGATTGTTGCGTGGTTTATAATCAAAGTATAGGGAAGGGTGTGCTGATAGCTTTTATAAAAAATAAAATATCGAGCATTTCCTATACGAAAGAAGAATACAGAAAGCAGTTAGCCTTTTTTTTGCCACCAGCAATGATTCCTTCAGAGTTTGTAAATGTAGAGAGGTTTCCACTTTCTACTAATGGCAAAATAGACAGAAAAGGACTGGCAGAGAGTATACAAAAGAACATCAAGGTAAAGCATAATGCAAAAGCAACTTTAATTTCGCAAAAGAAGGAATATGTAGAACTTGCTAAAAGTATCAAAAAAATCGTATGCTCTATTTCTGGAAATGATTATATTGATTATGAAGATAATTTATTAGAAAATGGACTTGATTCTTTGTTATTATCTCAGATTTCTGGGCGCATAGTTAATGACATACAAGAAGCACAAGGCATGAGATTTGATGAAATATTACGGGCATCGTTGACGATGCCAACAATTATGGGGATTGCTCAGTATATATCGGATTGTAAAAATCCTTCAAAAAATCAAATGCATAGTAATGCAGGAAATCAAACAAGAAATTCATATACTGTTGTATATATATTTGGGGATAACGAAAATGAAATAAGAGATGTTCTTATAGAAAAGTTGAGCGCTTCAAACATAAGTTGTAAGAGAGTGGGAGGGCAAGAAATAATTGAAAGATGTCATGAAGACATAAATGTTAAAAAGAAATATATTATTGCCTTTTCCGAAATGGCTTCTTTATGCATAACTAAGGCAAGTGAACTATTGGGGGAAAACATTATTATTAACCGCATTTTTTTAATAAATCCATCTAAAGCAAAAGAAAGTGATTTATATTTAGGAGATATAAGCATAATTGACGGAAATTCAGTTGCTATTAAATCTTGGGAAAAGGCTGTTTTAGGTAACGTTAGAGAATTTGAATCTAATAGTAATGACATTTTTGATATTATTATGAGGGAACTAGAAAATGATAAATAATCGCAGAATAATCTGTATTCTTGGCGGAACAGGTACTGTTGGTGTGACAGCGTGTAAGGTTTTAAGTAAGTTAGGCTATTCATTAAGAGTCAGTGTACGGAATATAGAAACAATAAAAGATACAGGAATGTATATGGCTCCCAACATCCAATTATTTGAACTTGATATTGATAAGGAAAGTAATATTGGAAAATTCTTTAAAGGAAGTGATTTGGTAATAGGAGCAATCGGACCTTCCGCAGACTATAGTGAAAAAATGTTACTTGGAGCAATGGCAGAGAATATTCCGTATGTTGACCCAGGAGGAATTCATTTAATTAGAAAAATGAGGAATTCTAGCATGAAAGGTACCGCTATAGTTGGTTCGGGAATATTTCCGGGGTTATCAGGATGGATGTTGTCTTCTGTGCTTAAAGAAGCTTTCAATGATGACTTAATAGAGATGATTATTGGAGGTGTCTATAATTTTTCAAAAGCTGCCGCAATCGATTATGTGGAAGAAATAAAAAGTTATAAAGCTGGAATTCCTATGGCATGTGTGCGAAATGGAAAAATTTTACCTGCTCAGAAAAGAAGTCCGCTGAATCTTCCAACAAGAATTTCGAAATTATCTATATTGCCATATGTTACAGAAGAAATTCAAGAAATTATACAAGGGAAATATATGCTTAATATTGATTCATATACGGCGGCACCTGTAAGTTTATTTTCAATAGTAAATAAGGCGCATTGTCAAAAAAAAGATTTAGTAAATGCATTAATGGGACAGAAAAATAGCAACCAAAAAGCTTTTATATGGGTAAGACAAAATAAAGGAAATGATAGTAGATGCATTTATTTTGAAGGAAAAAATCCGAGTGTTTTAACTGGCGAAATATTAGCGATTACTGCCAATGCAATATTTGAAATGCCTAGGAAGGATGGAATTTATACAATGGCAAGTTATCTTGAAAAATATCAAGTGTTAGATGAACTTAAAAAAATAGATAAGTTCAAATCAGAGGGAAAGATATGAAGAAAAAACAGATTTTAGTATGTGGAACAGGATTTGGGAAAATTTATTTGAAAGCTATTGCAGAAAGTAAAGAATATGAGCTTATGGGTATATTGGGAAAAGGAAGCGATAGATCCAGACTTCTTTCAAAGAATCTAAATGTGCCAATGTATACGGATATTAAAGAAATAAATCAAAATGTTGATGCAGCATGTGTAGTTGTACCTAATGCGGCTGGAGGTGGAAACGGTGCCAATATAGCTAAAAGTATACTTGCAAAAGGGATACCAACATTATTAGAACATCCTGCTCATGAGGTAGAAATTGTTAATTGTATAAGAGAATCCGGAAGTGCCGCTTTTATGTTGAATCCATTTTATCGGTATATCAAGCCAATTCGAGATTTTTTAGAGGCGGCACAAATAATAAGTAAACATGCTCATCTTATAAATGCATCCTTGGAATGCGCTATACATGTATTATATGATGGAATAGATATATTGGGGTGTGCGTTGGGAGGCTTATCTACATGGAAATTGGGAAATGTAGCAGAATCTTATACAACTTCTATGGCAGGAGGGGGTAACAGAGTTATTAGTGGTATAATTGGAATGGTTCCGGTAACATTTATAGTGAATACCAATGTGGATCGTAACGATATAGACCATCCATTACATTTATATCATAGAATAGAATTGACATTTTCCACAGGGCGGCTCTGTCTGGTCAATACCCATGGTCCGGTAATATGGCTTCCTTTCTTGCATATGCCAAGAGATGAATATGGAACACTAAGTATTAATGTAGAAGAGGAAGTAAATATACCCTCTGGTGTTACTATAGGAAATGTAATGTTACCATCAGTAAAAGAAACGTTTGAACAAATATGGCCGGATGCAGTAAAGAAAGCTTTAGAGATTTTATTTAAGCAAAATAGAACAGAAAAAATGTCCATGGCGCAATATCAAATATATGTATCAAAATTATGGTCTGAAATATGTCAGAAAGTGGGCTATATGAATATCGTTGATTATGACAATTTTGGTGACATAAAAAATATATTTTATGATTTGGAAAAAAGACATTTAATAAAAAAGGAGAATGACGGGATTGAATGAAATTGAGAATGTATACGGAGAGACAGTAGAATTTTATGATTTATCAGCTCTTTCACAGATAGGGAACAAAAAAATTGTTTTAAACAAATTTGCTGATATGGTTAAGGATTTAGATGGAATCATTTTGGATATAGGTGCAGGAACTGGAAAAACAACAATAGAGATGGCTAATATGATATGTGATAAAGAAATAATTGCTTTAGAACCATCGGCTTATATGAGAACAGCGTTTATGGCAAGATTAATGGAGCATAATGAAGTTAAAGAGAGAATTTCTCTATTGCCGATAGATGTAGGTAAATATTCATTTCGAGATAAAATAAGTGGTGTAATGTGCATGGGAGTACTTGGACATTTAAAAAGGGATGAACAAGAAAAATTATTGTATAAATTAGATAAAAATTTGAATATAAATGTCCCAATCCTGATAGAACTTTTAGAACCGAAATTTCTTGTTGCGCCAGTAGGAAGTAGAATATCGGTGGCTACTCAAGGAAGATTGCGCTATGAGACGTATATTACTGATATAAAGCAAGTGGGGATGGATCAATGGACATGGAGATTGACCTATAAAGTTTTTTGTGGTAAAAACATAGTTAGTACTGTAGATAGCCTAATGTCGTGGAATTATCAGAGTGTGGAAAAAATTTTAAACCAATTGACAAAAATGCACTTTAGAACAGCTAAATTATCAGAAACATTATTACTTGCAATAAAAGCACGATAAATATGAACTTCAGATAAAATTAACTCTCGAACTGTCAGGTGTTCCTAAAATGCCATATTTATAAGATAATTTAGCGATGTGCAGGGAGAACAATGAGAATTAATATTAAATTGTCAGTACAATGGGTTTTAAAAGTGACTTTATCGTCTTGTGAGATGCAGAAAGAAATGGAAGTAAGTGAAGTTTGTAATTTACATTAAGTAGTGTCTGCTTTTTACATGATTACAAAATTTGACTTTTTACTTTGGAAGTTGTAAAATTTAATTAGTCTTATCTAACTTCGGGAGGAATGCTTGTACATGACAAACCAATACATGAATAATCTTTATCGTGATCTGCTCTCTAATTCACCGCAGACAATAACCATAGATATTCCAGCAGACATGGGGACAGGGCAGATTTTACAGGTGGTCACGAAACAGGGAGCAGTTGTTTCGGACTGGAAAATGAATTATTTTTCAGATATGAACGTGCAGGGAGTGAGTAGCGAAGAATACATTCAAATGTTGTTCTGCTTCAATGATGGTGTTTCCTGGAATATTGCAGATAGCCGACAAAGTATCAGCATACAAAAAGGTGAGTCCTGTATTTATCGTGGGCACGGGAAAATGGAATATCTGTGCTATTCCAAACAAAACGATTTCCTTTTCAAAAATGTAAAAGTACCACTGTCGTATTTCCGTAAAATTATGAATGACTATTTTGATGTTGGTGAGATTGAGGTTTATCAGAAAAAACTATTGGAAGGTATATCAAAAGTAGGTATTACTCCCTATATGGAGCACATTTTTGCGGAACTGAAAGACTTCACGCAATATCGCGGCGGATTGGGATACCTGTTTTTGGAAAGCAAAGTTTTTGAGTTGTTATCTGTATATTTGAGTGAGATTTTGGAACTGAGTATTCTTGCGTCAACTTATATAGCAATTTCCAGAAGTGACCGAGAATCCATCATAGAAGCGAAGAGAATCATTGACAGTCAGCTTGCTTTGGCACCAAGTTGTGAGGAATTGGCGCGAAAAGTCAATATTAGTACTTCAAAATTGTCAAAGGGTTTTTCCTCGCTGTTTGGAACATCGGTTCATGCGTATATTATAGATCAGCGATTGGAAAAGGCGGCAAGTCTACTATTAGAAAGTAATTTGAACGTAAGTCAGGTGGCAGCATTTGTAGGCTATTCAAAACCGAGTAACTTTGCTGCGGCATTCAAAAAGAAGTATGGGGTAATTCCTAAAAACTATAAAACGGAAAATACGATTGGTTAAAAATAAAAAATACCGATTTTGGGTAGAATAAAACCGTTTTTGGGTTGGAAATGTAGGCGTAAATTGTTATTATATGTGGTGTAGTTAGAAAATGCTAACTACACCATTTTTTAGATAGGAGGATACTGGTATGAGTTCCCAGAAAAAAAGTTCCCGGCTTGAGGGAAAAGATTTAATTACTATCGGCATCTACACCGTCATCTATGTCGTCATTGTTATGCTGGTGGCGATGCTTGGCTTCATCCCCATTTTTATTCCGCTGATGGCGGTGCTGTGTCCTTTGATTGGCGGCATCCCCTATATGCTGTATGTTACAAAGGCTAAAAAATTCGGGATGACTGCAATCATGGGTTTCCTGATTGGCCTAATCATGGTGTTCTTCGGCAACGGCTATCTTACTATGGTAACTGGTCTTGTTGGCGGTCTGTTGGCTGACGTGATCCTGAAAAAGGCAGACTACAAAAGTGCAAAGAGTACAGTTCTTTCCTGCGGTGTGTTCAGCATCTGGGTGTTTGGCAACTTTGCTCCCATTTTCCTGAACCGTGAAAGCTATATGGTAATGCTGACTGAAGGATACGGCGCTGAATATGCAGCTACCCTTAATACATATATGCCTATGTGGATTGCGCCTATTTTGCTGGTTGCCTGCTTTGTGTTTGGCCTTGTCGGAGGTATGATTGGGAAAGTCATTTGCAAAAAGCACTTCCAGCGTGCCGGTATTGCATAATGGCGCGGGAAATTCTGCTCAGCAAAAAAACAGAACAAGGGTTGCGGCTCGATCCGCGTACAAAACTGTTGCTCATCTTCATCATAAGCATTTTTGTCATGGGTGGAACAGGCGGAGAAGCTATGGGACTGATCCGCCTTGTTCTTTGTGTGGTTCCGGCTATATTGCTGCTTACCTCGAAACAATGTGCAAAAGCTGTGGGCTATATTGCTGTGTTTTCTGTTTTTTATGCTGTCCAAATTTATGTTTTGCCGCACCTTACGGGGATATTGAATTTCCTTGTTTTGTTTACAATAGGATTCTTCTGCCGAATCCTTCCCAGTGTTGCGATTGCTGCCTATGCAGTGAAAACAACAACGGTCAGTGAATTGATTTCCGGCATGGAAAGAATCCATATGCCTAAAGAAGTGACGATCCCCTTAACGGTCATGTTCCGCTTCTTTCCAACTGTCTTTCAGGAGTCAGAAGCAATCAGTGACGCTATGAAAATGCGTGGGATTAAACTTGGAGGGAAAAAATCTTCAAAAATATTGGAGTATAAGCTGATCCCGATGATTACCTGCTCCGTGAAAATCGGTGAGGAACTTTCCGCTGCGGCAATTACCCGTGGCCTCGGCGCTCCTGTCAAACGCACAAACATTTGCCAGCTTAAATTCAATTTTGCCGATGTGGTGCTGATCTTGTTTTGTTGCTTTGTAGTGTTTTGGGCGATTGCTTCCCCGATAATTTCCGCAGGAGGGATTTTGCCATGATAGATTTTCAAAATGTTTCTTTTTCTTATGGTGAAGAATCCAGCGGCGGAGGGATTAGAAATGTCAATCTCACCATAAACACAGGGGAATTTGTTTTACTTACGGGAGAATCCGGCTGTGGGAAAACAACGATTACCCGTTTGGTAAACGGGCTGGTGCCTCATTATTACGAGGGCAAATTAGAGGGCGATGTCCTTCTGGACGGAAAAAGCGTATCAGATACGCCGCTTTATGACTTGGCTGCTATGGTGGGATCTGTATTCCAGAATCCCAAAAGTCAGTTTTTCAACGTGGATACGGATAGTGAATTAGCCTTTGCCTGTGAAAATTTAGGCTATCCTCAGGAGGATATCCTGAAAAGGATTGACCGGACAGTTTCCGATTATCATATTGAAGATTTGATGGGGCGAAGCGTGTTTGCTCTGTCCGGAGGCGAAAAGCAAAAAATAGCCTGTGCTTCATCAAGTGTATTGCTGCCGGGAATTATGGCCCTGGACGAACCATCTTCTAATTTGGATATGGCTGCTATTGATGACCTGCGGCAGGTCCTAAGCCTCTGGAAAAAGCAGGGCAAAACAATTCTGATCGCAGAACACCGCCTTTACTACCTTCACGATCTTGCAGATCGTGTGCTGTATGTAAAAGATGGGGAGATTGAACGGGAATACACGCCTGCTGAATTTGACAGCTTATCGGATGGCACTCGAAAAGAAATAGGGCTGCGGCCGTTTTCTCTCTCGAAGTTGAAGCCTGCGAATCAGTATCAGGCGCATACAGCTAAACAGATGGAATTTCAAAATTTCTGCTTTGCGTATAAAAAGCGGGAACCGGAAAGCCTCCATATTCCGAGTGCAGAACTGCCTGTTGGAGAAACGATTGCCATTATCGGTCTGAATGGCGCTGGAAAATCTACTCTGGCCCGCTGTATTTGCGGACTGGAAAAGAAGTGTGGCTTTTTGCAGGTTGAGGGGAAAACCCTTGATTGGAAAGCCCGGCTCAAACATTGCTACATGGTAATGCAGGATACCAGCCATCAGCTATTTACCGAAAGCGTGGCGGATGAAGTGCTTCTGAGCATGGACAACAAGGATGAAACTGTTGTGGATAAAATCCTTAAACAGTTTGATCTGCTGGAATATAAAGACAGGCACCCGCTTTCTCTTTCCGGCGGGCAAAAACAGCGGGTAGCGATCGCGTCTGCCATTGTGAGTAACCGGGAGATCATTGTGTTTGACGAACCAACAAGCGGGCTTGATCTCAAACATATGCGGGAAGTTGCGCGGAGTTTGAAGTCACTCGCGGATCAGGGCAAAACGCTTCTTGTTATTACGCATGATCCGGAGTTGGTGATGGCGGGATGTTCGTATGTAGTCCATATGGAAAAAGGGCAAGTAAAAGAAAGCTATCCATTGGACGAATCCGGCAGTAAAAAGGTTTTGGATTTTTTCCGAATCCGCCAGTGAATTTTAGAAATTATGAATGTCAGGGCCGCCTTGACTGGACAGAAAGATAATGATAAGAGGCCGCTTTACTTTGGCGGCCTCTTGTTTTTGAAGCACAGACAGTACGGCTCAATATAAGGAGGGCTTATGTTCAAAAAAATCTTTGAGTACGCAGGGCCATATAAGAAAAATATGTATGTGGCCACGGTTGTCGTACTGGTCAGCGTTCTTATGGGCATCCTGCCTTTTGTGCTGGCCTATCAGGTCATTTCGCCATTGGTTATGGGCGATTCTGTTGAAACAGAATTTGTTTTATTGCGTGTTATAGGGGTTTTGATCTGTCTTGTTTTGCAGGCGTTTTTTTATGGATGGGGATTATCAATTTCTCATAAAGCAGCATATAACACATTGTTCCGGCTGCGGGTATCTCTGCAAAAGAAGTTTGAGAAACTTCCCCTTGGCATTGTGGAGGAAAAAGGGACAGGGACAATCAAAAAGCTGTTTGTCGATGATGTGGACAGCTTGGAATTGCTCCTTGCTCATTCAGTCCCAGAGGGTATCGCAAATTTACTGATCCCGCTGGTGATTTATGTTGCTATGTTTTGTGCGGACTGGAAACTGGCTCTTATGTCTTTGGCCTCTATCCCGATCAGCCTGCTCTCCATGGTCATTATGTACTCTGTTGGAATGAAGCGCATGGGTCCCTACTATCAGTCTGCACAGAAAATGAACAACACGATCATTGAGTACATCAATGGTATGGAGGTTGTCAAGGTTTTCAACCGGGAGAGCGAATCTTACGAGAACTTCCGCAAGGATGTAACGGACTATCGGGATTATACCTTGGCATGGTATAAGGCCGCCTGGCCCTGGATGGCGATATACGGAAGTCTACTGCCCTGCACTGTTATTCTGACTTTGCCTCTTGGGGCATGGTTTGTTCTCTGTGGCATAAGCACTTTACCTGATTTGATTTTAGTCCTCTGCCTTTCCCTCAGCATTGGGATTCCTCTCCTGAAAGCACTGGGCTTTATGGAGACGATTCCGAATCTGAATTATAAGATCACGGCACTTGAACAGATGTTAAATACGGCACCGCTGCAAGCTGCTGAGGATGATTTCCACGGACAGGATTTTAACATTTCTTACGATCATGTTTCCTTTGCGTATCAGACGACACAGCCTGGCCCAGATGGGAAACCGATAATAGCGGAAAACGAAGTCCTCCACGATATTACCTTTGTGGCACAAGCAGGACAAAAAACTGCCCTAGTTGGTGAATCCGGTTCTGGCAAGAGCACCCTTGCAAAACTGTTGATCCACTACTATGACCCGCAGAAAGGGAGCATTTCCATTGGCGGGCAGAAACTTTGTGATATGAGCCTGGAGGCATTGAACAGCCGCATTTCCTATGTGGCTCAGGATCAGTACCTGTTTAACACCTCCCTGCTGGAAAATATCCGTCTTGGACGTTTGGATGCTACCGATGAGGAAGTAATGCAGGCGGCGAAGAAAGCCCGGTGTATGGAGTTTCTGGAAAAGCTGCCGCAAGGTATTCACTCCATGGCGGGCGATGCGGGGAAAATGCTTTCCGGGGGGCAGCGCCAGCGAATTTCCCTGGCGCGGGCAATATTGAAGGATGCCCCGATTGTAGTGCTTGACGAGGCCACGGCCTATGCTGATCCAGAAAATGAGGAAAAAATGGAGGCTGCTATTGCGGAGCTGGTGGAGGGAAAAACCTTGGTAGTTATCGCTCACAAACTTCCCGCTATAATGAACGCAGATCAAATATGCGTTATGGATCACGGAAAGATGGTGGCAACCGGAAAACATCAGGAGCTGATTCAAGCTTGCCCAGAATACCAAAAGTTGTGGAAAGCGGCTCAGGACAGCGCCGAGTGGAAAGTATCTACTGCAAAGGAGGGAAGATAAATGTTTGCATTGATTTCAAGAATCCTGAACCTCTCCGGGAGGTATAAAAGCCGTATTCAGGCTGCATTTCTATGTGCATTTGTCGAGTCCATTCTCTCCAAAATGCCGATCTTCATGGCGTTTATTGTCTTGGCCGGGTTTGCTGATAATACGCTGACTGGAAAGACCTGTCTGTTTGTCGGACTTGGATTATTAGCTGTTGTAGTGGTTCAGACAGTGGTTCACTATTTGAGCGACCGTCTGCAAAGTGCCGCTGGATTTATGATCTTTGCTGATAAACGGATGGAGTTGGGAAATCATTTAAGAAAAATGCCGATGGGTTACTTTACATCGGGGAATATTGGAAAAATCAGCTCTGTTCTCAGTACGGATATGGTATTCATTGAGGAAGTTTCTATGAGTACCATTGGCAACATGATGAGCTATATGCTGTCTACTTTGGTTTTAGCTGTTTTTATGTTCGTACTGGATTGGAGACTTGGGCTGATTGCGGTAATCATTACCTTGCTGGCATCACTGGTTGCAAAATATATGAATAAGGTTTCCTTCAAGGAGGCTGTCGGGCGTCAAAACCAAAGCGAGAATTTGACGGATGCGGTCTTGTCTTTTGCTGAAGGAATTGGGGTTATCAAAAGTTACAATCTGCTCGGAGAAAAATCTGACGAATTAACGGAAAACTTCAAAAAATCAAGGGATGTCAATACGAAGTTTGAGCAGAAAATGACACCGTGGACCACTGGCTTAAACATTCTCTATGGCGTGGGTATTGCCGCTATCTTCGATTTATCCGTTTTTTTACATCAGGAAGGCGTACTCTCCCTGGCTTATCTTTTGGGCGTGCTGCTGTTTGTCTTTGATCTCTTTGGACCTCTGAAAGCTCTTTATGGAGAAGCAACCCGACTGACCGTGATGAATGCCGCATTAGACCGCATTGAAGCTGTTTTGGACGAGCCCGAACTTCCCGATAACGGAAATCAACATATTCTGTCACAGGCACAGCCGGATCAGCCAGAAGTACAATTTAGCGATGTGGGCTTCGCCTATCAGGACAAGGAAGTCCTGCACAACATCAGCTTCTCTATGCAGAAGAATACCATGACCGCACTTGTGGGACCGTCTGGCGGTGGCAAATCCACGATTGCGAACCTTCTGGCGCGGCTGTGGGATGTGAAATCCGGCAAAGTGACAATCCGTGGTACAGATATTCGGGATGTACCTCTCGCCGAACTGATGGAACAGATCAGCATGGTTTTCCAGAGGGTGTACTTGTTCCAGGATACCATTTACAACAATATCAGCATGGGTAAACCGGACGCTACCGAGGAAGAAGTCTATGAGGCTGCAAAAAAAGCCCGCTGCTATGATTTTATCATGGCGCTGCCAGATGGATTCCAGACAGTCATCGGTGAAGGCGGCGCTACTCTGTCCGGCGGCGAAAAGCAAAGAATCTCTATCGCCCGATGCATTTTGAAGGACGCACCGATTGTCATTCTGGATGAAGCGACTGCAAGTGTTGATACCGATAATGAAAGCTATATCCAGGAGGCAATCAATGAGCTGGTAAAGGGTAAAACATTACTTGTGATTGCACATCGCCTGAATACCATCCGTCAGGCAGATCAGATTTTGGTGATCTCTGATGGACGGATCAGCGAACAGGGAACCCATGACGAGCTTATGGCAAAAGCCGGGATTTATCAGGATTTTGTAAATATCCGTAAAAAGGCTTCCGGCTGGAGCCTTGCATAAAGGAGGAACCGATGAAGATTCATGCGTCCGGGGAGGATTATCTGGAGGCTGTGCTGATTCTTCAAAAGAAGCAGGGTATGGTCCGATCCATTGATCTTGCCCGGCACATGGGATTCAGTAAACCGAGCATCAGCCATGCAGTAGGTGTGTTAAAGAATGGCGGTTTCCTGACTGTCGATGAAGATGGATACCTCAATCTGACTAATGCCGGGCGGGAGGTTGCCGAGAAAATTTATGAACGCCATCAGTTCTTTACGGAGCAGCTTGTAGCTGTCGGGGTTGATCGGGAAACTGCAGAAAGAGATGCCTGTCGGATAGAACATGTAATCAGTGAAGAAGCTTTTGAAAAATTGAAAACTTCGGTTGAAAAAAAGTATTAGTACAATGTTGATTCACCGAATCTTTTATGTTCATCATACTATAGAATTGTTGAGAAACGTGAAACAGGGTATGAAACTCGTATACTCAAAGACATTCAGAGTGGAATTACACTAGAAACACTTATGGCAAAAGGACATAGGAAAACGCCGGAAGAAAAAGCAGCTGTTGCGAAACAAAAGAGGAAACAGAGGCGAGCAAAACGGAAAAAAGAAGCAAGAGATAATCTGACCAAAGAAGAGATCTTGCAAGATGACCGATTTTTCTGTATTGCTGGTTATACCTCCGGAGGTGCACCGTATGGTGTCACCTGGGAGGAAAAGGATTTGAAACCTTGGGAAGATTTGGAAGAAAATGAGTGAGTTGCCAGTGCAATCTTATTTTTCTCTTGTGACAGAAACAGGTTCCTTTTTTGCCGGAAGTAAGTCTGAACTGATCTCTGGAGCATCGAGCAGTACAGTGAAATTTTGCTGAATGATCTCTAGGGTTTTCTGCTTTTTCTGCAATTCCTGTTTTTCCCGGACAGTAGCATCCTGTTCAGATTCAAGATTTTCAATCCGCTTCTGGATTTTATTAGAGCTTGGGATTTTGGTGATACCGAGATCCTGAAGCTCTTTTTTTAGTGAATCGTGGAGCTGGTATTCTGCCTGATGTTTGGTGCGGTATGCTTTTGGATTTTTAGCAGATTTACAATCTTCAATTACTTTACGACAAAGCCGGTAAGAATCGCAGTGTTTCTGAATGACTTTCTGCGTGCTCAGCTCACTGTTGATTTGTGCTATTCTTTGGTCGGCAACTTTCACAGAAGCTTCAATGTCAGATACATGCTGCCTGAAATCGTCATAATTCAGCAAGTTATTTTCGGAAAGATAGTTGAAGGTGCGGGCTGCCTCTTTTAGATTATTGAGCTTTGCCCATCGTTCAAATCCCTCTCGATTTCCAGTTGTGACATAAGTGGAGATATTGATATACAAGCGAGCTTCTCTGGACAGATGTCTTGGAGTTTTTACTTTGCTACGATTTTTAGCCAGACGGATGCGAACATTTTCTTCGGAATAATAGCTTCCGAGAGATTTCATATAAGTGAAGTTCTTCTGCTCCGGTGCACGGAAGGACAGGTGCTTTCCCTGCCGGACTTCATATCCGGCTAACTGCATCTTTTGCAGAAATTCCTCATAGTTGATGGAAGTCCAGATTGATTTATCAACTGCGACACGTAGCTTGGCTTTCCAACTGGTGCCACGATGATATTCCATGTTCTCTTTATAGCTTTTACCTTTTTCTCCGGTTGGCATGCTGGTGGCAAGTCCATTTTCATGGCAGATACGATTACTGATTCTGCAGAGTTTATGGTAGCTCCGCTTATTGGAAACATACTTGTGATGATCAACAAAGCTTGCAGCGTTGAAGATGATATGATTGTGAATATGATTTTTGTCAACGTGTGTGCTGATCACGTACTCATATTTTCCTTTCAGCACTTCGTCAGCAAATTGTTGACCTAAGCGATGGGCATTTTCGGCATCAACTTCTCCAGGTTTAAATGATTGGATCAGATGAAATGCCAGGTTATCGCCTTTATCCATTCCATTCTTTTTTGCCATTTCTCTTGTCATAGAAAATTCAAGATCTGCAGTTTCCGGGGAACAGCCAAAACTGGAAACTAACAGTTTTTCATCTGTCTTATCTGGATTTGTAATATAGTCCAGAGCTTTCTTGTCAGTTACCTTAATGGGAAAGATTTTAAGATACGCCATAATTCTTTCACCATCTCTTTCAATTCTTGCATTTCTTCTGGATATAGATCTCCGGTGGTATTTACCTTTTTTGCAATCTGGTTGATATTTACACCAATCTTGTGCATTTCCTCATACTGTTTCTTCAGTGGGGTGGTATCGGTGTTGACGATGTAACCGTCGATTGCCATCTTACGCAGATAAGCTCCCATGTTTTTGGTTTTTGATTCTATCATCTTCCTGCGTATAAGCTTCCTTTCTTCTTCGGTGACATAAAAATGGATTTCTTTGTTTCTCTTTCTTTCAGCCATTGGTGGGTTCTCCTTTCTGAGAGGACAGTAGTATCGTTGCTTTCAACGTTTTTCAATTTAGGGCAGGGTACCCTAAATTGGGATTTCCCGGAAGTGTATCCTCACTTCCTGTCCTTGCTGTTTTACCCCTCTATTAGTTAAAGTCAGGAGAACCGGGAAAATGCAAAAGAATTTGGCAGGTAGCACGGGAAGTGAAAATATGGTATGATTATGGGCAGGATATCAGGAGAATCAGGAGTTGAATAGATTGTGAAGAAAGAAGAAATTTTTGAATATGTGAAGAAACAGTATGGTACGATGCCGGAGTATTTATGGGCACAATCACCAGATAATGCTGTGTTGCGACATAAGAATGGAAAATGGTATGCTGTGGTCATGAGCGTTGAAAAATGCAAACTAGGATTAGAAGGAAATGAATTTGTCGATATTATGGATGTAAAATGTGATCCGGAAATGACAAGTATGATTATTCAGACCTTTGGATTTTTGCCAGGATACCATATGAACAAACAGCACTGGATCACAATTTTACTGGATGGTTCAGTCAGTGAAGCGAAGATATTGGACTTTTTGGATATGAGCTATGACCTGATTGACGGAGCAGACAGAAAGGAAGAAAAATGAGAACAGCGATAGTATACGCATCTGTGCATCATGGAAATACAGAAAAATTAGTAAAGAGGATCGCAGAAGAATGTCAGGTGGATTTGATTGATGCTGTGAAACAGCCAGATGCAGACCTGAGCAGTTATGATATGATTGGGTTTGCATCAGGAATCTATTTTTCAAAGTTTCATCAGTCGATATTGGAATTTGCAGAGAAGAATCTACCGGACGACAAAAAGATATTTCTGATCTGTACTTATGGCGGGAGTGCGAATTATAAAACCATAGAGCAGATTTTGGATAAAAGACATGCCAGTGTGGTTGGAAAATTTGGCTGTAAAGGGTATGACACATTCGGACCATTTAAACTGGTTGGAGGTATTGCTAAAGACCATCCGAATGAAGAAGATATGAAAAACGCAGCGGACTTCGTAAAAGGATTACACTGATTTTTGAGAAAAGGAAAACCGGGGATTTTACTCCTCGGTTTTCTGGCAGTTGTGTTTCTAGTCTTCAACCTGAAAAATATCTTCTACAGGCACTTTCAGGTAATGTGCCAGCCGGATTGCAATCTCAAGAGAGGGATTACGTTCTCCACGTTCGATGCGGCCTATAGTCTGGCTGCAGGAACCTATGGCTTCAGCCAAATCTGCTTGAATGAGATTCCGTTCTTCACGAATATCTTTTAGTGTATTATTGATTGCCATTCAATCACTTCCTTTGCTTATTGTTATCAGCAGGATCATGAACCTGCTGTTGAAATTTAATGGAATCCCGGAATTTCTGCACCTTTGCATTTCCCGATTACTTTTCCAAAAATCTTAAAAGAGTCAGATTCCAAAACCTGGATAGGACGATATTTTTGATTTAAAGAAATCAGATAAACACCATCTGGCTCATCGTGTAATTCCTTGATGTAAGTATTGCCGTTGAGATAGAAGATTCCAATTTCACCATTAGCAAGAGAATCTTTTTTCTGAATCCATGCAACATCGTCTGTATGATAAAGTGGCTCCATACTGTCACCGGAAATCCGTACACCAAAGTCAGTCTGCTCAGGAGCAAGGTGTCCTACATCATAGGTTTCTTTTACAGAATCCTCCAGATAATTTCCAGTACCAGCAGAAACTGGTTCCCAGGTAATTTCTACAGGATGATGGAATGGGATAATTTTTGCAGACAGTGGAGAAAACTTTTTAGAAGCTTTCAAAATATCAGCAAATTCAATCAATTTATTTCTGCCTTCTTCATTCAATCCACTCATAATGTTATATGGGTTTTCTCCAAAGAAGGATTCATATATATCTTCGATATCAAGTAACTGGCAAAGTGTCAGGAAAACATGTAAAGCTGGTTCTCGTGCATTGGTCTCCCATTTGGAGATTGCTTTTGTAGTGACCTGAATACCTTCCTGAGAAAGCAGGTCTACAAGATCTGATTGAGAGTATCCTTTCTTTTTTCTATTTTCTGCTAATATTTCCCCGAAATCACGCATTTGTTCGCCTCATTTCTATTTGAATTTTCTATATGCATTATACCGTATGTCAGAAATAAAATCAACAATAATCTCCGAAATGGAGAAAATACAACCAAGATGTTACTTGACTATCTCCGGAATGTCGATATATACTAAACATACAAAAATTGATAAGACATCATGTTGAAGGAAACAGCTGGGAGGTAAAAAGTTTGAGTGAGCGTGTGATCCTGCATAGTGATATGAACTGTTTTTATGCCAGTGTAGAAATGCTGCATCATCCGGAATTTGCCGGAATGCCGCTGGCAGTCGGTGGCGATCCGGAAGCCAGACATGGGATTGTGCTGACAGCAAATTATATTGCAAAGCAAAAAGGTGTAAAGACCGGAATGGCATTATGGCAGGCAAAACAGATTTGTCCGGAAATCATATTTGTACCACCACGGATGGATTTGTATTTGAGATTTTCAAAGATGGCAAGAGAAATCTATTCGGAGTATACGGACAAGATCGAGCCATATGGAATTGATGAAGCCTGGCTGGATGTATCGGACAGCAGAAATCTGAAAGGAAGCGGAATGACGATTGCAAGAGAAATCAGCCATCGGATTAAATACGAATTGGGTGTAACGGTAAGTATTGGAATTTCCTGGAATAAGATTTATGCGAAACTTGGTTCAGATTATAAAAAGCCGGATGCAATCACAGAGTTTAATCGAGAAAATTATAAAGACAGGATATGGCAGCTTCCAGCGTCAGATTTGCTTTATGTCGGAAGACAGACAAATAAGAAATTGCAAAAACTTGGAATCCGGACAATCGGGCAACTTGCGGAATCAGACGAAAAGTTGTTAGAGAGTCATTTTGGAAAAATAGGAAATGTATTATGGGCTTTCGCAAATGGCTGGGATGAAGATCCGGTTTGCAAGGAAGGATATGAAGCACCAGTAAAGTCGATAGGTAATAGCACTACAACACCGAGAGATCTGGAAAATGATCTGGATGTATGGATCATTCAAATAGCATTGGCAGAAAGTGTAGCTGCACGATTGCGGAAACATGGATTTAAATGCAAAACAGTAGAAATTACAGTTCGAGATAATGGATTGTATAGTTTTTCCAGACAGATACATTTACGACAGCCAACGAATATTACAAACGAGATTGTAACTGCAGCATTTCAGCTATTTAAAGATAATTACAAATGGGAATATCCCATTAGAAGCCTGGGAATCCGAGCTGCGGATCTTGTGTTAGATGATATTCCCGTGCAGTTGGATTTATTTGGAAATCAGGAGAAAAAGGAAAAGTTAGAGAAGCTGGATCGTACTGTAGATGAGATCAGACGACGGTTTGGTTATTTCAGTATACAGCGAGCGGCAATGTATCAGGATAAAGTCTTATCCCACTTAGACGCTGGTACGCACACGATCCATCCACACAGTTATTTTCATGGATAATTGGAGGGATAGATTTGAAAAAAGCATTAACCAGAAAACAGAAAGAAAGTTATCAGTGTATTTTGGATTATACGAAGGAGCATGGATATCCGCCGACAGTACGGGAATTTGGAAAATTGATCGGGGTGAAATCAACATCATCAGCATTTTCCAGAATCAAGCAGTTGGAGTTAAATGGATATATCCGCAGAATCCCGGCATCGCCAAGAGCAATTGAGATTTTATAGTGAGGTGTCGGCATGAACAAAGTATATGTAGATGTAGTAGCAGAGTTTCGTAAAGACGGACAGCTGGTTCCCATATTTTTTACATGGGAGGATGGAAGAAAGTATAGCATTGACAGAATTTTGAAAATCGAGCGATGCGCCAGCAGAAAGGCAGGCGGTGTAGGAATGATGTACACCTGTATGATACAGGGGCAGGAAAGCCACTTGTTTTACGAAGTGGATAAATGGTTTATGGAGAGAAAAACAGCATAAGGAGAGATTGGTATAGACGATATTATTTGGATTATTAACCGGCAGGGATAGTCACTTTCCCTTTATATTCCTGCAGGTTTTACATAAGAAGAGGGATTCCGGTCAGCAAAGGCAGCTCCCACAATGCCTTTTGGATATCCGCTTCTGCAAGTTGTAGTAAGTAATTGCTTCCCATCAAAATCATGGGGAAAGCGAACTGGTCTGAAAGACCGCCAGTTAGTGTGATGATGATAAGGAGATTTTGAAACTGATGACAGACAGAGATTATGCAATTAAATCAATGAAAGAGATTACCTTCCAGATGGCAAGCCATGCGCAGGATTATCTGGAAGTAACGATGGAGAGACATTATACAGATATCAAAGAACTGATGACAAGCTATCAGAAATTGATTTTGGAAAATCAGATTGTATTAGAAGAACTGGATATGGAGTGCCAGGAGAAAATCAATGAAGATATGGCATATGCGTTGAGTTATCTGAGTATTTATAACAATCAGTTAGATGTGCCAAAGATGCACCGGGAAATGAATAACCTGATGATCATTTACGGCTTGTCAGATATGATCTATCGTGGAATGACACTGGTAAAGTTCTATGCACCGAATGGTGTGATGCTCAGTGAGGTTCTTCATTCCTGTTTTTGCAGTCATTATAATAAGACAGACGTGGAAGTACAACAGGAGTTAGGAGTAGGCAGGACTTCATTTTATAAAATGAAGAAGCAGGCCCTTGGATATTTAGGATTTTATTTTTATGAGATCGTGGTACCGCAGGCAAAGGATAAAAGATTTAAACCGTCACTGGGCGTAGAGGAAGAGTAGGTGAGTAATATGAGATACGAAGATTCGATGAAAGGTGTAGCTGCTCAGATAATCAAAGAACAGCAGCGAGCCAGTAAAATAAAAAACAATCCAGAAGAGTTCCATTGGCATGACGAATATGCAACGTTGAATTTCTTTCGGTTTATCTGCAAAAATATCGGTAACTTGGGAAATGGAGAAATTGAGAAAATGGTCACACGCTTGAAAAGCATAGATCAGAAAGCAGTGGAAAACCATGTGAATGGTGCTGTTTGGGCATTTGATTATGATAAGATGTTCTGTGTACTGATGGAAAATGAAATTTGCCGAAAGGTGTGTGAAAAGAATAAATATAATAGTTGGATGAAGTTGATTGGACAGTATTGTGTTTCAATGGCTTAAAGATGAAGAAAGTTGTTGGAGGGAAAAAACTCTCCAGCAACTTTGTCTTTGATGAATAGAGGTCAATTTTTTGTTCAATTATTTTCACTATTGTTTGATTCAGTGATTTTTTTCTTCTTTGGAGAAACCAGTTTGTGACCGGAATAAATGGACATGCCCATACAAAGCAATGAAGAATAGGCAAAGTATTTATGTGCAGTCATAGATTTTCTGATTCCAGAATAAATGCATCCCAACATACAGAAAAGTGCGCCTAGGGACCAGTATTTATGTGATTTCATGATTTGATACCTCCTTTGATTTAGCTGCTTCAATCATAACTCTATTTTACGAATATGCAAAGAAAATCTTGAAATATAGTTCTGTAGAATTAGAACTTGGCTTTGCGATTCTGTATATTTAAGATATCCACAAGTATACTAAATCCAGAACGATTATTCGTTCTGGAGGAGGTGTTACGATGGATTTGAAGGCAGTAGGACAGCGAATCAAATCAGCACGAGAAGCAAAAAATCTCACGCAAGAGGAACTGGCTGCATTAGTAAATTTAAGTCCGACGCATGTGAGTGTAATAGAGAGAGGCTTGAAAGTTACAAAATTGGATACCTTTGTTGCAATTGCAAATGCATTAGATGTTTCTGCAGATACTCTTTTGATTGATGTTGTGGCACATTCAGTTACAGGTGTTACCAATGAGCTGACAGAGAAAATAGAAAAACTTCCGATCAAAGAGCAGAAAAAAATTATCAAAGTAATTCATACATTATTGGAAGAGTAATATGACAAAATGGGAAGAGCAAGTAGCTCTTCTTTTTTTTGACTTTTTATTCCGCTTTAAATTGTAAAGTGTCTTTTCATGATAATAGAAATATGCTAAATTGGTTCTATAGAACAAGACATAATTCCAATTATATATCGGAGGAAAATGAATGAGAGAGAAAACTATTTATCAGAAGATTGCAGAAAAGTACAACACAACACCAGAAGAAGTACGCAGAGAAATGCAGATAGCCATAGATGCAGGATTTGATAATCCTGATCCGGCTGTGCAGGAAGAATGGAAGAAAATGACACTTAAAGGAGAAAGACCTACACCGGAAGAAGTAATCAATTACGCAGTAAAAAAACTAAAAGGAAAATAAAAAGATGAAGAAAAAGATAATTGCATTGATTTCAGGAGCAGTGATCTTGATAATTGCTGCAGGAAGTATTTATGGGAAATCTGAATCTGGTCATAAGGAAGGCGAACCGGATGTAGTTGGAACATTTTCCGTAAATCTAGATGTAAATATTACCGTGGTTGCTAACCGGAAAAATATTGAGGATAGAGAAGCGTTTGCAAGAAAACTTTTGCAGATGTACAAGGATGATTCTTTTCATTCGACAAAATTCTCCACAGATAGAGGATATGCGACGAGCATTGATATGAACATCTATTTATGGAAAGAGGATATTGAAGACGGGGAATCGGTAATGACAGCCGAATATAGACCTGTAGAATACGGAAAGGACTATGATGTTGTCAATAATCCTGATAAATTTCAACTATATATAGATGGAAAAGAGATTAAATAGTAATCTCCTGAAAGCAAGCTTTTTGTCAATTATTTCAAAGATAAATTAAAGGATAACAAAACATAGTTTTGACAATGATATTTTGAAAAATTTTATAGGAGTGCTCTATTATCAAATTGACATAGGAATATGGTAGCGTATAATTAGAATTGAATACACTGAAAAAATGGAGGAATTACATGAAAGCACATAAATATTGGTCAGTAGGAGCTTTAATCACAATGATTGGAACTTTTTATACAGGATATAAAGGGTTAAAAGCAGCACACAAATACTTTGCATTTGGCTCTCTGATATGCATGATTATGGCAGTCTATTCTGGTCATAAAATGATTTCAGGCAATAAAAGAACAAGAAAACAGGTGGAAAGTACAAAAGCGGAGGAATAGTAAATGTTAGAGTTAGGAATAAAAGCACCGGAGTTTGAATTGCCGGATCAGAACGGAGAAGTGCATAAATTAAGTGATTATTTAGGTAAAAAACTTACTAAATTTCTGATTATCTTTTCATAAGTTGGTAAATGACGATATATCCCGTATTTTAGGGCTTTATCGGTATTTTCTTTTCGGAAGATACCTTGCATAAGCTGGCATTTACCAGCATGAAAATGCAACCAAAAGTAGTAAATGAGTAGTAAATATACGCTCCGATATTAACAAGCCAGTCTTTCCAGTTCTGCTTTTGCAGATTGAAATGTACCGTGTGCATAATAGCCAAGTGTCATGGTTATGTTGGCGTGTCCCATGAGATATTGCAGGGTGTTTGGGTTCATTCCTCTGTTTGCCATATTCGTACAATAAGTATGTCGGAATGAATGTGGTGTGATGTTCGGTAACTTGTCCGTGTGATATTTGTTATACTTCTTAATCAGCCCTCGCACCATACCCTCATAGTTTCCTGCAACCTTAGGCAAGCCCTCACGGTTTAAGAATAGAAAATTGCTGTAACCACCTACAATCAGCGGTTGTGCCTTTCCTCTGTTCTTTAGTATTCTTTGGATTGCTTGATAAGCCCGTTCTGTCAATGGAAGTTCCCGTTTTCCGTTTTTGGTTTTTGGCGTTTCAATATAGTAGCCGATTTCGCTGTCTTTCAATAACTGGTGGTCTATATTGAGTATTTTGTTCTGCATATCAATATGCGTCGTCAGTCCGCAAAATTCAGAAATACGAAGTCCCGTTTCCAACAGAAGCACAACCTCATCATAATACTTGCTGTAAATCTTATCCTTTTCCATAAAGGCAAGCAGGCGTTCTTCCTGCTCTGGTGTAAGGATAACTTTATGCTCTGTATCATCTTCCAGAACATCACTTAGTTTAAATTCAAATGGGTTCTTTCTGATACAGTCGTCTTGTATCGCCATGTAAAATGACGCTTTCAAGGAACGCTTATAGTTATCAATTGTTGTATAGGCATATCCTTTTTCACTCATTCTGATAGCCCATTCTTTAGCGTCCGACTGCTTAACAGTATCAATCGCCCTCATACCCAATGGGTCATTTTTCAGAGCGTTCATAAGATACTGTCGTCCCTTTTCGGTAGCCCTCTTGATGTTCTTTCTTTGGCTGTTCTTTTTCTCGTAAAGCTGGCAGACTGTCATTTTACCGCCGACTGTGTCGATACCGTCGTTAAGGTCTTTTTTTATCTGTGCTTCTTTTTCCCTCAATGAAATATCATCACGCTTTCCAGCAGGTGTCTTGTCTGTCGGTACAAGTTTCCAAGAATAGATAAATTGTGGCTTTCCGTATATATCGGTATATTTATAAACGTATCTTCCGTCTTTTCGCTGGCTCTCTCCATTACGCAAATTGCGATTTTTACTGTCTTTTCGTTTTACATTAGACATAGTGTAAAGCTCCTTTCCGTCATGGAATGAGCCGTGATACGCTATACTTTATTATACCATATCTACGGCTCAATGACATTAGATTTCGTCCAATGTATCTATGATTTTTTCAAATTGTTTTCGCTTAATCTGAATACGATTACCGTTCACGATAACCCAGCCAGCGTCAATATTTTCTTCGGCTAATTTACGCAATTTTTTTTCGCCAATGCGGAAGTATTTAGACGCTTCTTCAATCGTCAGTGTATATTTTTCCCAGATAGGCACATCAGTATTGTTCATAATCTATGCACCCCCTTTACTGTGTGTTGTTTTTTACAAGCAGACAGACGGCTTTGGAAAGCTCCATTAGTATCTCAACTATTCCCATTCTTGTGGGCAGAACCGCACCATGCGGACGTATCATTATTCTGTGAGGATAGGTCGTGGCAAAACGACTTTTCCAACAGTCGCTCTCGGATCACTGCGTGGGTCGCTCGCTTTCTTTTGAAAAGGTCGTGGCGTACAGTCCCCGTGGCTCGCTATCTCACAAACGTATCTGTCTGCTTTATTCAGTTGTCAAAGAGCTGTGGCGAAAGCGTGTTGCTTTCATGTAAAAACAGGTGCAGAGCAGGAAAGAGGGGATTGAACCAATCATGCTCTGCGGTTACTGCTTGTTATTCTTCTTCGATTTCTAAGGCAATATCA
>CABIYE010000030.1:29403-41454 GCA_902362865.1 Clostridiaceae bacterium
AGTGAATTGTGTCGGTTTTGAAAAACACCACTTCTTGAAATATTTTGTCTTTTTGCAATCTCGGTATCGCTCATTTCCAAAAAATAATACATCAGCAAATTTTCTCGATTACGCTCAGACAAATGTTTCAAGGCTTCTGCCAGTTCATCATCACAAATACGAATATCACTACCGCATACATTGAAAATCGTATAGTCCGTATCATAGTCGTCCCAGACAGCCAGACTTTCTACAACGATTTCTGGAAGTTCACAAAAAAGCGTTTCTTCCTTTTGTCGTCGCTTTAATTTCTTCTGATAGTCCTTAACAACATGTCGGACAACTTTCTTCAAACAACTTTCAAAACGGCATTGAACTGTTTTCTGGAAGTCAGACGGTTTCATCAATCGCACCCCCTTTCCGTTACGACGTGAAAAGTGGTTATCCCTCTTTCCGCACCATATAGGGAACGGCAGGTGTGATTTGCTAAGTTGAAACCGAAAAAATTTAAAAATTTTTTTAGGCATGAAAAAAGCCCGCACAAAACATATAGTTTTATACGAGCTATTAAAGCTATAAAATATTCAGTTTTTAATAAAAAGCTGTTAGGTAGTGTATGATTGTATAGAATTTCGCTTAAAATGTTCCATAATACAATCCCCCTTAAAGCACCTTAATAATGTTAGTGTAGTTTTGAAAGGAAACTGTTATAAAAATCAAATCACATATTTTTTCCACCTATGCCAATTAAAATAAATAATCATCAAAAAGTAATATAATAATATAACTTGAAAGTCTAAACATTATAACTGTTTTCTATTCATTACAGTAATACTTACAATCAAACAAATAACGACCAATAAAATAGTTATAAGGACTGCAATTCCATAATCTTCAATAGATTTAGTACCAATCAGCAAAGAAGCACTTTCCATTAGAGTAGTCGGAGTGTATTTCCAAGCTTTAGGAAAAAAGCTAATAAGATACACACCTAGAACACTGCCACCAGTCCCTAAAAGCACTCCCGTATAACTTTTAACAAGAACGGAAAATAAAACAATAAGACCTATTATCCATACCCCAAACAACCACCAATGTACCATAGCAGGCAGTAGTCCAACAGCAATACTGTTATCCCAAAAAAATGCGTTATATCCATAAGTTACAGCAAAGCATAACAAATACCCAATCGTCCACATTGTAAACATCACAAAAAATTTTGCAAATACTACTTTATAGCGAGATAGTCCTTTAGTTAAAATAAGTATAAGAGTATTTGTTTCATATTCCTTTGTAAATATTCCGCTATACAGAAACACAAATACAATTAACGCAATAGGAATGTTTTTGAAAAACTGTGTCCACGACGTAAGAGCATTCACTGTAACTTCTGTAACCATCATTCCCTGTTCTGCCAAAGAATCAGAAAGCGTTTCTAACATCCACGGCGTAAGTTTTGCAATTGCTGGATTCATAATGCCAAAAATCAAAAACAGAATACAGAAAAATGTAAGTTCTCCACTTCTGATACATTCAAAAACTTCTTTTTTTAAAAAAGCAATAAACGATTTCACTTTGACACCACCTCCATAAATAGAGATTCTAGTGAGGGTTCAACACGCTCGATTTTAGAAATTAATATTTTATGTTCTGTAATAAATTCAAGCACTTCAAACATTTTAAATTGTTCGCCCAAGAATAAAAGAGTATCTTTTGCGGTTAATTGAGCGTCTGTGAATACACTAGAAAGATATTCAGCGTCGTCTGCTTTTATTGTTTCCACAATAAATTCGTGTGAAGAACACACATTTTTTAAATCGGCAACTGCTCCTTGCATAGCTATTTTTCCATTATTTAAAAAAGCAACATCTGTGCAGATTCGTTCAACATCAGATAAAATATGTGTTGAAAACAATACCGTTGTCTGTTTTTTGGAAGAAAGTAGAATATCAAGTATCTCCTTTCTTCCAATCGGGTCGAGTGCAGAAGTCGGTTCATCACAAATCAAAATTTTGGGGCGTCCAAGAAGTGCTTGTGCAATCCCAAGTCGTTGCTTCATTCCCCTTGAAAACCCTCTAATACGATGATTTTCTTTGGAAAGACCAACAAGAGTTAAAAGTTCATCACTTCTTTTTTCAATGTCGTTTTTTCCCATTTCCAAACTTTCTCCACATAATCTAAGATATTCTCTTGCTGTCATAAAGGAGTAAAACTCTGGAACATCAGGAAGATACCCAATATAACGATTAGTTGCAGTTTGTCCGTATTTTACCCTTTCACCAGATACAAATACTTCACCCCTGTCCGACTTTAGAAGCCCTAAGATTATTTTCATTGTTGTTGTCTTGCCAGCACCATTTTCCCCTACAAAACCAAAAACACTATGTTCGGGTACAGATAAATTTAACCCTGTCAAAACTTCTTTATCCCCAAAATGTTTCTTTAAGTTTGTGATACGAAGCATATCCACGTTAAGAATCCTCCTTCCCAAGCAAGAAATAAAGGATAGGTCCAATAAATTGCATACCAACAATCACAACAATAAGCCATAAAGTACGATTACCTCTTTTATAGCTCTTATGAGTTAGAATATGATAAAGTGTATACGCCAGCAGGGCTAATTCTGAGATTACTAACGGTACTAAAAACGGTAAAAATTCAGTAACATTATTCATTATTTTTTTCCTCCTCTCGATAGGTTTCAACACAAAAACCATGATATCCACAACTGGTACACGTCAGTTTTCTGAGCGTCATGGAATGATTTGAAAAAATAAACTCTTTCAGATGAGGTTTAAATATCTCATGACACTGTGGACAGATATATACTATCCTTTTTGATAAAAATCGTATTATAAAAATTGCATATGGAATCGCTACCAAGATATATCCCCAAAATAACCACTGTATTCCAGTAGTAATCCATAAAATAATACTAACCCACTGAATTATATTTAGGGGAATACCTGTTATCAACAGAACTGCGTGTAACTGCTTCATTTTCTTTTTGTTTTCCATTGCATAAGCTATATCTCCGATTGATTCAACAGAGAAATTTTCTATTCCTTTCAGTGCTTTCTTTATGCCCTCTAGCATAGCAAGTTGCTCTTGTCTTTCTTTTACTTCATTTTGAAGAAGTTGCTCTTGCTTTTCAAGCAAAACAGAAATAACACTGCTAGGATTACTTTCAGATAACAATTCTCCTATGCTTTTAATTGAAATACCTGCATCACGAAGAAAGCAAATGATTTTCAGTTTTTTATAATCATCTTCTGAATAAAGTCGTCTGCCACCTTCAGAAAGTTCACTAGGTATTAAGATACCACGTTCATCATAATACTGCACTGTTCTAACAGATACTCCACAAAGCTTTGCTATTTCTCCTGTCGTATATTTTGACATAGCCTTTTCCTCTTTTCTGTTTTCATTTTATGTCATTACGTAGCGTTACAAGCAATACGTTACGTGGGGTAATTTTTTAAACTTAATGTTCTATCACATAGTTTATACTGCAAATCCGCTTCGCAGGAAGCGGGATAAACATTTAAACCTTTGTCTTTTGGGTAATCTTATAAATATATTCTTCTGGCGTAGGACGTTTATTTCCAAAATACTTTTTGAAATTTGCCTGCACCTCTGGGTCTGTACTGTTCATAGCTTCGTCAATCGTTGCTTCAATATCAGCCCGAACATCAGCAAATGATACACTGCCAGCTTTTGCACCAGCTTTCAATGCTTTTTTTATATCACGTTTTTTTAGCCCTATCATGGTATCACTCCTAAATTCAATCGTCTATTACTGTAAAAAATAGTGTTCTATTAGGTGGAATTTGATTGCAAAGAATTGTACTTAAAGCTTTCCATAATGCAAGCCCACTTAAAGCACCGTATCAATGTTGGCATGGTTTTCAAATTACTCTGAAAAATTATGAACTGTTCCTTTTGGAAATGTAATGGTCAGTCTTGTATATTCTTTTTCCGTAGAAGCAATATCCAATTTCAAGCCCAACCTATCGCATAATTTTTTCGATAGATACAGTCCCATACCCGTTGCATTTGCCTTGTTTCTATTTGAACCCGTAAAACCTTTTTCAAATACACGGGATAAATCAGACGCTTTTATTCCACAACCATTATCTTCAATCACAAGCAATATATTTGTACCATTGTCTTGACTGTATATCGTCAGCTTATTTTCTTGCTTATCAAAATACTTAATCGCATTTTGCACGATTTGAGATAGAATGAATGTCAGCCATTTTTCATCAGTATAAATGACATTTTCTATGTCATGGATATTGATAATTGCTTTTCTTTCCATAAGCGAATGACGGAATTTCAGAATGACATTATGTATCACTTCGTCTAACTGCAACTGTTTTACAAAATAGTCTTTTTCCGTATTTTCGCTTCTTGCATAGTAGAGCATTTGTTCCACTAACTGAAATATTTTGTCTGTTTCTTTTTTTAATGTGTAATTTTTTGTATTGTCAAACGTCAAAGACAATGCTCCTATCGGTATTTTTATTTCATGGGCGAAACTTTCCACATATTCTTGATAGTCCTGCTTTTCTTCTGTGATTTTGCCGATTTCATCATTCATAGATTTGCAGGCTTTTTTTAGTGCGTAGTAATAGGCTTCATTTTGAAATTCTTTTGGCTTTGGTAAAACGTCTGCAATATAATAGGTTTCTTCCAGTCCATCTACTAAATCAATAATATGTTGTGAAGCGTTACGTTTCTTCCGATACAAACACCATTGAAAAAGCCCTTGTATGCTGATGAACAGAATTACCAGCAATACAACAAATAGCATATCTACACCGTAGAAAATCAAGAGAAATGCTACTAAGGCAAGAAAGAAAAGCTGAAACAATATCTCTGTTATTTTTTCTTCTAAGAATGTAAAAAAACTCACAGTTTCCAACCCTTTCCTCGTATATTTTCCAATAAATGAACAATACCGATTTCTTTCATTTTCTTTTTTAGACGAGTCATATTAACCAGTAATACATTTTCGTCTAAATAATATTTGTCGTTCCACAGCTTTTCCAATAGTTCTTCTTTGCTAATAACTTTATCTTCGTTCATAAAGAAGTAGTACAAAATACGAAATTCATTTCTTGTCAGTTCAATGCTTTGCTCTTGATATTTCAAAATGGATAAGTGTAAATCAAGGGTACAATCTTTTTTGACAAGCTCACGGAAATTGTTTGGGTTTGACAACTGCAATGCACGCTTGATCTTCTCAAGAAGAATAAGCGTATCATATGGCTTTGTGATAAAATCAATCCCACCCACTTGAATACTTTTCAATTCGTCAGCATTTGTATCTCTGCTTGTTACAAAGATAATCGGTACTGGCATGACTTGTTTTATTTTCCTGCATACTTCATAGCCATTCTCATACGGCAGGTTAATATCAAGCAGAACCAGTTCTATGGAATATTGCTTTAATTCATCTGTCAGGTTTCCAAAGTCAGTCAATAAAACTGTTTCATATCCTTGTGTGTTCAATAATTTAGAAAGCTCCAAACGAGTGATTTCATCATCTTCGATAATTGCTATTCTCATTTCAACACCCCCTTGATTTACCATTATAATAATTCCACAGCAGGAGAGCTAGAAAAATCTAACTCGCCTCATTGATATTTCGTTTGAAACCGATATACGTTGCTATCCAGTAAATACTATAAATTAGGAAGAAGATAATTAAATTCAAGCCAAAGTACATTAGATAAAGGTGTTTATCTCCCAAAATTTGTTGATACACATTATTCAATGACGACATCATCACGAAAGAACATAATATTGCTGATATTGCAGGGACACAAAATAATATCAATAATTGTTTTCTGATTGTCTTAAATAGCGACTTGTCATTTATTCCTAATCTTCGCAAGGTCAGGTAGCGATATTTGTATTTAGTAGAGTCGCTCAATGATTGAACTGCCAAAATTGTCCCTACTGCGGAAATCAAGATAAATGCAATATACATAAACAGACTGACTACTATTGCAACCATTGCTTTTTGTTGTTCTATTTCTGCACCTCTTACGTTTACTCTATACGATTCGTCATTTATTTCTCCATTTTCATCAACCTTTACTAATTGATGTTGCATATCTTCTTTTATCTTATTTTCTAATTCTGCGTCTGTATCTTCTTTTGTATCTATAATCAAATGATTTTCTGATACTTCAAGTCCTTGAGCATATTTATCTGGAAGTACAACAACAAATCTGCCAGTATTAGTTATAGAGTTCCAATAAGACTTAGTGTCATATCCTTTTAATTTCAAATTTTTATTTGCTACTGTTATGGTTTCAATATCTTTGTTATCTTCAACCTCATATGCAAACTTGCTATTTGTAACTATATAGTATTCGTTATCATTTAAAGAAAGCAACGGCATCTTTCTTAATTCTAGTAATCTATTATAATCACTTAACTTCAAGACTGGGTCAAAATCATAATATTCTGATTGGAAAAAATTTTGTACCTGATGATTCGGCTCTTTATAAATGTCGTACTCAATGGTATTATCAATCGTATATTCTTCTTCAATTACTCGAATATATTCATCAAATACCTGCTTATCATCAAAGAGTTGTACATCATATGGTGCATTTAAATTCACGCTGATATCATACGAAGCTTTGTTGATACTAGAATAATTCAGAGCCAGCAGTGAAATTAAAATCAACATAGACAATGTACCAAATGTGAAGCTCATTGTTCTTGCTTTAGAAGCAAATGTTCTTGCTACAAACAGATTATCATTTTGATATTTCATTTTTTTATTCTTTAACAAAACAGTCAAGAACATATCTGCACAAGTTGTAGATATACCATAAATGCTGATAATCAACATGATTACGCTTACCATCAAATAGGTAAGTGTTTCTTGCTTATTAAAATTATCCATAGTACAACGTGAATTCCAGAGAAAAAGAGAAATCGCACCAAGAATAATACTTAAAACAAAAATGACATTTCTTTTTTTACTGTCACGGAACATTTTCTTTTCATTTTGTTTATCAAAGTAAAGAAAATCACGTATCGTCATTTTACTTATTCTTCTTAATAGATTAAGTAAAACCAAAACATAAATAGTTAAAAAATAAATTATCAATAGTCCAATAGAAACAAAATTCAAAGAAATAAAGAGAGTTTTTGGAATACCCAGTAAGTTTACAATTACTAACGACACAAACTGGCTGAATAAAAAGCCAATAGGAATAGCTAATACAAATGCTAAAATTCCCAACAGTATATTTTCAATTATAACTAAGTGGGCAATTTCTTTTTTCTTAATGCCAAGAAGCATATATGTTCCTAATTCTTTACTTCTTTTTTCAAACATAAATTTCGTTGTATAGTTGATCAAAAAGCATATCACAAAAATAATAAGGATATTTACAGCGAACAATGAATTCTTAAATGCATCCATACTGGAACATAACTTTACAATTTCATCAGAACTTGCCACCAAATTAAAAGCAAATATAAGAGAAAAGGATGCAGTAACGGTTATCAGATAAATCAAATAATCTTTAATATTTCTTTTTGTATTTCTATACGCTAACTTACCTAACATTTCCCACTTCACCTCCGAGCAAGGTTAATATATCCAGTATTTCATTGAAGAAATCTTTTCTGCTTTTTTCCCCTCTGAAAATTTCATTGAATATTTTACCGTCTTTCAAGAACAAAATACGTTCACAGAAAGACGCACTAAACGGGTCATGTGTTACCATTAAAATAGTAGCCTGCATTTTCTTGTTGATTTCAGACATTGTTTCCAGTAATAATCTGGAAGCTTTTGAGTCCAAAGCTCCCGTCGGTTCATCAGCTAAAATCAGTTTCGGTTCATTGATTAAGGCTCTAGCACAAGCACAACGCTGTTTTTGTCCGCCAGAAACTTCATAAGGAAATTTCGATAAAATATCACGAATACCCAATTTATCGGCGATAGCATGAACTCTTTTCTCAATATCAGTAGGGTTCTGTTTGTTGATAACCAATGATAAAGAAATGTTTTCTCCAATCGTTAAAGTATCTAAAAGGTTGAAATCTTGAAAAATGAACCCTAGATTTTCACGTCTGAAATCAGCAAAATCTTTATCCTTGATTTTGGTAATATCTTGATTATTGACTGTAATGTGTCCGCTGGTTACAGTATCAATCGTAGAGATACAGTTTAATAGGGTAGTCTTTCCAGAACCACTAGCTCCCATGATTGCGACAAATTCGCCCTTATCTACATACATAGAAATACCGTCTACTGCCTTTGTGATATTTCCAGAGTTACCCCCGTAGTATTTTTTTACTTGCTCTAAATTTAAAATGTGTTCCATTAAAAATCGCTCCTTTCTTCCTGCCACATTTATTTGTTTTGGAATACAATTAAATTATAGCAAGGGCAGTATTCAATTACACTTACAGTTTTGAAAGTAAACAGAGAGTAAAAGAGCCGTGATAATGCAGATCACAATTCTGTGAAGCATTTCCACGACCCTTTTATTATAATTTTACCTTTGTCTTTTTCGTAATGGTATAAATGTATTCCTCTGGTGTAGGGCGTTTATTTCCAAAATACTTTTTGAAATTTGCCTGCACTTCTGGGTCGGTGCTGTTCATAGCTTCATCAATCGTTGCTTCAATATCCGCCCGAACATCAGCCAATGATACACCGCCAGCTTTTGCTCCTGCTTTCAAGGCTTTTTTAATATCTCGTTTTTTAAGTCCTATCATAGTATTACCTCATCATAATTTAGCGAATGTTTTAAAAATGTTTTTCAAAATGTTTATACAGAACAATCCCTAAAAATGTTTGCAGTAGGAATAACCCAAAGATAACTCCTATAATCCAAGCTTCAATATGAAGTAACGCAAATACAAACGCAACAAACAAGTACACGAAGGTCATTATCTGATACACTAAAGAACCAGCTTTCATTCTTAAAAATACTTTTCTTTCATCAACATTATTGATGTGATTTTCTCTATTTATATTTTCCAATTTTTCTTTATTTTTTGGCATTTCATAATAACAAATTTTCAATAATTGAACACCAGAAGCAAAAGCTAAACCAAGCCCTATTGCATAAAAAAGTGTAGAGTAGTAGTCAGTATCAATAACGAAATATCCAAAACATATAAAGATTATGCCTATAATAATTTCAATGATAAATGGTAATTTTTTCTTCATTGTTAATTCCACCTTTCAAAAGACTACATTTTCTTATCTAAATAACGAGCTGTTATAACCCATGTGATTTGTCCGATAGCAATAACTCCTACTATCGAAAAAAATACAACTTTACTCATATATCCCATAAAGATAAGAGCAAATAATACAAGAACCAATAATGTAAGTGTTACTTTATAAGCATTCGCAAGAGAAGCATTAGTAATTGCGATATTTCTTTCATCATTTTCTAATATTTGCATTTCTTTTGTCGGCTTACTGAATATATCACACCCCATTAAAATCAATATTATTCCAATAAGTGTTGTACCATAGACAACCAAATCTGGACGAGGTACAGGTAATAGTTGATGTACTCCTAAACCATAAGTTAGTAAACCACCTAAAAGAACTATTACACCGACAAATAATTCTACTTTTTGTATCTTATGCTTCATTTACTTTCCTCCTCATAAATAAAAATTTCTTCAATGCTCATTTGAAAGTACCTTGCAATTTTAAAGGCTAACATAATAGAGGGATTGTAGCGTCCATTTTCTAAAGAGCCTATTGTTTGACGAGATACTTCAAGAGCAGTCGCTAAATCTTCTTGTTTAATACCTCTTTGTTTTCGTAATTCTTCTAAACGATTTTTCACAACATACCCCTTTCTTGAACGAATGGAAAGTTTACTTTCCTTTTCTAATCTTATGATACTCCTGCGAGCAAAGAATGTCAAGCAAACTTTCCATATTTTATTAACCTACAATCTTCCAGTTGCTATCCTTATGTAATACAAGCTCATACTGCGATACTTGCGTCGCTTTTGTCTGATTATCAAGGAACTTCACGGCAACCTTGACTTTTACATTGTCGCCGTCCTTTATAAAGATAGGGTTTACCAATTCAGAATAAAAGTAGTCCCTGCCGATAGGTTCAAGCACATTTCCCGATACATAGTAAGCAAGTTCTTTTTCTGTAGCTGTCGGGTAGAGCTTAAAGAATGTTTCCAAAAATGAGGTAGCGTCATTTACGGTATCAGCGTCCACGCTTGCGTCTGCTTCTGGTGTCTTTGGCTCATAGTCTGATTTTTCGATTGCTGGTGCAAGGGTAGGGTTCTGAACGATTACCATATCCCCGTCAGCGTCCACATGGACTTTCACGGTATAGGTTGCTTTAATTGCTGTTGTCTGTTCTCCCTCTTTTATCTGCTGATCTACTTCGTAGGTGGCAGAAAAAGTGTCCGTTCCCGACTGTTCGATATTCCACACAATCACATCTGTAACCGTGGAACTGGTCGGTATATCGGTTCTAATGGTATCCACATTCAAGTCCTGCAATTCCTTTGTCAGATAACCGTTGATTGCCTGCGTTCTTGCTTCAATCGCTTCTTTGCTGTTATTCCATGTGTAATAGGACTTCGCAAAGTTCTTCACGAAATTTTCTATCCCGTTGGTGTCCTGCAAGCGAAGTTCAATGATTTCTTTTTCATGGGTCGTGTGCTGGTCGATAGCCGTAAAATTCTTATACACCCCGAAGCTCACGCTTGCAATAAGTACCACCCACAACGCAATCACGGCTTTCTTATGTGTGCCTACCTTAACAGTACGCACCTTTTTTTCTTTTGGTTCTTTGATAGTTTCTGTCTGTTTCTTATTCTTCTTAAACATATTTTCAAGTCCTTTCTATTGTTTTACTCGTCCTGCACCGATTAAGTGCTGTTGCCAGTAACTACTACTTAGGTCTGCATATCCTATCGGGTTGCCTGCATGGTACATCTGTGTCGGCGAAACGAGAATACCAACGTGTGTTACATAACTTCCAGCATTATAGGTAGAATGAAAAAACACCAAGTCCCCAGCCTTTGCCTGCGAAAGTGGAAGATGTTGGGTAGCGTCATACTGTGCTTGTGCCGTTCTCGGTAAGGAGATACCAGCTTTTCCATAACACCATTGCGTCAGTCCCGAACAGTCAAAAGAAGTGTTGGGATTGCTACCGCCATACACATATTTCCAGCCTTGATATTTCAACGCTTCATTCATTACCTTTTGTGCCAGCTCTCCCGATACCTGCGAAACAGTTAAATACTGATTGACTAATTCCACATAGAACATATTTCCATAGCCATACCGCCAGCCCCCGTTCTTCGCAACAGCTATCGGGTTGGTGTAGGTTATTTTCTTTCCACCCGATTTCTCACGAGCGAAGCTCTCTGCAAGATTAAAAGTGTGTTTCTTTCCTTTTCCTGCCACATATCCCACATAGCCACCGCCATAGTTATAGGACTGTATCGCTACATTCAAATCGTCGATACCTTGATTTTTGCAGGAAGAAAGCAGGGACGCAAAATACTTACACCCCTGCTTGATTGAACTTTCTGTATCTAAAGAGTTAGGTGGTAAACCAAGACTTTCCGAACTCTGCATAACATCTTCTGCCGTACCGCCACTTTCTACTTGAATGATAGCAAGCAGTACATTGACATACTCGGAGATACCGTTTTCTCTGGCGTATTTTTCCACCATAGGCTGATGTTTCAAAACTTCTGCGGATAGGTTCATACCCGTAATGCCAGAAGAAAAGTTGCTGTTCTCGTCGTCGCTGTCCGCACTAATCAACACCCCAAAGAAAAGCACCAGAGAAAATAGGATAGGAAACAGACTGCCAATGAGAGCGATATGTTTCAGTTTCATTTTTTCTTCTGTCCTTTCTTTGTTACAAGGCTTCGGTTTTTCTCTTTGGTCTGCTGGTTCTTTTGGACGGTTTGCGTCTGCTGAACCTTTGTCCTGATGTGGTATAAAAAAAGTTGACACCCCATTCTCAAGGATTTGAGATATAATCTAGAGAATAAGGAGTGAACAAAATGGCAGAAAACAGAC
>CABIYE010000031.1 GCA_902362865.1 Clostridiaceae bacterium
ACGCCGTGTGCGGTGAAAGTCGCATGCACGGTGTGGAGTGGGGGAAAAGCCCGAGATGATATCAGAGGCTTACCTATCACTATAAAACTCTGATTTCATTTATATGCTCAATCAGGCTTCCGGAGACAGGCAGATTCTGGCAAAACAGCTGAATATCTCACCAACCCAGCTGTCCTATGTAACCAACAGTAATGAGGGGGAAGGACTTTTGTTCTATGGAAATGTCATTATCCCATTTGTAGACAGATTCCCGAAGAATTCCCTCTATAAAATCATGACAACCCGCTTAGAGGAGACTTCCGAAGCAGGTTAAATCAAAGGAGAAAACAATGTTACGAGCAATTTCATATGTATTAACTTTTAGTGGCGGTGCTGTTTTCGGCATCGCTTTTCTCTGCTTATTACAGGCAGGGAAAGGGTATCCGAAGAAGGAGGAGTAAGTAGTGGCAGAACAGAGAATGAAAGTCAGGGACAAGAAAGTCCAGAAGATGACCAAGGATGGGCTGGTGGAAGAAAACCTGACAGATAAATCTTCTGTTCGTGTCAGTAACCGTGTCGGTGATGTGCAGATGGGAAGAAAACAGGGGGAAAAAGAAGAAAACCTTGTGGATAAGTCTCCCCGCCAGTCTGAACGGAGTGGGAAAAATATTCGACCCTCTGTGCAAAAATCCAGGGATGCACCGGAACTGATACGGACAGAGAAGCAAAGTGAGGATTTGGGACAGAGTAGTAAACAGCAAAATAGAAAAAGAATCCGTGCTGAAGTCGGAAAAGAATCCAGACTTGCAGAAAAATCCGAAGCCGGACAGTCAGGGAGACTGAAAGAAAAACGTGCTGATCTATCAGAAAACAGAGGAGACAGCCGGAGAAATCAGACAGGTGGCAGCAAAAAGCCAAAACAAAAACAACGTTTGAAGTTTGCTTATGAGGAAACTGGTGCTTCTGTGAAAAATGACAAAGATATGGAGAAATTGAACCAGATGGATACGGATGGAGTCAATTTCCGTCATCAGAAACAGAAGGAAAAAGCCAAAAAGTTTTCTTATGAGGAAGCAAGAAAGAAAAAGGAAGCAAAGCAGCATTCCAAGAAGGCACAGGTTTATCAGGCAAATGAAGGAGAGGGTTCTGGAAAGAAGAAATCCCGCCTGAAGTTTGGGGAAGGGGAATCTGTGAAAACAGAAAAAGCTTTTGTTGTTAAGAAAGCAGGAAGTGCAACTTCCGCAGCATTGCACCGTGAGATCAGTAAAAATGAAGACGATAATGCGGCAGTAGAAGGTGCCTATAAGTTGGAAGAAGGCTGCGAAGGTATTTACCGGCTGGAACAGAGAAGTGCCAGACGAAGGAAACAGAGGGCTTCCAGAAAGAGAAGCAGACTGGAGAGACAGGCAGAGAAACAGACACAGGCGGCAGCCCGTCAGGAGCAGAAGAAGCTAAAAAAACAGATTCAGAAGCAACAGATCAAACGGGATTATGCCAAAGCAAAGCGAAGTGAACAGACCGTAGGTACAGCTACAAAAGGTACGATTGATTATATCAAGAAGATTGGCGGCAAAGTCACCAATTTCTTTAAAGAAAACCGGAAGGTGTATATCAGTGTGGCAGTTCTGATCGGATTGATGTTTCTGATTATAACGAATGTCACGTCATGCTCTGCAGTGTTTTTACAAAATGTGATCACTTACACGGGAACCAGTTATCTGTCATCGGATCAAGCAATCCGGGAAGCGGAACTGTATTATACACAGCTGGAAGCTAATCTGCAGGAGAGGATTAACAACATGGAGTCTGAAGAACCGGGACATGAGGAATACCGATATAACATCGGACCTATTGAGCATGATCCGTTTATCCTGATCAGTTATCTGTCAGCAAAGTATGAGGAGTTTACTTTTGAACAGGTCAAGCCTGAACTGGATGCATTGTTTACAGAGCAATATCATCTGACTACTGAAGCAGTCAATGAAACTGTGACAGAGACAGCAACAGTAAGAGTTGGAGAATCGTTGGGACAGGTTGTAACAAGCGGATATTGTAACTGTCCAATCTGTTGTGGTATTTGGAGTGGAGGACCGACTGCCAGTGGAGCATATCCAACAGCCAATCATACCTTAGCAGTAGATGCTTCCAATCCGTTTGTTCCAATGGGAACAAAGGTGGTCATGAATGGTGTCGAATATACGGTAGAAGATACCGGAGCTTTCGCAAGATACGGTGTACAGTTTGATGTCTATTATGACAGTCATGCGGCAGCATCCGCACATGGTCATAAGACCTGGGAATGCTATCTGGCAGAGGATAATGGAAGCCAGGAAGTGGAAGTGACCAGGACAAGAGACGTAGATGTGCTGAATGTCACCTTAAACAGTGGAAATCTGATGTCGATCTGTCAGGACAGGCTGGGATTTTTTCAGAAAGAACTGTTCAGTGCCTATAACGATACGAAAGGTAATTTACAGATGTTTGCGACACCGGTTGATTTTAACTGGTATTCCAGTGTAACAAGCTATTATGGATACCGGATTCATCCAATTTCAGGAGCAAATCAGCTTCATAATGGTATGGATATCGGAGCACCGGAGGGAACTAAAGTAATGGCAGGGCTGACCGGAACGGTTACAACTTCTGCTTATAACGACAGCTATGGCAATTATGTTGTGATCAAGGACAGTAAAGGCTATGAACTGCGGTATGCACATTTAAGCAGCCGGAGTGTATCAGAAGGTGCATCCGTCACGAAAGATGATGAAATTGGTCTTGTAGGAAATACTGGAAATTCCACAGGAAGCCATCTTCATATTGAACTTCTGAAAAATGGAGAGCGCTTAAACCCTATCTTTTATCTGGAAACTGGAGAAGGGGCAGGCTTTGGCGGCAATGAATACACCAGTGAAGCGGCACAGCGTTTGTTGAACGAAGCAGCGAGATATCTGGGAACACCGTATGTGTGGGGTGGATATTCTCCAAGTGGATTTGATTGTTCTGGATTTGTAAGTTACTGTCTGACAAACTCTGGTGTAAGGAATACAGGAAGATTGACTGCACAGGGACTGTATGATATTTGCACGCCGGTATCTCAGTCAGAAGCACAGCCGGGAGATTTGATCTTTTTTACAGGCACTTATGATGCAGGAGTTCCGGTAACGCATATTGGAATCTATGTAGGCAATGGTCAGATGATCCATTGCGGTCATCCGGTGCAGTACACGTCCATCAATTCACCATATTGGCAAAGCCATTTTTATGGATTCGGACGCTGGTAAAGAAAAAGGGCGGTGTAACAGCCGCCCGGAAAGGAGAAGAGATGAAAAGTCTTGAAAAAGCAACGGCTGACTATGAGAAAGCCAAGGAAAAAATGGAAGCATCCAAAGCCAGATATGAAGCAGACTTAAAGCGTTTCAAGGCTGCGGAGATTGCAAAAACAGAAGCGGAAAATCTGGAAATTGTAAGAATTATCCGTGCGATGGATATGAGTATTCCGGAATTGGAAGCTTTCAAAAAGAGAATGAAAAATGAACTGCCCGGCAGGGTAGAGATACAGAAGGAGGAAACAAAAGCCGATGATGAATCTGGAAAAAATGAAACAGAAGAAGAGAACAATTACTAAAAGCAGGGTAAAAAAGAGCTTGCTTGCAGCAACGACATTTCTTTGCCTGACAACACCTTTGCTCCAGACACAGACTGCTTATGCAGCTGAGAATACCGCACCTGCAATCACGATTGAGAAACCGGATGGCTGGAAACAGGGAGAAACAACCATTGCTGTTACGGTGGATGCCAGCCATATGTCGGAAGGTTTCTCAATAGCAAAGATTGAAGCAAAAGCAGGAAAAGATGGAAGCTGGCAGGATGTAACCGGAAGCGGAAGTATCACGATCACTGGAAATCAGACAGTGTATGTGCGTGTGACAGATGGTGAGGGGAAGGTCTATGAGCAGAATCGCTCTATTAAGTGTTATGACACGGAAAAGCCGACACTCTCTGCGTCCCTGACAGATGGTGTGCTGACGATTCAGGGGAATGATACAGTATCCGGGATTACTGCGGTAACAGTCAATGGCACCACTTATACAGACTTGAAGGATGGAATGCTGAGAGTGCAGCTGACACAGAAAGATTTTACTACAAAACAGATTGAGATTACGGTAACAGACGGTGCTGGAAATACTTCTGAAAAGTATGTGTTGCAGAATCCTTACTATGAATGGGCAAAGAAGCAGGCAGAGAAACAGAAAACTTCCAGTGACAGCAATGGTGCAATGGCAACTACGACCAGTGCAGATGCAACGGGAACTGAGAAAACAACGACTTCTCCGCTTCCGCAGGATGCACAGGCTTCTGAGCCGACAGATGCAAAAGGGACCGTGGATGATCGGACAGTAACAGGTATTGAGAAACAGCTTAATAAAGAAGGCGAGACGGCAGAATCCGTTACAAAAACAGCTACGGAAGGAACAAAAGAGTTTTATACCATTTCAACAAAGAGTGGTAAGATTTTCTATCTGATTATTGATAATTCAAAATCTCAGGATAATGTGTATTTCCTTACCGAAGTCAGTGAGAAAGATCTGATGAACTTCACACTTTCTAATTCAGTGACACTTCCGGAAGTAGATACTGTTTATGCAGAACCAGAGAAAAAAGCAGAGGAAGAAAAACCGGAAACGACAGAGTCATCCGAGAAAGATAAGGTAGAGGATGACATCCAGATGCCGGAAGATAAAAGTTCATTTGGAACGTATCTTTTGATCGTACTGGTTGCAGTCGGAGCTGCGGCAGGAGGATATTACTTCAAAGTCTATAAACCAAAGCATGAATATGATGACGAGGATGAGATGGAAGAGGATGAAGATGAATCCGAAGATTCAGAGTCAGAAAAACGGGAAGTAGACGATGCAGATGAGCAGGAAGAAAGTGCAGAACCGGAAATCCTGAGAGATGAAGATTTCAATGATGATGTACTGGAAGATGAAGAAGAGGAGTAGGAGTAAATGAAATTAGTGATTGCAGAAAAGCCATCGGTTGCGATGGCACTGGCTTCGGTACTGGGAGCCAGAACAAGAAAAGATGGCTACGTGGAGGGAAACGGTTATATCGTTTCCTGGTGCATAGGACATCTAGTTGGATTATGCGATGCATCGGAATACGATGAAAAATATAAAAAATGGAGATATGAAGATCTGCCGATTGTGCCGGAATGCTGGAGACACAAGGTTTTGGATGGAACAAAGAAGCAGTACGGAATCTTGAAAAAACTGATGAGAGATTCCAATGTAGATGAAGTGATCTGTGCTACTGATGCAGGACGTGAAGGAGAGTTAATCTTTCGCCTGGTGTATGAGCAGGCAGGATGCAAAAAGCCGATGAAGCGGCTCTGGATTTCATCTATGGAAGAACAGGCAATTAAAGATGGATTTGCGTCATTAAAAGACGGTTCGTGTTATGACAGTCTCTATCAGTCAGCACTTTGCAGGGCAAAGGCTGACTGGCTGGTGGGAATCAATGCGAGCCGTCTTTTTTCCGTTCTGTATAACCAGAATCTGAAAGTTGGAAGAGTACAGACACCAACACTTGCCATGATCGTGGATCGAAATCAGAAGATCAAGGAATTTACCAAAGAAAAATATTATATGGCTCATATCAAGTTTGATGATATGGATGCAGTCACGGAGCATTTTCAGAAAAAAGAGGATGCAGATAAAGTGGCTGAGGACTGCCTAGAGCGGATGTGCGAAGTGGAGAAGGATGATGTGAAAGAGAAAACGGTCCGTCCTCCGAAGCTTTATGATTTGACCACTCTGCAGAGGGAAGCAAACAGAATGTTTGGCTATACCGCTCAACAGACATTGGATGCCGTGCAAGAGATGTATGAGCAGAAACTTGTCACTTATCCGAGAACAGACAGCCAGTATCTGACAGATGAGATGGGAGAAAGCACAGAAACTCTGATTCAGATGTTACTTGGGAAAATGCCCTATGCCGAAGGGCTGGAATATCAGCCGGACGTGAGTAAGGTATTAAATTCAAAGAAAGTATCTGATCACCATGCAATTATCCCGACCGTGGAAGTAGCAAAGGCAGATATAGGTAAACTGAAAGAACGAAACTGCAAGATTTTGTATCTGATCAGTGCCAGGGTACTGACAGCAACCGCAGATCCTTATATTTATGAAAGCCATAAATGCCAGATTACCTGTAATTATCATACGTTTTATCTCTCAGCAAAGAAAACAAAGCAGGAAGGATTCAAGTCGATCGAAAATAAATTGAAACAGTTCTTTGGCGTAAAGAGTGAAAAAGAAGAGCCGGAGCTGGATATCTGGGATGGCAAGCATTACGGTCTTTGTGATTCTTTTGTATCGGAGCATTTTACACAGCCACCGAAACAGTACACAGAAGATACCCTGCTTTCTGCGATGGAACGTGCAGGGAATGAAGAACTGACCGAAGATACAGAAAAGAAAGGACTTGGCACACCGGCAACAAGGGCAGCAATCATTGAAAAACTGATTCAGTCTGGTTTTGTGAAAAGGGAAAAGAAAAATCTGGTGCCGACAGATGATGGCAATGTCCTGATTACGGTTCTGCCGGATGAGATTAAATCTCCGAAGATGACAGCAGAGTGGGAAATGGCATTGAATCACATTGCCCAGAATACAGAGACAGCAGATGAATTCCTAAATGGGATTACAGAGCTGATGCAGGAACTGGTTGCCAGATATCAGGGGATTTCAGAAGAAAAGAAAGAGCAGTTTCAGGGAAAAGCAAAAGGAGAAGTCATTGGCAAATGTCCCCGCTGTGGAGCTGATGTCAGGGAAGGAAAAGTAAACTTTTACTGTTCTGACCGGAACTGTGCTTTTGCCTTATGGAAGAATGATAAATTCCTTGCAAGCCAGGGGAAAAAGATGGATAAGGCGGCAGCAAAGAAGTTCCTGTCTAAAGGAAAAATCCATTATAAGGATCTGGTATCCAGAAAAACAGGGAGACAGTATGAAGCAACAGTGGAGATGGTTGATCCCGGCGAGGGAAATGTGCAGTTCAATCTGAGTTTCCCGCAACGATAAGCAGTGTATTGCAGGCAGTCTAAGGACTGTCTGTTTTAATACAAATATTATGAAAGAGAGGACCTTAGCATGAAGAAAAAAGGTAATTTTAGAAAAGTAGTATCTGGCTTGCTGGCAGGCATGACAATGCTTAGTACAGTGTTATCTCCGATGACTGCATATGCAGCGGAGATCCAGCCAGAGAAAAAACCTCCACTTTATGAGGAAGTGAAAGACCTTCTGGATGAAGATGAGGTGGTGACTGCCAAAGATTATGAAATCGAAACAGGCAGTGTATTTGATGTGAAATCAGACTACACAGGACTGGAAATCAAGGATGATAACAAGGTCAAAGTCACATTTGAGGAAGCAAAGAACGACAAGGATGAGGATTTTACGACAGATCATGCGGACACTTACAAAGCGGTCTATTATGTGGAACCGGTAAATCAGGAGCATCCGAAGTACCAGATCAGCCGAAAACTGATTGTGCGTGATAAAGAAACAGAAGTACAGACAGAGGCGGCAGGGAGTGAAGCAGTGACTGAGTCCGAAACAGCTGGCAGTGAACAGCAGACAGAAGAAGCGGAGGAGTCAGAATCAGACTCGGAGATTACCGATATTGACGCTGATGAATTTGATGATTTGGTAGAGCAGGCACAGAATCAGGATACCTATGATGAAGAATCAGGGTTAGAGCTTCATGATGTTTTGGAACAGGCAGGAGACGAAGGTGTGGATCTTGATGCTATGGAAGAAGGAGAGATTGCAACATTTGAAGCAGTTTCGGCTTATTCAGCAAGAAGTACACAGCAGGTAACAATCGAAAAAGGACCTCTGTATAGATATGCAGATTATAATCTTGGAACCTATCTGACAGAGCCGTACTATATCAGCTACGGAAGCGTCAGAGCAACTGCGTATTGTGTACAGCCAGCAAAACCAGGACCAGGATCTGGAAATTATACAATCACAAAGATTGGAGACAATCAGGCGTTAGCAAAAGTGTGTTACTATGGTACAGATGCCGCAGGAAGTGAAAGCTTTTTTGCGAATAAACACACGGATTTTTCAGAAGGAAAAAGATTCATCATTATTCACATGGCTGCATCATATGCCAATGGAAGCAGTGATGCATTCTATGGAACAAATGCTACAGGTGAGGCTTTGGCAAAAGAACTCTATAATTATTGTGTAAATAAGCCGGAAATACCAGATATAGCGATGTCATTTTCCAAACCGAATGTAAAAGCTTATGTAGATGGAAATATCCAGAGAACGGAGAACATTCAGTTCAACGCATCTTCCCAGCAGAAAATCACAATGGACTTACCAAAAGGAGTAAAGCTCCATAATGTATCTACTGGAAATGTAAGTGCGGCAGGTGCAAGCGTAACAATTGGAGGAGGAACCACGTTTTATCTTTCAGCGCCTCTGACACAGACAAAAGATGTAAATGCTACTTTTTCTGCAAAAATGAAGGGTAGTATTACAAAAGATTATTCAGCATATAAACTGACTACGAATGCAAGTGTTCAGGATCTGGCATTTGTATTTGGAGAAGGTGTTGCTGATGAAAAATATGTAAGCTTAAAGGTGTCCTGGATTGAACAGGCTACGATCGAAATCGTAAAGAAAGACGATACAGCGGATGTGAATCTTGCAGGTGCAGTATTCGGTGTATACAGCGATGAGGCTTGTACAAAGCTGATCACTCAGATGCCGGCAACAGATAAGAATGGAAAATCTTCTGTTACGATCATCAAGACACAGGATACTGTTTATCTGAAAGAGATCACAGCACCACAGGGATATGTAGTAAATGCAACGGCAACAAATGTAAAACTGGTAGCAAGTAAGACCTCAGCTGTAACCGTGGAAAATAAAGAACAGCTGGCAGAGCTTACCATTTACAAAGAAGGACAGGTTCTGACCGGAGCAGATGTCAGTGAAAATGGAACGGTATTTCAGTATGAAAACCGCAGACAGAAAAATGCAGTGTATAACGTGTATGCCGGGGCAGACATCGTAACAGCTTATGGCACAAAAGTGTACAGCAAAGGTGACCTTGTAAAAGAAAACCTGACAACAGGTGAGAATGGTTCTGTCACACTGAAAAACCTGCATCTTGGAACCTACGTGGTAAAAGAAACAAAAGCACCGGACTCTTTCTATAACGGCAGCGAAGAAAAGTCAGTGACTCTAACTTATGCTGGTCAGAACAAAGAAGTTGTATTTGCAGATGTGACTTTTAACAACGAGAGACAGAAAGCAGATGTTTCCGTAGTAAAACAGGATAAAGACACCAAGAAACCACTGAAAGGCGGTATTTTTGCTCTGTATGCATCCGATGATATCAGAAATGCAGACGGAACCGTTGTTGTGAAAAAAGGAACGCTGATTGAGAAAGCAACTACTGGTGCAGACGGAACTGCCAAATTCACAGCAGACCTGCCGATTGGATACTCCTATTCTGTAAAAGAAGATCAGGCACCGGAAGGCTATGTACGAAATACAGAAGATGTGTATACGTTCAAGTTTTCTTACACTAATGATAAAGAAGCAACCGTATCTTTTGCCCATACTTTCAGCAATGACCGTGTGACAGCAAAGATCAATCTTTATAAAGTGGATAAAGAGACAGGAAAAGCAGTACCGCAGGGAGATGCCACATTGAAAAGTGCAGTTTATGGACTGTATGCCCGTGAAGATATCGTGCATCCGGACGGAGCAACCGGAACTATTTATAAAGCAGGAGAACAGGTAGCTTCTCTTACAACAGATGACAAAGGACAGGCTTCTGTAAAAGGTTTATATCTTGGCAAATATTATGTCAAAGAGATCACACCGCCGACCGGATACCTGGCAGATACAGAAGAGCATGATCTTGTGTGCAGTTATGAAGGAGATATGACAGCAGAAGTAAAAAGAGAGTGCACTTCCAGTGAGCAGGTCATCAAGCAGCCATTCCAGATCATCAAAGCAGCCAATAATGGAAAGACCGATGCAGAGCTGTTATCCGGAGCCGGATTTACAGTTTATCTGAAATCTTCCCTTACAAAGAAAGCAGATGGAAGCTATGATTTTGATTCTGCCAAACCAGTAGTGAGTGGAGAAAACGGAGCAACTGAGATTTTTACAGATGAAAAAGGGTATGCCTGCAGTATTCCATTACCATTTGGAAGCTATATCGTGTGTGAAACTACAACACCGCACAATTACAAGCCAGTCGATGATTTTGAAGTGAATATCACAGAACATCATCCAAACGAGCCGCAGATCTGGCGAGTGCTTCTGGATGAAGAGTTTAAGGCAAAACTGAAAATCGTGAAAAAAGATGATGAAACAAAGAAATCCGTATTGATTGCCGGAACAGAATTTAAGGTATATGACCTGGACAACAAGAAGTATGTGGAGCAGGTAACAACTTACCCAGTGACAACTACTCACAAGTCCTATTTTACGGACAGTCAGGGATATCTGATCATGCCGAAGAATCTGAAGATCGGACATTACCGGATTGAGGAAGTCAACGCACCGGAAGGGTACACAATCAATAAGAACTATGTAGAGATTGCGGTGGATGCAAATACAGCATACCAGATGGATTCTGAGAGCGGAGATGCCATTATTACGGTAGACTACGAGAACCATCCGGTAAAAGGAAAGCTGACGATCTATAAAAAAGGTGAGATGCTGACCGGATTTAAAAAGGATTTTGTTTATGAAGAAAGATACCTGAAGGGTGCATCATTTCATGTCTATGCAGCTGAAAATATCTATACACCGGATTATCAGAAAGATGAAAACGGAAACAGACAGCTGATCTATGCAAAAGATGCACTGGTAACAACGGTAATGACCGGGGAAGACGGAAAAGCAGTTGCTGATAACCTGCCGCTTGGTTCTTACTATGTGGTAGAAAAGACTGCACCGGAAGGATTTGTCCTGAACCATGACAGATCGGATGTCTCATTTGTCTATGCGGATCAGGATACACCTGTGATCGAACAGGAAGTGATGGTTGGCGATGACCGCCAGAAAGTTGCAATCCAGGTAGAAAAACAGGATGCAGAAAATGGTGCAACCGTAGCAGGAGCTGTCTTTGGCATCTATAACACAGAAGATCTGAAGAATGAGAAAGGTGAGATCATTGTAAAGGCAGATACACTTCTGCAGGAAATGACTTCTGATAACGATGGTCTTGCAGCATGTACGCTGGATCTGCCGCTTGGACAGTATTATGTGAAAGAGTTAAAAGCACCGGCGGGATTTGTATCCTCTGATGAAGTTCTGAATCTGGATGCTTCTTACCAGGGGCAGGATGTGAAGACAGTAAAACTGAAAACAGTGAAAAAGAACCAGCCGACAACAGTTGAAATCACAAAATCTGATGTAACAACAGGTGTGGAACTGGATGGGGCAAAACTCACCGTTCTTGATAAAGAAGGAAATGTTGTGGATCAGTGGACTTCTGTAAAAGATCAGCCACATGTGATCAAACGACTGACTGTGGGTAAAGAATACACCCTTCGAGAGGAAATGGCACCGTATGGATATCTGAAAGCGACGGATGTGAAGTTCACACTGGAAGATACTGCCGAGATTCAGAAAGTAGAGATGAAAGATGAAGTTCCAACAGGACTTCTGATTATCAACAAAAATGGAGAATTTCTGGATAAAGTGACACTTTTGGACAATGTAAAAGGTACTGTGGAGCATCTCTTTGAATATGTAACTGGAAGTCTTACAGATGTAACTTTCGATGTATTTGCTGCGGAAGATATCAAAGCGGCAGATGGTGTCAGTGAAGATTATTTCAAAGCAGATGCAAAAGTAGGAACCATTACTACGGATTCCAATGGTATTGCACAGATGGGAAATCTACCGGCTGGCAAGTACTATGTGAAGGAAGTAAAAACTGCCCATGGTTATGTGCTGGACAAAGAGCCGAGATATGTTGATCTTTCCTACCGTGATCAGGACACACCAGTCATTACTTATGATGAGAAATGGCAGAATGCCCGTCAGAAAGTAAAGGTTACGGTTCTGAAGAAAGAAAAAGATACAGAACGTGTTCTTGCAGGTGGTGTCTTCGGTCTTTATACCAGTGAAGATATCAAAAATGTAAAGGGCGAGGTACTCCTTGAGAAAGACAGTCTGATTGAGCAGAGGGTAACGGATGAAAAAGGACAGATTACTTTTACGGCAGATCTTCCGGTAGATGGAAAATACTATGTGAAAGAGATCTTTGCGCCGGACGGATTTGTTACAACAGAAGAAGTACAGGAATTTACCTTTGAATATGCCGGAGAAGACCAGGCAGAAGTAAGCTACGACTTTACTTTTGAGAATCAGCCAACCACAGTGGAGCTGACCAAAACAGACCTGACAACAGGTAAAGAACTTCCAGGTGCACACCTGAAAGTGACGGATTCAGATGGCAATACAGTGGATGAATGGACTTCTACGGAAGAATCCCATGTGATCAAAGAACTGGTTGTTGGTAAGGAATACACCATGACAGAGACAAAACCGGCAGATGGATATGTCACTGCAGAAAGTATTACCTTTACAGTAGAAAATACAGCTGAGATTCAGAAAGTAGAGATGAAAGATGATGTGACAAAAGTGCAGATCAGTAAGACGGATATCACAAGAGAAACTGAGATTCCGGGTGCGAAACTGACGATTCTCGATAAGGATGATCAGGTAGTAGAGAGCTGGACTTCCACAGAGGAAGCACACTATATTGAAAAACTGCCAATCGGTAAATATACCTTACGTGAAGAGCAGGCATCGAAAGGATATCTTCTGACAGCCGATGTGACATTTGAGGTGAAAGATACCGGAGAAATCCAGAAAGTGGCTATGAAAGATGATACTGCCAAGGGAAAAGTGATTCTCAATAAGACAGATAAATCATCAGGAGAACCACTGAAAGGGGTAGAATTTGAACTTCGTGACAGCAAAGGAAAAGTTCTGGAAACCTTAAAGACAGATGCTGCCGGTCATGCAGAAAGTAAGCTGTATGAGATTGCCACATTTAAGAACGGCAAATATGATACCGCTATCAAGTATTATCTGGTGGAAACAAAGACACTGGACGGATACACACTGGATCAGACCAAGCATGAAGTGACATTTGCCTATGCAGATGACAGTACACCGGTTGTAGAAGTTACCTTTAATCTGACAAATGAGAAACCGGAAGTTCCAGAAACACCGAACACACCGGATATACCACAGTCCCATGAAGAGACAAAGGTATCAAACGCACCGAAAACAGGTGACAGTACGAATATCTGGCTGCCGATCCTGCTTCTGGTAATCTCCACAGGAGGTATGGCAGGACTTTATATCAGCAGAAAAAGAAAAAGCAAATAAGGAAATTAAAACCAACGGTTATGATTGGGAGCTTCTATGTGAGGCTCCCTTTTTCATACAAAAAAACACAGAAAGGAACAGAAAACTATGATGAAAGCAATGGAAAAAAGACAGGAAGCACGAAAAAACCAGGAGAAAACTTTAAAGAGAATGATGGCTTATCAGAAGAAAGCTGAGCAGATGGTCAGCAGAAAAAGAATGAACCATCACATGATCAGAAAGGGGTAAAAGCGTATGATGAACAGAAAAGAATTTTATGAATATGTCAAAAACAATGTAAAGGAGTATCTGCCAGAGTCTTATAAGGACGCAGAAATTAAACTGCAGGAAGTAGAAAAAAACAATGGTTTGAAGCTGACAGGTATTACGATTCCGAATGGAGATCAGAGAATCGTACCGACAGTCTATCTGGATTTCCTCTACCAGGAATATATCCATGGAAAAGATGTAGACTCTTGTGTTAGCGATGTGGCTGATATGCGTATTGAGGCACAGGGAAAAGCAGAATTTTTTGATATGGGAGTTCCAGATATTCTGGATTATGAAAAGATGAAGGACAAATTACAGATGAGAATTTGTGATAAGGAATGGAATACCGATCTTCTTGCAGATAAAGTAGTCACAGAACACGGAGATTTTGCAGCTTATTATGCAGTAAATCTGGAGGAAAATGGAGAAGGGATCAGCAGTATTCCGGTAACTGTTTCTCTGATGAACGAGTGGGGAGTATCTGCCGAACAGATTCAAGCGGATGCGATGATGGCAGACCGAAAACGTGGTGTCACACTTATGGATATGAATGAGATTATCAAATCTATGATTTTTGGTGAAGAACCAGAAAACCTGCTGAATGAAAAAATGGATATGGAAGCCATGGAAAACCCAATGTTCTGTCTGACAAACAAAGCTAAGATGAATGGAGCTTCCTTGTTACTGCAGGAAGATATTCGTAAACAGATTGGGGAATGCCTGGGAAGTGATTACTTTGTCATCCCATCTTCCGTTCATGAAGTGTTGATTCTCCCTGATAACGGAATTTTTCAGGTTCCAGAATTAAATGCGATTGTACAGGAAGTCAATGAGACACAGGTGGAAAGACAGGAACAGCTTTCTGATAAGGTTCAGTTCTGTGATAAAAAGACCGCAGTAATGGAAAATGCTGAGCGTAGGGAAGCACGTCTGGAAAAAGAAAAAGCAGCTGAAAAAGCAGAAGTAAAAGGTGGAATCCATGGAAGATTGGAGAAAGCCAAGGCAGAGATCAAGGCAAAAGAGGCAGACAAAGTGCCAAAGAATAAGTCAAAAGAGCTTGCCACAGCATTATAAAGAGAAACAACGATGATATTAAGGGGACTGTGCCAAGCAGTCCCTGATTTTATGAAAAGGAGTAGCACATGGCAAATAAATTATATGCAATGGAACAGCTGACGGAAGAGGTGGCAAAAGATGTAGCTGCCAGTCCGCAGGAATGGATGCGGTTCCTAAACACTGCATCCAAACTGTACAAATACACTTTTCCAGAACAGCTTTTAATTTATGCACAGCGACCGGAAGCAACTGCCGTAGCATCCATGGAAATCTGGAATCAGAAGATGTACCGATGGATCAAAAAGGGATCTAAGGGGATTGCCTTGATTGACAATACTTCCGGACCGAAAACAAAACTTCGGTATGTATTTGATGTGCAGGACACTTATAAAGTGCGGAATCTGGGAAAAGATCCACAGTTATGGAATCTTCCAATGGAAGGTGAACAACTGGTTGCAGATTATCTGCAGGAGCAGTTATCACTGGAAGATACAGAAGGAGGACTTGCTGAAAGTCTGCATCAGGCAGCGAAGGAGAGTATGCAGGAATGGCTTCCAGATGCATTAGAAGAACTGAGACTGGATGTAACAGGGACATTTTTGGAAGAACTGGACGAACAGAATCAGGAAGTAGAATTCAGGGAACTGATGACCAATAGTGTTTGGTATGTATTACTAAACAGGTGTGGACTGGATGTACAGGAATATCTGGATGCAGAGGATTTTCGGCATATAACGGACTTCAATCAGCTGAAAGTATTAGGACATCTGGGAAGTGCAGTCAACGAGATCAGCAGACCAGTCCTGATGCAGATTGGACGATATGTTCTGAATGATCTGGAAAATGACCTGAAAATGGTTGCAAAAGAAAAAGAAGTAGCTTATAATGAATTTAGCACGTTAATTCGTGAAAGCAATATAGATAACACAGAAGATAGAGAAGAAAAAAAGGAGGAAACAGACTATGAGAGAGATCAGTTACAGCCAGAACGGAGAGTATCAGATTCCGGATATCAGCCTGGAAGAGACGAGAGGAACCATCGGCAAGTACGGAATGATGCGGAAAGAGTATCTGAGAAATCACAAAGTAGCCAGGTTCAACATTCTGACACTGCAGAACCGTCTGGACAGTCATCTGATGGAGATCGACAGCCAGGCAAGACAGAGAGTAGACGACCTGATGAACGAACTTCTGGAGAAAGATCCGGCACCGGACAAAATGGCAGACGGGATGGCATGGACCAGACACATGAACCAGATCAAGGCACAGGCAGAGGAGCTGGTGATTCAGGAGATTATTTACAGTTAAGTCTGTTCCCAACACAAGAGGAACAGTTAGGAGAAATAAGGAAAGCGGCAGCTGCATTAGAACAGCCAGCCGCTTTCCTTATTTCTGATGAAGTGGTAGACGATATTCTCCGAACAGGAAGCGGACAGAAAAATACACTGTTTCACATTACTGCAAGATTGATTGAAGGTCTGGATAATGAAGAAATGCAAAGCTTCCTGAAAGATGAATATGGTACTGGAGGAAAAGGATTTACCATAGATGGTCAGAAAATTAGTATCTGGTACGACAACGATGGTATTCGTATCCGGAGAGGTGACTCTGCAAGAAGAAACTTTGACCGTATCGTTACGTGGGAAGAAGCAGCTGACAGGATTCGGGATATGTATGAGGAGGGAAATTACGTTGATAATCTTATCTCCAATAATGCCATTGAACAGGAGCAGGAAGAAATGACCAATCTTCTTGCACTTCATTTTCGGGATACTTGCAGAAACTGGGAAAAGAAACAATCATATTCAGACTGGCAGGATGTAGTGAGTGGAGCATGGACAGATCAAGAGGAAGCAGATGCGATTGTCTATCGTTTTGAATGGCTGCAGAAATATATGGATGAGAATCCGGGAGATTATCACCGCTGGGAGATTCAGCATAATCCGGAATATCTCCAACGCTTTCAGGATCTTCAGAGGGAGCGTTCCTGGGTAGACCAGAAATTTACGGTCGAACGTCCGGCACTTTCCTTTATTACACAAGATGAAATAGATGCTGTCCTTAGAAGAGGCGGCATTACAGCCGGAGGGCGCAACCGGATCTATGAGTATTTCATGGAGCATCATGATATGAAAGATGCAGCAGAGTTCCTGAAAAATGAGTATGGAACAGGTGGTGCATCACCTGGGATACCGGGAGCGTATGAATCTGATGCCTCACATGATGCAAAAGGATTAAAACTTGCGAAAGGAAAGATTGGCAGTCCAGAAGTAGAAATTCTATTAAAATGGAATAAGGTTGCAGAACGTGTCCGTCAGCTGATCCGCACCGATGATTTCTTATCACCGGAAGAATTGGAAAAGTATGAAGAGCGGCAGGAAGCACAGAGACTGGCAGATTTGGAAGAAGCACAGCAGATGTTAGGAGAACAGCTGGAGCAGGATACTTTGACAGCGGAAGATATAACTGATTTGAGATTAGTTGATTCAGAATATATGTCCGGTACCAGAACAAGAATCCATGATTTTGATTGCAAAGTTAAGGGAGAAGTGAATCGACTTCAATACACATTAGAATATCATGATGATGGAGAAGGTTTCACGATTCATACGGAAAAAGATGATATTTGGAATCGAATGTCAACACAAGAATTGGAACGTCTGGATGTAAAACTCGGACAAGAAGTACTTTATTATCATTATCACAACAAAACTGTAAATGCGGATACCTTAGATGAATTACGGGAAATCAGGGAAGAAATTATGGAGGAAGAGTCCTCGTATTTTACTGCTATTTCTCAACGTGTGTGGACAGATTATGATAAAAAAGAAAAAGAATTATCGGGAGAAGCTGAGGTATCGGAAGAAAAAGAATCTTTGGAAGAGATTAACGGAATAGCAGAACCGATTCAAGCAACGAACTTCCGTATCACAGATGATGAACTTGGACAGGGAACACCGAAGGAGAAATTCCGAGCCAATATCATGGCTATCCAGTTGTTAAAGAAATGTGAGGATGAGAACCGCAATGCGACATCAGAGGAACAGAAAATCTTATCCAGGTACGTCGGCTGGGGAGGTCTTGCAGATGCATTTGATGAGACAAAAGCTGCATGGGAGACAGAATATCTGGAATTAAAGACGGTTCTTACACCAGAGGAATATGCTGCAGCCAGAGCTTCCACGTTAAATGCTCATTATACACAGCCGATTGTGATTGAAAGTATGTATCAGGTGTTGGAGAATCTGGGATTTACAAAAGGAAATATCCTGGAGCCGTCTATGGGAGTCGGGAACTTCTTTGGAATGCTTCCAGAGAATCTAAATCAGTCCAAACTCTATGGTGTGGAACTGGACAGTATCAGCGGTAGAATTGCAAAGCTACTCTATCCAGATGCCAATATTCAGATCAAAGGTTTTGAGAAGACAGATTATCCTAATGATTTTTTTGATGTGGCGATTGGAAATGTGCCATTTGGTGCATACAAGGTCAATGACCGTCAGTATGATCGCTACAATTTCATGATCCATGATTACTTTCTCGCCAAGACGATAGATCAGTTACGTCCAGGTGGTGTGGCGGCATTGATCACAACAAAGGGAACTATGGATAAGGCGTCACCGGAAGTCCGGAAATATCTGGCAGAGCGGGCAGATCTGTTGGGAGCAATCCGACTGCCGAACACAGCTTTTAAGGCAAATGCGGGAACAGAAGTCAGTGCTGATATCTTGTTTTTCCAAAAGAGGGAAAGCCTTACGAAAGAAATGCCGGAATGGATAAATCTGGATAGTGATGTCAATGGAATTACGGTCAATCAGTATTTTGTTCAGCATCCGGAAATGATTCTGGGTGAGATGAAAGAAGTGTCCGGTCCGTATGGTATGGAAACAACATGTGCTCCAATGGAAGGAGCTGATTTGGAATTACAGTTACAAGAAGCTGTGAAACAAATTAAGGGAAGCATGGTACCGGCAGTAGATGTGGAAACAGAACTGGATGAGATGCCAGAGAGTATTCCGGCTGATCCGAATGTTAGAAATTACAGCTATACGGTGGTAGATGATCAGGTATATTATCGTGTCAACTCTTTGATGAATCAGGTGAAAATGCCTGCCGCCACTGCAGAACGTGTAAAAGGGATGGTTTCAATCCGTGATACTGTCCGAGAACTGATCGCTATGCAGATGGAGGAAATCGTCACAGATGAAGAAATCCAGAAACAGCAGGAAAAACTGAATCAGGTATATGATACCTACACGGCGAAGTATGGAGTCATTGGAAGTAATGCCAACAAACGGGCGTTTTCTGATGACTCTTCTTATTGTCTGCTGTGTTCACTGGAAGACTTGAATGAAGATGGAACGCTAAAACGGAAAGCAGACATGTTTACTAAGCGAACCATTAAAAAGGCGGTTGCTGTGACAAGCGTGGAGACAGCAACAGAAGCACTTGCATTGTCTCTTAACGAAAGAGCAAAGGTAGACCTTCCTTATATGGCAGAGCTGACCGGAAAGAGTGAAGAGAAAATCACAGAAGAACTGGTCGGAGTTATTTTTAAGAATCCACTGACAGACCAGTGGGAAAGTGGAGATGAATATCTGTCAGGAAATGTCAGGGATAAATTAAACACTGCGAGAACTTTTGCAGAGAATCATCCGGAATTCACATCGAATGTGCGTGCACTAGAGGCAGTTCAGCCGAGAGATCTGGAAGCATCGGAGATTGAAGTGCGTATTGGAGCTACCTGGATTGAACCTTCGGATTATCAGGATTTTATGCAAGAAACATTGCATACACCATGGTATCTGCTTCAGAAAGAAATACAGGTGAAATTCTCTGAGGTAAATGGTGAGTGGAGGATTACAGGAAAGAATGCCGACAGTCCCCAAAATGCGTTTGCCTATGCAACGTATGGAACTGAGAGAGCAAATGCCTATAAGATTCTGGAAGATACCCTGAACCTGAAAGATGTACGCATCTATGATAAGAGTGTCAATGAAAATGGTGATGAGATCCGTGTCCTTAATAAGAAAGAAACCATGCTGGCATCACAGAAGCAGGATGCCATGAAAGCAGCATTTAAGGACTGGATTTTTAAAGACCAGCAGAGACGAGAGAGGCTGGTAAAAGTGTACAATGAACGATTTAACAGCATCCGTCCCCGTGAATACGATGGCAGTCATTTGACTTTCCCAGGAATGAATCCGGAAATTGAACTTCGCCCACATCAGAAAAACGCTGTCGCACATCAGCTTTATGGAGAGAATGTGCTTCTTGCTCATGTAGTAGGAGCTGGAAAGACCTACGAAATGGTAGCGGCGGCAATGGAGAGCAAACGCCTGGGATTATCTCAGAAAAACCTCTTTGTCGTTCCAAACCATTTGACGGAGCAGTGGGGTGCAGAATTCCTGCAGTTATATCCGGGTGCCAATATTCTGGTGGCAACGAAGAAAGATTTTGAACCGGCAAATCGAAAGAAGTTCTGTGCCAGAATCGCTATGGGAAATTATGATGCTATTATCATTGGACATTCCCAGTTTGAGCGTATTCCAATCTCTGATGAACGTCAGGAAGCCATGTTACGGAAGCAGATTGATGATTTGGAAATGGCAATTCAGAGTGCAAGGTATGAACAGGATGGCGGACGTTATACCGTCAAACAGATTGAAAAGACCAGAAAGACACTGCAGACAAGGCTGGAAAAACTGAATCAGAAAGAGAAAAAAGATCAGGTAGTTACGTTTGAAGAACTGGGAGTGGATCACTTGTATGTAGATGAAGCACACAGCTATAAAAATGCGTTTCTTTATACAAAAATGAGAAACGTAGCCGGGATTGCACAGAATGAAGCACAGAAGTCGGCAGATATGTTTAATAAATGTCAGTATCTGGACGAGATTACCGGAGGAAAAGGCATTACCTTTGCTACGGGCACACCGATCAGCAACAGCATGACGGAATTATATGTTATGCAACGGTATCTGCAGAACAGAAAATTACAAAATATGGGCCTTGGACTGTTTGATTCCTGGGCCTCCACCTTTGGCGAGGTAGTCACAAGCATTGAGCTTGCACCGGAAGGAACAGGCTACCGTGCAAAGTCAAGATTTGCACGGTTTTATAATATTCCGGAGTTGATGAATATGTTCAAGGAGATTGCAGATATCAAAACTTCCGATCAGTTAAAGCTTCCTGTGCCGGAAGTAGAATATGAAACAGTGGTGCTGAAACCAACAGAACAGCAGAAAGAAATCGTAGAAAGTCTGGGGGAACGTGCAGAAGTTGTCAGAAACGGCGGGGTAGATGCCTCTGTTGATAATATGCTGAAAATCACCAATGATGGAAGAAAATTAGCTTTGGATCAGCGTTTGGTGAACGAATTATTGCCAGACAATCCGGAAAGCAAAATATCAGTCTGTGCAGAGAAAAGCTATGAGATCTGGAAAGACACAGCAGCACAGAAATCGGCACAGCTGATTTTTTGTGATTTGAGCACACCGAAAGGCGATGGCAGTTTTAATGTCTACGATGACCTGAAACGCAAGCTGATGGAAAAAGGTGTACCAGAAAAAGAGATTGCTTTTATTCATGATGCAAATACAGAAGCAAAAAAGACGGAGCTGTTTGGAAAAGTGAAATCCGGGCAGGTTCGTTTTTTGATTGGCTCAACAGCAAAGATGGGTGCCGGGACCAACGTGCAGGATCGTCTGATTGCGTTGCACCATCTGGATATTGGCTGGAAACCATCTGACTTGGAACAGAGAGAAGGGCGTATTATCCGCCAGGGAAATCATAATAAAAAAGTTCATATCTTCCGATATGTAACAGAATCCACATTCGACAGCTACATGTGGCAGCTGATCGAGAATAAGCAGAAATTCATTTCTCAGATTATGACCAGTAAAGCACCTGTGCGAAGCTGTGAAGATGTGGACGAAGCGGCACTTTCCTATGCAGAGGTCAAGGCACTTGCAACCGGAAATCCGGCGGTAAAAGAGAAGATGGCATTGGATGTTGATGTGGCGAAATTAAAGCTTTTAAAAGCTAACCACATGAATAATCAGTACCGCCTGGAAGATGATATTGCAAGGAATTTTCCACAACAGATTGCAAAACTGACAGAAATCATTGACAGCTACAAGGCAGACATCGCTCATTATTCTGAGCATAAAATCACAGATCCAGAGCAGTTTACTATGGAGATTGGTGGCAAAGTGTTCACAGAAAAGAAAGAGGCAGGAGCAGCACTTCTGGCGGTATGTAAAGATATTAAAGCTGTAGATGCTGCGATGGATATCGGAAACTATCAGGGATTCAATATGAGGATTCAGTTTGATGGATGGAGTAAAGAATTTATTCTATCTGTCAAACATGAGGCTGTCTCGAAAGTTCATCTTGGAGCAGATGCACTTGGAAATATTACCCGTATCAACAATCTGTTGGACAGTTATCCAGAGAAGCTTTCAGAAGCACAACAAAGACTGGAAACAGTATATGAACAGCTTGCAAATGCAAAAGAAGAGGTTGGAAAGCCATTTCCAAAAGAAGAGGAGTTGAACCAGAAACTGGAGCGACTGTCAGAGCTAAATGCATTGCTTAATATGGATGAACGTGAAGATGCAGAAGCAGAGGTATCTGAATCAGATGAGAAAGAAGAAAGACCGGCACGTGGTTCTATCCATGAAAAACTGCAGATTTATAAAGAAAAGAGTCAGCGGGAAAGTGAAACTGGCAAGGAAAACAGAAAACGGGATTTCGGTCTGGAATAAGATAACAAGGAAGATGGCATAATCTGGCAGAAAGAATGTTCTGTGGGTTATGCCATCTTTCAGAATACAGGAGGAACTTATATGGCAAGAAACAGGATAATAGGTAGAGAAACACAGAAAATGCAGGAATATACGCAGGAACGGATCGCTCAGGCAGAGCGTAGAGATATAGAATTTTCAACAGATGTAAAAGAACAGATTTTTGAATATGCGAATCTGATCGGCGAGGAAGAGAAAGTTAGAACTTTGGTAAGAAATCTGGCAGATGCAGTGAGTCAGGCAGATCAAGAAGGTGTAGAGGATTTGCTGGATGACGCAAGAATGGATATTCAGGAACTGCCGGATCCAACCATAGGTAAGCTGGAATTACGTGACTATGGATATACAGCAGAAGATATGGTACCGCTTAGAAAAGAAGCAGCTCTTGATTATCACAGAATGGGTTCTAAAATTTATTGCCTTGGCAGTGATGACAGTAAAGATGAATATGCGAGTAAAGAAATGATACAGGCATACGATGGTTTGTTTGGAATGGAATCGCAGATGTGGGAACGGATAAAGGATAACAACCTGGATTATGCAGAAGAAAATTTAGGAGCATTTCAGGAGCCTATGAGTGTCATTGAGCAGGAAGAAGCACTGAAATTATACGATGCCGGAGCAGATATCTATCTGATCACTAATTTTTCATCACCGATGTATGTCACAGAACGTATGGAAATTGAACGAGGACCAGAGCATTATCAGATGTCTATGACAGAACTGGAGCGTTTCCGTAACCTGGAATGGGAAATGCAGAAATATCCACAGATTCAGTCATTGAAAGAAGCAAACCTGTTGTTAGGAACAAGAAGGGTATTTGGTATTTATCAGATCCGGGATGATTCACCGGGCGAAAACTATGCTTTTATGAATATGAGTTTTATTGAAAGTCATGGTATGAAGATAAAAAAAGAAGATTACAAGCTGGTCTATGTTGGTGAATTATCAGGAAATATGTCACTGGATGATATTTTTGAAAGGTTCAACATTGATAGACCGGAAGATTTCCGTGGGCATTCCCTGTCTGTCAGTGATATCGTAGTTCTGAATGACGGGGAAAAAGTAACTGCTCATTTTGTAGACAGTATCAGTTTTGAACAGCTAGATTCTTTCCTGAATCTGGAAGAACAGGTCCTTAGTGAACTGGCATATGAGGTAGGAGAACGTTACTTTGCTATTCAGAGAACAGAAGAAGGATATGATTATTCCTTTTACGATGAAGATTTCCGCTTGATGGATGGTGGCGTTTATGAGAATGATGAAATTTCTATTGAAGAAGCGGCGGAGGAACTTTTGGAAGACGAAGGCTGGACTGGAGAACGCATCCGTGGAGATTATGATCGGTTGATGGAGAAAGTAGAAGAAATGGATGAAGTTGTAATGGCAGAGATTCAGAAAAGCCAGGGCGAATATAAGCCATTGGCAAAGGTGGAGGAACTGGAAGAGGCCAATTATAACATGATTGATAATGTACTCAATAATATGCCGCCTAAGAAAGAAGCTTATCTGGAATATTATGCCGCAGAATGTGATGAAATTCATGATATGGGAGCTTATGAGAAAAGCACAGATGTGAAAGAAATCGCAGCAATCTATGAGAAGTACAGAGAAGATCCGGAAAACGCTTATAAAGGCAGTGGAATGGGGATTATTTATCGTGATCCGGAGGATAGCTTGTTTGATGAAACAGAACTGTTAATTGTAATGGGAACAACGATACACGGCGACTTCTTGGATAATGTGCGGTTTTTAAAAGATCAGCCGGTGGTGCGTGAAGGTTTGGAGAAGATTCATAAAGCATTGCCTGATTATAAATATATCCCGATTCAGGATGTGCGTGAGGCAATGTATCCGAAAAAAATGACAACAGAAGAACTGGCAGCAGCATTGGATGAGATTGCGGAAGACTTCGATCCGTATGACTATCGGGACCATGTAGAGCCAGGGCAGGATACCATACAGGAAGTCATGCTGGATCTGCAAAGTGGAAATGTTGGTTCTTATATTTCCTTTCTGAAGGATGTGATTGAAGAAGACTGTGAGCAGTCCGTGTGGGCAGGTGTTTTGCTGGAACGGCTGAAATCCTACGAACCAGATATATCCAAAGAAACAGAGCCGATGGTGTATGTGAATTACTGTGAAAAGCGAGAGCTGATGGAACCACGCTGTCAGAAGCTCTCAGATCTGGATTCCCGTACTGCACAGAAGGATAAGGAATGGTACGCAGACCGTAATCCGAGGACGGATGAGCCGATGGTAACAGCCCAGATGTTTTTTACTATATATTATGCGGAAAAAGGCGATAAAATGATGCAACATTTCAAAGGGAAAATAGATATTGGAACAGGAAATGGCGGTATTTTAAGTCAGCTGAAACTCCAAAATGAACTGAAACTTACGGATGAAAGCTGGATTGGTTATCTGAAAAACAAGGGAAATGAAGAGTTTCAGAAGTGTATGGAAGATCTGACCGATATGCAGAACCATGTGCTGCCATATTTGCAGAGCTTTTGCAGTCTGGAAGAAAAAAGTGTGCAGGAAAAGCAGGAACGGCAGGTTGCAGAAAAGCAGGACAGCAGAGTAGAAGCGTCAAGAGCAGCGAATGTGACAAAAGGGGATAATGACAAAGCTGTGAAAAAGGTAGTTTCGAGTATGCAAACAGAAAAGAATAAAGCAACTACGAAGGCAAAGAAGCCATCTATTCATGAACGACTGGAAATCAATAAGAGAAAAATCCAAGAAAAGCAGGGAAAAGATGAGCTGGAGAGAGGAGCTGATCGGGATGTAAGAACGGTATAAATTTATAGAAAGGCACTTGGCTCCGTTTTGGACATAGCAAAAGTGCTGACAGTGACGAACGAAGATGTGCTGCCTGCTTATTTGCAGAGAGTATCTGATTTTGAAGACTGCCTACTTGCAACTTGTACGAAGGAGAATCAGTGTGATGCGATTGTGACAAGGAATAAAAAGGATTTTCTTTCCTTTTGGATTACACTGCTTTCTCCGGAAGAACTGCTGAATATTTATTCGTAAAAATATGTTTTTACAATCGGCAGCAGAAGGAAAGTTGAATGATAACTCCGATCCAGCATACTGCAAAATATAAAAATTTTATAACAAAGTGGAAAACCCTGCGTAGGATCAGAAATGTTCTCACAGGGTTTCATGTATCTAATAAAATATAGAAATTTAGCGGATTTCTGCTAGAATAAGAAAAACTGTTAAAAAAATATCGTGCATAGATCAAAAAGACTATATATGGGCGACCTTTTAAAGCCGATTTATATAAAATAGAAGAAAAAAAGGTGGTCGATACCGTGGATATAAAAACAGCGGTCATATATCGGTTAAACGATCTGATTAAGCAGAAAGATATCACAGTGAATGAAGCGGCGGTGCGCTCAGGCGTCCCGCCTTCAACACTGAAAAATATTTTGTATGGACAAAGCAGGAATGCTGGCGTAGTTACAATTAAAAAGATATGCGATGGATTGGATATTACAATACAGGAATTTTTTGAAGATCCCATCTTTGCAGATTTGGAACCGGAGTTATAGGAACAGGCAAATAATCTTAGGATTCAGATTCTGCAAGATGGTTTTTTTATGGGAAAGGGTTAGAAGAAACTAACACTGGAGGATGAATATGTGTAAAATAGCAATTTGCGACGATGATAAAGAATACAGGGAGAAAATAAAGACGGTCATAGAAACGGAAGGGATTCTGTCTTCGAATGAGATACGGTTTTATGAATATGAATCAGGAAAAGAATTATTGGAAGATGCGGATATTTTGCATGATCTGATTTTTATGGATATGCGTATGCCTGGATTGGATGGAAATAAAACAGTACTGAAGCTGAGGGAATATAATGAAGCAGCGATATTGGTGTTCTGCTCCGGCTGTTTTGAACCGACTCCTGACAGCATTAATGTTGGACAACCGTTCCGGTACATCATGAAGGATCTGCATGACAGAAGTCTGAAAAAGGAAATACCTATGATTTTATTAAAAGTGAAATTGTGCTGTGGAGATTCTTCCGTGACAGTTACATCGGCGGGAAGGATAATGCGCATCCATACGGAAGACATTTTATATATCTGTCTGGCGAAAAGGGGCTGTACGATATACATTGCCAGACAGGGAAAGATAGAAGAGATGCATTGCAAGGAATCTTTAAGTGATCTGTATGAGTGTCTGGCCGGAAGGGGATTTGAGTATGCACACAACAGCTATATTGTGAATTTGGCAAAAGTGGAAGGATTGGAAAAGAACGTTGCGTTGCTGCCGTTTGGAATCCAGTTGAATGTTTCGAGGTCGAGAAAAGGACAGTTTGCCGACGCACTGATAACATTTCTTGGGGAAAGGAACGGCATGGTATGATAATAAGAGATTATTTGATTTGTCTTCTTCAGATGTATCTGTTGGAGGACTTGGAAAAGAACATACTCCCATACAGAAGAGAAAGATTCTGGGAAAAATTTCTCGTATATTGTATCGCAGCACTGGCAATGTTCGGAACCAACCGCCTGGAATCCTCAATACTTAATATGGTAATGATTCCGGTAATCTATATGATTGCGTCTATGGTTGTGTTCCGGGGAAATATATGGAAGAAGCTGGTTACGGTATGCTGCTATTATGTGCTGGCAATTATTCCCGAATTTCTCTTTGCGGCACTTACGAATGCATATGGCGTGACTGGTGCGTCCGAGGGCTTCAGGACTGAAATAGAAAAGACATTAGCACTCCTGCTGATGAGTACCATGACATTTCTGTTTATTAAATGCATTAATCAGGTAACAAGGAAAAGGGATTATCTGACGATTGAGAATAAAACTTTTACTGTGCTGCTCATGCTGCCAACCGCTACGATCATTATATTAGGATGTGTGTTTTATTCAAATATTTCTTTTGAAGGAATGAACAGGGTTATGGTTCCGGTAGGAGCTTCGCTTCTGTTAATGACGAATATCTTCATTTTCACAGTATTTGACAGGTTTGTAGAAAAATCAGAAGAAGTGAAGAAGATGGACCGGCTATACCAGAAAAGCAGGGCGGAGATTGCCAATCTGCAGTATATGAATAAGGTTAATGAGGATAACAGAGCATTCTTACACGATATAAATAAATTTATCTGTACAGTAGCCGGCTTGATAGAAGAAGGAGAGAATCAAGAGGTTAAGGACATCATGGAACATTTAGGCGTCCGGATTCAGAATCTTCAAAAAAGTGTATATTGTGAGCATCCGATCTTGAACAGCATCCTATGTGAAAGAAAATTTCTTGCAGAATCTAAGGATATATCCTATAGGATTACTCTGGGTAATGATCTCAGACTGGATTTTCTGGAAGAGTTGGATTTGATCTCGATCGTAGGGAATCTTTTGGATAACGCACTGGAAGCGGCAGAAAAGACAGAAGATGGCAGATATGTGGAATGCAGGATGTATATGGGAAATGCGGGGCATTTCCTTGTCATGGAATTTTGCAATGGGTATGTCGTCCCTCTGTTAAAGGACAAGGACAGGTACATAAGCACCTAAAGAGACGCGGACAGTCACGGGATCGGACTGCACACGGTTGGAAAACTGGTTAAAAAGTATGCGGGAATTATGCGAGTGGAGGCAGGAGAACGGGAGTTCTCTGTTAAGCTGATCTTTACAATCAAATAAGGACGTGCAAAAATCGCCCAAAAAGTTACCGTTTTTGCCACGGTAATTGAAAAGAGGGCGATTTTTGTGTAAACTTTCGGAAAAAAGGAGGCTTTGTAACTATGAAAAAAATAATCAGAAAAAACATGGGAATCAAACTGCTTGGAGCTGTAAACTGTCTTGCACTCTGCTTGACGGCGTATACGGCAAATCTGGCGTGCAACTGGCTGTACTATCAGGAAGATGAGCCGGAAGAAGTTAAGAAAATGAGGAAATTCTAGTGTGGAAAAAAATGGCTGGTCGGCTTTTTGAACTACAAAGCAGGAATGGGATTCTTGAAGAGAAAGACCGCAGGCTGTATGAATATGCTTACGGCGTACTGCTGGGCAGGGTGGTAATATACCTTATCATCGTCATACTTGGCATCATAACGGGGAATTGGATGGAGATGATAGTCTTTTTATTGCCCTTTACTGTTTTAAGGCAGTATGCCGGAGGGATTCATTTGGAAAAGGCAGGGGGCTGCATGGCTGTTTCCGGTATCCTTGTCCTTCTATGCAGTCTGTATCTGGCGTCTGCTCCGGCTGTAATATGGCAAATGCGGATCATATGGTTTGTCGCGGTTGGCGTTATATTTATCATGGCGCCGGTAGATGCCAGCAGCAAGAAGTTGGATGCGAAAGAGAAAAAAGTTTATGGGATGCGCGCGAGGGTAATTTTAGTTATTGAATGCGCGATAGCAGGTGTTTTTTCTGTGATTGGATATTCCCTGATCGTAAACGGGATTATGGTAGCGCATATTGTTTTGGCGTCCGGTTTGATATTGGGATGGATCAAAAATTTTTTTGACAAAGAGTTAGATGTAACTAATTACAGGTAGAAATAAGAAGTGATTGAGAAAAACATATTACAAAATGATGGTAAACAGAGAGAAAAAGAACATTATGCCAGAGGAATATAAAAGTGAATATGAAATTGATAAAAAATACGGAAAATATTAGTAAAGAGAAAATAACCTTGTTTTGTCTGCCATTTGCGGGAGGCGGTGCTTCTGCTTATAACCAGTGGGCGAAAAAGATGCAGGGGAAAGTAACGGTATGTCCAGTTCAGCTTCCGGGAAGGGAAGAACAGATCATGGAGAAACCGTATATAGATATGTCGGTTATGTTAGATGACCTGGAAGAGGCTGTAAGAAAGGTTGTGTACGGACCGTATGCCTTATGGGGACACAGTATGGGTGGGAAGATCTCTTATGAGCTGGAAAAACGGTTGGAGGCAGCGGGATATACTGCAAAATGTCTGTTTATTTCCGGCAGCCGGGTTCCTAGTATTCCGGAGCCAAATCCAATCTATCATCTTCCGGATGAAGCGTTTAAGAGGGAACTGGGAAGATTTGAAGGGACGCCAAAAGAGATACTAGAGAATCAGGAATTGTTGGATTTCTTTCTGCCTATGCTGCGGGCGGATTTTACCATGGATGAAACGTATTATGATAAAGCGGGAGTAGTGCTGCATACACCTATCTCTGCATTTGGCGGAGAAAAGGACGACGAAGCGGATGAGAGTGCGATCTTGGAATGGGGAAAGTATACGGACAATGATTTTAACTACCGGATATTTCCGGGAGGACATTTTTATCTGAGGGATTGTGAAGACGAAGTAATAAGTGAGGTCATGAGACTGCTTTAGAGAATGAAAAATGGAGATTAAACGATACGGAGAAAAGGAATTTCTGTCAGCAGACAAACTTTATATCCGTGAAAATGAGATACATATATGGTGTATCCGCTGGCCTGAAATGACAGATTTCTGGAAGAACCATGAATATATCCTGAGTGGGCAGGAATTGGAGCAAGCCGGAAGATTCCGTTTTCCTGAAGACAGGATGCGTTATATAGCCGGGAAGGTTGTCGTGCGGATCCTCTTAAAAAGATACTTAGATATGGAAACGATTGATTTTTCTGTCAATGAACTGGGTAAGCCTTATCATAAAAAGATTGCGGGAAAGCGGACAGTGGATTTTAACATTTCGCACTCGGGTGAATTCATACTGGCGGTATTCGCTGTCGGAATGGATATCGGAGTAGATGTGCAGGAGATGGCAGAGTGCCCGGACTATAGGGAGATAGCGGAAAATTTTTATACTGCAGAAGAAGCGGAAGATGTAAAAAATGAAGGACCGGATCTGTTTTTCCAGTACTGGGCGGCGAAAGAGGCATATGTAAAGGCGCTTGGAATTGGATTAGGAAGAGGAATGGATTTCTTCTCTGTCAGAAACGAGAAAATTGCAGAAAAAGATAAGAAAGATCAGGACTGGTTTCTGTATCCGGTCAGGATCAAAGGATATGCTGCGTATGTGGCGGCGCATGAGAAAGGAGACAGATAAAATGGGTTATAAGAAAGATATGAGCAAATATGAGAATCTGGAAGGCTGGGAGAGATGTGGATTTGGAGAACAGCTTGATAGGTGGGCGGAAAAATATGGAGAAAGAATTGCGGTCACGGACAGTGAAGACGAGATCAGTTATATGGAATTAAAGCAAAAAGCAGATTGTCTTGCGGCAGCTTTTCTGCGTAAAGGGATTTTAAAGGGAGACAAAGTGCTTGTGCAGCTTCCGAACAGGATTTCTTTTGTGATCGTGTTTTTTGCGCTTTCCAAGATTGGGGCGGTGCCAATCATGATGCTGCCGGCCCACAGGGAGGCGGAACTGGAAGGAATTATTGAACTGGCAAAGCCGGCCGCTTATATTGTGGTGGAGAAATATCTGGGATTTTCATATGTGCCGATGGCAAATGCGATGAAAGAGAAATATTCATGTATCCGGCATATATTTGTAGATAGCGAATCCGGGGATATCAGTGGAATGATTGCGGAAACGTATGGAGAAAATGGAGCATTTCCGGCTGTGGATGGGTATGAAACGGCGGTGCTTTTGCTGTCCGGCGGGACGACAGGGGTTCCGAAACTGATTCCGCGCACCCATACGGATTATATGTATAATGCCCGCATGTCCGCGAAGAGATGCCGTCTGGATAGCAGTGACGTTTATCTGGCGTCTCTTCCGGTAGCTCATAATTTCCCGTTATGCTGCCCGGGGCTTTTAGGCACGCTGGACGTGGGAGGAAAAGTTGTGCTTGCGTCTGCGACCAGCCCGGATGATATCCTTGACGCAATTACAGAGGAAGGTGTCACGATAACGGCATTGGTTCCTGCTATGGTTACTGTGTGCATGGAAATGCTGGAATGGGATGAAGATTATGATATATCCAGCCTGCGGATTTTGCAGGTGGGCGGCGCAATGCTGGAAGATTCCCTTGCGGATAAGATCATTGAAGAATGGCCGTGTAAACTGATGCAGGTATTTGGTACGGCGGAGGGGCTACTGTCCTTTACTAGCCCGGAGGATGAAGGTTCCCTGATCGCAAGATGCCAGGGAACTCCGGTGTCTCCTGCGGATGAAGTGAAGATTGTGGATGAAGAGGATAAGACCGTACCGGAAGGAGTTTTTGGGGAATTATTATCCAGAGGCCCGTATACGATTGATGGTTATTATATGGCGGAGGAAGCGAATAAAAAGAGCTTTACGCCGGACGGATTTTATCGGACGGGCGATAAGGCTATGTGGACGAAAGACGGAAGACTGCGTTTGGGTGGGAGGATCAAAGAGCAGATTAACCGCGCCGGAGAAAAGATCATGCCTTCAGAGATTGAAGCTTACCTTTGCAGGCATCTGGAGATCAAAGAGGCAGCCGTTGTCGGCGTTCCGGATGAAACCCTTGGAAATCGGATATGCGCATTCCTTGTAACCGATGATGAAGCCGGGATCGATTTACAGGAAATCCACAGGTTTCTGCGGGAAATAGGCGTTGCGGCGTATAAAATGCCAGATCAGATAGAACGGGTTGAAACATGGCCGCTGACCAGCGTAGGGAAAATAGATAAGAAAGCATTAGAACGGATGGCTCAGGAAAAGTAGAAGGAGACAGTAGCATGGAATATATAGAGATAAAGGAACAGATCAAACAAAAACTGCCGGTAGCCAGAGATTTTGGAGATTCCGAAAATCTGTTGGAGCTTGGGCTTTCATCCCTGACGATCATGCGTCTGGTAAACCAGTGGAGAAAACAGGGGGTTAAGGTTTCTTTCGGTTCATTGATGGAAAATCCCACCTTTGAAGGCTGGTGGGCGTTAATCCAGCGCAGCATGAAGAAAAAAGCGGGCAAAAAACGGGCACAAGAATCTAAGATAACGCCGGAAAAGGATATGAAACAGCCGTTTCCTTTAACAGACGTACAGTATGCATATTGGGTTGGCAGGGATGAAGAACAGTATCTTGGAGGGATAGACTGTCACGCATATTTGGAGTTTGATGGGGAAAACATAGAACCGGAGCGTCTGGAAAAAGCATGGAATGTACTGCAGTATCATCATCCTATGCTGCGCGCCTGCTTTTTGGATGATGGAACACAGAAAATCCTGGATAAGCCGTATTGTGAAAAAATAAAGGTTCATGATTTTTCCCGGATGTCATCTGAGGAAGCAGAGGCAATGGCAGTATCTGTCAGAGAACGTTTATCCCATCGGAAGTTAAAGATTGAGGAAGGCGAAGTAGCAGGAATAGAGCTTACGCTTTTTCCTGAAAATAAGGCACGCCTTCATGTGGATATGGCGCTTCTGGTTGCTGATGTACAGAGTCTGCAGATCTTATTGAGGGATTTGGCATCTGCTTACCGAGGGGAAAACCTGCCGAAAGAATCAAAAGGGTGGAATTTTGCTTCCTATCTGGAACGGCAGAAACAGGAAGAAGGGGAGGAACGGAAAAACGCAGAAAAATACTGGAAGAATCGTTTAGAGCATTTGCCAAAAGGCCCTGACCTTCCATTGGCAAAACGTCCGCAAGAAGTGGAAAAAACGGTGTTCAACCGCAGGATTGTGAGAATCGAAAAGGAAGAATGGGATCATTTGCAAATGCGGGCAAAAAAATACCAGACAACTCCGGCAATGGTTCTTCTTACTGCATATGCGACGGTTTTGGAACGGTGGAGCAGGAATCATCGTTTCCTTATTAATATTCCATTTTTTAACCGGAAAACAGAGCAGCAGGGATTGGAAGACGTGATAGCAGATTTCACTACACTGTTATTGCTGGAGATTGACTGCGAAGGGAATCCGACGTTTGCAGAATTGCTAGACAGGATCCAGAAGCAGCTCCATGAGGATATGAAGTATACGGCATATTCCGGCGTGCAAGTCCAGAGAGATCTTGCACAGATGTATGGAGACGCATCGGCAGTGGCGCCGGTTGTTTTTGCCTGCAATCTGGGAACGCCGTTGGTAAATGATACGTTCCGGAAAGAACTGGGGCAGTTTTCCTATATGATTTCCCAAACGCCGCAGGTGTGGAATGACTTCCAGAGTTATGAAGATGAAAATGGCGTACAGCTTACATGGGACAGCGTGGATAAGTTATTCCCGGAGAATATGATCCCGGATATGCTGGAGTGTTTTGAGAATCTTCTGCATGAATTGGGAAAGAAGGACTGGAATCAGCGATTTGATGTGCTTCCTGAAAAAAGAAAAAGAGAAATTGAAGATACAGCGCGTACAGGAGTGCCGGAGCGTGTGGAATGCCTGCATTGGGCTGTTATGAACCATGCGGAAGTTTGCCCGGAAGATATTGCGCTTATTGATGCGGGAAGCGGAAGATCGGTTTCCTATGGGAAATTAAAAGCACGGGCGACAGCAGTGGCGGCAGGGATTTCAGAAAAGGATATTAAGGGAGTCCCGGTTGCACTTACCCTGCCGCGCGGGATAGAACAGATCGAGGCGGCATTAGGAATTTTGCTTTCCGGAAATTCATACCTTCCGGTCAGCTTAAGCCAGCCTAAAGATCGGAGAGCGTTAATCCATGAGAAGACGGGAGTCCGCTATGTGGTCACGAATCTGGAATTATCCGAAAAACTGGACTGGCCGGAAGGTACGGAAATCCTTGTGATGGAAGGTATGGAAGAGGGACAGGAAAATGTGAGACTGCCAGAGGTGTCGCCGAAGGACAGCGCCTATATCATCATGACGTCAGGCTCTACAGGTGTTCCGAAGGGTGTAGAGATTGCGCATGAAAGCGCATGGAATACGGTTCAGGATATTAATGAAAAGTACCATGTGACAAGTGCAGATCGGGCGCTGGCTGTATCAGCTATGGATTTTGACCTGTCGGTATATGATGTTTTTGGAATTTTAGGCGCAGGAGGAACATTGGTATTGCTTCCAGAGCAGGAGAGAAGGAATGCGGATTACTGGCTGGAACAAGTGTTGAAATATCAGATTACCGTTTGGAATTCAGTGCCGGTGCTTCTGGATATGCTTTTGATACGGGCGGAATCCATGAAACAGAAACTGCCGATCAGGGCGGTTATGCTTTCTGGAGATTGGATTGGGATGGATCTCCCGCAGAGGGTTGCGGCATGGACAGAGGATTGCCAGTTTGTCGCTATGGGAGGAGCTACAGAGGCAAGTATCTGGTCCAATTATCAGAATGTTACCCTGCCGATGCCGAAAAACTGGAAATCTATTCCTTATGGAAAGCCACTCAGATATCAGGCATATCGTGTTGTGGATGAGTATGGAAGGGATTGCCCTTACTGGGCAGAAGGCGAACTCTGGATTGGCGGTTTTGGTGTAGCAAAAGGATATAGGGGAGATTCTGCGCTTACGGGGCAGAAATTTATCACAGATCAGTATGGAAGATGGTATCGGACCGGCGATCTCGGAAGAATCTGGGATGATGAGACAATTGAATTTTTGGGAAGAAAAGACCATCAGGTAAAGATTCGCGGACACAGGATTGAATTGGGAGAAATTGAACATGCGATTCAGGAGTTTCCGGGTGTGGCTCATGCAGTTGTTGATACAGTTAGTGATGGTCATGGCAATAAAACGCTGGCTGCTTATATCGGAGCGCCGTTACAGGAAGATTCTAAAGTTACAACGTATTTGTACGGCACAGATATCTTTGGCGGGGGCTGGAAAGAACTGAAGGATGATGTCAGCAATTGGCAGATGCAGCAGGAACGGAAGACAGCATACAAAAATTTCCTTGCCTATGCAGACCAGAGATGTGTACAGCTTATGCTGGAGACACTCATAGAGTTAGGCATTTTTGTATCAGAGAAGGAAGTTCTTTCGCAGAAGGAAATTTTTGAAAAAGGGAGCATTACGGAAACACAGAAGAATACTGTGGCAAGATGGTTGGAAATTTTAAAGAAGGAAGGAATCCTGAGAGAAGAGGACGGCAGACTATCGCGTACCGGGAAGGAAGTGGCTGTACCGGAAAAAGCTGGAGATACGGAAACGTATTTTAAGAAACTGAAGCCGTATCTGAAGCATATGGTTACTGGGAATGAAGTTCCGCTGGACGTATTCTACCAGAAAGAGCCGGCTTTGGCTCCAAATATGCTGCTTCGGAGGATTCCGGGCTGCGAGGAAACAGTGGAAAGACTGGTGCAGGGATTAAGGCTTCTGGCAGAAGAACGCAGAAAAGAGCCACTCCAGATTATAGAAATTGGTACAAGGGACACTGCAATTACAAGACAGTTTTTGAATGCACTGGAAGATGTAAGCGTGGCTTATACTTATGCGGATTCTTCAAAATATTTTCTGCAGGAAGCAGAGAAAGAACTTGCGGGATATGAGAGAGTCGAGTTTGAGATGCTGAATCTGGAAGAAGGCATGGATAAGCAGCAGATGTCCTTGCATAGTTATGACGTTGTGATATCGGTAAATGCTTTACATAGAAATATTGATGCTGCGGATGCGGTAAAGAAAGTAGCGGAATTACTGAAGCCAAACGGAATATTGCTGATGACTGACCTTGTGGTAAGGACATACCTTCAGGAACTTACAGCGGCTTTTTTGGAAAATGGTTTTGCGGATATTCGGGACAAGAGAAAAGAAGCAGGGCTGGTTACCCCAGATTGCCTGCTGTGGAGAGAATGTTTATCAGAGGCAGGATTGGGCGAAGACTGTGCTGTGACAGAGAGATATGGAAGATGTATATGCTGCAGCAGACAGCAGGCGTCTGTCCTGTCCTATCATAATGGAGCACTAAGGGAATATCTGTCAGAAAAACTGCCGGAGTATATGGTTCCACAGAATTATCATTTCATGGAGCAGCTCCCAACATTGTCCAATGGGAAGATTAACAGGAAGCAATTGCGGGAAGATTTTAAAGAAGAAACTGCGGTTATCCGATTTTCAAAGGCAACGACAGAAACAGAAGAAAAGCTTTTAGATATCTGGAAACAATTATTTGGATATGAAAATATCGGAATTGAAGATAATTATTTTAGCCTTGGGGGAGACTCGCTGATTGCCACAAGGTTGATCTCGGAAGTACAGAAAACCTTTGGCTGCAAAATAACGATCAGTACGATTTTTGAAAATCTGACCGTAAAATCTCTAGCAAAAGCTATTGAACAGTCCGAACAGAAAGAAGATACACTGCAGATCAAACCGAATCTGGAGGAAGCATATCATCCGTTCCCATTAACCGATGTGCAGTATGCTTACTGGCTTGGCAGAAGCGGATTGTATGAATTGGGAAATGTTGCAACGCACTGTTATTTTGAACTGGATGCAGACGGCCTTGATACTGAGTGCGCAGAGGCGGCATGGAATCTGTTGATACAGAGGCATGGGATGATGCGTGTTATTATCCAGCCGGATGGTATGCAGCGCATACTGGAGAATACTCCACAGTATCATATTGACGTGACGGATATCCGACAATTGGAAGTGACAGAAAAAGAAAAGGCATTGGATGAAAAACGGGCAGAGATGTCTCATCAGGTAATTCAGACAGATGAATGGCCTCTGTTTGATGTGCGAATCACTAAAATAGAGGACCAGAAGCATAGAATCCATATCAGTTTTGATAATATTATCTTTGATGGCTGGAGTATGTTCCATCTCTTAAATGAGTGGGCAGAAGTATATCGAAATGAAAAAGCGGAAATGCCGATTACTTTGTCTTTCCGGGATTACGTGCTGGGACTGGAGCAGATAAAGTCTACCTCTGCTTATGAGAAAGATAAAAAATATTGGGAAGACCGGGTGGAGACTTTTGCGGACGCACCGGATCTGCCGCTTGCAAAGAACGAAAGCCAGATTACAGAGCAGCGTTTCTGTCGCCGGAGCGCAAAACTGTCACAGAAAGAATGGCAGTCTGTAAAAGACGCGGCGGGAAGACTGGAGGTAACGCCTTCTGTTCTTTTGATGAGTGCTTATGCGGAGACTCTCCGCTTGTGGAGCAGTAATAAGGATTTTACACTTAATCTGACGCAGTTTGACCGGAAACAATTGCATCCGGAAGTGAACAATCTGGTTGGAGATTTTACAACACTGACATTGCTGGAGATAAAGAATGCAGGGAATAATTTTGCGGAAAGGACAAAGGCAATTCAGAAGCAGCTTACAGAAGATCTGGAGCATACAGCTTATGGCGCGGTTGAACTGGAGCGCGAATTAAAGAAAAAGACTGGAAATATGCGGGGCGCTATTATGCCGGTAGTGTTTACCAGTGGCCTTGGCGTGGAGCAGTGGAATGAAGGAAAGTGGCTTGGAAAACTGAACTATAACATTTCACAGACGCCGCAGGTGTGGCTGGATCATCAGGTGGTTGAAATGGATGGCTGTTTATGCCTGTTTTGGGATTCCGTGGACGAATTATTTTATCCGGGAATGCTGGATGAGATGTTCCGGGCATATACCGGCCTGCTTCATACGCTAGCAGTTCATCCGGAGATCATGCAGGAAAAAACGGCAAGTCTGGTAACAGCGGAAATTTCAGAAAAACGGCGTCAGGCGAATGAAACGGCGGCTGAATTTGAAGAGAAAACGTTGGATGGATTATTCTTGGAGGCGGCAGACAAATTTCCGGATAAGGAGGCGCTGGTAACGTGCAGCAGGCGGATGACTTATCGGGAGATAAAAGAAGAGGCGTTTTACATTTCCGGGCAGTTGAAGAGCATGGGAATAAAAAAAGAAGAGACGGTAGCTGTATTTATGGAAAAAGGGTGGGAGCAGGTAGTTGCTGTTTATGGAATCCTGTTTGCCGGAGCCGCATATCTTCCGATAGATATCCATAATCCGAGAGAACGAGTTGAAAAGATTCTCCGTGACAGTGGAACAAGAATCATTCTTGTGCAGAATCAGGCGTATGATCAGGATACCGAATGGCTGCACGAGTGGGATTGTATTTCTGTGTCTGGATTAAAAACCGATTCTGAATACAAAGCACAGGAGAATAAGGCGGGAGACCTTGCGTATGTAATCTATACGTCGGGAACAACCGGGATACCGAAAGGAGTAATGATTACTCACCATAATGCAGTGAATACAATACTGGATATCAATGCACGCTATCAGATTACAGAACAGGATACGGCGTTTGGAATCTCCAATCTTCATTTTGACCTGTCTGTTTATGATGTTTTTGGCGTTTTAGGCGCAGGTGGGAAATTGGTTCTTCCGGATCAGGAATATGGAAAAGATCCAGCGCATTGGATTCACTGGTTGAATCATGAGAATATTACCGTATGGAACAGCGTGCCAGCTTTTGTAGAAATGCTGGCAGAATATGAGGAATATCAAAGGCAGGTAACTTCACAATCGTTGCGGTTGGTAATGATGAGTGGCGACTGGGTTCCGGTTTCACTTCCGGGGAGAATCCGTAATCTGTTTCAGAATGTTGAGATTGTTGCACTTGGAGGAGCGACAGAAGGCAGTATTTGGTCCAATCATTTCGAGATCCCAGAGATTGTGCCGGAAGATTGGAAGAGTATTCCGTATGGGAAACCGCTTGCAAACCAGAAGTATTATGTTCTGGATCAGAATATGGAAGATTGCCCTGACTGGGTACCGGGAACACTTTATATTGCCGGAGATGGCGTTGCACAGGGGTATTTAAACGATAATGAAAAAACAGAAGAAAAGTTTGTTGTTTTAGATAGAACTGGGGAACGATTGTATTGTACTGGAGATATGGGACGGTATTGGAATGAAGGTAATATTGAATTTCTTGGAAGATTGGATAATCAGGTAAAAATCAATGGATATCGGGTAGAATTGGGCGAAATTGAAGCTGCATTACGAAGGATTCAAGGTATAACTGAAGCGTTTGTTTTTTTTAAAAGGGATAATGCGATAGAAGACATATGTGCTGTATTAGTAGAGGAAAAAAGGTATCGTGACCGGATAGACAAGTTTTATAAGGAAATGTTAAAAAAAGATCTTCCGATCTATATGATTCCAACAGAATATATTAAAACGAATGCTATTCCGCTTAATTCAAATGGGAAAAAGGATATTCATAAAATTTTGATTGTTGCAGAAAAAAATAGAAAGCCTATTTTTAAAAAGAATAATAATTGTAAACAGCTTACTCAACTTCAGGAGCAATTACTCGCAATTTGGAGAGAAGTTTTAAAAATTGAAAATATTGATATAAATGATAACTTTTTTGAAATAGGTGGAAATTCGATACAGGCAATACAAATTACTAACCAAATGACGGAGAAAATAGGGTGTTTTATGGATATCGGCAAGTTATTTGAGTATCCGACTATCAGCAAAATCGAAAGATATATATTAGAGGAAACGTAATGAGTAAATACATATTTAATAATGATACCGATATTTTGGAGTTTTTGGAGCAACTTAGAGAGAATGGCATTCAAATTTGGGGAGAAGGGGAGAAAATTCGATACAGATCTAAAAACAGACAATTGGCACCGGAAACATTAAGGATTCTTAAAATGGCTAAAGGTCAAATTTTAGATTTCTTTCGAATGATCGAAAAAAATGTGATTCCATTAACATCAATACAAACAGCTTATGTTGTGGGACAAACGGCTGGGTGTGAGTTGGGAAATATAAATGCGCATTATTACATCGAATATACAATAGAATCTTTGGATGTTGAACGACTTGAGCAAATGATAAATCTGGTTATTTCTAAAAATGATGCATTACGGTTGATTGTAACACATGAGGGGAAAGCGAGTTTTTTAGATAATGTGCCATATTATTCTGTGCCAGTTTATTCATTATATGAAGGGAATGATAGAGAGCAAAAGCGGCTAGAGAGAAGTCATCATAGGTATAATTATTATAAATGGCCCATGTTCCATTTTTGCGTTGGGAAAACATCAGGAAAGACAAGTGTTTTACATGTAGATTTTGATTGTATTATTTTGGATGCATGGAGTGCAAAATTACTGTTGAACGAGATTTTCAGTTTGTACTATGGAAAAGATGTTAAATTTCCACGAATCTCTTTTATGAATTACATGAGATTAAAAACAGATAAAGGAGATTTGGAAGCTGAAGAATACTGGAAAGAAAAAGTAAAAAATATGCCGAGCTTTCCCAAACTGAATTACCAGAAAAAATTTGCAGAAGTGCAGAATGTAAGATTTGATAGAATTGAATGTGATTTTTCTTTTATAGAAACACAACGATTATATCAGAAAATAAAAAACTATCATTTTACTCCTGCTGCAGTAATTTCTACAATTTTTATGAAAACACTGGCACAATATAGTGAAACTCCAGGACTTTCCATAAATGTAACATTGTTTAATAGACAGTTATTGCATGAAGATGTGAATGGGATACTGGGTGAATTTACTAACAATGCAGTAATATCATACCAAGAAAAAACGGATTCTTTATTGGATGCTATTCGAGCAACTCAAGAACAGATGTGGCGGTTAGTTCAATATAGAAAATTTGAAGGAAGCAATATATTAAAAATGCTTTCTTCAGGTAGAGCAGGAAAAGCGATTATGCCAGTAGTGTTTACTTGTATGCTGGAGGGGAATGTGTCTAAGGTAACAAAAAAAAGATATTCATTCAAAGAAGAATATGCGATAAGCCAAACACCGCAGGTGGTTTTAGATCACCATGTAAGAGATGATTTGGGATATTTGAAGATTTCATGGGATTATATTATTGACATCTTTGATAAACAATATATTACTGATATTTTTGGCGCTTATGTAAATAATATAAAGAAATTTATGGAAAAATATTAGGGAGAATAAATGCATATTCCGCAAGAACTGCGCATCCGTTCCAGAGGAACGGAGCGCCATTCCGCTTCAAACTGAGCAAAGCTCAGCAGGTT
>CABIYE010000032.1 GCA_902362865.1 Clostridiaceae bacterium
ACTGCCAATCACTAACATATCTGCAATTTTCAAGGTTCATCTGAGCCTATTTTTTTAACTCAGTTTTTTCATAGATTACTTGACACTACCGATTTCGTTTCCTACTGCCCATTTCATTGCCTCTTCCGCAAATTCCGTTACCTTTCCGGCATCTGTAAATTTACTGATATCTGCCGGTTCTTTGGATTCATATTTCATGTAGTTCGCGTAACGGTACATCATCGTTACAATCTGCTCCCGGGTAATCGGATCATTCGTCCCAAAGTAACCGGAATCTGTATAACCGGTAACAATCTTTGCCTCGGCCGCCCAGATGACTGCTTCTGAATAGAACTGTCCGGCCGGCACATCCGGGAACTTCGCCTGATATGTCACATCCGGCTTACCGTTCATTCTGTAAAGAATGGTTGCAAACTGCGCACGCGGCAGAACTTCATATGGCGAGAAATGCGTAGGATCTGTACCCGTCATGGTTCCTGCAAAGTAGTTGTAGTACGCTCCATCGTAGAACCAGTCACTTTCTGCCACGTCTACATATGGTAGTTCTTTTTCTTTCAGCGCTTTTACTGCTTTGTCAAGCGCTTCAGCCGCATCATCAATTTCTTCCTGTGCTGCATCTTCGTCTGCCAATACTTCTTTTGCCTGATTCAACGCTTTTTCGTAAACTGTCCAGCTTTCTTCCGTATACTTAGCTTTCTCTGTATCCGGTACTGCTGCCTTAATCGCTGCTTCCAGTGCTGTCTTATCCGTTTCATCCGGTTTCGCCGCTTCTTTTACAGTTACCTTGAAGGTTGCTGTCTTTCCTTCATACGTTACCGTTACCGTCTGTTCACCGGTCTTAGTCTTGTCATAGCCACTTACTTCGCAGTCTGCTGCCGCAATGTCCTTTGTTGTACCATCACTATAGTTAGCCGTTACCTTCATTCCTGCAAGGTCAAGCTCTTCTCCGGCTGTATATTCGGTCTTTGCCGGAGCCATAACGGAGATAGACTCCAGAGTTGTTTCTGCATCTTCTGCCGGTATAACAAGAACCGTAATAGAATTTCTCATAAACGTATAGTTAAAGTCATTACTTACATTGGTTACAGGAATCGTAACAGGCGCAACATTTGTCGGATTCTCGAAGGAATTCTCATCATATTTGCTCTGGGAAGTCAGAATAGTCGCTTCTCCTTTTGAAGCAGTTGTACCGATACCTTCAAGCTTAATGTTTGTATTGTAATCGCTGTCTGCGGTATTAACCACCTTCAAAATAACATCCCCCGTTGTATTGTCTCTTTGAGAAACATAATACAATGGGCAGTCAGAAGAGCCATGATTGGTATAATCAAACAAAACTTCTCCATCAACAGATACTTTCACATTGTTCTTATCCACAACTACCTGAATCTTATAATCACGGTTTGCCTCAAAAGCACCCGGAACATATGCAGTAACTGCACTCTTAGAACCTTTGCTTGTTCTCTCAATTGCGCTCTGGGTATTATTCCATCCGCCAAGATTAATGTAATAGAAATTATCGGAATCCTTTTCACCTACAATAAGAAGGAAACCTTCATTACCACTGTTCTTTCTTGCCGTTACTTCATAGGTGTAATTTTTCCAATCTTTTCCGTCGAGCCAGATCCTGCAGTCAGCGGCAATTGCTGTCTGATTGACTGCGCCGTTAGAAACAGACCAGGAACCTGTTCCCTTCGTCCATGCACTGTCGTCTGCCTCATTCCCGTCAAACAATACGCTTCCATCTTCATTCGATGTAACCTTAATGTCGCTGTATGTTGCGTTTGTATTCCATGTTCCAAGGCCAACTCCACCGGAAATATCCGTTGAGAACGCTCCATCACTTGCCGTAAATCCGGTAGGAAGCACCACATCGCCTAAGCGTTCTCCAAACACCAACTGTGCATAATAAGACGGAGAACCATAAATTCTAGAACTGTCAAAGAATGCAGCGGTTGCATTCCAGTTCTGATGATTAAGGTTTACAAATAACTCCGAATAAGAGGTCATTGTAACGACATCACTGTTACGCTCCATGCCCGTCATAAATGCCGCCTCACCCAGAGCTGCCTCCAGATTCTGAAGTCCATGATAGGCATTTACTGCATATTCTCCTGCGTAAACCTTGTATCCATCCCGGTCATAACCATCATACTTATAAGCATTATCCATGAAGAATTGCGGTCTGTCGTAGTAATGCTCATCAACCATATCAATAGTCTTACCTGCAACATCGTAGTCGGCAATAATATTCATATCCGGATATTTTTCTTTAATGGCATCGTAAAAGTCCTGATACCGAGGTTCGTAAAGAGCCGGCTGATAAAAAGCTTCATTACCAATTTCAACATACTTCATATTAAACGGTTCCGGATGACCCATTTCGGCACGAACCGCTCCCCATTTTGTTGTGACATCCCCATTTGCAAATTCAATCGCATCCAGAACATCCTGAATCCAATACTGCCAATCCTCACTGTCTCTGTGCGCAATGCCTACGCCGCACACATACATCGGCTCTATATCCAGATCATCGCAGAGCTCAAGAAATTCATAATATCCCAGGCCGTCGGTTACACGATAGTTCCACAGGCTGGCATGTCCGGCTCTGTTTTCCTTACCATAAAGAGTATTTTTCCACCGGAAAGCATCTGCCATCGTATCTCCCTCAACGTAACATCCGCCGGGGAAACGAAGAAATGTTGGATTCAATGCTTCAAGGTATTCCACCATATCTTTTCTGAGCCCATGTCCTTTGTATGTATCCTCAGGGAACAAGGATACTACATCAAAATGTACGGAACCCGTACCGCCTTCACAATAAATCACAAGCTGTCCCTGTGCCGCATATTCATCCGGCGTAAGTGTAAGCGTATACTGTTTCCACTCAGATGTAATGGAATCTACCTTAACAGCCTCCGATATAGTTTCTCCTGTTACACTGAGGAATTTTGCGGAAATAGAACCGTTAAAATCATCTGTGCGGGCAAAGAAAGTAAGCTCATACTCGCTTCCTTCTTCTAATTTCATTCCGTTGTAGCCTTCATTTCGTATCCCAACGTAACCATTATCCGGCAATGTTGTAATATCAAGCTTAAGATGCTGGAATTGTACGTCATTTAAATTATTTTCCTTATCAAGACTCATACTGCCTTCTGCGCCATCAGAGGTATAAAGGTTCCAATAAGGAATGGTATTTTCATCATCATGAAAACAAGTATTTCTAAGAAGCTCCGCATACAGACCGCCGTCGCCTGCCAGACTAAGGTCTTCAAAGAACAGTCCGTACATGGTTGGACTCATCTCATGAAGGGGATTTTGGGTATCAACGGTCATGGTATACTCTGTATCCGTTTCCTCTTTCGGAAGAATCGTTACCTGATAATCCATACTTTCTGAATAGTCTCCATAAGAGAATTTACCGGTCAGCGTAGCTGTCACAGCCTCGTCTCCTGCTTCCGGACGATTGACAACACCGATATTTTCACTCGCCTCAAGAGCTGCACTATCCGAAGACCATTCAACCTTTACTCTGTCATTCACGGTAGTCGGCAGATAAAGGTTCTCTTTAACGGCCGAAAGTTCACCAAGTGCAACACTTTCCATTGCATAATGAACCTGAATCTCATCCGCCCATTCGCCTTCAGCCATGACATTGTTGATTTCATTTATGGAAAGGGAACGGTTATAAACCCGGAAATCCCGGATAGCCATACTTGCGTAAGGATCGGCTGCCCAATTGGATTTTCCTATATAAAACTTATAGTCCTCTCCTGTCCGCGGATTTACCGTTTCATAATCATTTGTATCCCATCTGATGCCGTTTATCCAAAGGGTTGAGGTATTACCTTCCCGGGTAATGGTAACATGCTGCCATCTCGGAGTACTATAACTTTCCGGCCAGAGGAAGCTCAATGGACAGCCTTGCCTGAATTGAGGAAGCGTTCCGTTTCTCGGCGGCTCCAGTGACTTGTTGTCATCATTATCCATTTTAAAATAATAGCTGTTAGCCGTCCAGAGCATAACATTGGATGCAGATGTTCCATAATCCAGAATCCTGCCCCATGTGGGACAATCTTCTACCTTAATCCATGTGCTGATTGTGAAATCCCCCGTAACATTCTCCATTACAGAAACCGGAATATCCACATACTTTCCATTCGTTTTCGTGTTATCAAGTTCCAGTGCGACGCCTTCTTTATCAGCAGTTGTTATCCATTCTCCACCGCCCATGACATTCGCATCGCGATTGTTCCCGGAAGAATCTTTTGCAACAGTACCACTTGTTTCATCAAACTTGTACCATACCTGAAGACCTTCCATGGCATCGCTTTCGTCAGCCTGCACTATGATACTGCTCATCATGGAACAAATCATAGATATGGCAAGAAACAAAGATATTATTTTCTTTTTTCCTGTTTTTACTGACATCATAAATCTCCTTTCTTTTCATCATTTTTTATTCTTTTTTCTTCCTTTTATGCATTATTTTACTATAAGATTTTGGCAAATATCCAATGCTTTTATTACATGCCTGGAAATGCAAAAATTGCATCTTTTTTATAATTTCTACAAAAAAACCGGCTCTGGGTTTTCCAGAACCGGTTCATCTTTTCTTATTCTCTGCATTGTTTAATAAATTGAGCCGTCAGCCGTAGATAATTCTGTTCTTTTTTCCATATAAGAACAGTACCGTTCGTCACCGGAGGGGAAAGCGGTATGAAACGCATACCTTCAACAGATATATCAAAATCATAACATATCGCCGTCCCAAGACCTTCTTTCACCATGGGTACCGCATTAAGAAATGTATTTCCCAATGCGGCCACTTCCATACTCTGTGCGTATTCACCAAACCAACTTTCTAATTCGCTTTTCATTCCCATCCGCACCGGAAGAAGTAATGGTTCTCCAATCAAATCTCTTGGATGGATAACCTCCTTTTTTGCCAAAGAAGAGTCGTTTCTTGTAAAGATGCCCCACCGGTCTTCTCCCGGAACCCGCAAATATTCATAATTTCCCATTTCTGCAGGTTCTTTCACTAAACCAAAATGTAATGTACCTTTTTCCAATTTATCTTTGACATCATCTGCAGTTGCAGTGTAAATTCTAAATGTAACATTTGGATATCTTTTTTGGTATTCTTTCATCTGTCTTGACAGGAAAAGCATGGATCTTGTTTCCGCACAGCCAATAGCAATTTCTCCTGATAGTGTTCCCTTTTCCCCAAACATTTCCTGCATATCTTTACAAAGCGCTACGATCTTCTTTGCATGGCTTTCCAATAGCTTCCCTTCCTCCGTAAGGACAATACCACGTCCAGACCTGTCAAACAATTTGACTCCCAGCTCTTCTTCCAGACTAATTAATCGTCTGGATAAAGCCGACTGTGTTATATGTAGAATATTAGCTGCTTTGGTAATATTTTTCTCTCTTGCCAGTGTCAGAAACTCCACCAAAATCCTGATTTCCAATATGCTCTCCTCCGTATTCTCTCATCTATTCAAACAATGGCGTAGAAAAATATCTCTCTGCAGTGTCAGGAAGAAGTGTTACGACCGTTTTCCCCTTTCCAAGTTTCTTCGCCAGCCTCAACGCAGCGGCAACATTCGTGCCGCTGGAAATACCGCACATCAGCCCTTCTTTCCTGGTAAGATCCTTGGCCGTCTGTAATGCTTCTTCATCTGTAATAATTACAATATCCTCATAAATATTCTGATTTAGCACTTTAGGTATAATTCCATCCCCAATCCCCATCTGGATATGGGTACCTACCGCTCCTCCGGCAAGAACCGCTGCATTTTCAGGCTCAACTGCCCAAATTGTAATGTCCGGATTCGCTGCCTTTAAAGCTTCTCCGATGCCCGTTATTGTACCACCTGTGCCGATACCGGAGCAGAACCCATGTATCGGTCCCGCCACCTGCTCTAAAATCTCGATTCCGGTCTGCTGACGGTGTATCATCGGGTTTGCTTCATTTTCAAACTGCTGCGGTACAAATACCTTGGGATTCTCTGCAGCCATACGATTCGCAAGCTCCACGCATTCATCAATACAATCGCCTATATTTCCTGCATCATGAATCAGGATAACCCTGGCTCCGTAATGTTCAACAAGAAGCCTTCTCTCCATACTTACAGAATCCGGCATAATAATCACCGTCTCATACCCTTTCACTGCTCCGACCAGTGCAAGCCCGATTCCCTGATTCCCGCTGGTTGGTTCTACAATGACAGAATCTGAATGAAGGATCCCCTTTTCTTCTGCTTTGCAAATCATATTGTAAGCCGTGCGGGTCTTAATGGATCCACCCACATTTACTCCTTCAAATTTTACAAGGATATCTGCCGAATCTTCCCCGACCATCCGATTCAAGCGTATCATAGGTGTATTTCCGATTGCTTCTAACACATTATTATATATCATAACTTTCTTTTCCTTCTTTTTATCATGACCTGTTTTTGCTCTATCCTTGATACAGGTCTTTTACTGTCGGATAGATTCTCTTGAATTTCTGGTATCTTTCTTCATATTTTGCCACCAGTCCCGGTTCCGGCTCCACCGTATCAATCACTTTAACAATCTTAGCCGCAGCCGTCTCCACATCCGGATACTCTCCGCAGCCCACCGCCGCCAGCATAGCGCCGCCAAGCGCCGGTCCTTCCTCACTCTCGATTACATCTACTTTCAAATTCATAATATTTGCAACCATTTTTTTCCACAGAGGACTTTTCGCACCGCCGCCGCAGATTCTTGTACGTTCAATGTTAATACCAAGTCCTCTTGCAACCTCCAGGGAATCCCGCAAACCAAATGTAACGCCTTCCAACACCGCCTGCGTCATATCCGCTCTGGTAGTATCCATCGACATTCCCATAAACATTGCTCTTACCTTCGGATCATTATGCGGAGAGCGCTCTCCCATCAGATACGGGAGATAAAATACGTTATTCTCCCCAAGTTTTGTAATGCCTGCCTGTTCCGCAGCAAAATCCTTTGTCTTTAAGATTTCTTCGTTCCACCATTTATTGCAGGACGCCGCGCTTAACATGCATCCCATCAGATGATAATTACCATCTGCATGAGCAAAAGAGTGAAGCGCGTTATTTTCATCTACGCCAAAATCTTTACTGGAAATAAAAATGGTTCCCGATGTTCCCAAAGATATGTTGCACATTCCATCACCTACCGTACCGGTTCCCACAGCCGCTGCAGCATTATCTCCTGCCCCTGCAATAATTTTCACCGTTGCAGGCAATCCCAGTTCTTTTGCTATATCTTCTTTCAGCGTTCCTACCACTTCGTAGCTCTCATAAAGCTTCGGAAGCATATCCTCTGTAATACCACAGATATCCAGCATCTCTTTAGACCAGCATCGATTCTTCACATCCATCAGAAGCATACCCGATGCATCAGATACATCTGTGCAAAAAGACCCGGAAAGCCTGTATGCCAAATAGTCCTTCGGCAGCATAATCTTTACAATTTTAGCAAAGTTCTCAGGTTCATTTTTCTTCATCCATAAAATCTTCGGCGCCGTAAACCCGGCAAATGCAATATTAGCAGTATATTCAGACAACTTTTCTTTGCCGATTACCTGATTCAGATAATCCGTCTCTTCCCCGGTTCTTCCGTCATTCCATAGAATTGCCGGACGAATCACACGATCTGCGCCGTCAAGAACTACCAGGCCATGCATTTGCCCGCCAAAACTAATGCCTGCCACCTGTGATTTATCACATCCGGCAGTCAGCTCTTGGATTCCCTCCACAGACTGCGTAAACCAATCCTCCGGTTTCTGCTCAGACCAGCCCGGATGTGGAAAAAACAGCGGATATTCTCTGGACACGATCTTTTTGATATCACCGGTCTCATCCATCAAAAGCAATTTTACTGCCGATGTGCCTAAATCTACTCCTATATATAACATATCTTCCCTCCTAAAAACAGGGGACGCTATTCGCGTCCCCCTTTTTCTTTCTTCGCTAAATTAGCCCCACGGATTCTCTGTTGGATATCTTACGCCCGCCGGCTGGTTATAGCCAATTTCATCAACCGGAACTCCGATATATTTGAATACTTCATACAATGCTTTTCCATAATGGCCGAATGCAACCGCTCCATGATGCGGGAAGCCTCCTTCAATCAGCACATGACGGTAGAATCTTCCCATCTCCGGAATTGCGAATACACCGATTCCTCCGAAGGAACGTGTTGCAACAGGAAGGATCTCACCATGCGCAATATAAGCACGAAGGATATTATCTGCTGTACTCTGCAAACGGAAGAATGTGATATCGCCAGGAACAATATCTCCTTCCAATGTTCCCTGTGTAACTTCTTCCGGAAGTGTTCTCGCCATAATTTTCTGATACTTCATCTCACAGCTTGTCAGCTTACCGGAAGCTGTATTTCCACAATGGAATCCCATGAAGGTATCTTTCTGTGTATAGTTATATTTTCCTTTGATCTCTGACTCATACATATCCTTCGGTACAGAGTTGTTAATGTCAAGAAGTGTTACTGCATCCTGACTTACAACCGTTCCGATAAACTCGCTGAGTGCTCCATAAATATCTACTTCACAGGATACCGGAATTCCCTGTGCTGTCAGACGGCTGTTAACAAAGCATGGTACGAAACCAAACTGTGTCTGGAATGCCGGCCAGCATTTTCCAGCGATTGCAACATATTTTCTGTATCCTCTGTGTTCCTCTACCCAATCCTTCAATGTCAGTTCATACTGAGCCAGCTTGGAGAGAATCTCTGGTTTCTTATTACCTGCTCCCAGCTCTTTTGCCATATCTTCAACAACAGCCGGAATTCTTTCATCTCCTGCATGCTTGTTGAACGCTTCAAACAGGTCTAATTCAGAGTTCTCTTCAATCTCTACTCCGATATTATAAAGCTGCTTGATCGGTGCATTACAAGCAAGGAAGTTCAGCGGACGCGGTCCGAAGCTGATAAGCTTCAAGTTGTTCAGTCCTTCGATGGCTCTTGCGATTGGAAGGAAATCATGAATCATATCTGCACACTCTTCTGCATCTCCAACCGGGTATTCCGGAATATATGCGCGAATGTTACGAAGCTTTAAATTGTAGCTTGCGTTAAGCATACCACAGTAAGCGTCTCCACGGCCATCAAGCAGGTTGTCGCCTGACTCTTCCGCTGCTGCAATGAACATCTTTGGTCCCTCGAAATGCTTTGCAAGCAGAGTCTCTGAAATCTCTGGTCCGAAATTTCCAAGATATACTACCAATGCATTACATCCTGCCTTCTTAATATCTTCCAAAGCCTGTACCATATGGATCTCACTCTCTACGATACAGATCGGACATTCATAGATTCCTTCTGAGCCGTATTTCTCTGTGTAAGCCTTCATCAGATTCTCTCTTCTTGTTACAGAAAGACTCTCCGGGAAACAGTCACGGCTTACCGCTACAACTCCAACTTTTACTTCTGGCATGTTACTCATAATAGTTGTCCTCCTTCATTTGAACATATACTTATAATTTAAATAATTTATATTACGCTTTAGATGAAAGCGTAGTATTCTCACCGGTGCTTTTATGTAAAATCTGAAGTACCTGCCTCAAATCCTCAACCCCCATCTGTCCGGGAGCAGAAGCTTTTTTAGCAGCGCCAAACGTCATTGCCGATCCGAATATCTCTCCGCTGAGACGGCTGATTACGCCATTTCCTGACATGGACATTGTAATAATCGGTCTGTCAGCATACTCTTCCGCCATCTCCCTGGTAGCGCTAAGCAGCGTCAGTACATCTTTCTTATTGCCCGGCATCACCGCAATTTTGGGAATATCCGCTCCCAACTCCTGCATCCTGCGCAGCCTTCCCACAATAACATCTTTCTCAGGCGTCCCGTTAAAATCATGGTTAGACGCTATCACCTTCACCCCACAGCCATGGGCCTGCTCAATCATCTCTTTTACAATAGAATCTCCGGTAAAAACCTCTATATCTATAATATCAATAAAACCTGTTTTTGTCACTAATTTGTTTAGTTTTACGTACTCATTTCTTTCAATTTCTTTCTCTCCGCCCTCTCCGGAAGTGCGAAAGGTAAAAAGAAGCGGAATCTCTCCAAGTGTCTTGCGAAGCTCTCTCAGAATCTTTTCTACCTCGTTAAAATCAAACACATTTTCAAACCAGTCTGCACGCCACTCCGCCACATCAGCCGGAATATTGTGAAGAGCTTTTGCCTCTTCGATAATATTTTCTCTCGTCACTCCTACGATTGGGACGCAGATTTTAGGAATTCCTTCCCCGATTTTCACATTTCTTACTATTACTGGTTCCATACATCCTCCTGCTATCTAACGGTTTCTGCGGAATTCGCCGGACACAACTCCGTATTTACTCTTAAAAAATCCTTACAGGCATGTTCCTGACTTACCCGATCAATTGAACTCCGCCCAACAGCACGTAAGATACAAACCACATAATCACCGTAGCCATACAGATTCCAATAACAACCGCCGGAAATGCCTTCTTAAATTTAATACCAAGCAGCGCCGCAATCAACGAACCAGTCCACGCTCCCGTTCCTGGAAGCGGAATTCCTACAAAAAGAACCAGCCCCCAGAATTCATACTTTTCAATTTTATCACTCTTGCTCATGGCCTTTGTCTCCAGCTTCGTTACAAGCGGTCTAAAAACCTTCGTTCCCTTCATCCAATTGAAAATCGGCGTAATCAAAAGTAAGATAAACGGAACAGGAATGATATTTCCGATAATACAAAGCGGAATCGCCGTCGATACAGGTACACCAAGAATCGGTCCCGCTACCAACAGCGCCCCCCTGAGCTCCAGAATCGGAATCATGGAAATAATAAATACGATTGCTTCTTTGCCAAAGCTCCCGCTTAAAGCATCAATTACACTCTGCACTAATGTTTCAGTCATAAGCCTCTCCTTACTTATTATTGATATACTCTCTCAGGAAATCAAACAATATCTGCATCTCTTCCTTCGTTCCGACAGTAATGCGCAAGTATTGCTCAATCCGCTCACTTCCCCAGAAACGCACATAAATATCATGCTTTTTCAATGCTTCAAATAACTCTTTTGCATCATAGTTCGGATGAGTTGCGAAAATGAAATTGGCTCTGGAATCCGGGAATTCAAATCCCAGCTTCGCAAGCTCCCCCTTCGCCCATTCTCTCGTATCCACAATTTTCTGCACCGTCTCTTCAAAATACTCTCTGTCCTTTACAGCTTCCACCCCGTATAAAAGAGACGTCTGATTCATGGTGTATGAATTAAAGGAATACTTTGCATCATTCAAATATTTGATAAGCTTCGGATTACTGATAGCATAACCAATGCGCATTCCCGCCATGGAGCGTGCCTTGGAAAATGTCTGTACTACGATCAGATTCTCATATTTATCAATCAGTTCCAGTGCAGACCGTCCCGCAAAATCAATATATGCCTCATCTACAATAACAATGACATCCTGATTATGCATAAGTATATCTTCTACAAAGTCCAAATCCTCGTAAATAGCTGTCGGTGCATTGGGATTTGGGAAAATGACTCCGCCATTTTCCCTATAGTAATCTTCTTTTACAATCTTAAAATCCTCATCTAGCTTCTGACACTCATAAGGAATCCGATAAAGTTCCGCCCAAACTTTATAAAAAGAATACGTAATGTCCGGGAAAAAAATTGGTTTTTCCGAATTAAAAAATGTCAGGAAACACATGGAAAGAACATCATCAGACCCAACTCCCACAAACACCTGATCCCTGCCTACCCCGTAGAATTCTGCCAGGGCATCTACCAGGCTTTCTGCCGTAGGATCCGGGTACAGGCGCAGTCTATCTGGATCCATCTCCTGCATCGCCTTCCACACGCCCGGTGCAGGCGGATAAGGATTTTCGTTCGTATTTAACTTAATTACCTTGCGCTGAGGCTGCTCCCCCGGCACATAAGGTTCTACTCTTCTGATATTTTTCTCAAATGCCTTCATTATTTCTGAAAATACTCCTTTGCAAGCTCTTTAAACTTCGGAAGCGAATTCACAATTGTCTCATAAGCCACACAATACGCAATACGTACATATCCCGGGCAGGCAAAAGAACTTCCCGGCACAATCAATATATTATATTTTTTGGCTGCCGCACAGAATGCTTTTTCATCCGCAATCGGAGCTTTCATAAACAGATAAAACGCCCCTTCCGGCTTAATACACTCAAATCCACATTCCGTCAATCCATTATAAAGAGTCTCTCTGTTTCTGTCATAATAAGAAATATCCGTCTTCTCATTCAGACACTTTGCAACCACCTTCTGCTGCAGTGTAGGCGCATTGACAAATCCAAGAATACGGGTCGCTACATTCGCTGCTGACAGTACGTCTTCACTGTCCTTCACTTCATCAGGAATTACCAGATAGCCAATACGCTCACCCGGAAGGGATAAGGATTTGCTGTAAGAGTATCCCACAATTGTATTATCATAATATTTCGTTAAATATGGAACTTCTACTCCACCATACACCAATTCACGGTACGGCTCATCGGAAATCAGATAAATGTCTGTCCCATATTCCTTCTGTTTCGCCTCCATGATTGCCGCCATTTTCCGGATTGTCTCTTCTGAATATACCACACCTGTCGGATTATTTGGAGTATTGACAACAACCGCTTTCGTCTTCGGGGTGATTTTCTCTTCAAATTCATCCAGTTTTGGCTGGAAATCCACAGTATTCGGTGATATTTCCACAAGAACACCATCATAATTATTGGTATAGGAACGGTATTCTCCAAAATAAGGAGCAAATGCAATTACTTCATCGCCGGGATTAATCAGCGTTTTCAAAATAACATTCAGACCACCGGCAGCTCCTACCGTCATAACAATATTTTTCCCTTCAAATGCCGTCCCAAACCGTTCATTCAAAGAATCAGCAACTGCCTTCCTTACATCCGCATAGCCACAGTTACTGTTGGTATACCCATGCAGCACCACCGGATCTTCTTCATCCAAAAGCTCTATAATCGCCTTCTTCACTGCCTGTGGCGCAGCCACATTCGGATTACCCAGGCTGAAATCATACACATTTTCGGCGCCATAAATCCCTGCCAGCCTATTTCCTTCTTCAAACATTGCACGGATAGCGGAACTATTTGCCACCATGCCTTTCATTTTCTCTGCTATCATCGCTTCTTCACTCCTATCTTTTTATCCTGTGTCTATCTCTCTGTAACCAAGCCTTTCTCTACCATAAATACCGGGCGGTAAGAACGCTTTGCCTTCCGCAGTCCCTCTTCACCGGTGTCCTCTTCCCGGTTCACGTACTTATAATCCTTACACTCATGTTCTACAAACTGCTGGTTAATCATAGTATAAGCTCCCGGTACATCCGCAAATGCCTTCTCAATATGGACAACAAAAGTATCCGAACAAATCGGTTCGCCAATAGAGAATGCGACAATCTTTCCGTCCACTCTCAAAAGACCTCCTGTAAGCTCCAGCTCTTCAAAAAGCCTGAGAGAATTGAGCGTCACACACATCTCCGCATTTTTCTCTATATCCTCTTCACAGCCGTTCTGATTCCGCCAGTTAAGCGCCATCTGAAAGCATTCTTCTACATTCTCCCTGGTAATCGTCTCATAACTCCATCTGTCCTCATAAAGTGACTTGAATTTATTGATATGGTTTCTTTTACCATGCAGCTTCTTCCCGGAAAGAGTTATAAGCTTCTCTGATTCATACACATAATCAGCAAGATCCTCATTATACTCTATCCGAAATCGCTGCGGATACCACTCCTCCAGCAGTTCAAAATTATCCGGCGTCACATTGTACATACAGAAAGGGACTCCCCTCTCTTCACTATACTGTCTGAGCACCTTAAGTGCCTTCTTTACATTTTCCGGTTCTCCCGCCGGAAAAGCAAATGCAAGCCTGTCTTCATCTTCGCTCTTAAATACCAGCGCATCCTCTACAATCGCAAACTGCACCTTGTAATGCCTGGACCAAAGATACACATTCACAAAGGTTCTCTCACAGCTTCTGCTGGTATGGTGTTTAAAATAATGAGAAATCAATTCCTTATCTTCTAATTCTGCTCTTTTAAAATTCAGTTCAATCATTTTCTACCTTCTCTTCTGATTTTTTTCTTAGCATAAATTTTAGTATAGCATAAACGAATCAGTAAAACAACCAACACCAGAATAAGAATCAACACCCCATATACTACAAGGGCAATCTTATTCGGATTTTTCAGAAGTTCTACAATATTTTTCGTATCCTGCATCTCTTTCCTGCCCTCCGGAGCCTCATAACGCTCAGGGACAACTGACACACCTTCTGCATTTTCCGTAAAGGAATCCAGATAACTTGCCAGCGCATACCACTCCTTCACCTCATTTCCCTTCTGGTCATGAATGATATACTGTTCAAAATCTGTAATCTTCTCTCCTTCTTTGTTCTTTGGAGTAATCTTAAGTATACCCTTTGACGTATCTTCTACCGCGCCAAGCATCTGTGCGGAATAAAGTCCTGACACTACCCGGTATAATTTATCATCCTCTAATTTTTCCATCTGATCCACATAAATCTTATCTTCCTGGCCTACGCTGTCCGCAGTAAGTCCGGCTGCCGTCACACGGTTCAGAATCAGTCGGTTCGGATTATAAATCCACTTCATACCGCTTGGATAAAGCTGCGCCGCCGTCATAAGCGGAGATACGGATGCATCAATTTCTGCCACCGTCTTTAATTCTGCCCCTGTCAGATACACACTGACCAGCGGATAGCCGGTAATCCGGTCTGCTCCAATCCCCAATGCACTGACATTAAAGGCATCCGACACCGTAATTTCTCCCTTTTGGAAAGTATCGCGGATAACACCGGACGCAACAACCGCCAATGCGATTGGTTCATAATCCTCTCCTTCTGCTTGTTTCACTGCATAAATGTAAGAATCCGAAATCAAATTTCCCAGATTGGACTCTTCCAGCTTTGCATAAAGGTCATCTACCTCTGAAAAGGTAATATCATTCTCAGCCAGAACCTGATCTGCCGTATAACCAAACCGGCTCAGGTATTCCTCATTGATAATCTCTTTATAATCAGAAAGATAGGCTGTGATTTCTGCATCCTGCTCCACACTGTCATCCATCGCCACAAGCGCATAATCCTCTACTTTCCAACGTCCGTCTTCTCCGGGGATAAGGTTCAATTCTCCCAGATTCTGCCCGTAACATCCTGCTGATACGATTACAGTATCCCCGTATACTAAAGGTTCCGGTAGCACCGTATGGCTGTGTCCGCTGATAATCACATCAATCTCCGGCACTTCTTTTGCAAGAATTTCATCTTCCGACTTATCAGCATCTTCCGACGTACCGCTGTGAGACAGGCACACAATCATATCCACATCTTCCTTCTGCAATTCCGCCACAACTTCCTTTGAAGTTTCTACAATATCTTCAAACTCCAGTCCGCTCTCCGGGGCACAGGCCTCTGCGTCTTCTCCCATCACGCCATATACACCCACACGCACTCCGGCACGCTCAATAACCGTATAAGGCGTACTTCCATAATCCGCCAGAGCTTTCTGAATCACCTGGTCATCCTCGTCATTATTTTTCTCCCAATCAATATTGGCAATCACAAACTGTGGCAACGTAAGCGTCTCATCTTCCGCCTCGTTTTCCAAGGCGCTGCGGAACATATTAGCAACTCCCTGCGCCCGGTAATCAAATTCATGGTTGCCAAACGTAGTCGCATCATATCCCATCCGTCCCAGCATAGTAAGCTCCGCCGCATCTGTCTCATAGATCGTCTGATATAGCGTCCCCATAGAAAAATCTCCGCCATCAAGTAAAAACGTCGCCGGATTTTCTTCTCTCTTCTCATCTATTTCCGTCTTCAAACGCCCAATGCCTCCAACCATTCCGGAGTCCGACTTAAATTCATCCAGCCTGGAATGCATATCATGGGTAAACAGAATCGTCACCCGGTCTTCCTGTGCTTCCTTTCTCTTATTATCCTCTGCCAATGTCGAAGTAACACACATAGAACAGGTCATTAAAACTGCCATTGCGGCAGACATCATTCTTTTCCTGAAAATCATTTCCTTTCCTCCCCTGAAAAATAAAGGGACTCGTAAATTCCCTTTTTTGCAAGCAGTTCTTCATGCGTGCCCTGCTCTGCAATCCCCTCTTCCGTAAGCACCAATATCTTCTGTGCATTACGTATCGTTGTAAGCCTGTGCGCAATCACAAAAGTTGTCCGATCCTTCGCCAGACTTTCCAGTGATTTCTGCACAACCTTTTCACTCTCATTATCTAACGCCGAAGTGGCCTCATCAAAGATTAAAATCGGCGGATTCTTTAAAAATACTCTTGCAATGGATAGCCTCTGCTTCTGGCCGCCTGATAGTTTTACACCTCTTTGTCCAATATCCGTATCATATCCGTCCGGAAAGCTCATAATGAATTCATGAGCATTGGCATTCTTCGCCGCCAGAACAACCTCCTCATCCGTTGCCTCCGATTTGCCATACCGGATATTTTCCATAATCGTCCCGGCAAACAAATACACATCCTGCTGCACAATCCCCACATTATTGCGCAAGTCATTTAACTTCATGTCTCGGACATCTACGCCATCAATCAAAAGCTCTCCCTCCGACACATCATAAAATCTGGGAATCAGACTGCATAGAGTGGTTTTTCCAACCCCTGAAGGTCCTACCAGCGCCATATATTCTCCGGCACGTACCTTCAGATTAATATGATTCAACACCTTCTCTTCATTATCTTCATAATGAAACGATACATTCTTAAACTCAATATCTCCCTGCATATTTTCCATAGAAACCGCATCTGGTTTATCTGAAATATCCGGCGCAATGGAGAGAATCTCCAAGAAACGCTCAAATCCTGTATATCCATTCTGGAATTGCTCAGCAGAGTTCACCAGCTTCTTTACCGGCTCTGTAAAATTATTAATATACAAAAGAAAAGTAATCAAATCCGGGGCATTCACCCCGCCTGTGGTAAGGAAAATCCCTCCTGCAATCAACACACCCACCGTGACAAGGGTAGTCAGCGCAGTCAGCCCGGAATTATACATTCCCATGTATTTATAACTGTCCTTTTTTGCCTCAAGGAAATTGTGATTGCCCTTGTTGAACTTCTTCAGTTCTTCCTTTTCGTTTGCAAAGGACTTCACTACACGGATTCCGGCAAGACTATCTTCTATCTGACTGTTAATATCTGCAATCCTAGCACGGTTTCTGGCAAACGCCTGCTTCATTTTCATATTATAATACACTGCGAAAGCCACCATCAACGGCACAAATGCAAACGCTGTCACCGTCAGCTTCGCATTAATATTCATAAGGATTACAAACGAACCCACAATTTTAATAACCGAAATCAGCACATCCTCCGGTCCATGATGAAGAAGCTCGCTGATGTCAAATAAATCGCTGGTAATCCTGGATAGCAGATGCCCCACCTTTTGATTATCGTAAAAGGCAAAAGTCAACTTCTGGTAATGCCCGAAAATATCACTTCTCATATCCGCTTCCATCTTTGCGCCCATTACATGTCCAAAATAGGAAATATAATAGTTACATCCAAATTCCACCAACACCAGAAAAATCAACAGCACTCCAAGATAAAAAATTACCCGTCTTGCATCCGCCGCCTCATAATATACAACCTCGCTGGTAATATAACGCACAATCAGTGGGATAACCAGCGTCACCGCTGCACCCATGACTGCAAAAAACATGTCACTATAAAACAAAAATCTATATGGCTTATAGTATGCAAATAGCTTCTTTAACTTATCCTTCACCCTTTATCCTTCTTTCATGGCTACATATACTAATACGGCAGAGAAAAACCTGCCGTATTTTATCATACATGATTTGAAAATGAATTCCAATACTTATTTGGAAGATTTTTGTGTATCAGTTCAGCCATAAGTCGGATTGTGGGTGAATCATGCTTGCATGAACGAACACACGATCCGGCTTATGAGCGGAGCGCCATTTTATGAGCAAAAATAGCTGCATAGCAGCGGAGAAGCATCGTAGATGCGTTTTGCGAATGGCGCGGGCTGAACTGCTACATTTTTGTACACCGTTTTTTGTGTATTTTGTATATGGCGTTCTGACATCAACGAAAATTTAGCCGCGCATGCGGCTTACTCCCACCGCTCTTCAACATACTTTCTTGCATCTTCTTCCGACAGATTGCACTTTTCCCGAATCTTAATAATTGTATCTTCTTTCGACACTCCAAGCTCCCTGCAAAATTCTAAAACCGTCTCCAGCTTTCCAGCTAATTCTCCTTCTTTTTTCCCTTCTTCTCTTCCCTTCTGCCTTTCCAGCGCTTTTTCTTCCCATGCCTGCATATATCTCACACCTACCTCTTCACTGGATTTGATCTCTTCTATACGCCTCTGCATCTCCTTAATCTTCTCACTTTTACAGCGACTGCTCACTTCCTCGGTTGTATTTTCCATGTAGTGAAGTAACTCTATAAGCTCCGGATCCACTTCTCCATCATTTGTACCGTGCGTATTAAGAAATATCCTTACCGCCTTATCTCCCAGTGCTATCCCTTCTCTTTCCTTGCACCGCATCTCAAAGGTATACTGATAAAGACCTTCTCCAAACAGATCAAAGGGCATAATCATAATAATAAAAACGGTGTTCATCTTATTGAAGTCTGTCTCTCCCGGCTTCAGCAGCTTAGCGTCTATCAGCGCCTGGTACAGCCTGCTGCGCTTAGGAAAGTTTTTCGTGTCTTCCTTCTGCACCTCAGCATCGTATAACACATCCTCCCGGTCCCACGCCCACACATCCAGCTTTACAAAGCGTTTTAATGGCGATGTTCTCTTCTCCCTTTCTGTCTGCGGAGGATATTTCAGGGTGATCTCTTTCCCCAGAATAATCTCCAGCATATACTGCACAATCACAGGGTCTTCCATTGCCTCTGCAAAGAGGAAGCGATCCAGAAGATTCAAATCCTTTAATGATTTTTTTGTTGTCATTTCTTCTCCTTTCATTATACGGAAAAATGTTTTCTTTTACAACATTCTCCTTTTAAAAATGTAAAAAAATAGATACATACGGGAGACACTCCCGGAAATCTGACCGGTTATCCGGCAGATTAGATAAAATCAGATGTCTGAAAGCCAATACCCGGAATTGATACGAAAAGCTTTCAGATTGATAGACATAATTATATCGCAGATTTTAATTTATGTCAAATTTTATTTCGCTGTCGTTTGCTTTCTTATAGAATATAATAAGGCTACTTTGTCCTGCTTAGCAGTCCACGTAGCCTCATACCTCCCACCGCGAACTCCACCTCACGACTTCCGTCGTTCGGTGTTCGTTTACACTCACATGGCAATAAAAAAAGACAGCCTCTTGCAAGCGAGCTTGCATTGGCTGTCTTTTTTTGTTGCCGCGTTCGCGGCTAGTCGTTCATATTTGCTAGTTTTGCGGCCTGGTCGGCGGCGATGCAGGCGTCGATGATTTCCTGGAGATCGCCGTTCATGATTTTGTCCAGTTTATATAATGTCAGGCCGATACGGTGATCTGTCACACGTCCCTGCGGGAAGTTATAAGTACGGATTTTCTCGGAGCGGTCTCCGGTTCCGATCTGGCTCTTTCTTGCTTCTGCTTCTGCATCGTGGCGCTTCTGGCATTCTAAATCATACAGCTTTGCGCGGAGCAGAGCGAATGCTTTTTCTTTGTTCTGCAGCTGCGACTTCTCTGTCTGGCTGTAGATAACGATTCCCGTCGGATAATGTGTCAGACGGACTGCGGAGTCTGTGGTATTGACACACTGTCCGCCGTTTCCTGATGCGCGCATGACATCTATACGGATATCTTTTTCATCAATCTGGATATCTACGTCTTCCGCTTCCGGCATGACTGCTACTGTTATGGTAGACGTATGGATACGCCCGCCGGATTCTGTCTCCGGGACGCGCTGTACACGGTGAACGCCGGACTCATATTTCATCACGGAATAAGCGCCTTTTCCATTAATCATAAAGGTTACATTCTTCATTCCGCCGATACCGATTTCCTCACATTCTACCAGCTCAATCTTCCAATGTCGGCTCTCTGCATAGTGTACATACATCCGGTAAATCTCCGCCGCAAAGAGCGCCGCCTCATCTCCGCCTGCTCCGGCGCGGATTTCTACAATAACATTTTTCTCGTCGTTTGGATCTTTCGGCAGAAGCAGGATTTTAAGTTCCTGCTCTAATTCTTCTACCCTTGCCTTGGCGCTATTCAACTCTTCCTTAGCAAGTTCCCGCATCTCCTCATCAGATTCTTCTTCCAGCATGGCGAGGCTGTCTTCAATCGCCTGCTTGCTTTCCTTATATTCTTTATATGCCTCAACAATCGGAGTCAGGTCATTCTGTTCTTTCATAAGCTTGCGAAAACGGTTCTGGTCATTTACCACATCCGGCTCCTGAAGCTCGCTCATAATCTCCTCATAACGAATGAGCAAATCCTCTAATTTGTCAAACATCTTCTTTTCCTCCCAACTTACTTCTTGTTACTATTCACAGCACCCCACCAGCATGCGCACTCGTCGTATCTTCGATACTCCAGTCCCGCTCCTGACGGAGCTAAGACTGCTTATATGGGTGGGGTGACTGCTCCGCAGTCCTGATTTGAAATCCAATATATCTTCTTACGTGCAAGCACGACGAATCCATATTGGATTTCAAATCGGCTGTGAATAGTAACTTACTTCTTATTTAATATACCTGCCGCCAACTACGCGGTCAAGTCCCGCAAGATCTTTTTTTGCAAATATTTCCACATACCCGGCAGCCTTCATCAACTCTTCAACCGATTCTTTCTGGTCGTATCCGATTTCAAATAAAAGCCAGCCTCTATCCGCCAAGTGTTCACGTGCGTCTGCTATTATCCTTCTATAAAAATACAATCCGTCTTCTTTTCCGTCCAATGCAATATAAGGATCATGGCAACGTACTTCTGCCTGCAGCCCTTCAATCGCTGCCGTCGGAATATACGGAGGATTAGAAAGAATCATATCATATCTGTCTTTTATATGTTCAAATAAATCGCTTTGTACTAATTTTACAGATGACTTATGCATCTGAACATTCTCCTGTGCTTTCACAAGAGCCTCACGGGAAATATCTGCCCCTGTAAACTGCGTCTGCTTTTTTAAATCCGCTTCTTTTCTCTGGAACCAGAGTTTCTCCAAGCTGATAATAATGCAGCCGGAACCAGTGCACATATCCAGCACATGCATCCCCGGCTTCATCTGTCCCAATCCGGCTTCCACTAAAATTTCCGTATCCTGCCTGGGAATCAGTACATGTTCATCCACTTTAAAGGTCAACCCCATAAATTCCTGCTCTCCGGTAATATGCTGGAGAGGGATGCGCCTGCTTCTTGCCTCAATACTTGCCCGATACTGCTTCTCCTGTGCATCGGTCAGTTCTTTTTCCGGATGGGCATAATACACCGCACGGGTTATTCCCGCCGCCCATTCCAGCAGATACCATGCATCCAGACTACAGTCTTCTATTCCCGCTTCCTGAAGAATTTTCTGTCCTTCTGCAAGTATATCAGAAATTCTCTTCTTCATATTTCCTCCAGTCAAACACAGCTTCCACCGCCTGAATTGCCACCTCAATCATGGAATCATCCGGTTCCTTCGTGGTAAGCTTTTGGATTGCGAGTCCCGGCTTGCTAAGCAGATTGACAAATTTATTCTCACTTCTTCCGGCAAGTTTGAGAACCTCATAGGAAATCCCTGCAATTACCGGGAGCAGGGCAATACGAATTACCACACGCATAAGAGGCGACTCTGCCCGCACAATAAAAAGCAGGATAATCCCAATTGCCAACACAAAGAACAGAAAACTGGTTCCGCAGCGCTTGTGCTGTCTGGAACTCTTTCTTACATTTTCCACAGTAAGCGGCAGCCCATGCTCAATACAGTTAATACATTTATGTTCTGCCCCGTGATACATAAATGTCCTTTGAATATCCTCCATCCTTGAAATCAGAAGAACATAAATTACAAAAATCCCTATTCTTACAAATCCTTCTATAATTGTCCTTATATTATAGGAAGAAATCAATGGCTTCAAAAGGCTTGATAAAAAATACGGCAATATCATAAAAATGCCGATTGCCAATACAAAAGAAAACACTACCGTTCCACCCATCAAAAGCTTCTCCTGTTTCTCCTGTTTGGCAGCTTCTGCATCTGTCAATGGTTTCTTACTTCCATTCTCTTCTTCCTCTTCAAAAAAACTCGCCGAATACATCAAAGTCTTAATACCAAGCACCATAGAATCAATAAAGTTAAACACGCCTCGTATAAAGGGAATCTTTGTCAGGCTTTTAAAATTACCGACAATGCTATGATAGGTTTCCACGGATACCACAATCTCCCCATCTGATTTTCTGACTGCCACGGCGTAGTCGTCGCCATTTTTCATCATAATCCCTTCCATCACTGCCTGACCGCCAATATTTGATGATTTCATATCCTTCTCCTATACCTTAATAACAGAAAGGGTTGAGATTTGTAAAACCTCAACCCGTTGCTTTCCATACTATTTGTTAAATCCGTATTTCTTGTTAAATTTATCAACACGGCCACGAGCCTGTGCAGCTTTCTGCTGTCCTGTATAGAACGGATGACATTTGGAACAGATTTCCACATGGATGTCTTCGCTTGTAGAACCTGTCACGAATGTGTTGCCACAGTTGCAGGTTACTGTTGCCTGATGATAATTTGGATGTATTCCTTCTTTCATTGTTTTCACCTCTTCTTTATTTACTTGTGCATAGCACTTAATTGAATTTCACTCTCTAAACAGCTCTGTCATTGTATCACAAAAACCTTCTCTTGTCTAGATGAATTTTGTCTTTTTTACTAATTGAACAAGTTCGTTGTTCGTCCTGGTTCTGGAGAACATATTTAAAATGTTATCTACTGCTTCATCTGCACGCATTCCGTTAAGCGCCCGCCGCATAGAATCTACTGCTTCCTGCTCTTCCTTTGATAAGAGCAGATCCTCTCTTCTGGTTCCTGATTTTGGAATATCAATAGCCGGGAACATCCTCTTTTCTGATAATTTCCTGTCTAATACCAATTCCATATTACCGGTACCCTTAAATTCTTCATAAACGACATCATCCATCTTACTTCCGGTGTCCACAAGCGCAGTCGCAAGTATAGTAAGACTTCCGCCCTCGCGCATATTTCTTGCCGCGCCAAAAAAACGCTTCGGCATATGAAGGGCTGCCGGGTCAAGACCACCGGACAAAGTTCTTCCTGAAGGCGGAACCGTCAGATTATACGCCCTTGCCAGGCGCGTAATGCTGTCAAGCAGTATCATAACATCCTTCCCATGCTCTACAAGACGCTTCGCACGTTCGATTACCATCTCAGATACCCTCTTATGATGTTCCGGCAATTCATCAAAAGTAGAATAAATAACTTCTACATTATTTCCTTCAATCGCTTCCTTGATATCTGTAACTTCCTCCGGACGTTCATCAATCAAAAGAATCAAAAGGTGTACCTCCGGATTATTTTTACGCACAGATAGAGCCACCTGCTTCAGAAGGGTTGTCTTACCTGCTTTCGGCGGCGATACGATCATCCCCCTCTGTCCTTTACCAATAGGGGATAAAAGATCCATAATACGCATAGAAGTACTGCTCTTTCCACATTCAAGAGAAAGTCTCTCATTAGGGAAAATCGGCGTCAGGTCTTCGAAATTCGGACGTTTCGCCGCAATTCCCGGATGAATGCCGTTAATCCGTGTCAAATATAAGAGCGCACTGAACTTCTCCTGCTGTGTTTTAATCCGGGTGTTTCCCTCTAAAATATCGCCCGTCTTCAAATTAAAACGTCGAATCTGCGACGGTGATACATACACATCATTCTCTCCCGGCAAATAATTCTCACACCGGATAAATCCATAACCATCCGGCAGTACTTCCAGAATACCATTTGCCGTAATTCCACTGTCCAGCTTGTCAATATCATGAAGTTCCTTGTCCCCGGTATTCGCTGAACGCTCCTTGTCCTTTACATCTTCTTCCAGCATACGCTCTATTAATTCCGCTTTCTTCATAGAAGATATACCCGTAATCTCCCTTGCTTTTGCAAGATCCCGAAGCGTTGCCAGCGGAAGAGATTCATATTTTTCTCTCATCATAAATTAAAATCCTTTCTATTTTTCACCATATCACTATATAGCGGGAATCTCAGTCTGACCTGACCAATTGAAATATATTTGTATTATACACTATCTTCCAATAATTTCAAAGCATTTTTTCCTTTCCTTTTTCGAAACTTTGTTGAATTGCATCTTTAAGAATGATATGATTATAAACGATGCGAAGATAGTGAATATAAAGAAAAGGTGAATTACAATGACAACGAATGAAAAAGCTCTTAAAATGCATGAAGAATGGAATGGAAAGATAGAAACAACAGCAAAAGCCCGTGTAGCTTCCAGAGAGGATCTGGCGATTGCCTACACTCCCGGTGTTGCTGAGCCATGCAAGGTCATCGCTCAGGATAAGGAAGCTGCATACAAATATACCATGAAATCCAATACCGTAGCGGTTATCTCTGATGGAAGCGCTGTTCTTGGCCTTGGAAATATCGGCGCTCTTGCCGCTATGCCGGTTATGGAAGGAAAGGCTGTATTATTTAAGGAATTTGGCGGTGTCAATGCCGTCCCTATCTGTCTGGATACGCAAGATACAGAGGAAATTATCAAAACGGTGGTTCATATTGCTCCTGCTTTTGGCGGTATTAACCTGGAAGACATCAGTGCTCCTCGTTGTTTCGAGATAGAAGAACGTCTGAAAAAGCTGCTTGACATCCCTGTTTTCCATGATGACCAGCACGGAACTGCCATCGTCGTATTGGCAGGGATCATGAACGCCATGAAGGTAACCGGAAAAGCCAAGGAATCTTCGAAGGTCGTAGTAAATGGAGCCGGTTCCGCGGGCGTAGCTATCACAAAGCTTCTCCTCACCTATGGCTTTAAAGATGTCACCATGTGCGACATCAACGGAATCCTCAGTAAAGATTCTCCGAATCTGAACTGGATGCAGGAAAAAATGGTGGAAGTCACCAACCTGGAGAATAAATCCGGCACTCTTGCCGATGCATTGAAGGGTGCAGATATATTTGTCGGCGTATCCGCTCCTAATATTGTAACAAAAGAAATGGTTGCTTCTATGAATAAAGATGCCATTCTTTTTGCTATGGCGAATCCGGTTCCGGAAATCATGCCGGATCTGGCAAAAGAGGCAGGAGCCAGAGTCGTAGGAACCGGACGGTCCGACTTCCCCAATCAGGTAAATAATGTAGTTGCGTTTCCCGGCATTTTCAAAGGCGCTTTAGAAGGGCGTGCCTCTCAGATTACAGAAGAAATGAAGCTTGCCGCCGCTCATGCCATTGCCGGACTGGTAGCAGAAGAAGATCTGAATGAAAATAATATTCTACCAGAAGCATTCGACCCACGTGTGGCAAAGGTAGTCAGTGAAGCAATTAAGGCACACATCTAATGCGCTGGGGAGAAAAACGCTACTACTCGCTGGATTATTATCTAAAGCAGACTTACGGCGAAAAACTTTACAAAATTGCATTGGACGGCGGTATGACCTGCCCCAACCGGGACGGCCGTCTGGGAACCCGGGGCTGCATTTTCTGCAGTGAAGGCGGCTCCGGTGATTTTGCTTCTGATCGGCATCTCTCCATTACTGCACAGATTGAAAGCGGGAAAAAGCTGGTTGCGAGAAAACACTCCGGCACCGGATACATTGCTTATTTTCAGGCATACACCAATACCTATGCCCCCACCTCTTATTTAAAGGAAATTTTTACAGAAGCTATCCGGCATCCCGACATCCGGATTTTGTCTATTGCCACCAGGCCAGACTGTTTAAACTCTGATGTAATAGAACTTCTTGCAGATCTGAACAAGATAAAGCCTGTATGGGTAGAGTTGGGGCTTCAGACAATCCACGAAGAAACTGCTGCACTGATCCGCCGCGGTTATTCTACAGACGTTTTCGATAAAACCGCGGCCAATCTCCGCCTGGCCGGTATAGAAGTTATCACTCATGTAATACTGGCATTGCCCGGGGAGACCAAAGAGATGATGCTCGACACCATCCACTATTTAAATCAGACGGATATACAGGGAATTAAACTGCAGCTTCTGCATATTCTCAAAAACACTGACCTTGCCGTTTACTATCAGGAACACCCTTTCTGGATTCCTGATATGGAAGAATATTTTGAACTGCTCGGTTCTTGTATTTGTGAATTACGTCCCGATATTGTCATCCATCGTCTCACCGGCGACGGTCCAAAACATCTTTTAATGGAACCTCTCTGGAGCAGAGACAAACGGAAGGTACTGAACCAAATGCAGGCTTATTTTAAACGCCAGGATATCTGGCAGGGAAGGAGTTGTTCTCATGGCAGAACCGTTTACACTTTATAAACTAATCGTGCTTTACATTCTGAACAAAGTGGATTTTCCATTAACCAACTCACAGATTTCAGAATTTATTCTGGATAAAGGATACACGAATTATTTTAAAATCCAGCAGGTTATCGCTGAACTAAAAGAATCAGGCTTCATCCGGGAAGAGGCTGCCCGAAACCGTACCCTCTACCATCTGACCGAGGAAGGTCACGAGACCCTGCAATACTTTAAAAATGACATTTCTCCCGCCATCCAGCAGGATATCGAACAATATTTATCTGAAAAACAATACGAACTGAAAAATGAAGTCTCTGTAAAAGCGGACTACTACCGTAATACAAACATGGAATACTCTGTCCGCTGCCAGGTCATTGAAAGCGGACTGCCTCTGATTGACCTGACAATAACTGTTCCCACCGAAGCCGAGGCAGAAAAAATAGCCGTCAACTGGGAGAAAAAGAACCAGGAAATTTATGCCTATATTATGGCGCATCTGCTATAACTTCCTATTTGTAATATATAAGATTCTTTTTACTTTAATTCAATAAATTTTTTTCGCAATATACCGTATTTTTTGCACAAAATTGTGGAAATAACATCAAAAAAATTGTACAATATATAGTAAGAAATATTGAAAGAGAGGGTTCATTATGAAACAGAACAATATGTTAGCGATGATACTGGCCGGCGGCCGTGGAAGTCGTTTACATGAGCTTACAAACAAAGTGGCAAAACCTGCCGTTTCATATGGTGGAAAGTACCGTATCATTGATTTCCCTATCAGTAACTGTGCAAACAGTGGCATTGATGTTGTGGGCGTCCTTACACAGTACGAATCCATCCTGTTGAACAGCTATGTAGCTGCAGGCGGACGCTGGGGTCTTGATGCAAAAGACAGCGGTGTCTTTGTACTTCCGCCACGCGAAAAAGCAGATGCCAATCTTGATGTTTATCGCGGAACGGCAGATGCAATTTCACAGAATATTGATTTTATCGACAGTTATTCTCCAGAATACCTGCTCGTTCTTTCCGGAGACCACATTTACAAAATGAACTATGCCAAAATGCTTGCTGAACACAAGGCTCAGAAGGCAGATGCAACAATCGCAGTTATTGAAGTTCCAATGAAAGAAGCAAGTCGTTTTGGTATTATGAATACAAACGAAAACGGACGCATTGTTGAATTTGAAGAGAAACCCGCTAATCCAAAGAGCAATCTTGCATCAATGGGTATTTATATTTTTGACTGGAAACTGCTGCGCCGGATGCTTATCGCAGATATGAAAAATCCTGATTCCAGCCACGATTTTGGCAAGGATATCATCCCGACTCTTCTGAATGACGGACGTAACCTGCTTGCATACAAATTTAAGGGATATTGGAAAGATGTGGGAACGATTGATTCCTTATGGGAAGCTAATATGGATCTGCTGGACAAGAATAATGAGCTTAACCTTGACGACTCTACCTGGAAAATCTATACCCAGGATGTTGCCGCACTTCCACAGTATATCGGGCCGGACGCATCCATTAAACGTGCTTTCATCACACAGGGCTGTGTCATCGAAGGCGAGGTAAGTAATTCCGTATTATTTACCGGCGCTAAAGTCAGACCGGGAGCTAAGGTTATTGACAGCGTACTAATGCCCGGAGTTGTTGTAGAAGAAGGTGCTGTTATCAACCGTGCACTGGTTGCAGATAATGTAAAGATTGGAAAGCAGGCCGTAGTGGGCGACGCCAAGAGCGAACACATTGAACTGGTATCAAAGCGTGTAAAGGGGGTAGAATAATATGTCTAAAGCATTTGGTATTGTAAATTTTGCCGGAAACCACATCCGGGTAGAAGGGCTTCAACCTTACCGCCCTATCGGTGCATTCTCCTTCCTTGGAAGATACCGCGTAATTGATTTTCCGATTTCAAATATGACAAATAGCGGAATAGACCATATTCAGGTATATATACGCAGAAAACCGCGTGCCCTGGTAGAACATCTTGGTACAGGACGCCATTATAATATCAATTCAAAAAGCGGAAGATTACATATTCTTTTTGGAGAAAATACTTCTTACGACAGCCTGTACAGCACAGACATTGCTGCTTACATGGACAATATGGAAGCTATTGAGGACGTACGCTATCCATATGTTGTCATCGCTCCAAGCTACATGGTTTACACCATGGATTATGATATGCTTCTTCAGAACCACATAGAATCCGGCGCTGACATCACGCTTCTTTATCATTCAGTAGACAATGCAAAGGACGCCTTTTTTGAATGTAACACCTTGAACTTGAATCGTCAAAAAGGTGTACTGTCGCTGGAGCAGAACCGTGGAAACGCGAAAAACAGGAACATTTTCATGGATACTTATGTGATGAAAAAAGAACTTTTCATCGAATTAATTTATAAAGCAAAGAAAATGTCTTCCATGTACACCCTGGCGGACATCGTAAATATTTCCTGCGAGGATTTGGATGTACGCGGCGTATCCCATCGTGGATTCTTCGCATCAATCACAGACTTCAAGAGCTATTACGATGCAAATATTTCCTTGATAGACCTAAAGGCTGCGCAGAACCTGTTTAGTGATGACTGGCCGATTTACACACGTACAAATGATTCCTGCCCGACACAGTATTTTGAGTCTGCAGATGTAAAAAATTCTATTGTGTCCAATGGCTGCCTTATTGAGGGAACCGTAGAAAATTCTATCATTGGACGTGGATGTATTATCAAAAAAGGAGCTGTTATTAAAAACAGTGTAATCCTGCCGACATCCGTTATCGGCGAAAATGTTCACCTGGAGAACCAGGTTGTAGATAAGCATGCAAGACTGACACATGTAAAAGAACTGATTTCTGATCCGGACAAACCGGGATACGTTCGCCGCGGCGATACATTATAACCAAAAAAGGAGCCTGAGATCCATACTGATTTCTGGCTCCTCATTTATTATAATGATTCGTGTCAATCATCAGTCTATCCTTTTATCACATATGTCTCCATATCTGAAAAACTCTCATTCAGAGTAAAATCGTCCTTAATTCCCTCTGTCAGATAAATCTCGTTTTCATCTGTTACCAGCAGCATCTCAAAACCGCCGTTTTCTTTCCAGTATTCTGTTGCCTCATCAAGCCCCATCACATAAATTGCCGTAGACAAGGAATCGCACAGTTTGCCTTCTTTTGCGATAATGGAAACGGAGGCTAAACCGCTTTCTGCCGGATAGCCAGTGGAAGGATCTATAATATGCCCATATTGCTTCCCATCCTCGCCTATAAAATACCTCTCATAGTTTCCAGAAGTTACCACGGCGCCGTCCTCGCTCTCCAGAATACCCAGGCTGCCTTCCCCAAACGGGTTCTGTATGCCAAGCCGCCACCTGCTGCCATCCGGTTTTCTGCCAACCATCTGGACATTTCCGCCTATATCCAATAGAGCCGAAGTAATTCCCTGCTCTTTTAGTAATTCTGCTACTATGTCGCCCGTATATCCTTTTCCCACCGCGCCGAGATCCAACTGCATCCCGTCCGGCAAGGTTACAAAATTTCCTTCTAAAAGCACTTTTTCATAGTCTACATTTCGTAACAAGTCTGTCAATTCATTCTCAGTAGGTATATAGTATTCTCCACTAATAAAGCCCCACGCGGTAACCACCGGGGAAATGGTCGGATCGAGGAAACCTCCCGTTTGTTCTGCCATATCAATCGCAAATTGCAAAATCTCTGCGGTTTCTTCGCTAACTTCTGTTCGTGCGCCGCCGCTTTGATTCACTTTATAAATATCGCTGTTCTCGTCAGTAGTTGACCAAAGAGCTTCCAGTTCTTTGATTCTATCCTCAGAAATCGTAAGCGCTGCCTCTGCTGACTCTCCATAGGCAGTCAAAGTCATGTATGTACCCATTGCAAACACACCAACCGTATGTTCCTCCTCCGCTTTTCCCTCTGTACCGCACCCTGAGAGCGGCAATACAAGCAAAAGGGAGATTAAACGGACAAAATATTTACTCCTTTTTCTCCACAAGTTTTTTCTCCTCCCGATCAACCTTTGAATTCCCCTGGAAACATAGTGTGCCAGAAAGCTGCCGCGCCATAAAAAACAGCAATAATACTGTCATTGCCATGCCAAGAGCCTGCCTGTTATTATTACTCAGTTGCTAAATTCAGCCCATTTACCCAATTTACAACCTCGTCCTCTGCTTCCGCGACACTGTTTCGGGAAATGGAAAGTCCATCAGTGATTACCGTTGCATCCGGCTGTAAATCAGAAATCGTCTGAACGGTCCTAGAAAAACCGCTGCCACCATGAGTAGTAAAGGGAATAATGGTCTTACCGCTGAAATCATATTCCTCAAGAAAGGTATACAACGGCATAGGAAGGTCTGCGTTCCAGTTCGGATAGTAAAATCTCACATCTAATAAAAAATCCTTATTTTATAGCCATTTTACACAATACACATTTTTTATTTAACTGTCCATCCGTTCTGTCAAACCTCTATTTTTGGACATCTTTTCCAGTTTTTTTGCCAGCTTTAGATTTTCTTTTTTCAATCGTTCGTTTTCTTCCAGCAATCTCTTCAATTCATTCTGATAAATCTCCACCTGTTTCTCCAGACTTTTCTCTCGCACTTCCCGCTTAATCTGCGCCATTTTGCTCTGATCGGCCTTTTCTCGTTCTTCATTCAGCACAGACTTTACTTCCTCATTCTTATAAAAGAATCCTCTGGACAGACCTGTATTTTGCGAAAGTTCAGCCACTGATAATGATTTTCCTTCCGATGCCGTTCTGCGGATTTCTTCAACAGCAAGTGCTATTTTTCTTCTGCTTTCCTGGCGGTTGACTTCATTCATCTTATCGTATTTCGCCATTAATAAATTCCCTCCCAGGTTGTTTTCCATCTTTTCATAATATTCCATGGATTTTTTAGCCAGTTCTTCATCAACCAGTCCAATATTTTTCTTTACAATTTCATCCGTTGAATAGCCCATATAATCACGGATTGTCTGAATCGAAGTACCGTTCCTATAAAATGCTTTACACAATTCTTTCTGATAGCCGTTTCCTTTAAACACATACTCATCTGTCAATATACCGGCCTTTCTGCACGCTTTCATGATTGCATTTTGGAAACCTTCAGCAGTAAACTTCTTACCATCATTTAGAAAAAGCAGATTTTCTATATGTATATGATTTCTATCCGAATATTTCAGGACAAGCCAATGCAGGATGTCAGGAACAGGGATACTTCTGGTAGTATCCGGCACCTTCATCCAGCTATGCTCATCTTTATAATAAAAATCCGCATTTCTTAAAAGGAATAATTGACCTTTTTTAATCCCTGTAAAAAGTAGAATCAGACTCATTATCCGCAGCTGTTCTGGAAATTCCCTGAGATGAACCGTTAACAAATCCAACTTTTGATCTAATTTGTCTATTTCATTTACGGTCGGATAATTCTTCTTATAATACAATGCAATCGGATTAGAAAACTCACTAATGCAACCAGTCACTTGCAGGTAGCGTAAAAATGCCGAAATAACCTGCAGTTTGTTGTTATAACTTTGAGCTTTAATATTTTGCATAGCCAATCGATTAAAATATTCTTTTATAATAGTAGAATCAATATCCAATATGTTCTTCTGAGATTCTTCTAAAAATTTCAGGAAGGCTCTGATATAAGTATGATGAATACAAATGGTTCCCAAATTCAAAGAAGTAACCGTCAAAAGATATTTTAAGTATTTCTGCAAGCCCTGTCGATTTTCAGCACACTCAATATCCAAAAAGGAAAAACTATCGATCGTATTACTGCGGCTATATCTTTCTGGCAAAATATTCAACCGCTCAACAAACCAAACATTGGCTTCCCAATCAATTTCCGTAGACTCCAGAAATAATATTTTCCGGCAAAACAGCATAAATTTCTTTGGGCTTGGACAAATATTGTCATATTCTCTTTTCAACATAGAATAATATTCCTGCTCCTGATCTTGCTCCATTTTCATAATATCTTTTAGACCACTTTTTTCAGCATAACAAAACAGGCACTTTAACGGAAGCAAGTACCTGTTTCGTCTATCTTCTCTGTTTTTTATTGTTCTTACGATTTCATTCAGAAGTATTTCTATCTGTATCTTTATCTTTTCATCAAGATCGTTATCAAAATCCCAGTACAATAATCTCTGGTCAGACTCTTTTTGAAATGATTGGGCCACATTACCTTTAAAATATTCCGGCAGATAGATTTTCTGTTTAAGTGGAACCTTTTTCTTCATATGTCTTGTCAAAGTAAACTTTATTTTTCAATCCATTGTCCTAATTTCCGACCGCCGACACGTTCAATAATGCCCTCTTCCTGCATTGCTTTCATAAGGCGTTTTACTTTTCGTTCAGAACAATCAATCTCCAGCGCAATCTGTTGCTGCGTTGCATGAGGATTTTTCTTTATCGTCAATAATATCTTTTCTTCCAAAGTGCCATTTAAAGTGCCACTTAAAGTGCCATTTTGTTCTTTTGGCACTTTAGCGCTCAATAAAGGCGTAAATTTCACCATAATATCTTCTAAATGAATTTTATATTCAGGCAAAGGAACACCATGCTTTTTGCAAGCTTCACATATCTTCTCTATCCCACGTCCCCATGTTTCTACATATCCTGCCCTGAAAAATCCATTGGCAATATTCGGATTATAAGGTTGCGAACGATGGCGCTCCATCAATGTTTCCACTGTCCAGCCTACCGGAAATACACAGTCATTACTGATATACACTGCATCTTCATGAATCCGAATCTGTATCGGAACTAATGCTGCATAATTAGAATGAATAATCGCATTATATACCGCCTCCCTGACAGCCGCTTTCGGAAGCGGATATGTTTCAATTCTGGTAACATTGTCATAAGATATCATTGCCTTCATATACTTCAGGTAAATCAATTCTATAACCCTGTCTGCCTGTATAAATAATGAACCATGAATCTCGTCCTGATAACGCAGATCAGAGCCTTCTCCAAAATATCCGATTTTGATATACGCACCTGTAACCCATTTCTCCGGATTGCGATGAAACAGAAGAATTGCCGCACGTTTCAGCCTGCCTTGCTCAAAAAGACCAAGGCTGTCCAAAAGCTGTTCATTGCTCATATTCAGATCTTCTTCTGTCATTCGGCCGCTCCGCAAGGCCTCCCGCCTAAAAATATCAAAACTTTCTTTATCCAAATCTTCAACAGTAACACCATCTACCGGAACGGCATCCCATTTATATCCTGTTTTAGACAATAGAAACTCTGTCAAAGCTGCTCCTCTGAGAAGCTGCTTTGTACTGCCGCTCCGATAATGATATTCTCCTTTGTAATTGACCGGATAACTGCTCGGATTGACACAGATTTCAATATACTCTTTCCCATCTTGTGTCAGTAGATTCACATCCACAATAATGCCAAGAATATCCCTCACCTTATTGGGAATATCTTCAAGTAGCTTTTTGCTGTCCGGTACACCAATGACAGTACCATTATCATCGGTGCCAATATATATCTTGCCGCCTTGAGCATTTGCGAAACCACAGATCCATTTCAAATACTCATCGCGCCAAGATTCTTTCCATTCAATGTTTTGGTTTTCTGCCATATTTTTCCTCCATCTCCAAAAGAAATAAATTATCGCCTGAAAACTAGACATAATTCAATTAATTTTGAACATCATAAAGTCTATTATGTACATTAAACATAATAATTTCTTTTCCTATTTTATCAATCTTATACTTGAAATAGCTTGCTATTTTATCCTCGTGCGTAGATAAAATAATCTGCGTCTTAGTAAACTCATTTTTTATAATTTCAACAAATGATGCTATATTTAACTCATCCAATGATTGACAAGGATCATCTATCATAAAAACATCCAAATTAGTTGCTGCTATTTTTTTCAATGCCAGCATCAACGCTATATTAGCTACATTTTTCTGTCCCGTACTAAATTTATTACTTACATCCAGTTTTTTACTAATCTCTTTCTTATCAGTTGTCATCTTAAACTCTGTAAGTGCATTTTCTTTTGAACCTGTAAAACAAAATATGCCAAGACCATTTTGATGTGTTTGTATAAGTTTGCCACTATAAATATATAAAGGAATCTCCAAATATTTCATAATATCATTTAAATATTTCTTTCTTGCCGTTTCCTGGCATTCTAATACTTTATTTAATTTTGCTTCCTTTTCATATAATTTCTTGATTTCAATCAAATTTTCTTCATATAATGCCTTATTAGACGAATATTCTAAAGCATTTTTTTTCTTTTTCAGCCATTGAAGTTGACTAATTTTTTGTTTCAAAGAATCTATCCGTCCATTTTCCCCAGATAAAAGTGCGATCTTTTCTCTATTTTCAGCGTATGCCAATTCATCAATCTCGTATTCTGAGTAGTCTTTCCTATTGGCTGTTGCTTCCATTTTTTGAAGAATTAATTCAATTGATTTCTTTAAATCTGACACCGCCTTTTCATATTCGTCTATGTTTTTATAGTGCTGTCTAAATTCTGTCTTATCTGTGAAAATTGTTAAAGTATCCTCCCCTACTAAATCACTTAATTCATTCAATATCTTCTCTAAGGTATTGATATGAGTTAAATGATCCCCCAGATTTTGTATATCATTATATGCAAAATCATTTTTAACTTCTTCTCCAATCCATTGCGTTATTTGCTCTGTTATTTTCATTATTTCCGTTTTCCAAGATTCAGCCTGTTCCTCTAGTACAGTATCTAGAACTTTTTGTGTCTCTATAAAAATATTATCAGCCTGACGAACTGCCTGCCCAAAAGAAATATTTCCCCCCTCAAAGTTGCTACCGCATAAAGGACAATGCTCATTAAAAATATCTCCGATGATTTCTTCTTTCCCCTTAAAAATATTTCTGAACGCCCCTATCTGTTGATACAAACGTTGTTTATCATCCAGATTGTTAAGATACTTTTGATGTTCTTGTCTAATTTGGTGGATTTTTGAACTAAAATCTTTACCCAAATATTTTTCATTCAAATCTAACGTCCATATCGAATCTTCTTCTGTCAATTTTTTCAGGTAATGCTTTTTAGCAAAGGAATTTGTGTATGCATTTCTTTTATCTAGTTCATAAAGAGTTAAAATATAAAATTTATAAATTGATTCACTATTATGTAATTGCTCTATCAAATCAAGTTTTCTCTTATGCTCATATTTAGAGGAATGACTTACTATTTCCAATACTCGCCTTGCTTTTTCTTCATATTCGCGAAAAGGCTCTGACTCTTCATATCTTTCTCTGTCCCAGAAATAATCCAATTTAGGATATACTTGTGGACAAACTGGTTCCTCCCCCTGAACCTCCTCAACTCCAACATTGACTTTCTGTATCAAACTTTTTATTTCATTTTGCAAAGATGATATATTTTGTTGAACTAAATCTCTCCTCTGTTTAACCTGTAAAAAATATTTATCAGTCTCCATATCTATAAGATTATTCAAAAAATTAACTCGTTCTTTATCAGATTTAAGAACTATATCACTCTCATGTTCCTGCTGAATATAGTTTCTATTAATCCAATCCAAGATATTCTTTTCTCCAATCCTATCCTCAATATCTTTTCTTGTTTTCTTTTCACATTTTCCCATCATAAAATCTTGAAAAGAAAATTTTCCTTCTGCAAAATATAACTGAAAATCAGCCGCTTCTTTTTCCGTCTTTTTGGCCGTACCGGGTACGCCTTCCTTTGTATATCTAATAAATGTAAAGCACTCACCCACTTTATCTATAAATTCTATTGCAACAAAACAAGGCTTCGATAAATCGTTAATTATAATATGCTCCACACTCTTCTTTCTTCCATCTACATATTCTCCTGGATCTATAATTCCTGACAGCAAAAAATAAATCGCTTGGAAAATAGAAGTTTTTCCATAACCATTAGGACCCGATAGAATCATAGACTGTATATTATTATCTCCATTACTAAAGTCAATAGTTACATAGGGCTTTTCCGTTTTTTCTTCATATACAAATGGTTTAAAATTGCATATATACAACTTGTTAATATAGTATTCCATCTATTTTTTCTCCTTGATTAACGCTGCCACTTTTTTGTCTATACTTTTCTGTTCTCTTTCGGACAATATAATATCAGATTCTATATTTTCTAATTCCCCTGTTTCTAATTTCTCCGCTAGTCCCTTACTAATATCATTTAATTCTTTCTCAATGTAATCTAAAATTGTTTTATCGGTAGTTCTTAAATCAGTTAAATTTAAAAAAGGAAGTTTAACAAAAATTCTGCTCAGGCAATCATATCCTTTGTCTTCCGAGTTTTTAAACTTGCTAAAATTACTATAACTTTCAATAATACTGTTTATATTGGAAGTAGAATAATCACTTTCACATAGTTTCTCTAATTCCTCTTTTTCTTCAGCTGTATACCACATTACATATTTTCTACAAAAATATTTATTTTCTTCTATAAACAACACACGTTTTCTCTGATTCCACGACAACTCAGCCTCAATTGATGTAAGCAAAACTAATACCCAATTTGATTTATAATTCTTACTTATTTCTACATTTTTTTCTGATTCTAAACAAATTTCTAAAATTTCATCTAAAATGTTTTTACTTAGGTTTCCTTCTACTACAAAATACATTTCATCAAATTTGTTTATATAAATTTTCTTTAATGCTACTTTCCCACTCACATCTTCGATCTGATTCTCAAGTTCCGATTGTTTCATAAGCGTAAAACCATTATTGCGAAAAATTTGATCTATTATATTTATCATATTTCTACTTCCTCATAATCTATAAATACTGTCTTTCTTATTTCATTAAATGTAGGCAATCTCTTTTCTTCCTCATCTATCCCCACTTTTAAAATACTAAGATCTTTCTCTGATAAGCAATAGTTATATTTCTGTGTCAGGATACCTTTATAATCTCTATATATCTTTGAATGCTCCCAATAATTGTTCAATATACCCTTTAAATTATTCTCATCACGTCGATTAGTCCCTCCTGTTAGAGCTGATAAAGCATACTGATGACTCAATGCCAAAATATCATTACTTTCTAAATTGATTTGATGCTTAAAATATTCCATTATATCTATTATCAAATCATGTTTAATATCAGATATTTTATTTTTAAGAGATTCATCTGCTTTTCCCGGCGAAAATAATGCATACTCTAAATTGATATTATCAATAATCTTTCGCATATCCCACTTTTTAATCGTAGCTAATATACAATACGAACATTTTTTTCCTTTGTCATTACATTTTGAACAAATTGTGTCATCGATATCCTCAAGCAACTTTTCTCTTTCTCTATATAATGTAGCCATCCAAAAAGATATCGCATTTTCCTCATCTAAGAAAACTTTACTAATGTCTGCAAATTTGTATTCAAAATTTTCTTGTTTTTTTTTGCTCTCCAAACTCATCATTTTCTGATATATATCTGCATACAGGTTATTTAATATATCTTGTTCCGTAAGTAAGGTATTTCTTTCTGTAACATACGAAAATAATGAATTTATTTCTATTTTACATCTGTCATCCAACCCTTGATTTGTGATTTTCTGAAATTCAAAACAATTTTTAAATTTTTCAAAATCCGTGTCCTTATAAGTCAACTTATCCTTTAATGGTTGTAAATAATTTTTACATATACTTTCACGTTCGACCTTTGTCGTATATTTTTGATCATCCTTTTCCAACCGCTTTCTTAAATATGCTCGGACTTCCTTACATGATGAATACTTATTATTTAAATTCAAATTCTTTTTCCAATAATCCTCTTCTCTATAATGACTTTCTAGTAAAGCAATTTGTTTCAACCATTTTTCTTTTATATGTACTTTGTAGCATTGATCGAACTCATCTCTGGTCAATGACAAATCCCCTAATTTCGTCTCGTCATATGCTAGTACCCACTTTGCTTCTTTATCAAAAAGCTTAAATTGGATAATAAAATTATTTAAAACCTCTTTACGGTTCTCATCAGTCAATGTCTTTTTAACCTGATAGATTTCTTTTATTTCATTATTTTCAAATAAAATAAAATCCTCTATCCATTCTATTTTCATTTTCAATGTATCTGCTTCAACACTGTGGCCAGCATATTGGAATTTCTTGACCAATTCTTCCAGAAAACGTAGTAATGCCACCATGCCCTGATAATGATATCCTTGCCAACTTGATATAGCATTTCTCCGTTCATTGTATAGTGCTTCAAATCCATTATCCATTTGTTACTATATTTCCCCTTTGTAATTTCAAAATATAACATTATCATCGTCTCAAATTTACTTTAATTATATCCCACAACTACAAAATTTTCCATTACTATTACTGGAAAAATAGCTATTCACACAAACCACTAAGATTTCTCTGGTGTGATCGTGCATTCTACCCAACAAAAAAACTGGCATATGGAGTTCCTTTTCTCCTTGCCAGTCATTATATATTTCCCACTTACTGCATACACATTTTTTCCTATGCTTTGTGTATTGTGTGGCTATATTCAGTTGTATTTTAACGTGGTAGACGCTATACACAGCTAAAAGCTTGCTCCATTTTAGGATAACCTAAGAAAATCACATCGTAACTGCCTGGGTTTTCAATCTGTGCCGCAAGCTTTGGTCTGGCATTATCAGCCTTCTCATTGTAGGCAAATTCCAGAAGACGTTCGTGGGTTGTAGGGTAATCCTGCTCTGTTTCAATAGGGAACAGATCGCCGCCCGTCTCACGCTGAATAATCTGGGCAATATACTCGTTATTCCCCAAGACCTCACCGTTCACTGCTACGCGGCTCGCACCGGCCACGGTATCCACGCCATCCGTTTCCATAACGGAGAAATATGTGATCAAAACATTTTCACCATTCGCATCTATCTCCACAGTTTCTGGTTCCGTTGTTTCCGGTTCTTCTGCGGAAGGGTTGCTGCTGCCACAGGCCGACAATACAAAACTGAGAGTCAATGCCAACACAACTAATAAAAGATTTTTTCTTATTTTCATCATATTACTCCTTACATACATTCCATCAGAATCTGATAGATTTCTTCCCGGTCAAGCTCGCGTGGATTACATTTGATAATGTTGCAGGTATCCGCTACCTGCCGCAGTACCTCCGGTGTAATCTCTACTGTGGACTTCAACTGGCTCATTTTCGTGGGTAGTCCGCATTCTCTGATGAAATCCTCCAGGGCATCCACACCAGCCTCTGCGCTGTCCACTCTAAATACCTCTTTTGCAAACCGGGTAAATTTCTCCGGTGCATCTTTCACAATGTGACGGTAATAGACAGGATGGATCACCGCAAGTCCCTGCCCATGATTGCAGTCTGTATAGGCTCCAAGCTGGTGCTCAATCTGATGTGCCTGAAAATCCGTCAGGCGGCCGCATTTCAAAATCCCGTTTTCTGCCATAGCCGAATCCCACATCAGATTGCTTCGGGCCTGCTTATCGTTGATGTTTTTCAGCAAGTGGCGCATATTTACAACCGTATTGCGCATGATTGCCAATGCCACATCATCTGACACATTATCCTCATCGGAAGTGCCGAAATAAGTTTCCATCGCATGGCTCAGGGTATCGAAAGCCCCGGAAAGCACTTGCATGGGCGGCACCGACATTGTATATGCCGGATCAAGAACAGCAAAGGAAGCTGCGGTTCCAAAAACCGGTCCTTTCCATTTTTTCTCCTCATAAGTAATGACCGCACCTGCGTTCATTTCCGCGCCGGTACCGGAAGCCGTTACGACCGCACCCATGGGAATCCCGGCTGTTGGGAATTTTCCTTTCCCGTACTCCATGTTCCAAATATCTTCATCCAGCACAGCCTGCGCAGAAATTACCTTACAGCAGTCAATCACGCTGCCGCCGCCTACTGCCAGAATAAAGTCCACGCCACGCTCACGGGCCAGCGCCGCTCCTTCCTGCACTTTGGTATAGGTAGGATTCGACATAATCCCTGAAAAATCCACTACTTTTTTGCCCGCCTGTGTAAGCAGAGCTTTCATTTCATCATAAACACCGTTCTTTTTTACGGAGCCGCCGCCATAAGCCAGCATCACCGTTTCACCAACCTCACCAAGCTCCGCGCCGAAAGCCTGCATGGCGCTCCCTTCTCCAAAATAAACTCCTGTGGGATAAGAAAATGTAAATTTGTTCATCGTAAATACCTCCTATGCTTTTAAGGTAGTGTCAAAAACTACCTGTTTTTTTGTACTAAAATCTAATAAAAACCTTGATTTTTAGGGAAATCTGCAATAAAAAGAGCATTGACCTC
>CABIYE010000033.1 GCA_902362865.1 Clostridiaceae bacterium
TCTTTCCGAAGAAATCAATCAAAAGTGCTTCGTTCGACTTGCATGTGTTAAGCACGCCGCCAGCGTTCATCCTGAGCCAGGATCAAACTCTCGCACAAAAGCTTAGGTCTGGTCTTTCACAGACCTTAGCGTTTATGCGCTCCGCAGTTCTTGATTTGGTTTTTTCAAATCTTAGAACTGTCGGAGCAACATCTTTTATCCAAAGCCACACCTTTGCGCGGCTTTTTCTCAAGTTCAATTCCGTTCAGGAAAACTACTAGCTTTCCTATCCCGTTATTACTGTTTTTAAAGTACCAGAACTGCTTTATAAGTTCGAAACAAAGTTTCTCGCTCATCTTGGCTTCGCCAATGCTCATTTGCTTCAATTTCAAAAAGCAAGCTTTTTAAATCTCAGCTTCATTCGCGCAGTTCTTAGCTGTTCTCTGAATTTTCTCTTTTTAGAATTTTCAGGGTCGTTGTCTATTGTTCAGTTATCAAGGTTCTGCTTTGTTGTCGCCCTCGCGACAGCTTATTTAGATTATCACATCTTTCATCGCTTGTCAACAACTTTTTTTATTTTTTTTTTGCCGTCGTCTGTCATTTTCTGTCTGAACCTGTTGTCTCACGCGACAGCTTATTTAGACTATCACACGCAAACCGAATTGTCAAGTACCTTTTTTTAATATCTTTTTTAATATCGACACAATTTGATAATAACATGTAACTATTCAGCCATCAAACCACAGCCCACCACCATGCGTACTTGCCGCCTCTGTTATCCGCTACCGCACCATAGCTGCCAGTTTTAAGAGCGGATTATACTCATAAATCATTCTCAATATATCATTTTCCTGAATCAGCTCAATTACTTCTCTTCCAAACGACGTGGTATACAAAATCGTAACTGCCAGGAAAACAATCCAGATAATGATCAGCGCACCGACTGCTCCCAGAACACCTCCCGCCAACCGGTTCACCACTCCTACTCCCGGCAGCTCTGACACAACATTTAACGCAAAGATAATCGCACGCAAAATAATCGTAACAATCAGGAAGGTAAATAAGAAGGCAACAATATTCACAATCAGATTGGATATGAACTTCGCCACGTAGCTTACAAAACTCTCCGCTCCTAGCTTTTCATATGTTGCATCATTATTATTTTCCAGTAAAATGCTCTTCAGCACATCCGGCACACTGGAATCCTCGATTGCCTTTTCCTGTAATTCTCTGGGAATATCGAAAGCTTCTCCCGTTTCTTCCGCATTTTCTCTATCCAGATTCAGGCCGTCCAGGAGATTTCGGGAGATGCCATATTTTGCCAGTTCTTCGCTGTCAACTTTCCCGTTTACAATATCTTCCACCTGAATCCCCTGTGCTGCAAGCTCTTCATCTGAAATTCCTGCGGCATTCAGCACTCCGCGAACCTGTTCTTCCGTCAGAGCACTGTTTCCCGCTGCATCCTCAATAGCTCCTTCAACCGCCGAAGAAGCAAGCTCCGTAATCGTTTTCATTACCTGATTTTCTATGACTTCCTCTGCCGGGGTCTTAGACTGGATTGCTTCGCTTACATAAGGCGTTAGAAAAAAGACTAATACAATTGTAATGAGCGTTGATACCAGTGATACCGCTATCCGAATCGCCCCTCTATAAATCCCTATGATTACACAGATTATAAATAACCCTGCCGCTGCTCCCACTAACCAATTCATATGTTCTCCTTATTTCACAAACCGGACTACTTCCATTCCGTCTGCATTCATCACGATGTACTTGTTTACACCAAAGGTTGAAACCATCTCCAGAATATCTTTTCCCAGTTCACCCTCGAATTTGTGTATCCCACTTCTGGTAAATACACTGCATTTTTTACCATCATACATAATTACCTGGTTTCCGTCTAGCTTAACATTAGAATAGTCGCCCGTAAAGTCTGCTGACAAAACCTCCTGCCCCTGCACATTATACAGCCTCAGCTCATAACCTGCCTTCCCTTCATTTTTCAAAATCAGTCCAATGTAACGCTGATTGTAGAAAACGCTTTTCACCTTTTTATTCAGGGAAATCGTCTGCTGTAATTCAGGAGTCTCCTTCACATCATAAATCAGCACTCTGTCATCTCCCGCCACTACCGCAGCAGAATCACTCATAAAAAACGCCGTCGGCGCCAGCATGTCCTCATAAGTTTCTGACAGAACCTTGTAATCTCCGTCTTCTTTTTTCGCTTCATCAAAATAATAATAGACGATATTCGTATCCGTCTTCCCATTCTGCACGCTCATGTAGGAAACCAGCAGTGTCTTTCCATCTTTGGAAATCCCTATGTCCAGCGGATAGCCCGTACCCGAAAAAGAAGTCTTTACCTCTGCCAGAATATTTCCCATGGCATCATAAGTCATGATGGACGGACCGGAATCATTCTTTACAAGCGCACTGACAATCCCCTGCTCCGATACCGATATTTTCTCAATGGGCAATGTGGTATGAATCTCACCCTTCAACCCCTGTCTATCTACCACGACAATATCATTTCCGCCTTTATCGGCAACTGCAGCCGCCTCATCATTCACATCAATCAGCGGTGTTTTTATCTGATAAGACTGGTTCCACCTTTCTTCTCCTTTTCTGTCAAGGAACGCAATTCCATCTCTGCTGTACCGCAGCACACCGTCCGTAAACTGTTTATAATAATTATTATCTGATCCGTCAGTCGCATAGGTTGCCACTGTTCTGGCAGAAGTGTAGGTCTGATAATGGATCAAAAGATAACTTCCGACCAGAATGAACAACACCAGCGATGATATGATAATTACTTTTCGCCAGAATTTTCTCTTCCGCTGGCGCAGTTGTTCCTTCATCTCTTCCACCATATTGTCTTCACGCCTTAACTCATCTAACAATTCATCCAGCATCTCATCTTCGCTTTTCGTCCTGCTTTCCGTTTCCTGCAAATCCTTCTTCTTTCGTTTCATCAACACCCCTCTTTTCTATGGTAATAATAATTTTTGCCCGATAAAAATCAGATTGCCATCCGTCAATCCATTCATTCTGCAGATTGCATCTACTTCTCCGGTAGTCCCGTATATTTTCTGGCTGATCCGATCCAGCGTATCTCCTTTCTGAACCACGTAATACTCTTCGCTGCTCAGCTCTTCTTGTATTGTAGACGTAACAGGCTCTGCCTGGTCTGCCGCGTCCTGCGCTCCGTCCGGCTCGTCAGACTGGTCCGCTTCGCCGGAACTATCCTGCGTTCCTGCTCCGGCATCCTGCGCTTCCTGTCCGGTATCCTGCGCTTCCGCTCCGGCATCCTGTGTTTCCGCTTCATCTGCCTGTGCTTCCGCAGCATCCGCCTGTACCTCTTCCGTCACCTCTGCCTTTTCTATGGCTTCCTGCCCCTCCGGCTGCTGAACCGATTTGGACAGAGACTCTATCGATGTCTGTACCGCATTCATTTTATCATAATTATTCATGGTTGAGATACCAATTGCAAGCACAATAACTACCAGAAGCGCACTGGTCATATAAGCAAAACGGGCTCCGGTTCTCTGTTCCCGTCCCGTCATCTGCTCTCTCATTGTACTACGAAAATTCTTTGCAGCTCGATCCTCAACCACTTCACTGGGTGTAACGCCATTCTGTCTGCGAGTACTGATTATATAATCCTGCATCTGCGGATTCTTCTCATAGAATATGTAGTGTCCGCCCATCTGCATCAATTCATGGTATTTATACGCATAATATATCTCTTCTTCGCTAAATGCATCCTTCATGATGAACACACTATTTTTCTGTGAAAAATATTTTTCATGTATTCTTGTAATATTGCTGTTTATTTCCAGTGGCTTTTCCGGCAGAATCAAAAACCAGCCCACCGGCTTGTCCTCCCGAAAATACGTCTCACTCTCTTCCTTTATCTTCTGACAGCTCTCATCTGTAATTACGATTTCTGTATTCTCCCCGACCGGATCCGGTATGCGGACTGCTCCCGTAATATATACACACTCTTGCTGACCGCTCTTCTGGATATCCCCGGTAAGGAATGCTCCCACAGGATGTTCCTTCGCCTGCCCTCTCAGCTGATTCAGATATGTGTCTACATAATCCTCCACATATATCTTCGGTTCATCACTTACATTACCAACCTGCCTTACGTTTTTCGGAACTTGTCTTTCCATAATACTCTCACCTCATCCACATATTTTTGCTTATCATAGCACGGTAAATATGCATATTTTATCAATCGGTGAAGCCTGTCCGGATAAGTTTCCGATTATTTATCCGCCGTATCGACGCTCCTCGGCACTTTCTGCCGTCTGCCGGCGCTCCTGCCGTCATAAATTGAAAAAAGAGAGTATGTATCTACTCTCTTTCATTATACTCAGAAACCGCTCAAAAGCAAGCAATTCCTGTTCCATCTTCTTTTCATTACTCCTGTATTTCAGTCCATCTTACGAAGCTTTCCCTCACTTCTCCATATCTGGAACGACTTATCGGAACGGATTTTCCATTTTTTAATATAAATTCCGAGCGTCCGAAGCTTCTTATCTTTTCCAGATTGACAATAAAGCTGTTATGACATCGCACAAAAGTGTCCTGATCCAAATACTTCTGCACATCCGCCAGTTTTTCTGCCACTTCAATCATCTGACCTTCCAGATAAAACTTCGTCACTCTGTTCTCTCTCTCAATGTAATCTATTTCCTGTTTTTCGATAACAATTTCACTGCCTCTCTGAGACAGGACGATATAACGCATCCTCGTCACCCCCCTCTCGCCTTTTCGAAGGCATCACACGGAATCCGCCAGAAACTTCATCTTTAGAAGTATTTTAACAAATAATTGGGCTAATATCAATAATAACTTACTTCATCTTTAGAAGTTTATTTTAACTACATTATTATCAGGAGCCATCTATGAAAATATACTGGAACGGAGATTCAAAAAATATTATTGGCCCTTCTGTCAGAGCCTTGCGAAAAAAACATAATCTTACGCAGAAAGAGCTGGCTGAAAAATTACAGCTAATGGGGTATGATTTCAGCGATCTTACTATCCTGCGCATTGAGCAGGGTAAACGCTTTGTCCCCGACTATGAATTATACGCTCTCGCCAAATACTTTCACGTTACTGCTGACGAACTGTTAAAGTCTGCCCCCAAATAGTGCAAAAGAGCACAGCTGCCGCCGTGCTCTTTTTATTTTTCTGTTCTGCAATTTATTTGCAGAATTCCTTTACTTTTGCATAAATACTGTCTGCATCCAGACCATATTTCTTAACCAGCTCTACCGCCGGTCCGGATTCGCCATATACATCATTGATACCAATCTTCATAACCTTTGCCGGTGCTTTTTCTGCAACAACGTCGCATACCGCGCTTCCCAGACCGCCGATAATAGAGTGTTCTTCTACCGTAACAATCTTTCCTGTCGTCTCTGCCGCCTTAATCACAACTTCCTCATCCAAAGGTTTGATTGTGTGCATATTAATAACTGCTGCACTGATTCCGTCTGCCGCAAGCTTTTCTGCTGCTGCAAGCGCTTCCGGAACCGGAAGTCCTGATGCGATAATCGTTACATCTGTTCCTTCTTTTAATGTTACAGCTTTGCCGAGTTCGAATTTGTAATCCGGATTGTCATTGATTACCGGAACTGCAAGTCTTCCAAAACGAAGGTATACAGGACCTACATGCTCATAGGCTGCCTCTACGGCTGCTTTCGCTTCAATATCATCAGAAGGATTGATAACAACCATTCCCGGAATTGTCCGCATAAGGGCAATATCTTCGTTACACTGATGTGTAGCACCATCTTCACCTACAGAAATACCAGCGTGGGTTGCGCCGATTTTTACATTCAATTTCGGATATCCGATAGAATTACGCACCTGCTCGAAAGCACGTCCTGCCGCAAACATTGCAAAGGAGCTTGCAAATGGAACCTTTCCTGTTGTTGCGATACCGGCCGCAACGCCCATCATATTACATTCTGCAATACCGCAGTCAATATGACGTTCCGGGAACGCTTTCTTGAACACACCCGTCTTTGTAGCTGCAGCAAGGTCCGCGTCCAGAACTACAACATCTTCATGCTTCTTTCCTAATTCTACTAAAGCATTACCATAACTTTCTCTTGTTGCAATTTTCTTTACATCTGACATAATGCTTCACCTACTTTCTCTAAATCTGCCATAGCAACTGCATACTGCTCGTCATTCGGAGCTGCTCCATGCCAGGATGCCTGGTTCTCCATGAAGGATACTCCTTTACCCTTCGTCGTCTTAGCGATAATCGCCGTCGGCTGTCCCTTCGTTTCTCTTGCTTCCTTGAATGCAGCCGCGATTGCATCAAAATCATGTCCGTCAATGTTGATTACATGGAAGTTGAATGCCTCGAACTTCTTGTCGATCGGATATGGAGAATTTACTTCACTGATTGGTCCGTCAATCTGAAGATTATTATTATCCACAATTACTACCAGGTTGTCCAGCTTTCTGTGCGCTGCAAGCATGGATGCTTCCCATACCTGCCCTTCCTGGATCTCTCCATCTCCAAGCAGCGTATATACACGGTAATCATCACCGGATAATTTTGCAGAAATAGCCATACCCACTGCTGCAGAAATTCCCTGTCCAAGGGAACCGGATGACATATCTACACCCGGGATATGCTTCATATCCGGATGTCCCTGCAGATAAGATCCCATCTTACGCAGAGTTGTCAGATCTTCTACCGGGAAGAACCCTCTGTTCGCCAATGTAGAATAATACCCTGGCGCTGTGTGCCCTTTGGAAAGAACGAAACGGTCACGATCTGCCTTCTTCGGGTCTGCCGGATCTACATTCATCTCTTCAAAGAAAAGATAGGTATAAATGTCTGCTGCGGAAAGAGAACCGCCCGGATGACCGCATTTTGCGCTATGTACTGCCGTCACAATACCCTTGCGCACTTCATTTGCAGTCTTCATTAATTCTAATTTGTTCATGAAAATGCCTCCTGATTTTTACTTCTTTATTATACTAAAGCCGCAGTCCGGGATTTACTCTCCGAAAACAGCTTTGTAATCTGCCTGGAACTTCGCGATACCTGCATCGGTCAACGGATGCTTCGTCATCTGCTCAATCACAGCGTATGGCACCGTCGCAATGTCTGCGCCCGCAAGAGCACAGTCTGTTACGTGGATAGGATTACGCACGCTTGCCGCGATAATCTGCGTGTCAATTCCTGCCACATCAAAGATTTGGGCGATTTCTGCAATCAGATCCACTCCCCTTACGGAAATATCATCCAGACGTCCCAGGAACGGCGATACATAAGTTGCACCCGCTCTTGCTGCAAGAAGTGCCTGGTTAGCAGTGAAAACAAGGGTCACATTCGTCTTAATCCCTTCTTTGGTAAGCTGTTTACATGCTTTCAGCCCTTCCGGCGTCATAGGGATCTTAACGACCATATTCGGATGGATTGCCGCAATTGCACGTCCTTCTTCAATCATTCCTTCCGCATCCGTTGTCGTAGCTTTTACTTCCCCACTGATCGGTCCATCTACGATAGATGCAATCTCAGCGATTACCTCTTCAAAAACACGCCCTTCTTTCGCAATTAACGACGGGTTCGTGGTAACGCCACAGATAACACCCATATCGTTCGCCTTTTTGATATCTTCCACTTTCGCTGTGTCAATAAAAAACTTCATTTTTTTCCCTCCTTAGAACGCAGCCGTTCTTTTACTCTCTTATATAAAATTATATATTATGAAAGGTCTTTCGGTCAACAATATTGCTCCTATAAATCATACTTTTTTTATATCTCGGTTCGCCCTTCCAGCGCGCGCAGCAGCGTCACCTCGTCTATATACTCCAAATCTCCGCCCACCGGCACTCCGCTGGCAATCCTGCTCACCTTGATTCCGGTCGGCTTAATCAATTTACTGATGTACATCGCCGTCGTCTCGCCCTCCAGGCTGGAATTGGTCGCAATAATTACTTCATTCACATCTCCCTGCAGTCTCTCCATAAGCTCCTTTAGTTTGATATCTCCGGGTCCAATCCCCAGCATAGGCGAAATTGCTCCATGGAGCACGTGATAAACGCCTTCATATTTTCCGGTCTTCTCATAAGCCGCAAGGTCTCTGGTATTCTCCACCACCATAATCGTCTTATGATCCCGCGCCGCATTACTGCAGATCGGGCAGACTTCCTGATCTGTCAGTGTATAACACTGAGAACAATATCTGACATTCTCCCTGGCTTCAACCATAACAGATGCCAGCTCCTGCACTTGCTCTTTCGGCATATGAATCAGATGAAATGCCAGCCTCTGCGCTGACTTTGGTCCGATTCCCGGAAGCCTTGAGAACTGCTCTATCAATTTCGTGATCTGTTTACTGTAGTAATCCATCCATGTCTCCCCTTAAACATCTTCTGTCTGAACAAAGCGGACAAATCCGCCTCGAACTGCCTATGTCAGAACAATCCCGGCATCGTGCCGCCCATCCCGCCGGTAAACTTAGACATCGCAGACGCCGACTCCGCATCCGCTTTCTCCATAGCCTCATTCACCGCGGCAACAATCAGATCCTCCAGCATCTCGATATCATCCGGATCCACAACCTCTTCATTTAAATGTACCTTTAATAATTTCTTCGCTCCGGAAACCGTAACCTCCACAGCCCCGCCTCCTGCGGCTGCTGTAAACTCTTTCGTTTCCATTTCCTTCGCCTGTTCTTCCATCTGGCGCTGCATCTTCTGCGCCTGTTTCATAAGATTTGCCATATTTCCCGGCATTCCGCCTCCCGGGAATCCTCCACGTTTCGCCATGGGTATCTCCTCCTTCTATTCGTCTTCTACTATAATATCCATATTGACTACTTTTTCTATATCCACAAAACTATCTTCAAATCGGTGGCCGTCTTCTACCGCACGCACTTCAATCTCCATCGTCTTCCCGATCTTCTTCTCTATCAGTTGTACAATTTCTTCCTTGTGCTGCGGGCTTCCTACTACACTTGCCCCCATTTCGTCCGGCATAACAAGGATGAGCCGATCATTTTCACCCACACTCAGTCTTGCATTCTTCAGATACATCCGAAGCATCGCAGATGCATCTTCCGTAATCACACGAAAATTCTGTGCGACCGCTTTCACATCTTCCGTCAGAGCTTTGGGAAGCTCCGGCTTCCTTTTTTCCGCCGGTTCCTCCTGTTCCTTTGCAGCATACACCATCCTTCCGCCATCTCCAGCCGAAATCTGTGCAAGCTTCTCTGCAAGCTCCGCCTCCATCGCCCGTATCCGCTGCAGCAGAGAATCCGGATTCGTCTCCATCTGCGGTTTTGCAATTTTAATCAGCGTCACTTCAAAAAGGACTCTCTTTTGTGTTGCATATTTCATCTGATTCGTCAGGTCTGAAAAAATCCGTATATACCGGAATAATTCATCCGCCTCTATCCTCTGCGCCTCTTCCTTCATACGGGCAAGATTCTCTGTCGACACATCCAGCACATCTTCCATATTGTCGGAGCTTTTAATCAACAACAGATTTCTCAGATACCAGGTAAAATCCGAAGCCAGCTGTGACAGTTCCCTTCCCTGCATCACAAGCTCGTCCACCGTCTCTATCACCTTCTTAACGTCCCCGTCAAGAAGCCTGTCAAGAAGCTTCCCCAGCACATCGGTGTCTACTGCCCCAAGCACTTCCAGCACATGGTCATAGGTCAGCCTCTCTCCGATATAAAAAGCAACGCACTGATCCAGAAGACTTAATGCATCACGCATGGAACCATCCGCCATCCTTGCAATATAGCGGACTGCTTTTTCCTCCACATCCAGCCCTTCCTTTTCGATCAGTTCCTGCAGCCTGGCAGAAATCGTCTCAATAGAAATCCGCTTGAAGTCATATCTCTGGCATCTGCTGAGAATCGTCACCGGGATTTTGTGGGCTTCTGTCGTCGCCAGAATAAAGATTACATATTCCGGCGGTTCCTCCAGTGTTTTCAGAAGCGCGTTGAACGCTCCGATGGAAAGCATGTGTACCTCGTCAATGATATAAACTTTATACTTTCCTTCCGTCGGACGGTATGCAACCTCCTCTCTGATTTCACGGATATTATCCACACCATTATTGGAAGCCGCATCTATCTCAATAACATTCATGGAAGCGCCCGAAGAAATGGTCCGGCACATTTTACATTCCCCGCACGGGCCGCCATCCTCCGGATGTTCACAATTCACCGCCCTGGCAAATATCTTCGCCACCGTAGTTTTGCCTGTCCCTCTGGTTCCACAGAAAAGATAAGCATGGCCGATACGTCCTGCCTTTATTTGATTTTTCAGTGTTGTTACGATTGCGTCCTGCCCTTTTACATCTTCAAACTTACTCGGACGGAACTTCCGATACAACGCTGTATATCCCATATGTTACACTCCCCATTACAATATTTTTAAATACATCCGGTACCCATTGACTATTTATCGCCAAAGCTGATTCCCGTCATCTTCGCTTCCTGAATAATGTCAGAATCCGGCTCTACATATTTCAGCTTACCTGCAACTTCCCCAAGCGGTACCTTGACAATATTTCCGTTCTTAATCCCTACCATGTAACCGAATTCCTTCTTCAGGATAAGGTTCGCTGCCGCAGCTCCCAACCTTGTAGAAAGCACACGGTCATACGGACACGGTGAACCGCCCCTCTGGGTGTGTCCCGGAACAGTAATACGAACTTCCTGGTTGGTTCTTTTCTGGATTTTCTCCGCAATCTCATAAGCAACAGACGGATAGGTCTTCTTTGCCATCTTCGCCTTCAGTTCTTTTTTAGAAAGCTTCGCATCTGATTTGGAAATTGCTCCTTCCGCCACAGCGATAATCGTAAAATTCTTTCCCGCCTTCGCACGCTTGTTAATTGCATCAACCACCACATCAATGTCATATGGAATCTCCGGAAGCAAAATGATATCCGCGCCGCCCGCAATACCGGCATGAAGCGTTACCCATCCTACCTTGTGCCCCATAACCTCAACAATAAATACACGGCTGTGAGATGTAGCTGTCGTATGGATTCTGTCAATCGTATCCGTCGCAATATCCACCGCACTCTGGAAACCAAACGTCATATCCGTCCCCCAAAGGTCATTATCAATCGTCTTCGGCAGGGTAATCACATTCAACCCTTCTTCCCGAAGCAGATTCGCCGTCTTATGCGTTCCGTTTCCTCCAAGAACTACCAGACAGTCCAGATTCAGCTTGTGATAAGTGTGTTTCATTGCCTCCACTTTATCAATCCCGTCCTTATCCGGCACGCGCATTAACTTAAATGGCTGCCTGGATGTCCCGAGAATCGTGCCTCCAACCGTAAGAATACCGGAAAAATCTCTGGACGTCAGCATTTTAAAATTAGAATAAATCAAGCCCTTATAGCCTTCCTGAAAGCCATATATCTCAACATCATCCCTTTTTGAGAAAACACCTTTTACAACACCGCGCATAGCCGCATTGAGCGCCTGGCAGTCGCCTCCGCTTGTAAGCATTCCAATTCGTAACATAATTCCACTCCTTTCGCTTTTCAATGATTACTTGTAATTATACTCCTTTTTCTTCACGGGCACAAGAATACACTATTTATTTTCCCTCAAAAGGTATATAATGTATGGGATAAAAAATTTTATAGCAGTAAAAAGCAGAAAGGCGGAAAATAGATATGGATAAATTAGATATAAAACTGTGGACGCTTGCCGCAAAAGGACAGATTGTCCCCGACAGGAGCCTTTTAAAAACACCGCAGCAGATAGAAGCGATTAAAAAAAGTGCCGCTCTCAACACCGCTGTTCTAGACCATGTGGCAGCCCACATCCGCGCCGGTATGAGTACCGCCGAGATTGACAAATTAGTCTACGACTTTACCACCGCTCACGGCGGAATCCCGGCGCCTTTAAATTACGAAGGCTTTCCCAAAAGCGTATGCACCTCCATTAACAATGTCATCTGCCACGGAATTCCCGATGAAAATGAATTTCTGGAAGAAGGGGATATTATTAATGTAGATGTCTCTACTATATTAGACGGCTATTTCTCCGACGCTTCCCGCATGTTCACCATCGGGAACATCTCTCCTGAAGCAGACAAGCTTGTCCGTGTCACGAAAGAATGTGTCGAACTGGGACTTAAGGAAGCAAAACCATGGGGACATCTGGGGGACATCGCCTATGCAATCAATACCCACGCCCGCGCAAATGGATATTCCGTGGTAGAAGATATCGGCGGCCACGGCATCGGGCTGGCTTTCCACGAAGATCCCTTCGTCAGCTACGTAACTCCCAAGGGAAGTGAAATGGTTCTGGTCCCGGGCATGATGTTCACTATTGAGCCGATGATTAACGAAGGCAGCCCCGATTTCTTTATTGACGAAGATAATGGCTGGACGGTATATACAATTGATGACGGCCTCTCCGCTCAAGTGGAATACATGGTGCTGATAACAGAAGACGGGGCGGAAGTGCTGACAAAATAATGGGATAGAAGCCGGCGGTCAATGACCGCCGGCTTCACGCATTAAAACTCCAGTGTCTTTAACACCAGCGCCGAATGGCTTCCCATATTCACTACAATCTCGCCATCCTTAATATGGTATTCTTCATGCTCTACCGTATATCCATTCTCATAGCTGTATATCAACCTTCTCATGCCGCCTTGCATCGGAACCTCCGCAAGCCACACGGGAATATGGATTTCTTTTAACTCATCACTGTTATTAATGATGATAACAAACTGATCATTATCCAGGAATCTTCCATAAGCAATTACCTGATTCTCCCAGTACAGTTCTTTTATAGAACCGGTCCGGAACGCCTCATTATCTGAATGGATCCGAATCATCTCCCGGTGGAACTCTAACAGTTCTTTATCTTCCTTCCCCCACGGGTACGTCCTTCGGTTATCCGGATCTGTAAATCCACACACACCAGCTTCATCCCCATAATAAATCGTCGGTGCTCCAACCCAGGTCATCTGCATCACCACCGCTTCCCGCATGATTGCCGGATTCACATTCCGGTTCGCCGCTTCCGGCCCTAGGTTCGCCACTCTGCCTACAACATGGTTTGTTCTTGTCAGAAACCTGGAATGGTCATGATTCGACAGCTCATTCATGGCAACCTGCCGGGAAGGGGTCAGCATCCTGGATACATGATGGGACATTGCCAGCATAAAATTCTCCACATTGCCGCACATTTCCGGCCGCCACTCATCGCTGTGCTTCTCCATTCCGGTCAAAAACCAGGTGACCGGCTCCATGAAAGCATCATAGTTCATAACCGAATCCCACTCGTCGCCCCGCAGCCACGCCTGTGGATCTCCGTAGTGTTCTGCCAGAATTAATGCGTCCGGGTTCGCTTCTTTGACTGCGCGCCGGAACTTCTTCCAGAACTTATGGTTATAATCCGGCGTATGTCCCAGATCTGCCGCCACATCCAAGCGCCAGCCATCTACATTATAAGGAGGGGATACCCATTTCCTGCCAATGTTGATAATATATTCTTCCAGTTTCTTTGAGCCTTCATAATTCAGCTTAGGCAGCGTATCATGTCCCCACCAACCATCATAATTGGGATTGTACGGCCAATCCCAGTCCTGATTCTTGAAAAACTGAAAGAAATCCCTGTAAGGACTGTCTGCCGAAATATAAGCGCCGCTCTCATACCCTTCCTGACGCTCATAAATCCGCTCCCGGTCCATCCATTTGTTAAAAGAGCCGCAATGATTAAATACCCCGTCCAGGATAACGCGCATCCCACGGCTGTGAATCTCTTCTACCAGCTTGATAAATAACTGGTTGCTTGCTTCCAGATTCTTCTTATCCGTAACCCGCTTTTGGAATTTTGTCGCCGAGATATTGTCCCTGCTGCCCTGCGGCAGGATTTCGCCGCCATCCTCCACGATTTTCCCGAAATGCGGATCAATATAATCATAATCCTGTATATCATACTTATGGTTAGAGGGCGACACAAAAAGAGGATTTAAATAAATTACCTCTATTCCCAGATCCTGGAGATAATCCAGTTTATCCATGATCCCCTGCAGATCTCCACCATAAAACTCACGCACCCCCATTGACGCAGGATATTTCTCCCAATCTTTTACCTGTGTACAGGGTTCTCCGATGTAAATGTATTCACGATCCACCACGTCATTTTCGGGATCTCCATTATAGAAACGGTCCGTAAAAATCTGGTACATCACCGCCCCTTTTGCCCAGTCCGGTGTGTAGAATCCCGGCATGATTTCAAATGCATAGGCTTCATTTTCTTCCTCAGACACACCACACTGGTTATAATGCAGCACCTCATCCTTTCCGAATATCTGAAAACTATACCGGAACATTTCTTTTTCCAATCTCCAGGTAATCGCATAATAATCAAATTTTCCGGAAGTGTTCTTCCTCTCCATCTCATAGCCGCAGCCATTCACAAGCAGCAGCACATTTTCCGCGTCGCCTGCCGCTGTGCGGAACTGCAATACTATCTTCTGCCCCGGCGCCGGTTCCGGCGGGAACACATAACTTCCCGTCCCGTCACAAAACAATGCTTCTCTATTCATCTATCCACCACTCAATCTTATACCTCTGACACTTCAAGTTCCGCAAACAAAGCCTCGAATTCCTCTCTGGTAATCTTTTCTTTCTCCAGAAGAAGGGCAGCGCACGCCTCTAATACCTGATTGTATTTTCTGATAATATGTCTTGCCCTTTCATAGCATTCATCAATAATCCGCTTCACTTCCTGGTCAATTGTGCCTGCCACCTGTTCTCCATATCCTCTGGAAGTATGAGCAAGATCCCGGCCGATAAATACTTCATCACTGTCGTTATCATAATTAATCAGCCCCAGAGTTTCTGACATACCATATTTCATAACCATAGATTTTGCATAGCTGGTTGCCTGCTTAATATCCTGGGAAGCTCCTGTCGTAATATCATCAAATACTTCTTCCTCTGCAACACGTCCGCCCAGAGCAACCGTAATATCCTGAAGCATCTTCCCTTTCGTATTGAACATCTCATCCTTCTCCGGCAGCGGCATTGTATAGCCCGCCGCCCCGGTACCGGTAGGTATAATCGACACACTGTACACCGGCCCCACATCCGGGAGAACATGGAACAAGATCGCATGCCCCGCCTCATGATATGCCGTAATCTTCTTTTCCTTCTCGGAAATAATCCGGCTCTTCTTCTCTGCGCCAATCCCCACCTTCACAAATGCATGGCGGATATCCTTCTGTGTAACATATACCCTGTTTTCCTTTGCAGCCAGAATTGCAGATTCATTCAGAAGATTTTCCAAATCTGCTCCGGTAAATCCGGCCGTCGTCTGCGCAATCTGCTTAAGATCTACATCATCACCCAGAGGTTTCCCCTTGGCATGGACTTTCAGGATTTCTTCTCTTCCCTTTACATCCGGCCGGCCCACCGTAACCTTCCTGTCAAAACGTCCCGGACGAAGAATGGCCGGATCAAGAATATCCACACGGTTCGTCGCAGACATCACGATGATGCCTTCATTCACACCAAAACCATCCATCTCAACAAGAAGCTGGTTCAGCGTCTGCTCTCTCTCATCATGGCCGCCACCCATTCCGGTGCCTCTGCGTCTTGCCACTGCGTCAATTTCATCAATAAAAATAATACACGGAGCATTCTTTTTCGCTTCCTCGAACAAATCTCTCACCCTGGAAGCACCTACACCAACAAACATCTCCACAAAATCAGAACCGGAAATGGTAAAGAACGGCACGCCCGCCTCTCCGGCTACTGCCTTGGCAAGCAATGTTTTACCGGTTCCCGGAGGGCCTACCAGAAGGACTCCCTTCGGGATTCTTGCCCCTACCTGAATATATTTCTTCGGAGACTTCAGGAAATCTACGATCTCTTCCAGCTCTTCCTTTTCCTCATGCAGCCCGGCCACCTGGTCAAAAGTCACTTTCTTATCATTCTCCGTGGAGAGCCTTGCACGGCTTTTCCCGAAGTTCATCGCCTTAGTGTTGGCGCCGCCGCCCTGCCGGTTCATCATAAAGAAAATCAGGAAAATCCCTGCAAGCATAAGAAGCGAAGGGACAATCGCCGTAGCAAACCAATTATCCTGCGGCACATCCGACACTTCATACTCTACGCCCTGCTCCTTCAGATACTGCTGAATTTCATTCACATCCGATACATAAAGACTGCGGACGCTTCCGTCTTCTACGTCCTGCTTTACTTCAACATCCACTCGTCCCGTCGGCACACTCTTGTTTTGTACCACCAGAACATTCGCCGCCTCGCCATCCTCAATCAGAGAACAGAACTCTTTGTAGCTGATTTCCTTTTCTCTCTGATCGATCTGATTCGTAAACCACAGGATAGCAAACAGGGCAATGACAAATAACATCAATGTAAGGCCATTCAGCCCTCTGTTTCTTCTATCGTTCAATCCTATACCCCTTTCTATTCCACGCCTTCTACAACACCAATGTATGGCAGATTTCTATATTTCTGTGCATAATCAAGTCCATATCCTACAACAAATTTATCCGGTATATTAAAACCGGTATACTCCACTTTCACATCCCGCTCTCTTCTCTCTGGCTTGTCAAGAAGCGTACAGATCTTCATGCTTGCCGGTTTCCTCTTCTCAAGAAGCTGCATAAGATAATAAAGTGTCCTTCCCGAATCGATAATATCCTCTACAATCAGGACATCCTTCCCCTCCAGCGGCTCATCCAAATCCTTCGCGATTTTCACAATCCCGCTGGATGAAGTGTTATTCCCATAGCTGCTCACACTCATAAAATCCATGGATACGGGAACCGTAATTCTCTTTGCAAGCTCACACATAAAGGGAGCGCCTCCCTTCAGAACACAGATTAAATGCACGCTTTTTCCGGCATAATCCTCGCTGATCTTCGCTCCCAGCTCCATAATCCTTTTAACGATTTTCTCCTCCGACACCAACACTCTGATCGATTCTGCCATTTGTTCTTCCTCCGTTAATTTTGATTTCCAATATCCGCTTCGTACTTTCTGACACCTGATATTTTCTGCTCTGCCGGTACCCGACGATCCACAGGATGTCGCTGCCGTCCGCCAGAAGCCATATCCGGTCCCGCTCTTCTCTTGGTATTTTCTCATTAATAAAATAGTCTTTCAGCTTCTGGCTGCCTCCCCGGCTGTCAATGACAATCCGGTCTCCGGCACGCCGGTTCCTAATAACCAGACTATTTTTAATTATATCATAATCAAACCATTTCGTGTAGCCTTTTTGGGGAAATGCATTCGTAAGTCCCTTGTTTTCAAATATCCTACAGGAAATATCTGCCGGAAGCTCTCCCGTTTCTCCGGTTTGCTCCGCCCCTTCGTCTCCCGCGCCGCTTCTTTTTATCAGAACGCCTTCATAGCTTCTAACCGCCGTCATATGGTACGGCAGCGACAGCCGCTTTCCTGTCTGCCTGTCAAAAAGCTGCTCCAGAATCCGCAGATGGATTCCTTCAATATCCCGTTCTTTCCCGGACACCCGTTCCAGAACACGCTGCAAAAGATAAGGCCTCAGCGCTTCCGGCATGCCGCGAAAGGCTTCCGCATCAATCCGGATCCCTTCGGGTTCTTTTTGGGTACACAACCTATCATATGCATCCACTTGTGTTTCAATGAAACCATACAGATTCTGCATCTGCTCCATCAGCTCACAGGCATGTTCTGCCACTTTGCCGTTTACTTCCCGCTCCATATAAGGAATCACATGGTTCCGGATCCGGTTCCTCGTATAAGTATCGTGAAAATTGGTCTGGTCTATACAATATTCTATATTATTTTTTCTCAAATATCCCTCTATTTCCTCCCGCTTCACGCACAGCAGTGGTCGGATATACCTTCCTTTCACCGGCCGCATTCCGCCAAGTCCCCGAAGGCCGGTCCCCCTGGCAATATTGTGGAAAAGTGTCTCCACATTATCATTCATATGGTGCGCCAGGGCAATCTTCGTTCCGCCCCGCTCCTCCATCACTTTCTCAAAAGCATCTCTGCGCACGCACCTCCCGGCTTCTTCCTCTGACATGCCCCTTTCTGCCGCCAGAGCCGCCACATCCACGTGCCTGACCACAAGCGGCACGCCTCTGCTTTCGCAGAACTCCCGCACATACCGCTCATCAGCATCCGCTGCGTCCCCGCGCAGTCCGTGATTGATGTGAACCGCCGTGATTGTAAACCCCAGTTCCCTTCCAAGTTTTATAAGCATACAAAGAAGGCATATGGAATCCGCTCCTCCCGATACGCCTGTAATTACATGGTCTGACTGCCCAAGCATGTCCCATTCTGCAGCATACTGCTTCACTTTCTCATACATGTCTTCTGTCCCGTCTTCTTTTTCTTCTTTCTGTCTAATATATAGAATTTCTGTGAAAAAAGCAAGACTACACGCTCCAAATCCCCACTGCAATTACCGTCATATCATCCAGCGGCTCTTCTCCGGTCCATTCCAGCACCTGTTCCAGGATATGATGCGCCAGCTCTTTGGGATTATTCATGCCGGTTCCCCCGATAAACATACTCATAAGTGCCTCCTGCTCTCCCACGGGAAGGGCATCCAACACACCGTCCGTCATCATAATCACAAAATCTCCATCCGATAATTCCCTTTTCATCCTGTCTATCTCTATATTCTGCACCACACCAATGGGAAGCGTGGAAGAAACAATCTTTTCCACATGGTCTGCATAACGGATAAAGGTTGCAGAAGCGCCCGCCTTCACCAGCTCGCAGCTCCCCTCATACAAATCAAACACACACATATCCACCGTGGAGAATCTTACTTCTTCTCTGCCAATCACCAGCGCCGTATTCATCATCTGGATTGCCGTCTCCACCGGGAATCCGGCCTCCAGAAGCTCTTCCAGCATCTCTACCACCCGTGCGCTCTCTTTAAAAGCTTCCTCCCCGGATCCCATCCCGTCTGACAGCACCACTGCCTCTTTTACCCCCGGAAGTTTTGTCATGGAAAAAGTATCCCCGGATATTTTTTCGCAGCCCTTCCCAATCTTCGCCACTCCCTGCATGGTATAAAACGCAGGACCTTCTATACACACCAGTACGCAGTACTCTCCTCCGACGTTCTGCCTCTCCCCGGGCTTTAAAAGCATCTTGCGGTTCACCGCCGCACAAAGCGCCTCTGCCACTTCCTTCGATGTCACGCACTGTCCCTTCACCGCCTTTACTGTCAAATGGATTTCATACCTGCCCTGTTCCGTCATAAAGAAAACACTGCTGAGCAGTTTCACTCCTATATGCTTCATCCTGGCTCTTATGCGTTTTTCAAGATGCTCGTCTGAAAAAATACCGGCATCCAGTTCTCTGGTAGCATGCTGTATGATTCTGGCAAATTCCGTGAGCTGCACTGCACACCCTTCCCGGTTCTGGACAATCCGGTTATTCCAGAGAAGCTTCTGCTTCGCGTCCCCGAAGACCTCCAGCGTCTCGCGCAAAAAGCGCGGTGCCCGAACACACCTTTTCTGAAGCTTTCTTTTCACTTCTATATTCAGCTCCGCGCCGTAATCCTCCACCGTACAAAGGATTTCATATACCATCTGACGCGTCCCACTTCGATTCTCCTTAAGGCACCACTCTTTCTTCTCGCATCCTTCACAGACACTCTCCGATACCCGCAGGAACATCTCTTCTACTTCATCTTTTGTAAACGCACCTTTATATTCCTCCAGGCTTAAGAACGTCTCTGACAGATGTTTAAGAGACTGTGCAAACCTGTCCATTTGTATTACGTATGGATTCATAATTCCCTCCCGTTCAGATTCATACAATAGGATTCCGGTGGAATTTCCTGTTATATAAAAAAGCCTCAGGAAATCTTCCCAAAGCTTTTCTTTCGTTCTTTCTATTCTATTAATTCGCCCGAAATAAAATCTCATTCTCATGGACCAGTCCAAGCTTATCCTTTGCGACCTGTTCTATGTACTCGTCCGTCTCCACATACTCTTCCAGCTCGTCAATCTCTTCCGTCCGCTTCTCTTCTTCCGCGATCTGCGCCTTCAGTTCCTTCTCCTGCGCGATGTAAGACTTATTCTTTGCAGAAAGAGATACGCTGCTCATAATCACCACTGCCGCCAACAGCAATATGACTGCACTGATACAGATAATGCTTCTCTTATGCTGATTCATTCCGTTCCTTGGCCGTACCACCCGGCTCTTTTGTTCCATTCCACCCATTAATTATTCACCTATGATCCGGTACCCCTGCCGGACACTCACCCTGACTATTTATTCATCTTCTATCTTATCTTTTTTTCACAGGTAATTCAATAGTTTTATCGAATTTTTTTTAACCTTCTTTCAACAACCGCACATCCGGCACATCCAAGCAGCACTCCCAGCACAAAATACCAGCGTATGCTCCCATCACTGGCATAATACATCTGAACCGTCAGAAACAGAGAAATCCCTATCCAGTAAATCACATCCTCAACAGCAATCACCCAAAGCCTGTGCCTGACAATCCGCCGGAATTTCCTGATGCAGTTGTACGCGCAATACACGATCATCCCCGCAAGAAGCGCCTGTACAAATACCATTCCTTCTTCTTCTATCCCCGGCATAGCGTTACCTGAACAGCTTCGAGAAAAGCCTCTCGCCCTGCTTTCCCTGCACATGGGCATCCGAATAAGCAATGCTGTCGATATTTCCCGCCAGATCCACCTCGCCCTTCTCCAGATTCAGCCGGTTGACATGCATATCCGAACCTTTTACCATCAGCATTCCCTGTTCCGTTTCCAACAAAATCTCATTCAAATCAAAAGACAGTACATCCAGCACTCCCGTTACCATACTTGTTTTCCGGTTATTGATTACCAGTTTATGCGCCTTGCCAATCTGTTTTTCTTCCATATCGCTATCACAACCTTTCTTGATAATCTTATGAAAGGCTGTTCCTGAATATTACAAGTATTTAAACAAGTCTTTTGCTTCTTCTTTTTTCGTTGTCTCCTTAATATCCAGCACTTCCGCTTTCACCGTCTTTGTGCCGAACTGAATCTCAATAATATCTCCCGCTTTTACCTTCGTTGAAGCTTTCGCCACAACACCATTTACCAGAACCCTTCCCGCGTCACATGCTTCGTTGGCAACTGTACGTCTCTTAATCAGGCGGGATACCTTTAAAAACTTATCCAGTCTCATACCATCCTCCTGTCCGAAAAAAACAAAGCGGACAAGTCCGCTTCGAACTCCCTATCTCCCTCAATTCTTGAGGAACTTAAGTTTTCACTTTCCTATGTTAAAATAAATGCGGCATTATGAGCAATCCTCACAATGCCGCTTTATTATACATGTCTCAAAACGGATTATTATGCATTCACAGCATCCTTTAAAGCCTTACCAGCTTTAAACTTAGGCGCTTTGCAGGCCTCAATCTTCATAGTAGCTCCTGTCTGAGGATTCCTTCCTTCTCTTGCAGCTCTCTCACTAACTTCAAAAGTTCCGAAACCTACAATCTGAATCTTCTCACCTTTTTTTAATTCTTCTGTTACAACGTCAACAAATGCCTTTAAAGCTTTTTCAGAATCCTTCTTAGATAACTCTGCCTGTTCAGCAACTGCTGCTATTAATTCTGTTTTGTTCATGAACTATTTCCTCCTCCTGTTCGATATATAATCCCAACTTCTATAAAATATAATGATTCAGGATGCCTTCCGTAAATCCGGCATTCTCAATTGGCGCCCTTAAGTACAGTTATACCTTCTTTCCCTATGTTTGTCAAGACAAAACCCCCGATTATGCACGATTCCGCATGCTGGTGGGGTGCCGTGAATGGTAACGATTCCGGAGCGCAGAGCTTCCCGCCTCCTGCCTACAGACGGAATGAGAAAATATTTTCCAGGAAATCCTTCTTTTCTTCCGTCTGCATCATCGCCACTTTTAACTTTTCTACACTTTTTACAGAAATCCACGCTTTATTCGAACGATAATAGGAGTCTGCTATCTTCCAGAATTTCTCCGGATAGACAAATCTGACCTTCAGATATTCCATCTCTTCCCCGGATATGGGGCGGACTGCTCCATACACATTCAGGATATGGTCTCCCAGCTTCTTATCCCAGCCATGTTTCTCCATCGCCTTTCTGAGAAAATAATAGAGATCCTCCGCCTGCACATCTCCCCGGAATCTGTCAAAATTCGTAACCGCGATTCCTTCCGGAGTCATCAGGATATTGTGATAGTTATAATCTCCATGTATCAGGCTGTTCTTCTCCATGCTCTCCCGGTACAAGCCTTTATAATCAAAATCTTCCAGGCAGGTAAGCGCCGCCTCCGCCCATCCATACATCGCGTCAAAGCATTCCAGGAATGCCAGCTCAAACTCTCCCTTCGGTGACTGCGCCCGCATAAATTTCCGCACCTTGCGAAGCTCCCGGTTATGACGCAGATATTCTTCCCTCAGATAAGGCTCCCCCGCTTCTGCTCCTTCTATACAGCCGTGCATCAAAAGATGAAGCTTCGCCAAATTCCGCGCTGCTTCCAGCACTTCCCCGTTTCTCCGTATATCACACTCACGTCCGTAAAACCAATGCTTCAGGATATACCGGGTTCCGTCCTCTGAAGTACTGACATACTCTCCGTCTTCATTTGCCACCATCTGATCTACCCGGATATACCCCTGCTCGATCAGATGTCCGCACAGTCTATAAAGAGCCGGAATTCTTTTCCCGGACATTCCCGCTTCACGGAGCAGAAGAAGCCCCTCATCCGTATCGCAAAAAAACGCACCCCTTGTTTTACGGGTGCTCTTCACATTTATATGATACTTCTCCAGTATCGCTAATTCATAATCTTGCATACACATCCCCTGCACCTTACATGTTCTTTTCAATGTATGATGCAGGGAATGAGATTATGATTATTTATTTCAGGTTCTGTCTCTGCTCTTCCAGAAGCTTAAGAAGTTCCTCCTTCGTATTTCTGTCCGGCTCTTCCATAACCACTTCCAGAAAATACTCCAGTATCCTGCCGAGCTCTTTTCCAGGCTTCATGCCCGCCGCAATCAAGTCGCTTCCGGTCACTGCCAGCTCTTTTAATGTCACGCACTGCCCCTTCTGCAGAATTTCCCTGTATAACTCTGCCGTTTCGTCAATATTTCTCAGCTTCTCTTCCCGCAGATAATCGCTCTGTGCCAGCATATCCGCCCGCCGCACTTCCAGATACAGCGGAAAAAGCTCCTTTCCGATCTTATTCATGGCACGCCTGACATTCCGCGCCGTGGCCGGCATCCGGTAATCATGGTACAGTACCAGCTTCGTCACTTTATGGATCGTATCATTGTCAAATTTCAGGCGCCGCAGCACGGTCCTTGCAATCTCCTCGCTCTTCAACGCGTGCTTTTTAAAATGTGCCACCCCGTCCGCATCCACCGTCTTATAATCCGGCTTCCCCATGTCATGCAGAAGCATGGTAAGCCTGAGAACCTTATCCGCACGGATATTCATAAGCGCATGAAGCGTATGTTCTCCCACATTGTACATATGGTGCGGCGTCTCCTGCTCCGTCACCATCAGCCTGTCAAACTCCGGCAAAAACTCCTTCGTAATCCCCAGGTCATATGCTGTACGCAGCATATCCGGCCTTGGAGATACCAGCATCTTCACAAGCTCCGCCTGAATCCGCTCCGCACTGATATTCTGAAGCGTCGGAGCAAGCTTCCTCATCCCTTCCTCTGTCGCTTCTTCTATAGTAAATCCCAACTGTGCTGCAAACCGTACGCCCCGCAGAATCCGCAAAGCATCTTCCGAAAACCGCTCCACAGCATTCCCCACACAGCGGATTACACCGGCGTTCAAGTCTTCCATGCCGCCGAATATATCTATCAGCCCATCCTTGTCATTGTATGCCATGGCATTGATTGTAAAGTCCCGTCTTAGGAGATCTTCCCTGAGATTCCGGGTAAATTTGACCTCCTTTGGGTGACGGCTGTCTTCGTACTTCCCATCAATCCGATAGGTTGTTACTTCAAACCCTTCTTTGTCCAGGAGCACGGTTACCGTGCCATGCTCAATTCCGGTATCAAAGGTCCGCCGAAATAACGCCTTCGTCTCTTCCGGCAGCGCCGACGTCGTAATGTCCCAGTCTTCCGGCTCTCTCCCAAGAACCGAATCCCGCACACATCCGCCGACTGCATAAGCTTCGTATCCGTGCTCCTGTAATGTATGAATAATCGTATTTACTTTCTCCGGCAATATAATCGTCATCTTCTATATTCCTCTCCACAACTTGTCTTTCCCAATTATACTGCCATCCTGCATCATTATGCAAGAAGGAAACTATATAGTAACAGTTCAGCCCGCGCCATTCGCAAAACGCATCTACGATGCTGTTACGCTATATGATGATATCTCCCACTTTACTATAGCTGTTCAAATCATAAGCTTCGATAATATTTCCTTTGACGATATAAAGAACGTCTCCAATATAGACTCCCCGGGGTTCTGCATAACTGTTTCCATTCACCATCTCCTGAAGCCTGCAGACGAAACCATTTTCCGCATCATAGGAAAATACGAAATATGTCTCACCTCCCTCCGTGTACCCGGAAAATCCGATCAGATTCTTCTCACTGTCAATCACTACCGCCTTATAATTGTAGAAAACGTCCGTGCTGTACACATTTTCCATAACAAAGACATTATTTTCTTTCACATCCGTTCTGTCACTGATGTCGAACATGGACAGCTTCACACCATCCGTAATTCCCGTCTCTTCATCCGCCGCCATACCGATTCCCAGCAGCTGATTCTCTCCATATGGATGCAGATATTCTGAAAAGCCCGGAATCTTAAGCTCTCCTACAATTTGCGGATTCTGCGGGTCGGATAAATCCACGCTGAAAAGAGGATCCGTCTCCCGGAAGGTAACAAAATATCCCGTGTCTCCGAAAAATCTGGCGGAATATACTCTCTCATCCTGCGCAAGCCCTTCAATCGTTCCCACCGTTTCCATCTTCTCATTCAGCACATAGACGCCATTGGTATCCTCATTTGTCGTCACAATCCGCAGATATCCATTATACTCATCAATGGAAAAGGAATCGTTAATGTAACCCGGAATCTCTCCCTGCGCTACCGCCTCAATCTTCCCATCCTGATACGAAAGCTTCCGAATATTCGTCATCACTTTGCCGCTCCAGCCGCTCTCCCATTCCGTTTCATACCAGTAAATATTCTGACCGCTCACGTACAATTCTCCGCCCTTACCAAGGATTGCCTTGCTGTCCGCCACTTCTCCCGGATTCTCCAGATGGATAGCCGTCACCAGCTCATACATGCACGCTGAATCTTCCTCCGGCAGATAAATATCCTCTTCCGGGATGGTCTTCTCCGCTATTACCGGAATAAAGGTCTCCGGAATATCCTTTTCCATTTCAGAAATGTAATACTGGCTGAACAGATAGAGATATTCTCCCGAAATTCTGGACGAAGAATAGTCTCCGCTCTGGGTCACCTCGCCGATCAGTTTCGGCTGGGAAATGTCCTGCAAATCATAAGTCCTCACCGTCGTACTTCCATGTTGGAAATAATAGAATTCCTCCATATCCGCTTCGCTATACCAGTCTTTCCTCAAAATCACGATCGCTTTGCCATCTCTTATATAAAACTCACAGATATACTCATCTTCCCCCATCCGGATTTCCCCTGCCTTTGCAAGACCATTCTGCGTATCTATCACCGCAATCTTATTCCTGTTCTCCGCCAGTGTAAACAGGTATCTCCCGTCAGTCTTCACTACATCCCCTTCGTCCACGCCCTCCTGGCGCACATTTGTATCCGAATACTCTGCGGAGCTTGCTTTTGTATCTTCTGACGCTCCGTCCGCCGCCTCTGTCATACTATCCGACGTAGTCATTTCCGCGCCTGTGTCTACAGCGTCGTCTCCCCCTCCATAGTACTCATACCTCTTCGCGTATTTATAAACCTCCTTATAGCTCTCCGCCGTCTCTATCACGCCGTCCGTCTTCCGGTCTTCTGTAAAAAGGAAGCCTTCCCCGGCGCCCGCATTCTGCTGGCTCCATATCCTGTAAACAGCCCCGCATACAAGCAGGCAGCATGCCGCCGCAAGCCCGACTGTCAAAATGCGGCGCCGCTTTCTTGCAGGCTTCCGCTCGTCCACTTCCAGAAGCTTCTTCTCTACAGCATCCGGCGTCAATCCTTCGGGAACCTGAATCTCTTCCGCCATGTCCCTTAATTCATCCAACATCTCACGCTCTCTGTTTTCCATGCTTCCTTCTCCCTTCTAAGAATCTTTCAGCAAAATCTCCATTTTCCGAAGCGCCCTCTTCCTCTTCGAGCGCACCGTGCTGTCCTTAAGTCCCAGCATACGCCCAATCTCTTCGCTCCGATAACCGCTGAATACCGACAGTCCGATCACTGCCCGCTCTTCCTCCGACAATACGGAAAATGCCTTCTTAAGATCCATGGAAAGTTCATATTCCGGACTCTTTCCCGGCTCTGTTTCCTCTTCACGTTCAAAGAAAGCTGCATCCTCCTTCACCGTTTGCCGCGCCTGTTTCTTAAGCCGTTTTCTGCATACATTTACCAGGATGGTAAATATCCAGCTCCTGAACGACTCTTCACTCCGCAAAGATGCAATATGCTCATAGGCGTTCATCACCGCCTCACTCACCGCATCCTCCGCATCATGGGAGTTCTTCATCGTACAGAGCGCAAACCGGTATAAATCTCTGTAGACTGTCTCGTACATTTTGGCAAATGCCTTTGCATCACATTTCATCGTCCACCCTCCCGGGTCCACACCTACCCTTTTTTAGAATACGTACTCTAAAGTTCCTTCTATATATAAGAGGCAAAAAGAAAGAGAATTGTTGCATAGAATTCTCGAAAAATATGATACCACTTTCACATAGCAAATGCTATACTTGTAGTGTAGTTGAAAATCTTTTTGTAATTTCGATATGGAGGTAAGGTATGTCAAAATATGCAGGAACCAAAACAGAAAAAAACTTAATGGAAGCATTTGCAGGGGAATCGGAAGCACGCAATAAATACACGTATTACGCTTCCGCAGCAAAGAAGGCCGGATTCGTTCAGATGTCCAACATCTTTCTTGAGACTGCCGAGCAGGAAAAAGAACACGCAAAAATGTGGTTCAAAGAATTCCACGGCATCGGCGATACAGCAGAGAATCTGGAAGATGCTGCCGCAGGCGAAAATTATGAGTGGACCGAGATGTACAAACGCATGGCAGAAGAAGCACGCGAAGAAGGTTTTGAAGAACTGGCTGCCAAATTCGAGGGCGTGGCAAAGGTAGAGGCCGCTCATGAGGCACGCTACAAGAAATTGCTCGAACACTATACCGCGGGTGAGACCTTCAAGGGCGATGCTCCTCTGGGCTGGAAGTGCGGCAATTGCGGATACATATACTATGGCGAAGAGGCGCCGGAAGTCTGCCCGGTATGTGCACATCCTAAGGCTTACTTTGAAAGGAAAGCAGAAAATTATTAGAAGTGGGGAAGAGAATAATAGAGACAATATAGATTATCTATTACTTAAATCCAAAAGCCGAACAATATCTTTTCTGATATGCTCCCCTTATGGTAGACAGGTAAAATAATAAAACTGTCACTATAAGGAGGAGCATATTTTATGGGACAACATTCAAAATACTCTTTTGAGATGAAATTAGCTGCCGTTACAAAATATCTGGAAGGAAGCTGTTCAACAGAAAGTATTGCCCGAAACTTGGGAACGAATGGAACGAGGATTATCGAATGGGCAACAATATATCAGTCTTTGGGGGCTAAAGGACTAAAACTACCCAAAAGCTCAGCTCCTATTCGGCGGAAACAAAACGCAGCGCTGTCTACGATTATCTTTCTGGCAAAGGGACGTTAAGGGAAATCCAGAAAAAATATGGAATCAATGGGAAAGCATACCTGAGCGCCATTTTGGATTTGGCAGATAAAAGCATCGTTTCTTTTGTTATTGGAAGTTCAAATAGGAATGACGCAAAGCATGTCAAGAGTATCCCGATGCATAGATAATGGTCCAATGGAAGCGTTCTGGGGGATGCTGAAATCCGAAATGTATTATCTAAAGAAATATTTCATACCTACGATGAATTAAAAGAAGCAGTATGTGATTACATAGAATACTACAATAATCACCAGTATCAAAAACGTCTAAACCGTATAACGCCAATAGAATATAGAAAACATTTAACATGTGCGGCATAAGAATACTGCCAACCACAAAAATGTGGTTGGCAGCTAAAATTTTTATTTTTTCCACTGTCTACTTGACAGGGAGCGGTTCATCTATCTTACTGTTCAGCTTTTCATTTTATTTGAGCCTTTGCGCAAGTGAATTTCGGTCACTTTCAGGAATACTCAACACATCCATGGATTGCTCCGCAGACCATCCCATTCTTTCCATAAGTTTTTTTACGTTATCTAACAGAGTATCCATTCTTTTTTGTTCCGCTGCTCTGTCAGCGATTGTCTGAATAGCCTGACACACATCAAGCACCTCCTCACCTTTCTTCATTGTCAAATTAGCATTTACACAGGCATTAAGTACATCAACTTCATTTCTACCCAAATGTCTGAATTTTTCATCTATACCTATCACTTCCTGCAGTTTATCCGCATTGCCAGAATACTTAATAAAGGACAGCACCTCTTTTAATGTTGTTTGGAATTTCTCAAATTCACTGTCCTCTATAGCAGCCGGGGCTATCAAATTTATTTTGTAGTCCGGCACAAAGGCTAAAACCCTTGCATCCTGCCCCGCAAACATCTCATGAATAGATAATGGACCATCCCATTCTTTGGAAGCAAAATATATGACCAATGTTACTACCGGTAGCAAATGATCCGCTTTCATAAAGCCAGACAGGTATTCATCGCTGTCAACACCTTTATAATCACCGGACAATTTATGGGAAGCTGCCGCTTCCTCCACTTGTTTTGCGTACTGGAGTGCGTCATAAACCATATTTTTTACCGGCATCGCATAATGAATATTGGACTGGTTCTCGATTGCCAGAAGCAGATATGCAGTGCGTTTATCCATCATCGCAATGACCGATTTAATAACATCCCTGGTTTTCTGCACTGGCTGTTTCGCACCCTTTTCTCCACCATAGGGAACATCTATCTCACGGGTATCAAGTTCCTCCAGGCTTTCCGGATTGATAACCTGCTCTCCGCCATATACAAAATAATTAAAGGCATCGGCAAAGATTTCATTCTGTCTCATGTATTTTGTTGTTACTGTATCTTTTACTCCCAAAGGATTCACCACCTTTTTGATATGCTGTATCATCAGCAGAGTATTCTTCTGCTATTTATAACATACCATACCAGTTTGAGGTTTACAAGCCATGCTGTTTAATTACTTAGCGTTATAATATTTCTTCCCAATCCTCTCGCTCAGCCGGTACGCCGCCCAGGCGGCAAAGCTTCCAACAAGAATCCCACCAAGGATGTCCGTCGGATAATGCACTCCCACATACAGCCTGGAAAAGGCTATCAACACCGCTAATAGAATGGCAGCCACCCCGTATCTGCGGGGAAGCATCTTCAGATAGACAAGCCCCGCCGCGAAGGAGGCGCATGTATGCCCCGAAGGGAAGGAATAATCACTCTGCTTCTCAATCAGCAGATGCAAGTCTTCTATCACTTCATAAGGCCGGATTCTGGCAACCAGGTTCTTAAGCGCCACATTCGTAATCAACGCGCCAATCAGCAGCGCTAAGAGAGCCGTAATCCCCGCCCGCCTTGTCTTTTTAAAAAACAGAAGCACTACAGACAATGCAATCCAAAACCATCCGGCATCCCCCAGGTGTGTAATAAACTTTACCAAAGGTGTCAGAAAATCCTGACGTATATATTCTTGTATAAACAGCAGTATCCCTGCGTCAAAATCTAAAATCCAGTCCATCCACGCTCTCCTATCCGCCAAAACAGATCCGAAGACTACACCGCCCGCAGATACAGCTTATGAACCGGTTTGTAAAGCACCGCAATTGCCGCAATCATAAAGACCGCATTAATTACAGTTGCCGGAATCGACGCCAAAGACCCTGCCGCTGCCGCTGCGAATCCGCTTCCCAGAATCATCATCTCTACGATTCCCATAACAAATTCTATGACAACATTCATGCATCCGTAAATAAACGCACACACTACCGCCGCTGTATATTCCTTTCTGCTGTCTCCCTCTGCCTTTTTCTTAAGGATAGCAAAAATCATTCCCACAAGCAAACACTTTATGATTGTTTCAAGAAATACCTGCGGGACATCCTGCATATAACCATTCAAAATATCAAACAGCACCAACCCTATGGTTCCTGACACCGCTCCTCTTCTTCCTCCCTGCAGCAGCACGCCCATCACAACAAAAATATGTCCGAAATGGACAAACGGCGTCCCGACTGCCGCCGGCAAGGGAATCCGGAATGCCTGTATTCCTAAAAAAGTAATCGCCGCAAATATTGCTGTAATTACCATTGTCTTTACTTTTTCATCCTGTGCTACTTTCGTTTGCATCATAATTCATCGACTCCTTCTCTTTCCTGATTTTATCAATCATATCATCATTCTGGTTCATGAAAAACAGCCAGTTATACGCATTTTAACCAGTCCAGTTTTATTTACCAACTTAATTTTTTGAAAACGGGGTTGCATTTTTTATATTACCGGATATAATATACTTATATGCAACACGTAGTTTTAAAAACTACATTATATATTTTTAATTTCTAGGAGTGATATTATGGCACAGACAATCAAAACACACATCAAGGATCCGGGAAGCGCAATCACCCATTTCATCGGCATGATGATGGCAATTTTTGCCGCTGTCCCACTGTTAATAAAGGCAGCGCATGAACCGGGCAGGATTTATATCATCTCCATTGCAGTTTATGCAGTGAGCCTGATCTTATTATATGCGGCAAGCACCAGTTACCACACATTCGACCGCTCGTATAAGATTAATACCATTTTGAAAAAATTAGACCATATGATGATCTTTATCCTGATAGCCGGAAGCTATACACCTATATGCCTTCTGGTTCTCGGCGGAAAGACAGGTGCCATTCTTCTTAGCATCGTCTGGGGAATCGCGTTGGTAGGAATTCTGATAAAAGCATTCTGGGTATACTGCCCCAAATGGGTGTCTTCCGTATTATATATCGGCATGGGCTGGACTTGCGTCCTGGCATTCACCCAGATTTTAAACTCCATGTCCCCGGCGGCATTCGGCTGGCTTCTCGCCGGAGGAATCATTTACACCATCGGAGGCATAATCTACGCACTGAAGCTGCCCATCTTCAACAACAGACATAAGAACTTCGGAAGCCACGAAATCTTCCACCTGTTCGTTATGGGCGGCAGCGCCTGCCATTTCGTTGTAATGTATGTATTTGTACTGTAAGGTACAGGGCAAAAGCCAGTTAGGTACAGGGCAAAAGTTAATTGGGGACGTAGTAAAGTGACACTTTACTACGTCCCCAATTAACCGTATAATGAAAGAAAACGCACGGGAGGAGACTACTCATGAGAATAAAAAAGGGATTCGTACTTCGGGAAATTGCCGGGCAGGCAATGGTAATCGCTACCGGCGAGGCAAGCAAATCTTTTCACGGAATGGTGACCCTAAATGACACAGGCCGTGACATCTGGCTTGGACTGCAGGACGGTTTATCCGAAAATGAAATTGTTGACAAGCTTACTTCTGATTATGATATCAGCCGAGAGCAGGCGGCTATAGATGTAAAGAACCTGATTAGCAAAATGAACGATGCCGGATTTCTTACGCCGTGATAAAGCGGGCAAATCCGTCTTAAATGCCCTATATTGCAGAAAACGGCAGAGTATTTCTCCGCCGTTTTTTCTCTATTCTTGCAATTCCGACCAATCCAATTCATCTTCTGAAGCTCCTTCTCCGGAACTTCCATCCTCATCTCCAAACAATTCACCATAACTGCCTGAATCTGCCGGTACGCTCTCATCCACTACTTCCATTTCCTGCGACGGTTCCGGCGTTCCGTCGGATGCCGTTGCCTGATCCTGACCTTCCTCGGAATCTTCCGCCTCTTCTGTTGTTGATACCTCTTTTGTAGAATCCGTATCTGCCTGCGGCGATGTGTCCGACTTCCGATTTAAAGCAAAAGCTATGACAATTGCCAATACTGCAATTACCGCAACCATTATAATTAAAATCTTTTTCTTTTTCATAAAACGCCGTTACCCCTTTCAAACTATTTAAAACTGGGAGCAGGTATCCCTGCTCCCAGGCTTTGTAATGGAATATTAAATTATGAAATCAGAAACTTCCATTAGGATTTATAATCTCACCATAATCGCTTCCATCGTCAGTATTCACATCTCCTCCGTTACCCAGTCCACTGGTCTTCATAATATCCTCTACATTAAACATAACAACTTCCATCTCTGGGGTTATATAGTCTTTCTTGTTCATTTTGCATTCACCTCCACCTTAAACAGCCATTCTATGAATCTCTGCATCTGCTATTAAGGAACTTGTATCGTCGCTGTAGTACCCATAACAGTTGTACCATCCATCGTTGTCCAATATGGAGTAATTGTCAGCGTTGTACCAGGCGATACATTTTCAAGCGTGTACACAAACAGATATTTCGCTTGATCTCCTCCAATCTGTGTCGGCTTAATTCCATTGTAAGAGGTATATACCTTCTTAATAGGCTCATTCCACTCGTTGCTTCCATTGTTTATAATAAATCCTGCTAAAGAGTAATCTAATGAATCCAACGCTGAATACATACGAATGTTATAAACCATACTTCCATCTTTATTATAGGAAGCGCGCTGGTATCTCACCTCCAAAACTCTCTTATCCACAAACTTCGCATAATATCTTCCGGTAGTAACGCTGGAATCTGTCAACTGCTCCGTAAGCTCAGCATCTTCAAACCATCCGGCAAAGAGATCCCCATTTTCATTCGTTGGATAAGTGTATGTCTCCTCACTGCGATATGCAGAGATGTCATACTGTCCCTCTTTCAGAGCCGTTACCGTCCACATGCCAGACTCACCATCGACTTCCGCTGAAGCAAGCCCTTCTTGGCAATACTTGTAAGAAACCGGTGCGGAAAATTTTCCGCCATTTACAAAGTTACTGCAATCTTCGCTTACAATAGCTTCTGCATCCTCATCCTTATTTGTAGTAATAAAGGTACCGCCGTCTACAGTCATCTTAATTTTTTCAACATCTGCCGTTCCATTCTTCTGTGTATTTTTCTCACACAATGCTGTACATCCCGTCAATGTTCCGCCGGAAATCGTTACCGTTATATCACGCTTTGTGTTATGCTGTGCCACTGCCACAGCAGCGCCAATTGTTGTTGTACCATTGCCGTTTGGCTTTGTTTCCGTCCGCTCTGCAGTACCAGTAATCTCGCCTCCAGATACGTCTAACTCACCTGCACGGATTTCAATTCCCGTTATTCCTTTAATAGTTCCTCCGGTCACATTCAGCTTACCATACTGCGGCTGATAAATTGCAGTAGAACCATGTCCATCAACAGTTCCTCCGCTGATATTAATCACTGTCTGCCCATTATCCGTCTGTCCGCCATAACTTCCATTTCCGGAAATAGCAAACCAGCTTCCTTCAACGGTACAGTTTTCCTGTACATTTAAAACAGCTCCGTTTCCGACAATATAGATACCAGTACCGCCCACTTCATCCTCTAATATTTTACCATACACTCTTGCATTGCCTGAAACGGTAACTTCTGCAGGATAAGGCGCATCATTACCATAACTGCAGTTTCCAGCAATACAGATTCCGGTGCCAGAACCATATACCTCGCTATCTCCTTTGATTTGTGCGCTTGTTTTCTCTCCACTATTTGCATCAATAACAATTATTCCTGTAGATTTTGCAGCATCCGCGTTTACTTTACCACCGGTCATAGACATATTAGCTCCCAACTGAACCTGTACGCCTACACTTTCTTCCGTATTTGAAATAACTTCTCCGCCGACCATAGTAAGGTTACCACTTGTTCCGGTCACAAGAATTCCAATCTCACCACCTGTCACCGTTCCACTGTTCATAGTCACCTGACCCAGGCTTCGGATTCCAAAATTCTCTCCTGTTACAGCACTATTGTTATCCAAAGTAACAGTATTCCCTGCGTTCACCTGGATTCCATTGTAACTCTTTTCTACTGTAATTCCATTCAGAACCACATCCGTCTCTGTTCCATCAATAAGAATGGGAACTACTGCATACCGCGTTTCCCCAGCACCATAGGTCGTAGCATCACATGTAATCGTTCCATCCTTCAGCGTTACATCTGCCGTAATTCCCAGCGCATAGGATACCGTTCCTTCTTCGTCTTTCACGTTTTTCGTAACTGTATACCCTGCGAAATCCAGTGTCATCGGTTTTGCAATTACAATTGAGCTGACTTCTACATTCTTCTTCAGTGTTACAGTTGCATCATCACTTGCCGCCGCAACAGCCTCTTCCAGAGATGCATAGTAGGTCTCATCTCCCGTTGCATTTGTTACAGATGCAGAAAAATCACCCACCTGCCATTTATGAGCCGTTACCTTCTCCAATGCCACACCGGCAGCTAAATAGGTATCCTTCCAGTTATAGATAACGGACTCGTTTCTTATTGTATCATTTGTAAATGTACCACCGGAAACTTTCACATTAGCGCCTTCACGAAATACAATTGCATACTGATAACCACAGATGCTTCCACCGGAAATATTCGCTGTAGCGTCAGCATCCAAAGTCACGCCACGAAAATAATCATTCGTAAGCGGTCCCTGAGTCATTCCGAGAATCTCTCCTCCGCTCATGTTCAATGTTCCTGTTCCAGTAACATATACAACACCATTTGCTCCGGCATTCACTTTTTCAATCGTTCCGCCTGTCATATTTAAAGTTCCGTGAACCGTAACTTTTCCATTGATTTTTATGCCATCCTTAACCGTCAGCGTCACACCCTCCGGAATTACAACATCTTCTTCTATATTTGTAAGAAGTTCAACAGAAGGCATTCCGGATTTCAGTGCGTCATTCAAAGTTGCATAGTAAGAAGATACTTCGCCAGCGTTAGATGCTTTTGCAACAGCAGAAACAATCGCCAACGTATAAAATTCTTCTGTCGAGCTGCTCTGATAACTCTTTCCTTCAATAATCTTAACATCCTCAAAGCGATAGAACATCTTGGTATTTCCATAATCGTCAGATTTAAACGTGCCGCCTTCCAATCTTAAGGTATTGCCCTCGTAATTTACAACTGCATAATTCGTACCATAAATTTCACCGTCATAAATCACTGCATCTACGCCTGCATCTGCTGGAATATACAATCCACGGCTACTGCTTATAGACTCAGTTGCTCCGTCAATCGTCCCGCCATTCATCGTAAATGTTCCGCCGGTTAATCTCACAGCCCCGTTAGAAATGTTAGTAGCGCTCACCGTGCTTCCTTCATTCATTATAAGCTTGCCACTACTGGTAATCGCATTTCCGGACACAGCTGAAACTATGCCTTTCACTTCCATAGAACCATTATTTACAACATTTCCACTTATAGCGCCATTTACGACTAATGTTCCATTATTGGTAACTCTCCCTGCAATCGCAGCACCTTCGTTAACCGTCAGCGTTTTTCCCTCCGGAACCGTTACATTTTCTGTCATCGCTCCCAGCACTTCTACTGTCGTACCTGCCTTTAAGGCAGCAGCGACTGTCGGATAATAGACATTATCTTCCGTTTTTACACTGCTCGTTGCACCCGATCCGATTGTCCATGTTTTCCCATCTTGATATACGGATGAACCCTCGGCAATATTGGAAAGATATGTACCATTAATCACATTGGTTCCAGAAGAACAATTCAACATAACATTCTGAATTGAAAAATCACTGTTCAAGCCACCACTGCGGATAAGCAGTGCAATATCAACTGCATTAATAGTACCGCCGGTTATGCTTCCTGAAGCATCTGCATTATTGTTGAATCCAAGACCTCGCCCATAATTGGTCGACTTCTTTTCCGAAGTAATGGTTCCGCCACTCATCTCAAAGCTTCCTTTTATGATGTAAACCGCCCCATTGTTATCGGAATCCTTCGCAGTTACCGCTGCACCTTCTCCTATTTGGACTGTTCCTCGGCTAATGATTGCAGACCCTTGCGAATCATAAGTAATCGCACCGTTCACAATCAACTTACCGCCCTCCTGGACTTCGACTTGTCCATTCAGACTGGCGCCAGCTGCAATCTCCAGAGTTATACCATCTTTGACAACAACCGTTTCGTTCTCAATAGCCTCACCGACCAGAGAAACCGTATTGCCAGACACGGCTTCTGCCATTGCTTCTTGCAGAGTCGCATACGCCGTATCTCCAATCTTCGCAACCTTCACGCCCTCATTTTCCGGCACATTATCAATTGCCTGTACATCCTCGCCGTCTGTCGCATCTAAGACTTGTACCGAATTCGTTGCATTATCCTCTCCATTCCCGTCATCTGCTTCGTCCGCAAATACCGGAACATTCAAAGACAAGACCATAGCGGCTGTCAACAGAAGCGACAGAGCTTTTTTCAGTTTCTTTTTTTGTCTCATTTCTTTGATTTCCTTTCTTAATATTTTCCCTTATACCTGAATTATTTACTCCTCCTTTTCCGCAAAATAACCATGAAGCACGGCACTTCATGACGGATTACAGGGAATGCAATAATCTAATAAAACTATACTCTTTTAAATCTTAAAAATCAATGCAACTATCGTAATATGCGCGGTTTTATTCGTTTTTTACTATGAATTTTTCCATTTTATCATTTTTTTCATTATTATACTAATCATGCCATTATATTTTACAGAAAGGAGCCATAAGATGAAAGTTAGTCAATTACTCAATGAATGGCTGTTATCCATACAGCCCACTGTCAAAGAATCTACGTATGCTAAATACAGTTTCCTGGTTCAGAAACATATTAATTCTGAATTAGGGGACATTCTTCTGTCTAATCTGACAACAGAGGACATTTCTTGTTTTACTGCCGGTAAATTAAACGGCGGAAATCTATCCGACGGCAGCGCATTATCCCCAAAAACAGTTGCCGATCTTTTGTCCATTCTAAAACTGGCATTGACATTTGCAGCTGAAAGAAATTACCCTTGTCCCAATCATATCATTATTAAAAAACCCCGGCAGACCCTTCCGCAAATACAGGTTCTTTCTGTGGAGGAGCAGGAAAAGCTGGAGCAATATATCTTTACCCATTTTGAACCTGCCGGTATCGGAATCATTCTCAGTTTATACACGGGGCTTCGCATTGGTGAAGTCTGCGCTCTTAAGTGGGGTGATTTTAATTTCGAAAACAATATTTTATATATCAGGCGCACGATTATGCGCATCCAGGACAAAACTCACGGTGCGGCACATAAAACAAAGATTCTTATTGACCGTCCAAAGACAGAATGCTCTGTCCGCAGCATTCCTCTTCCTGCATTTCTTGTTAATTTTCTTACTCCTTATCAGAGGAAAGATTCCTACTACATTTTAACTGACAGCGAAGCCTGGCTCGAACCGCGGGGATACTACAGGAAATATAAGAGGATTTTAAGCAAATGTAATTTATCAGAATACAACTATCATGCATTGCGCCATACATTTGCCACAAGATGTATGGAGCAGGAATTTGATCTCAAATCCTTATCCGAGATACTGGGACACGCTAATGTATCTACTACCCTTCAGCGCTATGTACATCCTTCCATGAATGTAAAACGCCGCCAGATGGAACGGTTGGAAAATCTTGCAGTTTGTGGTCGGATTTGCGGTCAGAAAAAATTGACAAATGTATAAGGCAGAACAAAGCGGACAAGTCCGTCATGAAGTGCCGTGCTTCATGGTTATCTTCTCTAAAAATAAATGCGCAGGCAGTAATGTTTCATTTTACTGCCTGCGCAATTATTATTTCCTTTTGTCTCCTTGTCATCTTTTTTATCGCATACTCCCGTCTCTGCGCCTCCTCCTTCGTCTCAAAAGTCTCATAATATACCAGCTCCACCGGCGTCCTGCTGCGCGTATATTTGGCGCCCCGCCCTTCGTTATGCGCCTTCACACGTTTATCCAGATCATTCGTCCATCCCGTATAGAGTGTTCCGTCCTTGCATTTTAAAATATAGGTATAATTCATCTTTCCGCGCCCCCTTCTTACGCTCTCAAATCATATATTTCCCTAATTATTATTGCATATTTCCCAAAGCAAAAGCAAACAATTTCATTTCGGTACAGGGTAAATGTTAATTTAGGACGTAGTAAAGCGACACTTTACTACGTCCTAAATTAACACGCTTGCCACAAGCCCGGCGAGGGTGGCTAACAACGCCCCTGGCAGGGTATACCGGGTTTTTGAGATTTTCGCTGTCATAAAGTACACACTCATCGTGTAAAAAATAGTTTCGGTACATGCCATGCTGATAGATGCAATCCTGCCGATATAAGAATCTGTCCCATATTCTTTGTATAAATCCAGCAGAAGCCCTGTGGCGGCGGATGAGGAAAACATCTTTACCACCGTAAGCGGCACCAGCTCGCCGGGGAATCCGATGTAATCCGTAAATCTCCCAATCAGCGCTGAAAGCATATCCAGGAATCCTGATGCCCTTAAAATCCCCACGGCAATCATAAGCGCAATTAACGTGGGCATAATCTTAATCACCGTGAAGAACCCGTTCCTGGCTCCTTTTATAAAGACATCGTAGACTTCTACTTTCATCAGGATTCCATAGCATACGATTCCAAAGATTACCATTGGTATAATAAAATCTGACACGAATAACAGCATTTTCATAAGACAGCTTCCTTCTGTTCAGACTGCTTTATCCTACCATATGCTTTTCTTTTTTCATATATAACACTACTTTTGGCTACCTTAACCTACCGTCGCCTGTGCCCTGCGGGTAAAAGCCAGTCGAATCAACTGAGCAACTGGCAATCCGAGAGTTCATTCTATATTAATGACCTGTCTTTTGACGTACATAAAACGATTTCCGGGCAAATCGGACATCCACCCTTGCAGAGATATTGATTCTTGCATGACGGACAGGCGTTTTTGAAATAGGTTCTAAACTCATCAAACGCTTTACTTTCCCATGCCTCTTTAATACTATGCTTTCTCAAATCCACAGCCCATCTCTGTTCCTGATTATCAAAACTGCAAGGAAGCATCTTCATATCCGAAGTTATATAAGCCGACCAACGACCGCCTTCACACGTATCCAGGCTATCTATATTTATTCCTTCCGAATAATTCAGCAATGCTGGGACCGTGCATGAATCAAATCCTATTTTATAGGTCATTTCATCGCTGTTCACATAGGATAACAGTTCTTTCATCGTAGAATCAGCAATACTGACTATCTTTTCTCTGGTTCCTAACCCTACAGGCTTATGAAGCAAAAATACAACTGCATTGATCCCCTCCGGAAATTTTTTCAGCTTTAGCCGTTCTACAGCTTCAGCAACTGTATCCCTGCTAAGCACATAATGTATATTCGTCTTCACACCTGCGTCCAGAAGCATCTCCAAAGCACGCATCGTATATTTACTTCTGTACCAGCTAACAGCTACAGCTCCGCAATAGTGCTTACACAAGTCTGCCAATTCTGGCGTCATGCCAAATCCTGATGTTGTAAAATTGACAACAATTTGAAAATCACGACAAAGTTTAAGTATTTTTTCAAAATTTTCATGTTGGTCAGGATCCCCGCAGCCTCCTAGCGCAATCTGGAAGGTATTGCCTCTGCATTGCTCCAAAATGCTTTTGAAATCTTCGACTGACATATTCGCATGACTTGCATGCAAACCATCCTGATAACACTCTACGCCTGCTTTTAAACAAAGCCCTGTCTTTCCGTGAATGCAATGTCCCATTATACCGACGTCCAAAAGTTCCGGGAACGATGCCATAAATGGATCTTTTCCAGATTCTTTACCATTCACAAGAATCCCTGTCCTAAAATACCTGCCCGTCTTCTCATCAAAGCAGGAGATAAAATCAGCTTCTTTTCGAATTTTCATAACTGGTTTCCCTTAATAGCTTAGATCCGTTTCAATACCTTCAAAATCTCCATCTCCGTTTTCTTCCATGATTCTCCATACTTCTTCAAACAAGTCAGCATAATAATATTCTGTCTCCTCAAAGGATACCCAATCGCTATAGACAACCTTTCCGGCCTTTAATGCTGCTCTGACTTTTTCCTGTGTATCTTTACCATGAAATTCCCACTCTTCCTCAAAAATCTTATTAATTTCTTCCTCCGTGCTGTCTGGTCCAAGAATTTTCTTACCAAGAAGTTCCTTTTCCACAAAACGAAGTATCGCATCTTTTTGCTTGTCATTCATTTTGGGTTTTCTGGCAATGATAAAACTGCTGCTGCTTGAATTCGTAACAAAGTCGGTTCTTATTTTCATGATAAATCCTCCGTTTTTATTTAGGTACTGTAAAGTTTTACAGTCCTATTTTTCTTTAAAACCTTATATTTTCAAGGCATTCATCACTTTTGCAAATAAAAAAGCAATG
>CABIYE010000034.1 GCA_902362865.1 Clostridiaceae bacterium
AACTTACGTTTCTTTTAGACCGTAGGTCTATTAAGGTTACCCTTTTCCAAAAAAATCTTTTTCATTTTCCTCTTGACATATCACCAAATTGCTTCCGAAGACAAATACTCTTCCAAAAATTCAGCAACCTCCGTTAATTGATTCGATCAATCTTATTTTAATTCCATTGACCGATTTTGAAAAGAAGAAATGAATAAAAACTCTTTTAAAATTTCAAAACGCTTGTAAAACATAACGAAATCTTTGTTTTTCTTCCGTTTTTTTGCAGGAAACAATTGACGCATTTTCAATTTATGGTACAATGGTAACATTGAGGAATAGCAGGATGGAGGATACGAAAGTGGCAACATACGAAGAATTATCAAAAGAAGAATTATTATCATTAAAATCTGGCTTAGAAGCACAATTTGAAGAAGTGAAAGCAAAAGGGCTGAAACTTGACATGTCAAGAGGGAAGCCTTCTACAGAACAGTTGAATCTTTCTATGGAAATGATGGATGTTCTGAACAGTGACTCTGACCTTGTCTGTGAAGAAGGCGTTGACTGCCGTAATTACGGAGTTCTTGACGGTATCAAGGAAGCGAAGCAGCTCCTCGCCGATATGATGGAGGTTCCGAAGGATAATATCGTCATCTTTGGGAATTCCAGCCTGAACGTAATGTATGACACCATTGCACGTTCCATGACTCACGGCGTTATGGGAAGCACGCCCTGGTGCAAATTAGATAAAGTAAAATTCCTGTGTCCGGTTCCCGGTTATGACAGACATTTTGCAATTACAGAATATTTTGGGATTGAAATGATTAATGTCCCGATGACACCCACCGGACCGGATATGGATATGGTAGAAAAGCTGGTAGAAAGCGACCCGGCAATTAAGGGAATCTGGTGTGTACCGAAATATTCAAATCCCCAGGGGATTACCTATTCCGATGAAACCGTACACCGTTTTGCCAAGCTGAATCCGGCGGCAGAGGATTTCCGTATCTTCTGGGATAATGCTTACGGCATCCACCATTTATATGAAGACAAACAGGACTACCTGATTGAGATTCTTATGGAATGTAAAAAGGAAGGACACCCTGACATGGTTTACAAGTTCTCTTCTACTTCCAAGATCAGTTTCCCCGGATCAGGAATTGCTGCTATCGCTGCTTCTGATGCTAACCTGGAAGACATCCGCAAGCAGATGAAGATTCAGACCATCGGACACGACAAGGTGAATCAACTGCGGCACGCAAGATACTTCGGAGACATCCATGGAATGGTAAAGCATATGAAAAGACATGCAGATATTATGCGGCCAAAGTTTGATACCGTTCTGAACACACTGGAAAGAGAATTAGGCGGCCTGGGAATCGGTTCCTGGCTCTCACCGCGTGGCGGTTATTTCATTTCCTTCGATTCTATGGAAGGATGTGCAAAGAAAATTGTGGCTAAGGCAAAAGAAGCCGGCCTTATTATGACAAATGCAGGAGCTACCTTCCCTTATGGAAAGGATCCAAAGGACAGCAATATCCGTATCGCCCCTTCCTATCCTACGGAAGAAGAGCTTGCTGTGGCAACGCAGATTTTCGTACTCAGTGTTAAGCTGGTAAGTATTGATAAGATTCTTTCACACAAAGAATAAACCTTCTATAAAATATAAACCCAACGCAAGAAGGACGCCTCCCGGCGTCCTTCTTGTCTATGCATCACATCTCTATTTACTTAGCAGCTCTCTCAGCATCTGATTCACCATTCCCGGATTTGCTTTCCCTTTCATAGCCTTCATGGTCTGTCCCACCAAAGCTCCCAAAGCTTTTTCCTTTCCGCCTCTATAATCGGCTGCTGCCTGCGGATTATCTGCAATAATCTTCTCTACGACAGCCTGAAGCGCTCCCGTATCATTAACGGTCTTCAAGCCCTTCTCTTCCACGTATTGCTCCGGATCTACATCTTCTGTAAAAATCTTCTCAAAAACTTCCTTCGCCACAGAACTGTTAATCGTTCCCGCATCTGCAAGTTCAATCAACTTAGCAAGATTCTCCGGGGAAAACCGGATATCTTCTGCTTCCATGTCATGTTCCTTCAGAAGCCGAAGCGTCTCTACCATCAGCCAATTGGATACTTTCTTGGGCTTCTTGCAGATAGCCGTCGTAGCTTCAAAGATATCCGCCAGCTTCTTCGTTCCCGTAATAATCTCGGCATCATACTGCGGAATATCAAATTCCTTCTTATAGCGTTCCAGCTTCTCTGTGCGCAGCTCCGGCTGCCTTGCCCGAATCTCGGCAATCCATTCGTCGCTGATTACAATCGGTACCAAATCCGGTTCCGGGAAATAACGGTAATCCTGTGCATCCTCTTTCGACCGCATTGCATGAGAAGATTCTTTATTATCATCCCACCGTCTGGTCTCCTGTACAACGCTCCTTCCGGCTTCCAAAAGGTCAATCTGACGCTGGCGCTCTCCCTCAATTGCCCGTGCAATCGCTTTAAAAGAATTTAGGTTCTTCATCTCCGTCCTGGTTCCGAACTTCTCAGAGCCAACTTCCCTTACGGATAAGTTGACATCTGCTCTCATGGAGCCTTCCTGAAGCTTACAATCCGACGCTCCAAGATACTGAATAATCATGCGAAGCTTCTCCAGATACGCAATAACCTCATCGGCAGAACGCATATCCGGCTCAGACACAATTTCCACCAATGGGACGCCGCTTCGGTTATAATCCACCAGCGATGTATCATCCCACTCATCATGAACCAATTTCCCGGCGTCCTCTTCCATATGCATCTCATGGATACGAACCTTCTTTTTCATATCCCCTACTTCAATCTCCACATAGCCATTTCTGGCAATCGGAAGATAGAGCTGGGAAATCTGATAATTCTGCGGATTATCAGGATAAAAATAATTCTTCCGGTCAAATTTACATACCTTTGTTATCTCACAGTTGGTCGCAAGCCCGATAGCCGCTGCATACTCAACTACCTGTTTGTTTAATACCGGAAGCGAACCCGGCATACCTGTACACACCGGGCAGGTATGGGTATTTGGCGCGCCTCCAAACTCCGTGCTGCAGGAGCAGAATATTTTTGTCTTTGTCGCAAGCTCCACATGAACCTCCAGACCAATCACCGTCTCGTACTGTTTTGCCATAATTATCTGTCTCCTTTCTGCTGTCTGTCCTCACTGCACGCCTTCACAAGCCCCGGCCTTTCATAGGTTCTGCTTTTCTCAAAAGAATATGCCGCCCGGATAATTTTCTTTTCCGCAAAGCAGTCTCCAATAATCTGCATTCCAATCGGAAGCCCTTTGGAATCCGTTCCTACCGGAATGCTGATTCCCGGCAGCCCTGCCAGATTGACAGATACCGTATAAATATCTCCCAGATACATTTTCAACGGATCGCTTAAGCTCTTGCCAAGTTCCGGCGCAGTTGTGGGCGATGCCGGCGCCAGTATGACGTCATATTCTGCAAATGCTTTGTCAAACGCCTGCTTAATCAAAGCCTTTGTGCGCAGTGCTTTCAAATAGTAAGCATCGTAATAACCGGAACTTAAAACAAAAGAACCCAGCATGATTCTTCGTTTTACTTCTTCACCAAATCCTTCAGAACGGGATTTCTTATACATATTGTGAAGTCCCTCATACTCTTCCGTGCGATAGCCATATTTTACCCCATCAAAGCGGGATAAGTTGGAACTTGCTTCTGCGGAGGCAATCACATAATAAGCCGGAATCGCATACTGTACCAGACTCAAGTCGAACTCTTCCACAATAGCTCCTTTTGCTTCCAGTACTTTTGCCGCCGCATAAATTGCATCCCTCACTTCGCTGTCCAGTCCTTCTCCAAAATAATCTCTGGGGATACCAATCTTCATTCCCTTCACATCCTCGGTCAGGGCGCTGGTAAAATCGTAGGTTTCTCTTGCAATGGATGTACTGTCTTTTTTATCATGAGAGGCAATCGTTTCAAGAATTACTGCACAGTCCGTCACATCTCTGGCAATCGGTCCAATCTGATCCAACGAAGAGCCATAAGCAATCAATCCGTACCGGGATACCGTCCCATAGGTCGGCTTCATCCCCGTCACCCCACAAAAAGCACTGGGCTGACGGATAGAACCGCCTGTATCCGAACCCAGGGCATAGAAGCATTCTTCTGCCGCCACCGCCGCACAGGAACCGCCCGAAGAACCGCCTGGCACATGTTTTAAATTCCATGGGTTCTTCGTCTCTCCATAATAGGAAGTTTCTGTAGTACTTCCCATGGCAAATTCATCCATATTCGTCTTACCCAGAATAACCGCCCCTGCCTTCTCCAGATTCTGTACGGCCTCCGCTGTAAATGTAGGTTTAAAATCCCCCAGAATTCTGGAACTGCAGGTAGTCAGCATATCTTTCGTACACATATTATCCTTAATGGCAACCGGAACTCCGGCAAGGGGACCTGTAAGGACTCCCTTGTCGATAAGCTTTTGAACTTCATCAGCACGCTTAATCGCCCCTTCCCTGTCAATCGTCACATAACTGTGGACGTCCGCTTCTACTCTGTCAATCTGTGCAAATGCCGCCTCTGCCGCTTCTCTGGCGGAGATTTCCTTTGCCTGAATCTTTTTCCCTAACTCAACCGCTGTCAAACTTATCATATCCATACTGACGCTGCCTCCTATCCAATCGTTTTCGGTACTTTAAAGCTCTGATCTTTCTTAAGCGGAGCATTGGCAAGTGTATCTTTACTGCCGTCGCCATTTGTCACTACATCCTCCCGAAACACATTGTGAATCGGGAACACATGGGACATCGGTTCGATTCCCTCTGTATCAAGCTCATTCAACGTGTCGATATAATCCAGCATCTTTTCCATATCCGCTTTTGCCTTTTCCTTCTCCTCACCGGACAGCTCCAGCTTCGCCAGAATCCCTACATATTCAATTGTTTCATCTGAGATCTTATTCGCCATAGTCTTCTCCTTCCTGCACATAATAAGACAGATAATCCTGTGAAATAATTCCCTCGCTGGGCTTTAGTACCATTTCCTGTTCTTCTTCCTCCCAGCTTATGACAGCTCCCTGCGGAAGCACCAGATTCTTATAGCCATTCGTACCGGAAGAATCTGCATCCAGCCAGAGATAGCTCTCCTGTATTAAATCCGGTCCGTCATAAACCATAACCTGAAGGCTTACATAGCCATTTTCCATATACAAATCATATACACCCGGCTCAAAGTCCACGCCTGCCTGCATTTCTCCGCCACGCAAGGTGACCGTCTCCGTCAAAGGATTCTGTTCCATGGCTGCTGATTCATCCATCTGCCCATTTTCTGTTGCAAATTCCACCGATGCTTCGCCGCTCACTTCTACCCGCGCCCCTGTATAAATCCGAACATCTTCACACTGCGCATTCTCCTGCATATTCAGACTTTCGTATAAATAAATGCCATTCGCATCATCCGTAACATTTACAGAGGCATAACCCTCTTTGATGCTGACGGTATACGCTCCTTCCGGGAGATGCACGCCTCCCACATATTCGCCCTGGCTTAAGTCCACACGAAAACGCTCTCCATCCTCTGACAACTCACGCTGCACATATTCATAAGGATTATAGTCATAATCATAGTTATAATCATAATCATCAAACAAACCGGTAATTTCCTCCAGGCCGCTGCCACCCCATTCCTGTGCCATGTCACCCACAGCCGATATTACACTTGCAGCAATTCCCAATATAATGAAAATAACCGGAATCAGTGCCACCCGTTTTTTAGAATTCTTTTTCTGCGACGGCTGCTGCTGTACCCAGCGTTTTTGTTCCAACTCCTGGCGTTTTTGTTTCGGCTCCTGGCGCTTCTGCCCGGAAGCGCGGTCTGCCTGCACCTTCCGGCGGTCAGTTTCCTCCGGATGTGGATGTACATGGGTCAACGGCTGATTATCACAGCTGCTCTGGTTTATCTTATAATTCCTGTCAGTTTTCGTATTATCCAAACCACATTCTGTACATACATTCTCACTATTTAATTTTCCCCCGCATAAACTACACTTTTTTCCAAACATAACCTTTCCCTCTCATTCTCCCGGGGAACTTCCCCACTAAGGCTCCAGTCTGCTTAAATCTCTCGGAAAGAGCGTGGTTTCTCTCACATTATCCTCGCCCACCAGCTTCATGGTAAGACGTTCCAGACCAATCCCAAGCCCGCCATGAGGCGGCATTCCATGCTTAAAAGTATCCAGGTAATGGGTCAGGCCTTCTTCCTCCATGCCGCGGGCGGCAAGTTTGTCAAGAAGCATCTGATAATCATGGATACGCTGTCCTCCGGTCGTAATCTCAAGCCCTTTATACAGTAAGTCAAAACTTAATGTATACCTGCTGTCCTCCGGATCATCCATCGCATAGAACGGCCGTTTCTTAGATGGATAATGGGTCACAAATACAAAATCACTGCCCCACTCTTCCTTCGCATACTGGCTGATCAACTGTTCCTCTTCCGGTTCTAAATCAAACGGATTCTTAATCCTCCGGTCATACTTTTCCGAAACCTTCTGTTTAATTTCATCAAAGCGGACTGCCGGAATCTTCGAGACATCTGGAAGTGTAATATCCAGGATTTTCAATTCTTTTGCATAATCTTTCTTTAAAAGCTCCATCAAGTACTGTAAAAATCCCGTCTCCATCGCCATGACGTCTTCAAATCCGTCGATATAACCCATCTCAAAATCCAGACTGGTGTATTCGTTCAGATGACGCTTTGTATTATGCTTCTCCGCACGGAATACCGGTGCAGTCTCAAATACACGGTCATAAACTCCCACCATCATCTGCTTATACAACTGCGGGCTCTGCTGCAGGATAGCCGGTCTGTGGAAATATTCCAGACGGAATAAGTTCGCGCCGCCCTCTGCACTCTTCGCCCCAAGTTTTGGCGTATGAATCTCCGTAAATCCCTGGCCATATAAGAAATCACGAAATGCTCTTGTAATTCCTTCCTGAATCTTAAACTTTGCTCTTTCCCGGATATTGCGAAGCGCAATCGACCGGTAATTCAGCTTTGCATCCACCGATGTATTTAACTTCCATTTGGAAATAGCAAGAGGCATCCGCTCATCTGCAGGCTCACTTAAAATACGGATACTTTCCATACGTATCTCTATGCCATTCGGAGCCTTTTCATTCTGCTCCAGCACACCTTCTATCTCAATAGTATCAGCTTCCTTCACATCCTTCAATGCAAATTTAGAAACGCCTTCCTCATAAACACACTGAAGCAGTCCTTCCCGCTTTCTCAAAACGACAAAAGCAACATTTCCCATATTACGGATCGTATGAACCGCACCATTTACTTTGACAGTCTGCCCTTCGCCGTCCACTGCCAGCAATTCGCTGATTTCCAAAGTTTCTTTCTGTCTGACGCCTGTTAAAAATTCCATAATCTGTTCTCCTTCCTTTGACCGGTGCTCCGGAAAATAGAATAAAAAAAATCCCGGAACACATTTACGTATTCCGGGACGGATATTCTTCATAATCCGCGGTACCACCCGCATTGAAGCTCTTTTATACAACACGGCTGTATCGCTGCAGTCTTTTTTGTATCTGCAAAAAGCTTCCTCTCTTATATGCTTAACGCGCATCCACGTACTGACCTACTGCTATTTCAACCAGTCTGCTCCCAAGTGTTCCCATATCTCCCATTCCTCAAAAGATGCTCTCAGTCGGTGACATCTTATTCCTGTCAAGTTCCAGGGATTAGAGTCTTGTTCATCGCTTTACTTTATTAAATCGGTTTTTATATTAGCACAGTATTCCCGTTTTTGCAAGATTATAATACAAAAAAATTCACTTTTGGATATCAGTTCAGCCATCAATATCATTCTCCCTGCACAGAGCGCCCCACCAAATAATCCAGCGTCACTCCAAATTCATCCGCAATCCTGCACAAAATGAATATGTCCGGAATCCGTTTTCCACGCTCGTAGGACGAAACCGATGTCCGATCCACTCCAATCCTTTTTGCAAGTTCAATTTGTTTCCATTCATTTTCCAGCCGAAGCTCCTTAATCCGCAAACCCACATCATATAACAGTTGTATGTTTTTCCCACTTTCCATCTAAATATTCTCTCTCAAATTCACTTTTACATCTTTAATCAACCGGTTAATAATTTTAAGTTCCGTATTACTACAATCTTTCAACGACTCCATAATCTCACCCTGGAATATCATTTCGGAATTATCAAGACTATCGCAAAGCAGCTGATCCGTCGTAACCTGCAGGGCATTGGCCGTTTTTACCAGAAAATCTACACTCAGTTTAGTTGTTCCATTCTCCACATGACTGATATGCGGAATTGAATAATCAATCTCATAAGACAGGGTCTGCTGGGACATTCGCCGCTTCTTCCTTATTTCCTTAATTCTTAAGCCAAGTTTACAATAATCCATAAAACTACCTCCAGCATTCGTAGGTCGGTATACCAGCTAATAATACACTACATTCATTTTAGTAAAATCTCATTAGATTTAACATGCATCACAAAGACACAATTATGTATAGAATTTAATTTTATGAATTATTTTTTCATCATTCACCAATAAAATAACAAATAGGTACAGGGCAAATGTTAATTCAGGACGTAGTAAAATGTCATTTTACTACGTCCTGAATTAACACGCATTTACACAATTCTTCCATTTTGTCATGTACGCTCCCACTGTCCCGTTCATCCGTCAGGGTGACAATCGTATCGCTTGCCATCAGCCTTGTCCTGCCGCGGGGTATGAGTTCTTCCCCTTCCCGCCGGATTGCAACCAGCAGGCAGTTCTGCGGCCATTCTACCTCGCTGATGGTTTTGCCTGCCAACCTGGAACCATGCATAATCACAAAATCTGCCAAAACCTTCTGACCGTGATTCTCCGGTACTGCCTCTCCTTGTTTCCTGAGAAGGCGTTCCAACAGGCTTTCATAAATCGGCTTCGACCTAAGAAGCGTCGCCGTGATATATGCCACAATCGATACCAGTGTCAGAGACAGCATCTGACTTACAGAACCTGTCATTTCAAAAATGAGAATAATTCCCGTAAGGGGCGCCCGTACAATCGCTGTAAAATATCCTGCCATAGACAAAAGCACGATGTTATTCACATACATTGCATCCAGTCCGAAATATTTCACACTTATCAGACCAAACGCTCCTCCAATACAGCCGCCCAGCACCAGAAGCGGAAAGAAGATCCCGCCCGGCGCTCCTGACCCAAAGCAGACCGCCGAAAAAATGAATTTGCTAATTAAAATAATCAGTACCATATGCAGCATAACGCCTTCGCCGCCAGTCAGCCATTCTATAACAGAATGTCCGCTTCCTAAAATTTCCGGCATCGTGAATCCAAGAATTCCGGCACACGCAAAGGGTATCATTAACTTCGTCGTGGTATTTAAAAATTTTGCCCGGTTGTAAAGGGATTGCACTTTTAATGTAAACCAGTTATAAAAAGCTCCCAGGATTCCCAACACAAAACCCAGTATCAGAAGCAATCCATAGTACTCTCTCGGCAGGGCATCTACAAGATCAAATGTAAAGACCGAATCCACTCCCATCACGGCCGATGCCAGAAAATCTGCCGTAACAGACGCTGACATAACAGAAATCAAAACTGACACTGAAAAATTCTTATGTACCTCTTCCAGTGAAAACATTACTCCCGCAAGGGGCGCCTGAAATGCAGCAGAAAGTCCCGCGCTTGCCCCACAGGTAAGAAGGAATCTCTCTTCTGTCTTACCTCTGTCAAGCCCTTTGGAAATACCCTTTCCTGCCATGGCTCCCAACTGGATTGACGGGCCTTCCCGCCCCAGGGACATTCCTCCAAGAATACATAAAAATCCGCCCAGAAATTTTGCTGGAAGCACTTTCCACCATACCTGATCGATCTTTCCCGACATCTCACCTTCCAACTGCGGAATTCCGCTTCCGGATATGAGCGGTTCATAATCTACCAGTTTCCCGACCACAACTGCCAGAATCAGCAGAACACCAAACCACACCGCCATCCGTATCGGGGATTGTCCGATATACGCAAGAATTCTCTGCAGCCATTCCCCCGCATATTCGAGGAAAATACGATACAGAATCACCATAAGTCCCGCAATTCCACCCACTATAATCCCCTCGCCAATCAATACAACCTGAAATCTTTCCGCACGCTTAATCGTACTCGCTGTACTGTTCTTCATGTCAACAAATTCTCCCATCCTGAATTATTGGAGTTTCTCTTTTTGTCTGCTCCTTTATACCGTCCTATATTATAACAAAGAACCCGAAAGTTAAGCAATGGTAAAAAATAATTCCCGCCATTTAACCTCCATTCAATTGTTTTTGAACTTCAAACAGCTATACTATATATAGGAGCATTCCAAAAAATTATGAAGGAGATAATCAGGCATGGCAATCGGAGATATCATCAGAAAATATAGAAAAAACAAAGGAATGACTCAGGAGGAAATGGCCGCTTGTCTTGGCGTAACTACCCCTGCTGTCAATAAATGGGAAAAAGGTAATACGCTGCCGGATATCACTTTGCTTGTACCCATTGCACGGCTGCTTGGTATTACCACAGACGAACTATTATCCTTTAAGATTGAATTAGCAGATGAAGAAATTAATCAATATCTATCGAATGTACAAAAAGACCTAGAGAATAAGATCTTCCATATATGGCGCTGAAAGCTGCCGTGATGGTAAATCTTATTCATATTTCTCCATAAAGCTGAGACGGTCCAAAGGTATCAGAATCAAGCCCTGTCATGCATCTTCTAAAAAAACAATTACTGCTTCTTTTAGAAGTGCGTGCTGATACAGAAGTTTGTAAAACTCTTTCCAGCATTGACAAAATAAGTTATCTGGTATTCATCCTGGAACTCCCTTTAATAGATGGCAAATTTCCCCGTTTTATGATATACTTCATGCTAAGAAAACTATCAAAAACGGAATATACCAAAGATGAGGGAGGCAGACATGAACCAGCAGACAGATGATGAAAGAAGAGAACGTGAGAGAATCAGAAGGAGGCGCGCCGCACGCAGGCGTCAGATTGTTCTTCGCAGGAGGCTGATGCTTGCAGGCGCCACACTGCTGATGGTGATTATATTAGGCGGGGTTATCCGGAACGCCCTGGCAGATTCATCCAAAAATGAGTCCAAAAGTGAAAGTGCAAAGAAGGTTACCATAGACCCGGAAGAGCAGGAGTCTTCTAAGGAGGTGGAAGAATCCACTGCCACCTTATTCACTGCCGGAGACATTATTATGCATAAGCCGTTCCTGACCTCTCCTGCCTACTACAAAGAGGATGGAACCTATGATTATAATCCCATTTTTACATACGTAAAGAGTTATCTGGAATCCGCTGACTTTGCCGTCACCACACTGGAATGCGCGCTGACAGACGGAGATTACAGCGGCTACCCTACTTTCCACTCCCCGGATGCAATCGCAGAAGCTCTGGCGGCAAATGGCGTGGATATGTGCCTGCTTGCCAACAACCACATTTATGACAATGGAGATGAGGGTCTGCAGCGAACTATGGATGTGATGACGCAGAATTCTCTTCTTTACGCCGGAACCCGCAAGACTACCTCTGATAAAACTTACACGATCCAGGATATCGGCGGCATTAAAGTTGGCTTTTTCAACTATGTATTCGAGACAGAAGAAGTGAACGGACAGAAAACCATTAACGGCATCGCAGTCACCGATGAAAGCGCACCCTTAATCAACAGCTTCCAATCCAATGATTTGGAATCCTTTTACCGGGAAATCGAAACCGGCCTGGAAGAAATGGAAGCGGAAGGCGTGGAATTTACGGTAGCCTATATGCACTGGGGGATTGAGTACCAGACAGAAGAGTCTGAAGAACAGGATGCCATGGCTCAGCGGCTCTGTGACATGGGTATTGACGCCCTGATCGGCAGCCACCCGCATGTCATCCAACCGGTAGACCTGCTGGAAAGCGCTGATGGAAATCATCAGATGTTATGTGCCTATGCAATCGGAAATCACCTTTCCAACCAGCGTACCGAATATATGGACGGACTTGCCTACGGGCATACAGAAGACGGACTCATGCTCTCCCTGACACTCCACCGGGATAAGGAAGGACAGGTATCTATCGAAAAAGCAGATTTCATCCCCACCTGGGTATCGCTCACCAACAATAATGGAGCTGAATACTATATCCTTCCGCTAAATGAACCGGACAAGCTGGAAGAGATGACCGGACTTAGTGTTGCCGCAGATGCTCAGGAATCTCTGGCTAGAACCAACGCCATTATCGGCGAAGGCGTTAATAAAGTACAGCAGGCGCTGCCCCTGAAATAGGGGTAGCGATGCATACCAAGGCACAATCTTTTTATTCATCCGACTCCGGCTTACAACCAATATAGATACCGCAGAATGCCGGAATATCTATCTCAAGTCTATTTCCTTCTATTATCCACGTTTCCTTCTCCTTCACGCTTCCTCCGTAACATTCTTCTTCACTATTTAAAACAACCTGGTATGTACCATCCGGAACCTCCAAAGAAAATTTTCCCTGTGTTTTATCCGAAAAATTAAACACAGCTATCATCATCTGTCCGCCGCCTTTTCTTGAAAAAGCATAAATACATTTCTCTTCCTGATGGCAGTCAAGCCACTGGAAGCCTTCCGTCTGATAATCCTTCTCCCACAGGGCAGGCGTACACAAATACAGATGATTTAAATCCTTCATGAAATGATGAAATGCATCGTGGATCGGATATTGAAGCAAATCCCAATCCATCTGGCGCTTCTCATCCCATTCCCGCATATGGCCGAATTCATTTCCCATAAAATTCAATTTCTTGCCCGGATGCGCATACATATACATATAAAATGCTCTTGCCTGGGGAAATTTCTTGTCATATTCTCCATTCATCTTCTGCAGAATCGTTGCCTTTCCATGTACCACCTCATCATGGGATAAAGGCAGCAGGTAATTTGCATCATAATAGTACATCATGGAAAATGTCAGTTTGTGATATTCTTCTGTCCGGTATTCCGGCGCCGAACGGAAATAATTCAACGTATCATTCATCCAGCCCATATCCCATTTATAATCAAATCCAAGACCGCCTTCCCCTGCATCCTTCGTCACGCCCGGATAGGAAGTAGAATCCTCCGCTGCAAGAAGGATACCCGGATACCGCTCCTTCAATCCCCGGTTCATATATTGCAGAAATTCCACTGCATTCCGGTTCACACCCCGGGCAGGCTCCCCCTGCCAATAAATAATCCGGCTGATAGCGTCCATTCTAAGCCCGTCAATATGGTATTCCTCCATCCAATAAGCAGCACAAGACTGCAGGAAACTTCGCACTTCCCCTCTGGAATGCATGAAATTCTTGCTTCCCCATTCGCTGTCCCCCACATCCCGATGCGGATATTCATACAGCGGCGTGCCGTCATAATTTGCCAGCCCATATCCATCCACCGCAAAATGTACCGGGACAAAATCCAGAATCACCCCAATACCATTCTGATGAAACTTATCCACCATCTCTTTTGCTTCCAGCGCCGTCCCATAGCGGGAAGTAGGGCTGAAAAACCCGGTGTTCTGGTATCCCCAGGATTCATCGCAGGGATGCTCGCTAAGGGGCATGAATTCCACATAATTATATCCATATTCCTTCAGATAAGGAATCAGGATATCCGCCAGTTCCTGATATCGGTACCAGCCATTTTCTTCTTCCGGGTTCTTCTTCCAGGAACCCGCATGCACTTCATAAATATTCAATGGCTTCTCCTTGCAGTCACAGCGTTTTTCCATCCATTCTCTGTCTGCAAACGCATACCCGCTCAAATCCCGGATTATGGACGCACTGGCGGGTCTGAGCTCCATCCCATAGCCGTAAGGGTCGCAGTGGTCTGTCCACGAACCGTCCCTTGTATAAATCCTATACTTATACATCATCCCCGGCTTAGCATCCGCGATTCTGCATTCCCAGAAATTCCGGTCATGAATCCGATACATCTCCGTGCCGTTCCATCCATTAAATTCCCCAATCACTTCAATCCTCACTGCTGCCGGGGCAAATGTACGAAACACGGCGCCGCCTCCCTCTATCCGACATCCAAGGAAATGATGTGCGTCAAATATTTTCCCTGTGTAAAACCCGTACATATCCATACTATCTTCCTCCGTATCCACAGCGGTAAAACCGCTCTGCTTATTATTTTTTTAATGGCATTCGCTTAATTGACTGCCGTCGTTTTTCTTGCTATACTGATTTTACCGAAAATCAAAGTTACGTACCATCATCAATTTTACACATCCGTAAAATAATTGACGGATTGAAAAAATAGTCAAAAAGGAGACATTATGGACCTGCGCGTAAAACGTACCCGTATCAATATTACCAATGCTTTTATTGAATTGCGCTCAAGAAAGCCGATTGAAAAAATCACGATAAAAGAACTGTCAGAGCTTGCATTTATTAATAAAGCAACCTTCTATCAGCATTACAAAGACATTTATGATTTATCCGAGACGCTGGAAACCGAGCTGATTAATAACATCGTACGCTCCATTCCTCATCTGGACACCCTAAGTGACAATCCCGGGCGCGCCACCTTAGAGCTCACGGAGGCAATGCTGTCGCAGACCACACTGCTTCATACCCTATTTTCCGGAAGCCGTCAGGAAATTATGATTACCCGGCTGGAAGATACCATCCGGAAATTCGTGTTTCAAAAACATCCGGAATATGAAAAGAACCTTGAAAAAGAAATATTACTTACATTCCTTATCCAGGGTTCTTTCCATGCATTTTTAAAACACAGCGGTGACGATGCCGACTCCGCCGTGAAGATTATCGCCGGATTTGCCGAGAAGCTCCAGCTCCAATAGCTCCTCTGAAATCATCTCATTTACATCAATTTTCTGAACAGTTCCTTCAGATCTTCTACATTAGTATCCTTCGGATTGCCCGGGCAGCATGCGTCTGCATATGCAGATTCTGCAAGGAACTGCAGGTCTTCTTCTTTGATTGCTTCAAGCTTGGCCGGGATTCCTACATCAATAGAGAGCTGCTGTACTGCATCTACAGCCGCTTTTCTGTATTCTTCTACTGACATCTCATCTACGCCCTTTACACCCATTGCTCTTGCGATTTCCCGGTACTTCTCTCCGGTACATTCTGCATTGTATTCCATTACGATTGGAAGCATCATTGCACATGCCACACCGTGCGGCGTGTCATATACTGCCCCAAGCGTATGCGCCATGGAATGAGCGATTCCCAATCCTACGTTAGAAAAGCCCATACCTGCAATATACTGTCCAAGAGCCATGCCTTCGCGGCCTTCCTTCTCATTTGCCACAGCCCCTCTTAAAGACTTTCCGATAATCTCGATTGCTTTAAGATGGAACATGTCTGTCATCTCCCACGCTGCTTTCGTTGTATAGCCTTCAATTGCGTGTGTCAAAGCGTCCATACCAGTAGAAGCTGTCAGCCCCTTCGGCATAGAAGACATCATATCAGAATCTACAACAGCAATAACCGGCATATCGTGCGGGTCAACACATACAAATTTTCTCTTCTTTTCCACGTCCGTAATGACATAGTTAATCGTAACCTCTGCAGCCGTTCCTGCTGTCGTAGGCACCGCAATAATCGGTACACATGGATTCTTTGTAGGCGCTGTACCCTCCAGGCTTCTTACATCCTCAAATTCCGGATTGGCAATAATAATTCCCACAGCCTTTGCCGTATCCATAGAAGAACCGCCGCCGATAGCGATAATATAATCTGCCTCTGCCTTTTTAAAAGCAGCAACTCCATTCTGTACATTCTGGATGGTAGGATTTGCCTTAATGTCAGAATAAACTTCATATGCCAGCCCCGCTTCATCCAGCACATCCGTAACCTTCGCCGTTACTCCGAATTTAATCAGATCCGGGTCTGAACATACAAACGCTTTCTTAAATGCTCTTGCTTTTGCTTCTGCCGCAATTTCTTTGATTGCTCCCGCTCCATGATAGGAGGTTTCGTTTAACATAATTCTGTTTGCCATCTTCATTCTCTCCTTTTCTTTGGCATTAACATTTTACTTGTCTTTATTTTAACAATTCCGTCTCCAAATAAAAAGTTACAAAATGGCAAATGTGTCACCTAGCTGATAAGTTTTAATTCCCGGAAGACTTCTGCAAGCCCCGCCGGCATCGCTTCCACCAGGGAATGCGCCAGTTCCCGGGGCGTCCGCTCCATCCTGCCTAACACCCACTGCACCGTCATATAAATCGACCCCTGGCAGTACATTTCCAGGAGGAAACGTAAGTTTTCCGTCAGCTTCTTCCCTGACTTCGATTCAATCTTTTCCGTATAAAACTGCAGGATCAGGCAGAAATCATGGTCTTTGAGGCAATTCTGTTCGTCAGATTTAAAGGCTGCACGGAAAAACACTTTTTCCTTATCAATAAATTCAAACTTCTTCACCAGTCCTTCATAGATTGTCCTGCCCTCTCCCATATGTTCAAAAGACTCCAGTAGGATTTTATCGAAATACCAGTTAATCAGATCATATTTATCCTGAAAATTCCGATAAAATGTCTGCCTTGTTGTTCCACAAGTATCTGCAATCTCCTTCACTGTAATCCGCTCCACCGGCGTATCCTTCATACATTGCTTCATTGCATCCGCCAGCCGGTATTTCATCAGTTCCTGTTTCTTCATCTTACGGAACCTCCTCTTTATGACGCAAGCCGTCCGTCTTACTCTCTATCTTCTATTCTACAGCCGACTGCTTCACACGCGCAAGACCTTTTGCGACGGATGGTACAGATATAATAATAAGAGTAATGATTCCCTCCGCCAGAAGAAAACTATAATTATACACAATCGGATACACGCTCTTTAACGCCGCCGGAAAATTATCCGGCATATAAGACATCCAGTACAGGTATCCGCCCAAGGCATGAAACGCCCCTCTTGCAAGCACTGCCACAACATATCCTTTTATCAGCCCTCCCTTGCTCTTCGCAAAAAAGCCTGCAACTCCCAATGCCGCAAAAGCAAGGATATAATCGCAGCATACCTGGAAAAAGGACAGCACGTACGGCTCCTGTATAAACTGAAGAATACCATAAGCAAGTCCAACCAGCATTCCCGTCTTTACACCATACCAATTTGCTACCAGTACAATAAATAACATGCTGCAAAGCGTTACGCTTCCGCCCCACGGCAGCCGAAAAATCCTGATATAAGATGTCAGAAACGCAAGCGCTATCGCCATCGCACAGAATACCAACTGTTTCGTTCCCATTTTCTTTTTCCCGGAACTCTTTCCCGCGAAATAAGACGCCAGCGCAAGAACTGCCAATCCCACAATTACACACACTACATAACCGGCTGTCGTAAGACCGCCCTCTGCATTAACCATAAATCCAAACATAAAAAAGCCTCCCAATAAAATGGTAACAATATATCACAAAAAAATCAAGAGTCACTAAACTCTTGATTTATAAGTAAAAATCGGAGTGACAGGATTTGAACCTGCGACCTCTACGTCCCGAACGTAGCGCTCTACCAAACTGAGCCACACTCCGTTATATTGACCGGACATCTTGGATAACCGCAACACCCGGCGCCCCTGCCAAGGAACTACGGAAAAGGGACTTGAACCCCTACTAACAGAGTCAGAGTCTGCTGTGCTGCCAATTACACCATTCCGCATCATTTTGTTTTCGTTCTTCTGTGTTGTCCAGCAAACAAATATTATTATACCAAAAACTTTTCAAAAATCAACCCCTTTTTTTGTTTTTTTTGTTTTTGGTTTTTCTCACCAATTTTAAATGCCGAAAAGTGTAAATTTATGGTAAAAAAGCAGAAATTATTTTCTAAAGGTTCGTTTTCTGTATCCTATAAACAGGAGCATCGTCAATATAAAGGTTATTCCCTCTGCCATAAGCGGACTCCACCAGATACCCGCTCCGCCAAAAAGTGCCGTCAGTGCTGCCAGGCTGAGAACCAATGCCACAATCGTTCTCGAAAGAGAAATGCAAGTTGCCTCAGCAGGCTTCTCTACTGCCGTAAAATAACCGCCAACGACTACATTATAACCGGCAAGCAAAAATGACAGAGCAAAGATACGAAGCACATCGCAGGAATACTTATATAAATCCCCCATATCCGGCGCAATGAACAGCTTCACGATTCCATTTGCTCCCAGCAGGCATCCACCGGTAAATAGAACAGACGCCACCACTGCTGCCGTAATGCCATAGCGGAAAAGCTTTCTGCATTTATCCATCCGCTTCTGTCCATAATAATAACTAATCAAAGGCTGATAACCCTGCGCAATCCCTACCATCGTCATGATCGCGATTGAATTCACATAAGAAATAATGGTATAGCTTACCAGCGCATCTTCATTTAAGAACTTAAGAATCGCCTGGTTAAATAAGAAAATAATCAATCCGGTAGACAATTCTGTAATTCCGGAAGGCAGGCCATTCTTAAACTCTCGCCAGACAAGCGGTATATCCGGCTTAAATCTGCAGAATTTAATCGTACCCTTCTTTCCGCAAAAATGTACCAGATACAGTGTAATCAAAAGCACATGGGCAATGCCTGTAGCAAGCGCTGCGCCGCCAATTCCCATATGCCATCTCATTACCATGAAATAATCAAGGATTACATTTACCGCAGAACCAATTGTCACAATTGCAGTCGCTCTCTTCGGATATCCATCCGTCTTAATCAATGTTTCGAAAGAATAGGATAGGATAAATAATCCCGAAAACGGTACAATGCTTCCCAGGTATTCCAGCACGTATTCCATATTCACTTCCGTAGCTCCGAGAAACGCCGCAACGGGCTTAAGATTCAGCATTACCACCACCGTAATCACAACCGAAAAGATGGTAAGCAGTACAATATTCTGAGTAAAAATCTCATTCGCTTTCCTGCCATCCTTCTCCCCCAGCTTAATCGCTACAACCGTGGATGTTCCTACCGCAAATAAAATAGAAACAGCATACAGCGCCATAATATAGGGCATCACGATATTTACAGCGGTCAGCGCCACCTCCGACACACCTCTTGCCACAAATATTCCGTCTACCATCGTATAAAGCGCAAATACCCACTGGGCAACGATAGACGGTATGATAAATTTCATAAAATCTCTTTTTAAAGAATTTCCTTCCAGCATCATGACAGAACCTCTCCTTTTCTCTCTTGCATTTACAGCATAAACCTTAGTATAATACTAAGGTCAAGAGATTACTATTATTTTTATAGGAGGAAGTTTTGTGAAACATTATTACCGAATCGGTGAAATTTCCAGTCTCTACAATATCAGCTCCGATTCTCTTCGTTATTATGAAGAACTGGGAATTTTAAAACCAAAGCGCGGAGAAAATAATTATCGGATGTACCATATCCATGATATCTGGCGGCTGAATGTCATCCGCGACCTGCGGGAGCTGGGCTTTTCTATGGAACGCATCCGGGAATACCTGAACAACCGGAGTCTGGCAGGTACGGAAGCGCTTCTTCAGGAAGAGCTGACTGTAATTGAAGAAAAAATGCAGTCTCTGGATGCACTGAAAACTAATATAGAAGACCGCCTGGAAACCCTGCGGGATACCAGGAAACAGCCCCTTGGCATCATCGAAAAAAAGGAAATTCCCGAACGTCATTGCTATACCATCCATTCCGGTTATAAGCTCGACACGGAGATGGACATATTAATCAAACAATTACTGAATAAGAATCCGGACAAACTCTACATCATCGGCAATAACCGTATTGGTTCCGTCATCCCTCTTGAAAGCGCTATAGCCGGACACTTCAGACATTACACAGACGTCTTTATCATAGACAAAGATGGGGATGAAACCATCCCCGGCGGAGCCTACCTTACCGTAAGCTATCAGGGCGACTGTGCCCAGAACGCAGACTATATCCCACGGATGTTGAATTACGCCCGGGAACAAGGACTTTCCCCGGAAGGACCTTTTCTGGAACTTCTATGGGCAGATATCCACCAGAGTGAAAAAGAGCAAGAACATATTACAGAATTACAAATAAGGTGCGGGGAATAATCCCCGCACCTTATTCCAAACAGACGGCTTCTGGCCTCAAGCCGCTTTACCTAATGTCTTGTTTAATACTTCCGCAGAAATCTTGTGATAATCGTCGCACATTCCGCACGATTTGCATTTCCCTGCGGGTCAATTCTTGTTTCATTATCCTTTCCGGTAATGATTCCGGTTCCGACTGCCCACTGCATCGCTTCCCGGGCAAAGGAACTTACACTGGAAGCATCTGCAAATTTGCTGAAATCAGCTTTTTCGCTGACATCATATCCCAAACCTTGTGCATAGCGGTACATCATAACCGCCATCTGCTCACGGGTAATATTGTCAGCAGGTCCAAAAAGCCCCGTATTAGAATAACCGGTTACAACACCAACATCACTTGCCCAGAGTATTGCATTCGTATACCACTGTTCATTCGCCACATCCGGGAATTTTGGCGTATATGTTACTGCCGGTTCACCGCTCATCCGATAAAGAATCACTGCAAACTGTGCTCGTACCAGAGGATCTGCCGGGCCAAAGACTGTAGGCTTCAATCCCGTCATGATATTGTTATAATAAACATTCGCCACATAGTCGAAATACCAGTCCGTATCATTTACATCTGTAAATGGCATAGGTTCGCAGACATAGATAGGGAATGTAGTTGTTTTCCCTCCGTAAGTAACCGTTACTGTCTGCTCTTCATTCAATTTTGATTCATCATAAGCGCTGCACATCTCACTGATAACCGGCATATAAGAGGTTCCATGTTTGCATTCTACCTTCAATACCAGTCCCAGATCATCTATATCTTCTCCTCGCTCCAACAGGTAAGTATACGCATTCTCTTCCTCAATGGATATACTGGTTGGCGTACAGCTTCCAATAAACATCTGAACCCAATAATTATAATAGTGATTCGGATCATTTTCATTATAACCATACCCTACCGCAAGATGATTATAATCCGTATCCAGCATGTTCGCACGGTGTCCCTCACTGTTCCACCAGCCGTCTAATACTTCAGCCGCATCAGCATAACCTGCTGCGATATTCTCTCCGCCAACATCATAGGAAGCTCCCGCTTCTGTTAAAGCCGTAAAACAGTCGTTCCCATTTGGTCTGGTGTGATCAAAGAAAGTCTGTATCTCCTGTGCCCTGACATCCGCCGCCTTCTGCATCTTGTCCGTAACAGACAAAGGCTGAAGACCATTTATCATACGAATCTTATTCGTACCATACAGGACTGCCCACTCTTCAATACTGCATCCTACAGAAGACAAATCGGCAGTCTCAAAGACTTCCTCCATATCTTCTGCCGCAAATTCAGGCATCACTGCATCTTCTGCCACCTGAATTCCTTCCTCCGTCTGTCCCTTCCAAGAAGCAGCGTCTCCTATCACCGCTGCCTCCTTAGCACTCACTGGCATCGCCATCATGCTAAACGCCAAAACTGCCGCCAAAATCCTGGTTCTTTTTTTCATACTCTTTACCTCCTTTTACTTCTCATATGCTTCATTAAACCGCATAATGATCGTCGCGCACTCTGCACGGCTTGCATTTCCCTGCGGATCAAGCCTTGTTCCATTATCCTTTCCGGTAATGATTTTCATTCCGACTGCCCACTGCATCGCATCTTCTGCAAATGAGCTCACACCGGAAGCATCTGCAAATTCACTAAAATCTGCTTTCTTACTGATATCATAGCCTTTATATCTTGCATATCGGTACATCATAACCGCCATCTGCTCCCGGGTAATTTTATCAGCCGGGCCAAAAAGTCCCGTATCGGAATACCCGGTGACAACCTCTATACTGTTTGCCCAGAGAATCGCATCTGTGTACCATACACCTTCTCCCACATCCGGGAATTTAGCTGTATAAGCAACTGCAGGCTCTCCGTTTAGCCGGTGAAGAATAATCGCAAACTGCGCACGCACAAGCGTCTGCGCCGGGCCGAATGTCTCCGTATTCAGTCCCTTCATCAGATCATGCTGATATACATAGCTTACATATTCATAATACCAATCCCCGGAAGCCACATCCTTGAATGGAAGCTCCTGTGTCGGCGTCGGATCTGGTGTTGGCGTCGGATCCGGCGTTGGGTCTGGATCCGGTGTTGGTGTCGGATCTGGCGTTGGGTCTGGATCCGGCGTTGGGTCTGGATCCGGTGTTGGTGTCGGATCTGGCGTTGGGTCTGGATCCGGCGTTGGGTCTGGATCCGGCGTTGGGTCTGGATCCGGTGTTGGGTCTGGATCCGGCGGAGTTTCTTTCTCTGTCACCGTCACCCTGAACGCAGCTGTTTTTCCTCCGTAAGTAACCGTTACTATCTGCTCTTCATTCAACTTTGATTCATCATAAGCGCTGCACATCTCACTGATAACCGGCATATAAGAAGTTCCGTGCTTGCACCCTACCTTCAATACCAGCCCCAGATCATCTATATCCTCTCCCTGCTCTAACAGATAAGTATGCGGATTCTCTTCTTCAATGGATATACTGGTTGGCGTGCAGCTTCCAATAAACATCTGAACCCAATAATTATGTAAGAGGCTCGCATCATTTTCTTTATATCCATGTCCCACTGCGAGATGATTGAAGCTCGTCTCCAGCATATTCTCGCGATGTCCCTCACTGTTCCACCAGCCGTCTAACACAGCTGCTGCATCAGAATAACCCGCTGCGATATTCTCTCCGGCAGCATCATAGGAAGCTCCCGCTTCTGTTAAAGCTGTAAAACAACTGCTTCCATTTGGTCTGGTGTGAGCAAAGAGATTCTGCAACTCCTGTACCCTGACATCCGCCGCCTTCTGCATCTTATCCGTAACAGACAATGGTTGAAGACCTTTTATCATACGAATCTTATTTGTACCATACAGGACTGTCCACTCCTCAACACTACATCCCACACAGGACAAATCGACAGTTTCAAATGTTGGTATCGGATCCAGTGTTGGCATCGGTCCTGGATCCGGCGTCGGATCCGGCGAAGTCTCCTTCTTCGTCACGGTCACTTCGCAGGATGCGCTCTTCCCATTGCTTGTTGTTACCGTTACCGTCGTACTTCCCGGCGCCACTGCCGTCACTTTGCCGTTAGCGTCCACAGTTGCTACCGCCGTATTTCCCGACTTCCACTCTACCTCTGTCTCGACTCCATCCGGCGTCAGAGAATAGGTAAGAGCTTCACTGCTTCCCTCTTCCAAAATAAGTGACGTCTTATTTAACGCAATATCATCCGGCTCTATAATTTCATAAAGCTCTGTGGACAAAATCTCCCCGGCTGCCTGATTAGGATTCTGCTTGATAACATACTCAATCTGATGTCCTTTTCTTCTGATTCCATAAAGATACCCTTTTGCCAGAACATCTTCATCCGGTTTGTACACCAAGCTGTCTCCCTGCCCGTCAAGAGATATCTTTCTTATTTCTGCAGATGTATTGTAATAAAGCGCATCATCATAGAAAAACAATCCCGAATATGCACTCATCCAATAAGAATATGCACCCCCCCCAGACATACCATCTTCCCAGATTTTTCAATTCGCTTTCTGTCTCGTCTTCCAAATCCCGCTTATAAAGAGAGTGGTCTTTTATATAGTAAGCATTCTCATCCTGTAAAATAATCGGCGAATCCACCTCAGTCCAATATGCATCGTCATATTTGGTACTATCGCATACCAGATTTGTCAAATCCCAGTCATGATGCTCTGTTTCTTTTATCGCCGCGTCACTGAGCAGGAAATTAGAATGGCCTACCTGCCCGAATCTGTCTCTTACCGGATCGTCCCAGGTTACATCTACATGATAATAAGAACCGTCAATCTCAATAATATTCCATGCATGACCCATAGCATTGCTGCTTGTCACATAACACTCAATCCCCAGTTTCTCCATAATATACATATATCCATATGCATATGCCTGGCAAACCCCGGTTCGATTCATAAACAGCCCGCCGCTTCGGTAAGAATCATCCGGCACCGTACCGTTCAGGTAATTATCATAATCATATTCGTATGTGTATACAAAATAGTCATGAATCGTAAGTGCCTTTTCTTCTTCCGTCATATCGTCAGACACCAGTGCTACAATTTCATCTACTTTCTTCTCAACCTCACGGAAATATGCTTTTGTTTCCTCCACCGACATAGCATTTTCCATTTTAATATTGGTATAACAATTAGTGTTTAGACTGTAATAAGGCATAAAATCAATCCCATTACTAAGATAAGGGGAAAAATACAACAAACTATACAAATCGTACTTTTCCGGGCTGATTCCCATATCTGTTATATTCAGCTCTGTCTTTCCTTCCAGCAGCGCCTCCTTCATCCTTGCTTCCAAAAGAACCAGAAGTTCTGCCTCGTCATATTCTTCCAGTGTTTCCAATTCATCTGCCGGTTCTGCAGCATTTGGATCCGGCAAAATCTCCGGTTCTTCCGCCAGCCCCCGCGGCAGAATTCTTTCAGCTTCTGCCACTGTTTCCCGTGCCTGAACCGGCACCGGAAAAGCAACTGCCAACGTCAAGAGTAATGCTAACATTCCCGCAAGACTTCTCTTCACCTTTCTCTTCATAACCAATCCTCCTTTTCCATGGACTCATTATACTATAAAAAGTGGCCGCTGTGTCAGTTAATTCTGCACATCAGCCACTTTTTTATAAATTTCTCTATAATGCCTTGATTCTCTCTATTGCCGCAACCGTATTCTCATAAGAACCGAAAGCTGTCAACCGGAAATATCCTTCACCGCTCGGTCCGAATCCTGATCCGGGTGTTCCTACAACATTTGCCTTCTCAAGCAGGTAATCGAAGAAATCCCATGATGTCATTCCCTTCGGTGTCTCCAGCCAGATATATGGCGCATTCACACCACCGGATACATTGTAGCCTGCGCTCTTCAGACCTTCGTAAATCGTCTTCGCATTCTTCATATAGTAGGCAACCTGTTCCTTAAGCTGTGCCTTTCCTGCCTCAGAGTACACTGCCTCACCTGCCCGCTGGACAATATATGGTGCTCCGTTGTACTTCGTTCCATGGCGTCTTGCCCACAGGGAATGAAGCATCACATCTCCGCTCTTCAGATCCTTCGGGATAACTGTAGCTCCAAGACGCACACCGGTAAATCCCGCGTTCTTTGAGAAGCTTCTCAGCTCAATCGCGCAGGTTCTCGCCCCTTCACATTCATAGATACTGTGAGGTACATCTTCTTCTGAAATATATGCCTCATATGCAGCATCATAAATAATAACCGCTCCCACTTTATTCGCATAATCTACCCATTCCTGAAGCTGCGCTTTCGTAATTGTAGAACCGGTAGGATTATTAGGGAAGCACAGATAAATGATGTCCGGCGTCTCTTTTGGAAGCTCCGGCGCAAAATTCGTTTCCCTCGTACATGGCATATAGATCACATCGCTCCAGGTCTCCGTCTTCGCATCATAAGTACCCGTCCGGCCTGCCATAACATTGGTATCCACATATACCGGATACACGGGGTCGCACACAGCAATCTTATTGTCCTTGCTGAAGATTTCCTGGATGTTTCCGGAATCACATTTTGCCCCGTCAGAAATGAAAATCTCATCCGCTTTAATGTCGCAGCCTTTGTCCTGATAATCGTTCTTCGCTATCGCACTTCTAAGGAATTCATATCCAAGATCCGGCGCATATCCGCGGAATGTCTCCGCATGAGCCATCTCTTCTACCGCTCCGTGCAGTGCATCAATAAGCGCCGGTGCAAGCGGCTGCGTTACATCACCAATCCCAAGACGGATAATGGATTTATCCGGGTTCGCCTGCTGAAATGCAGCCACCTTTTTGCCTATTGTTGAAAACAAATAGCTTCCTGGTAATTTTAAATAATCCTGATTTACTTTGAACATCGTAGGTATCTCCTTTTTGCAAATTTCTCTATCCGTCCCATTCCTTTAACCGGCAGACGGAATATTGATTACTCCGTCAAAGACTGCTGCAGCCGGACCCGTCATATAAACAGTATTATCCGCCTCCCGCCATTCAACGGTTAAATCTCCTCCTGTTAATTTTACTCTAACTCTGCGTTCTGTCAAGTCATTTAACACACTTGCCACTACCGCCGCGCAAGCTCCGGTTCCGCAGCTTAACGTCTCTTTCGCGCCGCGCTCCCATACCCGCACGCTTATCGTATGTCTGTCTATAATCTCTGTAAATTCTACGTTGATGCGCCGGGGAAATCGCCCGTGATGCTCAAGGCGCGGTCCCAGCCAACCGATATCTGCTGTTCTGACGCTCTGCACATAGATGACCGCATGAGGATTTCCCAGGGATACGCCCGTCATCCGAAGCATAACTCCATCTACCACAATCGGTTCATCTACAACCATGCTGTGTTCGGAAACAATGGGAATCTTATCTGCTTTCAAAATAGGAATCCCCATATCCGCCTCCACCTCTGTCACCGTCTTATCTTCCACAGTAAGCCGCAGCCTGCGGATTCCCGCCAATGTCTCTACGGTAAGCTCTGTCTTGTCCGTCATCCCACGCTCATAGACATATTTCCCAAGACACCGGATTCCATTGCCGCACATTTCGGCAACAGAGCCATCTGCGTTGTATATCTGCATCCTGAAATCCGCCTTCCCGGAAGGCCCGATCAGGATCAGGCCATCAGAACCAATCCCTTTATGCCTGTCACTGAAGAGTCTCGCCAGCCCTGCCGGATCGCTTATCCTTTCCGTAAAACAATCCACATACACATAATCATTGCCCAGTCCGTGCATCTTCGCAAATTTCATTCTATTCAATTTCCTTTTACAGCCATTATTCTGCCATGATACTTAGTACCATCTCTGCGGTCTCAACCAGGTTCGTTCCACTGTCCATACTGCATTTCTGCAGATATCTGTGTGCTTCTCCTTCAGACATATTATTTCGTTCCATCAAAAGTTCCTTCGCCTTTTTGATCAGCATCTGCTGTCCGGGGCTTCTCTCTTTCTGCTCCTGCCTCCGCTTCCGTCTTCTCTGCACCATAGAGCGGGTCATCATCTCTACCGTATTCATCAGATCGTATACCTTAATCGGCATAGACAGCCCGACCACACCCTCTATATCGCCGTCACTCCATTTATCCGGCGACGCAATCAAAAGCATCTCAAATTCTTTCGGCATGTACTCACGAAGTTCCGTATACATCATATCTGCAAGCTTATATCCGCAGACCACAATTCCCTCATCCAGCATTTCCATACAGTTCAGCGTCTGAGCTCCGGTAGTGCAAACGCCTCTTACTTCCATACCACCGCGTACCAGAAGATTCCGAATATTGGCTGCATTCTCCTTATTCGGAAATGCAACTATAATGCCATCCATGCTTACACCTCCTGTCAATTGCAATTTCCACAGGAAAATGTATTACAACACATGCAGATAGTTCTTAATCTCCCAGTCCGTTACCTGTGCGCGGTAATCTCTGTATTCCTTTTTCTTAGCTGCAATAAATTTCTCGGACAAATCCTTGCCCAGCACTCCCCGGATAAAAGCATCCTTCTCGAATTCACGAACCGCTTCCAGCAGACTTCCGGGAAGTTCTTCAATGCCAATCGCATCCCTCTCTTCTTTACTCATTCTATAAATATTCGTATCAACACTTGCCGGAGGCATAATCTCGTTCCTGATTCCGTCCATTCCCGCTTCCAGGCACACAGCAAGTGCAAGGTAGGGATTTGCCGTTGGATCCGGGCTTCTAAGCTCAATTCTTGCATGGGCGGTCTTCGCCGTCGGAATACGGATTAACGGCGTACGGTTCTTCGCAGACCAGGCAATGTACACCGGAGCTTCATATCCGGGAACCAGACGCTTATAAGAATTCACTGTCGGGTTGGTAATAAAGCTGATTGCTTTCATATGTTTCATAATTCCACCAATAAAATAGTACGCCTCCCGGCTCAGCCCGTTTACATCCTTCGGATCACTAAACACATTGATTCCATCTCTATTCAGCGAAAGATTCAGATGCATCCCGGAACCATTTTCTCCATACTTCGGCTTCGGCATAAAGGTTGCATGAAGCCCGTGGCGCTTCGCAATTGTTTTCACCACCATCTTAAATGTCATAATATTGTCAGCAGTTATAAGCGCAGAATCATATTTAAAATCTATCTCATGCTGCCCGGCGGCAAATTCATGATGGGAAGCCTCAATTTCAAATCCCATGTCTTCAAGAGTCAGTACCATGTCACGTCTGGCATTTTCCCCCAAATCCAGCGGCCCCAAATCAAAATAACTGGCATTTTCATGGGTAATCGTGGTCGGCATTCCTCCCTCATCCGTATGGAACAGGAAAAATTCGCACTCCGGTCCTACCTGGAAATCATATCCTTCTGCCTGTACCTTATCAACCACCTTCTTAAGCACGTATCTCGGATCACTTTCAAATATGGTTCCGTCACCCTTATAGATATCGCAGATAAACCGCGCCACCTTACCCTGCTGGGGCCTCCACGGGAAGATTTCAAAGGTATTCAGATCCGGATACAAATACATGTCCGAATCCTCTACCCTCGCAAATCCTTCAATAGAAGAACCGTCAAACATGCACTCATTGTCCAGCACCTTCTCAAGCTGACTTCTTGTCACCGCAACATTCTTAAATGTCCCGAAAATATCCGTAAATTGCAGACGGATAAAGCCAACATCTTCTTCCTCCACCATCCGCAGGATATCTTCCCTCGTATAATTCTTCATTACAACTACCTCCTACTGATATTTACTCATTTATCCTATGTTTTAGACCTTTCTTACGCAAAATGGCGTTCTCCGCCCCCAGAAAACGCCATTGTTTGTTATTTCATTATAAAGATAGGCAGGAGTTTTGTCAATGAAGACATTTTACTCTGCTGTACTTTCCATAAATCTCTGAATAATTACCGCGCACTCCGCACGGTTTGCATTGCCTTGCGGATCAAGGACAAGCTGTCCATCTACCGTCTTACCGGTAATGATTTTATTCCCCACAGCCCACTTCATTGCGTCCTGTGCAAATTCCTGTACGTTCTGCGCATCCGGGAAGCTGCTGTAATCACCGTCAGTGCTTACTTCAAGTTTCAGATAATCCTTTGCATAGCGGTACATCATCGTTGCCATCTGCTCACGGGTAATATTGTCTGCTGCCCCGAATCTGCCGCTGTCTGTGTAGCCGGTTACGACACCCGTATCCGCCGCCCAGAGCACAGCACTTGCAAACCAATCTGTTTCTGCCACATCCGGGAATACTTCCTGATACTCCACTTTCGGCATCTTATTCATCTTATATAAAACAGTTGCAAACTGTGCCCGAACCAAAGTATCTGCCGGTCCAAAATAACTGGAATTCAGCCCCGTCATAATCTCGTTGTCATATACATACTGTACAACTTCCCGGAACCAGTCCTCTGCATTTACATCGACAAAAACATCTTCCACCCGGGCAGGTTCTTCCGCAGGCGTCTCGGATGCATACACGGTATCGTTTTCCTTGTCCTCTATCAGGTATCTGAACTGCGGATGGCTGTTTCCATTCGGCGCATGATAACAAATCATAGTCTGTCCTTCCAGATTTTCAAAAATCATGCAGTGTCCTCCGTCACTGCCCACATCCAGACGTTCATCCGTCAGTGTCCAGTTTCCATCAAGCTTTCCATTATCAGAATATGCAATCCCCATATGATATCCATCTTCTGACATGGATGAGAGCAGACAGATTAATTTCCCGGAAGCTGTCTTGTAAAAGCAAGGGCCATCATTTAAAACCATCCCTCCAAATGCCGCCACAGTCCAGGAGCATTCAGATACATCGAACAACTTAAACTGGGTATCTGCAAATCCATCTAAAGTATCATTCAGCCGTACTGCATAAATGCCATCTTTCCCCTGCGAATAGACCATGTACATCACCCCGTCTTCTTCGTAAAGCGTAGCGTCGATATCATCATCTTCTTCCGGAGTAAACGGATACTCTGACACAGGCTCAAATGGCCCCAGCGGCTCATCAGATTTGAACAACTGGATTCCTTTGTTGGCCCGGCCGCTTCCGCCCATAGAGCCATACAGATAAAATTCTCCATCTATATAGTAGACTTCCGGCGCCCAATACTGACTGTCTGCCCAGAAGCTTCCGTCATTCTGAAAAATCGTATATGGTCCCGCCCAATTCTCCAGATCTTCGCTTACCCAGACAGGGAAGCTGTCCATCTGTCCGCCAAATGCATTGGTTCCGTCTGTTCCATACATATAATACTTCCCGTCATGCACAACAACATAAGGATCCCGGATCAAGATATCCTCTGTCTTTAGATTGTAATCATAAGTTTCTTCCAGAATGCTGCTGTTTTCTGTACTTTCTGCTGCATATACATCCGTAACCCCTATGCTTCCTGATAACAAAAGTGACAGAAGCATCAAATATACGAATATCTGTTTTTTCATATTTTTCATTGCAATAGTCTCCTTCCTTTTTTGGTACTGTAAAGTTTTACAGTCCTATTTTTCTTTAAAACCTTATATTTTCAAGGCATTCATCACTTTTGCAAATAAAAAAGCAATG
>CABIYE010000035.1 GCA_902362865.1 Clostridiaceae bacterium
AGGATGTTTAGAATTATCCTTCTGTCTAATCAAAAAAGAATAAGTCTGCAAGCTGTTTTCTTGCTTACAAACTTATTATACGAGGAGTAAGGAGTATGATTATCACGGTTTCCATGAATCCGGCCATCGACAAGACGGTAGAAATTGAGGCTTTGCAGCCGGGAGGGCTGAATCGGATTCAGAAAGTGGAGTATGACGCAGGCGGCAAAGGAATTAACGTCTCCAAAACCATATGCGAGCTGGGAGGCGAGAGTATTGCCACCGGATTTTTGGGAGGAAATGCAGGAAAAACTATTGAGAATGTACTGAATGAGAAAAAAATCCGGAATGATTTTATCTGGGTGGAAGGAGAGACCCGGACAAATACCAAAGTATTTGAGAAAAGCGGAGCAGTGACAGAATTAAATGAGCCGGGACCGGTCATTACGGAAGGACAGATACAGGAACTGCTGGAGAAACTGAAAGGGTATGCCGGTGAAAATGTATTGTTTATTCTGGCAGGGAGCATTCCGGCAGGTGTGGATAAGCATATCTATGAGAAAATTATTCGTATGGTTCACGAAAAAGGAGCGAAAGTTCTGCTGGACGCAGATGGAGAATTATTCCGCAATTCTCTGGCAGCCGGACCGGATATTATTAAGCCGAACCGAGTGGAGTTGGAGGAGTACGCAGGGATTGATTACAGGGCTTCGGATGAAGAACTTCTGGGTCTGGCACGGGAGCTGAGGAACAAAGGGATAGAGACGGTGGCAGTATCCATGGGTAAGAGCGGAGCTATGCTGGTAATGCCAAACGGCGAGGTGAGATGCCCGGCATTGTCTGTGAAAGCCCACTCTACTGTGGGAGCAGGAGATGCTATGGTGGCGGCGCTGGCGTATTCCTGGGATAACAGGCTGAGTGGAGAGGAGACTATCCGGCTGTGTATGGCGACCTCCGCAGGGGCAGTGACGACCGTAGGAACGAAACCGCCGACAAAGGAACTGATAGAGGAATTAAAGAAACAGGTAATGATTGAAAAGATAGGAGCGTAAATAGAATGAAAACAAAAGCAGTCAGAATGTATGGAACCAGAGATTTAAGATTAGAAGAATTTGAATTGCCGGAAATCAAGGACGACGAGATTCTGGTAAAGGTTATGAGTGACAGTATCTGTATGTCTACTTATAAGCTTGCGGAGCAGGGGAAAAAGCACAAAAGAGCGCCACAGAACATTGACACAAATCCGGTTATCATCGGACATGAGTTTGCCGGAGTAATCGTCGAGGTGGGTGAGAAGTGGAAGGATCAGTTTAAACCCGGCATGAAATTTGCGCAGCAACCAGCGCTGAATTATAAAGGAAGCCTTGCATCTCCGGGGTATTCTTATGAATATTTCGGCGGTGCGTGCACCTACTGTGTCATTCCCCATGAGGTAATGGAGCTGGGATGCCTGATGCCGTATGAAGGAGACAGCTTCTTTGAAGCATCTCTTGGCGAACCTATGAGCTGCATCATCGGAGGATACCATGGAAATTATCACACCAACAAGAGAAATCACGATCTTGCGGGAGGAACGAAAGAGGGTGGAGATATTATCATCCTTGGAGGATGTGGGCCGATGGGGCTTGGAGCTATCAGCTATGGTATTCAGTTTGAGAATAAGCCGAAACGTATCGTGGTAACAGATATTGATGACGCTAAACTTGCCCGTGCCAGTGAGGTAATTCCTCCCGAAAAGGCGGCAGAAAACGGCGTAGAGCTTCTCTATGTGAATACGGCGAAGATGGAAGATCCGATAAAGGAACTTCGCGACATTACAGGCGGTAAGGGATATGATGATGTATTTGTATATATTCCTAACCGTAAGGTTGCAGAAATGGGAGATCAGCTTCTGGCCTTTGACGGATGCATGAACTTCTTTGCGGGTCCTACAGACAATCAATTCAAGGCAGAGATCAATCTGTATAATGTGCATTATATCAGTGCCCATATCCTGGGGACTACCGGAGGTAATAATGACGATTTGATTGAAGCAAATGAGCTGGCCGCCAAGGGAAAGATTGAGCCTGCGGTTATGGTAACGCATGTGGGAGGTATTGACAGTATTGCCCAGGCAACACTGAATCTCCCGAATATTCCGGGCGGTAAGAAGCTTACTTACACCCAGTTTGATATGCCGTTGACTGCAATTGAAGATTTCGGAAAGCTGGGAGAAACAGATCCGTTATTTAAGAAACTGGATGATGTCTGCAAGAAAAACAGAGGATTGTGGAATGCAGAAGCAGAGAAGATATTATTTGAACATTTTGGTGTAGAAGTATAGGAGGGGAATTATGGTATCACAGAAAATAACGATTAAAAACCCATCAGGTCTTCACGCAAGACCGGCGTCAATCCTGGCACAGGCAGCAGGAAAATGCAGTTCTAATGTAATCATCGTGTATGGAGAAAAAAGAATCCAGGTAAAAAGTATCCTGAATATTATGGCAGCAGCTATCAAATGTGGAACGGAAGTGGAGCTTCAATGTACCGGGGAGACAGAAGAAGAAGATTTAAAGACACTGGTTACTTTGATTGAAAGTGGATTGGGTGAGTAAGTATGGAACGGATAGATGTTGAGAAAACGGCGTCAAGAGGAATTGCCGCTGCCGTGGCATATAAGTATTTGGAACCGGATTGGACACCAGATATGACTCTGCTTGCCGAGGAAGAGGTTGAAGCAGAGCAGCAAAGATTTGCGGCGGTAAAAGGGGCTGTGCTGCAGGAGCTTGGAGAGCTTGCTGCGGAAAACGAGATTTTTGCGGCTCATCTTGAAATTGCGGATGATTTTATGCTGCAGGAAGGTATTACTTCTAAAATCCGTGATGAAAAGAAGAATGCGCAGCTTGCTGTTCACGAAGTAGTGGAGGAATTTGCGGCAGTTTTCGCAGCAATGGACGATGCTTATATGAAGGAGAGAGGCGCGGATATCAAAGATGTAGGTAAGCGGTTTCTTGCAGGGTTAAAAGGGATAAAGCGCCCGGATCTGGGAAGCCTTTCTTCTGAGGTTATCGTAGTGGCAAAGGATTTGTATCCGTCAGATACAGTGAAGCTTTCCCCAGAATTGGTTAAGGGAATTATTACAGAAGAAGGCGGCGTTACGAGCCATGTATCTATCATTGCCAAGAGTATGAATATTCCTACGCTGGTAGGAGTTAAGGGAATCCTTGATAAAGTAGAGGATGGGATGATGGTCTGCATGGATGCAGAAAAAGGAATCATTGTGACAGACCCGGATGCGTCCGTGTTGTCTGAGTATCAGGAGAAGAAGAAGGCATATGAAGAGCAAAGACGTCATCTTGAGAGCCTGAGAAATGTCCCGGCGGTGACAAAAGACGGTAAACGGATCTCGCTGTGTGCTAATGTAGGCAATGTGGAAGATATTCGGAAGGCGCTCCCCATGAATATTGATGGAGTGGGGCTTTTCAGAAGCGAGTTCCTTTATATGGAAAATACGCATTTTCCTACAGAAGAAGAACAATTTGAAGTATATAAAGAAGCGGCGATGCTCTGCCCGCAGGAACTTACCATCCGCACGCTGGATATCGGCGGCGATAAGGATTTGTCTTACTTTGATTTTGAAAAAGAAGAAAACCCATTCCTTGGCTGGAGGGCAATCCGTATTTCCTTGGATATGAAGGAAATGTTTAAAGAACAGCTCCGTGCCATTCTGCGGGCAAGTGCATTTGGGCATGTGAGGATTATGTTTCCTATGATTATTTCACTGGAAGAATTAAGGGAAGCGAAAGCGCTGGTGGAAGAATGCAAAAAAGAGCTGTCTGCCGAGGGAAAGGTATACGATGAGAAGATTGAGCTTGGGATGATGATGGAGACTCCGGCAAGCGTCCTGCTTGCAGAAACATTTGCGAAGGAAGCGGATTTCTTCAGCATTGGGACAAATGATCTGACACAATACCTGCTGGCGGTGGATCGCGGCAATAAGAAGATTGCCGACCGTTATGATTATTTTCATCCCGCGGTGGTGAGCGCTATTGGGCAGATTATCCGTGCGGGGCATAAGGAAGGGATTAAAGTCGGGATGTGCGGTGAGATGGCGGGAGACAAACGTGCCGTGCCCATTCTCCTGGAGCTTGGTTTGGATGAATTCAGTATGTCTGCCGGAAGTATTGATTATGTGAGAGAACAGATTATAAATATGTAAAGAAAAAAGGGGAAGCGCGCGATGGCGCGCTTCCCCCTTTTCTATTTCTGTGATAAAATAAGAAGAGATAAAAAAGAAGCAAAGGAGGCGGCGAAGTGAAAGTAATTGATTTTAAAGATGCAAGATGCAGGCATTGTTATAAATGTGTGCGCAATTGCGAAGTGAAAGCAATTCTGGTTCGGAATGAACAGGCACATATTATGGAAGATAACTGTATTCACTGTGGGCATTGTCTGGAGGTCTGTCCCCAGAATGCGAAAACATTTGCCAGTGATATGGAACGGGTTAAGGGCTATCTGGGGCAGGGAAAGAGAGTGATTATCTCGATCGCCCCGTCTTATCTGGGAGTTCTGGAATATGAGAAGCCGGGACAGGTGGTGTCTGCTCTTAAGAAGCTGGGATTCTATGAAGTAAGGGAAACGGCAGAAGGGGCGGCGCTGGTTACCAGAGAATACCGGAAGCTTCTGGCAGAAGGCAGGATGAAGAATATTATTACTACCTGCTGTCCAAGCGTCAACGATTTGGTTGAGAAGTATTATCCTTCGCTGACTCCTTTGTTGGCTCCGGTGGTGTCTCCTATGGTTGCCCATGGACGTCTGATTAAGAGTATCTATGGTGAGGACGTGAAAGTGGTTTTTCTTGGGCCGTGCATTGCGAAGAAAGAAGAAGCCATCGGTGACAAGCGGGTGCGGGGAGCTATCGATGCAATTCTAACCTTTGAGGAGATTGTAAAATGGTGGAAGGAAGAAGGAATCGACCTCTGCCGGTGTGAGGAGGAACCCATGGGGAATCCCAGCCCGAAGGTGAACCAGCTCTATCCGGTCAGCGGCGGCGTGATTACATCGGTTCTGGCAGCGGTGCCCGAGGAGAATTACTATAAAGTACATATTGATGGACTGAAAGCCTGCATGGAGTTATTTGAGGAGCTGGAAAAAGGTGAGATTGAGCACTGCTTTTTTGAGGTAAATGTGTGTGAGGGCGGATGTATTAAGGGTCCTGCGTCTGATAAATGGCAGCAGTCCTTGATAAAGGCAAAAAAGGGGATTGAAGAGCAGGTAAAACATCGGGAGGAAGCAGATGAGATTGTACAAAACGGTGTAGAGATGTATAAAGAATTTACAGACCGCCATGTAAGAGAGCAGGAACCGACGAAGGAGCAGATGGAAGAAGTGCTTCACGCCATGGGAAAGTATACGGCGGCGGATGAACTGAACTGCGGCGCCTGCGGCTATCCTACCTGCCGTGCGAAGGCAACGGCTATTTTCCAGAATAAGGCGGAGGTCAGCATGTGCCTTCCCTATGCGCTGGCGCAGGCAGAATCCATGTCGAACATCGTGATGGATGTTACGCCCAGCATGATTTTGATTGTGGATAAGGAGATGCGAATCCGGGAATGCAATAAAAAGGCACAGGAAATGCTGGGGGTTTCCAGGGAAGAAGCTCTGGAGCGGTATATATTTGAGTTTGTGGAAGAGAAGGATATTGCGGATGTCCTGGACAAAAAAGAGCCGATTATTCATAGAAAATTAAAGCTGGAAAGTATGAACCTTACCGTAGTAGAGTCTATTATTTACATTGAAAATCTGGAATCTGCCCTGGTAACTTACCAGGATATTACCAAGGAAGAGAAGGCAAAAGAGCAGCGGCTGAATCTGAAGATGGAGACGGTGGACATGGCGCAGAAGGTTATTGATAAGCAGATGATGATTGCGCAGGAGATTGCAGGGCTTTTGGGAGAGACGACTGCAGAGACGAAGGTAACGCTGACAAAGCTTAGGAACTCTATGCTTACTGCGGAGGAAGATTAGTATGAGTGTGAGTGTGGATATTTCATGGAAAAGCCTGAATAAGCACGGGGAAGAGCTGTGCGGGGATAAAGTGGAAGTGTTAAAAACCGACGATTCTGATATTGTGATTCTGGCAGACGGAATGGGGAGTGGCGTGAAGGCAAACATTCTGGCAACCCTGACCTCTAAGATTCTGGGAACCATGTTTTTGGAGGGGGCGGACATCGTGTCCTGCGTGGAGACGGTGGCAAGGACACTTCCTGTCTGCAAAGAACGGGAGGTAGCTTATGCTACGTTCAGTATCTTGCAGATTTTTCACAATGGAGATGCTTATCTGGTAGAGTATGATAATCCGGAATGTGTATTTGTGCGGAACAGAAAGCTGGTAAGGTATCCTTATGAAGAACGGATGATTGAGGGAAAGAAAATCAGAGAATACAGATTCCGGGTGGAACTAAATGACTGTTTTGTGCTGATGAGCGATGGCGTAATCTATGCAGGTGTCGGTGAGCTTCTGAACTTTGGCTGGCAGTGGGAGGATATGGCGGCATATACGCTGAAATGTACGAAGGAGACTTTGTCGGCGTCCAGGCTTACGGCGATGCTGAGTCAGGCGTGTTATGAATTGTACGGTGAGAAACCAGGGGACGATACGACGATTGCAGTTGCCCGAGTGATCCCGCGCAGAGTGGTGAATATCTTTACCGGACCGCCGTTACAAAAAGCGGATGACGAAAGGGTGATACAAGATCTGATGAAGCAGGAGGGGAAGAAGGTAGTCTGCGGAGGTACCAGTGCCAATATAGCGGCCCGCGTGCTGAAGAAGGACATCGTTACTTCTATTGATTATGCAGACCCCAGTGTGCCGCCGATGGCAACGATTGAAGGGCTGGATTTGGTGACGGAGGGAGTATTGACTCTCGGAAAGGCTCTTGGCCTTCTGAAGCGTTATGAGAGAGATGAATTTGACGAGGCATTTTTTGATGAGTTGGATGCCGGGAATGGAGCGTCTAAGTTGGCGAGGCTTCTCATTGAAGAATGCACGGATCTGAATCTGTTCGTGGGAAAAGCCATGAATACAGCCCATGAGAATCCGGATCTCCCTTTCGACCTGAGTATCCGGATGAATCTTGTAGAGCAATTAAAGGAATGCGCACAGAATCTGGGGAAGAAAGTAAACGTCAGATACTATTAGGCTGAAAGAAAAAATAAGTAATAGATTGCATGTGCTAAAAATGCAACTGGTTGCGCAATTAGAGGTGTAGAAATGTATAGAACAGAAAAAGAAGAATTTATTATAGGAGCGATTTCATTGCTGTCCAATGGTCTTACCCGTTTTGGCGACGGCGTACTGCCGGAGATTACTTTCAGACAGTGGTTTCTCCTGATGCTGATTTCTCGGATGGATGAGGAAGAGAAGAGTATTAATAGCATTGCGGAATATGTGGGAACCACAAGGCAGAATGTAAAGAAAATGCTGACCTCGCTGGAGGCAAAGGGCTATGTTGCTGTCAGCAGATCCAGACAGGATGCAAGGGCGCTGAAGGTGGAGCTGACACAGAAGGCATATCAGTATCTTGCAGACTATGATGAGCCTCTTGCTAATGAGACGAACCGGTTGTTTCTCTTGTTCTCAGATGAAGAGATTGAAAGCTTTGTGAGCAGTCTGAAAAAGCTGCGGCAGAGCCTGGAGAATTACGAAGAGGGAGAATAAAAAAGATTGCGCCTTGTGCGCAATCGCCGCGCGCGAGCGGACTGTAACACAGTAATTTCATTTCCGCGAGCTGCGCATCACTGCACGAAGTGCATTTTATATAACAGGGGATTCCGAAGGAATTTCCTGTTATATAAAAAGAAGAGAACGCCGGTTTAGACCGGCGTCTCTTTTAAACATTTTATCATTTTTTTAGAAGTATGTGGAAGAATCCGGGATAGGAGACATCCACGCATTGGCTGTCAAGAATCTGAGTCTCGCCTTCCGACGCCAGGGCGGCAATGGCGAATGCCATGGCAATCCGGTGGTCTAAATGGCTGTTAATTACGCTGCCGTGTAATGCGCCTGTGCCTTCGATTATCATACCATCTTCCGTAGGAGTGATGCTACCTCCCATTGCGCGAAGATTTTCGGTCACGGTGTCGATACGGTTCGTTTCTTTGACTTTCAATTCAGCGGCATCTCTGATAATGGTGGTTCCTTCCGCAAATGCAGCCAGCACGGCGATGATTGGGATTTCATCAATTAAAGTGGGAATCAGACTTCCTTCTATAACGGTTCCGCGGAGATGGCTGTAGCGTACCAGAAGATCGGCTGTCGGCTCTCCACCGGCAGTTTTTTCATTCAAATAGGTAATATCTCCGCCCATGTCCCTGCAGACTTTTAAGATACCTGCGCGGGTCGGGTTGATGCCTACATTCTGGATTAATAATTCCGAACCGGGAACAAGAAGCCCGGCGGCGATGAAGTAGGCAGCAGAGGAAATATCTCCCGGTACGATGATTTTCTGGCCATACAGTTCTTCACAGGGAGAAACGGAAGCGGTGGTGCCGGAGGATTCGATTCGGGCGCCGAAGCTTTTTAGCATTAACTCTGTGTGGTTTCTGGAAAGGACCGGTTCTGTAACGGAAGTCTTTCCTTCTGCATATAATCCGGCCAGAAGGATGGCTGATTTTACTTGGGCGGAGGCAACCTTTGAGTGGTAGTGGATTCCACATAGCTGTCCCGGCTCAATTCTTAAAGGTGCGCAGTTGTTGTCGCGGATGCTGGTGATATGCGCACTCATCATGCGGAGAGGTTCCATAATCCTTCCCATGGGGCGGGAATTTAAGGAGTCATCTCCGGAAAGGATGGATGTAAAGTTCTGCCCGGCAAGAATTCCGGATATGAGCCGGGTGGTGGTTCCGCTGTTTCCGGTGTCCAGGATATCGGAAGGCGGCAGGAGCCCGTGAAGCCCTTTTCCGTGAACCAGGATGGTATCAGAAGATTCTTCCACCTGAACTCCCAGTTTCCGGAAACAATCAATGGTGGAAAGGCAGTCTGCTCCTTTCAGAAAATTGGTAATCTCTGTTGTGCCTTTTGCCAGAGCGCCGAACATAATAGAACGGTGGGAGATGGACTTATCTCCGGGGATGGTAATCTCGCCGCGTAAAGGGCTGGTTCTTTTAGAAATCTGAGTTGTTTTCATAGATGGATTCTCCCTATTGTTAGTTTGGTTTATCGTTCATATACGATGTAGCGGTATTTTTTCAAAAGCTCCGCAGCCCGCCTGGAGGAGTCTGCTTCGTAGAATTCGATGCGCAGTACGCCTTCTTCAAATTCACGGTTGTGGATGATCCCGATATTCTTAATACTGATATTGTTTGATGCCAGAATGGTTGCAATAGTGGCAATCCCGCCTGCCTCGTCAATAATATCACAGTACAGGGCAAAGGTTTTGCTGATTGCACCTGCGGAAGTGTCAGGAATGGAGTTGCGGTAATTTCTGGAAGCGTCGAACATGTTGTAAATGGTCTGCTCATCTGCCTGGTCTATGGCAGCCTTTGCGTGGGAAAGCGCTTCTATATAATCTCCCAGAATCTGGGAAATGTTTTCCCTGTTCTTTAAGCAGATATGCTGCCACATGGTGGGAGAAGAGGAGGCAATCCGGGTGATATCCTTAAATCCGCCTGCTGCAAGCTGTTTCATCACCCCGTCTTTTGAGTCTGTGTCCCGCACGTAGTTGACAAGCGTGGAGGCGATGATATGAGGCAGATGGCTGATGGTGCCCGTAATATGATCATGTTCTTTATAATTGAGGACGATGGGGAGCGCTTTCAGACTTGTGATAAAAGCAGTATATTCTTCCACCCTGTCCTTACTGACTTTGGAAGTAGGTGTAATAATATAGTAGGCATTTTCAATCAGCATTGCCTTGGAGTTGGCATAACCACTCTTTTCAGAGCCTGCCATGGGGTGCCCGCCGATAAAGTGTTCTTCCATATGAAGACGTTCAATCTCCTGGTGGATGCTGGCTTTTACGCTGCCTACGTCGGTCAGGATACAGTCCTCTTGAAGATATTCCCGGATTTGAGGCAGGTAGGCAGTGTTATAAGCGACCGGAGCACACAGGAAAATGTAATGGCAGTGCCGGAAATTGTCGTCAATGGTAGTGGCTGCTACGTCAATCAGGGATTCCTGAGTGGCAAGAGCCAGTGTTTCTTTATTTTTATCAAAGGCTATAATCTGGTAATCGGGATAATACTGTCGGATTGCTTTGGCAATAGAACCGCCGATCAGCCCCAGACCGATAAAGCCGATTTTCTTTTTCATGTTTTTGCTTTCCTTTCTTTTTCTTCCGGAATATTGTACTACGTTCGTAGGAGGTTTGTCAACGCTATGGCGCTTTAAAGTGAAAAAGCAATTATTCTGTAAAAGATGCATAAAAGAGTTGTAAAAAAAAGAGTTTTTTAGTACAATATACATATGAGATTTTACGAACAAGGAGGCAGCTAAATATGAAAGTTTACAGAACGGACGAAATCAGAAACGTGGTCCTGTTAGGACATGGAGGATGCGGGAAGACAAGCCTTGTGGAGGCTATGGCTTACGTATCCGGCGCCGTGAATCGTATGGGTAAAGTGGCGGATGGCAATACAATCAGCGATTTTGATAAAGAAGAGCAGAAACGTGGATTTTCAATCAGTACATCTTTGGTGCCGATTGAATGGGAAAAGGCGAAGATTAATATTCTGGATACACCGGGATATTTTGATTTTGTGGGAGAAGTTGAAGAAGCAGTCAGCGCTGCGGACGCGGCAGTTGTTGTAGTGTCCGGTAAGGCAGGCGTAGAGGTAGGTACAGAGAAGGCGTGGGAATTGTGCGATAAGTATAACCTGCCCCGTATGGTCTATGTAACAGAGATGGATGTGGATGACGCCAGTTTCCGTGAGGTAGTGCAGCAGCTTACAGACCGTTATGGTAAGAAGATCGCACCGCATTTCCAGCCAATCCGTGAGAATGAGAAATTGGTGGGTTACGTGAATGTTATTAAGAATTCCGGAAGAAAGTATACAGGCATCGGACAGAGAGAAGAATGCGAGATACCGGAGTACTGCAAACCCAATCTTGAAATTTACCGTGAGAAATTATTAGAAGCAGTTGCGGAGATCAGTGAAGAATATATGGAACGCTATTTTGCAGGTGAAGAGTTTTCTGTAGAAGAGATCCGCGCAGCAATGCGTACAGAAGTTATGGAAGGAAGCATTGTCCCGGTAGCGATGGGATCGAATATCCAGGCGCAGGGCGTGGCGAACCTTCTTTCGGATATTGTTCGTTTCTTCCCAAGCCCTGACTGCAGGGAGTGCGCAGGAATTAACCGCACAACGAATGAGATCTTTGAGGCGGATTATGATTTCGCGGTGGCGAAGAGTGCTTATGTATTTAAGACGATGGTGGATCCGTTTATCGGAAAATATTCCTTCGTTAAAGTTTGTTCCGGTGTTATCAAAGGAGAAGATACGCTGTATAATCCTACGTCGGAGGCAGAAGAGAAACTGGGCAAGATTTATACTATGTCCGGTAATAAGCCGACGGAAGTAAGCGAGATGTTTGCCGGTGATATCGGAGCGATTGCGAAGCTTGCCAATACGAAGACGGGAGACACTCTCTCCACGAAGGCAAATCAGGTTCTTTACGGAAAGACAGAGTACTCGAAACCTTATACATATATGAAGTATGCCTGCAAGAATAAAGGCGATGAAGATAAAGTATCCCAGGCTCTGCAGAAGATGATGGCGGAGGATGTGACGCTCAAGGCTGTCAATGACAGTGAGAACCGTCAGACATTGATTTATGGAATGGGCGACCAGCATCTTGAGATTACAGCAAGCAAGCTGGCGGCAAGATATAAATGTGAGATTCAGCTTGAGACGCCGAAGGTTGCTTTCCGTGAGACAATCAAGAAGAATTCAGACGTAGATACCAAGTATAAGAAGCAGTCCGGCGGACATGGACAGTACGGCCACGTTAAGATGCGCTTTGAGCCTTCCGGGGATATGGAGACTCCGTATGTATTTGAAGAGTGTGTAGTAGGCGGAGCTGTTCCGAAGAATTACTTCCCGGCAGTGGAAAAAGGATTGCAGGAATCTGTGCTGAAGGGACCTCTTGCAGGTTATCCGGTAGTCGGCGTGAAGGCAACTCTTTATGATGGATCTTATCATCCGGTAGATTCTTCTGAGATGGCATTTAAGACGGCTACGATCCAGGCGTTTAAGAAAGGCTTTATGGAAGCCGGACCGGTTCTGTTAGAGCCAATCGCGTCTGTGAAGGTTACGGTTCCGGATGATTACACCGGCGATGTAATGGGCGATCTGAATAAACGCCGCGGACGTGTCCTTGGTATGACACCTGTCAATGGCGGTTATCAGATCATTGAGGCAGATGTGCCGATGACAGGAATGTTCGGTTATTGCACCACTCTCCGTTCTATGACCGGCGGACGCGGAACGTATGAGTACGAATTTGCACGTTATGAGCAGGCTCCGTCCGATGTTCAGGAAGCAGAGATTGCAAAGCGCGCGGCAGAAGAATAAGAATAGAAAAAAGGTAGATTCTATGACCGGGATGTACACTTGGCGGTGTACATCCCGGTTTTTATGATAATGGGAAATTCGAGGCGGACTTGTCCGCTTTGTTATAATTTATTGTGAATTGGGGATAATACCTTCAGTATAAAGATTAAATCAATCAAAAACGGTCAAAAAGAACCAAAATTGTGCAGAATACATAAAAATAGATTTGGTAATTTGTGAATTAGTGTGATTGACTTTGGCTGAGTTTGAAAGTATAATACAATTACAAAATAAAGCAAGGAGGAAATGAGATGATTTACACGGTTACATTTAATCCGTCGTTAGATTATATCGTTTCAGTAGAAGATTTTAAGCTCGGGCTTACGAATCGGACCAGTTCGGAATTAATGCTTCCCGGAGGGAAGGGATTGAATGTTTCGATGGTACTTGGAAATCTGGGGATCGAGAATACGGCGCTTGGATTTGAGGCCGGATTTACAGGGAAGGAGATTATCCGCCGGGTAGAGAAGATGGGAGTAAGAACCGATTTTATCCCAATTGAAAACGGTATTTCAAGAATCAACTTAAAATTGAAATCTATTGACGGGACGGAAATCAATGGCTGCGGACCTTATATTGATGAAGCCGCTTTGAAGAAGCTGATGGAGAAGTTGGACGCCCTGGAGGAAGGGGATGTCCTGATCCTGGCAGGAAGCATCCCGAATTCTATGCCGGATGATATTTATAAGAAGATTATGGCAAGACTTCAGGGGCGCGGTGTGATGATTGTAGTGGATGCCACAAGAGATCTTCTGGTTAATGTTCTGGAATATCATCCGTTTTTGGTAAAGCCAAATAATCATGAGTTAGGTGAGATTTTTAAGACGGAGCTTCGGACAAGGGAGGAAGTTATTCCTTATGCCAGGAAGCTTAAGGAAATGGGAGCTGTGAATGTACTGGTTTCTATGGCCGGCGAGGGAGCTGTTCTGGTAGCGGAGGATGGAACCGTGCAGGAGGCGCCGGCTCCGAAAGGAAAGCTTATCAATGGCGTGGGCGCCGGGGATTCCATGGTGGCAGGTTTTATCGCGGGATGGTTGGAAAAGAAGGATTACAGACATGCATTCTGCATGGGAGTTTCGGCAGGAAGTGCAAGTGCATTTTCAGAGATGTTGGCAACAAAAGAAGAGATAGAGACAGTATATAAACAGGTAATCGGTGAGTAGGAGGAAATGGAATGAGAATTACAGAACTGTTAGACAAACGGAGTATTTCCCTTTCAGGAACACCGGGAAGTAAGAGCGAGGCTCTCGACCAGGTGGTTGAACTGATGGTGAAAAGCGGTAAGATTAAAGATGCGGAAAGTTACCGCAGGCAGGTATACGCAAGAGAAGAAGAAAGTACGACAGGCATCGGGGAAGGAATTGCCATTCCCCATGGAAAATGCGACGCAGTAAGTAAGCCCGGGCTTGCGGCAATGGTAGTAAAGGATGGGGTTGACTTTGATTCACTGGACGGAGAACCGGTTACGTTGATTTTCCTGATTGCAGCGCCGAATACAGAGGATAATGTCCACCTTGATGTGTTGAGTAAACTTTCTGTGCTGATGATGGATGAGGAATTTTCTAATAATCTCCGCAATGCAAAATCTGTGGATGAATTCCTTGCAATTATTGACAAAGCAGATGAAGAAAAAGCAAGTATTGACGAAAGACTGGCGGACACGGGCGAGGCAGAAGGTGCGCAGGTAAAGATTCTTGCCGTGACATCCTGTCCCACGGGAATTGCTCATACTTATATGGCTGCAGAGGCACTTGAGAAGGCAGCGAAAGAGAAGAATTGTTATATCAGAATAGAAACCAGAGGATCCGGCGGGGCAAAGAACGTGCTGACTGCAAAGGAAATCGAAGAGGCAGACTGTATTATCGTTGCAGCAGATACACAGGTTCCCATGGACAGATTTGATGGGAAGAAAGTGATTGAATGTCAGGTGTCTGATGGAATCAGCCGGGCAAATGAATTGGTAGAGCAGGCAATTGCAGGAAATGTTCCGGTATATCATGGGCAATCAGGAACAAAAGCCGTGGGACAGCCGACAAAAAAGAGCGGCGGTGTGGGACATCAGATTTATGCACAGCTTATGAATGGAGTGTCCCATATGCTTCCTTTCGTAGTCGGAGGAGGTATTCTGATTGCGATTGCATTCTTGATTGACGGACTCTGTGTGGATATGAACGCGCTGGATGTAGCAGAAAGAGTAAACTTTGGTACGATTACGCCAATCGCGGCATGGTTCAAGAACCTGGGCGGTGTTGCATTCGGATTCATGCTTCCGGTGCTGGCAGGATTTATTGCGATGGCAATCGGAGACAGACCTGCGCTGGCGCTTGGCTTTGTAGGCGGGATGATTGCAGCTAATGGTAAATCTGGTTTTTTGGGAGCGCTGGTAGCTGGTTTTGTGGCAGGCTATACAATTCTCCTTCTTCGCAAGGTTTGTGATAAGCTGCCGGATTTCCTGGAAAAAATCGCGCCGGTACTCATTTATCCGCTGATTGGTATTCTGATTATGGGGCTTTTGATGTCCTTCATAGTAGAGCCGGTAATGGGCGGCATCAATACGGCACTGAATAATGGACTTACAAGCATGGGAGGCACAAGCAAGGTAATTCTGGGATTGATTCTTGGCGGTATGATGGCGATTGACATGGGTGGCCCGTTTAATAAAGCGGCGTATGTATTCGGTACAGCGGCAATCGCAGCGGGAAATTATGATATTATGGCGGCTGTTATGATTGGAGGAATGACGCCTCCTTGTGCAATTGCACTGGCAACACTTCTCTTTAAGAAGAAATTTACAAAAGAAGAGAGAGAATCCGGTCCTACTAACTTTATCATGGGGCTTGCATTTATCACAGAGGGAGCAATTCCATATGCGGCATCGGATCCGATCCATGTACTTCCATCCTGTGTGATTGGTTCAGGAGTGGCAGGAGCGCTGTCTATGCTGTTTGGCTGTACGCTGATGGCTCCTCACGGCGGAATCTTCGTATTCCCGGTGGTGGGAAATGCCCTGATGTATGTTGTGGCGCTGGTTGCAGGAACGGCAGTATCTACTATATTGCTTGGCATATTGAAGAAAAATGTTGAAGAGTAGAAGCTTATACAATAAAATAAAAGAAAAAGGAGAATAGTTATGAAAGAATTTAAGTATGTAATTACAGACCCGGAAGGAATCCATGCGCGCCCGGCAGGGGAATTAGTAAAGGCTGCGAAGGCATTTACGTGCAGTATTCAATTGTCCAAAGACGGCAAGGCAGGCGATTGCAAGAAAATCTTCGGACTTATGGGACTTGGCGTAAAGAAAGGCAATGAGGTTGTCCTTACCTTTGATGGCGAAGATGAAGATGCGGCATACGAGGCAATCAGCAGATTCATGCAGGAGAACCTGTAAATCATATGGACAGTTTACGCAAGGCTCGGAGCACATGGTGCCGGAGCCTTGTGTGCTATAGGCGGATAGGAACGGAAATGACGGGAACCAGGAGGAATGGCGATGCAGATATATAAGGGAAAAAGTGTATTTGGCGGAACTGCCATTGGCAGAATCAGAGTATATAGTAAGGGTGAACAGCAGGTAAAGCGTGTCAGGATAGAGGATACACAGAGGGAGACCGCGCGCTACCATGAGGCAACCAAGCAGGCTATGGAGCAGCTTGCAGAGCTTTATGAGAAGGCGCTGAAGGAAGTGGGAGAGGCAAATGCTGCGATTTTTGAAATCCATCAGATGATGCTGGAAGATGATGATTATCGGGAATCCGTAGAAAATATTATCAGCACACAGAAGGTGAATGCGGAGTATGCGGTGGCGCAGACAGCAGATAATTTTGCGCAGATGTTCGCATCCATGGATGATGATTATATGCGGGAGCGGGCGGCTGACGTCAGGGATATTTCAGAGAGGCTTCTGTCAATCCTGCATGGAAAGGCTGAGCAGGGGATTCTTGCAGATGAACCTGCAATTATTGTGGCAGATGATCTTGCACCGTCCGAGACAGTGCAGCTTGATAAAGAAATGGTGCTATCTTTCGTCACGGTCCGTGGTTCTGTGAATTCCCACACAGCAATTCTTGCAAGAACCATGAGTATTCCGGCGCTGATTGGGACAGAACTTTCACTGGATGCAGATATAGATGGGAAAATGGGGATTGTGGATGGAACCAACGGTACATTCTATGTAGATCCGGATCCGGAGACTTTAGACCGTATGCGGAAGATACAGCAGGAGGAAAACGAAAAGAAAGAACTGCTTCAGACCTTGAAGGGCAAGGAGAATATCACGCTTGACGGTAAAAAAATCATGCTGTATGCTAATATTGGAAATATGAAAGACCTTGCCACAGTTCTTCAGAACGATGCCGGCGGTATCGGACTTTTTCGGAGCGAATTCATTTACCTCGAGAAAGATCAGTTCCCGACAGAAGAAGAACAGTTTCAGATTTACCGGACTGTGGCAGAGACGATGGCAGGAAAACGTGTGATTATCAGGACACTGGATATTGGCGCGGATAAGCAGTGTGACTATTTTGAGATGGCGAAGGAAGAGAATCCGGCAATGGGATGCCGTGCCATCCGTATCTGCCTGACACGGCCGGAAATCTTCAAGACACAGTTAAGGGCGCTGCTGCGTGCCAGTGCGTTTGGAAAGATTGCGATTATGTATCCGATGATTACCAGCGTGGCAGAGGTACGCCGGATCAAAGAAATCGTAAATGAAGTAGAAGAAGAGCTTTCCAGCCAGGGAATTGCGTATGGCCGGCCGGAACAGGGGATTATGATTGAGACTCCGGCAGCGGTAATGATTAGCGATATGCTGGCGGAAGAAGTGGATTTCTTCAGTATAGGAACAAATGACTTAACCCAGTATGCGCTGGCAATTGACCGGCAGAATCCGTCGTTGGATGAATTCTATGACGCCCATCACCCGGCAGTCCTGCGGATGATAGAAATGGTAGTAGAGAATGCACATAAAGCAGGAATCTGGGCGGGAATCTGCGGTGAGCTGGGTGCGGATTTGGAGCTTACACAGAAATTCCTTGCCATGGGAGTGGATGAACTGTCTGTGTCTCCGGGAAGGATACTTCCGATTCGTAAGATTGTGCTGGAGACGGATGTGGAGGCATATAAGGCAGGGAATACCGGAGTCTAAGTAAGAAAGGCAAAGATGGAGGATGGTATGTTATCGGAGCAAAGACATGCGATGATTCTGAAAATTCTTGAGGAGCGCCGTAGTATTACGGTGGCTGAACTGACAGAGCTTCTGGGAATTTCGGAGTCGACGGCAAGGAGAGATATTACGGTTTTGGATAAGGCGGGGCGGCTGGTAAAGGTATTCGGCGGCGCCGTGATGCCGGATAATGTCTATATATCAGCAGAGCCAACGGTAGCGCAGAAGAAAGAGATTAACAGAGAAGAGAAAAGGCGTATTGCCAGATATGCGGCTTCTCTGATTCAGCCCCAGGATTTTGTATATCTGGATGCGGGGACGACCACCGGGCTTATGCTGGATTTTATAGAAGAAAGGAAGGCTGCTTTCGTAACCAATGCAGTTGCCCATGCACAGAGGCTTGCAGCAAGTGGAATCCGTGTTATATTAGTGGGAGGAACCCTGAAAAGTTCAACGGAGGCGGTGGTAGGAACCATGGCGGCGCTGACGCTTAAGGATTACCATTTTACCAAGGGCTTTTTCGGGACAAACGGAATCAACCCGCATGCAGGATTTACAACCCCGGATGACAGAGAGGCGCTGGTGAAGAAAACTGCGGTGGAGCAATGCCAGAAAGCTTATATTGTCAGTGATAATAGTAAATTTAACCGCGTCAGTTCCGTGACATTTGCCGGGATGTCGGCGGGGACGATTCTGACAGATGCCTGTCCCGAAGAATGGAAAGGGATGGCTGATATCGTACTGTGCCCATAGAGAAAATCAAAACACTTCACGATAAGAATTGTGGAGTGTTTTCTTTTTGCTATAACAGCGATGATTCGATTGAAGTCTGAGTACAAAAGTGCTATAATCCATATGCTATATTTGTTTCAGATGGAAAGACAGCTTGCATCTGACATGAATCCGGCAGATGAATCTTGAAGATAAGAAGAGGGTAAGAATTGTGAAGATAGTAATCATAGGTGATGGAAAGGTCGGGCATAAGCTGACGGCCCAATTATCAGAAGAAGATTATGATGTTGTATTGATCGATCAGAATGAAGGGAAATTGAAATCAGCCATTGACAATCTTGACATTTTTTGCATTACAGGAGATGGGGCGAATGCAGAAATCCAGAAAGAAGCGGATGTTCCACATGCAGATTTGGTGATTGCCTGTGCGTCGACAGATGAGCTGAATATGCTCAGCTGCCTTCTTGCTAAGCGGTTGGGAGCAAAGCATACCATAGCCAGGGTCAGGAATCCGGTATATTACAAGCAGATGGGGCTTTTGAAGGAAGATTTACGCCTGAGTATGGCAGTCAATCCGGAATATGCTGTTGCAAATGAGATTGCAAGGGTACTTCTGTTCCCGGATGCAAGTAAGGTTGAGACATTTGTAAAAGGCCGTGTTGAGCTGATAGAATTTGCTTTGAAAGAAGAGAGCCGTCTGGTGGGCTTGTCTCTTGCCGAGATTTATCAGAAATATCAGATTAAGATTCTGGTGTGCGCGGTTAAGCGGGGAAAAGACGTATATATTCCGGATGGCGATTTTCTGCTTCAAGCTGGGGACAAGATTTATGTGGCGGCGACTCACAAGGATTTGGAATCCTTCTTTAATGCATTAGGCAAACGGTCAAACAAAGTTAAGAATGTGCTGATTTGCGGCGGAGGAAGAGTAAGCTATTATCTGGCACAGCAGCTTCTGCAGGCAAGGATGCGGGTGAAGATTATTGAGCAGAACCGGTTAAAATGTGAAAATCTTTCCGAGATGCTCCCGGAGGCAACGGTAATCTGCGGCGATGCTACGGATTATAATCTTTTAAAAGAAGAAGGAATTGAGTATGCAAATGCATTGGTGGCGCTTACCGGAATGGATGAAGAGAATATTATTATGGCTTTGTTTGGCAAAACCCAGAATGTTCCGAAGATTGTAGCGAAGGTGAATGAAGATTCCAGAGCACAGATGGTTGAGGGACTGGGCATTGACAGTATTGTGTCTGCGAAGAGTGCCACTGCGGATGCAATTTTAAGCTATGTAAGAGCCAGGAAAAAATCTCTTAAGAGCGCGAATATAGAGACGATGTACCGTCTGGTAGGCGATCGCGTCGAAGCGCTGGAATTTATAATCAGGAAAGAGTGTGAATATACCAATATTCCACTTAAGAATCTGAGTACAAAGCAGAATAATCTGATAGCCTGCATTGGCCGAAGAGGGAAGATTATCATTCCCAATGGCGACGATCATATGGAAGTGGGAGACAGCGTGGTTGTAATTAACATGGATCAAAAGATTAATGATTTGAGAGATATTATGCTGTAACGAGGGAGAAGACATGAATAGGAAAATGATACGATATATATTGGGAAGGATGCTGGGGGCGGAAGCCGGGCTGCTTCTGATTTCGGCTCTTGTCGGGGCTGCTTATCAGGAGGAGAGCACGGTGTACTTTCTGATTACGGCGGCGGTACTGGTATTGATTTTTCTTTTGACCGGAAGAAAAAAACCGGAGGAGACGACGCTTTATGCAAAGGACGGGCTGGTTATAGTATCCTGTGCATGGATTTTGTGGTCGCTGTTCGGAGCGCTTCCCTTTTTTCTGTCAGGCAGCATTCCCAATTATCTGGATGCTGTTTTTGAGACAGTATCAGGATTTACCACGACGGGCTCTTCCATATTGAGAGATGTGGAGGCTCTTCCCCAATGTATGTTGTTTTGGCGAAGCTTTACCCATTGGGTTGGCGGTATGGGCGTTCTGGTATTCGTTATGGTACTTACTACATTGGACAAGAAGAATTCTATGCATTTGATGCGGGCAGAGGTTCCGGGGCCGGAAAAGGATAAGCTTCTGCCGAAGTCCCGCTCTACGGCACAGCTTCTGTATGGAATGTACTTTGTGCTGACAATGGTAGAGGTCATTTTGCTTTTGCTTGGAGGGATGAATCTTTTTGACAGCCTGATTCATGCATTTGGTACAGCCGGAACCGGAGGATTCTCTAATTATGCGGATAGTGTGGCTCATTTTGACAGCGCCTATATTGAATGGGTGATTACTATTTTTATGGCACTGTTTGGAGTAAACTTTAACTTATACTTCTTTTTGCTTCTTGGAGATGCAAAAACATTATACAAAAACGAAGAGCTGCGGACTTATTTTGGGATCATTGCAGCTGCCATATTGATGATTACGGTAAATATCAGCCACATGGAGGAATCTGTGGGGACAGCTCTGCGCCACGCGGCGTTCCAGGTAAGTACAATTATTACAACGACAGGGTATGCAACGACAGATTTCAATCTCTGGCCGGAATTTTCAAAATGTATACTTATGACGCTGATGGTGATTGGTGCCTGTGCATCTTCTACCGGAGGCGGAATTAAGGTATCCAGGCTTTTGATTCTTTTGAAAAGCATCTCCCGCACGATTAAGGAAATGCTGCATCCGAAGTCTGTGAATGTAGTGCGCGTAAACGGGAAGAAATTAAGCGACAGTACGATTATGAATGTGTATGTATATATTGTGGCATACGTGGTACTGGTTATCGTGTCGGTTTTGATTGTCTCGCTGGACAATTTTGACTTTTCAACTACATTCAGTTCCGTAATTGCTACGGTAAATAACATCGGCCCAGGATTTGGCGCTGTGGGGCCGACTGGAAACTTTGCAGACTTTTCGCCGCTTTCTAAGATTGTGTTTTGTCTGGATATGCTGGCGGGAAGACTGGAGATATTCCCGTTCATGATGCTGTTTTCATTTGTATGGAGAAAGAAATTTTAAAAAATGGTGTAAAGGAGGAAGGTAAATGAAAGCATCCAAGAAAATTTTAATTGGAATTATATTGGTAATCATAGCAGGAATTTATTATTATATTGCACTTCCGGCTGCAAATCTGCACTCTTCGGAAGCATGGTTTTTCCTGTTATTTTTCCTGGCAGCTGTGGCAGTTATTTATGCACTGCGAAAGAAGTTGGGCGTAAAAGAAGTGAAGCAGTCGAAAGTCATGAAGGTTTTTCTCTTTATGATTCTGGGTGTGGGGATTATTTACCTGGTTGGAAGCCTTTTATCCTCTCCGATTATTAATGCGAAACGGTATCAGAAACTGATGGAGGTGGAAGAAGGGGAATTCACAGAGGACGTGGAGGAGATTTCTTTCGACCAGATTCCGCTTCTTGACAAGGATTCGGCGGAAATCCTTGGAGACCGGAAGATGGGAAGTATGGTAGACATGGTATCCCAGTTTGAGGCAGATGATATTTACAGCCAGATTAATTATCAGGGACGTCCGGTGAGGGTGACGCCGCTGAAATATGCCAGCGTTATCAAATGGTTTACGAACCGTTCGGAAGGGATTCCTGCGTATATCCGGATTGATATGGCAAATCAGAATACCGAGCTGGTGAAGCTGGAAGAAGGAATTAAATATTCCACCAGTGAATATTTTAACCGTAATATTTATCGTCATCTGCGTTTTGAACATCCGACTTATATTTATGATAACCTTAGCTTTGAAATTGATGAAGATGGCGTTCCATATTGGATCGCTCCGGTTAAGAAGTTCAATATCGGTCTATTTGGCGGCGAGACGGTGGGAAGAGTTGTACTGTGCAATGCCATTACCGGCGAGACGGAAGATTATGCCATTGAAGATGCGCCGACGTGGATTGACCGTGCATATTCTGCAGATTTGCTTGTCCGGTTATTTGATTATTATGGGACGCTGAAACATGGATTTTTCAATAGTATCCTCGGTCAGAGGGATTGTCTGGAAACTACGGATGGCTACAATTATCTGGCGCTGGATGATGATGTATGGATGTATACAGGGGTTACTTCCGTAAATGGAGATCAGTCTAATGTAGGATTCGTACTTGCAAATCAGCGGACGATGGAGACAAAGTATTATAAGGTAGAAGGAGCTACCGAGGCGGCAGCTATGGCATCGGCAGAAGGGCAGGTGCAGAACTTAAAATATCAGGCAACTTTTCCGCTGCTGCTTAATATTTCAGATGAACCGACATACTTCATTGCTTTAAAGGATGATGCGGGACTTGTGAAGAAATATGCTATGGTGAATGTACAGAAGTACCAGATTGTTGCCATTGGGGACAGCGTCAGCCAATGTGAGGAAAGCTATCTCAGCCTTCTTCTCAGCAACGGCGTAAAGCAGGAAGCGGAAGATACCAGAGAAGTGAAGACCATTACAGGGAAAATCACGAAGATTGCCCAGGGAGTCATTGACGGCAATTCCCATTATTATCTGATGATTGAGGGATCGGAAGAGATATTTGATGTATCTGTGGTGGATTATATTGATATCATTAAGTACGAAGTGGGACAGGAGATTACGCTGGAATATAAAGAAGATACAAGGGCAAATATGGTTATGTCCATAGAATAAAAAACAGGAATGAGAGAAAATGGGATTGAGCATACTTTTAGCAGAGCAGATTGTAGCGCTGTTTCTGATGGGGCTGGTAGGTTATGTGGCAGTAAAGTCGGGGAAATTCCGTACAGAAGACAGCAAAATCATTTCAAATGTTGTAGTATACATTTGTTCACCATTTGTGGTGATTGACGCATTTCAGATTGCATTTACAGCGGAAAAACTGCAGGGACTGCTGCTTGCGTTTGCAGCATCAGTGTTGGTGCACGGATTGATGATTATCGGAGGTAGACTGCTTGGCAAGCCTCTTGGCCTGAATGGGATAGAGAAAGCATCTGTCGTGTATTCAAATTCCGGTTACTTGATTATTCCCCTGGTCAGCGCTGTGCTGGGACAGGAGTGGGTATTCTATACGACGGCATTTATTGTTGTCCAGACCGTGCTGATATGGACGCATGGACAGGCGGTTATCTGCGGAAAAGGCAAGGCAGATATGAAGCAGATGTTATGGAATCCCAATGTCATTGCCATTGGAATCGGGCTTCTGCTTTTTGCACTGCAGATAAGGCTTCCGGCTCCTGTAGCAAGCTGTATCAGCGCTTTTGGCGATGCAATCGGACCGATTAGTATGATGGTGATAGGTATGTTGGTTGCAGATGTAGACCTTCGGGGGGTATTTTGTCAGAAGAGGCCGTATCTGATTTGCTTCCTGCGCCTGGTTGCATTTCCGGTGATTACTGTATTTATATTTGTATTTACCGGAATGAGCGGTATGCATAAGGAAGCGGAATATATTCTTTTGATTGTCCTGCTTGCCACAAGCGCGCCTGCAGCAGTTATGGTTACGCAGCTGGCGCAGATTTATGAGCAGGATGCAAAATATGCCAGTGTTATTAACGTCATGTCTGTTCTGTTTTCCATTGTCACGATGCCGCTTATCACCTTACTGTATGAAAAGCTGGTGTAGCGGCGGATGGGGAAATTAATAAGGGGTAATCCTGCAATGCGGATTACCCCTTGAATATCCATATGTAATTTTTTAATTTAAAAGAGCACAGTCTGTGAAGTCAACATCTTTCAGATCATCTTTACTTGCGCTGAGACTTACATAAAAATCTACTCCACACTGAGAAGTAATCTTTTTTAATTTTTCTACGAATTCCGGCACATCCTCCAAATTAATATTGGCATGTTTTAAAAGGCCATCGATAAATATACATTCTACATCGTGGTTTGCGCTGTACATACCATATAAAAAGCAGATGTATTCATCAATGTTCGTGATTACCGGATAATCATCCATACATACGACACGAATGTCAAAAGCTACGCTTCTTGTATCACGGTGACTGTTTTTAATAAATACTACGTTTCCATTACAAGCTTTCGCCTGCTGATTGGCCAACTCAATCATCTGCTGTGTCTTGCCGCTGCCTTTTGGGCCTGTCAATAAATTTACCATGGGAAACACTCCTTTTTCTATGTATTTAACATACGTATTTTCTTACCATTTATTATACATGAATTTGTTAAGAGAAACAACTGAAAAGTAAAAAATGAGTGAAAAATGCGCTTGACTTATTTTAACATTCTTCATATAATGGTCTAAGATATGGAGAAAGACTGAGAAGAGGAGTAGTAAGAGGCTATCGTTTTCAGAGAGCTGCCGGAAGGTGCAAGGCAGTAAGCGTAATCTCCCAACTCGCCTTGGAGTTCTTCTGCTGAAATATAAGGCGAATTGTTAAGAGGGTGTGGAGCCTACTAGGTTCGAAACAACCTCGCCAAGTAGTGATAAAGAGGAGACAACCATGTTGCTAAGCTCGGAAAGACCTCGCTAAGCCAACAGGTTGTGCCTTACTACTAGGCTCGAAAAGACCTCGCCAAGTAGTATAGGCAGAGGCGGGGTTTCCCGTTATAGAAAGTAATGAGTGCGTCCGGCCGGAATCCGGGCGAATAAGAGTGGTACCACGGAATACAGCCTTTTCGTCTCTTGCGGGATGGAAAGGCTCTTTTATTTCATAGGAATGCATTATGGCAGAAAGAGAGGATTTATAAAAATGGCACAGAAGATTGTCTATAATCACAAAGCAATCGAGAAGAAATGGCGGGAGAACTGGGAGAAGAACCCGGTGAATCCTAAGGTAGATAAGGATGGAAATAAGAAGCAGAAGTACTATTGTCTGGATATGTTCCCCTATCCATCAGGAAACGGCCTTCACGTAGGACACTGGAGAGGGTATGTTATTTCGGATGTATGGAGCAGGTACAAATTGCTGCAGGGATACTATATCGTTCATCCCATGGGCTGGGATGCATTCGGTCTTCCGGCTGAGAACTATGCGATTAAGATGGGGGTTCATCCGGCAAAGTCTACAGCAGAGAATGTAGCAAATATTAAGCGCCAGATTAATGAAATTGCCGCATTATATGACTGGGATATGGAAGTAAATACGACCGATCCGGAATTCTACAAATGGACTCAGTGGATTTTTGTGAAGATGTTCAAGGAAGGTCTTGCTTATGAGAAGGAATTTCCGATTAACTGGTGCCCATCCTGTAAGACAGGTCTTGCAAATGAAGAGGTTGTGAACGGAAAATGTGAGCGCTGTGGGACAGAGGTTACCAAGAAGAATCTCCGCCAGTGGATGCTGAAGATTACGGCATATGCAGAACGTCTCTTAAATGATCTTGACAAGCTTGATTGGCCGGAGAAGGTTAAGAAGATGCAGGCGGATTGGATTGGTAAATCCTACGGTGCAGAGGTTGATTTCCCGGTAGAGGGAAGGGACGAGAAGATTACGGTATATACGACAAGGCCGGATACCTTATATGGAGCGACCTTTATGGTGCTGGCGCCGGAACATGCTTTAGCGGCAAGTCTTGCAACACCGGAGACAAAAGACGCTGTAGAAAAATATATTTACGAAGCATCTATGAAATCCAATGTAGACCGTATGCAGGATAAGGAAAAGACGGGTGTATTTACCGGAAGTTATGCAATCAATCCTTTAAATGGAGAAAAAACTCCAATCTGGTTATCAGACTATGTACTGGCTGATTATGGTACAGGCGCGATTATGTGTGTGCCTGCGCACGATGATCGTGACTTTGAATTTGCCACAAAATTCAAAATCCCAATCATCCAGGTTATAGCGAAGGATGGTAAAGAAATTGAAAATATGACAGAGGCCTATACAGAGGCAAATGGAACGATGATTAACTCTGGTGAATGGAACGGGATGGAATCTGCTGTTCTTAAAAAAGAAGCGCCTCATATTATAGAAGAAAGAGGAATTGGCCGTGCAACCGTAAATTATAAGCTGCGTGACTGGGTATTTTCCCGTCAGCGTTATTGGGGAGAGCCGATTCCGATTGTACATTGCCCGGATTGCGGTGCAGTGCCTGTACCGGAAGAAGAATTACCACTCAGGCTGCCGGATGTAGAATCCTATGAGCCGACAGGAACCGGAGAATCGCCGCTTGCCGGAATCGAAGAATGGGTGAACTGTAAGTGCCCGGTATGCGGGAAACCGGCAAAACGTGAGACGAATACTATGCCGCAGTGGGCGGGTTCCTCCTGGTATTTCCTGCGCTATGTAGATAATCATAATGATAAAGAATTGGTATCCAGAGAAAAGGCGGACGAGATGCTTCCGGTAGATATGTATATCGGTGGTGTGGAACATGCGGTACTGCACCTTCTGTATTCTCGCTTCTACACCAAGTTTTTGTATGACATCGGTGTAGTAGATTTTGATGAGCCATTCCATAAATTATTTAACCAGGGAATGATTACCGGTAAGAACGGAATTAAGATGAGCAAGTCTAAAGGAAATGTAGTATCTCCGGATGATCTGGTAAGAGATTACGGATGTGACTCTCTGAGAATGTATGAGCTTTTCGTAGGACCGCCGGAATTAGATGCAGAGTGGGACGACCGTGGAATTGATGGTGTATCCCGATTCCTGAAAAAAGTATGGGGGCTTGTGATGGATAGCAAAGACAAGAACATCGAAGCCACAAAAGAAATGATTAAGGAACGAAATAAACTGATTTATGACGTTACAACACGTCTGGAGAACTTCAGCCTGAATACAGTTATTTCCGGTTTTATGGAGCACACCAATAAACTGGTTGAAATTTCTAAAAAAGCAGGCGGAATTGACACCGAGACACTGGGTAGTATGGCAGTTCTCCTGGCACCGTTTGCCCCGCATATTGCAGAAGAAATCTGGGAACAGTTAGGACATAATGAGACAGTCTTTGCGGCAGGATGGCCAGCTTACGACGAAGAAGCCATGAAAGACGATGAAATCGAGATTGCCGTACAGATTAATGGAAAAACAAGAGCAGTTGTGGCTCTTGCGGCAGATGTCTCAAAAGAAGATGCATTAGCGGCAGGAAAAGCAGCCGTAGCCGACAAACTCACCGGAACCATCGTAAAAGAAATCTACGTACCCGGCAGAATCATAAATATTGTGCAAAAATAGGCAGTGCGAATAACGGAAAAGACGGACTTATCTTGCTTGCAAGAATAAGGACGTCTTTTTTGTTATTCATAGGGCGTATGCCCGACAACTGAGCGAACTTGTTCGCGAGGTTGTGAGCACTGCCGTAGGAGGAGAAAGGGCGACGCCCGACAAGCGAGCGAACTTGTTCGTGAGCTTGAGTGCATGGCTTATGAAGTGTTGAAAGTGATAAAGTGCTTGGAAATATTGTAAGTATGAAAATGGAGTGAACCAACAGGTAGTACAGAAACTCTTAGGTCATTCCACGTTGGCAATGACAACTGATTTATACACGCATGTTTCAGAAGAAAAGAAGAAGTAGCTGAACTGAAAACCTCACAACAGAATAAAGTTATTGAGTTTTTTAAACTGTCTCATTGCATAGAATTGATAAATTGCTTATCCTTAAAGCAGGAGGTGGCAAATATGGCTAATGAAGATAAAAAGGATTTTAATGCTATGTTGCGTGACAAGAAGGATATGCCAAAGTTTCAGATTATTACAGACCCAAAAAGCATTGAAAAATATGGTGGAAGTAAGATGTTCTTTGCCCCGCCAATCAACTACGACAAAGTAATGAAACAAGTTCCGTATGGTAAGGTAATTACTATTGGAAAGCTCCGAGAATATTTTGCAAAATTGAGTGGTGCAGATTTTACAGAACCTATTACAGCAGGAATTTTTGTTTCTATTGTGGCATGGGCAAGTTATCAGCGTTCTAATGATGAAACGCCTTACTGGAGAACACTGAAAGCAAATGGAGAGTTAAACGCCAAATATCCCGGTGGTGCTGAAATGCAGAAAGAAAAGCTGGAATCAGAAGGGCATACCATTATTCAAAAAGGACGTAAAAATATCAAGTATTTTGTAAAAGACTATGAAAGTGTTCTTTTTGATTTGAACTGAATTATGGGGGAAGAGCTATGTTGGATAAAAAGGTATATTACTTTATAACTGTGGTTGAGGAAAAATCATTTTCCAAGGCTGCACAGAAAATGTATTTGAGTCAGCCGAACTTATCCAGACAAGTGAAGCTTCTCGAAGAAGAATTAGGGGTAAAGCTGTTGAACAGAGATGGTTATCGACCTGTACTTACTTCTGCAGGAGAATATTATTTTAATGAAATAAAAAAAGTACAGGAGTATGTTGAGGGTATTCAAAATCGGCTTAATACAATGGAGCAACAAGAAATTAGAATAGGATTTACCGGCTCCTTTGAAAACAGAAGAATACTGGAATCACTAAACATGGTTAAATCTCAGTTTGATAAGGTTAAGCTAGCCTTTATAAAATATAATTTTGAGGAGTCGCTTAAGAGATTAGTGGAAGGTCAGGTAGATATAAGCTTTGGTGTTGAGTCAAATTTTCGGAAGCATCCTGAAGCAAAATACGATGTGTTATATACATATGATATTTGTGTGATTTGCTCGTTTGATCACCCGTTTGCGGAACTTGAGTATGTAACACCGGAACAATTAGGGAAGCAGGATATGGTTGTGTTATCCAGGAAAAATGGTGTGGACTTTTATAATGACTTTATGGAAGCATGTAAGTTGGATGGTTATATACCAAGAGTAAGAAAAGAGGTTGATACATTTGATGAGCTTGTGTTTGAAGTGTCCATAGGCTCCGGTGTAGCAGTGGTATCGAAGGATGTAGTCAGAGAAAGTGAAGTTAAAGTTATTGATTTCAAGGATACTCACCATGCCTCTAAATATGTTATTGCGACTCTTAAGAAAAATGATGACTCTGTGGTAGAGGCGGTGGTTGCGGAGGTAAAGAAGTATTTTCTTGGAAATGGTAACTAAAAGTTATAGAACTTTGAGCCTTTTTGGTGACTGTTTATTTGTTTTGGACAGGGATAATATGTAGTTAGAACAAAGGAAACAAATACGGTAGTGTCAAGTAATCTATGAAAAAACTGAGTTAAAAAAATAGGCTCAGATGAACCTTGAAAATTGCAGATATGTTAGTGATTGGCAGT
>CABIYE010000036.1 GCA_902362865.1 Clostridiaceae bacterium
CACGGTTCCTACGTCCGTTTACGCTCCTCGATGACTTTGCGAACTCTTTTTAGAGTGAGCTTAGTATCGCAGGAGCTTCCTTTAAGTTTCATCTCGTTCAGGAAAACTACTAGCTTTCCTATCCCGTTATTACTGTTTTTAGGTTGCATCCTCATAGATGCTTGTTCTCTGAATTTTCTCTTTTTAGAATTTTCAGGGTCGTTGTCTATTGTTCAGTTATCAAGGTTCTGCTTTGTTGTCGTCCTCGCGACAGCTTATTTAGATTATCACATCTTTCATCGCTTGTCAACAACTTTTTTTATTTTTTTTTGCCGTCGTCTGTCATTTTCTGTCTGAACCTGTTGTCTCACGCGACAGCTTATTTAGACTATCACACGCAAACCGAATTGTCAAGTACCTTTTTTAAATATCTGTTCTTCTGTATCCGTTCGGCCATACGACAAATTGACAGCAAGCTCCATTTTATATCAATCTTGTTACATCAATGATATTTTTTACTCCAATTACTTTTATCCCCTGAACTTTCTTTACCATATCTACAGACACTTCTGGCATAACACACACTTCAAAACCCAATTTTTTCGCTTCTGCCACACGCTGTTCCGGCATACTAACTGCCCGCACTTCACCACTAAGTCCCACTTCGCCAAAAACAATCATCCCTTCTGCTATCGGATGGTTTTTATAACTCGAAATGATTGCCATTACAATTCCCAAATCAATCGCAGGTTCATTCATTTTAATCCCTCCCGCGATATTCACATATGCATCATAATTAGAAAGATGCAGTCCCAGCCGTTTTTCAAGAACTGCCATCAGCAAATTAACCCTATTATAATCAGTTCCTGCCGCTGTCCGCCTGGGCATTCCAAAATTACTTTGGCATACAAGTGCTTGTATTTCCATCAAAATAGGGCGCGTTCCCTCCATAGAACATGCCACCACTGAACCAGATGCATTCTGCGGCCGGCCGTTCAGCATATATTCAGAAGGATTTGAAACTTCCACAAGCCCTGTCTGCCGCATTTCAAAAACTCCGATCTCATTCGTAGAACCAAATCTATTTTTCACGCCTCGCAGTATCCTGTAAGACGCATATCTGTCACCCTCAAAATATAATACGGTATCTACCATATGTTCCAGCACTCTCGGCCCCGCTACCGTACCTTCTTTTGTCACATGCCCTACAATAAAGATAGAAATTGTCATTCCCTTTGCAAGCTGCATCAAAGTATTCGTAGCTTCCCGCACCTGAGACACGCTTCCCGGAGCAGATGCCACTTCCTCACTGTACATTGTCTGAATGGAATCAATAATGGCGATTTCGGGCTTTTGTTTTTCAATAACCAAACGGATCGTTTCTAGATTTGTCTCACACAGCAGCAAAAGCTGTTCGGTAAATTCACCCATTCGGTTTGCCCTAAGTTTTATCTGCTTCAACGATTCTTCCCCTGAAATATATAAAACCTTTCTTCCCTGGGCAGCCAGCTGCTGACACACTTGCAGAAGCAATGTAGATTTCCCAATCCCGGGGTCGCCGCCTACCAAAATTAATGATCCCGGCACAATTCCTCCCCCCAGCACGCGATCCAACTCTGCGATGTTCGTCTGCATTCTTTCATCTTGATCTGTTGTGACATTATTAAGAGTTGTTACCTCTGCCTCTCTCACCGCACTCTTCGATGAACCTCCTTTGAGCGGCGTTACTTTTTCTTCTACAAATGTATTCCACTCCTTGCACATCGGACACTGCCCCAGCCATTTCGTCTCTTCATGCCCGCAATTCTGACAGAAATATATACTTTTTTTTGCCTTCGCCATAACCGTCTCCTACATTCATTCTTATCTAACAAAAAGGGCTGCTTGCGCGCAGCCCTTCAAATGCTTTCTACACTTTATACCATTCCATTTATTTTTTCACAATCTTAACCTCAACACACTGTTCCGGTTCAAACTCTGCACTGACGCTCAATTTACCGCTCATATTTGTTTTCATATCTCCTACATTTGCACCATTCATGTATACCGTATACTCTGTATCCGCCTCTAATTCCAACGTAAACTGTACGTCCTTCTCTGCCGATACTCTGAATGTTACTTCATCATCGGATGCTTTAAAGTTCTCAACTGCCGTACCCGGAACAGATTCGTAAACGAACATTCCATTTTTTTCTAATTTCGTAATCTCTGCAAATGTCTTAACCTTAAATAAGTCTCCCTGGAATTCAAATCCGTCTAATTTTGTCTTAGAATCCAATGTGTAATCGCCAAAGCTAAGCGTTCCATCTGATTCCGCTCTCAACAGTTCTTTTACTACCGCCATGTTATTTATCCTCCTAGTATTTCCTGCAACTCTGCCGCTTACTCCTCGCACTTCGTTTCCACGCCGTGCTATCTCGCAAGCTTCGCTTGCTCGCTCGCGGGCTTCGCCCTCTGCCGCTTACTCCTCGCGCTTCGTTTCCACGCCGTGCTATCTCGCAAGCTTCGCTTGCTCGCTCGCGGGCTTCGCCCTATAAATCCTCCCGCTGCCAAACCGGTCTGCAAGCAGCCCGCTTGTCATCGCAAGGATTTGCACGGCTCATTGCCTTCGCGTACATTATAGCATTTACTGTTTGTCTTTTGTAGTCTTGACTTCAAATTTAATTTCTTTTTTAGATATGCCTGCGATTACTTCGCTTCCTCTGGTAATATTGCCATCAAGAATCGCTTCTGCAAGTTTATCTTCCAACTGATTTTGCACGGCACGTCTCAGTGGTCTTGCCCCATATTTCTGATCGGTTCCGGTTTCCACGATATGTTTTTTCACAGAATCCCGGATAACCAGTTTGATACCAAGCTGCTCATCTGCACGCTTTATCACTTCTTTACACATCATCCCCACAATTTTCTTCATGTGGTTTTTATCCAGTGCATGGAACACCATGATTTCGTCAATACGATTCAAAAATTCCGGACGAAAAATCAGTTTAATCTCATTCATCACATTTTCTTTCATCCGTTTATAATCAGCTGCGGTGTCTTCCTTCGCCGCAAACCCCAGCCGTTTTGGCTCAATAATCGCCTGCGCCCCGGCATTGGAAGTCATAATAATAACTGTATTCCTGAAATCAACCTTCCGCCCCTGTGAATCGGTAATATGTCCGTCATCCAACACCTGCAGTAAAATATTGAACACATCTGGATGTGCTTTTTCTATCTCATCAAACAAAACCACGGAATAAGGATGGCGTCTTACCTGCTCGCTGAGCTGGCCGCCATCATCGTGCCCTACATATCCCGGCGGAGATCCAATCATTTTAGATACACTATGCTTTTCCATATATTCAGACATATCCACCCTAATAACAGAGTCTTCATTGCCAAACAACGCCTCCGCAAGTGCTTTGGACAGTTCTGTCTTCCCCACTCCAGTTGGTCCCAGGAACAAAAAGGAGCCAATCGGGCGTCCCGGGTCTTTCAGTCCTACCCGTCCTCTTCGCACCGCTTTCGCCACTGCTGTAACAGCCTCCTCCTGCCCTACTACGCGCTTATGAAGCGTCTTTTCTAAATTCTTGAGCCTTACGCTCTCAGACTCTGTCAGCTTCTGCACCGGAATCCTCGTCCACTCTGATACAACCTCCGCAATATCATTTTCCGTTACTACCGCCAGCTTGCCCTGGCTGCGCTTCTGGAATCTCGCACGCACTTGCTCCAGTTTCTTCTCCGCATCCTGCTGTTCTCTGTAGATACGAGATGCTTCATTCATATCGCCTCTTTTGATCGCGTCTTCTTTTTCCGCCATAAGGCTCTCAATCAGCTCTTCCATTTGATAAATACTCTCCGGTGCCTGAAAGCCTCTCATGCTTACTTTTGAACATGCTTCATCCAGGACGTCAATCGCCTTATCCGGAAGGAACCGATCGTTCACATACCTTTCTGCCATCTGTACCGCCGCCGCCAAAGCCTCCGGACTGATTTCCACACGGTGATGTTCTTCATACTTTTTCTGTAGCCCTTTTAAAATAACCAGACATTGCTCTTCCGTAGGTTCCTCTACAGTAATCGGTTGAAACCTCCTTTCCAGCGCCGCGTCCTTTTCAATATATTTACGGTATTCTGCAATCGTGGTCGCACCAATCAGCTGCAATTCTCCTCTGGCAAGGGACGGTTTCAGAATATTGGATGCATCCATAGCGCCCTCTGCGCCGCCTGCGCCGATAATCGTGTGCACTTCGTCCAGAAACAAAATCACATTCCCCGCAGTCTTTACTTCCTGAATCAGACGCTTCATCCGTTCCTCAAATTCTCCCCGATACTTGGACCCTGCGATCATACTCGCCAGATCAATCGTCATAATTTTCTTTTCCTTCATATTATCCGGAACCACTCCGGCTGCTATCTGCATAGCAAGCCCTTCAATGACAGCAGTCTTCCCCACACCTGGTTCGCCCACCAAACAAGGATTGTTCTTCGTCCTTCTGCTCAACACCTGCATCAGCCGCCCAATCTCTTTCTCCCGCCCGATTACCGGATCAAGTTTCCCTTCCATTGCACGCAGCGTCAAATCCGTCCCATGTTGTTCCAGAACGCTGTTTTTACGTCTCCCGTCATCTGGCATATCATCCATATACTCTTTGGGGTCAACGCCCACCGTCTGCAAAATATCCTGACAAACCTTCTGCAGGCTAATATTCAGTGTCAGAAGTATCCTGGCACCCACGCAGTCTACATCCCGCAGCATCGCAAGAAGCATATGCTCCGTCCCTACTTCCGGAGATTTTAAGCGCATCGCCTCCTCCTCGGCTCCCTCCAGGATATACTCCAGGCGCGGACTCATCTCCGGATTAACAGCCGTCGCCGCTCCCTGTGCCGGGGAAACAAGTTCATCAACAATTTTCAGTATATTCTCTTCCTTTACACCATTCATCCCAAGAATCTGTCCGGCAACCCCGGCATAGACCTTTCTCAGCCCAAGCAAAAGATGCTCCGTACCTATATACGGATGTTTCAGCTCCTTCGCCATCTTCTTCGCGCTCTGCAAAACTTCATTCGCCTGTTGTGTATAATTCATTCCAAGTAATCCTCCTACGAATATTCTTCAAATATTTCGTCCACCAGCCCGTGAACCTCTTCTTTGGAAATATTCTTACAGCACCCCTGCGCAAGTACAATGCGCAGCTGCTCCTTCATCTCGGCAACCGCCTTCAACTTATCAATATCTATGGCAATAACAGCTCCTTTTCTTCTGTCTAACTGTACAAATCCTTCCTGCCTAAGTACGGCATATGCCTTATTCACGGTGTGCATATTAATGCCCACCGTCTGGGCGAGCTGCCTTACGGATGGCAGCGTATCTCCCTCCCGTATCTCCGACGTGGCAATCCCCATAATAATCTGGTTGCGAAGCTGCATATAAATCGCTTCATCACTATTAAAATCAATCTCTATATACATAGCATCACCTTTTCTGACGTTTTTAGCTGTTATACTTACAATAGCACAACACGCTCTATACCGCAAGCAAAACTATTCTTTTCCGCAAAAAGATTGTAACTATTCAGCCATAAAAGAGAAGCGCACCCGAAAGTGCGCTTCCCATTCTGGAAGGGTCTGTATTTTATTTACAAATTTCTCGGATATCCGTATATTCATAGCAGTCAAAACTGTCTGCTACATTCTTACAGGTAAGCTTTCCGTCGTAGGTATTGATTGCAGAATAAATAACTTCATTCTCTGCACATGCCCTTTCAAGCCCTTTACCCGCAATCTGCAAGCCATAGTTTAACGTCGCATTCGTAAGAGCTATTGTAGAAGTCCTCGGAACCGCGCCGGGCATATTGCCCACGCAATAATGAACAATTCCATCTTCAATGAAAATCGGATCGTCATGATAAGTAACTCTCGTCGTCTCCCCACAACCGCCCTGGTCAACCGCAACGTCTACAAATACTGCGCCGGGCTTCATTTCCTTCAGGTATTTTTTCTTGAAAATCTTCGGTGCAGCCTTCCCTGGAATCAAAACCGCTCCAACAACAAGATCTGCCTCCTTCACAGCTTTTTCAATATTAGCATCTGTAGACACCAACGTCTGAATACGTGCTCCAAAAATATCATCCAGATAAGCAAGTCTCGAAAGGCTTATGTCCATAATTGTCACATTTGCCCCCATACCTACTGCAATTTTACATGCATTCGTCCCCACGTTACCGCCGCCCAGAATTACAACATTCGCCTTTGGCGTTCCCGGAACACCTGCCAGAAGGACTCCCTCTCCGCCAAATGTCTTCTCCAGATATTTTGCACCCTCCTGAATGCTAAGTCTTCCGGCAATCTGGCTCATAGGCGCAAGAAGCGGCAGCCCGCCATTTTTCGGATCAAATAATGTTTCATAAGCAACCCCTTTTACTTTGCCCCCTAATAATGCATCCGTCTGCGGTTTGTCTGCGGCAAGATGGAGATAGGTATACAAAATTAATCCTTCATGGAATAGCGAATACTCCTCCGGCAACGGTTCTTTTACTTTTATCATCATCTCAACGGTATCCCATACTTCTTTCGCCGTCTCTATCATCCTGGCACCCGCTGCTTCATATTCGCTGTCTGTAAAGCCGGAACCTTCTCCGGCATTCTTTTCAATATACACCTCATGCCCTGCACTCACATAGCTTTTCACATTGTCCGGTGTCATTCCTACACGGAACTCTTTGTTTTTAATCTCCTTTACACATCCTACTTTCACTGCTGTTCCTCCTGCTTTTTCATACAATATGATTCAAAAGTTACGCTCCCTCAATGCTCACATTTTGAATAATATTTTTCACATTTTATATATAATGAAGAATATTATTCATTTATCTTTAAAATCATACTATCACATCTTTAGTTTTTGTTCAATAAAAGTTATTTTTTTAACAATTTTTTATTTTTAAAAAATTCCTTTTAATTGTGTGTTCAATTTTTCTTGCATCTTTTTTCGTTTCGTGGTTAAATTCAATTATAAATAGTTTTATTTCCACGTTGGAGGATAAGGGAATGAAAGAGTTAAGAGACACAATCAACAATGCACAATTAACAAAGACACAAAAAATGATTGCAAAATTCATTTTAGACAATACGGCGGACGCCTGCTTCATGACATCTACGGAAATAGCTTCAAAATTGGAAGTAAGCGAATCTTCTGTTATACGTTTCAGCCGTTCACTGGGATATGACGGCTTCATGGATTTCCAGAAAAATTTAAGAAGGACTTATCAGGATCAGGTTCTCAGCATATCCAGTTCTATCACAATACCTTCTCACCGTATCGCTAAAAGAGCCAAGCTGGAAACAAATTCTGATTATATTCACCGGCATTTTAAAAACGCTGCCAAAAACCTGGAAAATATTCTAATCAATAATCAGATTTCTTCCTTTGAAGAGGCCGCTGATATTATCATATGCAGCCGCCACAAATACATTGCCGCCTCCAGAGGAAATTCTTCTCTCGGCGACTATTTTCTTCTGTATTTAAAACATATGGTCCCTAATGTAGAAGCCACCAACGCTTCCCCTATTAGCCCTATTGACCATATGTGCAATATATCTAAGGATGACTGCCTGGTAATCTTCAGCTTCCCACGCTATTCTTCCGTGGATGAGATCAGTGCCCGGATGGCACAGGAAGCCGGAGCAAATATCATTGTCATCACAGATAAACCCAGTGCCCTGCTTGCCAAATATGCCACTGTACTACTGACGGCTCCTGTTGACAGCAACACCTTTTTCAATTCCATGGTTGCCCCCCAGTTCGCGACAGAAGCACTGTTGGAGACCATCAGTCATAAAGCAAAGGGGATTGAAAAGAGACTGAAACGAATTGATAAGTACTTAGATGAGCTGGGAAACTACTAAAAAATGCGTCCTGCTGTTCATCTGTGAGATTCCGGCAAAGTAAAGCTGCCGCCACAAAACAGCAAGACGCATTTTCTATTTGTATCTTTTACATAAATTACGCCTCGTCAATTGCCTTTCCAATATCATGGCGCATATATTTATTATCGAACTGCACCCATTCGGTCGCCGCATAAGCATTCGCCCTTGCTTCCTTCAAGTCTTTTCCTTTTGCGGTAACACCCAGCACACGTCCTCCATTGGTTACAATCTGATCGCCTTCAAACTTGGTTCCGGCATGGAAGCAGTAATACCCCTCATGCTTTCCGAATTCTTCAAGCCCGCTGATGGGAAGCCCCTTGTCATAAGCCAGCGGGTACCCGTCTGAGGCAAGCACAACACATACCGCAGCATTATCTTCAAACTGCAGATCAATTTGGTCTAAGGTTCCGTCGATACAAGCCTCCACCACGTCAATAATGTCATTCTTCATACGCGGCAGGACAACCTGTGCCTCCGGGTCACCGAATCTCGCATTATATTCCAGTACCTTCGGGCCATCTTCTGTCAGCATCAATCCAAAGAAAATAACTCCTTTGAACGGTCTTCCTTCTGCCTTCATAGCATCCACTGTCGCCTGATAGACATATTTATTGCAGAATTCCTCTACCTCTTTTGTATAGAACGGGCTTGGAGAGAAGGTCCCCATGCCGCCTGTATTCAGCCCGGTATCCCCATCTCCCGCGCGCTTATGATCCTGCGCAGATGTCATAGTCTTAATGGTATTGCCATCCACAAAAGAAAGCACAGACACTTCACGTCCGGTCATAAATTCTTCTACCACCATGGTATTCCCGGAATCACCGAACTTCTTATCCAGCATAATCGTCTTAACGCCATCCTTCGCCTCTTCCAGCGTATTACAGATCAGCACGCCTTTTCCAAGCGCAAGACCATCTGCTTTCAGAACAATAGGGAACTTGGCAGTTTCCAGATAAGCAAGCGCTTCCTCTGGATTATCAAAATTCTCATATGCCGCCGTCGGAATATGATATTTTTTCATCAGGTCTTTGGAAAACGCCTTGGAGCCTTCCAGGATTGCCGCATTCTTACGCGGTCCAAACGCACGGATTCCGGCTGCCTCCAGTTCGTCCACCAGACCGCCGACCAGAGGATCATCCATTCCAACGATTACAAGATCAACTCCTTTTTCTTTTGCAAATGCAACGATTTTATCAAATTCCATTGCACCAATCGGCGCACACTCCGCATATTCCGCAATTCCGGCATTACCCGGGGTACAATAGATCTTATCCACCTTTTCACTTTTTGCCACACAGTATGCAATTGCATGTTCTCTGCCGCCGCTTCCTACAATTAATACTTTCATGATACTCCTCCTTATTGTATTGTTACCAGGTTATTCTCTACCTTCACTCTGCCATTCGCAATCAGATCAATGGCTCTTGGAAGAATCTTCCACTCCGCCTGCTCCATGACACGACGCTGCAGAGTTTCCGGAGTATCTCCCTGCTCTACCTCTACCGCCTTCTGAAGAATAATCGGACCGGTGTCCGTTCCTTCATCTACAAAATGTACAGTCGCTCCTACCACTTTCACGCCACGGGCAAGCGCCGCCTCGTGAACCTTAAGCCCGTAATATCCGGTTCCACAAAAGGACGGGATCAGGGACGGATGGACATTAATCATCCGATTCCGGTACCTCGCAATCATAACTTCCGGAATTACCACAAGAAATCCTGCCAGAACAATCAAGTCCGGATTCATCGCCTCCACAGCTTCCATGAATTTTTCATTAAACTTCTCTCTCGTCTCATAGTCTTTCGGAGAAATACACTGAGCGGCAATTCCATGATTTTTTGCCCGCTCCATAGCATAAGCGTTCCTATTATTGCTGATTACACCGACAATTTTCGTATTGGTAATCGAGCCTACCTCCACAGCATCTATAATTGCCTGAAGATTCGTTCCGCCGCCGGATACGAGTACAACTACATTTAGCATAATGTAACTCCTTTTTCTCCTGCTTCTACACGTCCAACTACATAGGCCTCTTCACCTGCTGCCCGGATCGCTTCTATTGCCTTGTCCACATCTTCCGGTTCTAAAGCAAGAATCATACCAAGACCCATATTAAAAGTATTGTACATCATCTCTTCTGCAATGTCGCCTTCCTTCGCCAGAAGCTTAAAGATTGCAGGAACTTCATAGCTGTTCTTCTCCACAACAGCCCTGACGCCTTCCGGAAGCATTCTCGGAATGTTCTCATAGAAGCCGCCGCCTGTAATATGGCTGCATCCCTTTACCTTTACACCGCTGTTTTTAATGCTTTTTAAGGCTTTCACGTAAATCTTGGTCGGCGCAATCAACGCTTCTCCCAGCGTTTTACCCAGTTCATCATAATATGTATCCAGAGATTCCTTCGTCATCTCAAACACCTTGCGCACCAGAGAAAATCCGTTGCTGTGGACTCCACTGGAAGCCATGCCCACCAGAACGTCCCCCGGTTTGATATTCTCTCCACTGATAATATCCTTTTTATCAACCACACCTACGGCAAATCCCGCAAGGTCATATTCATCTACCGGCATAAGTCCCGGATGTTCTGCAGTCTCTCCGCCTACCAGAGCGCATTCTGACTGTTTACACCCCTCAGCTACACCACTTACAATCGTCGCGATTTTTTCAGGATAGTTCTTACCACATGCGATGTAATCCAGGAAGAATAAGGGTTCTCCGCCAGAGCACGCAATATCATTTACACACATGGCAACAGCATCAATACCTATGGTATCGTGCTTGTCCATAACAAACGCAAGCTTTACCTTGGTTCCGCATCCATCAGTTCCTGATAACAGAACAGGCTCATCCATCTGTTTAATGCCGCTTAAGTCAAAAGCTCCTGCAAATCCGCCAAGCCCGCCGAGGACTTCCGGCCGCATCGTCTCTTTTACATGCTTCTTCATTAACTCTACCGACTTATATCCCGCCTCAATATCTACACCCGCATTCTTGTAATCCATAATCCGTCTCCTTATTTGTCTTAATATTTTCAATTCCGCCCGGCGGTTCCGGGGGAAGAAGCAATCTCCTACTTCTGATTCAGATATTCTTTATATCCAAGCTCCTTTAACTTCGCATCCTTCGCCTGAACAGTCTCTTTCATTTCCTTTGTATATTCCTTCAGCCTTTCAAGCAGCGCCGCATCAGAAACAGCAAGAATCCTCGCCGCAAGAATCGCCGCGTTCATTCCACCGTCAATGGCAACCGTTGCAACCGGAATTCCCGGCGGCATCTGCACAATAGAGTAAAGTGCATCCTGACCCTCCAGATTCTTTCCTGACATCGGCACACCAATCACCGGCATCGGGAAGATTGCCGCGCACATTCCCGGAAGATGCGCTGCCATTCCTGCGCCTGCAATAATTACTTTAAACCCTTTTTCTTCTGCTGACTTTGCATATTCAAAGAACACATCCGGCTCCCGGTGTGCGGAGATGACCGTCATCTCATATTCAATTCCAAGCTTTTCTAACATGTCAGCGGCTTTACCCATAACCTTCAGGTCTGAGTCGCTGCCCATCACAATTCCTACCTTTGACATCACATTCATCCTTTCTGCTTTCTTACGCCCACTTGGCAAACAATGCTTTCCCGTGTTCGCTGTTACTTTCATAAATATATCATACCGTGTACGGATTGTCCAACGGTTCATTCAGAATTTCTGTGCCGGGAAGTACAAATCTTCCGTCTGAAAGAAGCCTGATTTCTCCGCCTCCTTTTGTAAGAACCGTAATACTGCCCAGTTCTTCATAAGGAATGGTAATATCCGTATGGCAATGGAAATAAGCTTTCGAGACATCTTCTTTTCTCTGAATAGAAACGGAATTATCCCTTGCTATGATTTCCTTACCATTGGGATTGTATACCTTTATATCTTCACTCCAACTATAGCAAGTATCTCCCACCGCAAAATGGGGTCCCATCTTCTCCGCAATCAGAATCGGCATTTTATCTTCAATACCATACTTCTTCGCCGCCACATACGCCGTCGTATTCGTTCCAATGGCAAATTCACCAAGCGGCAGCGTCGGATGATTATAAAGCACATTTTCCCGTACATATTTCTTACAGTCTTCTTCCCGCTGAAAATTACTGCAATTATAGTCCGCAATCATTCCATCCGTAAACCGGATTTCCAGATCCCGATACTGCAGCTCATTTAGGTACACCTTGCTCACATGCAAGGTTCCGCTGGTTCCTTCCAGAACCGGAGAAGTAAAAACTTCCCCTACCGGAATATTTACATCCGCCACACAGTTTTCAAATATCGTCTCCTTCACCGGATTCTCAAGTCTGTGAAGCTGCACGGTCAGATCGGTCCTGTTGCCATCCTTTCCAAGAATCCGCACACACTCGCCCTGGTCGAGCGCATCAATCAACGTCTGCTGAACCTTCTCATAGACCTGCGCACCCAGCGTATTGATACGGATTACTTCATCAAAAATTTCTTCGTACTCCGCCCCGATCTCCGGCACCGGCCAGGCAATAATCGTAAAGCTTCTCTCATCCCCGGGAATATAGGTGTTCGTCATCTGTCCGGACTTGCTGTCATACATTCTTGCCAGTTCCTCCTGCCTGTCTGTCAGATGCACAGCTTCTTCCTTTTGTTCCGGTGAAAACGGCTGCTCCCCGAACACTTCCATCACCGCCGGACCTGCAAGTTGCGACGCCAGATCCTTATTAACTTCATAGGCATGGCGCATCACTTCCAGTTTTCTCTCTATAAAACGCTTATTCAGGAAAATCCCCTGGTCATTCCGGTGGTCATACTCATATTGTTTATTTGCAGTGGCCCCATAATACCCTATCTTCAGATGCTGACGCTTCGTAAGCACACTCACGGATGAACGATAGATAACAGGTCTTAGACCCATCTTTTCAAAATTGCAGATTGCCCGTTTCACCACTCGTTCAAACCCCAGCACATAACGGATATTTACCACCGATTTCTTCGACAGGTCTTTACCCGTATTCACAAATCCCTTCCGATAACCTTCCGTATAGACATCTGCCATTTTCTGGATTGTCTCTTCCGGCAGCTTCTGCAGATATTCCGCTGTACGAAGCTCATTTTCGCTGATATACTCTCCGAATCGATACAGATACCTTACATCATCCAAAGAACTGTTCATAATAATGTCTGACGCAAAAGAACTATCCGGGTCAAGCTGCTCTACAATCTTGTCCGCCACAAAAATCTCACAATAATCACTGGCATACCAGTAAATGATGTCCCGCAGCGTTTTTACTTCCGGCTGCTCTTCCGCCTCAAAGCAATTATATATTTCAATAAATAACTCATAAAGCACCGTCAGATATTCTATGCGGTGCTCAAATGTATATGCAATAGCTCCCCGTATCTCTGTATACAGAAAACTCAGCATCTGTCCATATTCTTTTCCGAGCATTTTTGCGGCATAAGCCGGATCAGCGTAGCTCGCATCATAATTTTCAGGCAGAATATCTTCATACAGCCTGCAGTTTCTTTCCTGAAGTTCCTGAAGCGTAAGTTCCCGGTAACACCCGGACTCCAGCTCTTCCTTCAGTTCACAGAGCATCCCCACGAACTTTGCCGTCTTTTGAAAATACGGACGGTATGTTTCCGCCACTGTCTCCTCTTCTATAATCCTGCCGATTCTCTCTACCGCCAGTTCATAGCGTTCTGTCATCATTTAAAAAAGCCCCCTTAAGAAAATTACAATAAAAACAAAGGTAAAGATCCCATTTAACACAATTCCTATTTTGCAGGAAATATATTCTTTGTCTCTTTCTTTAAATCCTTGAACCGCCTTGTACACCCCTGCCGCTGACATCACCAGCATCAGGAAACCTACCGCGCCTATCAAAAGGCTGACATCACCTTTGCTTATGTACGAAACAGAAAATACCAGAACCATAAAAAATACGGTGAGTCCTGCCAGGAAACAGGACTCTAATCCTCTTTTCGCGTGCTTCAACGGAGCCTGTCCAAACTTCCTGCGCCTGCGCTTCATTTTCTCTTTTTCTGTTTTTTTCTTCTGCCTTTCTTTCCTCTGCTCTTTAATGGCATCTCTTATTCTATCTTTTAACATATTTTCTCCTTATGGCCGCACATACCACAAAAACAACATAACCAAACGCCCCTCCTATGGTATTTAGGAGCAGGTCATCCACATCAAAGCTCCCCACTTTCGCAATAAGCTGGAACGTCTCCACGCAAAAACTCAGCACAAAACTGTAGAAAACTGCCGAGAAGAAGCTCCTGTACTTGCTCGCCATAGGCATGAAAAATCCAAAAGGAACAAAAATCAGCACATTCCCAAAAAGATTGGTAAACATTGCATATGCGCCAAGCTGCTCCCTGTATTGCCAGAACCGTTTAATCTCCTTAAACAGCACCAGATTATAACGATATTCCTGCATTCCCTCCACGCTTCTTCCATACCAGTCTGAAAAAAGCAGAAAATAAATAATAAATCCTATATAGAAAATAAATAATATCTTCCCTAATATGCGTAACCTACTTCTCTTACTATAATTCAAAACAGCACCCTTCTAACTTCAGAACCTAAAATGTCAATCCTTTTCTGTTTTTTATCAGGCGTGCCCCGTTGATGATGGCAATAATACCGGTTGTAACCCCTGCAACAACCATCACAATACCGATAGCTATATCAGCCGCTCCGGCAAGTCCCATTGTCTTAAATGCTTTCTCGTTGTTCATCCGAATCCCTCCTGCTATTTTACACCATACTGTTCATAATATGCGTCAATCGCTGCTTTTAATGTATCGTCAATCACAATTTTGCCCTGACATTCTCTGTTATATAAATATTCCGTTACTTCCTCCATCGTTACGATTGCTCCAGTTTCAAAACCGTACAATTCCTTCACTTCGTCAAGAGCACATTTCTCCCCACCCTTGCCTACTTCCATGCGGTTCAGGGATACCATCAGACCTACAATCTCCACGTTAGCAGCCCCACGAACTTTCGGAACCGTCTCTTCCATAGATTTTCCGGATGTAGTCACATCTTCAATCATCACAACACGGTCGCCATCCTGCAGTTTACTGCCAAGAAAGCTCCCTTTGTCCGCACCGTGATCCTTTTCTTCCTTCCGGTCTGAACAATAACGCACCTCTTTTCCATACAACTCACTGTAAGCCATTGCTGTCACAACTGCCAGCGGGATTCCCTTATATGCAGGCCCAAACAGCACGTCAAAGTCATCTCCATATTTATCATGAATTGCCTTTGCATAATATTCCCCAAGCCGTTTCAACTGACTGCCCGTTACATAAGCTCCCGCATTCATAAAGAATGGTGATTTTCTTCCGCTCTTCAATGTAAATTCTCCAAACTTAAGCACATTGCTCTCCACCATAAATTCGATAAATTCCTGCTTGTATTGTTCCATAATTTCTAAACCTCCGTATTTACGGGCATATCCATGCCCTTACTTTATATTTTTATCTTTTACTACACCGCTTTTACATCATTTTAATCTTAACTACACCTTAAAGAACCATTAAATCTTTTCAATTCTATCACAGTTTCATGTTTATTTCAATCAGCGGATGCCATTCAATTACAATCCAATTACACATTCAAAATGCACTTCGTGCAGTGATGCGCAGCTCACAGAAAGGTGTTATTGGCAACGTCCGTTCCGTCAAGGACTGTCCTACGGCATACCGGCTTCGCCTTGTTCCTTACCCCACTGGTTTTTCGCATATTATTAAGAATCTGGCAAACTGGAATTTATATAATTATTCCTCTAACTTTCCCCATTTTATAGGCTTTCCCGCCTGTCCATTAGTGAAATGATATGTAGTTTCCCTTATTTTTGCCCTTATGAGATAATCACAAGGGAAATAAGGGAAATTTTTTAGTCATTGCCCACCACTTTATCAAGAAGCCGAACTGATTTTCGTTTCGCATCTCTTGTGGAGTGAGCATAGACGTTCATTGTGGTACTGACATCTGAGTGTCCCAACAATTCCTGCACATCTTTTGGGGCAGCTCCATTTGCTAAAAGGTTGCTTGTATAGGTGTGACGTAACTGGTGGAAATGAAAGCCTTCAAATCCCTCTAATGTTTTTGCCACCTTTCTGCAAACAGTCCCCAAAGTAGTTGGAAGTTCCAAACAACCATCCGGTCTTAAACAGACGAAAGAAATTTCTTTATAATCTGTCGGGACTTCCTCTGTTCTGTCTAAACAATAATATTCGTAGTACACTCTGTTTTTCTCTTTGACCTCTTTGTAGTAGTTCGTGTGATAAAGTTCTCCGTACTGCATTCGATTTTTTAACTGCTCTTTCCGGGCATTACGGAAAATCTCTACCAGTGTATCTCCAAAATCAACAACCCTTACTTTTTTCCGCTTGGTTGGTCCGATGATATATTTGCGCTTTGAGCCATCATATCGGATGCTGCGTCTTATGGTAAGGCATTGTTCTTCCAGATTTACGTCCTGCCATGCCAAACCGCAGGCTTCTCCAATACGAAGCCCGGCATAATAGGCTATCTGGATTGGAAGTATTGCGGCTGGGTTCTTTTTTTGCAGATAAGCAAGCAATCTTTCATAATCTTCTCGTGAAATTGGTTGGACATTTCCGTCCATATCCTCATCGGAAAACAAATCCACTTCATCCGTCTGATACCGCAGTTTAATATACTGCATGGGATTGAACGTAATATACTGCTTTGGAAATACTGCAAAACGGAAGGACTGCTGCATGACTGCGGAAAAAGAATGGATATAATCTTTGCTGTAACCCTTTCTCTCTTTTCCGTCGGGATGAACTCCCCCGAAGGAAAGCAAATCGAAGAAGGATTGCAAATGTTCAGAGGTTACATTTTTCAGTTTCCGTTCTGCCAATGGGTGTTTCTTGATATTTCGGATTGTTCCGAGGTAATTCTCCACCGTACCATTGCTGAGCGTACCTGTTTTTAATTCCTCCTCTGCCCACACATCCAAAAGCTGTCCGACTGTGAGATTTTCCGCTTTGGCAACAAATTTCTTTTTCTCATAATCATCCATTGCCTGACGGAGCAGCTTTTCAGTTTCACTTTTGCTTTCTGTTCCAACGCATTCTTTCTGAACAAGATTGCCGCTTGCGTCCTCTACATAGAAGCGGTAGTACCATTTCTTTCCTTTTTTTCTTACAGATCCTTTTGCCATAATCGTATGTCTCCTTTCGATATTAGACAATCGGAACTGATGAAATGCTTCGTGCGTGTAAGTATATCATAACTCCGGTTGTCTTACTATACCGATTCGGAATCTTCGTATAAGACTTCTGATAAAAGATTTGCAAGCCTTTGTTCTGCTGTTTTTGGTTTCTTGGAATAGAGCCTTACAACGTCTGCCATCTCATTAAAAGCATTGATGGTGTGAGTGATTTCCCTTAAGAACATAATCTCATTATATTCATCATTCGATTCAAACCCTATTGTTTTGGCAATATCCGTCTGACCAGCATTCCCCTTGAAGTTTTTGCAGGCGAACTGGAAGGAATCCAAAAACAGACCATATTGTTTTAACATCAGCAGTAATAAATCTTTTGAAAAAGCATCTTCTTCTTTGGTAAGGGCAAGCGGTAACTGTTCCAGAATATCTCCCATCGCATCACGAATCTGTAACTCTCTCTTATCCGTAATGTCGGTTTCATATTCATCTGTTTCCCCTTTGAGCCATTCCACAGATACATGGAGTGCTTCCGAAAGACCTTCCAGCACCATTTTTTTCGTATTGTCAATCGAACCATTCTCATAACGCAGGATTGTAGAAGCGGTAACACCCATCTTTTCTGCGACATAAGGCTGTGTCAGATTCAATTCCAGACGGCGCTGTTTTACTCTGCTGCCTATCAGCTTGCGTAGTTCTTTATCTTTCATGCTGACTGCCTCCTTTTTCGGTATGTATGAATTATAGCATTGTTTTTCTGTAATTGCAATATGCAACTTAAAAATTATTTTTAATATTTCGTAACGCTTGACAAAAAGATATGAAAAGGATATACTTACATCACAAGAATTGCATAATGCAATTTATAAGGAGGTGATTATATGACGCAAAGAAAAATTGCATTATCCATCGAAGAAGCTGCTGACTATACGGGAATCGGCAGAAACACCTTAAGACAGCTTGTAGAATGGAAGAAACTTCCAGTATTAAAGGTTGGTCGCAAAGTCCTGATTAAAACCGATATTCTGGAAATGTTTATGGAAGCGAATGAAGGTCGTGATTTGAGGGATAGAGGAAATGTAAAAGCCGTAACAAGAACTGCGGCAAATTAAAAAGGCGGCTTCCAAAGAAACCGCCAAAGGTTCTATCAGACCGAAGCCATGATATACCTACACGCAAGAAGATTATACCATGTGCTTCTTCTGATACGCAACCGAGAACTTATGTTTGTAAAAGAAAGGGGAATGTAATCATGGCAAAATCAACAAAAAGTTATGAAGAACGAATGCTTGAAATGGAAAAGAAGGAACAGGAAAGCCTTGAAAAAGCAAAACGATATGCAGCACAGAAGAAAGAACTTCTGAAACGAAAGAAAGCCGAAGAAAGTAAAAAACGAACCCATAGGCTCTGTCAGGTTGGCGGTGCGGTGGAATCCGTTCTCGGTGCGCCTATCGAGGAAGAGGACATCCCAAAGCTGATTGGTTTTCTGAAAAAGCAGGAAGCCAATGGGAAATTTTTTTCAAAGGCAATGCAGAAAGAAACACATACCGATATGGAGGAAGTGTAATGGCGGGGGGGGATGAGTTTTTCATTCCCTTCATTGCTTTTTCATGAAGGGCGCACTTATGGACAACCAGAGGTCGTCCCAATAAGTTTGCCACAAGTGGCAACCGGTCTTCGCTCACGCTTGCCGGGCTCGTTCCGTCGGCGGGGCTTTCAGCCAGACCTGCTCATGCCGCAGGAGGCACTCTTCGCCAGAGGGGCGCATTCCATGCAGGCTGCTATGCGCAGGGCACTCTTACGCAGAGGGCGTTCCGGCAATACTGCTTTTTCTAAAACTGAAAGCAATGTTGCCGGAAATCTATGCCGGATGTGCAGAAAGGGGGAATCCAGACATGGCGATTTTTCATTACACAATCAAAATAGTCGGACGAAGTAAAGGGAAATCTGTTATCTCCGCTTCCGCATATCTCAATGGGGATGTGATGAAAAACGAGGAAACCGGGCGAATCAGTTATTACACTTCTAAAAAAGAAGTGGTCTACACCAGTCTGATGATGTGCGAAAACGCACCTCCTGAATGGCAGATAGTACCAGAAGAAAATATAAAACGCTTTCAAAAATCTGTCCGATACAAAAGGTCAGAAGATAAAGAAGCTGCTTTAGAAAAATTTAAAATCACATTTCAGAAACAACGGTTATGGAATGAGGTATTGAAGATTGAAAAAAGTGCAGATGCCCAACTTGGCAGGTCATTTGAATTTGCCCTCCCCAAAGAATGGAGCAGACAGGAACAGATTCAATATACAGCCGACTATATCAAAAAAACATTTGTGGATAAGGGAATGTGTGCTGATTGGAGTATCCACGACAAAGGGGATGGCAATCCTCATGTCCATCTGCTTCTGACAATGCGCCCTTTTAACCCGGATCATTCTTGGGGGAAGAAAGAAGTCAAAGATTGGGATTTTGTCAGAGATAAAAGCGGAAATATCGTGATTGATGAATCCCATCCGAACTGGTGGCAGGATAAGAAAAACCCTGACCGTCATGGAATCCGTATCCCTGTATTAGATGAAAACGGAATCCAGAAGATTGGTGCAAGAAACCGCCTGCAATGGAAACGGGTACTGACCGATGCTACGGGATGGAACAATCCAAAAAACTGTGAACTGTGGCGGAGCGAGTGGGCAAAGGTGTGTAATAAACATCTGCCTTTGCATAATCAGGTCGATCACCGTTCTTACGAAAAGCAGGGAAAACTCCAGATTCCTACCATCCATGAAGGTGCTGACGCAAGAAAGATTGAACAAAAGTTTCTTGCCGGGCAGGAAATAAAAGGTTCGTGGAAAGTAGCGGAAAATCAAATCATAAAACAACAAAACACGTTATTGCAAAAGATACTGGACACCTTTGGGAAAGTATCAGGTGCATTATCATTATGGAAGGAGCGATTAAATGACATTAGAAGAAAGCCGGGAAATTATACCCTTAATGGAGTCCATGATTGGGCAAATCGAAGAACAGCAGACCTTAATGGCAGAAATGCTTCTGGAAATGCAGAACCGGGACACCCAACTCTCTCTTATGCAGGAACAGAATCAGAAATTGCAAAAATTAAACAGCGAGTTATCCGAGCTGCTCAACATTTTGCCAAATACCGAGGAACTACTTTCCAAGATGGAAGAACAGAAAACGAAGATAGAACTTTTGGAAAACGAAAATCAGCAATGGCAGATATTGGCACAGAAGCTGAACAGCGAAAACAGTTTATTACTGAAACAGAACACCGAATTGCTGAACTGGAACAGCAGGTAGAGAAAGGACGTGATATAGATGAACGAATCCAGAGAATTAAAGAACGCCGAACAGTTGGAAGAACTTCTGCTCTTGACCGAGGAGATACAAGAAGAGTTGGAACAGAAAGACCAGCTTATCGTGGAACTGAAGACGCAGCTCAACGAATCTCTGACCTTGAACGAGAAATTAAACAAAGAGAACAGAGCCGGGAATATTCAAGCATTAAAGAACGACTTGAAGCTGGCAGACAGAGCATTGCGGAGCGAGAAAGAGAAGCTGCGAAGCGCAAACGTCACGATAGAGGAATGTCAAGATAAAATACGATGCTTAACACAACAACGGGATTATGCCCGGACACATCAGAAAATCGTAGAGATACCGGTAGAAAAGCCGGTACTCTATAAAAAATGCGAAGCCTGTGACCGGACAGCCTATCAGAATGCAAAAGCAAGATACGAAACACAAAAAGAGCAACTTGCAGGACAATATAAAGCAAAAACGGTAATGTTCCAAACAACCTTGTTCCTTCTTGCATGGTATTCGCTGACAACCACTCTTTTTCAGGCAGTACAGTCAGATGTGTTCCTTTCCGATTGCAAATCATTCTTCCATGATGCAGCATCATTCATACAAACTTTTATCGGTTGGACGATTGATGCCGGGCAATCTGTGGCACAAATCAGCACAAAAATTCCAAATGAGATTATAGCCGGAATCATATATTGGTTATTGATGATATTGGTTGTTGGAATATGTGTGGCAGGGACAGGGATACTGGCAATACTGATAGAAATAAAGGTTATAGAATTATATAAGAAAAACTGTTGGGATGTTATTACCCTACTGATGATACTGACAAGTGCGGCTGTCATCATTTATTTTGGAGAAGTAATTAAAAAAGCATTATCAATAAATCTGTTGTTCTTTTGGTTAATTTTACAAGGAATATATCTTACAATTCGACGCTATATAAGTCAAGATACTGATTGACTAGATACAAAATATTTGATAAAATATAAATAGAAATACAGCAGATCAAAGGAAGTAAAACTTATGAGAGCAAAGAAAGTGATTGTAGGGGTAGCTATTAGTGCAATGTTAATTTCTTCATCAATTCCAGTAATGGCATTTTCTGTTACAAACGGGAATAAGACATTTGATAAAAAGTGGGAATTGAGCACTACATCTGATGGCGGAAAAGGTGTTTTGACTTATGGTTATAATACTCTTGCTATTAATGAAGATTATGCACACGCATATCATTCAACTAAAGATCATTACGCATATGTCAAGAATGGAAATGGTTCTTTTTCGGGTTCAAATGTTGGTAAAGGTAATTGGTCTAAAATTGAGGTTGCTCATAAAGGAAATAGTATTACCTACGGTAATAGCTACTAAACAAAGGTTCGGGATAATGGCTGAGTGGTTGGAATTCCAACCACTCTTTTTTGTGGAGTGTATATAAATGAAGAAAAAAATAAAATATATAGGAATTGTTTTGGTTATTTTGTTCTGTTGCTATAATTTATTTTGGTACTTCGGGAGTTATAAACCATATAACGAATTTCAGAAAGACTTCCCTGAAATAGAAGAATCTGGAGTAAAAATTTACACAGATAAAGATGGATTCCAGTATAGTGTGTCTGTCCCTGATTATTTGCTTTGGAATGGAAATCTTGCGATAGCTGAGTCAGATGTTCGATATGCACTAATTATTTGGATAAAACCATTTCACCAAGGAATAAGTCAAGGCGTGCTATTTAATGACTATAAGGATTTGAATACTCAAATTATGTTGTCAAGTAGCAAAAAAGCTGAAGATCAAGAAGATCAATGGATTGTTGATGAAAATAGCACAATATTGACTACGATATTTGAAAAAGCAAATAAAGTATGGAATCTGGGGTTGAAATAAATGAAAGCAATTAAAAACTTATGTTTGTTTTGTTTCCTGATTTTTGGAATACTTATGCAATCTGAAATATTTCAAGATCAGCTTTGGAACTTTTCTACAGCATATTTTACGTCATCACGCTATGAAGTTGCTAGTGAAGATATGTCGCAGTTTCTGAAAGATGTATCAGAAACTGCAACGGAGAATGATGTACATATTTTTTCTCAGTACAATGAAATCAATAATAAATACCTTTCAACACTTCATATTTATGGCGATGATAAAGTAATCAGACAAACATTAAAAAATACTGCAAACATAGAAGAATCAGAATATACCGCTTTAGTTTCCGGAATTACGAAAGTAAAATTTCATAATCTCTCAGAATTGCAAAGTACCTCTGTGGGTTATGAAAACTTTATCTCATACATAGGAAATGAGGACAATATTATCTCTGCATATCAGAAATTATCAGAAAAATATAGCTTAACTTATCCAGAATATTGGAATTCTACGGAAAAGGACATGATTTTTATTATATGGGGTATGATTATTGCATTGATGATTGTTCTAAATGTAATTGAAGTGGTTAGGCGAAAAAAAGAGGTTGTTGTACGAGTTTCCTTAGGAGAAAGTGCTGGTTTCATAGCATTTAAGGCTGCTTTATTCGATGTAACTTTTGACATTGCATTATTTATTGTTGCAAAAATATTGCTGTCAAATTATATATCGGGAGCATATGAGAATAGACTCGTCACAATTTTATATTCCATTGGAATTATTCTTTCCACTATTCCATATTGTTCTTTTTGCTTTTTTGATATTAGAAAGGCATTCGCAAATGCAACACACAAAAGAGGAGTGGATTTTTTAATTTATTCGTTAAAATTTATAGCAGGGGTAGCCGCTGTTTTTACAATTACCACTAATATTAGTAGTATTCATAATAACCTATTTACAAATGAACATTTGTTAGAAGAATATTATGATGCAAATTATTTTACCGTAAAGACTACTGATTTTAATGCTGAAAAAGAAGAAGCTTTTTGGAATAAACTATACAAGAATGAATATAACACATTAAAGCCTGTAATATGCTTGAATATTTTAAATGATAAAAATGATGTGATATATGTAAATAATCATGCAAAAGATATGTTACAAGGTTTTACGAAGCAGATAAATGCAGTAGAGAATGAATCTTCTGATTTGATTATTTTCATTCCAAAGAATAGATATTTTGCTAAAAACAAGCAATTAGCCTATGACTCCTTGAGCCATGTTTTAAATCATGATAATTTACAACAATTAAATATTCAGTACATAGAGTATAGCGAAACAGAATACTTTTCCTATTTAGATACAAGTAGAATAAATGGTATCGAAAAAAGCAAAAATCCGATAATTATTTATCAGGCAAACAAAGATTTAGCAGTCAATGGTGGGTATCTTGAAAGCTATAAAGCAGGAGCAGTTTTATTTCAATGTGATGAAAAACAGCTAAGAAATATCAGCAAAAAGTATGAAGATATGCTTGGAAATTATCAGCTAGTAATTACAAACGTACATGAACAGTATTTATATAATCACACATTTTTAATAAAACTCGTGGGATTTTTAAGTTCTCTTTGTACGATTGTATTGCTTTTAAATATTATGATTATTGTTACAGTAAGTAGACTAGAGTTCCGAGAAAATGCAATGAAAATTTCCTTGATGAAAATCTTTGGATATAGTTTATTTGAACGGCACAAAACACTTCTTAAAATGATTGTAGTGGAAAATTTTGTGATATTAGTAGGTATGCTTATCTATTCTTTATTATCGGTACAGACTGAAGTAGGAATTAGCATTCTTGTTAGTTCATTTATGGCACTAATAGAATTTACAATTATTTTCTTTAATATCACAATTGTTGAAAAAACAAACATACCGAAATCATTAAAAGGAGGTTGCTTATGATAACAATTGAAAATCTATGCAAAGCATATAATGATAAAATTTTGTTCAAAAATTTTCATTTGGAAATTCCAGATAGCCGTTTTTTGGTAATTAGTGGCGAAAGTGGATGCGGAAAAAGTACTTTACTTAATATGATTGGAGGTATTGAAACTCCTGACAAAGGTTCTATTATTGTGAATGGTTTTGATGTGGCAAAAAAAGGAAAAAAGCAGAAATATTTCAAAGAAGTTGTTGGATTTTTATTTCAAAATTTTGCCCTTTTGGAAAACAAAACAGTAAAAGAAAATCTAGAAATAATAAAAAAATCAGGTAGAACGGATATTTCAATAAATGAAGCTCTTGAAAAAGTTGGTTTACAGAAAGTAATTAACAAAAAAGTCTATCAATTATCTGGTGGCGAACAGCAGAGAGTTGCGTTAGCTCGTTTAATGCTAAAGAAATGTTCGATTGTATTAGCAGACGAACCAACTGGTTCCTTAGACAAAAAAAATAGTGAGATTGTTATGAATATATTGCATGAGTTAAGTGAACAGGGAAAAACAGTTATTGTTGTAACTCATAGTGAAGAAATTGTAGCACAAGAAAAGCATGTTCTATATTTATAATTACCCATAATAGAAGAATATGTTCTTTCGGGAGACACCTCCTCTAAGAACATATTCTTTTGGTTAAAATTGATTATAAAGATACTTTTATTTCAGTATATTCGCTATATTGATGGGATATATATTTGCATATTATTTATATGGATAAGGATTATAACTCTAGTGAGTCTTCTGCATCTACCCACATCTGTAAATTACCCTCAAGATATAATCTTGCATATTCCAAAGGCTCATCCACAGCCAATGAAGTAAGCGCACATTCTGATCCGTATGTGGTTTTTAGATTTTTTTCAGCTTTCCAGCAATCAATGCGAAGCATATATCCGGCACTTGTGTAAACATCAATACTATCGTGATTTATGTTGTATTCTGCATAAATTGTTCTCATCGTATCTTATCTCCATTTTCTTTTAATAATCAGTTATAGAGTTAAATATCGAAAACATTTCAATCAGTTCACCATGTCGTTATTGTTATACTGTGTTATGAAATTTTCTTTCCCTTATTTTTTCCCATATTAAGGTTCATGAAAACCAATGTGAGAATATAACACAAGGGAAAGAGTAAGGGAAAGCTCACTTGCTACAAACTTAGTATTTTCAAGGGTTTGCGAAGAATTTGATAATTAAATATAACAGTTATTAAATTTCCTAAAATATGTGAAATATCAACTGGAATTTGTCAGTCATTTAAACACCGTTTTCTACTGTTATATAACGCTTCTTGTTGTTTCAAAAGAGACAATGTGTGATTTGTTTTACACAGTGGCAACCCCGTAATTGCTGATAATTCCTCAGCGGACAGCCATTTGTCCGATGTTTCCAATACATTCAAAACTTTCTCATCATCTTCATTTATCCATGTTCCACAAACTATATTAAAATCCATAATGCATATTCCGCAAGAACTGCGCATCCGTTCCAGAGGAACGGAGCGCCATTCCGCTTCAAACTGAGCAAAGCTCAGCAGGTT
>CABIYE010000037.1:0-7752 GCA_902362865.1 Clostridiaceae bacterium
TCAACCTGCTGAGCTTTGCTCAGTTTGAAGCGGAATGGCGCTCCGTTCCTCTGGAACGGATGCGCAGTTCTTGCGGAATATGCAATCTCTTATAATAAGATCATATTGGACTAAAAAAGCTGCCGATGGCAGCTTTTTAATATCCGTTATTCTTCTACTTCCTTGCCCAACTGGTAATTCTTCAGCGCGTGCTGGATTCTCTCGCTGGGATCCAGGATGCTGCTGATAGAGCCGTCGTGGTTCAAGGTATCCACCATTAGGGCAATATATTTGCTCATGTCACAGCTGATATAATAAGGCTTGGACAAAAGCTCAGGCGTTTGATAAATCAGATTCGTTGTAAGAATAGAATCGATAATGCCTTCTTCGTATGCTTTGTCGAACTTGTCCAGTCCGTTGGTGAATAATCCAAAGGTTGCAGCGGCGAAGATTCTCTTTGCCTTTCTTTGTTTCAATTGTCTTGCAACATCCAGAATACTGTCGCCGGAGGAAATCATATCGTCCAAAATGATTACGTCCTTACCTTCTACGGAAGCTCCCAGGAATTCGTGGGCAATGATAGGATTGCGGCCGCCTACGACCCGGGTATAGTCCCTTCTTTTATAGAACATTCCCATATCCAGATTCAGGACGCTTGCCAGGTACACAGCACGTTCTGTGGCGCCCTCGTCCGGACTGATTGCCATCATGTGCTGACTGTCAAATTGAAGGTCGCTGTAGTTCATAATCAGTCCCTTTACGAATTGATACGTTGGACGGACCGTCTCGAACCCACTTAGAGGAATGGCGTTCTGCACACGGGGATCGTGAGCGTCGAAGGTAATAATATTGTCGACTCCCATGCGTACCAGCTCTTGAAGAGCAAGGGCACAGTCCAGAGATTCACGGCTGCTTCTCTTATGTTGGCGGCTTTCATAAAGGAATGGCATAATCACATTAATTCGCCTTGCTTTTCCGCCGACGGCGGCAATGATCCTTTTCAGATTCTGATAATGGTCGTCAGGTGACATGTGATTAATATGTCCGCTGAGAGAATAGGTCAGGCTATAGTTGCAGACGTCCACCATCAGATAAAGATCCTTCCCACGCACGGATTCTGCGATAATTCCCTTCGCTTCACCAGAGCCAAAGCGGGGAACCTTCGCGCCGATGAGGTAGGTGTCTTTCTCATAGCCGTTGAACACAATGTTATCTTTATATTTGTGTCCCTCTTCGTGGCGCCATTTTACCAGATAATCATCAACTTTCTTCCCCATTTCCTGACAGCCGTCGAGAGCAATCACTCCAAGAGCTCCAACCGGAATATTGTCCAAATTACGTTCGCTTCTGCGCAGCATCTTCAAAAGTACCTCCCATTTGTTAATATTTGTTCATTAGTTTCTTCTGGATGCGGATATCATCACCGGTCATCCGAAGCACTGTATAGGTGCTTGTGATTCTGGAGAAAATCCTCTCCGAATAGATGTTTCTTATGTCCTCCAATGCCAGATTGGTGGAAATCAAGGTCGATTTCTTCCGCAGGATCCGTTCGTTCAGACAAATGAATAACTGTGAAGTGGTGAAGGAATTGGCGAACTCCGTTCCCAGATCGTCAATAATCAGTAAATCACAGTCTAAAACATGGTCGTGAGCCAGCCCTGCGTCTGCATCTTTTTCAAAAGTATACTTCGCTAATATATCAAAAAGTTGAGATGCAGTAAAGTAAATTACGGAATAAGACTGCTCGAGCAGTTCTTTTGCGATACAGTGGGAGAGGAAAGTCTTTCCGACTCCCGTGTCGCCGTACATGAGTATATTGCGGAAATCTGTGGAAAAGGTATCCACAAATTCGTGGCATGTTTTCAGAGCAGTCTTCATGGCTTCCAGGGAAGAACGGCCGGTCAGCCGGTCTATATGGTTGCTGGAATAGTATTCTAGCGAACAGGTATTAAAATTCTCTCTGTCAAGAATTTCCTGCAGATTTGACTGGGTGTAGAGATAATCAATGGCAGCCTTCTGAAAGCAATGGCATTTCTTCCCATCTACATATCCGGTATCTTTGCAGTCTGGGCAGGAGTAATCCTTCTCAAGATAATCAGAAGGATAGCCGTTATCCGTCAGCAGCTCCTTTTTCCGCTCAAAAAGAAGATGGAGCTTCTGCTTTAATATGGTTAATGCATCTTCGTCTCCATCTAATAATCTGCGCGCCTGTTCAAGACTTAATTCAGAGATGGAGTTGTCCAGAGTCTTTATTTCCGGTATTTTTTGATAAACTTCATCAAAACGTCTGCGCAGACGGTTCTCATTATCTAATTGTTTTTGCTCGTATATGCGCATCAGGTAATCATGCTGAGAATTCGTAAGTGCCAAAATGGCCTCCCTTCTTGCCAGGAGTCTTACCTGGTCTGTATTAATCTGCGTGTCAGGTCATCCATGTCTTCGTAGGTACGCCCCTCAAAATTATTGAACCTGTTCTGAGAGGGCTTCCCGGATGCAGATTTCTGTATAGCGGGAGATTTCTTTAAATGCTTCTCTCGGTGAAATTCCTGATCCAGAAGACGGACGTCCTGTAAGGAATGGACATTCTTATCCATCCAGTCTTTTAAAATCTTCTCGGTATATGAAAAGCCCGGTTGGTGGATCGCTTCTATGGTGCGGCTGCATGCTTCTAAAATCAGCTCCAGCGGCAGCCCGTATTCTTCTGTCCAGCGGCGGATATAAGCGGCTTCTGAAGGCGCGGGGGCACGTCCTTTGATGCCGTACGCATTCAGTACAGAATAATAATTCTTGTTATAAAGCAGCGTGCTGTTCTTGGCAGCGCTTACCGTCTTAATATCCTGCTCTGCCCAGGAAATCGCTACTTTCTTAATGTAGTGCATACTCTTATGGTTATTCTCCACACAGTATTCAATCAAGTATTCAATTAAATCCACAGACATGCCTAATTCGTCATAAAAGTATGTAATTGTGTTAATATCTGTTACGGTCAGAGTCTTGCCCAGGTATTGTTCGGTTACGAATAATAATTCTTTCAGTTCCCGGCGGTTCTTAAAAGCCGTAATGTTCTGCGGATGAGGGACATCCGTTTTTGGTTCTGCTTCTGATTCAGGCGTTTTTTCTGCCACTGTCCCAGTCTTTGCCTTTGTATCCCGGTCGGGCATAGTCTCATAGTCAAGAAGCCCCAGATTCTTCCAATAATTTAACGCGCGGATAACATCCTTCTCCGTGCAGTCCAGAATATCGGCAATTCCCGATATGTCTCTGCTCACGGAAGGATCGTTCAGATGCCGGAGCAGGAGAAGATATACCTTTACGAACTCTCCGTTAGCTTTCGGCATATAATTGTCTATAAATTCGTTCTCCAGCAGAGTTGCATTCCCCTGCACATGATTGGTTAATATCAATTTCGTCATCTTATCTACCCGTCCTTATGCTTCAAATCCTGTGGATATATGATAGCACAGGAAGGGGGGAGCAAAAAAGAAGTTTTTGAGCTAAAAATCAGGTTTTTTGTGGATAAAATTGTGTGGATAATGTGGATAAATTAGTCTGCCAGTAGAGATTCCCCGATATTTACCACATCTCCGGCTCCCATAGTTATCAACATATCCCCTTTCCTACAATGTTCCAGCACAAAATCTTCAATTGCCCGGAAAGAGGGCAGGTAATATGCATCCACGCCTTTTTTCTTCAGGGCATTTGCAATCTGCTCCGAGGAGACGCCCAGGGTATCTGTCTCTCTGGCGGCGTAAATATCTGCCATCACAATATGGTCGGCATGAGTCAGAGCGTCTACAAATTCAGAAAACAAGGCCTTGGTTCTGGAGAAGGTATGGGGCTGGAATACGCACCAGATCTCTCTGTGGGGATAGTTAGCGGCAGCGGTCAGGCTTGCCCGAATCTCTGTTGGGTGGTGGGCGTAATCGTCAATGATCGTGAATCCATTCCGTTCTCCTTTGTACTCAAAGCGCCGGTCGGTTCCTGTAAAGGTGGAGAGGCCGTCCTGCATTGCAGTTACCGGAACATCCAGCAGATCTGCGGCGGCTATCGCGGCAAGTGCATTGGAAATATTGTGATCGCCGGCTACCGCAAGCCGGATATGTCCTAGACAGACGCCGTGTTTCATTACATCAAAGGAAGCGTCTCCTTTTTCATCGTGGGTGATGCCAGAGGCAGTATAATCAGATCCGTCTGTTAAACCGAAGGTAACCACATGGCACTGCAGCCCGGCGGTAAATCCGGCAAGATCCGGTATTTCGCTGTTGAGAATCAGCGTTCCGTCTTCCGGGAGAAGCTCTGCGAATTTCCGGAAGGAATGACGGATATCATCCAGATCTTTAAAGAAATCCAGGTGGTCGGCATCAATGTTCAGGATAATGGAAATCTTTGGAAAGAAATGGAGAAAGCTGTTGGTGTATTCACATGCTTCCGTTACAAAGACTTCGGAACCGCCTACACGGATGTTGCCGCCAATTGCCTTCAGGACTCCGCCTACAGAGATTGTAGGATCTTTCTTGCCGGAAAGAAGGATGTGGGACAGCATAGATGTGGTGGTAGTTTTCCCGTGCGTGCCGGAGACGGCGATGGGAATCTTGTAATTAGACATCAGTTGGCCGAGGAGCTCTGCACGGCTTAACATAGGCAGATTCTGGCGTCTGGCCTCCACAAATTCTTCGTTGTCTTCGTGGATGGCGGCAGTATAGACTACGACGTCAATGCCCGGAATAATATTAGAAGCCTTCTGACCGTAAAAAATCTTAGCTCCCATCCGGGAGAGATGGTCTGTCAGGGCGGATTCCTTTGCGTCAGAACCGGACACGGTAAAGTGTTCGTCTAAAAGAATCTCTGCAAGACCGCTCATACTGATGCCGCCGATACCGATAAAATGTACATGAACTGGCTGGTTGAAATCAATTTTATACATAAGTTGTATACCTCTCTATTATTTGCGCAATCTTTTTTTATAACAGTCATAAAAATATATGTTTATCTATATTATTATAAACATATATGCCAAAAAAGCCAAGCTGTATTTTTTGTCACTATTTAATAAAATAGGCTGGAAAAACATACTTTTTTTGTAAAATTCGTTTATTAAAATTATTTATTATGGTATAATAAATATATTTAAATTACTGAGAAGGGGTGATGACATGATTAAGAAAGAGATGATAGCGATGTTGCTGGCAGGAGGACAAGGCAGCAGACTTGGTGTTCTTACTGCGAAAGTTGCCAAGCCGGCCGTTGCTTTTGGAGGAAAATACAGGATTATTGACTTCCCGCTCAGCAACTGCATTAACTCAGGAATTGATACGGTGGGCGTGCTGACCCAGTATCAGCCGCTGCGGCTGAATACACATATAGGAATAGGGATTCCGTGGGATCTGGACCGGAACGTGGGCGGAGTTTCCATTCTGCCGCCATACGAGAAGAGCAGAGGCAGTGAATGGTATACGGGAACAGCGAATGCCATTTATCAGAATCTGGATTATATGGAGACCTTTAACCCGGATTATGTATTGATCTTGTCAGGAGACCATATTTATAAGATGGATTATGAAGTGATGTTGGATTACCACAAGGAGAACCATGCTGATGTTACGATCGCTGCGATGCCGGTGCCGATGGAAGAGGCGAGCAGATTCGGCATTGTTATTACAGATGGCAGCGGCCGTATTACAGAATTCCAGGAGAAGCCTCCGGAACCTAAGAGTAATCTGGCGTCCATGGGAATCTATATATTTAGCTGGCCGGTACTGAAAAAGGCGCTGATTGAGCTGCGCGATGTGCCGGGATGTGATTTTGGGAAGCATATTATCCCGCATTGCCATGAGCAGGGAGGCAGAATGTTTGCCTATGAATACAATGGTTACTGGAAAGATGTGGGGACGCTGGGATCTTATTGGGAAGCGAATATGGAGCTGATTGATATTATTCCGGAATTTAATCTGTATGAAGAATTTTGGAAAATATATACCAACAGTGATATTATCCCTCCGCAATATATATCGGATCAGTCCGTGATAGAAAGGTGCATCATCGGAGACGGAGCAGAGATTTACGGAGAAGTACGTAATTGTGTCATCGGTTCCGGCGTAACTATAGGACAAGGTACGGTTGTCCGTGATTCAATCATTATGAAGGATGTGGAAATCGGAAGCGGCTGTATCATTGACAAGGCAATCATAGCGGAAGATGTTAAAATCGGGGCGAATGTAACCCTTGGAACCGGCGGGGAAGCGCCGAATAAGATGAAGCCGGATATTTACTCTTTTGGGCTGGTGACAATCGGTGAAAATTCTGTGATACCGGACGGGGTTCAGATTGGCAAGAATACTGCCGTCAGCGGAGTGACGATTCGGGAAGACTATCCGAATGGGATTCTGGAAAGCGGCGAGACATTGATAAAGGCAGGTGAGCGCGTATGAGAGCAGTAGGAATTATTTTAGCCGGTGGGAACAGCAACAAGATGAAAGAACTTACTCACAGACGCGCGGTGGCAGCAATGCCGATCGCAGGCAGCTACAGGGCAATTGATTTTGCGCTGAGCAACATGTCCAATTCGCATGTGCAGAAAGTTGCCGTGCTGACTCAGTACAATGCCCGTTCGCTGAATGAGCATCTGAATTCCTCCAAATGGTGGAATTTCGGAAGAAAGCAAGGCGGTCTGTATGTATTTACGCCTACCATTACACATGATAATGGCTATTGGTACAGAGGGACGGCAGATGCCATTTATCAGAATCTGGATTTTCTGAAAAGATGCCATGAACCGTATGTGATTATTACATCGGGAGATGCAGTGTATAAGATGGACTACAACAAAGTCCTGGAATATCATATAGCCAAACAGGCGGATATTACGATTGTGTGTAAGGATCTGGAGCCCGGCGAAGACGCCAGAAGATTCGGAACATTGAAAATGAATGAAGATATGCGGGTAGAAGGATTTGAAGAGAAGCCGATGGTTGCAAATTCCAATACCATCTCAACCGGGATCTATATTATCAGACGCCGCCAACTGATTGACCTTATTGAACATTCGGCAGAAGAAGAGAGACATGATTTTGTAACGGATATTTTAATCAGATATAAGAATCTGAAGAAAATATACGGTTATAAAATAAAAGACTACTGGAGCAACATCGCGACGGTGGACGCGTATTATCAGACAAATATGGATTTCCTGAAACCGGAAGTAAGAAATTATTTCTTTAAAGGGCATCCGGTCATTTATTCTAAGGTAAGTGATTTGCCACCGGCAAAATATAACCCCGGGGCAGTGGTGAAGAACAGCCTGATTGCAAGTGGAAGCATTATTAATGGAACGGTAGAAAATTCTGTTTTGTTTAAAAAGACCTTTGTCGGAAATAATTGTGTCATTAAGAATTCTATTATTCTGAACGACGTTTATCTGGGGGACAATACGTATATTGAAAATTGTATTGTAGAAAGCCGTGACACAATCAGAGCCAATACGCGTTATGTCGGAGAAAACGGTGTGCGGATCGTAGTTGAAAAAAACGAAAGATATGCACTGTAATTTACAGTAGCAGCGACTTAAGAAAGGGGCCAGGAGCTAATGCAGATCACAGATGTACGCGTACGCAGGGTGGCAAAAGAAGGGAAACTGAAAGCAGTTGTGTCTATTACGATGGACGGTGAGTTTGTAGTACATGACATTAAGATTATTGAAGGGGAAAAGGGACTTTTTATTGCCATGCCGAGCAAGAAAGCTTTAGACGGGGAATACCGTGACATTGCACATCCAAT
>CABIYE010000037.1:8027-25561 GCA_902362865.1 Clostridiaceae bacterium
TGGCCGAAACCGCTATGCCGGGAGGAAAGAAAGGAGCCGTTCCTGCTTTTAACGGCATCGGTATAAGGGTTGCGGATTTTCATTGCCAGCATGCTGGAAGCGGTCTGCACAAGTTTTAGCTGAATGTAGGGGGCTTCGGCCTGTTCGCAGCCATAGACTGCATTTTCCAGAAGATTTCCCATCATCACACACAAATCCTGTTCAGAAATAGGAAGCTGGTCAGGCAGCTTCAGAGAGAATTCTGTCCGGATATTTCTGTCACGGCAGAGGGATTCATAATAAGAAAGAATAGCGTTCAATGCCGGTGAATCTGAATAAATGGTAAGTTCTGTTGAAGCGCTCTGGATATAGGATGAGACGTAAGTATCCAGGCGTGCATAGTCCTTCTGGTTCAATAATTCTGAGATTACAATGAGCTGGTGGCGGAAATCGTGCCGGATCCGGCTGTTCTCCCGGACAGAGTTCAGAAGCTGCTGATACTGTGCCCCCTAGATGGATAAAATCTCGTTGTAGTGTTCCAGATTCTGCTTTTCAGTGAAAGTATGGACAAACTGGTAGAAAAGCATATAAAGGAGAACAATCAATATAATCAGGCAGGTTAGAACCGAGATATACATGAACCGTGCACGGCCGATATACATCCAGCTATAGTTATGGGGAATCAGAATATAGGTTACGATAACACATAAAAACGGAAATGGGCAGACATAATTCCAAATCACCTTGGAATGAAAATGCGCAATCAGCCAGCCCAGGTATTTGGTAAAAGGCAGATAGAGAACGAAGTCTGCCAGCGTTAAAAATGCAAGCTGGAAAAGGAAGCCCTCCACGGAGATATCCTGGTACGTATTGTCCGGGTGCAGGGAGACATCTATCAGCGTTGCGAAAATGCGGGAAAAACCGCTGATCATGTATACGGTAAGGAAAATAAAAAGTGATTTATTAAGCGGCAGTTCCAATTGCTGTTGATAAAAATAGAAGAAGAACACACCCGCAAACATTGCCAGCAGGAATCTGGTTGGAAGGATTGTGAGATGGGAAACCGGGATGGAGAGCAGGAAAAAACCAACAAGACATGCAGCAGATCTCAGGAGTAGAGCAGAAGCTCTGCATCTGAGATAGTCTCGTACAGGAAATATGCATAAGAACATCAATGGGATCAGCATCGTACATGTATAGAGGATGTTGAAGATATTTAATGTGTTCATCCGTAGTTCTCCTTATATCTCATCGAGTTTCTCAAAATGGTAGTTGTGATAAGTGCTCTTAATAGAAGCACGGTCGGCTCTGCGGATGGGAAAACGATGACCGTCCTTCATGACGTATACATCCGTTTCCTCCGATATAATATGTTCCATATTCAGCAGAATCCCACGATTGCAGTTCAGAAAACATCCGCAGCTTTCTGTAAGTTCGCAGACTTTACTGAAAGGAATCCGATAGCGGTGCTCCGTCCCGTCTGTCATCAGGAATATTGTATAATTGTTGTCAGAAAGGATATGCTGGATCCCATTAATCGGAAGCTGAACCGTCTGGCTGCCGCTGACAAAATCCAGAGTCCGGCGTATGGCGGGCAGCCGTCTGCGGATATCCGTAAGAACCTGAAAAATCCGTTCCTTTGTAAAATCTTCCTTATCAATATAGTCGAAGCAATGGAGGCTTGCGGCCTGCCAGATATGTTCCCGGCTGACGGTCAAAAAGACAACAAGGCACTGGGCGCTCATTTCCCATAGCTTTCTGGCAGTCTCTATTCCATCCATGCATTCCATAAAAATATCTAAAAATACGGCGGTGTAATCATTCTGGTTCAAAGAGGCAATAAAATCGCTTCCGTCTGAAAAACAGGAAATATCTATGCACAGAGAGTATTCCTTTTCATATTGGCGAATCAGTTGAATCAGCAGGGTGGATTCCTGCCGGTTGTCATCTACAACTGCGATATTCATAGCACATCCACTTTCCCTTTCCCTCTATATATGAGTGTATCAAAAATCCATATTATTATAGCATCCATTCCTCCCGAAAATCTACCGTTTACACCAAATTGGTAGATTTTATTGAGAAAATTATTGATAATGAATCCGTAAATATATGAATAGCCTAAGGAGGAAAATGAGGATGGCAGCAGGAGTAAAGGCACAAAACCAGAAAAGAACGAAGGTGGAACTTGCGCTGATGGTACTGGTGGCAATATCCATTGTGCGGCAGTTCTTCCTGGGAAATTATCATAATATGTTTCTGGGAATTCTTACATTGCTTTTGTTCATGGTACCAAAACTGATTGAGAAAAAGCTGAGAGTAGAGATTCCGATTGGGCTGGAGACAGTAATCCTGGTATTTATCTTCTGCGCGGAGATTCTGGGAGAAATCAATGCCTTTTATGTCAGAATCCCTATCTGGGATACCATTTTACATACGACCAATGGATTTCTGATGGCGGCAATCGGATTTGCGCTGATTGACATTTTCAATAGAAGCGAACGGTTTTCTATTAAGATGTCGCCGTTTTTCGTGGCGTTTGTGGCATTCTGTTTCTCCATGACGGTGGGAGTGCTGTGGGAATTCTTTGAATTCGGTATGGACTGGTTCTTCCAGACCGACATGCAGAAGGACTGGATTCTTCCGGCAATCAGTTCTGTAAAGCTGAACCCTGACGGGGCAAACGTACCGGTGAAGGTAGCCATTGAATCGGTGATGATTAACGGAGAAGAGTGGAACCTGGGCGGTTATCTGGACGTTGGAATTGTAGATACCATGAAGGACCTGATGGTAAACTTTGTGGGAGCGATAGTATTTTCCATCGTGGGAGTGATTTACCTGAGAAGAAGGGGAGAGGGCAAGCTTGCCGCGTCTCTGATTCCCCAGGTAAAAGGACAGGAAGAGGAAGGATGCGAAGAAGCATCTGAAAAAAAGGAGGCGGTAGAGTGAAAAGAAACTGGAAGAAATGGACAGAAAAAGCGCTTAGTGCGGCGCTGATTGCAGCGATGGCGGCGGCATATCTGCCTGCAGCCAAAGGAGCGGAGGCAGAAGCGGCGGAGGCGTCCGCAGGAGGAACGACCTATGAGGGCGAGTTGAATGCCATGACCGACGAAGAATATGCGAAGTTCGGGCTGGCGAACAGTTCACCGGACGAATTTGACCCGGAGGATACGTCGAATCCGCTGGATGAGTATGAGTCAATCACACCTACAGAATTATTTGTGGGCTATGGGAATAAGACGAGTTCCTATGAAGCAGAATTTTTCATAGCGGATAATGTGACAGAATCTTCCGCAAGTGCGTTTAGTCTGGATACGATGGATGACAAGTTGATAGGCAAGAAAGTCGATCTGGACGAAGGAAGTAAAAACATTCATGCTCTTGCAGAATGCGGGGCGGATATTGATGGAGACGGTACGGATGAGCTGATAACGCAGGAAATTTATTCGATAAGGAATAGTAGCCGCGGATCGGAAGTACGTCTCTATGCCTATGATTATGATGAAGCAGCTGAGGAATGGGTGAAGATATCAGAATGCAGCACATCGATACATGATTCGAGTTCTGATTGGACGACTCAGATACGAACGGATTCCACGGAATGCCTGACCGGTCTGACGGCAGGAGATTTTAATGGCGACGGCAAGGAAGAAGTGGTGATGTATTATCCGATTGCATCCGGAAGGCTGTATATGTGGGATGGGAAGAGCAAGGAGGATGCCCATTATGTTATGGAGCTTAGTGATCTCAATGATGAGAATAATAGTTATAACCACATAACAGGCTTTACACAGTCGATCGTCTCCTTATCCACAACCAGTATCTCAGGACGGGATGATCTGGTGATTAACATCAGCAAGCCTCTTACATCAAGCGGCGAATTCAGTACAAGCGGACAAAGCTCCCTTATGGCAATCTACCGCTATTCGATGGGGTGGGAATGTGAGTATAGGAGCAGCTTGACCTACGGCAGTACACGTATGAGATTTTGCTCTTCCACAGATACAGATGTGAACGGAAATGGAATCGAAGAGCTTCTTATCGGCGGGTACAAGAATACCGAATGGAGTACGAACAATGACGTCGGGATACTGGATGCATCCAAGAATCTGATTCAGTTAATCTGCTGGAATGAGACGGAGCAGAAGTATGAAGAGGTTTGGGATGCCCCGAAAGAGGTGGAAGCGCTTGCAAATCTTCCGCTTACAACAGTTATGACAGAACCGGCAGCATTGGCGGCAGGAAGATTTCATGCAGACTCTGATGCGGATCAGGTATTTTTGGAGGGCGTCGTGTCGAAGTTCGCCGGAGGTGAGGCAAACGGCGCTTCGGAAAAAGAACGGCTGTCCGGCGGTTCTTTCTCAACGGAGTACAAGGCTCCTATAGATAACCTGAATGCAGCGTTTATCAGTACGGCGTGCGCCGGAACTTTTTCTACCAATGGAAGGGGCGCGGAACAACTTGTGTTTGTAGCGGGGGACTTCCAAGGCAGCAGTGATCATAGCAAGGTATATCTGGACGTCTATTGGATCTGGGAAAATGGTGATAAAAATCTTACCGGTTCTAAGTCAGATAATGATTACCTGAAGGGAAGAGCGTCACAGGGAGAAGGAAGTTTTCTGACGCTCTGCGCACTGGACGCAGATGAGGATACGGTTCAGGTGCAATATGAAGGAAAAACTTATGGATGGAGCGATCCGACCTTGTACTGTGTGTTGCAGAGCCCGCCGTACTGGAGCGAATTACAGTATAACAGTGAGACTTATGGCGCGGGAGAAGTATCCTATAGTATTAGCTATGGTTCGTCCACAGGACAGGAGAGGGAACATGGAGTGTCTCTTGGATTCTTTTTAGAGGCGTCTGCGGTGATTGGTCCCAGCTTTTTTGGAAATGGAGTGCAGGTAGGCGGCGGATTCGACTTTTCCGGCATGAAAGAACAGACGGAAAGCTGGGGAACCGAACACGAAGTAAATGATTCGGTAGAGTTCATTGTGGCGCCCGGAGAGGATCAGGCAATTATCCTGGCGATTCCGCTGGTTATCTATCATTATAAGATATGGATTCCGGAATATGAGGTTACCCAGGAGGAAGTAGACGCTTATAACGAATTGCGCAAGGAGAATCCGGCGCTGGATCCTTATCCGTATGAGGAAGGAGAGATAGCGCCGGGAAGCTGGCAGGAGTATGATGTGCAGATGCAGCTGGAACCGGCATTCTCGAATATTCCGATAGAGACATATAATGAGCTGGCGGAAGAATACAAAGATTCCAAAGGACTCCGACCTGTTACGGAAGAAACGCTGGCAAGCAAAACCATCGGGGATCCATCGACTTATCCGGGCAGTGAAGCGGAGATTAAAGAGCCTGGAAATGTAGAGAATTTACATATTTCCAGAAACGCTGTGCGGACCATTTCTTCGGAATCCGGGAAAAAGCTGACGTATGAGATTGCGAAAGACTCCACCCACGCCGAAACTACGGCTGTAAATTATGATGGTTCACTGTATGCAAAAGCAGAATTGGAAGGAAAGATTCCATTTGTCGGCGAGACCAGCGGAGAGGTTGCGATGGGGTTCAAATGGGAGCAGAGTGACGGTTGTACTTCGATGAATACATCTACCAATGGAATGGAATTTTCTACTACCATTTGTGATATGCCGAAAGGAAGCGATGACTATTCCTTTACGACACAGCTGGCAGTGTTCAATAATACAGACCTTCCGATGGGAGGCGGCCAGACGGATGCAGTGAATAAGCAGGGAAACGCCTATTGCGTAGGTTATATTGTGACCGGAGTGGATGCGCCGCCGAAAACAGCAGTAGACTTGCGGGTTTTTGCTACGACGGAGCATGAGGTGGCGCTGAAATGGGATACCTCTTCCTACCGTCCGGCGCAGTCCTGGGAAGTGTTTGTGGAAGATCCGGTTACCGGACAGGAACATTCTCTTGGCATTACGAACGATACGTATTATGTGGCGACCCATTTGGATCCGGGAACGACTTACCGGTTTGCATTGAAAGCATATGAGGAGGAAGACGGGCGCGGCGATGCCAGTGTAATTAGTCGCTGGGTATCTGCAATCACGAAGGACAGCAGTTCTTCCGCCCCGTATTTTATAAAGCAGCCGCAGCGCGTAGTGGTAGCTCCTGATGACGGAGAAGTACATACCATGACGGCGGAAGCGCAGATTGGCGAAGGCATGGACGGGGCAGTCCTGACATATCAATGGCAGAAATATACGCATGCGCACCTGACAGGGGAAGGAACCTGGGAGAATATTGACGGGGCGACGCAGGCCGTATATCAATTGCCGAAGGTTACTTCAGAAAATGTCGGTGAGTTTGAAGAACAGACCCATTACCGTGTGGTTGCAACCCAGACAAAGGGAAGCAATATTAAGAGTGCAATCTCAAAGGTGGCAACTATGTATATCAATTCGGACGGAAGCGAGCATGACTTCTATGAATTGCAGCTTGGGCTGTCCGTGTCCGGGGAACAAGTAAGCGAGCAGAGCGGCGACTATTATACAAGCGACGGGACGGCGGATTTTGCCGTTACAATCAGTCCGGCGGATGCAGACGGAAAGACGCCACTTGAAGGAATCATCCAATTGATGTATTGCGATGAGAGCGGGAAAGAAATCGGTGTTCTCGGAAGCGGAAGCTTTGCGGATGGAGAGAGGACTTGTGATATTTCCGTAAAAGAGATTCCGACAGGAATTTATAAGGTCTATGCTTCTTATTTAAGTATCGGACCGGATGGAAGCGGAGATATCGAGAGCTTCTATCTCCCGGCGCAGTCTGATCCGGTAACGCTTCACTCTGTGGAAGAGTATCGGATTACCTACCATATGAATGGCGGTATCAATCATTCAGCAAATCCGACGGTACTGACAAATGAGAGTGCAGCAGTTGTGCTGGAGGATCCGACGAGAAATTACTATACTTTCAACGGATGGTATCTGGACGAGGCGCTGACACAGCCCCTTGAAAATAATACGGTTGACCCGTTGACGCTGACAGGCGATGTGGATTTGTACGCTGGATGGGAAGCGGTTTCCTGGCAGATTGCTTATGAATTAAACGGCGGGACGAACAGCCCGGATAATCCGGCTTCCTATACCGTGGAAGATACGGTAATCCTGAAAGATGCGGCAAAAGACGGCTGCCGTTTCCTTGGGTGGTATACACAAGGAGATTTCTCAGGAAATCCGGTAGAGAAAATTGACGGAGCGGCTGCGGCAGATGTTACCCTCTACGCAAAGTGGGAAGAAATTGAAGTTCCGTTTGACCGGGATGATGAAACAGGAGCTTATCTGATTTCCAGCTATGAAGATCTGACGGCGATGGCACAGAAAATCCAGGATAACCCGAGCCAGTATGGAGCAGCAACTTACATACAGACCTGCAACATCAATTGTGGGGAGAGGGAGTGGACGCTGCCGCTTGGTACGCAAGAACATCCCTTCCAGGGAATTTATGAGGGCGAAGACTATTATATCCTGGGGCTGCGTCCTGTAAATGGAAGCAATGGATTGTTTGGAGTGATTGGCGAGAGCGGTATGGTGAAGAATCTTTCGGTGATTGACTTTGATTATAGCGAGACGCCGGAGACGGCGGGCGGAATCGCCGGAATAAACCGGGGAAAAATCATCGGATGCGGAAGCGGCATTAATCTGACTTCTGCGGCGACTATTTTCCGCAACGGGGAAGCAGTACCGATTTACACATTGAATTCAGATATAAAGGGAATCTGCGTGGGAGGAATTGCCGGACGCAATGAAGGCGTCATTCAGGACAGCCGCAGCAACGCGGCCGTATCCGGAACCTGCGCGGGTGGAATTGCCGGAGAGAACACCGGAACCATCCTGAATGTATATAATGTAGGAACTGTGGCAGGAACGAATGCGGCAGGCAGCACGGCGGGCGGCATTGCCGGAAAGAATTCCGGTGAAGGAAAGCTTCAGTACGGTTACAATGCTGCGGCCGTTACAGGCGCGGCGGCAGGAGGCATTGCCGGAACCAGCGACAATACCAATATCCGGGATTTATGGTATTTGTCTGATATAACCGCAGCATGCACAAATCAGGAAGACGGGGCGCTGACCGTGGGACGGAAGACGACGGCTGAAATGAAAACCCAGGAATTCTGTGATACATTGAATCATGCGATTGAAAAACAGAAAGAGGAGCTTGGCCTGCGGGATTGGGTCTACGGCGCAAGTGAAAATGAAGGATATCCAAGGCTTACGAGAGAAGTGGTGGTACAGCAGACTCTGACAAATGAGAAGCTTGGCATCAGCGTCAGCGGCTTGATTCATCCGGGAGCAACTCTGAAGCTTGAAAAGCTTTCTTCAGACCATGCGGAATATAAGAGTGTTGCCGAGGCGCTGAAATCCGGCAAGCTGCTGGAAGGCTGGAAATTATCGCTGGTTTATGCGGACGGTACTTACAGCACATGGGAAGGAAAGCTTACCGTTACGTTGAAGCCGGAGACGAAAGAGAAGCTTAAGGATCTGAGTATCTTCCACCAAAACGATAAGGGCGATGTGCTTGAACTTAAGACACAGAATGACGGCGAACAATTAATTGTCCAGACAAATACGCTGGGAAGCTTCTGCGTTGTAAAGGGAGAGACGGGAAGCCAGACGACAGATAACCAGAATGGCAGCAGTCAGAATAATAAAAGTACAGTAAAGACAGGCGATACGGCGAATCCGGCTGTGCTGATCTTCCTGCTGCTGGTATCCGGAGGAATCATCATTCTTTTGTTTATCCGGCATAAAAAAAGACGTTCGTAGCATAGGCTTCATGTAAGCGGAGGAAAGAATGAAAGACAAGAAAAAAAGATATTGGACACTTTTGGTTTTATTAATTGTAATTCTGATTGCAGGGATTGCGGCAGCCGTTTACTTTTCCCGGCAAAAGGATCCAGAGACGGGCGGCAATGCGTATGTGGATGCAGATGCCTCGGCATGGGACGATGGCATTGACACGGAAGAGCCGAGAGAGATTACTGAAAATATTCTGGTGCCGGGATACAGCGGCGCTGAGATGAAGGCAGGCGATACGACGCTGAGCCTGCGGATCGGAAACCCGGAGGAGAACACCTGCTATCTGCAGGCAACTCTGCAATTGGAAGATGGAACTGTATTGTATGAATCCGGTTTGCTTGAACCCGGAACCGGGTTCGAGCAGATCGAACTGAACCAGACGCTGGAGGCAGGAACCTACGAGGCGCTGGTACATTATCAGGGGTATAGCATGGATGAGGAACGCAGCGAGCTGAATGCCAGCGACTCTGCATTTACTCTGACAGTTACACCATAAATGAAAAACATGTAATAACATGAATCAGAAAGCGAGGAAAAAATATGAGTATGAAGAAAAAAATGGCTCCGTTTCTGGCGGCGGCGCTGCTGGCAGCTAATGCTTTGCCGGTAATGGCAGTAGATGTGAGCGGAGGGGATGTTTCAGATATCCAGGATGTTACAAATGCCCAGCAGTCCGGAAGCACAACGGTGGTTGCGAATGTAGCGGAAACAGATCCGGGAGCTGTGGAGTATATTGTTTCTGTTCCCAAATATGTGGACTTTGGCGGTCTGAAGCGAAATGGAGAAGGGGAATATAATCTGGTTTTGAATGGGAAAGTGAAATTAACATCCGTTTCTAATCTGGATGCAAGTAAGAGAGTGGCAGTTCTGGTACAGGATGCGGCAAATGGAACGGAAGGATTCCGGATTTACGGTCAGACCGGCGCTGCTGCAAGTAATAATCAATATCTGGTATATAATATTCTGGCAAATAGCAACGATTTGCTTGCAAGTACGAAATATGCCAATGGATTTTTGATTGGCGCGTTCCAGAACGCAGAGGACGCTGTTAATTTAGATTTTAAACTGGATCAGAATCAGATTACGGGAGAACTGGATAACTGGGTAGGAACTTACCAGGGAACACTTACATTCTATAGTAAAGTGGTTGATGCGGCTGAATATAACTAAGAAACAGAAGAGGTGGGAAAATGCGGCGGATAGCAGCGGTTCTTCCAGTCAGCCTCTGTCTTATGATAACAGCTATGATCATGTCTGCGCCACTTCCGGTTTGTGCCGGGACGTTGTCTGGGGATGAGCAGACCGGGAGTACGGAACAGACGGTGGTGACAGCACAGGTAGAGGCGGAAGAGGAACCGACAGAGCCGGAGCCGGAGGAACCACCGGGCGGCGAGGAACCGGACGGCGGGAAAACGGATGACAGACTGAAAAAGAGTGTCCGAACCGGAGACTATAATGAAAGAATCACCTTGCTTTTTCTACTTTTGCTGGGAAGTATGCTGATTATTGCGGACAGAATCCGAAGGTTGAGCAGACCGTGATTAAGAAGAAAGTGATGAAGAATGTGCTTTGGACTTCCTTTTAAGGAAGCACAAAGCACATTTTTTCTTTCGTCCGTGGATGGAGGAAGGAAAGCTTGTAGGCACAAAGCATTAGCTCCTGCTTATCCTGCTGTCCGGATCGTTCCCGGCGGATGCCGCCGGAAGCACTGCTGTTCCCGGCATCCGGCGCTGAAGGATTATATTTGGTGTCGCCGACAATCGGACATCCCATGTGGGCGAGCTGGACACGGATCTGGTGATGCCGCCCTGTGTCAAGATGAATTTCCAGAAATGTGTGGGCGCTGTTTTCCTTTGCGGGGATACCGGTATCCGTGAGTGCGCCTGCGCTCTCGGGGGAAATGGTGCGGTAGTGAAGCCTTGCCGGTTTGGCGCCGGGCGTTTCCTTGTCACAGATGCGGGAAGTATTGGTGCGTCCGTCTTTTACCAGATAATCTTCTAAGGTGCCCTCAGGAACCGGAGGTGTGCCTTCTGTTTCTGCCAGATAATATTTGCCGAAGCCTCCGTTTTGAAGCTGACGGTTCAGTTCACGGGCAGCGGCAGGAGTCTTGGCGAAGACGAGGATACCTGCTACCGGCTGGTCCAGACGGTGGATGACAGCAAGGTACGGCTGCCTGGAAGACGGCTCTCTCGAAGAAGGAATCCCTGCAGCGTTCGCGGCAATATGGTTTTTAATCAGCGTTTCCATATCAGGGTCGGCGGCCCGTCTGGTCTGCACGGGAAGACCATGCGGCTTCCTACATACAATTATGTCGTTATCTTCGTATAAAATGCTTAAAAGGTCTGTTTTCATGGGGTTCTCCTTGACTTATTTTCCTTACACAATTATTATTTAAACATAGTATTTGAATAAATGTCAATCAGGGAAAGAGGAATCATAAGAATGAGTTATCTGTTGTTAGTTTTAGGATTTGTGCTTTTGGTGAAAGGAGCAGATTTTTTTGTGGATGGAAGCTCCAGTGTGGCAAAGATATTGAAAGTGCCGTCCATCGTGATTGGGCTTACGGTAGTGGCATTCGGGACGAGTATGCCGGAATTGTCTGTCAGTGTGACGGCGGCGCTGAATGGAAATAACGATTTGGCGGTCAGCAATGTGCTGGGTTCCAATATATTTAATCTTCTGGTAGTGCTGGGATGCTGTGCGCTGGTGAATCCGGTACACGCAAAATGGTCGCTGCTTAAGAAGGAGTTTCCGTTTTCCATATTTATCACGGTAATCCTTCTGCTTCTGGTTTCTGATTTTTCCGTTACAAAGGTTATCAAAGGGACGGAATCCTTCTCTCTGGGTAAACTGGGAGGACTTTTGTTTCTCATTTTATTTGCCATTTTTTTGTATGCGACGGTCAAGTCTGCGCTGGCTTCCAGAAAGGAGGTGCAGGACGAAGACTATAAAGTAATGAGTCCGTTAAGAAGCGGGGTGTATATTGTCGGAGGTATTGCCGGAATTGCACTGGGAGGAGATTTGGTAGTGGACAGCGCGTCCGACATTGCGGCGGCGTTTGGACTGAGCCAGACTTTTATCGGGCTTACTATTGTTGCGTTGGGAACTTCGCTGCCGGAACTGGTAACTTCGATGGTTGCGGCGGGAAAAGGAGAAAATGATCTTGCGGTAGGCAATGTTGTGGGATCGAATATTTTCAATATTCTGCTGATTCTGGGCGTGTCTGCGGTGATTACACCGATTACACTGGATGTAACGGCAGTATATGATACATTTATTTTGATTATTGCCAGCCTGGTTGTGTACATAGCGGCAATTAGTAAGCGGGAGATACGCAGGAGCGAAGGGGCACTTTTCCTGTTGGTGTATTTGATGTTCTTTGTATATATTTTGATTCGATAAGGTGGATGAGTGTGTGAGTAAATTAAAAATAATAGCAGGAGCTGTGGCAGGAATTGTGTGTCTGGCAGGAGCCGTATGCCTGGGGGTTTTTACATGGAGAGATTATCAGACGCAGCAGGAGCAGGCTGCAGGAAGAGAAGAAGCGGAGAAGCTGCTTCGCCCGCTGGATGTGGAGTGGAACCGGATTCAGCAGGAAATAGACGACCTGGAAGAGGAGTATTCCCTTAAAATGGAAGGAACAGGAACGGCGGAAGTGCTCTTTACACATCCGGATGCCCGGGTATATGAAGAAGCGTACCCTATTATGGAAGAGTATGGATATACCGGCGTTCTGGCAGTGTCAGAGCAGCAGTTCCCGGGGACAGAAGGAAATATGAGCCTGGAGCAGTTCCAGGAGCTGATTCAGGCAGGCTGGAGTACTTGTATTGTGTGGAGCGGCGATGATATGTACACGTGGCTGGGCGCATTAGCGCTAAAGATGCAGGAGACGGGAGTCCCCGGCAGCAGCGTGATGTATTTCCCGTCCGAAACATATCTTAAAGAATATGACGAAATTTTGCTTGCCCATGGATTCGCGGCTGCGGTGCATCACGGGGAGGCCGGAGAAATGGATACAGCCGCAGGTGAAGGAGGAATCTGGCATCCGGCTGCGGTCGGGCTGCAGGGAGAGACGCCGAAGTACCGGCTGGATGACGCCGTGAAAAATAAGGCAAACATTGTTTATACGGTGGGCTGGCAGCAGGAAGATGAGATGTATAATGAAAAAATGTTCCGGTCAATGCTGAGTTATTTTAAACAATACCAGGAAGAAAGTGGTCTTCAGGTAATGGATATTGCGGGAGCGGGGGAATACAGGCAGCAATTGGAAAATGATAAAGGGGCAATTGAACAGGAATATCTGCAGAAGAAGGAAGAACTGGAACGGCAGAAGGAAGACATAGAACGCCAAATGGATGAAATCGGGAAATAACCTCTTGACAAATGCCGGTAATTTTATTAGAATTTCCTTAATTGAATAATCCGTCGGCAATGATAGTTGCAGAAGACGGAGTGGCAGTGAAGAGGAATAGTAATTGCAGCGGAAGTCCTACAGAGAGAGAATCCATTGGCTGAAAGATTTTTGATTAGAAGCGCAGTGAACCTACCTTGGAGCCTCTGTGCGAAAGCACAGCGTGACATTAGCGTTAATGGTGATGAGAGAGGACTGCGGAAGGGCCGCAGTTAATTAGGGTGGTACCGCCGAGCTTTTCGGTCCCTTTGAGGGAAGCGAAAGGCCTGGCGTTTTTTGTTTCCCGCATCAGAATTAAGTGGAGCAAGGGCTCCGCAGGAATGAAAAGGAGAAAAGAGACATGGCAAAGGAAAAATTAGTCAAAAATATCACACCTCGTGATGAAAATTTTGCACAGTGGTACACGGATGTTGTCCGTGAAGCTGAGTTATGTGATTACTCAAGCGTAAAAGGATGTTTGAACTACCTGCCGAATGGTTATGCAATCTGGGAGCTGATTCAGGCGGATCTTGACAGACGGTTTAAAGAAACAGGTGTAGAGAACGTATATCTTCCGACGCTGATTCCGGAAAGCCTTCTGGAGAAAGAAGCGGATCACGTTGAGGGATTTGCCCCGGAAGTAGCATGGGTAACGCACGGCGGTATGGAAAGACTGCAGGAAAGATTATGCATCCGCCCTACATCAGAAACCTTGTTCTGTGATTTGTGGTCTAAGACCGTACGGTCATACCGGGATCTGCCGAAGGTATGGAATCAGTGGAATTCTGTGCTCCGTTGGGAGAAGACGACGAGGCCGTTCCTCCGCTCCAGAGAATTCTTGTGGCAGGAGGGACATACGTTGCATGCAACTTACGAGGAAGCAGAAGAAAGAACTATCCAGATGTGGCATGTATATGAAGACTGTTACAGAGAGACGCTGGCAATGCCGTTCGTATCAGGAAGGAAGGCAGAGCATGAGAAGTTTGCAGGTGCACAGGATACCTACACGATTGAAGCGCTGATGCATGACGGTAAAGCACTGCAGTCTGCAACCAGCCATTTCTTCGGAAGTGGATTCCCGGATGCATTTGATATTAAATATATAGATAAGAATAATCAGCCTCACAGCTGTTATGAGACTTCATGGGGATGGTCCACCAGAAGTATCGGCGGATTGATTATGGTTCACGGTGATGACGACGGTCTGGTACTGCCTCCGCATGTTGCTCCGGTAGAGTGCCGTGTCATTCCGGTAGCACAGCACAAAGAAGGCGTGCTTGACAGAGCTTATGCGCTGTTAGAAGAACTGAAGAAAGCAGGCTACAGAGTGAAAATCGATGATTCTGATAAGAGTCCGGGATGGAAATTCTCTGAGCAGGAGATTCTCGGAATTCCTACCCGTATCGAGATTGGACCAAAGGATATTGAGAAGAACCAGGTAATTGTTGTACGCCGTGATACCCGTGAGAAGATTGTGGTATCTCTGGATGAGATTGCAGGAAAGCTGCGCGACATCTTAGAGACAATTCAGCAGGATATGTATAAGAAGGCAGAAGCATTCTTAAACAGCCATATTGACACTGCTGTAACAATGGACGAGATGATAGAGAAGTTTAAGGCAAACCGCGGATTTGTAAAGGCTTGCTGGTGCGGCGATCCGGAATGCGAAGGCGAAGTGAAATACGTAACCGGCGGCGCGGCAACCAGATGTCTGATTGAAGATGAAGAGATGATTTCAGACAAATGTATCTGGTGCGGAAAACCTGCAAAGCATATGGCATACTGGGGTAAATCTTACTAAAAGATATCCCTGACATGTAAAGAAGAGACATTCCTATGAGATGTGGACTTTGTTAAGTTGTGAATAGCGGTGCGTCTCTAAGGAGTGTACTTGGGAGAGTCGGATGCGTCCGGTTCTCCTTTTAATTTACATTGAAGAAAGCAAATCCGGTTTTGATTTCGTGTCCGTAAGCAGTCATACCAGAATGGTAAATGCCAACAGACTGCAGGTATATGCTTTTACGTATAACATATTTAATTGGTTTAGACGCTTGGTGTTATCAGCAAACGTCTGAAAGCAACGCATTGATACCGTCCGTTAAAAACTGCTGAAGATTGCTGCAAAAGTAGTTCGTTCAGCAAGATATATCACATTCAAACTGTGTAGCAGCAGCCCTTATAAAAATGAATTCTATGAGACACTTTCAAATGTCGGCAAGTATGCACAGCTTGCTACACAAGAGGATTTTGATTGATAGATTTTAATTTTGAAAAATATCCGCAAAACAATAAAAAATGCGGATGAATTTCTAAATAAGGAGGCAGAAGCGATGAAAACACGTGCGGAATGTCTTGAAAAATATGGATCAGATTATTTTATTGAGAAAAAAATAAAAGAAGGCGAACTGTTCAAAGTTGGAAAAGGAATATATTCGGAGAAGAAATATGTCCCGGAAATTGCAATGTTCGTATACAAATATCCGAATGCGGTAGTAACAATGAAAAGTGCTTTTTACTTTCACGGATTAACGGACGTGATACCGGATGAATGTGATTTGGCAACAACCCGTGATGCTACTAAAATCAAAGATGAAAGAGTGAAGCAGTATTTTGTTCCTGATGACTTTTTCGAGGAAGGAATTGAAGCTGCTGATTATAAAGGGTATGATATACGGATTTACAATAAAGAACGTATGCTGATTGAACTTGTGCGATATAAAAGTAAGTTGCCTTTTGATTATTATAAGGAAATTATCTTAAATTACCGTAAGTTACTTCCAAGATTGGATATGCAGAAAATTCAGGATTATGCATTGATGGCACCAAAGAGTAATAAGGTGCTTGAAATTTTACAGATGGAGGTACTCTAAAGATGAATTTGGAGAAGATGGCAGAGAAATATAGGGATGCTGGGTATTCAGAACGGAATGCAGATGCACGTGTGTGTCAGGATATTGTACTTAAGGCAATTGTACGAAGCAATTTGGGAAGAAATGTAACCATAAAAGGTGGCGTTGTGATGCGCAGCATTACCGGGAATGTGAGACGCGCTACGGAAGACCTGGATTTGGATTTTATCAGATATTCATTGGAAGACGAATCCATCCGATATTTTATTTCAAAATTGAATTGTCTTGAAGGAATTAGAATTGAGATTAAAGGCAACAAAATTGAGCAGCTTTCTCAACAGGAGTATAGCGGAAAACATGTATATATTATCATTAAGGATGATGAGGGAGCAAGTCTGTTGATTAATTCCTGTGAGCAAATTTTTGCAGAGAAACTAAGATCATTGTTACGCTTTGGCCCTCTTTCTACAAGATATAAAGATATCTTTGATTTCTGCTATTTGAAAGATCATGTGGATATGTCACGACTTGCAGATTGCATTAGGGCGTATATCATCGACGAGCCATTAATGCGAGAAAAAGATATGAATGGTGTACGCAAGAGGGTAGCACTTACATTTTCAAATCGTCAGTTTAGAAGAAATGTGGAGCATTCCGGAGACAGAAACTGGCTTCAGATAGATGTGGGTGTTGCGTTTAAGATGATTCAAGACTTTTTGGAAACTGTTAATTTATAAAAATAATAATGTGATTACATAGGCATCTGTCAGAAATGGCAGGTGCCATTTTTTTAAGCTCCGAATCCTTTCACGGAATGTCTCTCCCTTTTTGTAGTCCTTATTTTAGGGCGCAAAAACCCCTTGTTTGGATTTTTTGAAGTGCTTCCCAGGCTAAGCTGTTTTCTGCTCCTGTTTTCCCTCATATTTCTTGACGAAGAAACTGAAGTTAATTTTCTGTTGCCCAATTTCAAAAAAGTCGTAAAACTGTCTATTTCCCGACAGCCCTTGAACGAAAACGGGTATGGTGGACGACGTACTTTACCCTATGTTTTTACGGAACAAGGAATATCTATGCTTGCAAGTGTTCTCCATAGCGAAGTTGCCGTAAATGTAAGTATCGGTATTATGAGGACTTTCGTAGAGATGCGTCGCTTTATCTCCAACAATGTTCTGCTTTTTGAGCGTATCAGCAATGTGGAATTGAAGCAGTTGGAATATCAGAAACAGACGGATGAGAAGTTAGAACAGATTTAGGATGCGTTCAGCTTGAAAATGCTGTGTCACGAACCGCTTTTTTGTTTTCAATGAGATGAAAAGAACAGGTCGGGAATAAATTTCGTAAACTATGCGTTTAATGAAATTTTTAATGAAAGATTATAAAATATAAATAAAGGTAGTGTAAAGTAGTCTATGAAAAAATGGAGCTGAAAAAATGGCTCCATCGGAACCTTGAAAATTGCAGATATATTAGCTTTTGGCGGTG
>CABIYE010000038.1 GCA_902362865.1 Clostridiaceae bacterium
AAACGACAGCAATACTATGATTCCCTGAAAGAAGCAGCATAGGGTACAAAATCCTTGAGGAAAATGTGTCAACTAATCTTGACAAAATCATGAGTAATTTCTTTGAATCTCACTTTATGGAATGGTTTACCTATACTTGTTCGGAAAATAATTTTGACACCAAAGTAATCAATGAAATACTGGAAGTTGTAAATCAGTTTGACTTGAGTACATATATCCTGAAGCCTGAAGAAATACAAGATATTCTGCAGGAAGTGTACATGGAACTTATTCCTGCGGAAATGAGACACTTGATGGGAGAATACTTTTCTCCTGATTGGATTGTTGAACACGCTTTAGATATGGTTGGATATCATGGCGACATCAAGAAAACTTTAATTGATCCGACTGCCGGCTCAGGAACTTTTTTGACTCACTCTATTAAAAGAATTGTAAATCAAGCTGGCGGAAAGTTGTCAAGAGACGACATAGATAAAATCACCCACAACATAATCGGATTTGACATCAATCCTATTTCAGTTGTATCTGCTAAAGCAAATTATATTCTTGCTTTGTTTTCGTCCTGCGAAGATTCTGTGTTTGATGATTTCGCAGACCCTGTTAATATTCCGATTTACATTGCCGATTCTATTCTTGCTCCGGTGGTTTATACCGAAGAAAGTAAATTAACATTGTCAATAAATACTTCCATTGGTAAATTTCAAATTCCCAAGTTTGATGACTATGCAAAAGCAAGTGAGTTTTTAAAGGTGTTAAGTAATTGTATTGATGACAAATGCGATTTTGATGATTTTTGGAATAAAGCCGAAAATCGTTATGTCAACAGCGGGTATAAAGATGTGGTAGAAGAGTTATTTAATCGGCTTTATACATTACATCGTGCCGGAAATGATTCATTCTGGCCTATTATTTTGAGAAACAGTTTTGCACCAATATTGATTGGGAACAAGTTTGACTATGTTGTCGGAAATCCGCCGTGGATTGCGTGGAAATCAATGAGTAAGAGTTACCGGGAAGGAACATTAGAAATATGGAAAAGTTACGGCATTTTTGAGAAGAATGCTTATGACAAAAAAACAACCCACGATGACTTTGGAATGGCTGTAACTTATGTAGCTGTTGATAAATACCTTAAAAACAATGGCAGCATGGTATTTTTACTCCCTGCGTCCTTCCTGAAATCGACAAAAGGCGGAGAGGGGTTCCGAAAGTTCTCGATTACTCGTTTTGGGCAAAATGTTCCATTTGCTGTAAGTATGGTAGATGATTTTTCAAATGTTAAGTTGTTTACGATTCCTACGATTGCAATTAAAATTACAAAAGGCACAGAAATGAAATATCCTATGCACACCTATAGAGTTTGGAAACAAGTGGGGAGAAAATCCTCCTTGGATTCTCACGCAAAATGGGCAGATGTTGAAAAAAAATTGACTTCGCATGTTTTATCTGCCCAACCGGTAGATGGTAATGATAAGCAATCTTCCTGGCTTACATTAGAGGATATGGACTTTGCTAATAAAGTTTTGGATTCTTCTAAAAAAAGATTTTATAGCGGAAGAAAAGGGATTGAACCGGCGGGAGCAAAAGGGGTATATCTATTGAAGAAGCCCATAAAAAGCCGTGACGGATTGTTATTGATTGAAAATTGTATAGAAAGGCAAAGGCGCAAGGACTTTATTAAAAAAGGCATTCATAAAGAAAAGGTTGAAGAAACCTATGTGTATCCGATGCTTGGCGGAAGGAATATTGCAAAATGGCAAGTCAAGTCTAACGAATATATGCTGGTTCCGCATACCGCTGCGTATAAATATGGAGTTCCGGTTAAAGAACTTGAAAAAAATGCTCCGAAAACCAGCGAGTGGCTATTCTATTATCACGATGAGCTTTTAGCAAGCCGGAAACAAAACGGAAAGTTCTTCAATGCGAATACACAGCCGTATTATCGGTTGGATAATGTGGGAGAGTACACATATGCTCCATATAAGGTTTTGTGGAAGGAACAAACGGGAAGTATGTCGGCAGTAGTGGTTGGTTCTTATTTAGAGTCTGTTCCGGATGCTGATGAAAATTTATTTAGTGAGGATAAAACAATAGTTGTGGATTCCAAAGTTCTTATGCTTGGTTTGGAAAATGCAGAGGAAGCATATTATGTTTGCGGAATCATAAATGCTGAAGATATAGTAAAAGTAATTGATGGCTATGCTATATCTACCAACCGTGGAGTAGACGTTTTAAAATATTTGGCTATTCCGGAATTTGATTCGCATAATCAAATACATATGGAAATTGTTAAGTATTCTAAAAAAATACATGACGAATTTAAACGCAATTCCAACGCCAGCGTTAGAGAACTTGAAGAACAGCTTAATGTTGTTGTGAGAGAGATATTTAATTAGAGGCTTCAAATATTAATTTGGAGAGGTGAGGCATTTATTATGAAAAGATTTAGGAAGATTCTATTACTGGTTGTGACACTGGTACTGTATGTGCTGACAGGTTGTGCCGGTTTTTTAGATACTGCAGACGATGCAGGCGGAGCCGGAGTGTCAGAAGTGAAGGTGGAGAAGTCGGGCGAATATACGTCGAAGGATGAAGTAGCTGCGTATTTAAATCGTTATGGCTGCTTGCCGGATAATTACATTACCAAAGAGGAAGCGAAAGCGATGGGCTGGGATAGTAAGGAAGGAAATCTTGGCGAGGTTGCGCCGGGCAAGAGTATCGGCGGAGATTATTTTGGAAATTATGAAGGGATCCTTCCGGAGGCATCAGGCCGGAAGTACTATGAATGTGACATTGATACGGACGGAGGTTACCGGGGAGCGAAGAGGATTGTATATTCCGGCGATGGACTGATTTATTATACGGAAGATCATTATGAAACTTTTGAACTGCTGTACGGAGAGGAATAGGAAGATGCGATATGTATTAGATGCTGCACGGATGGAGACAAGGGAGGATGCCCATGCCTGCTTGAAAGCAGAACTGAACCTGCCGGAGTATTATGGAAATAATCTGGACGCCCTGTATGATTGCCTGACAGAGATGCCGGAGACAGAGATAGAGATTCAGCATCTTAAGGAGGCAGGGAAGGATAGTTATGTCTGGCGTGTGATAAATGTGATGCAGGATGCGGGTGTGAAAGTATATGATTTGATTTAGTGATTGTAAGTTGTGGAAAGATGATGTAATATAGTATGGGAAATAAATGAAGGTATAAGGAAGGGATGATTCATGCGGGAGCAGTTGACGGAGCATGATGTTGAGAAAATAAAGGAAGAGATTGAGTACCGGAAGCTGGTCGTGAGAAAAGAAGCGATTGAAGCGGTAAAAGAAGCACGGGCGCATGGGGACTTAAGTGAAAATTTTGAATATCATGCAGCAAAGAAGGACAAGAACCAGAATGAGAGCCGGATCCGTTATCTGGAGAGAATGCTGAAGACAGCACAGATTGTGTCAGAAAAGTCAGCGGATGATGAAGTCGGAATGAATAATACGGTAGAGGTTTATTTTGAAGATGAAGATGAGACGGAGGTTTTTAAGTTGGTTACTTCTGTGAGGGGAAGCTCTCTGAATGGGAAGATTAGTATAGAGTCTCCCATGGGGAAGGCAGTTCTCGGGCATAAGGTGAATGACAGAGTCTATGTGAAGGTGAATGAAAATACAGGATATTATGTTGTGATTAAATCCATAGAAAATACCGGAGACAGCGATGAAGACGCTATCCGGAGGTTTTAGGCGGGAGGAGAAAATGGAAGAACGGTTATTGGAGATGGCAGAGCATAAGGCGGGGATATTGATTGACGCATTGCCTTACATCCGTGATTTTAACCATAAGATAGTTGTAATCGAGTATGGCTGCCGGAAATATTTAAGTCCGGTGGCGGAGCAGGAGTTGATGCAGGATATTGCACTTTTGAAGACGGTAGGAATGAAGCCGGTTGTTATTCACGATACTCCGATGGGAGTAGATAAGTTCCGTGAGAATAAGAGGGTTGCCAAGCTTCTGGAGTTGTGTGGGACGAAGGCCATTGGAATCTGCGGGGTCGATCTCCAGACGCTTCATATGACGTTAGATAATGGGTATATCCCAGTGATTGTTCCGAATGATATCGATAATGAAGATGTGGTAATTGACCCGAAAGATACGGCGCTGGAAGTTGCTGTGAAGCTTCAGGCGGATAAATTGGTGTATCTGTCTTCCCACAGAGGAATCTGGAGGGATGTGGATAGGACAGAGGTGTATAGCAGGCTTACGATACCGGAGATTCGAAAGCTCTTGGAGGATGGATGGGTGACGGAAGGCGTCATTTCCAGAATTGAACGTGGATTGCAGGCAGTTGAGCAGGGTGTAAACCGGGTACATATTCTGGATGGGAGAATTGAGCATGCGCTGCTTCTGGAGTTCTTCAGCGTAGTAGGCGTTGGTACAATTCTGATTCGTGACGAGGATAAGTTATATGTCCATGAAAAGAATTAGATAAAATGAATGCAATGGGGCACACGGCAAAGACTGCTGTGTGCTTTGTTAGAACATAGGAAAGTTCTCGCGTTCCTATGTTCTAATATAGGAAGTTCAGGGCGGACTTGTCCGCTTTGACAAAGAGACAGCTTGAGTCAGACAGGAGGATACAAATGAAGATTGTGATTGCAGAGGATGAAGAATCAGTCCAGCAGGGGATGGATGAGATGTTGCACATGATTAATCCGGATTATGAATTGATCGGCACGGTTACAGACGAGCAGAGTGGAATGGAGCTGATACGGAAGAAACAGCCGGATCTGGTGATAATTGATGTGGATCTATCCGGCGGCCGGGGATTGGAGATGCTGGGAAGGCTGCGAAAGGAAGGAAATGCCTGCGAGGCACTTATCCTGACAGAGAATGCAGAATTTTCTTCGGTGCGTACGGCCATGGAATTAGGCGTAGTGAACTATCTGCTGAAGCCGGTGCGGATGCCGGAATTATCCGGAGCGTTAAAGCGGGCAGAGATGCGGTTTAAAAAGAAGCAGATGGAGAAGGAACGATATTCGCTGGAGAGAATCCTGGAAGCGGCGCTGGCCGGACAGGCGGGGTGCGACGAACATGTGGAAGAAATTCTTCGGTTGAACGAAGGGTTTGATGTGCGGGAAACACTTGGGATTTTTGTAGTGTGGCTTGGGGACGCTTATAAGGAATACGCGGCTGCTGTGGAAGATGGGCTGAAAAGATTGGGAGTAAACAGCGGGCTGTTTGGAAATTGTACTTTCAATTATCCGGATAAACGGCTGGTTCTGACGGTTTTGTATCATTTGAAATCAATGGAGGAAACAGTCAGCTATCTTCGTCGGAATATTGTGCCTATGCTGGAGGCACAGACGAAGAAGAAGGCAGTGGCTGCATTCCGCTTTTGTGAGGGGATTGATGAACTTCAGAAGGCAAGCGCCGGGGTGTATGGCATTCTGGATTATAATATCACCATTGGGCGGAATACGTTTCTGGAATATGATCAGGTGAAGAAGATGAAACTCAGACCTCTGCATTATCCAATAGAGCTGGAGAACAGGGTAAAGACAGCGGTTCTTAACCGGGATGAGAAAGAATTTGCAAGATGTTGCGAAGCGTTCTTTGATGAACGTACGATTCGGGGATGTGAGCCCAGAGAAGTGAAAGAGGCTTGCCTGAGATATTCCTATATTGTACTGAACTCTGCAAAGACAGAGGGGATATTGAATATGAAGAAACAGCCGGTTCAGATTCTCTTCCAGTCGGTAGAGAATGCGGTTACGGCGGATGAGATTAAGGGAGCTTTCCGGGAGTTTTTCCAGAGGATATTGCCAGACCGGGAGTATGTGGCGGAGGAGAAGAAGGGGCTTCTTGCCGAGAGGGCAAAAAGGCTGATTGCGGAATATTATAATCAGGGACTTACACTTCAGGAAGCAGCAAGGAAGCTGGGAGTATCCGACGGATATCTGAGCACCATGATCAGGAAGGAGACGGGTGCGACATTTTCTGAGATTATTCGTACTTACCGGATTGATAAAGTGAAAGCGCTTTTGCTTTCGACGGACCTGAAATTAAATCAGATTGCCGAACAGGCAGGGTATGCAAATCCGAAATATATGAGCAAAGTATTTAAAGAAAAGACGGGGATGCTGCCGCTGGAATACAGAAAAAGGAATCTGTAGCCATATCTGCAGAAGAAATATTTCCAGAGTAATCTAAAATATTTTCTCCTTTTTAAAAAATATATACCTGTAAAAGTATGAAAAATATTATAGAATAAGAAAGGAAGTACAATGAAGCCTTAAGGGGAACCCCGTACGGCTTAACCCTTTCGTAAGTAGCAGATCCCCGGAGCCGAAACGGTTCCGGGGATTTTGCTGTACATTTATTTTTAGGGGTAGAAAAAGGAGAACCTTTTTTATATAATAGAAGTGTAGGGAAACCAGTGAGAACGACTAAAAAGGAGAAGGGATTCATGGAAATGTTAAAGATTGAAAAGGAATTACAGGAAAATTCGTATCCGGGCAGAGGGATTATTATTGGCCGAAGTGCGGATGGGACGAAGGCGGTCGCTGCCTATTTTATTATGGGAAGAAGTGAGAACAGCCGTAACCGTATATTTGTAGAGGATGGAGAAGGAATCCGGACGCAGGCATTTGATGAGTCGAAACTTACAGATCCAAGTTTGATTATTTATGCTCCGGTTCGTGTGCTTGGGAATAAAACAATCGTAACGAATGGCGATCAGACAGATACAATTTATGAGGGAATGGACAAGCAGATGACATTCGAGCAGTCCTTAAGAAGCCGTGAGTTTGAGCCGGATGGACCGAACTATACGCCGCGTATTTCCGGTATTATGCATGTGGAGAATGGGAAATACAGTTACGCAATGTCTATCCTGAAGAGCAATCATGGTAATCCGGCAAGCTGCAATCGCTATACGTTTGCTTACGAGGACGCAGCAGCCGGCGAGGGGCATTTTATCCATACTTATATGCATGATGGGAATCCGCTTCCAAGTTTTGAAGGAGAACCTAAGTTAATTGCCATACCAGATGATATGGAAGCCTTTGCAGACGTGCTGTGGAACAGCCTGAATGAAGAAAATAAGGTGTCTCTGTTCGTGCGTTATATTGATATTGCTACCGGAAAGTATGAGTCTAAGATTATAAATAAGAATAAATAAATCCAAAGGAGCGAATAAGATGAAAGAATTAGAATTAAAATATGGCTGTAACCCGAATCAGAAACCATCGAAAATCTACATGGCAGATGGAAGTGAGCTTCCGATTCAGGTTCTGAACGGACGGCCCGGGTATATTAATTTCCTGGATGCATTTAATGGATGGCAGCTGGTAAGTGAGCTTAAGAAAGCAACCGGGCTTCCAGCAGCGACTTCTTTTAAGCATGTGTCTCCGGCTGGCGCGGCAGTAGGGCTTCCTCTTTCGGATACCTTGGCGAAGATTTACTGGGTGGATGACTTGGGAGAACTTTCTCCCCTTGCATGTGCTTATGCCAGGGCAAGAGGAGCAGACAGAATGTCTTCTTTTGGCGATTTTATCTCACTGTCTGATGTCTGTGACGCAGATACGGCAAAGCTGATTAAAAGAGAAGTGTCTGATGGTGTGATTGCACCGGGATATGAGCCGGAAGCATTGGAGATATTGAAGGGGAAGAAGAAGGGAAATTATAATATCATTCAGATTGACCCTGAGTATCAGCCTGCCCCGCTGGAACACAAGGAAGTGTATGGAATTACATTCCAGCAGGGAAGGAATGAACTGAATATAGATGAGAAGTTCTTTGATAATATTGTGACTGAGAACAAGGATATGACGGAGCAGGCGAAGATTGACCTTGCCATTTCTATGATTACTTTGAAATATACACAGTCTAATTCTGTGTGCTATGTGAAGGACGGACAGGCAATCGGAATCGGCGCCGGGCAGCAGTCCAGAATCCATTGTACCAGGCTTGCAGGGCAGAAGGCGGATAACTGGTGGCTGAGACAGTCTCCGAAGGTACTGGGACTTCAGTTTAAAGAAGGTATCGGACGTGCCGACAGGGATAATGCTATCGATCTCTATATCGGAGAGGAATATATGGATGTTCTGGGAGACGATGTGTGGGCGAATACATTTAAGGAAAAGCCGGAAGTATTTACCAGAGAGGAGAAGCGGGCATGGCTTGATAAGATGGAAAATGTTGCGCTTGGTTCGGACGCTTTCTTCCCATTTGGCGATAATATTGAGCGCGCCCATAAGAGTGGTGTGAAATTCATTGCCCAGCCGGGAGGTTCTGTGCGGGATGATAATGTGATTGCTACATGTAATAAGTACGGTATGGTAATGGCGTTTACCGGGATTCGTTTATTCCATCACTAAGAAACGGCAGGAGATAGAGCAGAGACGGGGATCCCGTCTCTGCGTCTTGTTATTAAGTAATTTTTACATTTTATTCTGAAACGTCGTCAAAATATGACAAATTTCTGAAAATGTCTTTTTTTCTGAACCAAATCATTTGATTGTAGATTTCATTCTTTTTTCCTGATTATTAGAATACTGTATAAAGGCAGGTGAGGACATATGGATGTGTGGGAGGTACTTCTGGTAGCGATTGGTTTATCCATCGATGTGTTTGTTGTGTCAGCTTATATGGGAGCCGGATTTTCCAAAATTAATAAAAAAAATCTGTGCTGCCTGTGTCTGCTGTTTGGCGGGATGCAGCTTTTTGCCATGGCAGTGGGTAATCTTATCGCTCTGGTTCCGGCGCTTTGGAACGGCCGGCTGGAAAGATATGCCGACCGGTGGGAAATGTTTTCAGTGCTGATATTTGCAGGACTGGGCGTTTATATGCTGGTAAAAGGCATAAGGGAGGAGACAGTACTGGAAAAGCGGTGCGATACCATCAACTGGAAAGCAACGGCGGGACTTTCCGTTGTAACAAGTATTGATGCGCTGTTGGCAGGCGTGGGACTTGGCATTCTGGATACCCGGATTATAGCAGAAGAGCTTTTAATGTTTCCGGTAACCGTTATACAGGTGATTTTTGGAGTGTATTTTGGATACAGACTGGGACTGCAGCATAATAAGAAAGCTTATTGGGTAGGAGGAACGCTTTTATTTCTGGCGGCAGTTGATATTATCATTCATTTTGGGATATAAAAGGAGGAAAAAATAATGGGAACACTTACACATAAGGCAGCAAGGGCTACATACGGAACGGCAATCGACATGGTACTGCGCCATGTGAATAAGGACAGGGAAAAAGGATTTCTGGATATGGTGGATTTGACGGAAAAGTACGTCGGAAAACAATTTCCAAAAGAAGCGTATGATGGGGCAAGGAAGCTGATTCAGAATCCGGATGGCAAATGGATGAAATATGTGAATCGGATTCTGGATGAGGTAGATCCCCATGTGATAAAACAGACAGCGCTGAACTTGGGTTATGAAGCAGCTATCCATGGGACGAAAACGATCCGGGAAATGCGGGAAAAATATCATTGCAATATTCCGTGGCTGATTTTGATGGATCCTACCAGTGCGTGCAATCTTCACTGCACCGGATGCTGGGCGGCGGAATACGGTAACCGGCTGAATCTTACATACGAAGAGATGGACAGCATTATAACGCAGGGAAAAGAACTGGGAATTTATTTTTATATGTATACGGGAGGAGAACCGCTGGTAAGGAAGAAAGATATTATCAGATTGTGTGAAAAGCATAGCGATTGCGCTTTCCATGCGTTTACCAACGGAACACTGGTGGACGAAGAATTCTGTAACGAAATGCGCAGAGTGGGCAATTTATCTCTTTCTATCAGCCTGGAAGGATTTGAGGAGGTAAATGATTTAAGAAGAGGCAGCGGAGTGTTCGATAAGGTTATGAAAGCCATGGATTTGCTGAAGGCCAATGGACAGATATTTGGTACCTCTATCTGTTATACCAGTAAGAATGTGGAGACGGTAACGTCCGATGAGTTCCTGGATCTGATTATTGAGAAGGGGTGCCGTTTTACCTGGTATTTCCATTATATGCCGGTAGGAAATGATGCGGCGGTGGAATTGCTTCCTACAAAAGAACAGAGGGAGTATATGTACCACAGGGTGCGTGAAATCCGGGGGATGGAAGGCGGAAAACCGATTTACGCCATGGATTTTCAAAATGACGGAGAATTTGTCGGAGGCTGCATAGCAGGTGGGCGGAATTACTGTCATATTAATCCAAATGGTGATGTGGAACCTTGTGTATTTATTCATTATTCCGGTGCAAATATCAGGCAGGTATCTCTGCTGAAAGCATTGATGCAGCCGCTGTTCATGGAATATAGAGACAGGCAGCCTTTTAACTGTAATCATCTGCAGCCTTGTCCGATGCTGGAGAATCCGCAGATTTTGCAGGAAATGGTGAAGAAATCCGGCGCGCATTCTACGGATCTGCAGTCACCGGAAAGTGCAGAACATCTTTGTGGTAAATGTGCGGAATATGCAAAGAACTGGCAGGAAACAGCGGAGAAACTTTGGGACGGACATCCGCATCATCAGGCAAATTACAGTAATTACAGGCGTTAAATATAAAGCTGGCTGATTCCCGGTACCCAAAATCGAAAAGTGTGTTATAATAGATACGAAACGCGGATTCCGGCATGAATACGAAAGGTGATTACATGGAGCGTAAAGGCGAGATGACAAAGAGACTTCTGGGAGAAAGCTTCAAAGAGCTGATGCAGAAAAAGCCGTTTGACAAGATTACAATTAAGATGATTACAGATGGCGCGGGAGTAATTCGTCCAACATTTTATAATTATTTCCAGGATAAATATGAAGTAATGGAGTGGCTTCTTGAGCAGGATGTTTTTATTGGGGCGAGAGAATTAATCCATATGAATATGCAGAGAGAAGCGGTCAAGATGATTTTTCGAAAGTTGGAGGCGGAGCGGCAGTATTACGTCAGGGCTTTTGAAGTGGAGGGGCAGAATTCCTTTGAAGAAATGTTGGTTCATGAAGTTTACTCGATCATTCAGACTGCTTTTGAACTGCATCCGATAGATATGCATGGTTTTGAAAAGTCCATCAGCAAGGAAGTTTTTATGAAGTTTCATGCGATTACTATGGTAAATGGAATTAAAATCTGGATTTTGGATAAAGAATATAAGATCAGTGCAGATGAAGCGTTGGATATGTATCAGTTTTTAATGACACATTCGTTTGCCGAATTGATGGGTGGAAAAAGTTAAGTATGCAGGGAAGGAAGGCAGCACTATGAACCAGTATGATGTGATTATTATCGGCGCGGGACCGTCAGGTATCTTTTGCGCATATGAATTGATAAAAGAGAGACCGGATCTTAAAATTCTTATGATAGAGAAGGGACGTTCCATTGAGCAGAGAAATTGTCCAAAAAGGAAGACGAAGGTGTGCGTAGGATGTAAGCCTTGTTCGATTACAACCGGATTTGCGGGGGCGGGGGCATTTTCTGATGGGAAATTATCCCTGTCACCGGATGTGGGCGGAACCCTGCCGGAAATCCTTGGATATGAGAAGACAGCAGAGCTGATACAGGAGGCGGATCGTATCTATCTGCAATTCGGGGCAGATGAAAAGGTGTATGGTGTGGAAGACCGGAAGGCAATCGAAGAAATCCGTACGAAAGCAATCCGTGCGAACTTAAAGCTGATTGAATGCCCAATCCGCCATCTGGGGACGGAAGAAGGATATAAGATCTATACAAGGCTTCAGGAACATCTGCTTTCTAGCGGCGTAGAGATTCTTTTTATGACTATGGTGAAGGATATCATTGTAGAAAATGGCATAGCAAAAGGTGTCATAACGGAAGAAGGGGATTCTTATTATGCTCCGGAGATTGTTGCGGGGATTGGGAGAGAAGGATCGGAATGGTTCTCCCATGTCTGCAGGGAGCACGGCATCGGGACGAAGAACGGTACAGTTGACGTGGGTGTCAGGGTAGAAGTCCGGGATGAAATCATGAAGGAATTGAATGAAAAGCTGTATGAGGCAAAGCTGGTATATTATACACCAACCTTTGACGATAAAGTCCGGGTGTTCTGTACCAATCCTTCCGGTGAAGTGGCCACCGAGTATTATGATAATGGTCTTGCGGTTGTAAACGGCCATGCGTATAAATCAAAGGATTTAAAGACGAATAATACGAATTTTGCGTTGCTGGTATCCAAGAATTTCACGGAACCGTTCAAGACGCCGATTGAGTATGGCAAGCATATCGCGCAGTTGGGGAATATGCTTTCCGGCGGCAAAATTTTGCTGCAGAGATACGGGGATTTCCGCAGAGGCAGAAGAACCACACAGGAAAGGCTGCTGCGCAATAACATTGTGCCTACGCTGAAAGATGCTGTGCCGGGAGATCTGTCACTGGTGTTCCCCCACCGTATCATGGTAGCGATTGATGAGATGATACAGGCGTTAGATAAGGTAACACCGGGGATTGCCAGCGACGAAACGCTTCTTTATGGCGTAGAGGTAAAATTCTATTCTAACAAAGTGATTGTAAATAAGGAATTTGAGACGAATATAAAGGGACTGCGTGTAATGGGAGACGGGGCATCCATAACAAGAGGACTGCAGCAGGCATCGGCAAACGGGTTATTTGTGGCAAGATGTATCCTTTTTTGTCAAAAATAGTTGTATATTTATTCGGAAAATAATATAATTAGAGGGCTTGGGATTATGCCAGGCGTATAAAGGTCGGCAAGACGATGAAATGAGTATATGAGGAGAATAAATATGGGCAAATATTTTGGAACAGATGGGTTCCGTGGAGAAGCAAATAAGGTATTAACGGTTGAACATGCATTTAAAGTAGGACGTTTCCTTGGGTGGTATTATGGGCAGGACCACAAGGCAAGAATCGTAATCGGGAAAGACACCAGACGCAGCAGCTATATGTTTGAGTATGCTCTGGTTGCCGGACTTACGGCGTCGGGAGCGGATGTCTGTCTGCTGCATGTAACGACGACTCCAAGTGTATCCTATGTGACAAGAACCGAAGAATTTGACTGCGGCATTATGATTTCCGCGAGCCACAATCCATTTTATGATAACGGTATCAAAGTAATCAATGGAAAGGGACATAAGCTGGAAGCGGAAGTAGAAGAGAAAATAGAAGCATATATTGATGGAGAAATCGGGGAACTTCCGCTTGCGGTAAAAGAGAATATCGGGCGGACTACAGATTATTCAGCGGGACGTAACAGGTATATCGGCTATCTGATTTCCCTTGCTACCCGTTCTTTTGAGAATGTAAGAGTCGGGCTTGACTGTTCTAACGGAAGCGCATTCATGATCGCAAAGAGTGTATATGATGCTCTGGGCGCCAAAACATATGTAATCAATAACGAGCCGGACGGGACGAATATTAACCGGGATTGCGGTTCTACACATATTGAAGTATTGCAGGAATTTGTAAAAGAGAAGAAGCTGGATATTGCATTTGCTTACGACGGGGATGCAGACCGTTGTATTGCTGTGGACGAGAAAGGGAATGTAGTAGACGGAGATCTGATTCTTTACATCTGCGGAAAATATCTGAAAGAGAACGGACGGCTGAACGGCGATACGATTGTTACAACAATCATGTCTAATCTGGGGCTTTACAAGGCATGTGACAAAATCGGGCTTAAGTATGAGAAAACCGCTGTAGGCGATAAATATGTATATGAAAATATGGTAAATAATAATTTCTCTCTGGGCGGCGAGCAGTCCGGACACATTATTTTCAGCAAGCATGCGACCACTGGTGACGGAATCCTGACTTCTCTTATGATTATGGAAGTTATGTTAGAGAAGAAAACCAGCCTTAGCAAGCTGGCGGAGCCGGTGAAGATTTATCCGCAGCTTCTGAAGAATGTCCGTGTGGCTGATAAGAAGACGGCGCGGGAGAATCCGGAAGTCGTGAAGGCTGTGGACGCAGTTGCCACGGCTCTGGGAGATGATGGAAGGATTCTCGTAAGAGAGAGCGGCACAGAACCGGTAATCCGTGTGATGGTAGAGGCGGCAACCGACGAACTGTGTGACAAATATGTTATGCAGGTGGTTGACGTGATGGAAGCGGAGGGTCTGATAGTCGGATAAATCCGGCTGCATTGTTCATCTGGAATCCGGTAATACTAATTCCTCAGAAGGAGGAATAAATGTTATGTATAAATTTTTACCGATTACAGATGTATACGCCAGAGAAATTCTGGATTCCCGCGGGAATCCTACGATAGAAGTAGAAGTGCTTGCCGCAGAGAAGTATCTGGGAAGGGCGTGCGTGCCTTCCGGCGCTTCTACGGGGAAATATGAGGCCGTAGAGTTAAGAGACAGAGAGAAGCGCTACAATGGGCTGGGAGTGGAACAAGCCGTTGACAATGTGAATGCGAAGATCGCTCCCGCAATTGTTGGGATGAATGTACTTTGCCAGGCGGATCTGGACAAAGTTCTGCTTCGTCTGGACGGGACAGAGAACAAGAAGAATCTGGGAGCCAATGCTTTGCTGGGGGTCTCCATGGCAGCGGCAAGAGCGGCGGCAGAGGCGCTGCAGGTTCCGCTGTATTCCTATCTGGGCGGAACCAATGCGAAGAAGATGCCGGTTCCCATGATGAATATTATGAATGGCGGAAAGCATGCGGATAACACCATTGATATCCAGGAATTTATGATTATGCCTGTGGGTGCATGCTGCTTCAAAGAAGGACTCCGTATGTGCGCGGAAGTTTATCATTCCTTAAAGGAACTGCTGCGTCTGCAGGGACTTAGTACGGCAGTGGGGGATGAAGGTGGATTTGCCCCTAATCTTCCGGATGCAAAGGAAGCGCTCCGGTTCATTGTGGAGGCGACGGAACTTGCCGGGTACCAGCCAGGCAAGGATGTTGTGATTGCACTGGATGTGGCGGCATCGGAATTGTATGAGAAGAGCTTTCGGAAATATATTTTTGAAGGCGAAGGAAAAATGCATGGGCACAAGGTAATCCGTTCGGCAGAAGAGCTGATTGAGTATTACGAAGAACTGGCAGAAGAATTTCCGATTGTTTCCATTGAAGACCCATTGGATGAAGAGGACTGGGACGGCTGGGAGCTTCTGACTACCAGGCTGGGACGGCATATGCAGCTTGTGGGTGATGATTTATTTGTTACAAATACCAGACGTCTGGAAAAGGGAATCAGGAGCGGTGTTGCCAATGCGGTTCTTGTGAAGGTCAATCAGATTGGAACTTTGACGGAAGCTTTTGATGCGATTGAGATGGCGCAGAAAGCGGGATACCGGGCGGTTATCTCCCATCGATCAGGAGAGACTGAGGATGCATTGATTGCGGATATTGCTGTGGCGTTTAACACCGGGCAGATTAAGACAGGGGCGCCTTGCCGCTCCGAGCGTGTTGCCAAGTACAATCAGCTTCTGAGGATTGAAGAAAGGCTTAGTGAGATTGCGGAATATGAAAATCCATTTCAGGAGTCTGAATAGTAATGCAAAAATATTAACGAAAAAGTAACTGGAATCTCTTGATATATTCGGAGGCTTGTGCTAGAATATACGTGGTTTAACCACAGGAGGTGTGAAAGATGGAAATTCTGAAGATGGTATTGATGATTTTGTTTGCAATAGACTGTATCGCATTGACGGTAATCGTATTATTACAGGAAGGTAAGTCAGCAGGACTGGGGACGATCGGTGGTATGGCTGATACTTACTGGGGACAGAACAAGGGACGTTCCATGGAAGGAACACTTGTAAAGTCCACGAAGTTTTTAGCAATTCTTTTCGTTGTACTGGCAGCAGTATTGAACTTGAATGTATTTGCTTAAAGAAGTGTATGTATGAATCTGAAGATGTTGGGACACTCTTGTAATAAGGGTGTCTCTTTGTGTATATGAGAGAATGGATGCGGGATAAGTAGGAAAGGGGTGGCAGAATGGATGAGACATTTGAGAAACGAAAAAAAATCATATATGAATTTCTGTGTGATGATATATATGTGCCTATGAAACTGAAGGAGCTTGCCGTTTTGCTGCAGGTTCCGAAGGAGCAGAAAGCAGATTTAAAAGCAGTAATGGATGCGTTGGTAGAAGAAGGCAAGGTCTGTTTGTCTAAGAAGGGGAAGTACTGCAAAGGCGAAGCAAAAAGGCTGACGGGCGTATACCAGGCGCATCCCAGAGGCTTTGGCTTTGTGACTGTAGACAATGAAGAAGATATTTTCATCGGCGAGGAAGATACCGGAGGAGCTTTCCAGGGCGACACGGTGGAGATTGCGATTATAAAAGCGCCGGAAGGCAGACGCAGGGAAGGAAAGGTTCTGCGTGTGGTATCTCGCGGCGTAACAAAGCTGGTGGGACTTTTCCGGATACAAAAAGATAAGAACTATGGATTTGTGATTCCGGATAGCCAGAAGTTTGCCCGGGATGTGTTTGTTCCGGTGGAGCACGCCAAAGGAGCGGTAAACGGGCATAAAGTAGTAGTAGAGCTGACATCCTGGGGAGATGAAAATAAGAAGCCGGAGGGAAGGATCGTGGAGATTATCGGGCATATCAATGACCCGGGAACCGATATCCTGTCCATTGTGAAAAGTTATGACCTTCCCGTGGAATTCCCGGAAAAAGTCCTGAACCAGGCAGAGAGGACGGCGGATGTAGTTAGCGAAGCTGACCGGGCAGGGCGTAAAGATTTAAGAGACTGGCAGATGGTGACGATTGATGGGGAAGATGCGAAGGATCTAGACGACGCTGTTTCTATTACGAGAGACGGAGAGCATTATCTTCTGGGTGTTCACATCGCCGATGTGACAAATTATGTGCAGGAGCGCAGCGCCCTTGACAGAGAAGCCCTGAATCGTGGGACGAGTGTATATCTGGTGGATCGTGTAATCCCCATGCTGCCCCATAAGCTGTCTAATGGCATTTGTTCCCTCAATGCCGGAGTGGATCGATTGGCACTTAGCTGCATTATGACCGTTGATAAAAAGGGGAATGTTATCGACCATGAGATTGCTGAGACGGTAATTCGTGTAGATGAGCGCATGACTTACACCAGTGTGAAGAAAATCCTGGAAGACAAAGATCCGGAGGAGAGCAGGAAGTATGAAAAGCTGGTGCCTATGTTTGAGCTGATGGAAGAATTGGCAGATATTCTGCGGACAAAGCGTCACAGGAGAGGATCGATTCACTTTGATTTTCCGGAGACGAAGATCGTACTTGACAAAGAGGGACGGCCTTTGGAGCTTAAGCCTTATGACAGGAATGTGGCGACAAAGATTATCGAGGATTTCATGCTTCTTGCCAATGAGACGGTGGCAGAAGACTATTATTGGCAGGAACTTCCCTTTGTGTACCGGACTCACGAAGCGCCGGATGAAGAAAAGATGAGGAAACTAGCCACATTTATTAATAATTTTGGGTATACCATGCATATTGGTGTAAATGAGATTCGTCCCAAGGAAGTGCAGAAGCTGTTGACAAAGGCAGAGGGAAGACCGGAAGAGAGTTTAATTAGCCGCCTGGCGCTTCGTTCTATGAAGCAGGCAAAATATACGCCTGAAAATACCGGGCATTTTGGGCTGGCGGCGCCTTACTACACCCATTTCACCTCGCCTATAAGGAGATACCCGGATTTGCAGATTCACCGGATTATCAAGGATAACCTGCGGGGAAGAATGAATGCGGCGAAGATAGAACATTACCAGAGTATTTTGCCGGAAGTAGCAAAGCATTCCAGCGAGACGGAGCGCAGGGCTGAAGAAGCAGAACGGGAGACCGTTAAGCTGAAAAAAGTGGAATATATGGCAGAACGTATCGGAGAAACCTTCGAGGGTGTAGTCTCCGGTATTACTAAATGGGGAATCTATGTAGAACTTCTTAATACGGTGGAGGGTCTGGTGCATGTGGCGAATATGTATGACGACCATTACGATTATTATGAAGACCGCTGTGAGATGGTAGGAGAGCATACAGGTAAGGTATATAAGCTGGGACAGAAAGTGTATGTTCGGGTGATTGGGACGGACCGCCTGTCACGGACCATTGATTTTGAGATTATAGATGAAGGAGAAATGGATGATGGCGAAGAGCAGTATGAAAATGATTGCCAATAATAAAAAAGCATACCATGATTATTTTATCCTGGATACCTATGAAGCAGGAATTTCACTTGCCGGCACGGAGGTGAAGTCCCTGCGTATGGGCAAATGCAGTATTAAAGAGTCGTTTATTAGAATCGACAAAGGAGAAGTATTTATTTATGGAATGCATATCAGCCCTTATGAGAAAGGGAACATTTTTAATAAAGATCCCTTGCGGGAGCGGAAGCTTCTGCTGCATAAAGCGGAAATTAATAAACTTTTCGGAAAAATTAAGGAAAAAGGTGTTGCTATTGTGCCTTTAAAGGTATATTTTAAAGGCAGCCTGGTAAAAGTCGAGATTGGGCTTGCAAAAGGTAAGAAGCTTTATGATAAGCGGCAGGACATTGCTAAGAAAGACCAGCAAAGAGAGGCAAGCCGGGATTTCAAAATCCGCAATCTGGGTTAAGATGCAGGATAGAAAGATACGGAGGAGAATGAAGAATGGCATATTGTGTAAAATGTGGGGCGAAGGTAGACGATAGTATGCGCTTCTGCCCGGAATGTGGGGCAGAGATTCCTGTGCCCGACAGAAAAGAGGATCAGGAAGTTTTTAATCCTTATCAGGAATACAGGCGTGCAGACGAAAACAACACACAGCAAGATGGAACAGCGTATTTTGATCCGCAGGACGTCCGTGCTAACAAGGGAATGGGAGTGGTATCTTACATAGGGATTCTTGTTCTTATCCCGCTGCTTGCAAGAAACAAGAATTCAGAGTATGCAAAATTCCATGCAAATCAGGGATTGGTACTGTTCATTGTATCAAGTGTCATAGACCTTCTGGATGGAGATTGGATATTTGGGCTGCATTCGTGGATTAACTTTGGCGGCAGTGTGTTCTCCTGGGTGTTTGATATCCTGAGTTTTGCGTGCTTTATTTTAATGATTGTGGGCATTGTGACAGCGTGCAGAGGAGAGAGGAAGGAATTGCCGTTTATTGGGAAAATAAGAATACTGAAATAAAAAAAACCAGGGAGCCGGAAATTCCGGTTCCCTGGTTTTCTCAAGGGATTCTTATTCAATAGTAATCAGCTTCGGCTGCTCTTCTTGTTTCTTTACTTCCTTCGGGAATTGCAGTTTTAATACACCGTCAGTAAAAGCTGCCTTAATATCTTCCTGTGTCAGCTCTTCGCCTACATAGAAGCTTCTGTTGCAGGTTCCGGTATAGCGTTCTTTGTGGATGCAGTTTCCTTTGGCATCTTTCTCTTCCTTTGTCTCATTCTTGTGAGCAGTAATGGTAAGGTATCCGTCCTTCAAATCTGCTTTAATGTCTTCTTTTGCGTATCCCGGAAGTTCCATTTCTACTACATAATTGCCGTCTTTTTCGTGAATGTCTGTCCTCATAACCTGAGAAGAAGATCGTTCATAAGAACGGGTGAAAAATGGGTCGTTCCACATGTCATCGAATAAAGTATTGATTCCTCTGTTTGCAAGTAACATAAGTCATTCCTCCTTGAATATATGCCTTGCCGGATAAGGATTTTCTGGCAAGTGACTGTCAGAATTTCCGGCTGGTTTGCTTTGTTTTATTTGTTATAGTTATTATATAACACATTATGTTAGCACTGTCAATAGGTGAGTGCTAATTTTTTAAATTTTTTTGCGGACTGAATCCAGGATACGTTTATTCCCAATGATATTTCCGGGATTGAAGATCCCAGTATAAGTTGTTGCCGAAGAAAAATACTGCTGTTACAGCAACGACTGTCAGGGTAATTCCCCAGCCATTTCCATGGATTACAAAGCTGTCTAAAGGCAATATGAGCCAAACTAAGAGTAGAAGGAAGAAGACTGTATAGATAAGACCCTTCCATTTCTTTGCATGTCGGTTGTAGATAATTCTTTTTTGGAGCGTATGCTGGATGAAGTCCTGTAAAAAAGCGATGATGATTCCATAAGAGAGTACGCTCCATGTAAGGCCATAATTTTTCGGACATCCGTCCGCTATGAAAAACGTAAGATGAAAAATGCATATAATCACTGCCATATCCTTAAGGGAGAGAAGAAAGTGTTCAAAATGATTTTTCTTCATTGCACCTTCCATCAAAGTATTGCAGAATTCCCTTTCCGGCACACCAAGCATATCTTCTAGTGATCCCTGGTTCTTCTCTGCCTGTGCGGCAAGACCAATCAAATCCTTTTTCACAACTTCCAGTTCAAATAAAGAGATATTATGTGCAGAAATGTACTGTATCATTCTGTCAAGCATGGCATAATTGGCATCGCTCAATTCCAGGCTGTTATCAATATTCTCCTGGCGTAGTTTTTGGTAATTATTATAAAAAAGTCCCATATCTCATCCTCCTATTCAAAAATTCGTTCTACAGCAGCAGTAATTTCCTTCCAGTTGTCATAAAAGCTTTTCAGATACAGCCTGCCATCCTCTGTCAAGTGATAATATTTTCTCTTGGGTCCCAAAGGGCTGGGTTTGAATGTGGCTTCAATCAGTGATTTCTTTTCCAGACGTAAAAGAAGAGGGTATAAAGTTCCTTCTTTAATATCGGAAAAACCATATTCCTGAAGCTGTCTGGCAATCTCATATCCATAGGTTTCATCCTTTTCCAGAATTTTTAAAATACAGTTTTCCAGGATCCCTTTCATCAACTGTGATTTTTCCAAAAAAGATACCTCCTTTCAACTACCTTGCATTACATAGTTCCTGCCTTTACTATAGCATATAAAACACTACTTTGCAATACAAAGTAGCAAAAAATCAGTCTTGACATTTGAAAGGTGTATTCATATAATAGTTATACGCAAGAAACATCTGCGAACCAGCGAGATAAGCTTACTATCAGGGCTTGTACTGGTTTCGACGGGGGTTCGGAAGTTGGAGAAGCCATCCGTAGCGGGACACTACGTTAAAAGTTCCATCTAAATATAAACGCAGATAATGAATTAGCGTACGCTGCCTAATTAGGCGGCAGTCGGCCTCGGGTCATCCGCTGCCTGAGTAACCGGCTTCAATGAGGCGGAGCACTTCGTTCCCGAAGCTTTGAGGGAATGGAAGAACTTATGAAGCTACTGAAGTCTTAAGCCTGTCATTAGGCGTGAGACAGAGGGAATGTCAAAGTAATGACTGTGATGGGAGATGCTCGAATGGATGGGCTTTCGGACGCGGGTTCGATTCCCGCCAGGTCCACCAAAAGGTCCTTACTCGAACTTTTTACCATAAAAAAATTTGGTTCGTTCGATGTAAGTTCAGAATATATTGGATTTGGAGAATCTGAAACACGAAAATCACATCCGTAGATATTGCGGATGTGATTTTTTGTCGTCTCTATTAATTCACTCAATTTCTTTAGCCCACTCCTTCGTGCCTGATTAACGTGGGCTACGGTATCTTTTATCGGCTCCAATATAGTGTCGAAGGGTGCCTTAAATTCTACATTAATATTAAGCCCATCATTTCCGTTGGATACTAAAAACCTAGATATAAGAGCTTGATTAATTAGGCGTTTAGTCATATCGTCGGCAGCTCTGTAAGTTGTTCCGCAGTCCTCGATAAGATCAAGGGCTAAATGCAGATTGGCTAAAATATTTTCAAAAGTCACATTATGCATATTAATTTCATGTTCAACGCCCGCTAATTCTTTAGCGATTTTTTTCTGTTCACTTTTCATTAAGTCTAGTGGAATAGCGTCAGAGTAATGTGCTTCAAGTAGCTTTTGGCGTTTATGTTCTAGAGATATTTTTGTACGATTCAGCCCATCGAGCTCTGAGTTGAACTTTTCGCGCTCTTTCAGAATAATTACCCGTAGATATTCTTCCAGATCTTGGCGTATTTCTGGCGGAAGCTGATAATTATCGTAGATTTGCTCAATTTTCTTTTCGACCACATCAATTAATACGGCTTTCATCGTGCAATCTTTTACTCGTTTACTGTGCCGTCCCGCACAGACAAAGTAGGGATATACGTCGCCATTCTTTTTCTTTTCGTTACTAACCATTAGTCGCGAACCGCATTCTGCGCAGTATACGCTACTCTTTAGGAAATGCGGATGTTTTACTGTTCGTTCGCCATTTATTCTAGAAGCAAGGATATTCTGTACTTTATCCCAAGTCTCAATGCTAACTATCGGCTCATGACTGCCTTCATACTGAACATCCTTGTATACTACAACTCCTTTATAATATGGATTCACCAAAACTTTATGTAAAGTTTTTAGTGTAATTGGAACTGATGGAATCTTTGACGTCGAACGGGTTGTAAGTCCGCAAGCGGCAAGATGTTCGGCTAGTTCAGCGACTGTCCAATTCCCGGTAGCGTATTCCTCAAATGCGATTTTTATCAGAGGAGCTCGTTCCGGGTCAAGAACGACAGTCCTTTCTTCGCGGCCTTTATCATCAACCCTGCGGACATTCATATATCCTATTGGAGCTCTTCCGATAGTGCCACCATTTTTAACTTTCTCGCCCATTCCTTTCTTAACTTCTGTCGCAAGATTCTGCGAGTAAAATTCAGCAATAGAACTCATGATACCATGTAGCAGCATGCCCGCCGGGGTATCGTCGATACTCTCCGAAGCAGATACTAATTGCACCCCGCATTCGCGAAGGGTGCGCATAATGTCGATATCGTCACCTCGATTACGTGCGAGACGGTCGACTTTGTGTACGATCACATAATCAATACGGTCGGCATTTTCTCGTACATACTCGAGCATTTCCTGTAACTGTGGCCGGTCTGCAGATTTTGCAGATGCGCCTCGATCGACAAATTCCTTGCCAACAATTGCACCCATGGATAGGGCTTTCTTTTTGTTTGCCTCACGCTGCGCAGGAATAGAGAAGCCTTCATCGTTTCCGCCGCCACGTTCGGCTTGACCTCGCGTAGATACACGAAGGTAAGATACTGCAAACTTCGGCGTCATTCCGGCCATAAATGTCTGAGTTGCATGCGTCATTGCGGTATTGCTCATAAGCGTTACCTCCTTTCGTAGTTTGTCCAATGGTACCTCTGAAGAGGCATTACATCAAGTAAAATAAAGCGATATTTTATAGTTATTTTTGGAGTAGCCAGCCCATAATCGGGCTGGCTTAGGTAGGTATATATGTTCCTAGATTTTGCGGATTACGTCCTCGCCATAAGCAACACCAAGGCAAGAACCACAGTCCCAACTAACATGAATTGTCCCGATAGCGTCGACGAATTCTACTGTTCCTAGATCGCCAGGGATTAATTTAGTGTAGGGGTCATTCATAGAGACGAGCTCTATTCTAGCCCCTTCTGGATACATTTTTCGTAGTCTTTCGACAACTTCCTTACTCGGAAAGTTCCGCATAGCCTTCACCTCCTTCGGATGGATGTTCAATAGTTGCTTCTGGAGCCTCGATTTCCTGTTGTACTTTACGCGCATCATGACGAGCTTTCGCATCTTCGGTGCGCCAACTACTATTGCCGGAGAGATTTTTCAGTAAGAATTTACGAGCAAATTTATACTCTTCGCCCTTAAAATCCAAGGATACGAGAAAGAGACGCATTGTAAACTTATCGTTATCTGAGACGCTCTCCGTAGCAGTAACACGAGTAAGCATCTTAGCTCGTTTTGCAATGCCAGATACAAGCTGTGTATATGCTTTGGCTTCACCATCAATCCCATGATCGGTAAACCATGGAAAACAGATTTTATCTTCTTTACGCTCAATGGATAGGTCATTTGTTTCAAGTGCCTTTTTGAGAACAGAAGCTTTACTTGCCACGATAGCTCTAACTCTATTAAGTTCTGCTTCGTCGAGATATGGGCCTGGCAATTCGATTACGAGTTTTCTGTCTTTGGGCGTATCCTGAGCCTCCTCCAATTGCTCATTTTTTGTCTCACCGGTAGGGAAGTCGACAACTTTTTCGGGCGCTTCGTCCGTTTCAGGAATTTCTTCGGAAGTCGACTGCTCGGAATTAACTTCGATAGGCTCTAGTTTTTCATCCACAACTTCTTCATCAAACTCAAAATTACCCTCCGGTAAAGAGGAAGTTTCCGGCTCTTCTGTAGAATTCTCAGATGTTTCTTCTGAAATATCTGAATTGTCGGTTGCATCAATTTTGGTTTCTTCCAAAACTTCTTCGGTAGGCTCATTCGGAATTCTTTCAAAGCCATGCCAGGTTAGCTTCTTGACGATGGATTCTATCTCTTCCTCGGCCATATCGTCCGGGAATTCTATATCTCCGGTTCGATTCACGATACACAAACCGACTCCATATCCATAGCTTGGAGCTTTGAGATATTTAGGATCGCATTCGAGAACCTCAGACAATGCGTTTACGAGTTTCTTTCTCTGTTCGCCAGATGCGGCGTATTTCATAGTTGTCATGATAGAGACCTCCTTTAGTTGTGCTGATTTAACAAGATACAAAGAGCAATTTCGGCTTCCTTAGTGGCCGGATAAATATCCCAGCCGCGATCATAATTAGCAACAATCTCTCCATTTTGCCTTAATTGTAATTTTGAGATTTTTCCATTATTAATGCCGAATTTACTCGGTTTATCATATGCTTTCAGAATATAATGAACCACTACAGCGCTTCTGCCTGTTGTTTTATTGGCAGGTATGCCAATAACCCCTTCTAGCCACATGATTTACTCCTCCTTTACGCATTCATCGCTCTGATTTGTCTAATTAGCAAGTGAGATTATTCAAATTGCGAGTGGTAACCAGACTGAGCTTATGTTCATTCCTGCGATAGAAATAGATGTTGTCACTAAGCGTTTCCTGGACTCCGACAATCTCTTCGTTAATCTCGCGTACGGTTTTTAGAATATATCCCGGGTCGATGAGGGAGAGCGGAGCAATTATGAGTTCATGAATACTCGAAGGCATAATACAGAGGTCATCCTCTATCTGCACCGCAAGATCTTCGAGATATGTCTCATATAGCAGAATGGAAGCACCGAGTATGCGTTCGGGATTTGTCCCAACATACATTGGATAAAACGCATTACATGGGGCTGCGACTCCAGTAATCTCGGATATGGCGTCTTCCATAAGCATGATTTTGTACCCGGTTTTCTTACAGTTCTCATTGGCAGCCTCCATGATTTCACTGAGTTTAATATCTAATGAAATCATATCTATTGCATCGATGATCTTGTATCTAGTTCGATATGGATTAGAAGTATCAACTATGGCGAATACCACCGCCAAATCCAAAAACTCAGCAGAGACTACATCATCTCGCAGTGTTTTAGGGTCGAATAATGCATATCTGACATTTGCGAGAACTACATCTTTGGAATAGGTTCTGTCGTCGTTAAAATTTAATATCATAGAAATATCCCCCTTTCTACGTTTGGTAGTGTCAAAAACTACCTGTTTTTTTGTACTAAAATCTAATAAAAACCTTGATTTTTAGGGAAATCTGCAATAAAAAGAGC
>CABIYE010000039.1 GCA_902362865.1 Clostridiaceae bacterium
CATTGCTTTTTTATTTGCAAAAGTGATGAATGCCTTGAAAATATAAGGTTTTAAAGAAAAATAGGACTGTAAAACTTTACAGTACCCGAGAGTTTTTGGAGGATGGAAAATGAGAAAAGCAATTGTGACCGGTGCAAATGGTTTTATCGGTAAAATGTTGGTGAATGCACTGTTGGAAAAGGAATATGAGGTAATTGCATTGGATGTAAGATTCGACGATGTTTTGCTGAATAATGCATCTGTTACCTGTGTCAATGTAATGAACAAAGAAGCGGTCGAATTGAAGGATGTAATTCCTTCTGTGGAATATGATTGCTTCTTCCATTTGGCGTGGATAGGAACATCCGGTCCGGAAAGAGCAGATTATGCTGTCCAGTTAAATAATGTGAAGATGGCTTGTGATTATATCCTGTTGTGCAAAGAGGTTGGTTGCAAGAGAGTAGTCTACGCTTCCAGCATCAATGAAATGGAGACTTATGAATACCTACAGTCTGATGATATCGAACCTACAGGCGGATATATTTATGGTACTGGTAAGCTAGCAGCTCATCTAATGGGAGAGACAGTTGCTAAGATGAATGGTGTTGAGTTCATTCCTGTAATCATTACCAATATCTATGGTGTAGGCGAGAAGTCTGCAAGAATGATTTATACCGCTATCAACAAGCTGGTACATAAAGAGCATTGCTCTTTCACTGCAGGTTATCAGACCTATGATTTTATCTACATTACTGATGCTATTAATGCTATTATTGCAGTCGCTGAGAGCGGCAAGGCATTTAATCGCTATTATATTGGTAGTGGAGCTCCGAAGCCTCTGCGTGAGTTCCTGATGGAGATGAGGAATGTCGTTGATCCGGAAGCAGAGATTGGTTTGGGAGATATTCCTTTCAATGGTGTGGACATTTCGTATAGTCAATTTGATTTGAAGAAAGTTGAAAAAGATACTGGTTATAAGAATCAAGTTCCTTTTGCAGAAGGTATTCTTATGACTGCCGATTATATTAGAGGAGAAGCAGAATGATTCAGAAGTTTGATTTCCAGGAACTTGATTTGAAGGGCGCATATCGGATCAAGCCTTTCTTTGCTACAGATAACCGTGGTGGTCTGATTAAGGACTATAATGTTGATATATTTAAGGCTTATGGTATTGATCATGAGCTTAAGGAAGTGTTCTACACTATTTCTAAGCGTGGCGTTATTCGAGCAACTCATTTTCAGTTGATGAAGCAGCAGGCGAAGTTAGTTCGCTGTGTTAGTGGTCATGTGTATGATGTAATCGTTGATTTACGTCCGGACTCTTCTACTTACGGTCAGTGGCGAGGCTTTCATTTGACTGGTGATAACACTAATATGTTGCTGGTTCCTGAATACTTCGGTCACGGTTATCTTGTTATTGAGGATTCTGTTGTCAGTTATAAATGTGCAGAGGTCTTCTATGGTGAGGGAGATTCCGGTATCATGTATGACGATCCTGATATCTGTATTGAGTGGCCTTTTGAATTAATTGGTGGTAAGGAGAATCTTATCATTAGTGAAAAAGATTTAAATTTAATGAGCTTTAAAGATTATCATGAGGGAGTTAAGAATGAAATTTAAATTGATAATTCCATATTATGGAAAATTTCCATCAATATTTGATTTATGGTTAAAGTCTTGCAAAAATAATCCAGAAATAGAGTGGTTATTAGTTACAGATATTGATTGTTCTGAGGTATTACCTTTAAATGTGAAACGATTGAATCTAACATTTAAGGAGTTGAAAAATAAGTTTGAACAGAAGTTGGGCATGAGTATTTCGCTTGAAAGTCCATATAAGTTGTGTGATTACAAGCCATTGTATGGCTACCTTTTTGAAGAATATCTCAAGGATTTTGATTTCTGGGGCTATTGCGACATGGATGTCGTTTGGGGAAAAATTTTCGATTTTCTTCCTATGGAATTGTTTAGGAAATATGATAAGATTCTTGATTTAGGTCATTTAAGCTTTATTCGTAATGACAAGGCTATAAATGAGAATTTTAAAAAATATAGAGGATACTTGACTATACTTAAAAAACCTATTAATTATACTTATGATGAGGCGTGGGGGGGTATTACTTAGGATTTAATGGTGAGTTATTTCAGTCAGGATATTCTATTTATTCAAATAGAAACCTATATGCTGATATAGATTATCATCATTATCCATTCTATCTTGCAAAAGACAAAGAGAAGAAACCGTGTGTATGTATAGTGGAAGATGGAAGGGTATACATGAGAAATTCTGATATAACAGAGGAAGTGATGTATGTTCATTTTCAAAAAAGAAAAATGAATATATCCGGTGAGATAGGTAAAAATTATATAGCAATTCCTAATGAAATAAAATCAGTAGAAGCAACTGAAGAAATTTGCAAGATTGAATCAACAGAATTGGATGGATATTGGGACTATAAAAAGGAAAAGAGAGATGTTTTTAAATTTATAGTTTTAAGATTTATTTATGAAGAAGAAAAATTAAAGATGTTAAAATATATGATAGGCAAGAGGTTGTAAAGTAGTTCATGAAGGTTAGTATTATCACAACTATATATAAAGCAGAAAAGGATCTTCCCCGTCTGCTAGATTCCATGATGGCGCAAAAAAGCCCCGAACTGGAGTTTTTCCTAATCGATAATGGCTCTCCTGACAGGTGTGGTGAGATTTGTCGGGAGTATGCGCAAAAAGATAGCAGATTCAAAGTCTTTACGCTGAAAAATAACATTGGTTATATCTGTGCGAGAAATTTGGGAATTCAAGAAGTGGATGCCGATTATATCGGATTTTGCGATTCAGACGATTATTTGGAACCGGTAGGATACGACTATGCAGTAGATAAGATAAAAAAGACGCAGTGTGATTTGTATATAACGGCATATAATACTGTATCTGATGGGAACAAAGTAGTTTGTGAAATCCCATATGATGTAGGTGTATATTCTGGTAAGCAAGTTATGAACAAGATACTTCCGCAAGCTTTTGGACCACTTCCACGAAAGGCGGTTTTACATGGCTTTGCATGGAAGCAGATTTTTCGACGAAAAATTTTCCTTGACAATGGCTTGAACTTTAAATCGAAAATACAGCCATACGAAGATCAAATTCTTAATATTGAGTTTATAAATCACTGTGAGTTAATTTGTATTGATGATGTTGTAATTTATAATTATGTTGTAAATAACGATTCAATTACTGCAAAGTTGGCAGCAAACTTTGATGGGCAAAAAGAATGGAATCGGTTGGTGCTTTTTTATTCGGAAAAGAAGTGCAGAGCTACCACAGATATCCAAAAGGAAGCACTATCAAACCAAATGAATACTTTTTTGTATTCATTGTTTTTATGTGCTGCAAAGTTTAAGGAAAGCACAGCCATGCAATTAGCGAAAGAATTAGATAGATATTTAGATAGAGCAATGATTATTCAAATGTTAGAAAATACCAGTAAAAATAATAGTCTAAGGGAAAAAATAGTTAAATGGTGTTTATCGCATCATGAATACAGGGTTCTTCTGACTGCTATGCGGTTGGGATTAAGATTACGAGGATAAAAATGCGAAATAAACATAATTGGCAATTTGTTTCAAATACAATAGCAACGATGGTGAACCTACTTATTCAGTTTGGTCTCAACTTCTTTTTGACGTCGTACTTGATTTCAAGTGTGGGTTCTACTGCATATGGATTTTTTACGATGGCAAATACGGTGGTAAATTATGCGTTGATTATTACTACGGCGCTTAACTCTATGGCAGCGCGCTTTATTGGAATTGGAGTGCATAATAATGATATGGAGAAGGCGAGAAAATTTTATTCTTCTGTATTTGCCGGAGATTTTGCATTTTCACTTATTGTCCTGCTGCCTAGTTCCTTAGCTATATTAAATTTAGAAAATCTTATCAACATTCCAATAGAACTGGTAAGAGATGTAAAGGTATTGTTCTTTATAGTGTTCTTAAACATGTGCTGTAATATTGTTTTTTCAGTATTTGGATGTGTTTATACAATTAAGAATAGATTGGATATTTCTTCGCTACTTCAGATGACTTCCAATATTGTAAAATCAATACTTTTGGTTATTTTGTATGCGAAATTTCAGCCGTCAATTGTATTCCTTGGCATAGCAACTTTGGTTGCGACAATGATTGTTGCAATGGGGAATGTTCACTTCACGCGAAAGCTCTTGCCGGATTTGTATTTTGATATTAAAGTTGCAAAACTATCCTCAATGTTAGAAATAATGGCTTCAGGAATATGGAATTCGATTAATCAATTGAGTATTACGCTGTTGAATGGACTTGATCTTGTTATAGCCAATTTAATGGTCAGCGCGGAAGCAATGGGGTATTTGTCGGTTGCTAATACCTTACCAGGTGTAATTTCTACGTTTATCAGTGCATTATCTAATATGTTTACACCGAATTTCCTAAAGCATTATTCACATGGCGATTATGAACAACTATATGGAGAAGTAAAAAACAGTATTCGTTTTATGACCGTAATATCATGTATGCCGATTAGCTTTTTGATTGCGTTTGGAATTCCGTTCTTCCGATTGTGGACACCGAATACAGATATTCGAACGGTGTATGTTCTGTCTATACTTGTGCTGCTTCCACAATTAACAGGCGGATCTATTAACAGCATGAATTATCTTTACACCATTGCGAATAAAGTAAAGTGGCAAGCAGTTGTTTTATTTATTGCGGGAGTAACGAATGTTGTCGCGGTGTTCATACTTCTAAAGTATACGGAAATGGGGGTATACGCAATTGCCGGTGTAAGCGCGATTATTGGTCTTACTCGTAATTTTTTATTTAATGCTCCATACGCAGCGTACTGCATTCATAAACCTAAGTACATTTTTTGGCTGGATATGATTAAAGCATGCTTGTGTTTAGCTTTTTGCATAATTGTCGGGCTAACCTTCAACTACTTTATTGTACTGAATACATGGTTTAAATTGATTTTCGTGGGCGGCTTTAGCACTTTACTATCAGGAATGGTTGTGACTTTTGTTGTATTGGGAAAAGGGCAGAGAGCAAGATTGATTTCTACTATAGTAAATAGGAGGAAATAGGACATTGGGAATAAAATCATTTATCAAAAAGAGTCCGCTTATTTCAAAAGTGGCATATAATTATTTGTTCGGTAGGTTAGCCAAAAGTCAACAATTACAAAACAAATCGGAGATGAAACGGATTTCGGGTTTAAAAGGTAAATATTCAGGTAAACGATGTTTTATCATTGGCACAGGACCTAGCCTTACAGTGGCTGATCTTGAAATGCTTTCTGATGAATATACTTTTGCAACGAATCGAATTTATGAGTTGTTTGACCGGACAGAGTGGAGACCAACATTTTATGTTAATCAGGATCATAATTTGATACAAAAATTTGGAAATAGAATTAAAAAGGTTGAGGCAGAGCTTTTATTTCTTCCAGTAGATTATAAAGAAAAGTTTGTAGGTGAAAAGTATCGTTTCTTCGTGTTAAAGCATAAGGAATTTTATCCACATAAAGCACCGTTCAGTCTCGATATTTCCAAATATCTTGCGCAGGGATTTACCGTAACGTATGGAGCAATTCAGATTGCTATCTATATGGGATTTAAAGAGATTTACTTGCTTGGAATCGACCATAATTACAATATTTCTAGAGATGCGAAGGGGAGACCTGTTCGTCAGGAGCAGCTGGGAAATAGTTACGCAGCAGGAATGCAGAGTTACGTAAATATGAATAATCTCCCTCGAATTGAGGAGACAAGTGTTGCGTATAAGACAGCAGAAGAAGTTTCCAAGAAATTAGGCGTGAAAATTTATAATGCCACAAGAGGTGGTAAATTAGAAGTTTTTGAACGTATTCAACTAGAAAAGGTATTGGAGGATTAAAAATATGAAGATTGTTGCAGCAATTCCCGCACGTTATGCCAGTACACGCTTTCCGGGTAAGCCCCTTGCAGATATTTGCGGTAAGCCTATGCTTTGGTGGGTATATCAGCAAGTAAGCAAAATTTCTGTATTTGATGAGGTTGTTTGTGCCATTGATGATCCTCGCATTCAGGAAATGTGTGAGAAGTATGGAGTGAAGTACATTTTGACAAAAGAAAATCATCCAGAGCATATTTCGAGAATTCATGAAGTGGCAACGAAAATTGATGCGGATTATTATATGTGTATTAATGGTGATGAACCGCTTATTTCTAAGGAATGCATTCTGCCGGTGGTTCCGAAAGAGATTGTATCGGCTCCGTATTTTGGAGGCGCAATGCGTATTCTGACCGATCCTGCGGAAACAATTGATTTTGCAAAGATTAAGCTGGTTGTGTCTGAGCAGACGGGGAAATGTTTGTATATGTCTCGGACTCCTGTGCCATATCCCAGAGGCACATTGTTCTTTAAGTACAAGAAATACGTTGGTGTGGAATGTTTTAATCGTGCTGCCCTTGATTTTTTTGTAAACACTCCAATGGGCGATTTGGAGAAAGTCGAAGATATTGACCATCTCCGTTTCCTTGAGCATGGTATCGATCTTCATTTCAATTATGTCCAGTCTGAATCCATTTCTGTAGATACCCCTAAAGATCTGGAGAAAGTGCGTAAGATGATTGAGAAAAATATATAAAAGGAGAAGTCAAAGGAGAGTAATTGTGGATAGAATTAATATTTTAGATTGCACTTTAAGAGATGGCGGTTATGTCAATGACTTTAATTTTGGACATGTTGTCTTAAAAGATATTGTCCAGAAGCTTTCTAGTGCTTCGATAGATATTATTGAATGTGGCTTTCTTAAATCAGGTGCATTTGATGTTAATCGGTCTCTATTTGGTAGTGTTGAGGCCGTAAAAAAAATGATAGGAAATAAAAATCCAAATCTTTTATATGTAGGTATGGTTCAATATGGCGGAATCTCAAATGAGGAAATAGCTATTTGTGATGGAACATCAATTGATGGCATTCGGCTTACTTTTCATGAGCATGAAATTGCTCCTGCTTTTGTATTAGGAAGACAGCTCATAGATAAGGGATATAAGGTCTTTATGCAGCCTGTCGGTACCATGACTTATACGGATGAGGCTCTATTAAAGTTAATTACGAGGATAAATGAGCTAAAGCCATTTGCGTTCTATTTAGTGGATACACTAGGAACTATGTATAAAAATGATTTGCTAAGAATGTTTTATCTTGTGGATCATAATTTGAATAGAAATATCTCAGTTGGTTTTCATTCGCATAACAACTTGCAGCTGTCCTTCGCGAATGCACAGGAACTGATGCAACTCAATACTCCGCGTAGACTGATTGTTGATGCATCAATCTATGGGATGGGACGTGGTGCAGGAAATTTAAATACAGAATTGGTTACGCAATACATTAACTCTAACTTAGGATTGAAATATGACAATCTTGAAATTCTTGAAATCATTGATGAGTATATTCGTCCCTTAAGTATGAAGTATAATTGGGGGTATGATGCTGCGTATTATATAGCATCTGTAGCCGGATGTCATCCCAATTATGCTTCTTTTTTGCTGAATAAACAAACGCTTCATGTTCAGGATATCCATGCAATATTAAATAATCTTGAATTTGAAAAACGAGCTTTGTTCGATAAAAAGTATATTGGTGAAGAATATATTCGATATATGAATCATCATGTAGAAGATGAAGAGGCGCAGAATCAGATTGTTAATTTGATAAATGGAAAAAAAGTGTTGTTGCTTGCCCCTGGAAAGTCTTTGAGAGCTAATACTGAGAGAATTAATCAGTTGATAAGTGAGCATGATGATTATTTTGTAATTAGTGTAAACTTTATACCGACAGATATAGTAGTAGATGCTTCATTTATTAGCAATATGAAAAGATTTAAGAGCATTCAAGATATTGTTGAACAGTCTACATATGATAGGAAAATTATTGTTACCTCAAATATTACGGTTGAATCTAATCATAATGTTATTGTTGTTGACTATTCAAGCTATATAAATGAAGAACAGTGTATAGCAGATAATGCTGGTTTGATGTGCATCAATCTTTTGAAGAAGGTTGGTGTTCAGGATATTGTTTTAGCTGGATTTGATGGCTTTTCTACGGATATAAAACAGAATTTTTATGAGCAGTCGATGACAATAGATGTTGAGGCAGAACGATTGATCAGAATAAATGTGGCAACAGCCAAAAAAGTTGCTCAATTAGAAAAACAAATGAAAATTAAGTTCTTGACCAACACTGTATATAAAGAATAAGGATGATTCGATGAAGAATAAATATGAATTGGTAATCTTTGATCTTGATGGAACTTTGCTTGATACATCGCCTGGAATTTTCAATAGCGTTCGATTTGCGGAACAACAAATGGGATTTACTCCGATTTTAGATGCAAGACTAAAAGAATTTGTAGGTCCACCGCCTAAATCTATGTATATGAAAATCTATGGAGTTGATGAAAATACTGCAATGGAAGCAGCAAAATGTCACAGACAGTATGGGCGTGAAAAAGCCATTTATGAAGCAACAGTTTATCCAGGAATAATCGCTCTGTTAGAGAATTTTAAAGAGCAAGGTATCAAATTAGCAGTTTCGACATTGAAATCACAAAAAATAGCCGAAAAAGTTCTTGAAAATTTTGGCATCTCACATTTTTTTGATTCAATCGTTGGAATGGATGAAAATGAATCATTTACAAAATGTGACACAATTAAGCTTGTTATTAATAAAACTTCAACTGTGGGAAGGGTGCTCATGGTTGGAGACAGTCGGTATGATTATGAAGGAGCTGTCAGTGCAGGTGTAGATTTTGTGGGAGTTTTGTATGGATTCGGTTTCGAGAGTAAAAAAAAGTATCCATTTAGTACTGTAGAACAAGTAGAGGAACTGATGGATTTGCATAACATAATTGAGATAAAAGTGAAGAAAGCTTCCTGTATACTTTAAATGGTTAAGAAATTGACACAAAAAAATACCTCAACGATTGCAGCGTAAGACCGGCGACAGTATTATTTATTCCGAACCTTGTCGGTGCGTTTCTTGCGGAAAGTATGGTGTTCTTGTTTTCTGTTATAAGAAAAAGATATTCGTTGAAATATGTTAGGAGGATAGCCTTGGGGAAAAGAATAGAATGGATTGATACTGCAAAGGGAATAGGGTTAATTCTTGTTATTTTAGGACATTTGCATATTCCATTTATGACAACATGGATATATTTGTTTCATATGCCTCTGTTCTTTTTTTTATCAGGGCTTGTATATTCTGGAGGAAAGTATACATGGAAGCAGTATCTTATAAAGAAAGCTAAATCATTATTAGTTCCGTATGTTACTTATGGATTCATTATATTGCTATTTTATACAATCGTAAATTCTATTATCGGGGTTGAAAATAGTTTGTACGGCTCGACACGAGAAATGTTCAAGAATTTGATTATTCAGGAACATTTCTGGACGATATGGTTTTTAACAGCATTGTTTCTGGTTGAAATAATTTACTATTTTTTAAATAAAATATGCAGTGCTAATTATAAAAAATTAACTGCCATCTCTATATTGATGTGTGCGATTGGTCTGATGCGGTACCGATTAGGGTTTGGGTCTTTACCGTGGAATTTAGATATTGCGTTTGTAGCACAATTATTCTTCCATGTTGGCAGAATAATGAAATCTTCTAAAATTTTAAAAACAATCACCGCACCTTCTAATGTAAGAAAGAATGTATTGTATACGAATGTCTTTTTAATGGTAAATGTGATTAGTGGAGTTATGGGTATTAAATTGACACATGAATCATTGGATATGTCGGTTGGGTTGTATGGTAATGAGATTTTGACATTCATTTCAGCATTTTCTGGGATATTTTTTGTTATTTCTTTATCAAATTTAACACAACCATTAGCAGTTCAATATCTCGGAAGAAATACAATGCTTATCTTTGCATTACATTCTCGTGTTATTATTGTGGGATGCAGTTATATTTACGAAGTTCTTGGAGTTTTTCAGGGTATAGGTTATGCTGAACAGATTCTTTCGGCAATAGTTACATTTGTTATTATAATAATTATGCTGGTTCCTGTTACAGAAATTATTAAAAAGTCTAGAGTGAAGTTTTGGTTTGGCATGTAAAGATGAGACATTTTAAACCTCATATTTACATACAGCTATTTATGATAATTACTCTAACTTGCAAAAGCTGGGGCAATTTTGTATCTGACTGCATTAATAGTTGGCGCTTAAAATAGTAGCATTAAATTTTCAAGGTACAAACAAAATCAAATATTTACAAACGTGTCTTTTGACACCCTAATCTGAAATATGAATAAATTTTATGCGCTACCTTTAAACAGTGTGATTATAATGATGGTATTTGCTATTCTTGTATGGGCAAAACTAGAGCAAGTTGCAAATAAAAATAAGAAGTTTGAAAAATGGTGGAGATGTGTAAACATAATACTTTGCATATGTTCTGTTTTCCTTATTATCAGGATGACGTTGTTGGGACGTGTAAGTGAGCAGAGGGTAGTTGAATTGATGCCGTTTCATACATTTACGACAATGTCATATAACAAAGAAGCATCGAGAACCTTGTTGATGAATGTAGTCCTGTTTTTACCACTGGGACTTGCGCTTCCGTATATATTTAAATGTGCAAAAAATGACCGACAAAGGTGGATGTATTGCTTTGTGACAGGGTGTTGCATTAGTATTAGTGTTGAAGTACTGCAATATTGTTGGGCATTAGGATTGGCCGAGACAGATGATGTCATATGCAATTCGTTAGGATGCGCATTAGGAATAATGGCAAATGTCTTAGGGAGAGAATTTAAATAAAATATTGTTAATAAAATTAACGAATAAAGAATAAGAATTGACTTTCTGCGTAGCATGGAACAATCCGTGCGCATCATAGTTGGGGGCTTTTGACCCCAACATCATATAATAGAACCAATTAGTAAAACAGGAGGCGGAATATGAAGCAGAATGTCATTCGTCTTGTCGCAATAGAAATAAATAATATAAAGAATGTGAAGTACGGAAGACTAGAACTTTCAAAAAGCAGGAAGGGAAGTATTCTGGGAATTTATGGTCAGAATGGCTCAGGTAAAACGGTAGTTGTTGATTGTATGGTTCTATTAAAATGTCTATTTAGCGGGAAAAAGATTCCTTCACACTTTTATTATTATATCAATTCCCAAAGCGAAACAGCTCAAGTGAAGTATTGTTTTGAAATCAGAACTGATTATGGGGAAAGCTATGCAGAGTATGAAATAGGACTCTTGAAAAATGGAGAATCCAGTTTTTGTATTAATAAAGAAAAACTTAGTGTGAGGGAATGTGTAGAAGGAAAAGCAACGAGGTTGACACCTGTTTTTGATTATCAAAAGGGAGAAAAGGAACTTTTCCGACTGCGAAAATACTATAGTTATTTTGAGAATAAAAAAAATATGGAGAATATGGTTGCATTGGGAATTGCACAGCAAGCGACAGAAAATTATAATGAAGAAAAACAGCGACCGGAAGTGGGTTCTTTTTTGTTTTCCAAGAAAGCGCAGGATGTGTTTGCACAGGCAGAAGATGAAGTAAAGAAAGTTTTTCGTTTTAGTAGTATGCTGCAGAATTATGGTATGTATAATCTTGCTGTAATAGAAAATGAACATTATGCACTTTTGGCGTTGAATTTGGACATGATACCAGTTAATATTGGCTGGCCAGATTCTATAAAATCTCGTATTACCGGAATCATGCTTCGACTTACTGATATTAATGTGGTTCCAAAGGAGATATATCCCTATGTGGCAAATACGATAGAGCAGATTAATATTGTTATGAAGGCATTGATACCAGAAATCCAGTTAGAAATTTACAATGCATTTGATAAACTTATGGAAAATGGAAAAGATGGTATCCAGTTTGAGATTATTACTCTACGGGATGGTGCACGAATACCACTATTATATGAATCTGCTGGAATAAAAAAGCTGATTTCAATTTGCAGTAATCTGGTTGCTTGTTATAATCAGGAATCTTATTGCCTGGTAGTGGATGAAGTGGATTCTGGAATTTACGAATACCTTTTGGGAGAGTGCCTGGAGGTTATGCAGGAGAAAGCAAAAGGGCAGTTAATTTTTACATCCCACAATCTGCGGCCTTTGGAAGTACTTGAAAATGAATTTCTGATTTATACAACAGTAAATCCAGAAAATCGTTATATCAAATCTGCTTACATTAAAAATACGCAGAATACCAGATTATCTTATCTGCGGAGTATTAAACTTGGCGGTCAAAAAGAAAAATTGTATAACGAAACAAATATCTATGAAATGGAATTGGCAATGCGCAGAGCAGGAAGGGTGGGAATACATGAATAAAATTTCATATAAAAGCACATTGACGAATAATGATAATTGTGAGAAAATAAAACCAGGTATGGTGTTAAAGTTATAACGAGCCTTACATTAAGAAAAAATCATACATAGTTGAAAGGAGTTTTAAAATGATTTATTCACATGAAGTAGAAATGATGTGTCCGGTAGCTCAGGGTGCAAATCACGGACCAGCTCCGATTCCGGAAGAAGCAAAATGGGTACAGGCTAAGGAAGTAAAGGATATTTCTGGATTTACACATGGTATTGGCTGGTGTGCTCCGCAGCAGGGTGCATGTAAGCTTACGCTGAATGTTAAGGACGGTATTATCCAGGAAGCTCTTGTTGAGACGATTGGATGTTCAGGAATGACTCACTCAGCTGCTATGGCATCTGAGATTCTTCCGGGAAAGACTATTTTAGAAGCATTAAATACGGATCTTGTCTGTGATGCAATTAATACTGCAATGAGAGAATTATTCTTACAGATTGTATACGGAAGAACACAGAGTGCTTTCTCTGAAGACGGACTTGCAATCGGTGCAGGACTTGAAGACCTTGGTAAGGGACTTCGCTCTCAGGTTGGTACGATGTACGGAACATTAGCAAAAGGTCCTCGTTACCTTGAGATGGCTGAAGGATATGTAACAGGTATTGCGTTGGATGAAAACGATGAGATTATTGGCTATCAGTTTGTAAGCCTTGGAAAATTCACTGATTTTATTAAAGCCGGCGATACACCGAACGATGCCTGGGAAAAGGCAAAAGGGCAGTATGGACGTGTTGCAGATGCAGTGAAGATTATTGATCCACGTAAAGAGTAGTACATATAGGTAAATAAATCAGGAGGACAAGTAAATGGCTTTATTTGAATCATATGAAAGAAGAATTGATAAGATAAATGAAGTATTAGGAAGCTATGGCATCTCTTCTATTGAAGAAGCAGAGAAAATTACAAAGGATGCCGGGCTTGATGTATATAATCAGGTAAAAGGAATCCAGCCAATCTGTTTTGAAAATGCATGTTGGGCATATACAGTAGGCGCGGCTATCGCAATTAAGAAAGGATGCAAGACAGCAGCTGACGCAGCGGCAGCAATCGGTGAAGGCCTTCAGGCTTTCTGTATTCCGGGTTCTGTAGCAGATCAGAGAAAAGTAGGTCTTGGACATGGTAACCTTGGAAAGATGCTTCTGGAAGAGGATACAGATTGTTTTGCATTCCTTGCAGGACATGAATCTTTTGCAGCAGCAGAGGGCGCTATCGGTATCGCAGAGAAGGCAAACAAGGTTCGTAAGAAACCACTTCGTGTTATTTTGAACGGATTGGGAAAAGACGCAGCAAAGATTATTTCCAGAATTAATGGATTTACATATGTTCAGACAGAGTATGATTATTATACAGGAGAATTAAAAGAAGTTCAGAGAATCGCTTATTCCGATGGGCTTCGCTCTAAGGTAAACTGCTATGGTGCAAATGATGTGCGTGAAGGTGTTGCAATTATGCACAAAGAAGGCGTAGACGTATCCATCACAGGTAACTCTACAAATCCGACACGTTTCCAGCATCCGGTTGCAGGTACTTATAAGAAAGAATGTATCGAGCAGGGCAAGAAGTACTTCTCTGTAGCATCTGGTGGTGGTACAGGACGTACCCTTCACCCGGATAACATGGCGGCAGGACCAGCTTCCTATGGTATGACAGATACATTAGGACGTATGCACTCCGACGCGCAGTTTGCAGGTTCTTCTTCTGTACCGGCTCACGTTGAGATGATGGGTCTGATTGGTGCAGGTAACAACCCGATGGTTGGTATGACCGTTGCAGTTGCCGTTTCTGTTGAAGAAGCAGCGAAGGCTGGAAAATTCTAAGAAATAGCGTAAAATCAAGGGCTATCGTTGACATGAGTTGTTGGCGGTAGCCTTAAATTTTGCCACGTAGCACACAAATATATAGGTAAAGAAAAAGGGTGTCTATAAAATACAGATGCCCTTTCATATGATTTCGGTGTAACAGTTATTTTGTGATTTTCTGAGACTATGAAATTTTTTCTGTAAAATCTAATAGATAGATGTGGAATAAGGTCTTCTATGATAAAATCTAAATATCATAGGAGGCCTTAAATTATGGCAAACAGAAAAAAAGAAGTTTACAAACCGAAACCGATGACAGAGGGCAAACGAAATATCATTCAGAGTTTACTCCAAGAGTATGACATTGAGACTGCGGATGATATTCAGGATGCGCTCAAAGATCTACTGTCCGGCACGCTCCGGGAAATGATGGAAGCAGAAATGGATGAGCATCTTGGCTATGAGAAATACGAGCGATCTAGTGAACCGAATTACCGGAATGGGACAAAACAGAAACGTGTCCGCAGCAAATATGGAGAATTCGAGGTTGATGTTCCACAGGACCGGCAGAGTTCCTTTGAACCACAAGTTCTGCCAAAGCGAAAAAAGGACATCTCAGCGATTGATGACAAGATCATTGCCATGTATGCCAAAGGAATGACCACACGTCAGATATCAGAAACGATAGAAGATATCTACGGTTTTGAAGTCAGCGAAGGAATGGTATCTGATATAACAGATAAGCTACTTCCTAAAATTGAAGAATGGCAGAACCGTCCATTATCAGCTGTTTATCCTATTGTTTTTATAGATGCTGTTCATTTTTCTGTCAGAGATGATGGACTCATCCGCAAGCTGGCAGCTTATGTTGTGCTCGGGATCAATGAAGACGGAAAAAAAGAAGTCCTCACAATTGTGATTGGCGAGAACGAAAGCAGTAAATATTGGCTGAGTGTGCTGAATAGCCTGAAAAACCGCGGGATTAAGAATATCCTGATTCTGTGTTCTGACGGACTTACAGGGATTAAGGAAGCAATCACAGCTGCATTTCCATTCACAGAGCAGCAAAGGTGTATTGTTCACATGGTAAGGAACACGTTAAAATATGTAGCAAACAAAGATATGAAAGCCTTTGCAAAAGACCTAAAGGCTATTTATACAGCTGTAGATGAAGAAGCAGCCTTTAAGCAACTGGAAAACGTAACGGAAAAATGGGAGAGTCAATATCCGAATGCCATGACGCGCTGGAAGGATAATTGGGATGCCATATCCCCAATTTTTAAATTTTCCAAAGAAGTCAGAACAGCTTTCTATACCACGAATGCGATAGAATCATTGAACTAACCAAGGGCTCGACATCCATTAGGTAACTTTGTAGGTTTACCGTTTCTAATACGTGGCTTTGTACTGGTTGGACTATTCATAGGATAACCGCAGTGAGGACAAGCAACAGCTTTGTCAGCTACGTTATGCTCACACTCTGGACATTTCAATAGTGCCATTAGATCACATCCTTTCTATAGATGGAGCCAAAGCCATTAGGTAGTTTCATCAGAATTCCCTCTTTTTTCTAAGTATTCAATAAAATCATTAAATCCACCTTTGCCGCTTAGCCTAAATTTTTCAAATTCATCAGAGGCTTGTTGCATACTTTTCTTGAAATTATCGCTCAATATAGTGTGTCGGAGTGTTTCCATATTATGCTCATATTTATTGTATTTTTTTATATCTTCGTCCTTAGATATTTTATTGACGAGGGTATTTGAAAAGTGTTTTGTTGCTCTGTACTCTGCAAACTCCATTTTTTCTTTATCTTGAAGATTGATATTTTCTATGCTAGAATTCTGTATTTGAATTTCCTTGTAGTATGTCTGCATATATGAGTAAATTGCATGGCAAATATCCCAAAAGTATTCTTTTTTTAATATGGTGTCGAGTATAAGTTGCTCATATTCGGTTGCAGTTTGTATATATAATACAGAATCGCAAGAAAGGTTAGTTTCTTGTGAAATAAATTCTATGTCATGAGTAGGTGCTTCCATATCTGTAAAAAAGTAATCTAAATCGCAATTCAAGGCATTGCATAGAGATAAAACATCAGAAATGTTTTGTGGGTAGTTTTTTCCCTTAATCCAATTATCAACTTTTCTTGTTTTGTCTGTTACTTTTTGCCTATCTAATTTAAGTTCTTCTTCTGTTATCGGATCCTTTTTTCTAGCACATTGTATAGTGCGATTTTTTCAGGATTTCCTTTTTTATCAATCATCATAAAGTTACAACGAGCGTTCGTCAAGTAGAAACTATTGATATTGTTATTCTTTTCAGGAGGTAAAGACGTGAAGAATATTGATATAAAAAAGTATGCAAAAACACGTAAGGTAAATCTATGGGAAGTATCAGAACGGTTAGGATATGCACACGAAACAGCAGGTGATGGTATGGACGGAAGGATTAAAGTGAATGATGCGGCTGGATTCCTTCACATGGACAGCCAGACATTGTGCTTGATGATTCAGCAGGATTTAATTCCTGGTGCAACATGCTTTAAACGGAATGAGAGCTTGACTGTTAAAGAAAAGCAGGCGATATGTGCGCGACAAGATAGATTGATGCTTGAAAAAGAGTGTTGGCTTGAATTGCAAGGTAAATTGTGGTATATTATGTCTACGGAAAGTCATAGAGCAAAGGCGGCCCCCTCTTGTTTACTCGGAGGGTATTACAGCCCTCCAGACGAGAGAAAGGAGGGCGATGCAATGTATGTTACATATGCGGATTTAATCCAAATTGGAATACTCATTGTTGCTCTTATCAGTCTGCTTTATCAGATTTTTAAGGGAAGAAAGTAGCCGCCAACTATTCCCAGTAGCTGACGGCTGATGTAAAAATCGGTTTTTAACTATTGTGAGGGGTAGCCGCTTCTATGGCTTTCCTTTTTCTATCTTAAATATAGCACACATGGCAGCAGGACGCAAGCAAAAAATCCGTTACAATAAAAGCGTCTAAGCACTTACGGGGGTCTGCATAGAAAACGGTTCTTTCTGAACTTTGGCGATCTGACTTCTCTTTAATATCTTGCATCTACCTAGATTATAAAATAAAGGTAGGTGTATTTCAATGACGAATGAGCAAATTGTAGAGGAAATTCGGAACGGTTATTCTGCAACGGATAATATGCAGTTATTGTATGAAAAAAATCTGCCATTGATAAAAAAGTTTATAAAACCTTATACAGCTTATGAGAATCAAGAGGACTTATTGCAGGAATCCTATTTTGGATTGTGGGAGGCGGTAAAACGCTATGAAATTCTGAAAATGTGTTGTTTATGACTTATGCCGGGTACTGGATAAAACAGAGCGTACAGCGATATATTGAACAGTGCGGTACTGTAGTTAAAATACCGAGCCATACAAGACAGAAAATGACACACTACAGGCGAGTAATTCAGAAGATACAGCAGGAGCAGGGCATATCATTAGACAGAGTAAGGCGGATTAAAGAAAAAGAGTCTTATGAAGCCCGTAAAATCAAGGGCCGCGGGATTTTTTGTCGCCTGAAAATAAAAAATATAGATTCGCCATATACTATTGACAAAAAAAAGAAGATTGTAGTACTATTGTATTACAATAGGAGGTGACACTATGGCAAAAGAAGCAACATTACAGGTCCGGATGGATGCGGATTTGAAAGAGAAAGCGGAAGCGTTATATCGGGAACTGGGGACATCCTTTGCAGAAGCAGTACGGATTTTTGCAAAACAGAGTGTGCTGGAAAATGGGATGCCATTTGTGATATCTGCAAACCATAAGAACACATACGGTAGGCTTTCCAAATATGCTGATTTGGTTAGAAGGGAGCAGGAGGAAGGCGCATTTGAGAAGGCTATGGTAGAAAAATATGAAAAAGCTGATTGATGCAAATGTGATCCTGCGTTATCTTCTGGGAGATCATCCGCAGATGTCCGAAAAAGCAAAAAAGGTAATTGAAGCCGGGGCTTTTACTCTGCCGGAAGTTCTTGCAGAGGTGGTGTATGTGCTCAAAGGTATATATAAAGTAGAACGTGCAGAGATTGCAAAGGTTTTAATTGATTTTCTGGATGAAATCAGTATTGAGAATCAGGAGACTGTATGCGAAGCATTGTCATTATTTTCAGAAACCTCTCTTGATTTTGTGGATTGTGTCCTAATAGCCAGACACAGGATACTTGGTGATGAAGTAGTGAGTTTTGATAAAAAACTGAGCAATAGGTTGTAGAAATATAAGTGAAGCGCTTTATATGGAGGCATATAGGGCGCTTTTTTGTAGTCGTCAACTACTGCAATAGTTGATGGGTATTATGAAAATGGTTATACTATAGTTAGGAAAAATAACGGGAGGTATAGGTTATGTATGCAGAAACAGCAGAGGGAATGCTTGATTTTATTAAACACAGTCCCACAGCTTTTCATGCTGTGGAGAATATGAAACATATCTTGAGAGAGAATCAGTTCCGTGAATTATCTGAGAAAGACAGATGGCAGATTGAGGCGGGCGGAAAATATTTTGTGAGCCGTAATGGTTCGAGTATTATTGCATTTGCCGTGGGAGAAGACATAGAGGATTATTACTTTAAGATTGCCGCATCCCACAGTGATTCGCCTGCTTTTAAAGTAAAGGAAAATGCAGAAATCCAGGTGAAGGGAAACTATACACTGCTTAATACAGAAGGGTATGGTGGAATGGTGTGTGCTTCCTGGCTCGACAGACCGCTTTCGATTGCGGGAAGAGTGGTTGTGAAAAGGGAAAACTTTTACGATTCCAGGCTGGTTTGTGTTGATAGGGATTTGGTCTTGATCCCCGGCCTGGCAATACACATGAATCGGGAAGTGAATGAAGGATATCGTTATAATAAGCAGGTGGATATGCTGCCGCTTTTGGGGAATGGTATGCATGAGAAGGGAGCGTTGAAGAGATTAATTGCAGAGGAACTTCACATAGATGAGAAAATGATTTATGGGATGGATCTGTATTTATATAACCGTACGGAACCTTCGGTTTGGGGAGCCGGACAGGAATATTTTTCGGCTCCGAGGCTGGATGATCTGGAATGTGCGTATGCTTCGCTTCAGGGATTTCTGAAAGGGCAAGACAGGAGTGCTGTGAATGTATTTACGTGCTTTGATAATGAAGAAGTAGGCTCCGGGACAAAACAGGGGGCAGGATCTACCTTCCTTTCTGATACTCTTTGCCGGGTAAATCGATGCCTGGGCAGGGATGTGGAAGATTTCTGCCGTGCGGCAGCGGCAGGGTTTATGGTAAGCTGCGATAATGCGCATGCTGTGCATCCGAACCATCCGGAGAAAACAGATATAAATAATTGTGTATATATGAATGAAGGGGTTGTGGTGAAGTCTCATGCAGGGCAGAAATATACCAGTGATGCAGTAAGTATTGCTGTGTGGAAGGGAATCTGTGAAAAAGCCGGGGTGCCGCTGCAGTATTTTGCTAACCGTTCTGATATGGCGGGAGGGAGTACTCTGGGAAATATCGCCATGGGACAGGTGTCTATGGACTGTGTGGATGTAGGCCTTCCGCAGCTTGCCATGCATTCGGCTTATGAGACAGCAGGGGTAAAAGACTACGGATATATGCTCCGGGCGATAGAGAGTTTCTACAATACAAAAATTGAAAATAGAGTAAATTTTTATATATAAAAGAGAGAATTATTATATGTAAAAATTTTAAAATCTGAGATATAATCGAACAGACCTGATAAAGGAAATCCTATACTTATATTGGGGTAACGTAAGGAATCAGAAGCAAAAAAGGAGGATATTTATGAAGAAAAGAATGATTGCCTTTATGATGGCTGTTGCAATGCTTTTGGGCTGTGTCTGCGATGTGTCTGTTGTATCGGCGGCTGAAGAAAACAGTGAAAAATATTATCTCAGAAGCGACTATGCGGTAAGCATAGAAGGCGTTTCGTCAGGTGTGGACAAGACAGACGGTTCCACAGGCGATCCGCAGATTGATGTAGATAGCGGAACTACGGCGAAGATTGTTGTGCAGGCAGACAGGCTCAGCGAGATGTCAGCAGCGACGGTTACTTATGCACAGAATGTTGGAGAACTTGATGTAAAACTTACAGCTTTAACCAGTGCAGATGCAGCGGAAGGTGTGGAATTATGTCATGAGAAGCTAAGTGGAGCTAGCAACTATGCGACACGGACATCTGATCCGATTCCGTTTACGAAAGCAGTACCGGAAGATGCAAAGTTCCTTCAGGTAGAATTGTCAGTAAGCGGATCATTGGATGGAAAATCCTATGTAAACTATATCGAGGTTTTCAAGAATATGGCAGTAAAGCAGGTTGTACAATGGAAGTCTCTTGCCAATGACAAGGTGCTTGATATTACTGATTCTGGAACCGGCAATGGAAATATTGTGACTGCATCTGCAGCTTCAGATGCAAAATCACAAACCTGGAGCATTCAGCAGGATTCAGAAAAAGGATGGTACTATCTTGTAAATGAGAACAGCGGCAAAGGCATGGGCTTGCTTGGCGGAACGAAGGATCCTGGTGAAGAACCGGTACAGTGGACAATGGATGGTTCATCAAATCAGTTTTGGAGATTTGTTGCGGTTGAGAAGAACGGCGAAACTTATTATAAGATACTGAACAAAAATAGTAAGCTGGCGCTTACAGTGAATGACAGCAAGGTTACTCAGGAAACTTATACAGGTGCAGATAACCAGCTTTTTGAGGCGGTTATGAAGCAGGGGACACTTGATTTTGCAAGCAAATATGATGATAATTATTCTATAACGAATATTAGCGTTTCGGCAGAAAATTATGTGATTTCCTATTCAACTGCTTATTCTATGCAGGATGGCATGTATTTTGAAATGTTACTTTCAGATGGACAGAACAATGCTGCGGGGAAGGGAACCTTTACCGTTGACAAGGATGGCGAGTATACTCTGACAGCTTCTGTTTATGAGGATAGTACGAAGAACGTAAAGGTGTGCGAAGATTATACACAGACCTTTACGCTGACAAATGGAGAATACAAGGTTGTAGGAGCTGAATGGACGGTTACAACGGAACAGTCTCCATGGACGGAAAATGGCGTGGTAGAAGTAAGGGATGTAACCGACGACCAGGTTGAAGAAATCAAGGAATCGGCTGCTAACTATATTTATGTGGATCAGAATACGCGTTATCAGACAATGGATTCCAATCCATGGGGCGGCTGCTTTAATGAAAAAGGCTGGTACGCAATGCGTGACCTTACAGATGAGCAGAAAGAATCTGTGATTCAGGCGTTGTTTGATCCGAATACGGATGGACTGAAGCTGTCTGCCGGAAGGACACCGATTGGAGCCAGTGACTTTGGTCTTGATATGTATACTTATGCGGACGCTGAGTGGGATGATTATGACATGAGCAGCTTTAGTATTGACCAGGATAAAGAATATTTGATTCCGTATATTAAAGCAGCTATGAAATATGTTCCGGATATGCCGCTCTTCTCATCCCCGTGGACGCCGCCGGCATGGATGAAGACAAATAATAAGTTAAACGGCGTGGAAAGCGGTTTCCCGGGAATTGAAGATACAGAAGAGAATTTTGAAGCTTATGCATTATATTTTGTAAAATATCTTGAGGCCTATGCAGAAGAAGGAATTGATCTTTATGCGGTAACTCCGCAGAATGAGCCGACTATGAATACGCCATATCCGTCTTGTGTATGGACCGGCGATCAGCTCAATGTATTCTTAAGAGATTATCTTTGCGATGCAATTGAAGAATATAATGAGAAAAATGATAAGGATGTAGAAGTGTGGCTCGGTACATTTACTGATTCCAACCAGAGTATGGTATGGCCGACCTTTAGGGATCCGGTAACAAGCTCTAAGGTAGATGGTTACTGCTTCCAGTGGTGGGGCGCTCCTCTTGCTACAAAGCTTTATTCACAGAGTAAAGCCGAGACAGGAACAGCAGTGAAAATCATCCAGTCCGAGTCAAAATGCGGCGGTGGTGATAATAGCTGGCAGTATGCGGAAGAGCAGTTTGACTGCTATAAGGAATTCCTTGATGCAGGTGTGAGCCAGTACTATCTCTGGAATATGATCCTGGAAGGCAATGGAGAGAATAATGCGGAACCTGCTTCCAGAAGATGGCCGCAGAATTCTCCGATTTCCGTAAATGGAACGGATATACGTTATAACCCGAGCTACTATCAGGTAAAACATTTTACTTCTAATATTGATAGTGGCGCAAGAAGAATTAAGGTAGAGGGAAATAACCTTGGCGAAGGTTCTGTGTCAGGTTATGTACAAGATGTAAGAGCAATTGGTTTCCAGAATACGGATGGAGAGATTGTATTAAATGTAAAGAACTCTACATCAGCAGCAAAGGATGTAACAGTTGTAGTAAACAACGAAGCATTTGATGTAACGGTTCCGGCACACTCTATCAATACCTTTAAATTAGATGGTACATATGAAGATACCCCGGATGCTACAGAAGTAGTTGAAGTAGAAGAGACAACGAATCTGAAATTCACAAGCGCGGCGACAGGTGATCTTCTCTCAGCAGAAGGCTTCGCCAACGGAGATGTTATTAATACAGCATCCAACCGAGGAGAGAGTAATCAGACATGGAAGCTTGTAAAGGCGGCAAATGAAGGATATTATCATCTTGTGAATTTTGCTACGGAGCTGGGTGTGGCCGTATGGAATGGAGTGACGACAGAAGGCGCTGAGATTAAGCAGTATGAGAATACCGGAGCACCGGATCAGCAGTGGGCGCTTGAGTTTGTTGAATACCGCGGATCAGGAGCAAACCGTAAGGCATATTATAAGATTATAAATTATAAGAGTCAGCTCGCGCTTACTGCACTGGGCGAGAGCGATGGAAAAGCGCTTACACAGAAAAAATACGCAGGTACGGATGATCAGCTCTGGACACTTGATATTGTAGGCGGTGAGTGGACATTCCCGGAGGATTCCTATACTGTAGAGAATGCAAAGGCAGAACTTCAGAAGGATATTGATGCAGCGAAGAAAGATTCTGAAAATTATACGGAAGAGTCCTGGCAAGCATATCAGGATGCGCTGCAGGCAGCAAGAGATGTGATTGCGGATCCGGATGCAACAATTGCATCTGTAGAAGAGGCGCAGACAAATCTTGCCAAAGCAGAAGCAGAGCTGGAAGAGAAAGAGGAACCGGATCCGGTTGTGATAGAATCCATTACAGTAACACCTCCGACAAAGATCGAGTATACCGCAGGCGAAGAGCTTGACCTTGACGGAATGAAAGTGATTGCAAAATACAGCGATGGTGAAGAAAAAGATATCACAGAAGATTGCGAAGTAAGCGGCTATGATAAGACTAAGACTGGAGAGCAGACAGTAACAGTAACATACGAAGGAAAGACAGCAACCTTTAAGGTTACGGTGAAGGAAGCAGAGGAACCTGATACAACAGACAAAACAGCACTGGAAGCAGCGGTTAAGGCAGCAATAGCGGATACCGAGAAAGGTAAGTATACGGAAGAAAGCTGGGCAGCTTACGAAGAAGCTTTGAATCAGGCGAAAGAAGTATTGGCAGACACAGATGCAACACAGAAAGAAATTGATGATGCGGCTGCAGCGCTTGACAAAGCAACAAAGGCTCTGGAAAGTAAGGGATTGCCATACGAAGACGTAGCAGAAACTGACTGGTTCTACGATGAAGTGGCTTATAACTATTACGAAGGAACCATGACGGGTACAGATCCTACGCACTTCTCACCATATGCAACGCTGGTACGTGCGCAGTTTGCAACGATTCTTCACAGAATTGAAGGCGAACCGGATGCAGCGTATACGAACAGATTCCCGGATGTACCGGCTGAACAGTTCTATTCAACGGCAGTTCTCTGGGCAGCAGATGCGAAGGTTGTTACCGGATATACAGATTCTGGATACTTTGGAACCAATGATCCGATTACCCGTGAGCAGATGGTGGTTATGATGTATCGTTATGCGGATTATAAGAAATACGATATCTCAAAGACAGCAGACATCAACAGCTTTTCCGATGCAGGGCAGGTAAGTGAATTCGCAGAAACTGCTATGAAGTGGGCAGTAGAAAATGGAATCATTGAAGGAAAAGAGAATACAGATGGTTCTTATCGTCTTGACCCGCAGGGCAGCACAAGCCGTGCAGAATGCGCTATTATTATCCAGAGATTCATGGAGAAATATGGAGAAGAATAGACTGAAAAAATAGTTACTTAAAAGAAGAGCAGATATGACTTAACAGTTGTATCTGCTCTTTTTGGAACTTATATAAAAAATGAAAATATAATATATATTTTTGATTTGTCGGAAAAATAATTAGCAACAAAAAGTTAACTAACAATAAAGGGAGTGTGAGTTGTATTTTCTGTCAAAATATTATAAAATGAATGAAAAAAGCCGATATAATATGCGATGGTTGTGGATGCGTAGTGTTTTGGCAGAAGGGGTAGTGTAAAGTAGTCTATGAAAAAATGGAGCTGAAAAAATGGCTCCATCGGAACCTTGAAAATTGCAGATATATTAGCTTTTGGC
>CABIYE010000040.1 GCA_902362865.1 Clostridiaceae bacterium
ATTGCGGGAAATGGATGAAAATACGGTGAAATTGATGATTGATGATATGAAAGAAGAAGCGGAGAGAAGGAGAAAGGAGCTGGAAGAGAGCCAGAAGGAGCTGGAAGAGAGCCAGAAGGAGCTGGAGGAGAGCCAGAAGGAGCTGGAAGAGAGCCAGAAGGAGCTGGAGGAGAGCCAGAAGGAGCTGGAGGAGACAGACCGGAAACTGGGAGAGAAGACGCTGGAAGCGGAAGCGCTAAGCCAAAGACTGGACGAAAAAGATAGAGAATTGGAAAAGCAAAGGATAGAAAACGAGAAGTTGAGGAAGCTTCTTGGAGAAAGATGAATTAAGGAAATTTTTAGAAATCCTTTATAGAAATGTAGTGTTTTCGGGCGTATAATGGGGCGTATAAAAGAGAGGTACGATACATGAGAAGAAGAACTGCAAAGGATGAGCCGAAAAGGCGTGAAAGAATAGAAACGACCAGATACACCCCACATTATAAGGAAGGACTTACCTCACAGCAGGTACAGGAGCACAGGCTGCACGGATGGACGAACGTCGCAGTGAATCCTCCGGCTAAGACGACAAAAGACATTATCAGGGAAAATACGTTTACGTATTTTAATTTGATTTTTGCCGTGCTCGGCGTACTACTGTGCCTGGTAGGTTCTTTTCGTAATCTGACCTTCCTTCCGGTGGTTATTATAAATACACTGATTGGTATTATCCAGGAGGTGCGGGCGAAGAATGTGCTGGAGAAATTGAATATGCTGCATGCGCCGCATGCGAAGGTGGTGCGTGACGGAAAGCTGTTTCGGGTGGATGCAGAGGAGCTGGTGATTGATGACATTGTTGTATTCCGGGCAGGCGACCAAATCTGCGCAGATGCGATTGTGGAGGCAGGGGAAGTACAGGTGAATGAATCCCTTCTTACCGGTGAATCAGATGAGATTACGAAGCGGAAAGGAGACCATCTGATGTCGGGAAGTTTCGTGGTATCGGGACAGTGCCATTCCAGGCTTGAAAATGTGGGAGAAGATTCTTACATATCCAAGCTGACGCTGGAGGCGAAGGTAATGGGGGAAGGAGAACAGTCAGAGATGATCCGTTCCCTCGATAAGTTGGTAAAAGGTGTAGGCATAGCGATTATCCCCATCGGAATTATTCTTTTTGTGCAGAGCTTCTGGTTTAACCATGATCCGTTCCGTTCCAGTGTGACAGCGATGGTCGCGGCGGTAATTGGGATGATCCCGGAGGGACTGTACCTGCTTGCGACGGTTGCCCTGGCGGTAAGCGCTATGCGCCTGGCGAAGCAACAGGTTCTTCTCCATGATATGAAGAGTATTGAGACCCTTGCACGTGTAAATGTTCTCTGTGTGGATAAGACCGGAACGATTACGGAAAATACGATGTCTGTAAATCAGGTGGCAGAGACATCTTATTATAAAAAGAATCGGGAGAAGTATCCGGCGTTAAAGGAGATGATTGGAGATTTTACAGCCTCTATGACGGCGGATAATGCAACGATGGAAGCAATGAAACTGTATTTTACAGAGAATACAGGAAGGAAGTCTGTCAGTATGACGTCTTTTTCTTCTTCAGTAAAGTACAGCAGCGTGACCTATGAAGATGGTGCTTATGTGCTGGGAGCTCCGGAGATGGTTCTGCGGGAGGATTATCTTCCTCATGCGGCGGAAATTGAGAAGTTTACACAGAAGGGTTACCGCGTGCTGGTGTTTGGGGAATATGACGGTAAGATTGATGGGAAAGCGCTGACAGGAAAGGTCAGGGCGCTGGGGTATGTTATGCTGTCTAATCCGGTGCGTGAGAAGGCGGCGGAGACATTTGCCTATTTTGCAGAACAAGGCGTGGAGATTAAGGTTATTTCCGGAGACAACCCTATGACGGTATCGGAGGTTGCAGAGCAGGCGGGAATCCGGGGAGCGCAGAATTATGTGGATGCCCGTACGCTGAAGACGGACGAAGAGATTGCGGATGCCGTGACAAGATATACGGTGTTTGGAAGAGTCACTCCGGATCAGAAGCGTCAGTTTGTCAGGGCGCTTAAGGATGCGGGAAATACGGTTGCCATGACTGGGGATGGTGTGAATGATGTACTGGCGCTTAAGGATGCAGACTGCAGTATTGCCATGGCATCAGGAAGTGAAGCCGCCGCGCAGGCAGCACAGGTGGTATTGCTGGAATCAGATTTTGCATGTATGCCTTCTGTTGTGCTGGAAGGACGGCGTGTGGTTAATAATATCCAGCGCTCGGCAAGCCTGTTTTTGGTAAAGAATATTTTCTCTTTCCTGTTGTCGATTTTCTCCGCAGTATTTATGATAACGTATCCGCTGGAACCTTCACAGGTATCGCTGATTAGTATGTTTACGATTGGAATTCCTGCCTTCTTCCTGGCGTTGGAGCCGAATAAGAGCCGGATCGAGGGACACTTTCTGACGAACGTACTGTTAAAAGCGCTTCCTGCCGGATTGACGGATGTACTTGCCGTAGGGGCGCTGGTAATGTGCGGGCAGATATTCGGGCTGCCAAGTGAAGATATAGCGACGGCGGCAACCATGCTTCTTGCAATTGTCGGCTTTATGATTCTGTATAAGATCAGTCAGCCTATGAATCTACTGCGTATTTGTGTGTGGGTAGGATGTCTGGCAGGACTTCTCTTCAGCGGTATTTTCCTGAATCAGCTATTTGCCTTGTCGGGAATGTCAGAAGCGTGCGTTTTATTGTTTGTAGTCTTTTCCTTTGCTACAGAATCGGCGTTCCGGTATTTGAGCCTTTTTATAGAAAAATTGCAGAAGGGATATTTGAAGCTGCGAAGAAAAGTTTAGAAGAGAAATCATTATGTGTTTGACATGAAAGGTTATTGCATCGTTACCGCATAAATTGGTTGATGACATGCAGTACGCCGTCCTCGTCGTTGGATTTGGTGATATAGTCTGCACGTTCCAGCACGATGGACTGTGCATTTGCCATAGCGACGCCCAATCCTGCGCTTTCAATCATTGTCAGGTCGTTGTAGCCATCTCCACAGCAGATCATTTCATTGGATGTCAGTCCGATGCTGTTCAGCAGACGCTGCAGGGAAGCGGCCTTATCAACGCCCATAGGCATAATTTCCAGAAAGAAAGGTTCAGAGCAGTAGATGCTTAGATAAGAGTGGAACCGCTGCTTCATTTCTTCCTGTATTTGCGCAATCAGAGAAGGGCTTCCTGTAATCAGAAGTTTGTTGACCGGAAATGTAACAGCAGCCGGGAAATCTTCTTTTATGAGAACCGGCATGGAATTAATTTTGGATTCCAGCAGGGTATACTGGTTGGGTTCCGAACAAGAAAGGATGGAATCGCTGGTGTAGGTGATGATGTTTATGTCTTGTTCAAGGTATTTTTTGACAATCTCATAAGCCGGAAGGATAACCTCCGGCGGCAAGATCCGATTATAAATGACTTCTTTGCTGCGGCAGTCGGTAATCCTACCGCCGTTAAAGGACAGGATGTAACTTCCATATTCCTGAAGATGAAGCTGATCCGCAAGAGGAGCAACCCCGTTGGTGGGGCGTCCGCTTGCCAGAACAACTTTTTTTCCTTTTTCCTGAATATCAATCAGCGCCTTCTGTGTGGGAGGCGTTATTTGTTTCTTGGAGTTTGTGAGTGTACCGTCCAGGTCAAGAACCAGAATCTGATAATTCATATGTAAATCCCTCCTTGGAATCCGGGGAATGGATTCTTTACTAAAACTTCCTTAGTGCATCTACCAGTTCCGGAAATTCCATTCCGTGGGATGCTTTAATTAGAATGTTGTCCCCGTTTTTAATAACATTCTGTGCATGGGACAGGAAATCTGCCTTGGTTGGAAACCAGAGCGCCTCGGTGTGGGAGTGGGCGCTTCTTACTCCGTCTGCCATTTCCCCGGAGAGTTTGCCGATGGCACATACAAGGTCAATTCCTTGTTCGGCGGCATATTCGCCTACACTGCGGTGCAGTGCTTTTGTGTCCGCCCCCAATTCTCCCATGTCTCCGAGAATTGCTACCTTTCTTCCGATTGCCATGTTAAGGACGTCAATGGATGCTTTCATGGAAACGGGGTTGGCGTTATAGCAGTCATCGAGAATAATCAGCTTTTCTGTTCGGATGATATGATTCCGTCCCGGAATGAAGGGAAGGTTTTCAATTCCGGCCTTGATTTCTGCCAGCGTCAATCCCAGTTTATATCCTACGGCCGCACCTGCCAGGGCATTGGACACCATGTGGGCGCCGGGGGTCGGAACGATACAGTCAAAACTGCCTGAGGGCAGGTGAATCGTACAGGAAGTGCCTTCCAGACCGAGAGGTTTCAGGTCAGAAGCATAGACTTGGCAATGTTCCGGCGAAGTTCCGTAGAATAGAGGGACAGCCCCCTTTACCGGTCCCAAGGCAGAGAGAAGGGGATCGTCTCCGTTTAAAATGATGGAGCCGCCGGATTTCATATCCTGAAACATCTGTGTTTTCTCTTGCAGGATGCCCTTCTGGGTTTTCAAAAATTCCAGGTGTGCCACACCGATGTTGGTAATGACACAGATGTCAGGGCTGGCTGCAGCAGACAGTTTGCGCATCTCGCCAAAGTGGTTGATGCCCATTTCCAGGACAGATATCTCGTGGGATTCGTTCATCTCAAAAATGGTAAGCGGAAGTCCGCATTCATTGTTGAAATTTCCCTGAGTTTTATGTACATTGTATTTCTGCGAGAGCACAGAGGCAATCATTTCCTTGGTGCTGGTCTTGCCGACGCTGCCCGTGATGCCGACTACTTTCACATCGAAAGAATCTCGGTATAATTTGGCGATGTCAAGAAGTGCCTGCCCGGTAGCTTCCACCAGAATGTAGGGATAATCGGTGTCTCCCAGGTCTTCGTGGGAAACCACACATAAGGCTCCTTTTTTAATGGTGTCGGGGATGAACTGATGTGCATTGAACCGTTCGCCATTGATGGCAACGAATAAATAATCTTTTTCCACCTTGCGGCTGTCGATGGTTACACCTGCCACTTCCCGGGATAATAGATCCGCATCGCCGTGGTAAGTGCCCTGACATGCCCTGGTGATATTTTCTAAGGTTAAATTTCTCATAGTATTCTCCTGCTTATTGATAACGTGCTCCCATAGATTTCTGAATAATTAATTCGCAGAATTCACCGTATTCATATCCGGCAGCCTTCGCGGCTTTTGGAAGCAGGCTTGCAGAGGTCATACCCGGGAGAGAGTTGACTTCCAGACAATAAAATTCTCCGGTGTTATTATCTACGATAAAGTCAGCTCTGGAGTAAACGTCCAGCCGGAGAGCAGCATAGGCTTTTTCGCCTGCAGCCTGGATTTGGGCTGTTTTTACGGCATCCAGAGACTGTGCCGGGCAGATTTCGGAAGCGCCGCCCAATTGGTATTTGTTTACATAGTCAAAGAAACCATCTTTGGGGACAATCTCTACTAAGGGGAGGGCTTTTCCGTCAAAAATGCCGCAGGCATATTCGCGGCCGTCGATGAAAGGCTCGATTACGATCTCATCTTCTTTTTGAAAAGACTGTTCCAATGCATCCTTGTATTCTTCCTCTGTGTGGACGATAAACACGCCGATGCTGGAACCGCCGGAGCAGGGTTTTACTACGACCGGAAGCCGGAAGCCAAGCGCATCCAGTGAAGTATGTCGGTCGCTTCGCCGCAGGTGAGTTCCGTCCGGGGTAGGCACGCCTTGTATCTTGAAAATTTCCTTGGTGACGCCTTTGTCCATGGAAAGGGCACAGCCGAGGGAATTAGGTCCGGTATAGCGGATTCCCAGAACGTCGAAGGTAGCCTGCAATTTGCCGTTCTCTCCCAGGCTTCCGTGGAGCGCCATGAAAGTGATGTCAGCCATGCTGCAAAGCTCAAGGACATTGGGGCCAAGATAGCTTACCGAATCACCCGGGCGGGAAGCCCACAAAGCGTCCAAGTCGGGTTCTTTTACCTGGATTCCGGCAGCGATACCAAGTCCGCCGTCGGGAAGGTCAAATACTTCTTCTAATTTGCCGGGATTGTATTCCAGTCCCATGAAGGCATCCAGCAGGTATGCCTGGTGCCCGCGTTCTCTTAGTGCTTTGCAGATACTTGCCCCTGAAGAAAGGGATACGTCTCTTTCGTTGCTGTAACCGCCTGCAAGTACAATAATTTTCATAATCAATCTCCTCGCTATTCCATACTCATTTGGTCTAATAATGATTTCTTAACTTCATATAACCGGTCTGAAAGATCCACATATACACGATGCGGATAGAACAGACGCTTTGTCTCTTCCCAGAGAGTGTCTTTTTCTGCCTTGCAGAATTCGGCAATCTCCATAACGGAAGGGGACTGGTAAACACATTCCCCATTCTTAAATACGGGGACAAGGATTTCCTTCATGGTGTAGGTTCCGCCTACTAGTTTTGTCTTCTTCCATGTGCTGACCGGATCAAAAATCATCAGATCCTTTTCTGCATCAAATTTTTCATCGGCAAAGCAAATCAGATCTGCTTTAATCTTGCCGGTATCCTTTTCGTAAATGCGGTAAATCGTTTTGTTCCCGGGGTTCGTAATTTTTTCTGTGTTTTCAGAAAGTTTAATCTTAGGTACGAATTCTCCCGCCTCATTCTGGATGGCGGCAAGTTTATAAACGCCGCCGAAGGATGGGCAGTCTTTGGACGTAATCAGATTTGTCCCCACGCCCCAGGAAGTGATCGCGGCATTCTGCTGCTTCAGGTCATGGAGAAGGTATTCGTCCAGATCGTTGGAGGCGGTGATTCCCGCATCCGGGAAGCCTGCCGCATCTAACATCTTACGTGCTTTCTTAGACAAATATGCAAGATCTCCGCTGTCTAAGCGGATTCCGTATTTTTTCAGCGGAACTCCGGAGTCCCGAAGTTCACGGAATACCCGGATTGCATTAGGAACACCGGATTTCAGAGTATCGTAGGTATCCACCAAAAGGGTGCAATTGTCCGGGTAAAGCTCTGCATAGGTCTTGAATGCGGTATATTCATCTTTAAAGCTCATAATCCAGCTGTGGGCATGGGTCCCCAGTACAGGGACGTCAAACATACGCCCCGCCAGTACATTGGAAGTTCCGGCACATCCTCCGATGATAGCAGCTCTTGCGCCGTACAGGCCGGCATCCGGACCCTGGGCGCGGCGCAGACCGAATTCCATAATGCTATCACCGCCCGCTGCGAAAACAACCCGTGACGCTTTGGTAGCAATCAGGCACTGGTGATTCAGAATATTCAAAATTGTGGTTTCAACAAGCTGTGCTTCCATGATGGGAGCAACCACTTTCAGGATAGGTTCTTTTGGAAAAATCACCGTCCCTTCCGGGATGGCATAAATATCGCCGGTAAAATGAAAGCCGCCTAAATATTGAAGAAAGTCCTCGCTGAATATTCCCAGGCTTCTTAAGTAATCTACATCCTCATAGGTAAAGTTCAGATTCTTGATATATTCAATTACCTGTGCCAGTCCGGCGCAGATAGAATAGCCGCTGTCACTGGGGTTATTCCTGAAAAAAACATCGAACACTACCGTCTCATTTTGTCCTTCTTTGTAGTAACCCTGCATCATGGTCAATTCATAAAAATCCGTAAGCAGAGTCAGATCCTTTCTACTCATTGTTCTGTGCTCCTTTTTATTTTTCGGTAAATCCGAGATGTTGAGATAAAAGACTCGGCTACGATAATCACGGATTATTCCGTGCTACGCATTCTCGCAATCCAGCCTAATATTCGCATTATAACACTGCCCGGGTAAAATGTAAAACGTATTACACCAGTTCCTGATTCTTCCGAATGGTCTCTAATATAATATTTTTACAATAATCGCCCAGATGCTTCTTCGTTTCTTTGTCTAATTCATTCGGATAGATGGGTTTCCCGTACTCAATAACTACGTGTGTTTTCTTGATTCGGGGAAGGTGCTTTTCAAAGATGTCAATCGTATTATTCATGGAAATCGGAATAATCGGACATCCGGTTTTTTCTGCAATCTTTAAAGAGCCGTCTTTGAATGGAAGCATCGTCAGTTCTTCCCCTTTATTTCTGGAACCTTCCGGGAAAATACAGATGGAGATTCCATTTTTTACATATTCAATTGCTTGCAGGATCGTCTTTAAGCCTTCTCTGGGTGTGCTCCTGTCCAGGAACAGGCAGTAGAGCCGTTTCATCCAGTCGCGCAGGAGAGGGTAGCGGAGCATTTCTTTCTTGGCAACATATCCGGTCAGCCGCTTGCAGCGGGAATAGGTGAGGAGAATATCAAAATAACTGCGGTGGTTGCCGATAAAAAGCACAGGCTCGTCAGGGATATTTTCCTCACCGATGACTGTCGCGTCCACCCCGGATATTTTCAGGATGGAGCGAAAGCCCCATTGCACAGTGCGCAGGGCAAGATAGTCGCTTTTTTCCTTATTGATGCGCCCTACCAGCCAATAGACTCCCAGAACAGGGATGCCGAGAAGCAGGTAGAGAAATAAAAATATTACAACCAATATAAATCTTATCATAAATGTATCCTCCAAGTATGTTGATGGTAAGCATTATCTTGTACAACGTCCGTACAGTGCAGTAAGCGCCCGCAAATCTTCCGCAAGTGAATCGGTTAAGGCATCTTTTGTATACCGCCATCCCCAGTTGCCTGCAGGAACTCCGGGGGTATTCATGCGCCCTTCTTTGCCGATGCCAAGAACATCCTGCAGTGGGAAAATGGCGTAGGCGGCAATCGAAGACAGAGCTGTGCGGACGAAGGCCATGCCAATAGAATCTCCTTCCCTCAGATTCATATACATTGCTGTTTTTTCCCGGCAGTGGGGTGCAAGAGTCGCATACCATCCGCAGGTAGTGTCATTGTCGTGGGTTCCGGTGTAGCACACGCAGTTTGCAGTGGTAAATTGATGAGGAAGGAATCCATTTTCATCTAAGCTCTCAAAAGCAAATTGCAGAACCTTCATTCCCGGGAAATGGAAGGTGTCTCTGAGATCTTCCACCTCAGGAGTGATAACTCCCAAATCTTCTGCAATGATCGGAAGATTCCCGCCCAGGGCCGCCTCAATTGCGGCAAATAATTTCTTGTTGGGACCTTTTACCCATTCCCCGTTGACTGCCGTTTTCTCGCCGTAAGGGACGGACCAGTAGGCCTCAAATCCCCGAAAGTGGTCGATACGGAGAATATCCAGTACTTCCAGTTGGTTTTTGATACGTGAAATCCACCATGCATACCCTTCTTTTTCGTGGACTTCCCACTGATAGAGCGGATTGCCCCACAATTGCCCCGTCTCGGAAAAATAATCCGGCGGCACTCCGGCAACCCGCAGCGGGAACCCTTTGGTATCCAGTTGGAACAAATGCCGGTTTGCCCATACGTCGGCGCTGTCCATGGATACAAAGATGGGGATATCACCGATGATATGAACGCCATGTTCGTTGGCGTAGCTTTTTAATTCCTGCCATTCTTCAAAGAACAGGAATTGCACAAATTGATAGAATCCAATATCCTGTGAAAGTTCCTGTCGAAGAGAGGCTTTGAATGCGGGAGTAGGAATCCGGTATGCGTCCTCCCATTCCAGCCAGCTCACGCCTCCGTTTACCTTTTTACAGGCAAGAAACAGTCCGTAGTCGTCAAGCCAGTAGCTGTTCTTTTGGCAGAAGGAACTTAACCGTTCCTTAAGTTCCGGGAAATCCCGGGTAAGAAAGCTATCGTATGCTTTCTCAAGAAGCCTGTTTTTCCAGGGAATGATCGTTCCGTAATCAATGTGATCCGGATCTGTCTTGGGGCAGTCTGCCAGGTCTTCCTGGCTGATAAGACGAAGCTTCAGAAGATGCCCGGGGCTGATTAAAAGCGGCTGTCCTGCGAACGCAGAGAAGCTCTGGTAAGGGGAGTCGCCGTAGCCGGTGTGGGTCAGTGGGAGCATCTGCCAGAGGTGCTGGCCGGATGCTTCCAGAAAATCCACAAAATGATAAGCTTCTTCTCCCAGATCTCCAATCCCATAAGGGGAGGGGAGAGAAGTTGGGTGCAGTAAGATGCCGGACATACGCGGCAAAATATTTGAATTCATAGAGAGTCTCCTTTTTACAATTTCTTCTCTATATATTACCACAAAATAGTCATTTTTCCTAGACTTGGTGTGTATGATGATAGAGAGAATATCCATGTGGTGTGTATCTATGGACAGGAAGAGCTGCTTTTCGGCGCTGGTGCGGATTACGGCGGCGCTTGTTTTATTATCGCTTCTGTTTCTTTGTGGCTGTACGGTGAAGAAGCTGGAGAATGAGAAGACGAAGGATATTGAATTTACGGTGGTTGCCAAGGAAGAGATTCCGGAAGAACTGAAAGAAAAGATAGAAGAGGGGAAGGAAAACCCGGTAAAAATGACATACGGGGACGGGGAATATCTGTATATAGTGAGGGGCTATGGCAGGCAGGAAACTACCGGATGCAGCATAGAGGTAAAAGCAGTGTATGAGACAGAAAATGCAGTTTATATACAAACGGAACTGAAAGGCCCGGAAAAAGGAGAGGAAATTCTGGAGAAGGCAACCTGCCCGTATGTGGTGGTGAAAATAGAATATCGGGACACTCACGTAGTATTTGATTAAAAAATAGGAGGCGTAAGAATGGAGCAATTAAAAAAAGCAGTCCGTCTGAACAGAATGGGGAAAAGAGTGATGGATCAGTTTCATGTTGACGGGGACGTTAATGTGCCGGATGCCAAAAGCGATATGGCAAGAATTGTGCTTAGTGTGGGAACCGTCAAAATTGAAGACATCAAAATGGTAGAGAATTATGCAAGGGTTGTGGGGAAGGTATTATATCAGATTTTGTATGCAGCAGATTTGGCGGAACAAAAATTATCCTCCCTGCAGGGCAAGCTTCCTTTTGAAGAAATGGTATATGTGGAAGATGAGCCTGCAGGACAGATTTTCGTTAAGACGGCAGGGGCAGAACTTACGGCAGTTATGATAAATTCTCGGAAGCTGAATCTGAAGGCAATGGTGGAGATGGAACTTAGCTCAGAAGGGGCGCGTGAAGAAGAGTTGACGATGGATGTGGAAGGAGAGGAACCTTTATACAAAAAGTACCGGGAGAGGAATCTTCTGAAACTACATATGGCAAAAAAGGACACTTATCGTATTAAGGAGGAGATGCAGCTTCCCGGTACCAAGGAAAATATCGGCACATTGTTATGGACAGAAGTGGCCTCCCGCAAATTAGATACCCGGCTTGGAACGGATGAGCTTCAGATGCGGGGAGAATTGCAGGTATTCTGCTTCTATGAATCGCTGGAGGGCAAGATTGACTGGGTGGAGCAGATGGTGCCTTATGAGGGGCGTATCGACTGTCCGGGAGCAGAGGATACAATGTTTCATCATCTATATACCGAACTTACGGATGAAAATGTGGATGTGCGGATGGATGAGGATGGAGAAATGCGTATTTTGGGGATAGAGGCCACGCTGGAAATCCGTCTTGCAATTTATGAAGAAGAGAAAATGAATATCCTGGAAGATTTGTATTCTCTGCGGCAAGTATGCCTGCCGCAGCGGGAGAACGTCATGTTCGAGAGCCTTGTTATGCAGAACCATTCCAAATGTAAGATTATGGAGCGGCTGTCTCTGCCGGAGCTGAAGGATGATATTTTACAGATCTGCCATTGCAGCGGTTATCTGCAGACGGAGCATACGGAAATTGTAAAGGAAGGGATCCTGGCAGAGGGAGTTCTCAATATCTGCTTTTTGTATGTCAAGGCTGATGATACGATACCGTTCGATGTGTGGCAGGGAATGGTGCCGTTTTCCCATATTGTTGAAAGCAATGAAATCTATCCGGAGATGAAGTATGACATTACAGGAGATCTAGAACAGGTCAGCGTCAGCCTCCTGGGAAGCGGCGAGGTGGAGGTAAAGGCAGTTCTTGCATTCCACATATTCTTAAGGAAGCCGGAAGAGGTGGTGAATATAACCGGAATTGATACGGAACCCATGAACATGGAGGAGCAGGAAAATGCTCCCGGGATTACCGGCTATATTGTGAAGAAAGGGGATGAGATCTGGGATTTGGCAAAACAGTACAGTACAACGGTGGAGGGGATTATGGAGGTAAATGAACTATCTTCCGGAGAGCTGAAACCAGGCGATAAAATATTGATTTTTAAAGAGAATATGAGTATACTGTAAGTACACTGTATACAAGATACAAGGAGAGAACAATGGATAAAATCGAATTAAAGGCACTGGGTAAAATTAATCTGGGACTTGATATTCTGGGCAGGCGTGACAATGGATACCATGACGTCCGTATGGTGATGCAGACGGTATTCCTGTATGACCGGGTAATTTTGGAGAAGAGCAGGAAGCCGGGTATAGAGATTGTTACCAATCTGAACTACCTTCCTGCCAATGAAAATAATATTGCGTATAAGGCCGCAAAGCTTCTGGCTGATGAATTTCGTATCCGGGACGGCATCCGGATTACTTTGGAGAAGCATATTCCGGTGGCGGCGGGTATGGCGGGCGGAAGCTCGAATGCGGCTGCTGTCCTGCATGGGATGAACCGGATGTATGGGCTGGGACTGTCAGAGGAAGGACTCAAGGAGCGGGGCGTGAAGCTGGGGGCAGATGTTCCTTACTGTATTATGCGTGGGACTGTACTGGCAGAGGGAATCGGAGAAATCCTTACCCCGCTTGCGCCCATGCCCAAATGCTATATCTTAATAGCCAAGCCGGCGCTCTCTGCTTCTACCAGAATCGTATATGAGAAATTCGACAGGCTGGAGGACATCCGGCATCCGGATATTGACGGGATTCTTGCCGGAATCAAATCCGGCAATCTCAGGCAGACTGCCGCCGGTATGGGAAATGTGCTGGAACAGGTTATGCTTCCGGAGTATCCGGTTCTCCAAAGGATTAAGGAAGCGATGCTGAAGGGCGGGGCGCTGAATGCAATGATGACGGGAAGCGGCCCTACCATGTTTGGGATTTTTGAGAAACGCAGCCAGGCGAAGACGGCTATGGCATTGATAAAGAAACAGAATCTGGCAAAACAGATTTATGTGACGAATGTACATCGGGTGTTAAGGAGGAATTTATGAAAGAACCGAATTTTGAAGTAAATATGAATGAGTACCTTCCGCTCAGGGACGTGGTATTCAATACGTTGAGACAGGCAATTCTGCGGGGAGAGCTAAAGCCGGGAGAACGGCTGATGGAAATCCAGCTTGCCAACAAGCTGGGAGTCAGCAGGACGCCAATCCGGGAAGCAATCCGGAAATTGGAATTGGAAGGTCTGGTTCTGATGATTCCGAGGAAGGGAGCCGAGGTGGCGGAGATTACGGAAAAAAGTCTCCGGGATGTACTGGAAGTGCGCCGTGCATTGGAAGAACTTGCGGTTCAACTGGTGTGTGAGAAGATTACAGAAGAAGAGATAGAAGAATTAAAGGCAGCAGCCAGGGAATTTGAGAATGTATTAAAAGACGGCGATATTACGAAGATAGCAGAAGCAGACGTGCGGTTCCATGACGTGATTTACATGGCTACCGATAATCAGAAGCTGATACAGCTCCTTAATAATTTAAGAGAGCAGATGTACCGCTTCCGGGTAGAATATCTGAAGCGGGAGGAAGTCCGCCCGCAGCTGCTTGCGGAACATGAAGAGATTATCGCTACAATAGAAAGGAGAGAAAAGGATACTGCGACAAAAGTAGTCTGCGAACATATTGACAATCAGGTGGAAGCTGTGATAGATATAATCCGTACGAAACATAGCGAATAAATTGCAGTGAATAAAGCTTCGGAATCTGGCTACACTCCTTACATGAATGTAAGGAGGTACATAATAATGAAGAGAAAGAAACGAACCGTTCTTTGCATGTGTATTGCGCTTGTCAGCGCTCTTTTGCTGACAGGCTGGCTGCTTGCCGAAAGAGGGCTTTTGGTAGGGGCGAAGGAAAGCCGGACACAGGAGCATCTGGCGAAGGAAGTGCTGCGCTTCCATGTGCTTGCGAATAGTGACAGTGAGGAAGACCAGAAGGTAAAGATGCAGGTGAAAGAGGCCGTACTTGCCTATCTGGAAGACTGTATGCCTCGGAACAATGAGAAGGATATTACGGTAGAGGCAACGAAGAAATGGGTGGAATATCACCTGGAAGATCTGGAGGCAGTGGCGGAGAATGCGCTCCGGCAGGCGGGGAGTACAGATAAGGCGCAGGCGGAGCTTGTGTGGGACTATTTCCCGGCAAAGACATACGGAGATGTGACATTTCCGGCAGGGGAATATGAAGCGCTTCGGATAAAAATAGGACAGGCAAAAGGGCAGAACTGGTGGTGCTGCCTGTATCCGAATCTGTGTTTTGTAGACGCGGTACATGCAGTCGTTCCCGAAGAGGGGAAGGATACGCTCAGACAAGTTCTTGATAAAGAAGAGTATGAGATGGTTACGGCGTCAGACTATAAGATAAAATGGTTCTTTTTCGGCGGAGGCTCTGAGAAAGGACAGTAGACCGGAGGCAGTTTATGACTGAATTTTTGGTAAGACATTTTGTAAAAGACTATGAACAGGTAGAAAAGGTTTCCGTCCGTACGGCGTACGGAGTTCTGGCAAGCGTGGTAGGCATTTTCTGCAATGTAGTTCTTTTCCTGGTAAAAGGAGCGGCGGGAATTTTGATGCACAGTATTTCTGTCACGGCAGATGCATTCAATAACCTGTCGGATGCAGGTTCTTCCATCGTGGGGCTGATTGGCGTGAAACTGGCGGGCAAGCCGGCAGATGAGGAACATCCTTTTGGACATGGAAGGATAGAATATATTTCGGCTTTGATTGTGGCGTTCCTGGTGATGGAGGTGGGATTTACCTTTCTGAAAGATGCCATCGGAAAAATCCGGGAGCCGGAGGTGTTGAATTTCCGAATGGTTTCTGTTATGATATTACTCCTGTCCATCGGTGTGAAGCTGTGGATGGGAGCTTTTAACAGGAAATTGGGAAAACGGATTGATTCGAAGGTGATGATGGCGACGGCGGCTGACGCTATGGGCGATGTTATTACTACGGCGGCAACGATTCTGTCTCTTCTGTTTTTTAAGCTGACAGGAATCAATATTGACGGTTTTGTGGGGCTTGGCGTAGCTCTCGTTGTTATGTGGGCGGGATTCGGAATAGCCAGGGATACCCTGGAACCGCTGGTGGGGGAGGCCGTGACGCCGGAGGATTACAGGCGGATTTCCCGTTTTGTGGAAAAATACGATGGGGTTGTGGGAAGTCACGATTTGATTGTACATAACTACGGGCCGGGAAGAAGCATGGCGTCCATCCATGCAGAGGTGCCCAATGATGTGGATATAGAGACGTCCCACGAAGTGATAGACCGGATTGAGCGGGATGCTGTGGGTAAGCTGGGGATTTTTCTGGTAATTCATATGGATCCGGTGGAGACGAAGGATGAGCATACACTTGCAGTAAAAACACAAGTAGCAGAGACGCTGAAAGAGATGGATGAGGCGGCAAGTATCCATGATTTCCGACTGGTAGGCGGCAAGGAGCAGGTGAATCTGATTTTTGACATGATGCTGCCTTATCATTATAATAAAGAACAAGAGCAGACGCTTTGCAGGGAATTAACAGAGCGGCTGCAGAAACTGGATAAACGCTACCACCCTGTGATAACAGTAGAAAAAAGCTATGTGGCAGCAGGAAAGGAAGAATAGATAATGTATACATTTGAAAGCCGTGTAAGGTACAGTGAGACAGACCACAGGGAGACTATGACCCTGCCGGCAATTGTTAATTATTTTCAGGACTGCAGTACGTTTCAATCTGAGGATTTGGGCGTGGGAATTGATTATTTCCGGGAAAAGCAGCAGGGATGGATTCTTTCCTCCTGGCAGATTATTATAGACAGATATCCGAAGATGGGAGAAAGGATTGACATCAGTACGTGGGCAACAGGATTCGACGGGCTGTATGGCCTCCGGAATTTCCGGATGCGGGACGAGAAGAAGGAGACGGTTGCATATGCCAATTCTGTCTGGGTGTTTATGGATATGAAAAAAGGACGCCCGGTTCGGCCAGCAGCGGAAGATGTAGAGAAATACGGACTGGACGAGCCTCTTCCGATGGAATATGCTTCTCGCAAAATTACGCTTCCGAAGGAGGCAGAAACACGGAAGACATTTTCAGTGAGGCGAGATCAGATTGATACGAATGAGCATGTGAACAATTGCCAGTACGTGCAGATGGCGCTGGAAGTTCTGGAAGAAGAGATTCCGGTAAGACAGCTCCGTGTGGAGTATAAAAAATCAGCAGTGTACGGCAGCGAAATTTTGCCGAAGGTAGCGTTAGAAGCAGAACGGACGGTAGTAGAGCTTTGTGATTTAAATGGGAAACCATATGCGGTTGTAGAATTGACAGGAGAAAAATGATGGAAAAAGGACTTGGTAAGATACAGACTTTGATGGTTGTGAAGAAAGTAGAATTTGGCGTATATCTGGGGACTGAAAAGGAGCGTGTGCTTCTTCCGAAAAAGCAGGTACCGAAAGATATTGAGGTAGGAGATCCGATTGAAGTATTTTTATATAAGGATTCCAGCGATCGTCTGATTGCAACCACAAAGCATCCGAAGATTGTCTTGGGCGAATTGAAGGTTCTGAAGGTTGCAGACACGGGAAAAGTAGGAGCTTTCCTGGACTGGGGATTGGAAAAGGATCTTCTGCTTCCTTTTAAAGAACAGACAGCCAAGGTGAAAAAGGGGGATTCCTGTCTGGTGAGCCTCTATGTGGATAAAAGCAAGAGACTCTGTGCCACCATGCGGGTGTACGGGAAGCTGCGGACGAATTCCCCTTATAAGAAGGATGACCATGTTGCAGGGATTATTTATGACAAAAGTGATAATTTTGGCTTGTTTGTAGCGGTGGACAATCAGTACAGCGCCTTGATACCGAAGCGGGAGGTGTATGGCAGCTACCGCGTGGGTGATCGGGTAGAGGCGCGGGTCACAGAGGTGAAACCGGATGGCAAGCTGGATTTGAGCGTGCGCGAGAAAGCGTTTATACAGATGGATGCAGATGCAGAGAAAGTACTGGAAGCGATAGATAATTTTGGCGGGGAGCTGCCTTTCAACGATAAGGCGGATCCGGAGATTATCAAACGGGAGCTGGGGCTTAGTAAAAATGCATTTAAGCGTGCGGTTGGACGGCTCTTAAAAGAAAGAAAAATAGAAATTAAAGAAAAAACCATTGCAATTCGGTAAAAAATGGTTATAATGGTGGTTGAAAACGATAAACAGTAATTTTGGAAAGGAATGATTTAACATGAAAGTACAGAATATTACTGATATTGAAAAGTTTTTTAAAGTTGTAGACAGCTGTGGCGGTAAGGTTGAGCTGGTAACAGGAGAAGGCGATAGACTGAACCTGAAATCTAAGTTATCTCAGTATGTATCAATGGCAAATATTTTCTCTAACGGAGAGATTCCGGAGCTGGAGATTATTGCTTATGAGAAAGAAGATATTGATAAACTGGTTGATTTCATGATTAACGGCTAATTATGGAAGTGGAAAGCAGCGTCATTGCCTGATAGGTGATGGCGCATTTTGTGTTATTAAAGGAGAAGTGATATGAGCTTTGCGCATTTACATGTCCATACAGAGTACAGCCTTTTGGACGGTTCTAATAAAATTAAAGAATGTATTTCCCGTGTAAAAGAACTGGGAATGGACAGTGTGGCAATTACCGATCACGGCGTGATGTTCGGCGTGATTGATTTTTACCGCGCTGCGAAAGCAGCGGGGATTCATCCGGTGCTGGGCTGTGAGGTATATGTGGCTCCCGGTTCCCGTTTTGACAAAGAACTTGGCGGCAGTGAGGACCGGTATTATCATTTGGTGCTCCTGGCAGAGAACGATACGGGCTATCACAATCTGATGAAAATCGTGTCAAAAGGTTTTACGGAAGGATATTACTATAAGCCCCGTGTGGATCTGGAGCTTTTGGAGGAATACCATGAGGGAATTATCGCTCTGAGTGCCTGCCTGGCAGGAGAGGTGCAGCGTAATATTGTGAGAGGCATGTATGCGGAGGCAAGGGAAGCCGCATATCGATATGAGAGAATATTCGGAAAAGGGAATTTTTTCTTGGAGCTGCAGGATCATGGAATGGCTGAGCAGCAGACAGTAAATCAGGCGCTGCTTCGCATGAGCGCGGAGACGGGAATTGAGCTGGTTGCCACAAACGACGTGCACTATACTTACGAAGAGGATGCGAAGCCTCATGACATTCTGCTCTGTATCCAGACCGGCAAAAAGCTGGCGGATGAAGACCGGATGCGCTATGAGGGCGGGCAATATTATATCAAATCAGAAGAAGAGATGAGGAGCCTCTTCCCTTATGCTCTTCAGGCGCTTGAGAACACGCAGAAAATCGCGGATCGTTGTCATGTGGAGATTGAATTTGGCGTGACGAAGCTCCCCAAATATGACGTGCCGGAAGGCTATACTTCCTGGGAATACTTAAATAAGCTGTGTCTTGAAGGTCTGGAAAGGCATTACGACCCTGTAACCCGGGAATTACAGGATAGATTACATTATGAATTGTCAGTCATCCAATCCATGGGATATGTGGATTATTTCCTGATTGTGTGGGATTTTATTAAATATGCGAAAGATCATCAGATTATGGTGGGGCCGGGCCGTGGCTCGGCAGCGGGAAGTATCGTTTCTTACTGCTTGGATATTACCAGTATCGATCCGATTAAATACCAGCTTCTGTTTGAGCGGTTCCTGAATCCGGAGCGGGTGTCCATGCCGGATATTGACGTGGATTTTTGCTTTGAGCGGCGGCAGGAAGTGATTGATTATGTGGTGCGTAAGTATGGGAAAGACCGGGTAGTCCAGATTGTAACCTTTGGTACGATGGCGGCAAGAGGTGTTATACGTGACGTGGGGCGTGTTATGGATCTGCCGTATGCTTTTGTGGATACCGTTGCGAAGATGATCCCCAAGGAGCTGAATATTACGTTGGATAAGGCGCTGGCAGCGAATCATGAACTTAAGAAGCTTTATGATGAAGATGAACAGGTAAAAGAGCTTCTGGATATGTCCAAAAGACTGGAAGGTTTACCCAGGCACACTTCCATGCATGCGGCGGGAGTTGTTATCAGCCAGAAATCGGTGGATGAATATGTACCGCTCTCGTTAGGATCTGATGGTTCTGTAACCACACAATTTACTATGACTACGTTGGAAGAACTGGGACTTCTGAAAATGGATTTTCTGGGACTTCGTACGCTGACGGTTATCCAGAATGCGGTGGAGCTGGCGCAGCAGAGTACGGGAAGAAAGATAGATATGAATCAGATAGACTACGATGATAAGGCAGTGCTGGACTCTATCGGAAGTGGCAAGACGGACGGCGTGTTCCAGCTTGAGAGCGCGGGGATGAAGAGCTTTATGAAAGAGTTGAAGCCGCAGAGCCTGGAGGATATTATCGCAGGAATCTCCCTGTACCGTCCGGGTCCGATGGATTTTATTCCCCAGTATATAAAGGGGAAGAATCACCCGGACTCTATCACTTATGACTGCCCTCAGTTGGAGCCGGTCTTAGCGCCGACCTACGGCTGTATCGTTTACCAGGAGCAGGTAATGCAGATTGTACGTGACCTGGCAGGTTATACGCTGGGGCGGAGCGATTTGCTGCGAAGAGCTATGTCTAAGAAGAAAGGGGACGTTATGCAGAAGGAGCGCCAAAGCTTCGTTTATGGCAATGAAGCGGAGGGGGTTCCCGGTTGTGTGAAGAATGGGATTGATGAAGCAACGGCAAATAAGATTTATGATGAAATGATTGATTTCGCAAAATATGCTTTTAATAAATCCCATGCAGCGGCATATGCGGTGGTTTCCTATCAGACTGCTTATTTGAAGTATTATTTTCCGGTAGAATTTATGGCGGCGCTTATGACGTCAGTTATTGATAATCCGCCGAAGGTATCGGAGTATATTTACGCCTGCCGGCAGATGGGGATTGAAGTCCTGCCGCCGGATATTAACGAAGGGATGGGCAATTTTTCTGTAGACAAAGGGAAGATCCGCTATGGCCTGGCAGCAATCAAGAGTATCGGACGTCCGGTTATCCAGGCAATCATCGAAGAGCGGAATGCAAGAGGAAGATTTAAAACACTTAAGGATTTCGTGGAGCGCCTTTCCGGTAAAGAGGTCAATAAAAGAACCATAGAGAGCTTTATCAAGGCAGGAGCCTTTGACAGCCTGGGAGGAACCAGGAAGCAATTTATGATGATTTATATACGGATTCTCGATCAGGTGAACCAGGAGCGTAAATACTCCATGGCGGGGCAGATGTCGCTTTTTGACTTGGTGGATGAAGACCAGAAGAAAGAATTTGATGTTCAGCTTCCGGATGTGGGAGAATATGAGAAGGAGACGAAGCTTGCCTTTGAAAAAGAAGTGGCGGGCGTATACCTGACCGGACATCCTCTGGAAGATTACGAAGAAAAATGGAAAAAGAATATTACAAGAACGGCGCTGGACTTCCAGATCGATGAGGATACCGGGCGTACAAAGGTCCGCGATGGCGCGCGGGAGACAATCGGAGGCATGATTACGGATAAAACCATCAAATATACAAAGAATAATAAAACGATGGCATTTATCACGGTGGAAGATTTGGCAGGAACGGTGGAAGTGGTCATTTTTCCAAGGGACTATGAGAAAAACCAGCGATTTCTGGATGAGGACAGTAAGGTATTCGTCAAAGGCCGGGTATCCGAAGAGGATGATGCGCCCAGTAAATTAATCTGTGAATCGGTGATACCTTTTGAACAGACCAGGAAGGAATTGTGGATACAGTATGAGAACAAAGAAGCGTATCTCAGGGATGAAACACATCTGTTTGAGCTGTTGAAATCATCGGAAGGAGAGGATTCGGTTATCATCTACTGCCGGTCTGAAAAAGCAGTAAAAAGGCTTCCGGCAGGCCGGAATATCCACATAGAGCCGGGAATATTAAGCAGATTGACGAATTATTATGGGGAATCTTATGTGAAAGTTGTAGAAAAACCCATTGAAAAGCTGTCGCAGATAGGGTAGAATATTGACGAATATATAAGATGGAGTAATTTTTTTTAAATAAAACTCATAGCATATAGTTACAGATGGAGGACAAATCATGGCAAAACAGATTCGGACAATTGGTGTTTTGACAAGCGGCGGTGACGCACCGGGAATGAATGCCGCTATCCGTGCGGTGGTTAGAACAGCATTAGGGAAAGGCTTACGTGTAAGAGGTATCAGAAAAGGATATCAGGGACTTCTGGACGAAGAAATCATTGATTTATCTGCCAGAGATGTTTCGGATACAATCCAGAGAGGCGGTACGATTCTTCAGACTGCCCGCTGTGCCGAGATGCGTACAGAGGAAGGGCAGCAGGAGGCTGCGGCTATTTGTAAGAAATATGGAATTGATGGGTTAGTGGTAATTGGCGGCGACGGTTCTTTTAAAGGAGCACAGAAGCTTTCTAAGCTGGGAATCAATACGATTGGTGTTCCGGGAACCATCGATCTTGACATCGCCTGTACAGAGTATACGATTGGCTTTGATACGGCTGTCAATACGGCGATGGAAGCAATTGACAAGGTTCGTGATACGTCTACGTCACATGAGAGATGCTCGATTATTGAGGTTATGGGCCGGGATGCAGGTTATCTGGCGCTGTGGTGCGGAATTGCCAATGGTGCAGAGAGAATCTTGATGCCGGAAGAGCATGATTTTGATGAGAAAGCAATTATTGAAGACATTCAGGAGTGCCGGAAGCGTGGTAAGAAGAATTATATTATTATCAACGCAGAAGGTGTAGGAGGCTCCATTGAGCTGGCGAAGAGGATTGAAGCCGCAACAGGAATGGAGACGCGGGCTACCATCATCGGACACATGCAGCGTGGCGGAAGCCCAACCTGTAAAGACAGGGTATATGCGTCTATTATGGGTTCCATGGCAGTGGATCTTTTAATTGAAGGAAAGACCAACCGTGTCGTAGGTTACAGGAACGGACAGTATGTGGATTTTGATATTGATGAGGCGCTGGGAATGCAGAAGGGCATCCCGGATTATCAGTATGAAATTGCAAGACAGCTGGCGCTGTAAGAAGCGTTTCCGGTTGAAGCTAAGGAATAAGATGGATAGAGAGAAGATGCAGGCACACAAGTTCCCGCATCTTCTTTTGTATGTGTTGACGAACGCCCGGCAGAGGTTGTAAAATAGGGGAAAGCAAAGGGGAGGGTGGATATGGATAAAAGAAAAACGGCTCCGGTGGGAGTCTTTGATTCCGGCGTGGGCGGTCTTACTGTTGCAAGAGAGATTATGCGGCAGCTGCCGGATGAGAATATCGTATATTTTGGAGATACGGCAAGAGTACCCTATGGAAGTAAGTCGAAGGAGAACATTATCCGGTTTTCCAGGCAGATTATAAGGTTCCTTGAGACGAAAAATGTGAAAGCCATTGTGATTGCCTGCAATACGGCAAGTGCACTGGCACTGGATGTGGTGAAGCAGGAATTTAACATTCCGATTATCGGAGTCATTGTCCCGGGGGCACGGGCAGCAGTGCGTGAGACCAGGAATAAAAAGATTGGCGTAGTCGGAACGGAGGGAACGATCCATAGTGAAATGTATACAAAAGTCATTCAGGGGATGGAACCCGGGGCGTCTGTAATCGGAAAGCCCTGTCCGCTTTTTGTGCCGCTGGTCGAGGAAGGCTTTGCGAAGCATCACATAACAGATGAGGTAATCGAAATTTATTTGGAGGAAATGAAGCATTCCGATGTAGACACTATGATTTTGGGATGTACCCATTATCCGTTGCTGCGTTCGAAAATCATGGCATATTTCGGAGAGAAGGTGCACATCGTCAATCCGGCATATGAGACGGCGCTGGATTTAAAACGGGTGCTGGAAGAGCAGGGGACGGCGAATGATAGTGGAAATCTGAATAAATATGAATTCTATGTCAGTGATGCGGCAGAGAAGTTTAAGCAGTTTGCCAATTCCATTCTTCCGTATAATGTAGAAACTATTACACAGATTAACATTGAGGAATATTAGGTGATTCGATGACGAAGGATGTATTAATCAGTATCTCCGGCCTGCATTATGATGCACTGGACGGGGAAGGGGAAGGACAGCCCGTGGAAGTCATTACTCCAGCCGCCTACTATCTAAAAAACGGCAAACACTATGTTGTGTACGATGAGATGGTGGAAGGGATGCCGGGTACCATTAGGAATACGATTAAAATCACAGGCGACTATATGTTTGAGATTAGGAAAAGCGGGATAGCAGATACCCATATGGTATTTGAAAAAGACCGCATTAATATGACGAATTATGCCACGCCCTACGGCGATATGATGGTAGGGATACATACAAAAGATATGAAAGTGAATGTGGAAGAGGAAAATATTGACGTCAGCATCAGCTATGCGCTGGATGTTAATAATGAACCGCTGTCAGACTGTGAGATTAAGGTAAATATAAGGGGAATGCATTAGATGCATTCCCCTTTTTTGGAATATTAGGAAAGCTGCTCGCATCAGCCGGACATCTGCAAGATGTCCAGCACCCCTCAAGAATTGAGAGATATAGGGAGTTCGAGACGGGCTTGTCTGTTATATTTTCAGAAAAAATAAATATTTTCAAAACAAAAGAAAAACAAATTTTAATTATACTTGTAATAGACAGATGATTTTGGTATTCTATACTTAAGAAATGCAATTTAGGAGGGGGTTAATATGATAGAGAGTAAATCTATGAAGAAGCAATATGCTATTTTGATTTTTATAGCAATCGTTATTGTCTCAGCAATAGTTTTAGTGGCGTGTGGTTCGGAGAAAAAAGAAGAATCCCTTACGGAAGATGTTGTAGATGATGGGAATCACAGACCGGACAGAGAACTGGATCCCGATGTGAGAAAGTTGTTTGAGGCAGACGGCGATTCTGCTGAAAATTATGAAGTGATTCTGGTTGAAAATTCCTATTATAATCAAAATGGAAAATATCTTTTTGATGACCCGGAAATTGTGGAACATATAGTGACAAATTTAAGTTCCCTTTCGATTAAGGAAATAGATCCGATCCCTTATTATGAAGATATGACGAGGGGACTACAGGTTATGGTTTATCCGAAAGGGACAGAAGGGAATCACTGCTCTTTTGAAATTCTGGAGAAGAATGAAGAAGGAAATTATGTAATTAGTCTGGAGATATTTAACGAGATAGTGGCAGAGGTCGTAGAGGGAGATTTTGACTATGCATATCTGAAAGAGCTTTATCAGGAGAGGGCAAGAGAAGTAGGGGGAACGCTGGAAGGAGAATCGGTGGAATAGCATCCAGGTAGTGTAAAGTAGTCTATGAAAAAATGGAGCTGAAAAAATGGCTCCATCGGAACCTTGAAAATTGCAGATATATTAGCTTTTGGCGGTGTCC
>CABIYE010000041.1 GCA_902362865.1 Clostridiaceae bacterium
TCTGTTTTCTGCCATTTTGTTCACTCCTTATTCTCTAGATTATATCTCAAATCCTTGAGAATGGGGTGTCAACTTTTTTTATACCACATCAAAAAATAAAGTGAAAGACAAGGCAAATGCTGTCAAAGAAAACATCAAGGATATGCCGACACAGACCGCTTATGCGGTGTATTCCGCAAAGGAAAAGGCAAAGTCCAGCGTGTCCGATTTCAAGCGTGGCGTAGTGCAGGAACAGCAGTCCAGACAGTCGGGACGCTTGGAAAAGCAGGAACAGCATAGACAGAATATCGCTGACAAAGGTATGGAGCTTCAAAAGGCACAAGAAGCAAGGCAGGCACAGCGAAAGGCTGACGGATCAGCGACAACGGGAGCTACCCGTTCCCATGAGCGACCAGCCACAGCTTCAATCATTCCAAAGCCGAGTGCTGAAAAAACGCAGGAAGTCAAACGTCCTGCCACAGCGACCACTTCAAAAGCAAGTGAGTTAGTCAAAACAAATGTTATCAAAGAGCGTCCGTTATCTTCTGGTGCTTCTGATAGAAAAGCGACCCAGCCTACACAAACAGTACATAGGCAGAATGTAGAAAAAGTGGTATCGCAGGAAACACACCAGAATGACACCAAAGACCGCAGGACAAAGGTTCAGCAGACGCAGAGCGTCCAGAAGAACCAGCAGACCACAGAGAAAACCCGTAACCTTGTAACGAAGAAAGGACAGAAGAAAAAATGAAACTGAAACATATCGCTATTATCGGCAGTCTGTTTCCTATCCTCTTTTCTCTGGTGCTTTTCTTTGGTGTCCTCATTAGTGCGGACAGCGACGACGAGAACAGCAACTTTTCTTCTGGCATTACGGGTATGAACTTATCCGCAGAAGTCTTGAAACATCAGCCTATGGTGGAAAAATACGCTAGAGAAAACGGTATCTCCGAGTATGTCAATGTGCTACTTGCTATCATTCAAGTAGAAAGTGGCGGTACGGCAGAAGATGTTATGCAGAGTTCGGAAAGTCTTGGTTTACCGCCTAATTCCTTAGATACAGAAAGTTCAATCAAGCAGGGGTGTAAGTATTTTGCGTCCCTGCTTTCTTCCTGCAAAAATCAAGGTATCGACGATTTGAATGTAGCGATACAGTCTTATAACTATGGCGGTGGCTATGTGGGATATGTGGCAGGAAAAGGGAAAAAACACACCTTTAACCTTTCAGAGAGCTTCGCTCGTGAGAAGTCGGGCGGTAAAAAAGTAACCTACACCAACCCGATAGCCGTTGCGAAGAACGGGGGCTGGCGGTATGGCTATGGAAATATGTTCTACGTCGAATTAGTCAATCAATATCTAACTGTTCCGCAGGTGTCGGGAGAGCTGGCACAAAAGGTAATGAATGAAGCATTGAAATATCAAGGCTGGAAGTATGTGTATGGTGGCAGTAACCCGAACACTTCCTTTGATTGTAGCGGACTTGTGCAATGGTGTTATGGAAAAGCTGGTATCTCCTTGCCAAGAACGGCACAAGCACAGTATGACGCTACCCAACATCTTCCACTTTCGCAGGCAAAGGCTGGGGACTTGGTATTTTTCCATTCTACCTATAACGCTGGTTCGTATGTAACCCACGTCGGCATTTATGTAGGAAATAACCAGATGTACCATGCAGGCGACCCGATAGGATATGCAGACCTAAGTAGTAGTTACTGGCAACAGCACTTAATCGGTGCAGGACGAGTAAAACAATAGAAAGGACTTGAAAATATGTTTAAGAAGAATAAGAAACAGACAGAAACTATCAAAGAACCAAAAGAAAAAAAGGTGCATACTGTCAAGGTAGGCACACATAAGAAAACCGTGATTGCGTTGTGGGTGGTGCTTATCGCAAGCGTGAGCTTTGGGGTGTATAAGAATTTTACCGCTATCGACCAGCACACCACCCATGAAAAAGAAATCATTGAGCTTCGCTTGCAGGACACCAACGGGATAGAAAATTTCGTGAAGAATTTTGCGAAGTCCTACTACACATGGAATAACAGCAAAGAAGCGATTGAAGCAAGGACGCAGGCAATCAGCAGTTATCTGACAAAGGAATTGCAGGACTTGAATGTTGATACAATCAGAACGGATATACCGACCAGCTCCACAGTTACAGATGTGATTGTGTGGCATATCGAGCAATCAGGAACGGACACTTTTTCTGCTACCTACGAAGTAGATCAGCAGATAAAAGAGGGAGAACAGACAAGTAATGTCAAGGCAACCTATACCGTAAAAGTCCATGTAGACGCTGACGGGGATATGGTAATCGTTCAGAACCCTACCCTTGCACCAGCAATCGAAAAATCAGACTATGAGCCAAAGACACCAGAAGCAGACGCAAGTGTAGACGCTGATACTGTCAATGACGCTACCGCATTTCTGGAAACATTCTTTAAGCTCTATCCAACAGCCACAGAAAAAGAGCTTGCCTACTATGTAGCTGGAAATGTGATTGAACCTATCGGCAGGGACTACCTTTATTCTGAATTGGTAAACCCTATCTTTACAAAGGACGGGGACAATGTGAAAGTCAAGGTTGCGGTAAAATTCATTGATAATCAGACAAAAGCGACGCAGGTATCGCAGTATGAACTTGTACTACATAAGGATAGCAACTGGAAGATTGTAGGATAAATGATATAGCGTGCATTTCCTATCAGATTTGCACGCTTTTACAAAACGACAAGAAAACTGTGCAAAAATATTGACTTGTAATGACCGAATGCTATAATATAAATGACAAGTGTACTTGGTATTATTTGAAAGGAGCGTTATATAATGGATAAAGAAAAAATACTATCACAAAACAAAAAAGAGAATCTATATCTTGATGAATACGAAAAACATATTAAACTTCAAGGGAAATCTTTTGGCTTAATGTTTGTTTTATTTATCTGCATTTTAATTCTTTTCATTAAAGCAGTTTGTAAAGAACCTTACTATGATATAATGACAATTATTGGGTCTGTGGCATTTGGCTCTATGGGTTATGAAGCACATATTTCAAAAAATAAATCCAAATTTGTTATTGCTTTATTCTTTCTTCTATTTATGGGGTATTACTTTTATAAATTTTTAATGATAGGTTTATAGAATGGACGAACATTTAATTTTGCGAAACAGATTAAAAACTGTACGAAAAGAAAAAAAATTATCACAAACAGAATTAGCTGAACTAGTCGGGGTTTCTCGGAATACAATTAGTTCTATTGAAACTGGACAATTTAATCCAACAGCAAAATTGGCATTAGTGCTTTGTATAGCTTTAGATAAAAAATTTGAAGAATTATTTTATTTTGATTAAAGGAGAGAACGATTATGGAATTAGAGGAATTGATTGTTGAAATAGTTATAGGATTGTTTTTACTTTTTATATCTTATCAAATAGGAATAAAAGAGAATATTACTTTATTACATGGTTATCATTATACACAACTTGACCCTAAAGATAAAAAGGTGTTTACAAAAAAAATAGGAATAGGCACTTTACTGGTTAGTATTGGTATTCTTGTTATGCCGATTATCAATTTAATCTCTCATTCTGAATTAGGCTATTACATAGGTCTTATTTTGATTGTTGTAGGAGTGTTTTATATCATATTCATCATTGTAAAATACAACGGAAAACTTATTAGCTTTAAAAAGTAGAATTGAGGTATGAATATGATAGGACTGAACAAAAGAGATATAAAAAAGGCATTGAAAGCTGGTGCAAAAGCTGGCGGTGTATCATTGGCTGATGTTCGGGCGGATATTGAAGCTACGATTGATGAAGCTATGAATAGCACCGACCCAGAGGTGCAGGCAAATTTCAAAAAGTATTTTGGGAATAAACGCCCTACACCAGAAGAATATATTTATAAGATTACCAAAAAGACAAAAGTGTAATACAAAACAAATGCTGTAATGGGGATTGTATTATGGAACATTTTAAGCGAAATTCTATACAATCATACACTACTTAATAGCATTTTATTAAAAACTGAATATCTTACAGCTTTAATAGCTCGTATAAAACTATATGTTTTGTGCGGGCTTTTTTCATGCCTAAAAAAATTTTTAAATTTTTTCGGTTTCAACTTAGCAAATCACACCTGCCGTTCCCTATATGGTGCGGAAAGAGGGATAACCACTTTTCACGTCGTAACGGAAAGGGGGTGCGATTGATGAAACCGTCTGACTTCCAGAAAACAGTTCAATGCCGTTTTGAAAGTTGTTTGAAGAAAGTTGTCCGACATGTTGTTAAGGACTATCAGAAGAAATTAAAGCGACGACAAAAGGAAGAAACGCTTTTTTGTGAACTTCCAGAAATCGTTGTAGAAAATCTGGCTGTCTGGGACGACTACGATACGAACTATACGATTTTCAATGTATGTGGTAGTGATATTCGTATTTGTGATGATGAATTGGCAGAAGCCTTGAAACATTTGTCTGAGCGTAATCGAGAAAATTTGCTGATGTATTATTTCTTGGAAATGAGCGATACCGAGATTGCAAAAAGACAAAATATTTCAAGAAGTGGTGTTTTTCAAAACCGACACAATTCACTAGAGCTTATGAAAAAAATACTAAAGGAGAAATGATAACAAATGAAACACACAATGAAGAAGCCGTCCTACTATTTGCTTTCACAAGCAATGGACGGGGACGAAAAAGCGATTGAAAAGACACTGGCATTTTATGACCCGTACATATCAAAGTGCTGTCTGCGTCCACTCTATGATGAATACGGCAATGTTTATATTGTTGTAGATATGGAGTTAAAGGGACTTATCAGAGAAGCACTTATCAAAATGATTTTAGGGTTTGATATTGCCTTAGAAATCGAAGAAGAATAACAAGCAGTAACCGCAGAGTATGATTTGTTCAATCCCCTCTTTCCTGCTCTGCACCTGCTTTTACATGAAAGCAACACGCTTTCGCCACAGCTCTTTGACAACTGAATAAAGCAGACAGATACGTTTGTGAGATAGCGAGCCACGGGGACTGTACGCCACGACCTTTTCAAAAGAAAGCGAGCGACCCACGCAGTGATCCGAGAGCGACTGTTGGAAAAGTCGTTTTGCCACGACCTATCCTCACAAGATAATGATACGTCCGCATGGTGCGGTTCTGCCCACAAGAATGGGAATAGTTGAGATACTAACGGAGCTTTCCAAAGCCGTCTGTCTGCTTCTGTAACATTGTGAAAAATACGCATATTGGATAAGCCTATGTGCGTATGTTGAGAATAGATAGCTGACTAAGGGGGCTGATAACTTGGCTAAAAAAGAACCTGCACAATATATCGTAGAACGGGAATTTTTAGGTAAATTTTCCGTAGAGGAATTGCTTGTCCGTATCGTGAAATCTCATGTGAAAAAAGGACTATCAAGAGGGTAAAACCCTTGAAAACAATGGAAAGAAGCCGTACTTTATGGTATAATATTATCATAGGTACGGCAGTTGAATAGGTGGAAAAATGATTTATCAAAAAGGTTCAAACTTATTTAACGTGGCTATTTATATCAGATTATCACGAGAGGACGGAGATAAGGAAGAAAGCGATAGTGTAGGAAATCAGAGAAAACTTTTAACAGAATATGTGAACAAGCATGATGACTTTATCTTATATGATGTTTATATTGATGACGGTTTTACGGGAACGAATTTCAATAGACCAGACTTTCATAGAATGATTGCTGACATTGAAGATAACAAGGTAAATTGTGTTGTTGTAAAAGACCTTTCCCGTTTCGGACGAGATTACATTGATACGGGGCGATATTTGGAAAGAATATTTCCAGAGCTTAATGTTCGTTTTATTTCTGTAACAGATAATATTGATAGTATGAAGCAGGCATACGATATGTTACTTCCTATTAAAAATATATTCAACGAGCAGTATGCCAGAGATATTTCTAATAAAATTCAAGCGACTGTAAAATCAAAGCAGAAAGCAGGAGAATTTATCGGAGCTTTTACAAGTTATGGTTATAAGAAATCTCCTGCAAATAAAAATAAACTTGTGATTGATGAATATGCGTCCGAAGTTGTAAAAAGAGTATTTTCTATGTATGCACAAGGAATAGGAAAACAAAGCATTGCCAAAACACTAAATGCAGAGGGTATCCTTTGTCCGTCGGAATATAAAAAGCTCAACGGCGAAAATTACAAAAATTGCAACCGTTTAGAGAAAACTTCTTATTGGACATATTCCACGATTAAAGTGATGTTACAAAATGAGCTTTATATTGGAAATATGGTACAAGGAAAGAAACATCAACGAATGAGAAGCAAACAGCGTCCAGTTGAGAAAGAAAACTGGATAAGGGTTGAAAATACCCATGAACCGATTATAGACCGTCAACTGTGGGGTAAGGTACAAAAACTGCTGACGAAAAAGCATAGGGATATTGATTTAGAAACAAATAAAAATATCTTTGCAGGTTTTATCAAGTGTGGCGATTGTGGTCGGGCAATGATGAAAAATTTCTGGCGACGTGCTGACGGAAGTAAGTCCTATTCATTCTATTGTGGAACTTACAAAAGAAGCGGAAAAGATTATTGCACTCCGCATACGCTCCCGTTTCAAGTATTGAATGATATTGTGCTGGGAGATTTAAAGCAGATTATCCGCAATGTAGAGAACTTGCAGGAACTTGTAAAATCACAATCTTTCACAGCAACAAAAATCAGAAAATCAACAGACATAGAACTGACAAAGTTAAAAGCAGAACTTGAAAGAGTGAAGAAGCTGAAAAAGTCAATTTATGAAGATTACAAAGACGAACTGATTTCTAAAGAAGAATTTCTTTCTTATCGAGAGGACTATCAACAAAAAGAAACGCTTTACTCCAAACAGATTGAAACGCTGGAAGAAAAGAAAAAGGAAAGTGTAACAGAAGATGTTTTTGAAACACCGTGGTTAAGACGGTTGTTGGAACTGAAAGACATTGAAGAATTAGACAGAGATATTATTGTGGAAATGATAGACCAGATAACAGTTTATGAAAACCGCAAACTTAAAATCTCATACAACTTCGGAAATGAGTTGGAACATTTATTTTCAAGCGTTTACTGTGAGGACTTGGAGAAAAAGGCTATCTAATCTCAATACATTTCTAACTCCCCATATATACTGGGGAATACATACCATATTTGCGCAAACAACAACCAGCACATGGGGGACGGGATCCGGGCGCCGTATACAACGGAAGGCAGGAAAAAGACGATAATCTCCGTCTTGCGCTTGCGGTGGGTGAAATCCTGCAGGAAAATGGAATACAGGTGGAATATACCAGAACGACGGATGTATATGAGACGCCTTACCAGAAAGCGATGGAGGCAAATGAAGCGGGAGTGGACCTGTTTATCTCTATTCACAGAAATTCTTTCCCTACAGATAATGTAGTGTCAGGGGTAGAGTCTCTGGTATATGACCTGTCTGGCCTTAAGCTTCAGATTGCAGAGAGCATCAATGAACAACTGGAGGCAATCGGTTTTGTGAATCTTGGTGTGACTGCAAGACCGAACCTGGTGGTACTGAAGCGGACGAAAATGCCGGCAGTGCTGGTGGAGGTCGGGTTTATGAATTCGGACACAGATAATCAGCTTTTTGATGATAATTTTGATGCTATCGCCCAGGCAATTGCATCCGGGATTCTGGATGTTCTGGAGACAAATCATTTGATTCCGGGAGAATACGGCGGTGCAACGAATCTACAGAATCCATCGAATTCGCAGAATATGCCAAATCCGGAGCACTCCGGTTACATGCCGGTGAATTATCGGGTGCAGGTAGGTGCATTCCGGAATCGTATGTATGCAGAAAGACTTAGAAATGAATTGATGGAGATGGATTTTCCGGCGTTTATCGATGATTCGGGAGAGTACTTAAGAGTACAGGTGGGAGGATTCGACAATCTGGAAGAAGCGGCATTGATGGAGAGACGGTTGAAGCGGGAAGGCTATCAGACAGTTATTGTCAGTGAATGACGGAAGTGATATCTGGCGGAGCATGGCGTCCCGGCAGAGAAGAAGACGGGCGCGATTATTCGTGCCCGTCTTCTTTATTATCTTTGACAGGTTCAGGGAGATACACATGAACCTGCTCGATTCGGTTTTTATCTAATTTCTCTACTACCATACGAATACCTTCCGGTGTAGTTACTTCGTCGCCTACCTCGGGCAGACGGTCAAGATACTGGATGATTAATCCGCCGAGAGAATCATAATCATCGGAAGATAAATCAAGATCCAGGCGGTCGTTTAAGTCTTCCAGATTGATAGAGCCTTCGATAATATACTCGCGTTTGCCGACTTCTTTTACAAAGTCTTCCTCGTTCTCATCATATTCGTCGTGAATCTCGCCGACAATCTCTTCCAGAAGATCTTCCAGGGTAATCAGACCGGCCGTCTCGCCGTATTCATCCAGAACAATGGCGATATTGAAAGAAGCATTACGCATCTCTACCAGCAATTCTGATATGTTTTTATATTCATACGTAAAGTAAGCTTCACGCAGGATGTCGCGGACATGAAATTCCTTTGTGTTGTCAAATAGCAGAAGGTCTTTCATGTTGATGGTACCGATGACATTGTCCGTAGTCTCTTCAAATACCGGGAGCCTTGTAAACTTATCTTCACGAAAAATCTCAATTAATTCATCATAGGTGCTTTCCACATCTGCGAAAGTAACATGGACGCGGGGAACCATAACATCTTTAGCTTTAGCGTCGCCCAGATCAAATACATTGTAGATCATCTCTTTTTCTTCCGATTCGATTACGCCATCTTCATGGCTGACATTGACAATCGTGCGAAGCTCACCTTCGGTCATGGTCTTATATTTTGCATTCGGATCTACACGGAACAGGAATAAAATCCCTGTGGAAAGTCCATTAATAATAAAGATGACAGGAGTCATAAGCTTCATAAAGACATTAATGATTGGCGCGTAGGCAAGCCCCATCTTTTCTGCATGTATGGTGGCCATCGTTTTTGGTGTAATCTCACCGAAAAGCAAAATAAGAACCGTGAGAACTCCGGTGGCAACGGCAACCATCTGTCCGCCCAGCCTGTAAGCAAGCGACGTGGTTAAAGATGATGCGGTCAGGTTCACGATGTTATTGCCAATCAGAATCGCTGAGAGCATCTTCCCGGAATTGTTCGTAACATGCAGAAGCGTTTTGGCACGCTTATTTCCCTCATCTGCCAGGGTACGTATCCGAATTTTATTTGCGGTTGTCAGAGCTGTCTCCGCAGATGAAAAGAATGCGGAAAGCAGCAGCAAAATTACAAGTATTATCAATTGTATGACGACACTCGAGTCCAATGATAAAATCACTCCTTTTTGAATAATGTATAATAGTGCCAGTGGACACTGAAGCTTAGCACTAATGATAACGCATTTCCACTGAATTTGCAAGAGCTCGTTGAATTTATGGAGATTTTAGTGTATGATTGACAGGTAGTAAAAAAGACGAGGAGACGGATATGGGGTTTGAAGTGAAAGATGAGTTAGAGAAAGTTCTTGGCAGACAGAAAGTGCTTTTACAGGAACCGATGAAAAAGCATACCACGTTCCGGGTTGGCGGACCGGCGGATTACTTTGTGATGCCGGAGACAAAGGATGAGATAAGGCGTATCATAACAGTTTGCCGGGAATGTGGGACGCCTTTTTATATTATTGGAAATGGAAGCAATCTACTGGTTTCCGACAAGGGATACAGAGGTGTGATCATTCAGCTTTATAAAGAAATGAGCAAAATAGAGACAGAGGGGAATGTGATCCGGGCAGAGGCAGGCGCGTCTCTTGCCAGAGTGGCAAATGCTGCACTGGAGGCGGGACTTACCGGTTTCGAATTCGCTTCTGGTATTCCGGGAACCCTTGGCGGGGCCTGCGTGATGAATGCGGGAGCTTATGGCGGTGAGATGAAAGATGTGCTTCTTTCTGTGACAGCGCTTGCGGCGGACGGAGAATTTCTGACGATTCCGAAGGACAGACTGGAGCTGGGATATAGAACCAGTGTGTTCGCAAGGAAAGGTTATATTGTGGTGGAAGCGCTTTTGGAACTTAAAGAAGGCAGCAAAGAGGCTATCCGTCAGAAAATGGAAGAATTAAGAGAAAAGAGAATAACAAAACAGCCGCTGGAATATCCGAGCGCGGGAAGTACATTTAAGAGACCGGAAGGATATTTTGCAGGAAAGCTGATTCAGGACGCCGGGCTTCGCGGTTATCGGGTCGGAGGCGCCCAGGTGTCGGAGAAGCACTGTGGGTTTGTGATTAACTGCGGCAATGCATCGGCGGCAGATGTAGATGAATTGATGAAACAGGTGTCTGCAAAGGTAGAAGAGCAGTTCGGAGTTACCTTGGAGCCTGAAGTAAAAAGACTGGGAGAGTTTTAGGCATGAGATTTGTAATTGTTACTGGAATGTCCGGTGCCGGAAAGAGTACGGCGCTTAAGATGCTGGAAGATGTCGGTTATTTTTGTGTGGATAATCTGCCTGTTCCATTGGTGCCCAAGCTGGGTGAGCTTCTTATGGTGCCAAGTACGGAGATTAATAAGATTGCGCTGGGACTTGACATCCGAAGCGGACAAAGTTTTCAGGAGATAGAAAAGGCTCTTACAGAACTGGATAAAATGAAGCTTTCTTATGAGATCCTATTTCTGGATGCGTCGAATGATGTGCTGGTGAAAAGATATAAAGAGACCAGGCGGGCACATCCGCTTGCGGGTCCGAATAGAGTAGATCAGGGAATTGCGCGGGAACGAAAAGAAATGGAAGTCCTTAGGAAGCGTGCCTCCTGGCTGGTCGATACAAGCCGGATGCTGACGCGAGAATTGAAAAAAGAGATCAACAGTATTTTTGTGGAAAATAAAGACTATAAAAATCTTTATATTACGGTACTCTCTTTTGGATTCAAATATGGGATTCCGGGGGATGCGGATCTGGTATTTGACGTTCGTTTTCTTCCGAATCCATATTATATAGAAGAACTTCGCCCAATGAGCGGAAATGACCGTGAGGTGCGGGAGTATGTGATGAGTAATGACAAGGCGGAAGAATTTCTGGATAAGCTTGTAGATATGATACGTTTCCTGATTCCGAATTATATTGCGGAAGGGAAGACGCAGCTTGTGATTGCGGTGGGATGTACCGGAGGGAAGCATCGTTCTGTCACATTGGCAAATGAGTTGTATGAGGCTCTTCAGAAAGACGAAGGAGACTACGGAATTAAGATAGAGCACAGAGACATTGAAAAAGATGCAATTACCAAAAAGATGTAGGAGTAAAAATGTCGTTTTCAGGAGAGATTAAGGAAGAGTTGTCAAAGCACTGTGCGAGAGCGAGACATTGTCAGCTTGCGGAGCTTTCTGCGCTCATTGGAATGTGCGGTGAGATACACAGGGAAGAAAACGGAAGTTTCGGGCTGAAAATTTATACGGAAAATATTTCTGTTATAAGAAAGTGCTTTACATTGTTGGAAAAAACATTTAATATAAGGAAAGAAATTTTTATACAGAGCTGTGTGCGCAGAAATCCGCAGAAAGGCAGTGTGAGCTATCTGCTGCGGGCAAAAGGAGAAGGGCTGCAGGCAATTGAGAGAGCGTCTGTTCAGCCGGTATGCTGCAAGAGGGCGTATATAAGAGGCGCTTTTCTGGCAGCAGGTTCTGTGAGTAATCCGAGTAAATCTTATCATTTCGAGATTGTGTGCGGTACGGAGGACAGAGCGCGCCACCTGCAGGAAATTATGAACAGCTTTGGGCTGGATGCCAAGATTGTAAAGCGTAAAAAGAATTACGTAATATATTTGAAAGAAGGATCACAGATCGTAGATGTGCTGAATATTATGGAGGCACATGTTGCGCTCATGGAGTTGGAAAATGTGCGTATTTTAAAAGAGATGCGTAATAGTGTGAACAGGAAGGTGAACTGTGAGACGGCGAATATTAATAAGACGGTGTCTGCTGCGGTTAAGCAGGTGAAAGACATAGAATATATTCGCGATACGATCGGTTTGGATAAATTGCCGGAAGGATTGAAAGACGTCGCCCTTACACGTCTTGCATATCCCGAAGCAACATTAAAGGAGTTAGGGAATCTTCTGGAGACGCCCGTAGGCAAATCAGGAGTGAACCACAGACTTAGGAAGTTAAGTGAAGTAGCAGATAAGTTAAGGGAAAAGTAGGAGGAACACTATGATTAAGAAACTTGTAACTATGCAAAATGTCAAAGGTTTGGATGCACGTCCGATAGCGCTTCTGGTACAGGAGGCAAGCCAGTATGCCAGCAAGGTATACATAGAAGTGGATGACAAACAAGTAAATGCGAAGAGCATTATGGGGATGATGAGCCTTACCTTCAGCGGAGGAGAAGAATTTACGGTGATTGCAGACGGCGCAGATGAGAAGGAAGCTATTCTGGGAGTAGAGAAATTCCTGGCAAACCAGAAATAATTAAGAAAATACAGGCTGCTGCCGGAAGATTTCCGGCTGCGGCCTTTGTTATAATATAGGGAGTCTGAGGCAGATTTGCCCGCTTTATTTCTATCGTTAGGAGGAAAAGGATATGAAGAAACTGCTATTTGTATATAATCCGCATGCAGGAAAAGGACTTTTGAAGCCTAAAGTGTCTGATATTGTAGATATTTTTGTAAAGGCGGGATATGAGGTAGTCATTTACCCGACGCAGGCTTATCATGATGCATATAAGAAAATCCTTACGTATACAGACCGGTATGATCTGGTGGTGTGCAGCGGAGGAGACGGGACGATTGATGAGGTTGTCAGCGGCATGATGGAGAGAGAAGAGAGGGTTCCGGTGGGATATATCCCTACGGGAACCACGAATGATTTTGCCAATAGCCTGAAGATACCCAAAAACATCTTGGCGGCGGCGGACAATGCAGTAAGCGGAAAGGCTTTTCCCTGTGATGTGGGGAAATTTAATGATGGAATATTTGTGTACATAGCCGCTTTTGGTTTGTTTACAGATGTGTCTTATCAGACAAAGCAGGAAGTCAAAAATGTACTGGGACATTTGGCATATCTGCTGGAAGGAACGAAGCGTCTGGTGAATGTTCCTTCCTATCGGATGAAAGTAACGCATGACGGAGAGACGATAGAAGAAGAATTTATATTCGGGATGGTGACGAATTCCCGCTCGGTAGGCGGCTTTCGCAATATGATAGGAAAGAATGTGCATTTTGACGACGGAGTATTTGAAGTTACGTTAATAAAGATGCCTAAGAATCCGATTGAGCTTCAGGAAATCATAGCGGCGCTGCTTATTGAGCAGGTGAATACCAGACATATGTATACGTTTAAGACGAGTGAGATTTCCTTTGAATCACTGGAAGAGATCCCGTGGACGCTGGATGGAGAGTATGGCGGAAGCCATGATACGGTTACGGTTAAGAATTTGAATAAAGCGCTTCAGATTATGGTTCCGGAAAAGTATATCGGGACGTTGTCGATTTCCGAAGAAGAAGAGAAAGCGTAGTTACAGTTCAGCCATAAGCCGGATCGTGTGTTCATTCATGCAAGCATGATTCACCCACAATCCGACTTATGGCTGAACTGAAAAAAAATAAAAAAAGTACTTGCTTATTAGAGAATAGGGTGCTATAATAAGCAAGTACGGGGCTCCGTGGTCAAGCGGTCAAGACGCTAGCCTCTCACGCTGGAATCAGGGGTTCGATTCCCCTCGGAGTCACTTGGAAAACATCTACAGATTTGGTCTGTGGATGTTTTTTTGTTACTATTTCTCTCGGGGAAAGAAAAACATTTGTTGAGTTTTGCGTTAAATTGGGATATAATGTTTGTGGATAACGTCAATGGACAAAGGTCATTCAGTCTTGTAGATTGACGTATGTGTTAGGACAGAGATTTTTTAGGAAAGAAGGTAAGAGTTATGGCATTAGTAACAACAACTGAGATGTTTAAGAAGGCTTACGACGGCGGATATGCAATCGGCGCTTTCAACGTCAACAACATGGAGATTATCCAGGGTATTACAGAGGCGGCCGGAGAGCTTAAGAGCCCTGTAATTCTTCAGGTATCGAAAGGAGCACGTGCTTATGCGAACCACACATATCTTGTGAAGTTAGTAGAAGCTGCTGTTTTAGAGAATCCGGAGATCCCGATTGCGCTGCATCTGGATCATGGCGATAGCTTCGAGACCTGTAAGAGCTGTATTGACGGCGGATTTACTTCCGTTATGATTGATGCTTCTTCCAAGTCATTTGAGGAGAATATTGCAATTACAAAGCAGGTAGTTGAGTATGCTCACGCGCATGGAGTAGTAGTAGAGGCTGAGCTTGGAACACTTGCAGGCGTAGAGGATGAAGTGGTTGTAGAAGCAGGACAGGAAAGTTATACACGTCCGGAAGAAGTAGAAGAATTCGTAACAAGAACAGGATGTGATTCTCTGGCAATTGCAATTGGAACATCACATGGTGCTTACAAGTTCAAAGCTTCCCAGTGTACACGCAACGCAGACGGCATTCTGGTACCGCCGCCGCTTCGTTTTGATGTATTGGAAGAATGTACAAAGCGTCTGCCGGGATTCCCGATCGTACTGCACGGATCTTCTTCTGTACCGCAGGAGTTTGTTGCAATGGTGAACCAGTACGGCGGAAATATGCCGGATGCAATCGGTATTCCGGAAGCAGAGCTTCGTCACGCAGCAGAGCTTTCTGTATGTAAGATTAATATCGATTCCGATATCCGTCTTGCTATGACAGGTAACATTCGTAAATATCTTGCTGAGCATCCGGATCACTTTGACCCACGCCAGTATCTGAAACCGGCGCGCCAGGCTGTTAAGGATATGGTAGCTCACAAGATTACAAATGTATTAGGCAGTGTTGATAAGATATAATCAGATGCAGAATAAATATCTGAAGTTTTAGAGAGAACCGGCAGCTTTAGCTGTCGGTTCTTTGCGAATGGGGAAAAAATATCAAATTTTTAGTGGACGTAAGAAATTGAAAGAGTTATAATAAAGCGTGTGCGTTAATATAGAAGATAAAATCAGCGCCAAAAAGGGCTGGTGAAAAACAAAGGAGGTAATAACAGTGATAGTTGCACAAAGTTTGGCAGTGATTATTTTTATTGCCATGTTCATATTGATTATTATGGACAAAATTGAAAGACAATACATTACACTGGCATGTGGTATGCTTACACTAATTCTGGTGTTTGGTATTGCTATGCGTGATGTGGATGCTATTATTGAGACGTTGAATGTAAAAAATATTTTTACTGTGGGATTTTGGTATTCTGCCGGAAGCGCGGAAGAAAGCGTGTCAGGAATTAACTGGGCGACCATTCTTTTTATTGCGGGTATGATGATTATGGTAGAAGGAATGGCGAAAGCTGGATTTTTCCGCTGGCTGTGCATGCAGCTTGCGAGACTTGTGAATTACAAGCCGGTACCGCTGTTTATTGTATTTATGATTATGTCTTCCGTGCTTGCTATGTTTATTGACAGTATTACGGTAATTCTGTTCCTGGCAGCCGTGACGGTGGAGCTTGGAAAGCTTTTGAAATTCAATCCGGTTCCTATGATACTGTCGGAAATATTCTGCGCGAATCTGGGTGGCTCGGCGACTATGTGCGGCGACCCGCCGAACATCATTATCGGAACATCACTGGGGTACTCCTTTGTTGATTTCATTACGAATACAGGTGTAATTGCCGGAATCAGTTTGATTCTTGTTGTATTATATTTCTTTATGGTATTTCATAAGCAGCTGAAGACACAGGAAGGCGATGGAGTGGATGCAGCTTCCATGCCGGATCCGAAAGAAGCAATTACAAACAAAAAAGATTTTGTGATTAGCAGCCTGATCTTTCTTTGTGCTATCATATTATTGATTACACATGCGCAGACCGGATTTACGGTAGCGTTAATTGGAGTGGCAGTGGCAATTGTGACGCTGCTTGCAGCCGGAAGGCATGCGCTTGACCTTTTGAAAAAGATTGACTATAAGACGCTTCTCTTTTTTGTCGGTCTTTTTATGGTAGTGGGCGGTCTGGAACAGACGGGGATTCTTGAGGTAATTGCCGGAGCGATCGGAACGGTAAGTAAAGGGAATTTTGCACTTATGGTTGCGATTATCGTATGGGTTTCAGGGCTTGCAAGTGCATTTGTTGACAATATTCCGTTTGCAGCTACCATGGTTCCTGTTATTAAGAGTCTTGCGGCAACACAAGGAGTTGATCTTTCCGTACTTGCGTGGGCGCTTGCAATGGGAACGGATATCGGCGGCAGCGCGACACCGATCGGGGCGTCAGCCAATGTAGTCGGAACATCTGTTGCAGCAAAGAACGGTCATGTGATTGGTTGGGGAGAGTATTGCAAGACAGCGATCCCGGCAACTGTTATTGTGTTAATCGTATCAACAGTATTCATTATTTTACGTTACTGCTAAGCCGGAACGTAGAATGCTTTCAATGGAGGTTAGAGTATGGCAGGGCAGACTATTATTTCTGTAAGCCGTGAATTCGGCAGCGGCGGGCACGAGATAGCCGAAAAGATTGCAAAAGATCTGGGAATGAAGTTCTATGACAGAAAAATGCTTGATGAGATTGCGGCTGAGATGAATGTGCAGGTAGAACTTTTGGAGAAGTATGATGAGAAACCAAGAAATTATATGCTGACAAGAACGGTAGGAAAGTATACGAATTCCATGGAAGAGATTCTTGCGGAGATTCAGTTTGATTTTATTAAAGAAAAAGCAGACAAGGGAGAGTCTTTTGTGGTTGTCGGACGCTGCTCAGAAGCAATTCTAAAGGATTATGAGGGATTGATTTCTATTTTCGTCAGCGGAAAGAAAGAACAGAAGACGGCGCGTGTCATGGAACGCTATCAATTGAGTGAGGCAGAAGCGTTGGTAAAGATGGCAAGACACGACAGAAAGAGAAAACGCTATCATAACAGACATGCTGATACAAAATGGGGAGATTCCAGACACTATGATATTTGTATTAACAGCAGTCCGCTGCAGGTCGATGGAACGGTTCGGGTTCTTGAGAATTATATTCAGGAAAGAATCAATGCATAGAATTTAATGCTTGCATTTTGCGGCGAATTGCGTTATACTAACAGGCATAGCAAGAACAAAGGCGTTCCGACATTGGTTGGAGCGCCCTTTTTTCTGTTATGAAAAACTACTACTTGCGAAAACCGGCAGATTGCTATATCATAAAAGCGGTAGTGCCTGTTTAGGTAAAAACAAAGAAAGGAAACGAGAAATATGAGTGAAGTATTTAATGTAGCAGATATTTTTGGTGAAGATGTATTTAATGACACTGTAATGCAGGAACGTCTTCCGAAGAAAGTCTACAGAGATTTGAAGAAGATGATTGAAGAAGGTAAGGAATTAGACCTTGCTACTGCTGATGTAATTGCACATGAGATGAAGGAATGGGCAATTGAAAAAGGCGCAACACATTACACTCACTGGTTTCAGCCTCTTACGGGCGTTACTGCTGAAAAACATGATTCGTTTATCTCAGCGCCTATGGAAAACGGAAAGGTTCTGATGAGCTTCTCCGGAAAGGAATTGATTAAAGGAGAACCGGATGCATCCTCGTTCCCGTCAGGCGGTCTCCGCGCGACATTTGAGGCAAGAGGATATACAGCGTGGGATTGTACGTCGCCGGCATTTGTCAGAAAAGATGCGGCGGGAGCAACTTTGTGTATTCCGACAGCGTTCTGTTCTTATACGGGTGAGGCGCTTGATCAGAAGACACCGCTTCTGCGTTCTATGGAAGCAATTAATGAGCAGGCTCTGCGGCTGCTCCGTCTCTTTGGCAATACAACTTCTAAGAAGGTAACGCCTTCCGTAGGACCGGAGCAGGAATATTTCCTGGTTGATGCGGAGAAGTTTGAGCAGAGAAAAGACCTGATTTATACGGGACGTACGTTATTCGGAGCGATGCCTCCCAAAGGACAGGAATTAGACGACCATTACTTTGGAACGATCCGCCAGAGAATTGCAGGCTTTATGAAGGATGTCAATAAAGAGCTCTGGAAGGTAGGCGTGACTGCAAAGACACAGCATAATGAGGTGGCTCCTGCCCAGCATGAATTGGCTCCGATCTATGCGCCGTGCAACATTGCGGTTGATCATAACCATCTGATTATGCAGACCTTGAAGCGGGTTGCGTGCCAGCATGGTATGAAGTGCCTTCTTCACGAGAAACCGTTTGCAGGTGTCAACGGTTCCGGTAAGCACAACAACTGGTCCATTACCACGGATGACGGTAAGAACCTGTTAGATCCGGGAAAAACACCGCACGAAAATGTTCAGTTCCTGTTGGTACTTACCTGTATTCTGAAAGCGGTAGATACCCACGCAGATCTGCTCCGTGAATCTGCATCTGATCCGGGTAACGACCACAGACTTGGGGCAAATGAAGCTCCTCCGGCAATTATTTCTATTTTCCTTGGCGAGCAGCTCGAGGATGTGATTGAACAGTTGATTACGACCGGCGAGGCAACCCACAGCTTAAAGGGCGGAAAGCTGGAGACAGGCGTCAGCACGCTGCCGGAGCTTTCCAAAGATGCGACAGACAGAAACAGAACTTCACCATTTGCATTTACAGGTAATAAATTTGAATTCCGTATGGTAGGATCCCGTGATTCTATCGCAGGACCAAATGTAGTACTGAATACAATCGTTGCAGAAGCATTTGCAGAGGCATGTGATATTCTGGAGAATGCAGAAGACTTTGACAAGGCGGTACATGATTTGATTAAGCAGTATGCGACAGAGCATCAGCGTATTATCTTCAATGGCAATGGATATTCAGATGCATGGGTAGAAGAGGCGGAAAGACGCGGACTGCCGAATATTAAGTCCATGGTTGATGCGATTCCTTCCCTTACGACGGATAAGGCTGTGAAGCTGTTTGAGAAATTCCATGTGTTTACCAAGGCTGAGCTGGAGTCCCGTGCAGAGATTAAATATGAGAATTATGCAAAGGCTATCAATATTGAAGCAAAGACGATGATCGACATGGCAAGTAAGCAGATCATTCCGGCTATTATTAAATATACGAAGGAACTGGCGGATACGGTAAATGCTGTGAAGGCAGCAGGCGCAGACGCATCTGTTCAGGCAGAGCTCCTTAACGAAATATCCGGACTTCTTGCAGAAACGAAGAAAGCGCTGTCACATTTGATTGAGGTGACAGAGGAAGCCGGAGCTATGGAAGAAGGCCGGGATCAGGCTGTATTCTACCATGATGTGGTATTTACATCCATGGATGCACTCCGGGCGCCGGTAGATAAACTGGAGATGATTGTTGACAAAGAGGCATGGCCGATGCCGTCCTATGGCGATCTGATGTTTGAGGTATAGGGATACATAAGTGACGGGCTGTTATAACCGAACGGCGGCTTGTTTATAGAATATTAAGAACCTTGCACTTGGAAATATCATTTATACATGATATGATAAGTGCAAGGTTTTTTATAATACTATATTATAAAACGATCCGAGGCGGACTTGTCCGCTTTGTTATCATAATATAATGTATGGCAGAACCGGGAGGAGGAAACAAGAATGACACGAAGTGAATTCCTGGAAAAGCTTCGGGAAGCGCTCTCGAATGATTTGAACAACCAGGTGGTTCAGGAAAATATTCGATATTATGATTCTTATATAGCAGAAGAGGTGAGCAAGGGCAGAAGTGAAGAAGAGGTTATCGCAGAACTGGGAGACCCCTGGGTGCTGGCGCAGACGGTGATTGATATGTCTGAGAGCACGGGCGGTTATCGGGAAGGAGATTCCGGATATGAGACTGCGGGAAGCAGACGGTCGGACAATCAGGGATATCGTCAGGAATACAGCAGCGCAGGAAGAAGAGATACGCATGTGTTTCAGATAGACAGTTGGTGGAAGAAACTGCTGGTCCTTTTGGGAATTATAGGGATATTGGTGTTGGTGGTAGCTGTGATTGGAGGAATCTTCAGCCTTTTGGCTCCTTTTATCGTCCCGATATTGATTATTGTGCTGGTAATGAAGTTGATCGGTGATAACCGACGATGGTGATGGAAGAGAATAGGAAGAAAGTAAAAGACCGATGGGGGAGCCATCGGTCTTTTGAGGGGAGTATAAATAATTAATAAGGGGTTGTAGAAAGTGTTCTTCCTACATCAATAAGTATAATATAGTATGGAAGAAATTGCAAGAAAAAATTAAAAAAATATACATAAAAAGATGTAACAGAGACATACTAAGACCGTAATCAAATTGATTAGGAGGAATAGAATATGTCAAACAATTACAGCTCATCTAACAACAATATGGGAAATGCAAACAATAAGAATGCAAGAAATGCATCCGATAAGAACACCACAAACAGAAATGCATCCGACAAGAACACGATGAACAAGAATGCATATGGACAGAATTCCACAAACAAGAATTCAGCAGGACAGAATTGCAATTACTAAATGAAGGAAAAAGCAGAAGGAGAGGCGTACCGAAAGGCGTCTCTCCTTCTGCTTTACTCTTCTTACTGTTCTTCTTGACAAAATATATGGAAAGAAAGTAAGATGGTAGAAAGATGAAAGACAATGATTTGGAGTAGTATATGGACAGAATAGAGTTGATTGCTCCGTGCCATTTTGGCCTGGAGGCAGTACTGAAAAGAGAAATATTGAATCTGGGATATGAAATTTCAGAGGTAGAAGACGGCAGAGTATCCTTTTACGGAGACAGGAAAGCAATTTGCCGTGCCAATATATTTCTCCGCACGGCGGAGCGTATTCTTTTGAAAGTCGGACAGTTCCGGGCAGTTACTTTTGATGAACTTTTTGAAAAGACGAGAGCAATTCCCTGGGAGGAATACATTCCGGAAAATGGGAAGTTCTGGGTCGCAAAAGCCGCTTCTGTAAAGAGCAAATTGTTTAGCCCTTCGGACATTCAGTCAATTATGAAGAAAGCGATGGTAAAGCGCCTGCAGGAGAGATATCATACGGACTGGTTTACAGAGGAGGGGGCAGCCTTTCCTGTGAGAGTCTTTTTTATGAAGGATGTGGCGACGGTCGGTATTGACACATCAGGAATCTCTCTGCATAAGCGGGGATACCGGGAAGTGTCCGGGAAAGCGCCGATTACAGAGACACTGGCGGCGGCGCTGATTATGCTGACGCCCTGGAACAAAGATCGGATTTTGGTAGATCCTTTCTGTGGAAGCGGGACATTTCTAATCGAGGCGGCGATGATGGCTGCAAATATCGCGCCGGGCATGAATCGTTCTTTTACGGCGGAAGAGTGGAAGAACTTTATCCCGAAGAGAGACTGGTATGACAGTATTGATGAAGCAGAAGCGTTGATTCATGATGAGATTGAGACAGACATTCAGGGATATGACGTAGATGGCTCGGTAATAAAGGTGGCGAGACGCAACGCCAGAGAAGCAGGAGTGGAGCATCTGATACATTTTCAGGAAAGAGATGTGAAAGAACTGAGACATCCGAAGAAATATGGATTTGTGATTACGAATCCTCCGTATGGAGAACGGCTGGAGGATAAGAAAGATCTTCCGGCGTTGTACCGGACATTTGGCGAAAGCTTTCGGACGCTGGATTCCTGGTCTGCGTATATGATTACCAGCTACGAAGAAGCAGAGCGGTATTTTGGCCGCAAAGCGGATAAGAACCGAAAAATATATAATGGAATGTTGAAAACATATTTTTACCAGTTTTTAGGACCGAAGCCGCCGAAGCGGCCGGGGGAAGGCAGGAGAGAAGATGGACAAAATAGTATTTGCAACGGGAAATGAAAATAAGATGATAGAGATCCGTATGATATTGGAGGATTTGGGAATAGAGATCCTTTCTCAGCGTGAAGCGGGGATTACGGCGGATGTAATTGAAGATGGAGCAACTTTTGAGGAAAATGCCATGATTAAGGCGAGGGAGATTGCAAAATATACAGATGCAATTGTGCTGGCGGATGATTCAGGACTGGAGATTGATTATCTGAATAAGGAGCCGGGGATTTATTCGGCAAGGTATATGGGAGAGAATACTTCTTATGATATTAAGAATCAGGCGCTTCTGGATCGGCTTGACGGCGTGCCGGATGAGAAGCGTACAGCAAGATTCGTCTGCGCTATAGCGGCTGTATTTCCGGACGGGACAGAAGAAGTCGTGCGGGGAACCATGGAAGGTATCATCGGACACGAGATTATCGGAGAAAATGGGTTCGGATATGATCCAATCTTTTTCCTGCCGGAATATCATTGTACCAGCGCCCAGCTTCCGCCTGAGAAGAAGAACGAATTAAGCCATCGGGGCGAGGGACTCAGAAAGATGCGTGTGGTAATCGAGAGTAAACTTAAGGAAGCGAGTAAATAGGAAAGAGCAGGACGGGGTATGAGAATTCTAATTGTCAGCGATACGCACAAATCTCATGTGAATTTGGAAAAGGTTTTGAAGCAGACGGAGCATATAGATACGCTGATACATCTTGGAGATGTAGAAGGCAGGGAGAAGGATATAGAAGCACTGGTTGACTGTCCGGTACATATGGTTCGCGGCAACAATGATTTCTTTTCCGAGCTTCCCAGGGAGGAAGAGTTTTTTATAGGAGGGCATCATGTATTCATTACGCACGGGCATGGCTATTACGTGAGTATGGGAGAAGAACGCCTGAAGCTGGAAGCCCGCGGGCGGGGAGCAGATATTGTGATGTACGGCCACACGCATGTGCCTGCGCTTACGGTTGAGTCGGATCTGGTTACACTGAATCCGGGGAGTATTGCTTATCCGAGACAGCAGGGAAGAAGGGCAAGTTATATTTTGATGCAGGTAGATGAAGTGGGAAAAGCTGATTTTGAAGTTTGTTATATTTGACAAGACGCCGGTAAGGTGATAATATAATTTCGTGCTATGCGGATGTGGCGGAATTGGCAGACGCGCCAGACTTAGGATCTGGTGTCTACGACGTGCAGGTTCAAGTCCTGTCATCCGCAGGATGAGCTCTCAGCCTTTGAATATCGGGGATGAGGGCTTTTTTTGATTCTGCTAGCCAGAAGAACGTGTTAAAATGAAAATAGCCAGAAGATTTGAAATCTTAAAGAAAATGCTTGACATTCAGGTTACTTGACACTTTATGATGGAATCAAAGGGGTAGTGTAAAGTAGTCTATGAAAAAATGGAGCTGAAAAAATGGCTCCATCGGAACCTTGAAAATTGCAGATATATTAGCTTTTGGCGGTGTC
>CABIYE010000042.1 GCA_902362865.1 Clostridiaceae bacterium
TTAAGAATACCTTGCCGCATATTTATTAACTCCTTGTATAATACTGAATCTAATTATATTCCTTAACCCTTTATTTGTCAAGCTTTATTTGTCAAGCTGACAAACTAAAGCAGAAAAAGCGGCAGGATTTCCCCCTGCCACTAATCATCTGTTTATGCAAAAATAATTTCCTTTTCCACAATCTCCCTCGCACAAGCCCTTATGTTATTGAGGCATCCTGTCCATTCTAAGGCGTTTTCTGCCTTTAGCTGTTCCGTTATGCCCTGTGCCTGTTTCATACCCTCTATGAGCCTTTCAAAGCGTTCCTGTGCCTGTCTGTCAATGTCGGCAAGGTAAGCGTTAAGTCTGCCGCTTGTAAGAAGATTGGTGTATGTAACTTTACGGTACTGTTTTAGATAATCTAAATGCCGTTGCCCCCAGATGCCTATTGCCTGTTCTTCTTCGGCGGGTACAGTTAAGCACGGTATCAAATAATCCCCTTGCCTTTCGTATTTGCCGCCCAGTTCCTCAAATAATGAGTTGTTGAGCTGTTCTTACTTTCTATTTTATCAGATATCGCCTACAGATTCCATAGCTTCATAGCTCAAAATAGTTCACCCACCAACCATTTGGCTATGTAAAGGGGACGGCTTTTCAGCCGCCCCACCGGTCAACGCTGCGTTAATCAGACAGGTTCATCGTCCGATTCCGCTTCATAATCCTCGTTGACATCCACTTCTTCGTCCTCGTCACCATCATCCTCCGGCAGCTGGAGCGTATCTTCATCCTCATCGTGATAATCCGCATCCGGGTCCGGCTGATTTTTCTTGGACGCAGGCTTTACGCCCTTCATCTTGATATAGAGATAACCGCCGACACCGGCTGCACCGATCACAAACAGAAGCAGCATAATCATCGGAAGCGGAGACGATTTCTTCTGCTCGCTCTCTGTTTTCTGCTCTTCCGGTGCCGGTTCCGTCTCCTGCGGCTTTTCGGTTTCCGCAGGTTCCGTGACTTCCGGCTCCTTCTCCCGATACTTGGCAGCTTCCTCTTCATCCATCAGCGCAAGCAGATCGGCCTCGTCCACCATGTTCAGGAAATGCACATTCTGGTTGCCGTCTTTATCGCGGTCGATGATCAGATAAAAGGTGTTGCCCGCCTTTGTCACCAGCGTAATGAACTGCTGGCTGGATTTATCTTCTTCCTCACCGATATCGTCCACCAGCGTCATATTTCCTTCCGGAGTCAAAGCTGCACTGGATTTCGTCTCATCCTCGTATGACATTCCACTCTGCATCAGATCCAGAAACAGCTTCAGCGCATCTTCACTGAACATGCTGCTGTCTTTTGCAGAATCCGTGACATTCAGGTACTTTCCATGTGCATACCCGGTTTTGCCGTTGAAGTTTACCTTATACCAGTCACCGCATTTTTCGACAATCTCCACCGTATCACCGGAATGCAGATATCCGATAATCTCCTGATCCATGCCGGGACCGGAACGAAAATGCAGACTGGTGATCCCCGGCACCACCGTACCAGTCTGCTTTTGGGACTTTTCGCTGCCGATATTGTATTCTTTGCCGCCCACCGTAACGATCAGGTTCCCATCCGCATCCGTAGAGACCTCATAGCCATCCGGCAGAACCTGCATGTCCGGGTCGATTTCGATGCTGTCGATATTGTCCGTTTTCCCCGCATTTGTGCTTTCTGCTGCATCCGTCTCCTGTGCAGCGGTACTGACAGGCGTGTTCTTCTGCACATCATCGCCCGTATAGGCAAATGCAGTGGTCGTAAAGGTTCCTGCCGCCATCACGCTGGCAAGCAGCATTGCCATCATCTTTTTCATTCCATATCCTCCGTTTCTTTCTCATCCAGTTTCAGGTTCTCCGGGTTGGGAACCGCAGCCTGCGCCAGCTGAATGATGACTGCCAGCTGTTCCGGGGTCAGGCTCTGGGCATGTACCATTTCACAGATTTCGCTGTTTTCCTGCTCGTGGTACTTTCTGTCCCATTCCTTTCTGCGCTCCTCCCATTCATCGCGTTTCCTGCGGGCTTTCTCGCGCTCCGCAGCAATCTTTTCCAGTTTCAAGCTCATATCGTATCCTTTCCGGGCGAATAAACGCCCTATTTTTATCGAATTCTTCCCATGCAGTAGTAGTGCTGCCGCCAGTAGCTCGTCTCAATGGAAGCATAGGAAATTGGTGAGCCACAGTGGATCATCATCCCGTTGCCGACATAAATGCCCACATGGGATGCGCCGCTGGTGTTGTAGGTTTTCTGGAAGAAGATCAGGTCTCCGGGCTTTGCTTCACTCTTCGGGATAATGTCGCATTTTCCCATCAGACCATTGGCCGTCTGTCTGCCTACATTCCAGCCATTCCCGCAGTGATTGATGACCCAGCTTACAAAACCGGAACAATCAAAACTGGTGCTCGGTGAACTGCCGCCCCAAACATAGGGATAGCCGAGATATTTCTCTGCTTCGGTAATCATCTTCCGGAATTTTTCATCCGTCAGTGCTTCGCCCGGAATATCGTAATCCTGATATTCTCCGCTGGAACCTGCGCCATCCGGCGTTGCAAAGGCAATGCCTGCAAACAGATCATCCCTATTGCCCCGGCACTCCAATGTGACTTCGTAGCGTTGCAGCTGGTCATCTGTGAGGCCGGAATTTCTGGCAACATAGTCCACACCCCGATTGAGCAGCGTTACATTGAGGATTTTATACTCATACTGTACCGTCACTTGATAGGTGTAGGTGTGTCCGGTTCCGGTGATCGGATTATAGCGATAGCCCACACGGGTTTCTTTCCTTGTCCGGATTTCTACCTTTTCTTCCAACTTCAGCTCATACTGCGCTTCAAAAATACTCTGGAGCCGTGCCTGCACCTGGCTTCTCGTATAGTTTTCAAATTCTACGGTCAGCAGAGAAGCAAGCTCATAGGGATTGTGACCGATTTCCGCCAAATTGTAGCGATACTCGTCATAGCCCGGATGGTCGGTTTCAATGCGGTCGATTTGTTTGCGAAGTTTATCTTCCAGCTTGGTATAATCCGTCTCCACGCCTTTCAAATCTTCATCTTCCGCTGTATAGGAAGTCCCCAGCACCACATTGCCGCCGCCATTGATCAAGACAGAGCAGGACGATACCGACCCGGCAATCACCAAAACAAGCAGTCCCACGGCTGCAATCCCGATGATGATATGCGAGTGGCTCTGCACAAACTGAAACGCCTTTTCCGTCATGCTGGCAGTACCCTGCGCAGCTTTGGCCGTGCCAGCTGCTGTGTTCTCCGCTGCGGCTGCACCTGCCTTCGCAGCGGCATACTCTTTTTTGATAGCCTGCTTCTGCCGCCATCTGGAAAAGAAATTCGAGCCAGCCTGCGGATCAGACTTCATGCGTTCCGCAAAGATGGAATCCACGGCATCTTTATCTGCCTTTTTCTCCAACCGCTCCAGCTTTTTGTACTGCCGCAGCTTTCGACCATATTGGAACCGGGAACCGGCACGGGCTGCACCTTCCGCTGAACCTTCGGAAAAATGCGCTGCCTCCACACCGGAATTATTATCCTGGTCGGCATTGCGCACACTCTGATGTGCTTTGGCTGAAATCGCATCTGCCGAAAGATTCCCCGGCTTCTTTGGCTTACCGCCCTTTTTCCCGGAAGCCGCTTCATTCTTCTTCGCCTTTACCTCCTGCTCCGATTTCAGCTTCTTACTGCACATCTTGGCAAGATCGGCCTCGTGACGAATCTGCCTTCGGTGTTCCGCTTTTTTCTTGCTGCTGTCTCCCGTACTGCTGTCTGCGGTCTTGCTTCTGGAATCGCGAAGGGTGTTTTCCGCACCCTCGCGCTCCTGCCGCAGCTTGTCTCCGAGATTCGGATTTTTCTTGCCAGCCATCGCTTACGCCTCCTTCGCTTCCTGCACTTCGGTTAATTTTGTCGTCATAATCCGGTACAGTTCCAGATCGGTCGGGAAACGATCAACGAACGGCAAAATCACATTTCCGTAGAACAGCAGTCCTTCGCCTTCACCGGAGTGGGTCACATAGGACAGCTGATGTGGGCTGATATTCAGCTGATCCGCCAAAATCTGACGATCACCGGCTGCTTGATTCAGCATATAAATGAAGTCGCTGTTCTCAAAAATGTTCGTCACTTCGCGGGAAGAAAGCAGGTCTTTCACGTTCTGGGTGATGCCGGTGGGAATACCACCCCATTTACGGAATCGCTTCCAGATTTCCACGCTGTAAGCCGCTGTCTGCTCTTCTTTCAAAAGCAGATGGAACTCGTCCATATAGTAGCGGGTGGCTTTACCGGCATTGCGGTTGGCGGTTACACGCCCCCAGACCTGATCCTGCACCACCAGCATACCGATCTTTTTCAGCTGCTTGCCCAGCTCCTTGATGTCATAGCAGACCAGCCGGTTATTGATATCTACGTTGGTGCGGTGGTTAAACAGGTTCAGCGAACCGGTCACATAGATTTCCAGTGCCGTTGCCACATGGTGTGCTTCCTTTTCATCCTGCCGGAGCAGTGCCTCGTACAAGTCCTGCAACACCGGCATGTTCTCCGGCACCGGATTCTCAAAATAGGTCTGGTAAATCTGATGAACACATCGGTCGATGACCGTCTTTTCTACCGGCTGCAAGCCTTCTTTTCCGCCCACGATCAGCTCACACAGGGACAGGATGAAATCTGCTTTCAAGGCAATCGGATTATCCTCTTCCGAATAGTTCGCATTGATGTCCATCGGGTTGATATACTGCGTGCTGGAAGGGCTGATTTTAATGACCTGCCCCTCAAATTTCTTCACCAGTGCCGTGTACTCGGCTTCAGGATCGCACACAATTACATCGTCATCCGTCACCAGGAACGCATTGGCGATTTCACGCTTGGCAGAAAAGGATTTACCGGAACCGGGAGTACCAAGAATCAGCCCGTTGGGGTTTTTGAGCTTTTTCCGGTCAACCATAATCAGGTTGTTGGACAGAGCATTCAGCCCATAGTACAGAGCCTCTTTCCCGGTCTGAAACAGTTCCTGGGTGGTAAACGGAACGAAAATTGCCGTGCTGCTGGTAGTCATGCTGCGCTGAATCTCAATCAGGTTCTGTGCCAGCGGCAGACAGCTCATCAGCCCCTGCTCCTGCTGAAAGTCCAGACGGCGCAGGTTGCAGTTGTACTTCTGCGCGATACTGGAAGCTTGAAACACATTGGTTTCCAGCTCCTGCTCCGTCTCGCCGGTGTTCATCACCAGAAAGGTCAGCAGGAACATACGCTCATTCTGGCTCTGCAATTCCTTCAGCAGTGCCTTTGCGTCCTTGCCGTAAGTTGCCAAATCTGACGGAATGATGTCCATATCGTATCCGGAACGGACAGCTTTCTTCTGTTCCTCAATCTTGGAACGATCCAGCTCCGTAATGGTGTGCTTGATGGATTTGATTGCTTTATTCTGGTCTACCGACTGAATGTGCATAGTCACGATCTGGCTGGATTCCATATCCAGAAAATCCTTCAGCAGCTGATCCGACAGGTCGGAAGCCGTGATCTGGAGATAGGACATGGAGCCATACATCCCGCCCATCTGAAAAATACGGTTCTTCGGAAAGGCAAAACCGGTCGGTGCAATAAAGTCCTTTACCGACAGCCCGCTCTCCGGCAACCACTTCCAATCGAAATTGAATCGGTCATGGTCACCCATGTGGAACATATCGTGCATCAGATGAAGCCGTTCCTTGCCGTTCAGCAATTTTGCCCGGACACCCAAGCGTTTGAAGTTGTTCATCAGGTCGATCTCGATGTGAATGAGCCTCGGCTTTGCCTGTTTCATGGATTCCGCCTCAATGCCAAACGTCAGGTACTTCGTCTTGGTCAGGCCGTTGTTGCCCTGGGCAAGCTGGCGGCGCAGCATGGTGCTGTACTCCGTGCGCACCGGATTGAAATGATCCTTCTGGTACGGGATACGCACCATCTTCTCAAAATTCGAGGCATCCGTAGCCATATTCATAAAAGAAAGCTCAAAGCGGATGCTGGAATCAAAGAAGTTCAGGAAGCTGCACCATTCCTCAAAGATAGCCGTCTGATCCTCCTGCTGTGCCAGCTGGTAATTGATGTCCTGAAACTGAATGGTTTTGGTGTAGTAGTTGTCCGTCACACGGCAGATACCATCCGGGAACATCCGCTGAAAGGGAATGCTATCCTGAGCTGAGTGCGGAACCGTGCTGTCACCCCTTGCACGGTCAATCACCGTCTGCACCTGTTTTTGCTCTGCGGCTGACAGATGGGACGGCATTCGGATGTCATCCTGCTTTTTATTCTTCGCTGTCAGCTTTTCGAGAATTTTGAACAATGCGATTTACCTCCATTTCCACGTCTGCCTGCTGAACCAGCAGTGCATAGTAATTTTTTGTTTTGTAAGGCCGCGTTTTCGGCCTCTTGAACTTTGCCTCATAGAAGTGCTTTGCCACCACTTCCAGCGGCTGACCGTCTTTCTCATACATGGCAAGAAAGAAAAGCGGCAGCATCACCGCCATCATGCCAAGTGCGGCAAGGCTCAGATTCCCGCTGGATTTGAGTAAAAAGAAAACCGGAACGCCAATCAGCGCACCGGCTCCGAAGCAGAGAATCTGCCGTTTGGTCAGGTTCATAAAGACCTTGGTCTTGACCTTTGAAAGGTCTCGCGGCACAGAAATATAAGATGCCATGACTCATTCCTCCTCTCTTAGTGCGCTGCAAACACGGATTTCGCGAGGCTTCCCGTCTTAAACAACGTAAATGCCAGCAAAACCGTATAGCCCATAACGCCCCAAATGCTGCTGATAATGTTATCCGAAAAAGACAGGTTCTGAATCAGAACTGCATAGATGCCTACACAGATCATGATAAGAAAGCCCTGGAATCCCAGTGCAAACAGGGAGCGTAGATAGTTTTGACCGGTGTGGCTCTGCTCATGGTTTCCAAAGGTTGCGAACGGAATCGGCGCAAGGCTTACCATGAGATATATTTCCACCATTCGGCCATACACGATAACAAAGATAATAGCCGACAATGCCAGCATCGTGACCTGAACCACAAATGTCTGCAAATACAGTCCCAGCAGCGGTCCCAAGTCCATGCCTTCCAGTGTGGCCTGCATCGCTGCCAGGGTCGCATCGCTGACGGACGTACTGCCGGAAATCAGACCGCCGCTTCGGGAGATCACTTGCTGCGCCACATCAAAGACAGCCATCGTGATATTGAATGTGTTCGAGATCAGGGTCACTGCCAGAAAGGTCTTAAAGACCCATTTGAAAAATGTCCAGGTCTCGAAATTTGCCAGATTGTTATGCTCGATGAGCATCTGGATCAGCTCATAACAGGCGATGAATGTCAGCACCATTCCGGCAATGGGCAGGATCACGGATTCCGAGATGTTGCGGATCATAGAAAAAACCGCAGGTGAAAAGTTCGCCGGTGTGGTTCCCACATCTCCTGCGATCTGTCCAACCTGCTGGTTGACCGAATCGAACATCCCTGAAAGATTTCCCATGATACCGCTGATGATCATGCTCTTGAGCCAATCTGTGATCTGTTCAAGGATACTCTGCATGAGCCGCCTCCTTCCTTACGCGAACACGCCGAACAGCTTCGCCATCCGGGACAGAAGCATAAACAGCTGTGAGAAAAGAGACAGTGCCGATGCAGTTGTAGTAAGAAACGCCATAGATTTGTCCTCCTGTAACTTGTCCGGCCTATCAGCCGGTGCGATTCTAAACTGCGGTTCTGCGCCATACTTCCAACATGTGCACCTGCCAGAGAGCGCAGAACATAGCCAGCTGCGGAGATTGCCTGCACCTGACTATGTAACAGGCAGCTTTCGCCGCCCGGTCGGAATCTTCGCCCCGACAGCCTTTGCTTAACCGAACAGACCGGAAAGCAGCGGCACCAGAGTCGTGCCGATCAGTGCTACACCGCCACCGGCCATCAGCTGTTTTATGTCTTTTATGAGAAAATATTGGCTCGAAATAAGCCTTGAAAAGATTAAAATAGATTAAATTTTGATAGATTTTCTTATTTATGGGAGCCGGAACCTCTTTCGATGGTTCCAAGCTCCGGTATTGGTTTTAAATTGAAATGAATTTCCATTGTGACCATTTCAGGAGTGCGGCGGTAATTCTCTGTTCCGTCTTTCTCCTGCGGTTCTGAGATAACGATTTTACTGATTAGTCGGTTCAGAAGATTGGCATCCAGTTCTTTAATGTCCGCATACTCGCTGATATCCTCAATCCACTGCTGGGACTGTGCATCCAGTTTTTCTTCTGTATTCAGCACACTCTGGTTCTGGGAAAGTTCCTTTTTGATGTCTGTCTGCTCTTTCTGTGTCTTCTCCAACATCTTATCAAAAACAGATTCTGTAATCTTGTCATTAATTAGATCATCATACAGTTTTGCAATCAACCGGTCTAATGTCTCCAGGCGGTCTTTCTGTTTTGATACCAGCTTCTCCAGACTGTCTCTGTGTCCCTGTGTATCTTCTTCGCATAACTCCTTCACCCGGTTTTCCAGTTCTGTTCCATCTCCGGTGACTGCTTTTGCACATTCCTGGATTCTGATAAGGACTGCATCATACAGATCATCAGCGTCCACCCGGTGTTGAGTGCAGTGTGCTTTTCCCTTATGGATATAGGTGGAACAGGTATAAACTTCATGCTGATCTTTGGTATGCGTCTTCTTTAATGTCAATGCACCGCCACACTCTGCACAGCGGAGCAATCCGGCAAACATGCTGTATTCTCCCTGTTCTGTCTGACGTTTCCTGCCTGTCATCTTCGCCTGTACCAGATCAAATACATCCTGCGGAATGATTGCTTCATGGGTATTTCTGACTGTAATCCAATCCTCCGGTGCTTTATCTCCCTGATTGCCAATCTTAAAACGGTAGTACCGTTTCTGGGAAGCCATGTCACCACAGTACACTGGATTCATCAGCAGGGACTTGAGATAAGATTCATCCCAGACAAATTTCCCATTCTCCGGATCTTTCTTTTCCCATTTGGTGTAGTAAGTGCGAAGTCCCCGTTTCCTGTGCCACCAGGTAGGGCATGGAATCTGCTGGCGTTCCAGTTCTCTGGATATGAAGTTGATCCCATGACCATCCACCGCCCATTGAAAAATTTTCCGGACAATCGGTGCTGTCTCCTCATCAATCAGAAGATGTCCCTTTTCCTCCGGGTCTTTCTGATATCCCAATGGTGGAACAACGCCTGTAAACTTCCCCTTGGTTGCCTGCAGGTGGTAGGAAGCATGAACTTTCTTGGAAATATCCCTGGAATACATCTCATTCAGCACGTTCTTAAACGGAGCAATCTCATTGTCCCCGTCAAAGGTATCCACATTGTCGTATAATGCGATATACCTTACTCCATGCTTGGGGAAAAACTCCTCCATCAGAAATCCTGTCTGTACATGATTTCGTCCCAGTCGGCTCTGGTCTTTGGTAATCACAAGATTCACCAGTCCTTTTTCACAGGCTTTGAGAAGTCTCTGCAAGTCCGGTCGGTCTGTATTCAATCCTGTATAACCATCGTCTTGAAACACATCCACCACCTGCCAGCCCTGTGACTGACAGTAATTCACCAGAATGTCCCTTTGGTTGGAGATGCTGGCACTCTCTCCGGTCAGTTCGTCATCTTTGGAAAGTCGGCAGTATACGCCAACTCTCCATGTTGCATTTCTGTCTATATTGTTACTCATATATCTGTTGTTCATCTGATACCTCCGTTACGTTGCACATCCTACGCAGATTTCAGATTACTGAACTCATAATCATTATACTGCTTATCTTTCATTATTGCAAGTTTATCTTTTGTTTTCGTGTCACGTATTTTCTGTGCAATCACCTCGGCAAATACTTCTTTTGCGTCCTGATCACCGTCAAAATATACTTTGATATTGATGATTTTCTTCTTCGCTGCCATTGTAAACCCTCCATTTTTTGCAAAAAAAGAGCAACTAATCCATTTTTACAGATTAACTGCCCAGACTGTTGGTTTCATTTTTTTATTTTCGTATGGATACCTACTGTTTTCGTTCGATTGCCTTGCACTGGCAAACGGCAGGCGGCAGATAGGGTATCTATAAAGACTGCCGTTTACTCCAAAATCCTGCCGTCACCCATTCTCTTTTATTTTTTTAATCGAATAGTATTTTCCTGCTTTTCATTCATCTGATAATCCAGTTCTTCTTTCATCCGGCTTCTTACTTCACGCATGGTTCTCTGGGAAATCCCCTGTGCCTTTGCTTTTTCATCCACTTCCCGGATGGTGATCGTGTTTCCGTCTGTCAAAAGCTCCTGAATCAGCTTTGCCCCTCTTTGTAGTTTTGTCTCTGTCGGCTTTCCTTCTTTCCCATCTAACAATTCATCGGCAGAAATCTCATAAGCTCCCACCCATCGGAAGCCTTCTTCATCTCCAAGTTTAAATGCCATCGTCTCACCCGGAGGTGCAAGGGAACTTTTCTCATGGAGCAGAACCCTTGTGGTCGGGTCTTTTTTTACTTTTCCGATAAAGATCAGGCTCCTCACTGCCGCCATGATGTCAATGGAGCCAAGTCCCCGGTAGGTGCTCTGTGTCCCGGAAGATTTGTTCAGATGTCCGATCAGCACAATCGCACAGCCTGTCTGCTCTGCGATCATCCCTAGTTTCCGGAATACCGGACGGACTTCATTTGCCCGATTCATATCCACATCTGCACCGATAAAAGCCTGTACCGGATCAATGATTAAAAGTCTGACCTGATTCTGACGGATAGCCTTTTCAATACGGTCATCGGATAATGTCAGTGTTTCCTCTGTATCATCAATGACCATCACCCGGCTCAGGTCGGCACCTGCTTCTACCAGTCTCGGCTTGATCGTATCTCCCATGCCATCTTCGGCGGTCTGATAGATCACATTGAAAGGTTCAATTTCTTCCATATTCGGGAAAGTCTTCCGGTTCGTGCAGGCTGCGGTCAGCATCATGGCAAAATAAGTTTTTCCCTCTCCCGGATTGCCCTGGATAATCGTCAGTTTTCCAAATGGCAAATAGGGAAACCACAGCCATTCTACGCTGGTCTGCTCAATGTCTTCATAACACAGCATTGGCACCAATTCTTCCTTCTCCGGTGCTTTCATTGTAACTGTTTCAATGATTGCTTTCTTCCTGTCTGCATTTTTATCGCAAAGGATTTCATTCCAGTCCTTTCGGGACGGTTTCAGACGGATGACACTGTATCCGTCCGGGATTTCTTCTGCCAGTTTCTCACAGGCTTCATTCCCTGCCTGGTCATTATCCAGGCACAGGAATACAGAAGTAATCTGAGGGCGTTCAGAAAGAAAAGCCCTCAGTGCCACACCGGAAATGCCACCCAGACTCAGGTAGCTCCGCTTTTTCCAGTCTTTGGGAAATAGTTGGATAAAAGAAAGCAGATCAATGGCTGCTTCAAACACAAACAACTGATTATCCGTCCCTCTGTGACAGAATCCGCAAGATTTATCAGATCCAGCCACATCTCCCCTGTATTTTATTTCACTTGTTCCCCTGCAATGGGCATATCTGGGAATACCGTCTGCATCCCTGCCAACAAACACCACATTATGGTGCTTCTTTTCTTCATAAATATCCCCACTGCTGATCCATTCCTCCACCAGATTCTTTTCAATCCCTCTGTTTTCTGTCAGATATCTGATGATTTTCTCATTATTTTCCTCTTTCTCTGGTAACCGGAAGTCAGGGGACGGGGCGGGGCAGGTACTGTTCCTGCCTTCGCCTTCCTCCCCGATTAACTTTTTAACTGCTTCCGGAAATGTAGCGTTGTAAAATTCCATCACAAAATCCACCGGATAGCCGCCCCTGCCCTGACTGTGACGATACCACCGGTTACCGGATACCGTTACACTGTCATGCTTTTTCCAACGATATTCCCTGCCACTTTTCACCAACTGTTCCCCCTGTGCGTTCAGAAAAGAAACAAGATTGGTCTGGTTGGCTCTTGTAATCTGTTCTTCTGTATACTGCATTTTCCTCATCCTTTCCCATCTGTCCTGCTGACAGACTGTTATAAACTCATCTCATGGTTCCGTTTTTTCTTCACTGCCTGTTGTTTTGCATCACGCTCTGCACACTCTTTCTTCTTTTCATCCAGTTTTCTCAGAAGAGAAGTCTTCTTTTCTGTCTTCTGCTCCGACTGCTTCACCGGCTGTTGCTCTGCTTTTCCATTTTCTTCAAGAATATCTTCCGTCTGAACTCCATAAAATACCGGGAATTTCACCTGCTTCTCCCTTTTTTCTTCTGAACGCCCGGAAGTATCTGCTTCTGCCATTTCCCGGTCACGTCTGGCAATGTCTGCACAGCTCTGTACCTTTTTTACAAACGCAAGTTCTTCCTGATACGGCTGATTGTCTGCTTTCAGCTCTTCGATCACCGCCTGGAATTCTTCTTTCTCTCGTTTCCATCTGGCAGTAGGCACCTTTCCATTTTGATCCAGATGCTGTTTTAGTTCCCGTTCACATTTGCGGTAATAATTGATTTCTTTTTTATGCTGCTGATAATATTTCTCCCGTCTTTTCTGAAAATAGAAACGATTATACTCATCAATCAATGGCTGGTTTGTTTTAATCACCTCTGCCATCTTTTCCAGATTCTCCAGTTCCTTTAACTGTTTTCGCTTTTCGGAAATTTCTTTTTTGCTGACAGAAACAACACCATTAAGTTCCTCAATCCGTTCCTGCAAGTCATCCATCGTCTCTATCTGATGGGTCTGAAGATAATTGATGGATTTTGAAAACTCCTGTAAATTGGAGAGATTCTTCCCTCTCCGTTTCATCTCCGCATAGAAATTTGGTAACGGCGGTCTACCCTGTGTCTTTTTATCATAATAATCCTGCAAACTCTCCAGAAGTGTAGGGTTCTGTCTGCGATCTAGCTCTGCTTTCATTTCCTCATAAGCTGTCTTCATCCACTGAATAGACTCTTTTAGAGAAATAAACATCTGGTTGAACTGCCGGATTGCCCGGTTCAGTTCTCCGATTACCGTTTTGATTCCCTTTTTCTCCATTGCCCGGACTTCATATCCCTCATGGATGGTCGGGATCAGGTCAATCCCCTGTTCTTTGTAGGAACGGTGGTCGATTCTGGCTGCCATGTGGCACTCCTGGAATTTCCCATTTACTTTCTCTGTCCATGCCCGCCGCCATTCTTTTAAAAGTTCGGGATCATTCCAACCGGTAGTAGAAACAGCATTGAACATATCTTTTCCTTTCGCGTCCTTCACCCGGTTTCCATCCTCATCAAGAATATATTCCCGTCTCTGTTTATTGCCCCAGATTCCTTCCTCTGTAAAAGGACGGATTGGGGCAAGCACATGGAAATGGGGATTATCCGGCTCTTCTTCATTATCCGATTTTCCCTCATGGACTGCCAGATCCACGATCATGCCACGTACCACAAACTGCTCCTGGCAGAATTCTTTCGCCAGTCTTATATTTTCCTCAAGTGTCAGTTCATTCTGCAGGGCAATGTCAAACGAATAGGCAAGCTGCGCCTTGTTGTTCCTTTCTACATGCTCCACCTCGTTCCAGAGTGTTTCCCTGTCTGTCATACGCTCCGGCACATACTCCGGTGTCAGAATTTCTGTAAATACCACGCCCGACTTGCTTGTATAGTCATGTATCTTATTGTAATAACCGTCATAAATCCTCTGCCCGGAAATATAGGCTGCGGAAGCAACCACCATCTGCCCTTTCCCTCTGGATACATGTCTTACTGAAAAATGATACAATGCCATTAACTGTCATCTCCCTTCTCTGTTTTTTTAACCGCTTCTGCAATCTGTTGTCGGTCTTTTTGTGACGCTGAGATATAAGTCTGCCGCACAATACTCTTGTTGTAACTGCTGTTCTGCAGCTGGTTCATTATATTCTGAACATCTTCCTGCTCCAGATCTCTGGACAACGGAAACGCTTTCTCAAACTCTGCCCCTTTGACAATCAGCCGGTGGGAGCGTTCCCTGCGTTCCACTAACTTTTTTCTCTGCTCCAGAAGGTTTTTGTTGTGGATTGCAACCTCCAGTTCCTGTCTGCTCTTTTCCATATTTGCCTTCAATTCTTCCAGTGACATGGATTCATATTTCGGATTTTTTGCTCTGCTCACTTTGTCGTTCTCCTTCATTTTTCTGTAAACAAAAAGAACCGGCTGATTCATGAATGCCGATTCCTAGGTATAAAAAAACTGAGGTCGTTGTCCTATGATTAGGAAATGCTGACCTCAGCGTTTTTGAAATATTTAGTTGTCACAACGATATAATAGCGGAAGTTTTTAACACCATCTGGATATGCATTCATCTCAAATCTGATATCCGGATTTCTTTAACTCTTCCCTATACAATTCAGCTATATATGCCGGACCATTGCACCACAGCTTTGTTTTCTCATCATACAGTGCTTTTCCTGTCTTTGAACATAGAAAATCTGTCAATATCTCTTTTCTGTCCTTTCCCGTTTCTTCTGCAATCTCATCTGTCACCATAGTGATAAGAAGGTCTATTGTATAATTCATTTTTTCCTTTGGAATTGTTACTTCAGCCATATCTTCTCACCTTTCACAAATTTCAGACACTTAATGGCGGCTTCTGTTTTGAAGCAATATTGATCTTTTAGTTTATTGGGCAATAACTGTCTGATGCAGAAATCGTCTGCCTCCTTATCGCCTGCTGTCCCGAAAGCCCCGGCAAGGTAAGCAGTAAGGGTAGCGTTTGTTGCATCATCCGCAATCTTTCCTGCAATGATATCATACCTTGCCATTTCACGTTCAACTTCGATAAACATTTTTTTCTTTCGATGAGCTGCAATGCAATGTAACCAGTCTACATCTGCATTTTCATAAATATGCGTTTCAAGATTTCCTGAAAGGTTGAATTCAAAAGTCGAAATATATCCGAACTTCTGTCCCTCTTCAATTGTTCCGGTTGCGATTGCTTTGGCTATTGAGGTTCTCAGAAAACTTTCTGCCTGCTCCTTGGATGTAGTTAAATAAAATCCCTGCCCAAAATCTTTTCTCTTTGCACATTTGGCAAGATCTGGCTCTTTTACCTCACAATAGCTTCCATGATAGAGAACAAATCCATCTTTTAACTCAAGCACTAATCTCTATCCCCTTTCCTTGCAAAAATTCAGTAATATCTTCAAGCACAGCTTCATCGCCTTCACAATGAAAAATTCCATAACATTTTTCTATATATCCAAGAACATCAGCTTCTTTAAACAAGTGGATAATCTGTTCAACAGGTAAATGCCACTCTTCTGAAGCAAGCCGGATTAATCTTGTTTGCATGAAAGTAATCTCTGTTTTCTCACTCATAATGAATCCTCCTCATTTTTCTTGGTCAACCGGAAGTTAACAAACAAACTCATTTTTTGCTCATTAAACACTTCTTAAATATCCAACTTACAGTAGCTCCAATAACCAAACCTATACTCGCTGTTGTTAAATCACCCTTTAAAGTACCTAGTGCAAATCCTACAACAGCACCTACATACCAATTACTAAAAAGTTTGGCTAATGTTAAAGTATCTTCTTCGTCATTTTTATTTTCATTATTATGTTCTTTGTTCATTTATTCGTTAGTCCCTTTGAAAATTTCGAGTTGTTAAAGTCCACAAGTCGAAATTTGTTACCTTCTACATATTGTATTTCCCAAGACAATAATTATCACAACATCAGCTAAAATAATACCCAATGCAATATACACAAAAAATGCCGGTAAAATATTTTCAAACACTCCCATAATTAATAGAAGAATTGCTATAACAGACATTCCAATTCCCATTGTTCTGCATAGTTTTTTTTCATTATATTTTGCCTTTTCTTCTTTTGAAGCTGTATTATATCCGGAAATTAACCAACTTCCATGTCCAGAAATCAAAACTATGGAAAGTACAGCAAATATTATAAATCCAACATATACTACCCAGTCTGGTCCAGTTGATAAATCTGCCAGTTTCATTTGTATAACACCTCCCACGAAATTCCAATTTTCTTAATTCTACAAACTTGAATTTAACGTTCTCTTTTATGTCTATCAATAAGCAACAAAACAAACATAATAAGCCATATCCCCCATGCGATCCAACAGCCTATTCCTTGATATTGGATATCTATGATTATTCCAATAATAAAAGGAACTGACATAAACATCATTCTTTTTCCATATGCCTTACACATAGCATTCTCATCGTATTTCTTTCGTTCATCCGCTGATTTCATATTATAACCCGACAAGAATTTAGCAGCTTTTCCTTCTGATTTATAAAACCACATTCCAAACAAAAACATAATCACTGCCATCATAAAGTCAAAAACAATATAGAACATATAATACAATTTCTCCTTTCAGCCAATCACTCTTATCTCTTTGAATTTTCTACATTACTCTTCAGCTTTGACCAAACATAGCAAATCAGTATATCCTGACTGCATAAGTAATTGCTTAAAACCAGACATCACTTCTTCTTTTGTATAATTATTATTTTTCAAAAACTCACTATCCTTCTCACTAAGATATTGGTAGAAAAGAGCTGCTGCCATTACCTCATTTCTGTCTGTATAATCAATGCTATCTAAAAGTATATTCTCTGCTTCGTTAATTTTCCCAGAATCAATCATATCAAGAAAATCTTTCAAATTTTTCCCTGATACTTCATATTTATTTTCTTTTTCAAGTTCAACAGAAACATACTTTTTCCCAAACATTAAAGAAAATAATACTCTTACCATTTCTTTTATCATTCGCATAATATAGTCTTTTTCGTCTGTGAAATACATTTTTCACCTCCATAACTACCGATTTCTCTGTTTCAAAAACTGGAATTTGTAATCAAACAAGCCCTACCCATAATCCAACCGCTATAAGTAATATACCAAGTATTCTTCCTACAACTTTTGACTTTCGGTATCCTAAAAAAGTTGTTGTTTCTGGAGTGGTAAATGGCAACATAACAACATCTATACCCATTACTATAATTCCAATTCCTATAATAAAGTCGCTGTTTAATGTAATGCCATAAAACATAACTAAAAACCCTAAAATAATCCCTATCATAAAATACTTGATTTTCTGTCTATCTTTCTCAATTATCTTCCTATAACTGTTTTCGCATTCATTGCTACAGAATTCAAAATTACTATTTAGTTCTTTGCCACAATATCTACATTTCTTCATACTAATGTTCCCCCGATAATTTCCAAAATTCCGTTCAATAACTCCCGATTTTTCGTTCTCTGCGACTTCCCGATAAATGGGAAGTTAATTGATACTATCATAAAATCTTTGCAACACGATCGCCAACTCTTCCGGATCTTCTATGTTTGCTTCATGACCTGTTTTCATAAGTTCATGGAAGTTGGAATTGTTCAAATAATGGCAAAGTTCTTTTGCAGTTTTTTTGTTCGCATTGTCCTTCTCTCCACAAACGATTAATACCGGACAAGACACCTTATGAAGTGAGTCGCTGAAATCTAATTCAGCCATCGTACCACATAGGTTAATAACATCTGCTTTTTTGAAGCCCATTTTATTGAATGCCGAATTCGGCATAAGATGAAACAACATATTCTGAACTTTTAATAATTTTTTTGGCATTTTATATTGTGCTGCAATTAATACGAGTGCCTTTACTTTATCCGGGTGGTCTATCGCATAATTAAGTGTCAAAACAGCTCCCAGTGAAAGCCCACATAAGACAATTTCTTCATTCTCCTTGTCGCATTCTGATGAGAATGCTGAATATAATTCCTTATATGTAGCAGCTTTCCCTTCTAACATCTCTGATAAACTTAAACTGCGACTGCTTTTCGATACTTTCGTTTCTTTTATTACTCTATTCCAACTGTCTGGTTTTTGCCCTAGTCCATGCAAATATAAATACTTCATATATTGTCACCCTTCAAATTTATATTTCACGCTTTCTATCACTTTATATGTCTGTATCTGAAATATTCAGCCACAAACTTTATCGGGGATAGGCACTTGTGCCGCAAGGGGAAACTCCCCTTGTACGAAATCTCTGATTTCGCTGTATTTCCCGGATTGAGATTTCTCAAAACCGGGAGCAGCACCGCAGGTCGCACGATACAGGCAGATGAAATTGCATGTATAGAAGTGCGCTCTTAGCTTTGCCAAGAGAATTATGCCGTATCCGGCATGTTATCTTTTTTCAATTTCTTTTTTCGACTTCTGAAGTATTCTGCCAGATTTAATAATTTGACATATCTGCTCCTGTTATTCATCATCTGTAAATTCCATCATCTCATCAACAGTGCAGTCCAGCTTCTTGCATATCTTCTCAATCGTCTCCATTGATACATACTGGTTTTTTCCCATCCGGGCAAGAATATTACCACTGATCCCAGTGAGGTACTGCATCTCTATCCGCTTCATATTTTTATCTATGAGCATTTTCCATAATCTGTTATAACTTACGCCCATAAGCTACCTCCATATTTCTCATTCAACCATATTTTGATTATATCACGTTTTCGTTAGGTTGAATACCTGTAATTTTTGATTTCTTCTTTAAAATGGAAAAGAGAATGCCCCGGCAAAGAGCAGCCTCTCCAACCATTTATCCCGGTTTAGTCAAATGGAACCTCTCCTTCCGGTGCTTCCATAAATCCGTCCTTATCTGTTTTCTGTGTTTCTGACGAATCTGCACCGGCACCGTTATCCTTGTTCTGAGCAAATTCATGTTCTTCCACAATCACATCTGTGGTGTAAATTGTTTTCCCGTCCTTATCCTTATAATTACCGGTGCTGATACGACCTCCGATCACAATTCTCGTTCCCTTGTGAAGATATTTCTGTGCAAACTCTGCACTCTTTCCAAATGTGACACAAGAAATAAAATCTGCTTCCTGTTCTCCGTCACGTTTATATCTTCTATTTACCGCAAGTGTATATCTTGCTACTGCCATATCATTATCTTTTCCGGCATATTTGATCTCCGGATTCTTTGTCAGTCTTCCCATTAAAATCACTTTATTCATAATCGCTACTGTCCTTTCCGCAGCTACGCTGCCATTGCATATTCTTCATCATCTGGTTCATTGTCCGGCATAAACATTGCACATGCGTCCGGTGGATTAGTATCATCCGGCGAAAACATTTTCCGAATCATTTCATATATGCTCGGATACCGATATGCGATTTCTTCTCTTGCGAGGAATCTGCATACCTTGTAAAGATTCTTTTTCATTTCTGCATCCGTTGCAAGCATAGCTGCCAGATGGATTCTTTCCTTTGTACAGTTCAGATTCGGGCATCCAAACCAGTGGATTATCTGCATTTCTTTCATTTTCAGTTCTGTCATAAACTGCTCCTTTCCAGGCATTTCGCCCTGTAAACATTGTTATCAGTTTCATTCGTCCGGCGGTCTGGCGTGCGTTTCCCTGTCATCTGCAGTCGTCTCAGACTGCCTCTGCCTGCATCAGCAGGCCACTGACCATAAGGCTTTGGTCAGCCGCCCATCATCGGGAGTGTCATTATGATTCCGCTCACTCTCTGTAAAAGAAAGGTCATGGCAGAACTCCTGGTAGACTTCCAGGGTGCACTTATCGGTTGTCAAGGTTCAGCGAAGGAACATTCCAAAACGTCCTCTGATTACTAAAGTCAAATGACTTGGCATGATGCAAAAAATTCGTGATATTTTTTTGCATTTTTATCATTTTTTCTTTTACTTTTGTTAGCCCCTTCACTTACTCTGTATTGGGAGAGATAAAAGCGGACATGATTTTGAAAAATTATGAAAAAATTTTGTTCCTCTACCTATAAAGCTTTTGAAAGTGTATTTACCAACCCCCTTTTGCAAGTTTTTTTCGCAAAAATGAACTATTCCCTCACTAATTGCAAGGTTCAGAGGGTGTTTGGACGGTACTTTCGCAGAAAAATTTATTTTTCTTACTAATCACACGTGGGGACTTGAAGAATGTCAGATGATTTTAAAAAAAACAAAAAAGAAGCACTGACCGTTACAGTCAGTGCTTGTAAGATGAATATTTAAATTTTACTGTCTTTCTCACACACCAGCCTTTCATAATCCAGAAATCCTCGGATATACATTTCTTTTGCCACAATCCCTTCCATGGCATTTTTCGCTGAAATAATTCTGTCCAATGCCTGCCACATCTCCTGTCCGGCATCTCTGAGGACTGGTTCCAGTATATCTATGTAATGATGAATTTCTGCTTCCAGAGAAAACATCTCTGGATCAGATTCAAGAAATCTTTCCAGTTCCTGCTGGTATTCTTCATAATAACTTTCAATCAATTCTCTTCTCATATCCGGAATCCCCCTTATATATAAATCAGTTCCTGCTTGATGATTTCAGCAGCCCGGTTGCGGATATTGTTGCAGTGGCGTACCCATTCCATAGGATTCTGTCTCTTCAGTTCCTCGGTAACTCCCTCCGCACTTCGTATTTGAGCTTCAATCAGCTCAAAGCGTTCCTGTGCCTGTTCATTCAGATCTGCCAGATAGCTGTCCAGTCTGGCGGTCAGAAGAAGATATGTATAAGTTCCAGATTTATGTTCTTTCAGATATTCCTTCCGAAACATTCCCCAACAGCCGATCGGTCTGGTTTCCTCCGGATAATAAAGATTCGGTAAATAGTAGTCTCCAACTTTTGTGTATTCGATTTTCATAGTGTTTTCCTTTCGCTTTTCATGAAATTGTCATGTTAAATGCGTAGGATGTGCGTTTTTCCTTTAAAATCTTTTCACATAGAAGACATTAAGTGCTTCATGCCCTGAGACTTTGCTTGTGTGTGGTAAAGAAGCAATAGAAGTGTAAATTTTTTTGCCGTTCCTATCCGGCACTTGCGCAAGGTGTCGGATAGGTCGGGCATTATTCGTCGGGAAGTTCTACCTTGCCGACAAAGCTGTAATAAATATCAATGTCCTGTCTGCGTGTGCCGTTCTCGTCATAGCTGCAATCATGGACAACGATTTTTTCAATAAACTCCCGCAACAGGGTGTGGGTCAATTCCTCAAAGCTGGTGTACTTGCGGACAACTTTCATAAACTTTTCCGCATTAACCGTGGCTTCCTGTGCCTTTGCCAGTTCCGCTTGCAGTTCAGCGGCACGGCTCTTGACCTGTTTCTGTTCGGCTTCATAGTCTGCGGAAAGTTCCGCAAAGCGTTCATCAGAAATACGCCCAGTCACACTGTCCTCATAAAGCCGCTTGAAGATAGCGGACAGCTCCGCAATCCGCTTTTCGGCTGCGTCCAGTTCCTTTCGCTTGGCAGCGTTGCGGCGTTTGCCGCCGTCCTCGTTCTGCTCGATCAGCAGCTTCATAAACTGCTTTTCATGCTTGGCTGCATAGCTTGTCACTTTCCGCAGATTGGCGGTCACACCCGCAGTCAAAAGGTCGGTGCGGATAAAATGTGCGGTGCAATCGTGGGTACGCTTCTTGTAGTTGCCGCAGATGTAGCAATCCTGTTTTCGGGTTTTGTTCTCGTATCTCTGCTGATAGAGGACGCTCCCACAATCGGCGCAGAACAGCAAGCCGGAGAACAGACCGACTTCATCATAGCGGTTTGGACGCTTGCGCTGCTTGCGTAATTCCTGCACACGCTCCCATGTGGCAAGGTCAATGATTGGCTCATGGGTATTCTCGAAAATGACCTGTTTTTCTTCGGGATTTTCCACGCTTGATTTGACCTTGTAGGACACTTTCTCGGTCTTGAAGTTTACCGTATGCCCCAGATATTCCTTGCGTTCAAGGATATGGACAATCGTGTTGGTCGCCCACTTGTAGGGATAATCGGGGTAGTAACGGCGTGTGCTGCCTGTCCTGCGGTATTCCAATGTACCCGGTGTTGGGATTTGCTGCTCGGTCAATACACGGGCGATTTTGGTCGGACCGTTCCCGGCAAGGCACAAACTGAAAATCTGCTTGACGACCGGGGCAGCTTCTTCGTCCACGATAAAGCGTCCGTCCTCACCTTTGAGATAGCCATAGACCGGCTGACTTGTGATAGGCTTGCCACTCATGCCTTTGCTGCGGAAAACTGCCTTGATTTTCTTGCTCGTATCTCTCACCATCCATTCGTTGAAGATATTACGCAGAGGGGCAAAATCATTGTCGCCCTGTGCGCTGTCCACTCCATCGTTGATAGCGATAAAGCGAACGCCCCTTTGTGGGAAAATCATGTCCGTATACATTCCCACTTGGAGATAGTTTCGCCCTAATCTCGACATATCCTTGACAATGACCGTTCCGACTTTCCCGGCTTCAATATCCGCAAGCATGGCTTGAAAACCGGGTCTTTGGAAGTTCGCACCGGAGTACCCATCGTCCGTGTACCATTGGAGATTGGTAAAGCCGTTCTGTTTTGCATAGCTTTCCAAAATACGCTTTTGGTTGGAGATGGAATTACTCTCGCCCTGCAATTCATCTTCATGGGATAATCTCGGATAAAGGGCGGTAATGAGGTTTTGGGTTGTCTGTCTAATCATGGTTTCCTCCATTTCCGACAGCCAGCCCCGCTATTCCGTAAGGAAATTATATCACACGGGGCGGCTGCCTGTATAGCTGGTAAATGTGAATTTTGCTTCTTTATCGCCCGTCATTATGACGATTTTTTGGAATTAGGCTTGTCATGCAGTATAACTTGGCTTGTGTGTAGCTGCGGTTTCCGCTTCAAGCACTTTCATCATCTTGTCGGCTGCGGTGGCTGTGGTATCTTTTGATGTGGTATAAAAAAAGTTGACACCCCATTCTCAAGGATTTGAGATATAATCTAGAGAATAAGGAGTGAACAAAATGGCAGAA
>CABIYE010000043.1 GCA_902362865.1 Clostridiaceae bacterium
CAATCGTTCCAAAATGCGGTTATGGAGGGGGTTCTTTATGGCTGCGAGCAGGGGCTGTATGGATGGAAAGTGACAGACTGTAAAATCTGTTTTGAATATGGATTGTATTATAGTCCTGTAAGTACCCCCGCAGACTTTCGGCTGCTTTCCCCTATCGTATTGGAGCAGGCTTTAAAAAAAGCAGGGACAGAACTATTAGAGCCATATCTCCACTTTGAAATTTATGCACCGCAGGAATATCTCTCACGGGCGTATCATGATGCTCCAAGGTATTGTGCAGATATTGTAAGTACTCAGATAAAGAATGACGAGGTCATTCTGAAAGGAGAAATCCCTGCTAGATGTATTCAAGAATACAGGAACGATTTAACTTATTTCACAAATGGGCAGGGAGTCTGCTTGACAGAGTTAAAAGGATACCAGCCAGCTACTGGTAAACTTATTTGCCAACCCCGCCGCCCGAATAGCCGTATAGATAAGGTTCGGCATATGTTCCACAAGTTAGCCTAACAGCTTGCATAAGTCGTATAAAATGAGATTTGAAAGGATTAGAAGCTAATTATGATGAAATGCGAATGGATATTATGTCCTGTTTGTGGGAGCAAAACCCGTAATAAAATTAGGAAGGACACTGTTTTGAAGAATTATCCCCTTTATTGTCCAAAATGCAGACAAGAAAGATTGATTAAAGTTGACAACTTGAAGATAACTGTCATCAAAGAGCCAGACGCTTAAGACGCAGAGCCGATGAAATTGTGGAACAATTCACGAATCATCGGCTCTTTTTGTTTCGTATTTGAAAGAACAAACTCACCAAATAAAAAAAACGATATTCGGGTGGGTTATTTTGTTATACCCTAAATTACCCTCTGAATTTGTTTTTAAATTTGGAGGGTTTTTATGTTCCTTTTTTCGGGCGGTTGCCCATCTGCTTATATAAAGCAAAGTTTATTTATACATAGCACATCAGGGAATGGCGGGAAGCCAGTTAAAAAAATCCCTGCCAGTGCAACGGTACTTCCCACCATGAAGGTAGAAGTACAATCTCCATACAACAGAATTAGTATTTCCCATAACCGTAAAGGTCACAAAGCCTTTGCGGTTTTTCTTTTGTCGTTTTTGGTTGGAAAGTGCCGCAGGACTATTATTGGTGTTAAGTGTCGTTCGCCGCCTTTCAATCTGGATTTTTATGTTTTCAAAGATTCAGATTGATTGGAGGAAAAAAGAATGGCATATAACAACGGACGTGAGGACAGGAAGTGGCGTATCTGGAAAGAAGCCGAGGAAAAAGTGTTGCGGGAACATGGAGTTGATGAAGCTACCATCGAACAAATCCGTATTGACGACAGGGCAGACTTTAATTCCAACAGGCGGTTTTACCATTGGACAAGCGATTTCGGGGAATACCTTGAGGGAATGGCAGACAGGGAACAGTCAGCCGAAGTAAAGACCGTTGAAGATTTACTGGATGAAATCGAAGATGAAAATCTGTATCAGGCATTACTTACGGTGGACAGGCGTACACTGCAAATCGTTCTGCTGAAAATGAAAGGGTATTCCACAAAAGAGATTGCCCCGCTTGTGCATTTAACGACGGGTGCTATCTATGCACGGTTAGACCATCTTAGAAAAAAGTTGCGGAAGATTTTATAGTCATCTAATACAGCATGCTTTCTTATGGGCTATTGGGTGGGGGATAAAATTCTCCCACCCAATTTTAGAATAAGTGAATAAAATCCCTGTCCATAGAGAATACTAAAAAGTTTGTGCAAAATCTTGACAGCCATATTGCCGCTATGGTATTCTGAAATACCAATGGGGAAATTGGAAGATTGAAAATTAAATAAGCACATAGATATAAGATTGAAATGTCAGCCAATCGGCAAGGCTGACATGGGTTTTGAATTTCAAAGCCGCTACATAGCATTGCGAATCAGAGCGGGAGGGAATCCTCTTGTCGTTCGTGATGCAGTGTGGCGGCTTTTTCATTTATCCAAAAGTCAAAGGCAATAAAATCCAGAACGGAGGTGGAAAGGACATAGGATTTCCTTTTCGGAGGGTAAAGGCAGGCATTAAGAAAGCCGTTACACAGAAAAATGCTCTGCGGAGTTGTCCACAGAGATAGCGAGCATCGGATTGTGTCAGCCACAATCCAATCCACACCCTAAAGGCGTGTGGACTAACTTAGGGGACAACCCCTAGCTACCCCGATAAAAGGAAAAATAAAACTGGAGGATTAAGAAAAATGAGTAGAGAAAAATCAGAAAAAGTATGCATTACTTTTAGATTGAGCGAAGAAGAACATGAAAAATTAAAGCAGTATTCATCCGCCTGCGGTCTGTCCACCGCAGAATTTATGCGTCAGTTATGCAGGGGAAACGCACCGCAGCCACAGCCAGAGAAAGAATTTTGGGAACTATTAGGCACGCTTTACGAAGTACACGTAGCCTTTAAAAAGTGTATCCCCTACGCCCCTTCCGCTGATGAAATATGCAGGGAGATTGAGGATTTTATCTTGGAACTGCAACGGAATTATACCCTCCCACAGCAGTTTGACATGGAAAAATTGACGGAACAGGGGGCAGTCTGATATGGCGGCAACGAGCCTCTGGCACATCGAAGGACGGTTGAAAGACTTAATTTCTTATGTGGAAAACCCAGAAAAGACCGTGCCGAATAAGGAGATGCAGGACTTCTTTGACGTGTTCTCCTATGTGAAGAATCCACAGAAAACGGACAATGGAGAGTTTGTTTCCGCCATCAACTGTTTAAAAGAAACAGCGTTACAGCAGATGATTCTAACGAAAAAGCAGTACCAGAAGACAGGCGGGTATATCGCTTGGCACGGCTACCAGAGCTTCAAGCCAGACGAAGTAACGCCCGAACAATGCCACGAAATCGGCTTAAAACTTGCGAGGGAAATGTGGGGCGACAAGTACCAGATAATCGTTGTCACCCACCTTGACAGGGGGCATCTCCACAATCACTTCTGCTTCAACTCTGTTTCCTATCTGGATGGGAGCAAATATAATTACTCAAAATCGGAGCAGAAACGGCTAAGGGAAACGTCAGACCGCTTGTGCAGAGAGTACGGATTATCGGTGATTGAGAACCCGAAGAAAGCACCGTCAAGACCGCTGTATCTGGATGAAAAGAGCGGCAAGCCGACACGCTACAACGTCTATCTGGAAGATTTAGCGGAGGCAATCAGCGGCAGTCGGGATATTCCGCACATGATGAAGTATCTAATCGACAAAGGCTACGAGGTTGATTTTTCGGGCGGGCATTGGAAAATGAAGCTGCCGCAGTATAAGCATTTCACAAGATTAGATACGCTTGATGAACGCTTAACGCCCGATTTTATCCGTTCACATTTAGGCACAAGGGCAAGATATGGGAACTACAAAGCAAAGATTTCCTACTCTCCCCATATGCCCGAAGAATATAAAAAGGCTTGGAAACCGCACCAGAAAACAAGGGGAATCTTAGCGTTGTATTACTATTGGTGCTATCAGTTGGGGATATTTCCCAAAGGCACGGACTACAAGCCGACAAGCCCGCTTATGAAAGAGGAGCTTCGGAAACTGGATGAGATTACCACACAGGTACGCTATATGTCGGAGCATAACATCTCCACCCTCTCCGATTTGCACGCCGACAGGGAGAAGAACCAGACGGAAATGGACAGGCTTACCAACTATCGGCGGCATTTGCAGAATAAGATACGGCGTGCTTCACCCGCCGAGAAAGAAACGCTCCGAGAAGAAAAAAACGGGGTGACGGAACGGATAACGGAGCTGCGAAAGCGGCTGAAATATGCGGACGGGATTGAAAAACGCTCTGCCCACATTGATGACTGCTTGAACCAAATCCACGATACGGTTGAAAATCAAAGGTCAAACCAGAATGGCAGGACAGACCGCAAGAGGGAGGACGCATTGCGATGAGCAGACTGACAGAACAGGAACTTACGGAAATTTTAGACGAAAATAAGGGTATCTCAATGGTAAACCCGAATAGGGTGTACCCGCCCCTGCCGCCTGCTGAAAACATTATGCCCCTTATGCGTATCCCTGAACAGGCAACGCTCTGCGAGAAAATCGGCGGCACGGAATATACAGTGACCGCACATTTCCGAGAGGACGGGAGGGACTTGCTTGGGCTTCTCAGCAGGATATTCATGCGGGACACAGCAGATTACAGTTTTGATTCCGAGGGTTATGATGAGGATTAAGAAATATCGGAAAGATTATCGCTTTAAAGCGTTGAAGTTTGACCGCAGGCGTGGTATACTGTATCTACACTTCATACTATCGTGTCTGCTGTCGGAAAGGAGAAAGCATTGCAAAGACAGCAGGAAGAAATCACCGCCTTGTACTGTCGTCTGAGTCAGGACGATGGACGTGAAGGCGAGAGCAACAGTATCGTAAATCAAAAAGAATATCTATTCAAGTACGCTAAGGAACACGGGTTTCCAAATCCCACCTACTATGTGGACGATGGCTATACGGGTACGAATTTTGCTGGGGTTAGATAGCGATACTTTTTACATCTACCATGTTGCGGCGGTCATGGTTGACAACTTGCGTCGGCTCCTGCTCGGTATCAACCTGTCCGACAAAGCTATAATGGATTTCGATTTTCCGGGTGTTGGTTTCCCGGTCTAATTCATGTATCAAAATACGGTCGATAAACTCATGGACGTTTTCATAGGTCAATTCCTGTATGTCGCTGTATTTCCCGACAATCTGAATAAACCTTGATATATCCCTTTTTCGCTCGGTAACGGTTGCGATCTGCTGTTGTAACTCGTCTATCCTTGCGGCAAGGGATTTCTTTTCGTCCTCATAGCCGGAAGTTAGAAACACAAACCGTTCATCTGTCAGTCTGCCTAATGCGTTGTCCTCATACAGCTTGCGGAAAAGCGTGTCAAGTTCGGTCATACGCGCCTGTGCTTTGAAAAGTTCCTTTTGCTGCTGCGCTAATGCCTTTCTCGCTTCCATGTCGCCGTACTCGGTAGCTTTACAGATAAAGTCCTGTTCGTGTTCCTTAACATACCGCAAAACCCGCCGCATATCTTCCAGCACTAAATCAAGAAGTACGTTTTTGCGGATATAATGAGAGGTACACTCGCTGCCTGTCCTTGCCCTGTTGCGCCATGCGCCGCAAGAATAGGAAAACTTGCGCGGCTCGATATTTACGCCCTGTTGGTAATACATCTTATGTCTGCAACCAGCGCAAAACAGCAAGCCGGAAAAAATATCAATCTCCGCTGCTTTTGTCGGGCGGTGGCGGGTAGCAATCCGCTTTTGCGCAAGTTCAAAGGTTTCCTCGTCAACAAGCGGCTCATGGGTGTTTGGGAAGAAATAGCGTTGTTCTTCTTCGTTCTTCCGGGCCTTTTTCGACTTGTAGGATACCTTGTGAGTTTTCGCGGTTATGGTATGCCCTAAATATTCCTGCCTTGCTAATATGTCATAGAGCGTTTTGTCCGGCCAAGTATAGGGGGCGATCATTGCCCGCTGATACCGCGCCTGTCCTGTACGCTGATAGCGCAACGCTCCAATCGTCAAGACTTTGTTTTCCGCAAGCCATTTTTGGATTTCGCACATACGCACGCCGCTAACAAACATAGCGAAAACCTGTTTGACAATCGGCGCGGTTTCCGGGTCGGGTATAAGGTGGTGGCGGTTGTTCGGGTCTGGGATATAGCCGTATGGATATTCCCCGTTGACGCGCTCGCCTTTTTGCGCCTGTGCCTGTTTAACTGCGCGGATTTTCTTGCTTGTGTCGCGGGCGTAAAACTCGTTAAACCAGTTCCGCAAGGGGGTAAACTCGTTATCCTCCCGCGCTGTGTCAACTCCGTCGTTGATCGCGATATAGCGTACTCCGTTTTCGGGAAATACAATCTCTATGAGTTCGCCCGTTTTCAGATAGTTTCTGCCAAGACGGGAAAGGTCTTTGGTAATGACCGTCGCCACTCGTCCGGCTTCCACTTCCTGCAACATCGCTTGCAGCCCCTCGCGCTCAAAACTCACGCCGGAAAATCCGTCGTCCACAAAAAACTTTGTGTTCAAAAAATGGTGTTCGTCCGCATAGCGTTGAAGTATCATTTTTTGGTGCTGTATGCTTCCGCTTTCTCCGGCTTGCATATCCTCTTGACTTAAACGGCAGTAAAGGGCGGTGATTTTATTCGACTGTAACATTAGTCCTCCTTTCCGACAGCCGAATAAACAGGTATAATGTGTTGCTATCATTATACCATATCCCGCCGCCTAATGCACTACTCGGACGCTAAAAATCCCGGATTTCCGGGCTTTTTCTGCAAATCCTTTACAATGAGTTTCTCAATCTTTTTATGGATTGTATCGGTTGCCTTTTCACTCGGCAACGCTTGAACAAGATAGGTGATTTTCCCTATTTTGCGTTCGGTTGTAATTGTCTGTTTTTTATCCATTAGAAAAACCTCCTTTTCCTGTATGGATAAACTATATTCGTCAAAAGGCAAAAACGGGCGGTTGTTAGCTGCAACCTCACGGGAGTTTCACCCCGGCCCATGCTTATGGGTGCGCCGCGCAATACTTTGAGGGTGTTCAACGCGGGAGTATCATTGTGCCGCCTTGTATGTCGTCGCCCACAAGCTGCTAAACCTGTTTTACGGCGCGGTAGTTCTCGCTCGGCTTTTCCCCTATGGGGAAAAGCTGTCATGGCGTACCCGCCGACTGGCTCGGTACAGACGGAATGTACCCGTTTGCCTGTTATGCTGCGCACCAAAGGCCGCTTTCTTTGTCAAAGAACAATAGGCTTTGTCGGCCTGCAAAAGCACATCAACAGCGGATATGCTTTTGCGGAACGACAAATAGCCCATAACGGGAAGCGTGGAAAGGGGACACGCTCCCCGCATGGGCTAAAAGATTATCCTACATGAAAAGCAAGGGTGCGGGTAATAAGGCGCACTTGCAGCCTGTTACGCATTTCCTCGTCCACATAGGAATAGGTATTGCCCGCGTCGTCTTTCAGCGTGCGGGTACAAAGTTTCGCTATGTAACCCTCGTAGTGCTTCAAGATCGCGCACATGGCGGTTGTGTCGCCGTTTGCCGCTGCGGAAATGACAGGGAACGGCAACAGATTTTCAGACTTCCTAACGGTATTCATCATCTGCTTTTCCCTCCAAATACTGTTTGATTTTCGCAAGCGCGGATTTCCTGTGCCGGAAAACCGTCGTGCGTACAACATTCAGCAGTTCGCCAATTTCCGCGTCGCTCATATCCAAGAAGTAGGACAAAAGGATAATGTCGCGTTTCCTTTCGGGCAAAGCGTTAAGGGCTTCGGCAAGCAGTTCATTTTTGACGAGTACATCAAAGCCGGACACTTGAAAACGGAAATAATCGCTTTCGTATTCGTCCGTTGTGAAAAGCTGCGCGAGTTCGCTTTCGCTCAAATCCGAAAAAGTAACTTCGCGTGCTGCGCGTTTCGCAAGAGTGCGGCGGTGGCTTTTCGCTTCGCCGACCAAAGTTTTCTTTGCTAATGCGTCGTACTGATGTTGTATTCTTTCCTTGTCGGAAGAAGATAGCTCCATAGAGTTCACCTCCTTCCCGCGTGGAGTAGAGGACGGGAGTTAAGGGCTTGTCCTCTCTGCCCCTTTCGCTCCGTACCCGTTCGGGAGATGGCTCTTGAGTGCGCTTTTCAGAAAAAAGTTGAAAAAAGCAAAATGCGCCCGTCCGCAAGACGCGGACGGGCGCAAAGGAAATGTAAGCAGTAGCTAAATGTATTGACAGTTCACATTCATAGCCGGAATATCCCGCTTGCGGAGCATAGCTTTTTTTGACCGCAAAGCATTAGGCGGGTTACAGTAAATAAAAATGGACACGGCGATACCTCCCCGATACCGCCGTATCCTTAAAAAAGGGCGACTTTAATACACTACCCGCAATCCATTCTATAATAGGGAACAGCGGCTTTTGCGCAATATTAAATAAAAAAGCCGATAACACATAGGTTTTTTGACCTAATGCGTTATCGGCTCTGCGTCTATGCGTCTGGCACTTTTAATCATTTTTTTTTGAATTTATTATATGTGTTAGCTAACTGTCCACAAGCCGCGTTAATCTCTCTGCCATGAGAAACTCTCATAGTAACTTCAAGTCCTGCTTGCTCTAATTGATGTTTGAATGCAACTATTTCCCGTTTCTGTGGTGCTTTAATTCTTGAATTGCTTGTTGGGTTGTATTGTAACACGTTAATCATAACTTTTTTGCCCCGAAACCATTTTGCAAGTTGTCTTACATCTGAGGGCCGGTCATTTATACCCGGTAAAAGCAAATACGCAAAGACAATTTTGCGATTATGCCTTTCAGAATAGGATAAGGCTTGCTTAACAACATCTTCAATAGCATATATGCGCATGTGAGGAATAATACGATTTCTTGCAGATTGTGTTGCTGCGTGTAAAGATATTGTCAACTGAATTTTAAGATGTTCCTCGCGCAATTTTTTTAATTGATCGACCGGACCAACTGTTGATATGGTAATGCCGTCGGTTGGAAAGTTGAGCCCATATCTATCTCGGAGAATATGGATTGCTTTTATCAAGTTGTCATAATTGAATAAAGGCTCTCCCATACCCATAAAAACGATACGGTTTACTTTTCGACGCAACAATATAATCTGTTGTACGATTTCTGACGATGTTAGATTACGAACAAAGCCATTTCGCCCGGACTCACAAAAAATACAACCAACAGGACAACCGACTTGTGTGCTCACGCAAACAGTTCCACCATCTCGCCGCTTGATAAAAACCGTTTCAATGTATTTGTTGTCTTTCAGTTCGTAAACATACTTTTCAGTATCACTGCTTTTGCAAATATTTTTTACCAACATTGATAGATTTTTTTTGCGTGGTAATTGCTTATATAATTCTTCATATAAGGCTTTTGCTTCATTCTCGCCAATAACTTCCGACATTTCTTTGTAAGTAAATCCGTATGGATCATTCCGTACTTCCGCAGGCGTATATTTAGGTAAACGTTTCATTTTTATATCCTTTCTTCTAAATAATAAAAGTTTGTTTTTCTGTATTTTTGATTACAATCTCTAATTTTTCTACATCAATGATATGCGTCAATTTGCATTTAGGGCAGAAAAGAGGAAAATCTTTTAATACAGTATTATGAAATACTTGAACTCTCGTCTTTCCGTTACAAATCGGACATTTTATCCAATATTTTTTAAGCATTATATTTCACTCGTCCTTTTTACACAAAAAAATGCAGGTCAATCCTCAACATGAGCATTGACCTGCATTTATAATGCACAGAGCAGTACAACAAAACTAAGGCATAGCTTGCACTATGTCTATACTATATCTATACGTCGTTAGTTTTTTGTATAGCATCCGCAAAATAAGCATGACAAAAAAGCCCATGTTGAAAATGGGAAAATCCTTTTTTTCAATGCTTATCTAATACGCATGCTATGCAACATAAACGCCGCCTCCTTTTACATAAATTTTATTTTATCAGAAAATCAGTCTACTGTCAATACACAACAGGAAGTATTTAACCTAATGATATGAATTGTGTGGACATATCCAAAAAGAAAGGTGAACTGTAAAATGTAACAGGGTGAATGAAAATGGCAAAAAGACCCGTACCATTGTACGACTTTAAGGCTTTCGGGGCAGCTATAAAAGCCGCGAGAAATGAATACGGCGAGAGCCGCAAAAAGGTAAGCGACGAGTTATATATTTCCCCGCGCTACCTTGCGAATATCGAGAACAAGGGACAACAGCCGAGTTTACAGGTATTCTATGACCTTGTAACCCGGTATCATATTTCGGTAGATCAATTTTTCTTCCCGAACAGCAATGCGGAGAAATCCACCGGGCGGCGGCAGCTTGACGCGCTGCTGGACGGTATGAGCGATAAAGGCATACGGATTGTAACCGCAACAGCAAGGGAGATAACGGAAGTCGAAAAAGCAGAGGATTAACCTCACAATATGAGAAATCGGGAGATTGCAGCGCATGGCGGCTGCAATCTTTTTTTGCGTCCAAAATCAAAGGAACGCGCAACAAATGTAGTATACCATTCATCCGTGTTATCTGCAGAATATTTTGCGTTATTTAATATTGAATTTCCTGTTTTATTTATAGTTATAATTTCTTGATCTTTGCCGTTGATCATTTGCTTGATTCTCCCCTGCATGAATTTCTCATTTGTCTTGATTAGATTCTAATTCTTTTAATTTCTTTTTCATTTCTTCATATTCATCGAAATAAGAAATTAATGCTCTTTCAACAGCAACCGTTTTTGTATGTCCTGCATCTTTACAAAAATTTTCTAATCGCTCATAAATAGGAGTTTCAATACATACATTAAGGTATGTTCCATTCTTTTTTGGTCTTGCCATTTTTTTCTCCCTGCATTTAATACTATTACATGAATTTTCCTCAAATAATTGTACCACTGAAAACTACTTAAATCAACTATTCACTACTTGTTATCAAATATATAAAAGATAAAATCAGGTTTTGTACTACTAAATGATTTTAAACAAAATAAGGCCCAAAAGGGAACTTTCCCTTTTGAGCCTATACACTTTATCAGCTAACATATTTTGCTTTCATTTTTCCTCATGGTCATGAGGCTTTTTTCTCTTAAATCGCATTCTATGAATCCTTTGATTGTTCCTTCTGTTCTTCAATAATTCGTTCTGTTGCTTTATGAATTCTGTCCTTAGAATAGGGTGGTCTTAAATTCAATGACAACCGGCCCTTTTTGATTATATACGTTTCACTGCCATCCTCCGAAGATCCTTTCAACCAGCAATCATCCGGATACTTCTCAGCGAATGCCCGTAACCGTTTCTGCAAGCTCTGATTGAAGGTATACACATCATAGAATCCGTCATCTTCATTGGTCAGAATAATCGTTTCTTTTTCACACTTTAACCTTCGCATATTCTACCCCCGCTTTCTTTCCATTTCCTGATCCAGGTATTTGGGTATCGGTTTTCCGGACCGGCGAGCAATGGCAATCTGTTTCTGATGCAGACGTTTGATCACGGATCTTCGTTTCTTAGATTTTCCATCCTGTTGATTTCGGGAGGTCTGATTGTTGCTGCTAGCATCAGAGGTCTTTTCCTGATTCTTCTTCTGATTATTCACCAGACCGTCCACCATATCATAATTGGCTTCGGTACCAGATTCTCTGCTTCGTTCATAAGTGCCGTTCTGGTAGAATTTCTGGTAATGTTCCAGACGGATTTTACCATCTTGTTTTAGCTGTTCGACCGGATTTAGCGGTACTTGCTGTTGGATGTAATCATGAATCTTTTGTTTTGTCTTTTCATCGAATTTCTTACATTCTTCGACAACCATTTTTCCATAGGCATCCAGGATAACACCCTGGGCCTGATCTCGGTATACCTGATGTTCCATCAAATAAAACTGTTTTCCATCAATAATGATGGTGTCTGTGGCAATCCAGTTTCCTTTTTTCCCATCGATCTGATAATTCTCAGTTTCCATAGTGATCAGTGCACCGGATGTATTGATACGAATGAATCCGGCCAGATACTGTGGATAGTTTTCATCTACATAGTAGCAACTGATTTCTCCGTTCTTGTTCAATACGAGCACGTCACTGACTTCGCATTGCTTTTTCATTCGTTTCCAGATGTCAGCGACTTTTTCATTTTCCTGCATTTCATGAATCGAGACTAATCGGTAATTTTCGACAGTAATCGACACATTCTGCTGTCTTGCCTCTTGATATGGCAGATGCCACAGTGCTTTTCCTGCTGTCTGCTGATCTACTCGGTAGACTGCAAATTGATTAAGCTTCATAGGCATCGTTCTCCAAGTTATTCAGATAATAATTCAGATCCAGAGAATAGTAGTATTTGTCTTCGATCTGCTGTAATTTTCCAACTGTAGAATTGATGATCTCAATCATTTCATCATTCTCAGGATCACTTTCTTCCTGTTCCATAACTTCCAAAGCTTCTTTCAGTGTTTGGATTGTTTCTTCCTTTGTGTGCTGCTGGAAGATAGCAGTAATAGTCAGTTCGTTTTCTTCCAGGTTTACATTTCTCATAGGCTCATTTCCCCCCTTTTCTTTTTCGGTATTGGTTTCATCTGTATATTCAGCTCCTTCTCGTTTTTTTCTTTGCTTATATTTTTTTCGTTATCCACTTTCTTATTGGATTCCAGAGGATTTTCCACATTTGGATGTCTTTCTTCCAAGTACTTTTCCACACGACTGATTGCATTTTGCACATAAGAATTTTCTCTAAATCCAGGAATCGAATTCAAAAATTCTTTCTGTATTTTTCCTTCGATCATCAGACTCTGCATTCCTTCATAATCACTTCCGTCTTTCAGATCAAAGCCAACACATTTCAGTCCATGCATACGTTCTGATGGGATTTTCTCATAAGCTTCCAAGGCTTCCGGTAATGTCAGGTCATAATGTACTTCACCCATCACAGGAAATTCAGCACATTCAGCCGCATAAAAGCTGATACATGTAAGATCATTTTCATAATCCACATTTTCTATTTCCGGGACAATATCGAGTATTTTTTCTCTTTGTACTGCAAAGTCTGGAAGTTCTGCAAATCCAAATCGATCCACGTAATATGCCTGCATATCCCCACCACGGTTTGTAATGATAACATCACTAACCGACATAGAATGTGCTTTATAATCTGCCGGTGGATTATCGTTGAATACGGCATACAAATCATCCAGCTTTTCATTTTCATGTAATCTGCCAGAATAGACACATTTATAATTTGCTGCATCGATTGTAATTCCATCTTCTTTGACCATTGCCATATTCATAAATAAATGTTGTTTTCCAGGTGTGTCTTCATCCACGTGGTAAATCGCATAGCGGTCACCATTACCTCTGAACATTTCTTCCTCTAGGGTATAATCAAACTTAAATGGATACAAAGCCCGATCAACTCTTTCCGAAATATCCGTTCCTTCTGCAATCGTATCTTCCAGCCAGTCTTTGATATCTCCCCATGATTCAAACTGCAAGTATCCGGCAATTTCATGTGTCCCATCCGGCGCCAGTACAATATGTCCCGGTTCGCTTTCCCGATAATCATAGCGGTATCCGGCTGCTTCCAGTGCATCTACCAGAATGCCGTATTTATCATGTAATTCTGTTTTCTGTTTTTCTTCAAGAATGATTTCCAGCTCTTCTGTAAGCTGATCGATCATTTCACCGGCTGTCTTGCGGATCACATCCATAGATGCTTTCATTTCTTTCATTTCCCGGCTGCTGCTCCAACCTGCAATGTAAGGGAAACTATAATCCGATGTATCCAAACCAAAGGAAGAACACACACAGTAAGCAACGGATTCAGCCTCAACCTCTTTTGTCAATCGGTCTTTTTCTACACCAAGGCTTTCCATGATCTCCCTGTCATGCAATTTTGCATGGACTGTTTCATGAATAGCAGTCTTTAAGGTCTGGCTTTCACTGAGTCCTTTTTTGATCACAATTTCCTTATCTGCATTATGATAATATCCATTAGCATTGTCATCGATCTCATCGAATCGTATCGGTACTGGGGATATTTTCTGAATAGCCTGCATGAAAGAATCAAAATCCTGTACAGCTGCAGTCAGTAATTCTGGTGCCAGTGTCTGGATCGGTTCTCCGGATGTCTGAGCAATATCAAATACCGTAACTGCTTTAAAATGCGGAACTGTAACTTCCACCTGTTCAGTCTTAGGTTTTCCATCGCTTCCCATGATCGGTCGCTGATTTTCATCCAGAACCTCTTTTTCCTTCATTTTCTTATATGGTGCCGGGGCAATGATTGTAATTCCTTTTTCACCTTTCATGACCTGTCTACCCATGGACTGCCAGTTTTTGTAGCTGGTAACAAGTGTGGCATCCGGTCGCTGCATAGCGATCAGCATTGTATTATTAAAAGAATAATTGTGAAACTTTGCCATGGTTTTAAGAAATTCCTGATAGCGGTTACTTGTAAATAGTTCTTCCACACCGGATTCCAGTGACTGCATAATGCTGTCCATATCTTTTCCCGGAACCGGCAGTGGAATAGTAGTAGTTTTGTTTTGTTCTGTCATAATACTCCTTTCCAAAAACGCCCCACGACATTGTGTTTATGCCGCAGGGCTTTTTATTAGTTGACGAGATGATTATTTTTTATTAAAGTTCCATATCGTGCTTCTTTGTTTTCGGTTTCTGATCCGGCTGTTCTTTTCCTGCTTTCTCTGTTTTTGCAGCCTGCGCTTCTTTTTCTTTCTGACGTTCTGTAAATCTGTCGGCTTTTTCAAAGACGTGATCCTTTGTGTCAAAGTGATATACATCATTGGTAAGGCGTTCTGCTGGTGCTACCTGAGTCGCATTGACTTCTTTTACCATATCTCTTAACATTTCAGCATCCACTTGCCCGTCATCCGGTAAAATCAGCATTTCATGAATGGATGATGGCAAAATAAAGAAATCATTTCCCAGAAGTTCCCCCATGTTATCCATGAATTCCGGATAAAAGATCACACCGGCACCATCAACTCTTTCTGTATTTGTAACAACAAAGAATGTCGGCATCTCACTTGATTCCTGCAATGTTTCTAGCAGCATTTCACGTTCATCCGGTGTCAGCATGAGAATATTTTTCTGATACATTTCATCTATCAATGCACCTATACTTGATACCTCCGGGACCATAACTCGTGGTGAACTTTTCATAGCATCTTCATGAAGCTGTTCTGCTGAGATTCCATACTGTTCAAGCAGATCATTCTTGATAAACATGGAACTTAATCCATTCTCATCCTTGTCTACTGCCACATGATAGGTAATTGCGAGGTCTTCTTTCAGCTGGTGTGGAGCATTTTCGAGGACTTCCTTATTTGCTTCGGCTGATGATACACGGATAAACAGCTTGTCCTTCACATCTTCATAATTAAAAATAGCTTTCAGATCAACCTGTATCGGTGCCTCAATAACTATATCTGCAATCTTTCTGCATACAGTTTCCATTGTTACGCCAGGCTGTGCTTTATATGCTTCATACAACTGATTAAGATTGATCGTCGGGGTAAGCATCTCACCTTCTTTTCTCACCATCAATCCCGTATAGGCACGGTTCAGTTGCTGACACTCCATCGTTGATACTTCTACATTCTCATACTCCTCTGGTAAAAAGAGTTTGATATTATCCTTTACTTCACTTACAAATTCGTTAAAATTCATTCTTCGTTTCCTCCTCTAATCTGTTTTTTTATTTCTTTTTGCTTTTGTTTTTTGATTTCTTTTTGGGAAAGGATAAAGAAAAATTCACCTTTCCGGTTTCATCTGTATCCATATGGAGATCTGCCTCAAAGTACATATTTTTCTTTCTGGAATACAGGTCTTTCACATGCACACTTCCGTTTTTCAGAAGTTCTGCAGCCATCTTTTTATCCATGGTTTTTTCCATGCTCTGCAGATAGCGGTTATCTTTCCAGAGCGCAAAGTGACAATCATGGTTGCTGCAATAGAAGTTGGGTTTGCTTTCATATACCAGGCTTCCACATACCGGACATGTTCCAATGCTTTCTCTGGTCTGAAATCTTCTTGTTTCTTCTTCGGAAATCGCATCGCATCCATTCAGCATCATGGTCAGCATGTTTTTGATCCCGGTCATAAACTGTTCCGGTGCAATCTCTCCATGCTCCATCAAGAGCAGCTGGTTTTCCCATTCTGCAGTCATACTTGCAGATTTCAGGAAGTCCGGCAGGATCTCCACAAGGACTTTTCCATCCTCTGTTGGAAGAATCTGTTTTCCTTTTCGGGTGGCATACTGGGAATAGATCAGTTTTTCGATGATACCGGCTCTTGTTGCCGGAGTTCCTAATCCTTTCTTTTCTGTATCTTCATCGAATTCCTTATTTCCAGCAGTTTCCATTGCCGCAAGGAGCGTATCTTCACTGTATGGTTTTGGCGGTGATGTGAAATGTTCTGTCTTTTCTGCAGCTACAGCATAGAAAGTCTGTCCCTGGGTTACTTTCGGGATCTTCTCTTTCATTTCCTGATCCGGATCTACGATTGCCATGCGGTCCTTATTCTTGAAGCAGTTTTCAAAGAGTTTCCATCCATCCTGCAACACAGTTTTTCCTTTTGCTTTGAAGATTTCTCCCTGGCATTCCACTTCAATCTCTGTTTCCTGGTAAACGTGCTCCTTACTCATTGCCATGACCGTGTGAACTGCAATCAGGAAAAGAATCTTTTCTTCCCAAGATTTCAATTCATCCAGATGGCAGGATGAAAGCTCCATCGTTGGGATGATTGCATGGTGATCTGTCACTTTGCTGTTATTCATGACTTTCTTCACATCCGGCTGTTCCGGCTGATCAAAAGGACCTGTCAGTTGATATTTCTCATAAATCTGACGAACCACATTTCTTGCGGTCTGCTCCATATCTTCGGTCAGATACTGGCTGTCCGTTCTTGGATAAGTGATCAGTTTCTTTTCATACAGGTTCTGAGCGGTATCCAGTGTCTGTTTGGCTGTCATTCCGTAGATACGGTTTGCTTCTCTCTGCAGTGTGGTCAGATCATAAAGCTTTGGTGCTTTTACTTTCTTTTCCGTTTCTTTTACTGCTGTGACAATAGCTTCACTTCCTTGGCATCTGCTTCTTAACTGTTCCGCCTCATCCGGATCAAAGATTTTTGGCTTTACAGCCGGAATTCCATCACAATCGAGTTCCACATTGAAATACTTTTCTTTCTGGAAATTGCTGATCTGTCCGGCACGTTCCACCAACATGGCAAGTGTCGGTGTCTGAACCCTTCCAACGGTCAGCTTTTTGAAGTACTTTGTGGTGTAAGCTCTGGTTGCATTCATTCCTACCAGCCAGTCAGCCTGAGAACGGCATACAGCAGCTTCGGCCAGATGTCGGTATTCCTCTGCGGATCTCAGATGCTGCATTCCATCAAGGATTGCTGAATCTTCCAGAGAACTGATCCATAATCGTTTCACCGGCTTTTTACTTCCGGATAAGTCATAGACATGTTTGAAGATTAATTCTCCTTCACGTCCGGCATCACAGGCATTTACGACGTATTCAATTTCCGGACTGTTGAGCAGTCTTTTTAAGATATAGAACTGATCTTTCTTATCTTCTGAGACTGTAACTTTCCAGTCTTTCGGGATGATCGGGAGATCTTCATATCTCCACTGGTTAAATTTCTCATCGTAAGCATCCGGTGAAACATATTCGGCCAGATGTCCGAAGCACCAGCTGACCATACAGTCGGTTCCTTGTAAATATCCGTCTTCTCGTTCCTGTGCTCCAATCACTTCTGCGATTGCTCTTGATACACTTGGTTTTTCTGCAATTACTAAATACAAGATGTATTACCTCCTTCATATAACGAAACGGAGAGAGCATGTTTTACAGCCCCCTCCGCTAAAAAAGTTTATTTATTTTTCATTTTCTTCAAAATCTTCGTCTTCAGACTCTTCCTCATCCGGAACTTCTTCCAGTCCACCTGTTTCCAAACCTTCCGGCTGATCATCCTCATCTTCCTCTTTTTTAGGTTTATAGATCTTGAAGTAGTAGTAAGCTGCCACGCCGCCGAGAGCCAAAATCAGGATTGTTGCCATTGCACCCATATTGGTTTTTGCAGATGATGTTTTCTCAGGATCAACAGTAGCTTCCTTGTCTACATCCTCATTATTTGTCTCATCCAGCACAACCTTCGATGTATCCGGCTGTGGTGTTACAACAGCAGCTGTACTGTCTTTATCCAGAAACTCGGACAGATCATTCTCATCAATCTGAGATAACATATAGACATTCTGGGATGTGGCACTGCGGTCGATCACGATATAGAAAGTGTTGTTATTCTTCGTTGTAACCGTAAGAAATTCCTTTGTGGAATCATCGGTAATGTCATCCTTGACTTCACCATTGCCAGGTGTCGTAAATGCAGTTCCCTGGTCTGTTCCATCTTCTGGCAGCACCTCGTTTGTGTTTGTCGCCTCGTCCTTTTTCTCTTCTTTGTCTGTTGACTGTTCCGTCTGAGTTGTCTCTACTTTGGATGCCTCTGCTGATTCATCCACATAGGCAAATGCTGTGGTTGATGCTGTAAAAAGCATCATGACTCCCAACAGCAGTCCTGCCATTTTCTTATTCATTTTCTTCCATTTCACCATTCTGATATTCCTCCTTATTTTCTTCTGTGAATACAAAGGAGCCTGAACCTTCATCGTCAGACTCCCTGCTTACCTGAAATTTAACTTTTCCACTCTGGATACCATCCAAAAGATCATATAACTGATCATTATCCATCTTCATACCACGGATGCACCTGATCATCTCATTGTCCTCTTCCTGCTTTAATGCAGCCTGGACACCCCTAAGATATTGCTGCAGATCCGCGATCTTTTTCTCTGTCTTGGCAATCTCATCCAGATATTTTTTAATCTTTTTATTCAAACTTTCACCTCCCTTCGTTCACCCCTTTATGGCAGTCTTCCAAAGCACATGAAATGTTGCTGCCAGTAGGATGTGCTGATATTTGAGTAATGGATCGGATCCCCGCAATGGATCATCATATTGTTACCGACATAGATACCCACATGGCTTGCACCGGATGTGTTATACGTTCCCTGGAAGAAAATCAGATCTCCTGGTTTTGCTTCTCCCGGTGATACATAAGTACATACGCCTCTTAATCCTTCTGCGGTCAATCGTCCATAGTTCCATCCATTACCACAATGGTTAAGGACATAGGATACGAAACCTGAGCAGTCAAATCCAGATGGAGAGTAGCCACCCCATACATAAGGTACTCCCAGATATTTTTCTGCTTCTCGGATCATCCGGGCAAATTCTTCATCCTGCAGTGCTTCCGGTGGAATCTCATAACTCATTCCATTACCGCCTGATCCACTGGTCACATTGTTTACATCCCACAGATAATTTCTGTTTCCATAGGTCGTATTTAATGCATTGTAAATAATCAGCTGCTCTGCATTCAGATTGGCTCTTGCCACAGCATCAAAGCTTCCATTTGTCAGTGTCACATATAGAATCTTCTTAGTGCTTGTACTGGTAACCGTTACTTCCTGACTGCCATTGTCATCTGCGATATAGGCTTCCCAGGTCTGGTGTCCATGAGCAGAGGCTGCAGCATGGTTATCATAGTAAACGTCAAACTGCACACCATATCTTGCAAAGGCTCCGGTATCCTCAACTGTGTATTCCACACCATTCATTACTACCTTAGTGCCAATCGGCACAAACGGATTGGAAGCATCTACGGCAATGGTATGGTTTGCAGTTGGATATGCACCACTGGCAGTTGGTCCGCCTGACCATACACCACAGCAGATTCGACAGTTACAATATCCACTGGTCACTACCTGTCCCAATGATTCTCCGACTCGAACATTTCTGGTTTCTGTCACCGTTTCTGTTCGACCTTCCGTATTCAGATGATATTGTGCTTCAAAAAGAGCTTGCAGTTCATTTTCAACATCTGAGTACGTCCAGTCCCCATATTTTGCAGTAAGATACGAGATAAGATGGTATGGATTATGACCAATCTCAGCAATGTTGTACTGATACTCGTCATAATTCGGATGTCTTCGTTCCATCTCATTAATCTGCTGGTTCAAGGCACTTTCCAAAGCAGCATATCTGTTTTCGGCAGCATAGATATCCTCGTCTGAACTTGGATACGTTGTAATACCGATCACAGATCCAGCTCCCTCGATAGAAGCACTGCAGCTCCCCAGAGATACTGAAATGACTAGAAAAAGAAGCGCAAAAATACCGATGCCTGCGAACATGGCACGATTACGCTTTATGATCTCTTTCAAGGCGATCTTTGCTTTTACCGTCATGTTCTCAACACCGGCAATGGTTGTTGCTCCACCCAGACTGTCAGCGGATTTTCCGGCTCTGGCTGCTCGGTAAGCATCCTTATATCGTTTTTTCTGGAAGAAGCGGTTATAGAAATGTCTCTTTTGTTCGGCTTTCTTTACCGTTTCTGCATTCTTGACTCCTTCCATACTTTCTGCAGAACCAAATTTCAGTTTCTTTTCTACGGTAGCCTCACGATAACCTCTGCGATGGGTTTTCACATCCGTTCGTTTGCTTCGGATCTGAGCATGACGCAGACCACGTAACGCATCTTCTGTTTCACGCTCTACAAGTCTGGCACTTTCCACACCTGCATTTTCATCTGTTTCTTCCTCTTCGGGAGAGACTGCTTTTATGCCAGATATAACAGCTTGTGTAGCAATGTATTTCCCGGCTGTCCCTCCCGGTTTCATGCCAGCACCTTTCACCATCTGATTTCCTTCATCATCAAAAGATAATCTTCCGGCTTTTGCTTGTTCTTTGGTCATCTGTTTTTGCAACTGTTTCTTCCGAATGGATTTCTTTTGGCTGTTCAGATTATTATCATCATCCGGGATTTTTTCATAACGATGCAGTTTCTTTCGATATCCGGATACTTTTTCTTCCGGTGTAACTTCAACTGTATCCTCAACAGCTTCCTGCCTGGCAGAAGATTTACGGATTTTCTCCATCTGCAGTCGTTTTCCTTTTCCTGATTTTGAATCTTCATTCTCAGCCTTTTTCCGTTCCCGTTCAGGAACAAATTCTTCCTTATTTTCCGGTCGTCCTCGACTCCTGTGACTGATATCTTTTACACTACCATCACGAAGATTTTCTTCTGTCAAACCATCCCTGGTCATCTTTGCGACCTTTTTATCTTTGCCTTTAAATTCTTTTCCAGCTATAGGTCATCACCTCCTGGCACAACTTTTCTTTCTGTACTCATTCAGTTCCTGGCGTCCTATAATCGGGATACCAGGATAACCATCTGCCTGTGTCCTGATTGCTGGAGAGCTCGCCTGGATATGAAATACCCAGTTCAATTCACTCGGATCTCTCGGCCAGAAACCATTAATCAGCATAGCCTCCTTGAACTGATTGTTGTGCAGATGGATCTGGGTACGTTTATACAAAACTTCTTTCAGATCATCACTGGTAAGATGCGGATAGATTTTCTGTGCCGGATAAAAATTCCAGAATACCCAGTCAAGGATAATGTTCTGTGTTTCCAGCGGAAGTTCATACAGATGATGATCATCATTGACTGTATGAACACGGTATCCAGGCTGTGCATTTTCCAGATTTTTCATCTGAATGTAAGGATTATCCTGGTTCCACTGCCTGATTCGAATCTTATCGATTTCCTTCATGCTTTTCCGCCTCCATTTCTTTCTCTCGTTTTTCAACTTCTTCCGGTTTTGTAGTCATCAAACTGTACAGCTTCAAGTTCTTATCGAACTTGTCCTTAAATGGAATAATTGTTGTTCCATAGAAAAGAAGTCCTTCTCCTTCCCCGGAATTCGTCACATAAGACAACTGATATGGGGAAATATTCAGCTGTTTTGCAAGGATCTGTCTGTCACCTGCAGCCTGGTTCAGCATCAGGATAAAATCACTGTTCTATAGTGATAGGTAAGCCTCTGATATCATCTCGGGCTTTTCCCCCACTCCACACCGTGCATGCGACTTTCACCGCACACGGCGTT
>CABIYE010000044.1 GCA_902362865.1 Clostridiaceae bacterium
TCTGCCATTTTGTTCACTCCTTATTCTCTAGATTATATCTCAAATCCTTGAGAATGGGGTGTCAACTTTTTTTATACCACATCAAATTATATAAAAACACTACGGAGGATTTTACAACAATCAGTAATCCTGACAAGATAGCTTCCCGTTATGATGCGAGTGTAGATGGAAATATCGCGAATGCGGTTCCTTGCAATGTTCTTCCGGTTACGAAGGCTGAGGCTGATTTGTTAAAGACGAAGCTGATGCCGCTTGAGAATACGGGAGTTGAAAAGAAGGAGTATTCTTTTAAGACGGAACCTGGCAAGGAATTAACGGAAGAAGATATTAAATCTACGATTACAGCACAGTATAACGACAGGACGACCGATGAGATTCCGATTGAATGGGATATGAGTTCGGTAGATTTTGATGCAGAAGGAACTTATACAATCACAGGGCAGGCAAAACTTACGGAATATCCGGTTTTAAATGGAAGGGCAGATCCTAATATTTTCAAATATAATGGAAAATATTACTTTATCGCAACCGGCGAAACGCAGAGCCAATCTCAGGTATGTATTCGGGAGGCAGATACACCGCTGGGATTATTTACGGCAGAAGATCATGAGCTGATTCCAAATGTAGGGAAACCAAGGTGGGCTCCGGAGCTTCATGAAATTAATGGGAAATTATATATTTTCCTTGCCATTGGAGATGCATGGAATAAGGTGCAGAGCTCTGTCATGGAGTTAAAAGAAGGAGGCAATCCGACGGTAAAGGAAGACTGGAAAGAAGCTGTTCAAGTGACAAGAGCGGACGGAAGTGCTCTTTATACAGGCGGTATTACTCTTGATATGACTTATTTTGAGCAGGACGGCGTACATTATCTGTGTTGGGCACAGCGTGCGATTAATCCTAACGGAACTTCTGATCTTTGGATTGCTACGATTGATCCGGATAATCCGTATCAGATTACCAGTGAACCGGTATGTATCCTCCGAAATCAGTATGGATGGGATCGTGTAGATACAACGGTAGATGAAGGACCATTTATTGTAAAGAATAATGGAAAGATTTATATGACATTTTCAGGAGCTGGTGTAAGTAATTTATATGTAGTAGGACTCCTGACTGCCGACGAGGATGCTGATTTGTTAAAGGCAGAAAGCTGGACAGAAACAAATTATCCGATTTTATCTTCTGAAAGTGTTGCAGGACAGTATGGACCAGGTCATAGTTGCTTCTCAGTTGATGAAGATGGAAGAACCATTTTTGTGTACCATATGAAACCTAATGGAGGAACCAGGAGCGCGACGGTAAGAAGAGTGCATTGGTCTGCAGACGGTTCTCCAGTACTGGATATGACAGTTGACCAAGAGCTGAAAGAAGAATACCGTAAGGTAACAGGAACTGTAACGGTTACGAAAGATCCGGATCCGGTTGATCCAGACCCGGTTGATCCGGACCCGGTTGACCCAGACCCGGTTGATCCAGACCCGGTTGATCCAGACCCGGTTGATCCAGACCCGGCTGATCCGGATCCGGTGAAGCTTCCTTATATAGATGTGGAGGATTCCAGCTGGTATTATGATGCAGTATATTATAATTATCGTGTTGGAACGATGACTGGACTTGACAAGGAACATTTTGGGCCGTATGATCCGTTAGCACGTGCACATTTTGCTATTATACTTCATCGTATGAACGGAGAACCAAAAGTAGCGTATGAGTCTGTGTTCCCGGATGTACCGGATGGTACCTGGTTTACAGACGCGATTCTCTGGGCGGCGAAAACAAAGGTTGTCACCGGATATGAGGATACAGGTCTTTTTGGACCTTCCGATTATATTAACCGTGAGCAGATGGCAGTTATGATGTATCGCTATGCCCGAATGAAAGGATACGAGTCAGAAAAACCGGCAGATATCAGCGGATATAAGGATGCATCCAAGGTAAATGCATTTGCAAAGGAAGCGATGGAATGGGCAGTTGGAAATAAGATTATTTCCGGCAAGTATAATGAAACTACTCTTGACCCACAGGGAAATGCAAGCAGAGCAAAATGCGCAATAATTATCATGAGGTTTATAGAGAATATTGTAAATTAAGAGGGAATCAGCTGGACAATTTCCGGTGTATGTGCTAATCTGAGTGAGTGGAGAATGTTTGATACGAAGGAGGAGCAGGTATGAAACTGGTAATTACAATGAGCAGGCGATATGGTACAGGAGCAAGCATGATAGCGAAGGAATTGTCTGAGCAGCTTGGAATTCCGGTGTACGATAAAGTGAATGTGGAAGAAGAGCTATCAAAGAATACCTATGAATCTGAAGTAGAGGTTATCCGTCAGCTTGCGAAAGAACCGTGTATTATTTTGGGGCGCTGTGCATCTGAGATATTGAAGGATCAAAGGAATGTATTTAATATCTACGTATGTGCTGACAAGGAAGACAGGATCCGACGCATCATGAAGATAGAGAATCTGCCTTACGAAGATGCAAAAGCAGAGATTGAGCAGACAGACAGAGAGCGTTCAGAGTACTATCATGAACACACCGGGAAGGCATGGGGAGATGTGAATAATTATCACATGATATTGAATACGTCTGATTTAGGAGTAGAGAATTGTGCAGGCATCCTGTTAAAGTATTTTGAACGGAAGGAATTTATATAGCGAACCGCAGAGCGGCATAGTCAAAGGGCTATGCCGCTCTGATAGTTTATACGGGTGAGGTTTTGAGAAATACTATTGAAATTGCACATCTGATTTTATATAATAGGTGGAGTTTTGTAATACAGGGGGATAACGGTAATGGAAAGAGATATGACAACAGGGGCTCCGGGAAAGATTATTTTAAATTTTACAATCCCGATTTTTATAGGGAATATGTTCCAGCAGCTTTACAGCATGGTGGATACGATTATTGTGGGTAAATTTGTGGGAAATGAAGCGTTGGCTGCAGTTGGTTCCTGTGGAACCCTGATGTTTCTTATTCTGGGGTTTCTTATTGGTCTTACGGCAGGATTTATGGTGATTACTTCGCAGCATTATGGATCCGGAAATATGCGAGCAATGCGGCAGTCGGTTGCTTCTGCGGCGATTCTGTCAGCAGTAATTTCTGTGTTGATGACCTTGTGCAGTATGTTGATGATGAAGCAGATTCTTCATTTGATGAATACACCGGAGGATATTTATCAGGAAGCATATGGTTATATCATGGTTATCTGCGGCGGTATTGCAGCGCAGGTGCTTTATAACTTATTGGCCAGTATATTGCGGGCACTGGGGGACAGTAAGGTTCCGCTTTATTTCCTGATACTGGCGGCGTTTTTAAATATCGTGCTGGATCTGGTATTTATTATTGTATTCCATATGGGGGCTGCAGGGGCTGCCCTTGCAACGGTTATCTCCCAGGGAGCGTCAGGAATTTTATGCCTTGTGTATATTATAAAGAAGGTTCCGGAACTTCATTTAAGGAAGGAGGACTGGAAGTTTGGGAGAAGCATGGCAATATGGCAGATGAAGATTGGAATTCCTATGGCTCTGCAATATTCTATTACGGCAATTGGAACTATTATGGTACAGTCTGCGCTGAATATGCTGGGTTCTCTCTCCGTGGCCGGATTTGCGGCGGCAAATAAGATCGAGCAGTTGGTAACGCAGGCGTATGTAGCGATCGGGACAACGATGGCGACTTACTGTGCGCAGAATACGGGGGCAGGAAGGATAGACCGTGTACGCCAGGGATTTCGGGCGGCTACGGTTATCGCAAGTATTTATGCTGTAGTGACCGGACTTATGGCTATATTTGGAGGAAAGTATCTGACAGTACTTTTCGTGTCAGAAAATCTTCCGCAGATTATGGAACTGGTAGATATTTATATGAAATGCATTGGCGCTGTGTTTATTCCGCTGGCAGTTGTTAATATATACCGTAATGGCATTCAGGGAATGGGCTATGGATTACTTCCGATGATGGCCGGTGTTGCGGAATTAATTGGCAGAGGCGTAGTTGCATTGATTGCTGCGTCAAGGAAAAGTTATGTAGGCGCCTGTCTTGCGAATCCCGCGGCATGGCTGTTTGCAGGGGCGCTGCTTTTAATCATGTATTTTTCTATTATGAAAAAGCGTGAAAAAAATTCCCTTTTATCATAACCTGTGTTATACTTGATTATAAGTATGTACAACATCTAAAAAGAAGATTCTTTCTGAAAACTGAAAATAAGGAGCAGGATTTATGAAGAGAGTGTTATTAAAATTAAGCGGAGAGGCCCTTGCGGGAGATAAGAAGACAGGATTTGATGAAGCAACCTGCATTGGGGTTGCGAAGCAGGTAAAGCAGTTGACCGATGAGGGAATTCAGGTCGCAATCGTTACCGGAGGAGGTAATTTCTGGAGGGGGCGTACCAGTGAGACGATCGATCGGACGAAGGCAGACCAGATTGGGATGCTGGCAACGGTTATGAACTGCATTTACGTGTCTGACATTTTCAGATATGTGGGAATGAAGACGGAGGTATTTACTCCATTTGTATGCGGATCTTTTACATCTTTGTTCTCTAAGGATCGGGCGGTGGAAGCGCTGGAAGAGGGAAAGGTGGTTTTCTTTGCGGGAGGAACCGGACATCCTTATTTCTCTACGGATACGGGAGCAGTTCTCCGGGCAATTGAAATAGAAGCGGATGCGATGTTGCTGGCTAAGGCGATTGACGGAATCTATGACAGTGATCCGAAGGTGAATGCACAGGCAAAGAAGTATGATGAGATTTCCATTCAGGAAATTATTGATAAAAAACTGATGGCAGTCGATCTGACGGCTTCTATCATGTGTATGGAGAATAAGATGCCGATGTTGGTATTTGGACTGAATGAAGAGAACAGTATCGTAGAAACAATGTCAGGAAGATTTACAGGTACAAAAGTAACTGTATCATAAAGGGAGGATATAAGTATGAACGAGAGATTACAGGTCTATGAAGACAAAATGAAAAAGACAATGGCGAGTCTGGAGTCAGAATTGATGACGATCCGTGCGGGACGTGCGAATCCCAATGTACTGAATAAGATTATGGTGGATTATTATGGGACGCCTACGCCGATTCAGCAGGTGGGGAATGTGTCCGTGCCGGAACCGCGTATGATTCAGATCCAGCCATGGGAGAAGAGTATGGTGAAAGCAATTGAAAAGGCAATCAACATGTCTGATCTTGGGATTAATCCTACGAACGATGGCTCTGTTATTCGCCTGGTATTTCCGGAACTTACCGAGGAACGCAGAAAAGAACTGGTGAAGGATGTAAAGAAGAAAGGCGAACAGGCGAAGGTTGCTGTCCGCAACATCCGTCGTGATGGAAATGATGCATGGAAGAAGTTAAAGGGGACAGATGTATCGGAGGATGAGATTAAAGATCTGGAGACACAGCTTCAGAAGATTACGGATAAGTACGTAAAAGAAGTGGATAAAGCAGTGGAAGCAAAAGCAAAAGAGGTTATGACTGTTTAAGAAGTATAGAGGGACGGGGCGTGCAGGTTCCCGTCTCTGTTTTTGGGAGGAGACTGTGCTATGAATGTACCGCAGCATGTGGCGATTATTTTAGATGGCAACGGACGTTGGGCAAAAGCAAAAGGAATGCCAAGAAATTATGGACATGCCCAGGGAAGTAAGAATGTAGAAAAAATCTGTGAAGAAGCATGGCGGCTGGGGATAAAATATTTGACGGTCTATGCATTTTCTACGGAGAACTGGAACCGGCCGAAAGATGAAGTTGACGCTTTGATGAAGCTTCTTCGCAATTACATGAAGACCTGCTTGAAGACGGCGGCAAAGAATGATATGAAGATCCGTGTGATTGGGGATAAGACAAGGCTGGATGAGGATATACGTCTTCGGATTGATGAGTTAGAGAAGGCAACCGTGAATAATGGAGGATTGAATTTTCAGATTGCCATTAACTATGGAAGCAGAGATGAAATTGTCCGGGCAGTGCGCCATATAGCGCAGGATTGTGCAGATGGCAGGATACAGCCGGATGCTATTGATGAGAGTGTACTGGAATCCTATCTTGATACTCATGATATTCCGGATCCGGATCTGATGATTCGGACCAGCGGAGAACTTAGGCTTTCCAATTATCTGCTTTGGCAGCTTGCTTACTCAGAGTTTTATTTTACAGATGTTCCATGGCCGGATTTTACAAAAGAAGAATTGATAAAGGCCATAGAACAATATAATTCCAGAGACAGACGTTATGGCGGGGTAAAGGAGGACCGATAAGATGTTTAAAACAAGATTGCTTAGCGGAATCGTGCTTGTAATTATTTTGATTGCTACGGTCGGATACGGGGGCAATGTATTATTTGGTGTGCTTGCACTTATCAGTCTGATTGGAGTAAAGGAATTGTATCAAGTTGTTAAGGTGCAGAATACGCTGCTGGGAGGAGTCGGATACCTTGCGGTGATAGCTTATTATGTACTGGTATATATGGAAAAAATAGATCTTATGGTGTTCCTGAGCATACTGCTTTTGGTACTTTTGATGGCTGTATATGTTTTTTCCTTCCCCAAATTCCGTGCGGAGCAGGTAATGACAGTGTTTTTTGGCGTGTTTTATGTTGCAGTCATGCTGTCATTTATTTATCAAACCAGGATGCTGGCAGATGGCGCATATATGGTATGGCTGATTTTCTTAAGTTCCTGGGGATGTGATACCTGTGCGTACTGTGTGGGAATGCTGATTGGGAAACATAAGATGGCGCCTGTCTTAAGTCCGAAAAAATCTGTAGAGGGCGGAGTCGGAGGTGTCATAGGAGCTGCGCTTCTGGGGCTTTTATATGCATTTGCCATGAACCATTGGGGAAATGCCGGCCTGGATCCGGTCTTCTGTGCGATTACCTGCGGGGTGGGAGGAATTATCTCCCAGATTGGAGACCTGGCAGCTTCTGCGATTAAGAGGAATTATGAAATTAAGGATTATGGCAAATTAATTCCGGGACATGGTGGCATATTAGACAGATTTGACAGTGTAATTTTTACAGCGCCGGTTATTTTTATCTTATCATTAGTACTTTTATAATATCTGTAGATAATATATATCAGAAAGAGGAAGATTATGAAAAAGATTGCGATTTTAGGTTCTACAGGTTCTATCGGGACACAAACGCTGGAGATTGTGAGAGAAAATAAGGATATTGAAGTCCTGGGAATGGCTGCAGGAAGTAATGTACAGCTTCTGGAGAAGCAGATACGAGAGTTTTCTCCGAAACTTGTGGCTGTATGGACGGAAGAGAAAGCCAGGGAGCTGAAAGAGCGAATCCGGGATTTGGATGTACGTGTGGTCTGTGGGATGGAAGGATTGATTGAAGTAGCGGTCATACCTGAGATAGAGATTTTGGTGACGGCGATTGTGGGCATGATAGGAATCCGGCCTACAGTAGAAGCAATTAAGGCAGGCAAGAATATTGCGCTTGCCAATAAAGAGACGCTTGTGACAGCAGGACACATTATTATGCCGCTGGCCAAAGAACGCCATGTGTCAATTCTTCCTGTAGACAGTGAGCATAGCGCTATATTTCAATCTCTTCAGGGAGGACAGAAAAAAGCGGTGAAGAAGATTCTTCTTACGGCGTCCGGCGGACCTTTCCGGGGAAAGAAAGAAGAGGAGCTTTTAAACATTTGTGTGGAAGATGCATTGAAGCATCCGAATTGGCAGATGGGAAAGAAAATTACCATTGATTCTTCTACTATGGTAAATAAAGGATTAGAGGTTATTGAGGCAAAATGGCTGTTTGGTGTATCTGTAGATGATGTACAGGTAGTGGTACAGCCTCAGAGTGTCATTCATTCTATGGTAGAGTATGTGGATGGGGCAATTATTGCAGAACTGGGAACGCCGGATATGAAACTGCCCATACAATATGCACTCTACTATCCTGAACGCCGTTATCTTCCGGGAGAACGCCTGGATTTCTGGAAACTGGGGAAATTGGAATTTGAGAAACCGGATATGGATACTTTTTATGGACTGTCGCTTGCTTATGAAGCCGGACGGGCCGGCGGAACACTTCCGACAGTGTTTAATGCGGCAAACGAACTGGCAGTCAGCCTGTTTTTAAAACGGCAGATTAAGTATCTGGAGATTATTGAGATTATTGAGGATTGTATGAGGGCACACAGGAATATAAAAGAACCGACATTAGAGCAGGTTCTTGATACAGAACAGGAAACCTATGACCGTATTAATAGCAGGAGGTAGATTTTGGGTATTATAATTGCACTTTTATTATTTAGCTTTATTGTTTTCTTTCATGAACTGGGGCATTTCTTGTTGGCGAAGAAGAATGGAATTGATGTAGAGGAATTTGCAATCGGAATGGGTCCTCTGCTTCTTTCCAAAGACTATAAGGGAACCAGATATGCACTCCGATTGCTGCCGATTGGAGGGGCGTGCATGATGGGAGAAGATGATGAGGCAACGGGCACAAAGGGAAATTTTCACAGTAAATCCGTGTGGGCAAGGATTTCTGTCATTGCTGCGGGACCGGTGTTTAATTTCATTCTTGCCTTTTTATTTTCCGTGATTTTGGTAGCAATGACTGGATATGATGAGCCGGTGGCGGCAGATGTAAATGAAGGATATCCGGCGGCGGAGGCAGGAATGCAACCAGGTGATGTGATTGTCCGGATGGGAGATAAAAAGATTAATCTTTTTAGGGAAATATCTACGTATAATCAATTCCATCAGGGAGAGGACGTGGAAGTAACCTACCTGCGGGACGGAGAAGAGCATGTGGTGACTATGGCGCCCAAATATAATGAAGAGGCGGAATATTACATGCTTGGAATTGTGAGAGGCAACAATCAAAAAGCAACGGTTCTGACGGCTCTGCAGTATGGAGTCTATGAGGTGAAATATTGGATTTGTACGACGGTATCCAGTCTTGGAATGCTGGTAACCGGTCAAGTTGGCATTAATGATCTGTCAGGACCGGTTGGTATTGTGGATATGGTAGATGATACTTATAAGTCGAGTGTCAGTTATGGCGCTTCCGCAGTTGTTGCGAATATGTTGAATCTTGCAATCCTTTTGTCGGCCAATCTGGGTGTCATGAACCTTCTGCCGATTCCTGCATTGGATGGAGGACGCCTGGTATTCCTGATTATAGAGGCTGTCCGCAGAAAGAAAATCCCGCCGGAAAAAGAAGGGTATGTGCATTTTGCAGGATTCGTGCTGCTGATGGTTCTGATGGTAGTCGTTATGTTCAATGATATACAGAGAATATTCCTGAATTAGGTTATAGAAGAGAAGAGGAGCCCGGACTCGTATGAGCCGCGGGCTCCCTTTGGTTTCTGAACGGGATTCTTAGATTGCGCGTGTGTATTCTTTCAACCATTCCCGCTCTTCATCATTCAGGTGAGGTGCAATAATTTCGTATACTTTTGCGTGGTATTCATTCAGCTGCTTTTTGTCTTCTGCAGTCATCATGTCAGGCAGTACAGCATCCAGGTCAATGGGGACGTAGGTGATTGGTTCAAAATACATGAACTGTCCATACTCGTTGGCAATTCCTTTTCTAACTACCATTTCATTTTCGGTACGGATTCCATGGGAACCTTCAATGTAGATACCTGGTTCATTTGTAATAACCATGCCTTCCTCCAGAGGAGCTTTCTCCTTTTCGCGGATTGCAATACGGAAACCGCTTGGCGCTTCATGGATATTCATTAAATATCCGACGCCGTGGCCTGTGCCATGATTAAAGTTGATTCCCCGCTCCCAGGCCGGCTGTCTTGCCAGAATATCTAAGTTATATCCTGCTGTGCCGTATAAGAACACAGCTCTTGCAAGATGCAGATTGCAGAGAAGAACGGTAGTAAAGTCTTCTTTCATGCGGTCAGTCAGCTTGCCGAAAGCAAAGGTTCTGGTGATGTCCGTGGAACCCTCCAGATATCCGCCGCCGGTATCTGTCAGGAACAGACCGTCCGTTACAACGGGAATATCTGTCTCAGGTGTTGCAGCATAGTGGACGATAGCAGCATGCTCGCCGGAACCGCAGATTGGCTCAAAACTCTGCCACAGATAGCCTTCTTGTTCTTTGCGGAAGGAGTCCAGTTTTTCAGCGGCGCTTAGTTCGGTGATTTCAATTTTGCCTACATTTTTCTTCAGCCAGTACATGAATCTGGTAACAGCTACGCCGTCTTTGATATGGGCATTGATGATATTCTTAAGCTCTACTTCGTTTTTCATAGCCTTCATAAGAATCTCCGGATTCATCTGTTCAATGACTTTGACGCCTTCCGGAAGATTGTTATATAAGGCATAATTCAATCTTGACGGATCAACCAGGACAGCATCTCCATTCCGGAAGGATTTGACGTCTTCGTAAATTGCATTGTACGGATGGAGAGAAATGTTGTCCTTTGCCAATTTTTCCTTTATCTCTTCAGAAAGCTTCCGCTCGTCAACATAGAACTTCATCTCATCCATGGTAATGATGGCGTAGGACAAAAGTAACGGGAAATATTCAATATCATCTCCGCGGAGATTGGTGGTCCAGCAGATGTCGTCTAGTGCTGCAACTACGTGGACATTAGCTCCCGCAGTTTTCATTGCTTCACGGATGCGGGACAATTTGCTTGCCGTGCTTTCTCCTGTGTATTCTTCTCCAAGGGCGAATGCCGGTTTTTCAGAAAGAGGTGGTCTGTCTTCCCAGATTTCGTCAATCAGATCCATGGAATAATTAATCTTGCCTTCTTTTGCCAGGACGGCTGCTTCTAATGACTGTCCTTCCCCCATGGCAACTACGCGGCCGTCAAAACCGAGGGTGCCGCCCTGCGGCAGGATACCGGCAATATACTCTTCTACGGTAGGAACGCCCGGTTCGCCCATTTTGAAAAGCGTAACGCCGCTTCCTTCAAGCTGCTGCGCTGCCTGGATGAAATATCTTCCATCTGTCCAGAGACCGGCTTCATCCTTTGTGATTACTGCAGTTCCGGCAGAACCCGTAAATCCTGTGATAAAAGCTCTTGCCTTAAAATGTTCCCCAACATATTCACTCTGATGGTTATCATCGGTAGGAACGAGATAGGCATCAAAATGATTTTTTTCCATCAATGCACGCAAGGCATTGATTCTTTCAGGTATATTCATGTTTAAAACCTCCTTTAATTACCCTGTCTGTCTATAAATTTTAACACATTTATTTGCAAATTGACAGGAATAATTATATAATCAAAAAAGAATGCGAAACGAAAAACTAAGTATCGGGAGTGGGGAATTGAAGAAATTAGCAACTGTAATTGGAAGTATGACAATATTTGGAATGTTGGAGGTATTCCGCGAGCAGAAGTGTTTCCGTGTCAGAAAATATAAGATAGACGTACCGGACAGATGGAAGCCGGACAGACCGGTACATATGGTATTCCTTTCCGATCTTCACGGGAAGGAGTATGGAGAAGAGAATGAAAAGCTTGTAAGGGCAGTCAGGCAGGAAGCTCCTGATTTGATTTTTTGCGGCGGCGATATGCTGGTGCGCGGCAGGGAAGATACGGCTGCGAAAGCAGTCCGCTTCATTAGAAAACTTTCAGCCATTGCTCCGGTTTTCTGTGCTAATGGAAACCACGAACAGAAAATGCGCGAGAATCCTGAATTTTATGATAATCTCTACCAAAGGTATCGTGCAGCTCTGGATTCCGACGTCTGTTTTCTGGAGAATGATTCTGCAGATATTTCGGTAAATGGAATGGATATGACGGTTACAGGATTGGAAATCCCGGTTGGCTGCTATGGGCATCTTAAGAAGCGGCCTCTTCAGATGCAGGAGATACAGTCGCGTATTGGTTATGCAGAGAAAGACAGGTATCAGATTCTTCTGGCGCATAACCCGGTTTATATGGAGCAGTATCAGGAGTGGGGAGCAAAGCTGACATTAGCAGGACATTTGCATGGCGGGATAGTAAGAATCCCGGGTATTGGCGGATTGATTACGCCTCAGATTCAGCTGTTCCCTAAGTATTCGGGGGATTTGTATTATGATGGCGAGTATTATGGAATCGTTAGCCGAGGCCTGGGTACGCATACAGTGAATATCCGTTTGTTTAATATGGCAGAATTGGTGTCTGTGTCCCTGGAATAACTACTTGTGTAACGGTACGGATTCTAGTATAATAAAAAGGCTGGCATAAATGGGAAAGAGGTATTGATTGGCTTATGGGCATACCGGTGAAGCTGCAAGTGTTTGAAGGTCCCCTGGATCTTCTCCTGCACTTAATTGATAAGAATAAAATTGATATTTATGATATTCCGATTGTGGAGATTACCAATCAATATATGGAATATATTCAGGCAATGGAGAAGAGCGATCTGAATGTGATGAGTGAATTTCTTCTGATGGCTGCTACTCTTCTGGATATTAAATGCAGGATGCTTCTTCCAAAAGAAGTGAATGAAGAGGGAGAAGAAGAAGATCCCAGGCAGGAATTGGTAGAACAGCTCCTTCAATATAAGATGTACAAATATATGTCTTATGAACTGAAAGACAGGCAGATCGAAGGAGATATGGTTCTCTATAAAGAACCTACCATCCCTGAGGAAGTAAAGAATTACGAGGAACCTGTGGATCTGGATGCGCTTCTTGACGGGCTGACGCTGGCGAAGCTGAACCAGATTTTTCAGGATGTGATGAAAAAGCAGGGAGATAAGATTGATCCGCTCAGGAGTAAATTCGGGAAGATAGAAAAGGAAGAAGTAACCTTGCCGGAGAAGCTGGATTTTGTAGAGGGTTATGCAAGACAACACAAGAAGTTTTCTTTTCGTTCCCTGTTAAAGACACAGAGTTCTAAGACACAGATTGTCGTAACTTTTCTTGCAATCCTTGAGATGATGAAGACGGGGAAGATAAGGATTGAGCAGGAACAGCCATTTGAAGATATAATGATAACATCAATGATAGAGCAGGATGGGAAGGAAGCAGAAAGTGGAGATTAATAGATTAGAGGGGATTATCGAAGCGATTCTTTTTACAATGGGGAATTCGGTGGAATTAAGCAGGATTGCGGCGGCAATCGAACATGACGAAGCTACGACCCGGAAGATTATTTACAATATGATGGATAAGTATGAGGCACAGGATAGAGGCATAAGGATTATCGAACTGGAAAATTCTTTTCAGATGTGTACAAAGACGGAGATGTATGAATATCTGATCCGGATTGCAAAGCAGCCAAGGCGGTATACATTGACGGATGTACAGTTGGAGACACTGTCGATTATTGCATATAAGCAGCCGGTGACGAAGCTGGAGATTGAGAAAATCCGCGGTGTGAAGTCAGACCATGCGGTAAATAAGCTGATTGAGTATAACCTGGTTTGTGAACTGGGGCGTTTGGATGCTCCGGGAAGACCGCTTCTTTTTGGGACGACGGAAGAGTTTTTGAGAAGGTTCAGTGTGCATTCCCTGGACGAGCTTCCCAGTCCGAATCCGGAACAGGTGGAGAATTTTAAAACAGAAGCAGAAGAAGAGGCGCAATTGAAATTAAAGGTATAGATTGTCTGCCGGATACATAAACTTACTGTAACTTTAGTTTTATGGTGTCGGTATGAGAGTAAGAAAATGGATAGCTGGTTTTTTGGTTATAATCCTTCTGTCGGGAAGCTTTGGGGGTCGTGCCTGTGGGGAGGAAGCAGCGCCGGAGGAACTTAAGAATCTGTACGCCCGGTCAGCGGTATTGTTAGATGCTGACAGCGGGCGTGTTTTATTTGGCAAGGAGGAGAATGTGCCCCGCCCCATGGCAAGCACCACAAAGATTATGACTTGTATTCTGGCTCTTGAGAATGCAGATGAGGAGGAAATTGTAGGGATATCGGATGACGCTGCATCCCAGCCGCAGGTAAGGCTGGGGGTAAGGAAGGATGAGAACTATTATTTAAAGGATTTGTTGTATTCTTTGATGTTGGAATCTCACAATGACAGCGCAGTGGCGATTGCGGAGCATGTTGCAGGAAGCGTGGAGGCATTTGCAGAGATGATGAACCGGAAAGCCCTGGATCTTGGATGTAAAGATACGCATTTTGTTACGCCCAACGGCCTGGACGCCCGGGACGAAAAGGGAGTTCATTCTACTACAGCAAGAGACTTGGCTGTAATTATGAAATATTGTATCCGTGGTTCAGAAAAGAAAGAACGGTTTCTGGAAATCACAAGAACCAGAAGTTATACCTTTTCTGACGTCGATGGAAAAAGACAGTTCTCCTGCAGTAATCACAATGCATTTTTAGACATGATGGAGGGAGCGCTGTCGGGAAAGACGGGTTTCACCGGGGATGCCGGATACTGTTATGTGGGCGCTTTGGAAAGTGAAGGAAGAACTTTCGTTGTAGCTCTGCTGGCATGTGGCTGGCCTAATAATAAGGGGTATAAATGGTCGGATACCAGGAAGCTGATGTCTTACGGGATGGAAAATTATCATTATCGGACACTGCGTACCGGCCTTTCTGATACTTACATAGAAGTAAAGGATGGAATCCCGGAGAATGGCCGGGTGAATGAGAAAGCTTATGTAGAAATATCTGTGCCGGAGGAAGAATGGCAGGCCCTTCTGAAAGACACAGAAGAGATCAAGGAATATTCTGAATGGAAGGAAAGCCTGGATGCCCCGGTGAAAAAGGGAGAGAAGGTGGGGAGTATTCGTTATTTTCTTGGCGATACGGTGATAAAAAGTGTGGAAGTAAAGACGTGCAAAAGTGTTTATGAGAGAACATTTAAATGGTGTTTGGCTCAAGTGGGGAAATGTTTCACTCTTTTTGCAGATTAAAATAAATCAATAAAAATGATTAATATCATCACTTTTCTTTTCCTATACGATATGTTAGGATAGTAAAGAATAAAAAAAGACAATAAATTTGATAATTATTCATCTCGTTTGTGGAGTGATTGTCGGATAAAGATAGAAGGAGAGATTATTTATGAAGAATTGTGAAAAGTACGAAAGACAATATTTTATGCCGCCGGAAGTTACTTATGACTGGGTGAAAAAGGAATACATCGATAAGCCACCGATTTGGTGCAGCGTTGACTTAAGAGATGGTAATCAGGCGTTAATCGAGCCCATGAGCTTGGAGGAGAAGCTGGAATTCTTCCAGTTACTTGTGAAGATTGGATTTAAAGAAATCGAAGTAGGATTCCCGGCAGCATCTGAGACAGAGTATAAATTCATGCGTACCCTGATTGAGAAGGACATGATTCCCGACGATGTAACCGTTCAGGTGCTGACACAGGCAAGAGAGCATATTATTAAGAAGACCTTTGAAGCAGTGAAAGGAGCGCCTCATGCGGTGGTTCATTTGTACAATTCCACATCGGTTGCGCAGAGAGAACAGGTTTTTAAGAAGGACAAAGAAGAGATTAAGAAGATAGCAGTAGAAGGTGCAAAGCTTCTGAAAGAGCTGGCTGATGAGACAGAAGGGAATTTTACTTTCCAATACAGTCCGGAAAGCTTTCCGGGAACAGAAGTGGATTATGCGGTGGAAGTATGTAACGCAGTTCTGGATGTATGGCAGCCGAATTCAGAGAAGAAGGCGATTATCAATATTCCGACTACCGTTGAAAATGCGATGCCTCATGTATTTGCTACCCAGCTGGAATATGTGCATAAACATCTGAAATATAGAGAAAATGTGATTCTCTGCCTGCACCCTCACAACGACAGAGGCTGCGGTGTGGCGACTGCGGAAGCAGGCATACTGGCAGGAGCAGATCGTATCGAAGGCACCTTATTCGGTAATGGAGAGAGAACCGGTAATGTGGATATCATTACCCTGGGGATGAATATGTATTCTCACGGAGTGGATCCGGGACTTGACTTTACAAATATGGCAGAAATACGCGAGACCTATGAAAGACTGACCAGGATGCATGTATATGAGCGTCAGCCTTATGCCGGAGATTTGGTATTTACGGCGTTTTCCGGTTCCCATCAGGATGCAATCGCCAAGGGCATGGCGTGGCGAGAAGAGAAAAAATGCAGCACCTGGACGGTTCCGTATCTGCCAATTGATCCGCAAGATGTGGGAAGAAAGTATGATTCTGACGTAATCCGGATTAATAGTCAGTCAGGAAAAGGCGGCGTAAATTATATTCTGAAACAGAGCCATGGAATCAACCTTCCACAGAAGATGCGGGAAGAAGTGGGGTATCTTGTAAAGGATGTATCAGACAAGGCTCATAAGGAACTTACGCCTGAATGGGTATACCAGATATTTTCTGATAATTATATTAATACAAAATCTGTATTCCATATTGATGAGTGCCATTTTAAGCAGGTGGATGGAATCACGGCAGAGGTTACGATTAATCATGGCGGCGAGAGCAGAGTGATTACGGCGAACGGTAACGGACGTCTGGATGCAGTAAGCAATGCCATTAAACAGTATTTCAATATCAGCTATGAACTGACCTTCTATGAAGAACATTCCCTTACAAAAGGTTCTTCTTCTAAGGCGGTAGCTTATGTCGGGATTATCTGCAAAGGAAAAGTCTGCTGGGGTGTAGGAATTGATGCGGATATTATCAGGGCATCAATTGAAGCGTTGATTGTTGCGGTAAATAAACTGGAAGAGATAGGCAGTGCGCAAGGATGCAAGGATGAGAGAATGATTGAAATCATGAACTATATCCAGGCGAATTATATCGACATTACGCTGGATGATCTTGCTGAGAAGTTTTATTTATCCAAACCATATATATCCAAATATATTAAGGAAAAGTCGGGTGTAACTTTCGGAGAACTGGTGAAAAAAATCCGGATGAAGAAAGCGAAAGCCCTCCTTAAAAGCAGCAGCATGACGGTGGAAAATATTGCGCTTTCTGTGGGATACCAGAATGTAGAACATTTTAACCGGTTATTTAAGAAAACATATAACATGACGCCGGTGCAGTTCAGAAACCAGAAATAAGAAATAAGGAAGAAAAATGGGACGGAAGAAGAAGCTTCTGTCCTTTTTTTGTGGGGAAAAATATGATAAAATAAAGATAGAAAGCAGCAGTGAAATGGGGGAAATGAAATGAAGGAGAGGTTGCATACAGGCAGGAAATTTTCAGCTGTCGTTCTGGTAATTGTGCAGGTCATACTTGTCCTGCCCTGGATTTTGATTGATGGGAAGTATTATAATACTTACATGTATTTGTTCCGTATGTTTTCCACGGGCGATTTCAAGAGCGTTGTAATGGAAGACTTCAGCTTCTTAGGAATGGAATGGACGGATTTGGAACAAATGATGTATTTTTTTGTATTTCAGTTGGTACTTTTAATTGTTCTGCAGTTTGTGGATCTTCTGAATCTTATCTTAACGTGCAGAAAAGAAAGTGTCGGTCCATTATCACCTGTCAGTCTTGTTATCTGTGGAATTCAAATTTTCAGTGTTAATTTTAGCCCGGTTTTTTATTTTGATAACTGGATTACATTATTGTACATTATCATAATTGCGGTTCTGCATTTGATTCTTCTGTTGGGAAGCAGGATGATTGATTCATGGGAGGAATCTACGGCAGAACAGCGGCAGATAAAGGAGCGGGATAAGGCAGCAAAAAAGGAGAGAAAGGAACGCCTTGCTTTTGAGGGAAAGTATTCTTCTTTGTTCTACACGGTAATCTGGAAAAATTTCAAGGCAAATTGGGAGGCTTACCGGATTTTTATTCTGGTGGCAGGCCTGTCGGTAAGTTTTGTTTTTGCAGGAATCGGTATGCAGGAAATGATGGCGGATATTACGGGTGCGGAGGATATCCTGAGCCTTCTAAGAGGTCAGGGGCTTGTGACAATCCTGCTTAATTTTCTTGTAGTGGCAATCGTAATATCTATCTTTCTGATTGTGTCCGTATTTATGTTCTATCTGAAGAATCACATGAGCAGTTATACGTTGTTCGTGAATCTGGGCATGCGCAGCATGACGCTTTATCTTTTCGTGGGAATGGAGCTTCTGGTGTGTACTATTATAGCGCTTGTGGCAGGAAGCATAATAGGGAATGGAATTCTTGCAGTCTGCCGGATTGTAATCCGCAGAGGATTTGAAGGAACTATTTCCTTCCATCGTATTACAGCGAAGACTTATCTGTTCACTTTGCTTGTTATTTTCCTTATTTATTTGATTTCGGCAATGGCGACCAGGGATATCTACATAGATACAGGAGCGTCAACAGCAAGATATAAAGCCGTCCTCAAAGAAAAGATGCCAGGGAAATTAAGTCCGGTCTTTTTGCTTATAGGCGCTGCTCTTGTAGTCTATGCAGTTTATAGCTTTGCGAGGAGAGAGAAGGCAGAGGGAATACAGCTATTTATCATATTGTTTGTGGGACTTTATTTTTTCCTGCGAAATTTCTGGAATTTTTACCTAAGAGCGCGAAGGAAGAAGCTTTCGGCATATTTTCGAAGCCTTCTTAAGAAGAATTATTTTTATCATCATTTTAAAACGGCGTTTCGCTATCTCTATATGATAACACTGCTTCATATCGGTGTACTATTTGTGTTTGCCAGGGATGCAGCCTCCGATATATCGGCAGAGCGGCCGGAGAATATGTTTCCTTATGATTATGTATGTATGGCCGTGGATGAGGAAGAGGATTTCTTCCGGGAAATGGAAGACACTTATGGCGCAGAGGTCAGCATTTTTCCTATGGTACGGGTTACAAGTGTAGACAATTCATCCATGCCGGATGATATAAGAGAATGTATGCTGCCCCAGGGGCAGAATATAGGGATATCAGAATCCACCTACCGGGCGTTGTGCAAGATGGTCGGCTGGAAGCCGGAAGAGCTGAACCTTGAGAAAGATGGTAGTGAGATTTATGTGATTTATCAGGAGGATGAAAGTGTAGCTGCCCATCCGCTGGATTACTATGCGGATCGTGTTACACCACGTCTGCATATCGGACAGCCTGTTTTGAGTTATAACTTTGTCCGACGGGAAGAAATTTTCGTTCCAAGGACGATCGTAGGTTCTGCGAGGGGTTACCTGGTTGGAAATCTGCAGCAGGGAGAGCATGAAAATATCGTTGTTTTCTCGGACGCATATTTTGAGACGGTAAAAGAAGATTGGAAATACACCAATTGCCTGACCGGAGATCCTCTTGCCGAGGGTGAGGCTGTGGAAGATGTTACATTCCATCATTGGCCGGACAGGCTGGTGCTGATGAATGTTCCGGCAGATCAGAAAATACAGGTAGAGAAAGAACTGGAAAGCTTTGCGGACAATCACTTTTTTGATTTTCAGTATGACCGGGTGGTGCAGTCCTGGTACTCGAAAGATGCACAGATGGAGCAGATAAAAGCCGAGCGTTTCATGCATATAGCAATCAGTATATTTATTATGGTTATTCTGACAAGTGTGACGATTATCCTTCTCTACATGAAGGCGGAATCGGAGATGAATGAAAAGAAAAAACAACAGGAATTCTTGAAATCCATGGGAATGCGGGAAAAGGAAAGAATAAAAGCCGTAAAATCAGAAATCCAGAGTTTTTTCTGGATACCGTTTACAATTGCAACCGTGATTACATTTGTATTTACAGCAATCCTTTGGAGAATACGTATGTATACGCAAGCAGATTGTATCAATTATCTGAAAGCAGAAGCGGTGATTTATCTGCTATATGCGGCGATACAATGGCTGGGAGTGAAATGGATTGAGCGGTATATTTTAAGAAAAGTGGAGGGACATCATGGGAGAAATCATTAGAACGAATCATCTGGTCAGAAATTATTCCAAATCCGGAAGCAAACGGGAACAGCCGGACGATATCCGGGTATTAAAGGGAATTACTCTGACGGTAGAAGAAGGAGAATTTGTGGGGATTATGGGGAAATCCGGCTGTGGCAAGACAACTTTGATTAAAGTGCTGGGATTAATTGATGAACCTACAGATGGAAATGTCTATTTTAAAGAGCGGGATACGGAGAAATTGTGGACGGATGAGCTGGCAGATATCAGACGGAGAGAAATTGGTTTCGTATTCCAGGATTTTTATCTGATGGATAGCTTGTCGGTGAAAGAAAACATTATGCTGCCTATGATTCTGGATAAGGCGGAAGCAGACAGTTGTGTAAAACGGGCAGAACAGCTTGCCGGACAATTCGGGCTCAGTCATCTGCTTGCGAAGAATCCTTATGAGCTGTCGGGCGGCGAAAAGCAAAGAGTGGCAATCTGCAGGGCGCTGATTAATAACCCGGATCTGATTATGGCAGACGAGCCTACGGGGAATCTGGATTCCAAGTCCGGCAAAATCGTCGTAGACGAATTCATCAATATCAATGAAAAGATGGGAAAAACTATCGTCATGGTTACCCATGACCCTCAGGTGGCAAGCCAGTGCAAGCGCATTATTTTCTTAAAGGACGGAGTAATCTTGGAAGATTTAAAGAGGAAAGGGGGGAGCGGTGAATTCTATCAGGAGATATTGGAGCGGATGGTGATGTTGTAGGAATTGAATTTAAGGAGTTTGAGGTAGTGTCAAGTAATCTATGAAAAAACTGAGTTAAAAAAATAGGCTCAGATGAACCTTGAAAATTGCAGATATGTTAGTGAT
>CABIYE010000045.1 GCA_902362865.1 Clostridiaceae bacterium
GGTCAAACGACAGCAATACTATGATTCCCTGAAAGAAGCAGCATAGGGTACAAAATCCTTGAGGAAAATGTGTCAACTAATCTTGACAAAATCATTTCTTGAAAAAGCCGGACACAACAAGCACGGTGTTACCCATGCGGATCTCCGTCACGCAGTCCGGACGGCGGTCGGTGCGGTCATTGTTATTCTGTTTGTTTTCTGTCATAGGCAACTCCTTTTACTTCAACAGTTCTTTTAGTCCATTGAGCTTGGCTTGTGCCGTTTCCTTTCGGAAGTTCTCGCCTGTAAAGAGGATAGGCTGATGTGGTATAAAAAAAGTTGACACCCCATTCTCAAGGATTTGAGATATAATCTAGAGAATAAGGAGTGAACAAAATGGCAGAAAACAGACAATATGACCACGAATACAAAGTACAAGCAGTGAAGCTCGCCAAAGAAATCGGACAAGCTAAGGCCGCTAAAGAACTGGGAATCCCAAAGAACACCATGTATGGCTGGGTACGGGCTAACCGTCTTGGCAATCTTGACCTTGGAGCTGGCTCACAGACCCCACAAAGCGCTATGACGCTTAACGAGGAACTCCTAAAGCTCCGCCAGCAGGTAAAGGAACTGGAGAAAGAAAACCGCCGTTTGAAGAAAGAAAACGACTTTCTGGAGGAAGCCAGTGCTTTTTTCGCCGCGAGCCGTCTGAAGTCAGCAAAAACGAAAGAATGAAGTTTATTGCATTACAAACGAAAGGCGGCGAATTAAAAGGGGATATCGCTTTTTTCTGCAGGATCCTTCATGTCAGCAGACAGGGATTTTACCAGTATCTTGCAAACAAAGACCGCCCGTGGAAATATCAGCCACTGGCGGATGCCATGAAGGAGATTCTCACGGAAGATGAATGCAATGATACTTATGGCCGTATCCGCATGTATCAGGCATTGACATTGAAGCAGCCGGAAAATGTGGATATTCCCAGCGAACGCACCGTTTACCGCATCATGGAAGAGATCGGAATCAGCCATCATCCCAGACGCAAGCCAAACGGAATCACAAAGGCGGACAGGGAAGCCAGAAAATCAGACGATCTCTTAAAGCGTGATTTCCATGCGGAGGAGCCGCTAAGCAAATGTGTCACAGATATCACAGAGATTAAAGCCAGTGATGGAAAACTGTATGTTTCTGCTGTTTTTGACTGTTTTGATTCCAGCGTGATCGGCCTGGCGATGGATACCAACATGAAGGCGCCGCTATGTGTGCAGACACTGGAAAATACTGCTAATGCGTACCCCGGTATCCGTGGAGCCATTATCCACAGCGACAGGGGGAGCCAGTACACCAGCCAGCTTTACCGGAATGCTGTCCAGAAGTACGGCATACAGCAAAGTATGAACAGCGCAGGCGGCAGATGCCACGATAATGCCCGCTGCGAAAGTATGTGGGCAAGGATGAAATCCGAACTGCTGTATGACCGTTATGATACGGAAAAAATGACCACGGATGAACTCAGGACGATCATCTGGAGATATTTCATCAGCTACTGGAATAACCGAAGGATCTGCTCCGCCAATGGAGGGCTTCCCCCTATGGTCAAACGACAGCAATACTATGATTCCCTGAAAGAAGCAGCATAGGGTACAAAATCCTTGAGGAAAATGTGTCAACTAATCTTGACAAAATCAATTACCTTTAAGGAAAAACCAGAAGTCCCAAAAGAACCAGAGAAACCCGAAACACCACAGACACCAGAAAAGCCTAGCAGACCTAGCGACAGTCCCAAAACGGGCGATAACACCAACCTTTACGAACTGCTTGTACTTCTTTTAACTTCTGGTGCTGGACTGGCAGGTATCTTCTTCTACAAACGCCGTAAAATGAAGAAATCATAAGGCGGTAATGGTATGAGAAAAGGAAAATCACGCTCTCCGCCGAAGCTGTCAAACGGCAGACTTCCGCTTATTCTGGCTTGTCTGCCAACAACCTGCAAGAACACGGATAGTCAAGGGTGCGTAAGCATTGATTTTACCCTTTACTATCGGTGGGATTGCTGGTACTTCCCGAACCGCCAGAATAAGAAATCACAATCAAAAAACTTATCAAAAATAGAAAGAAACGAGGTAAAACAATATGGAAATGAAATATGTCGTGCCAGATATGGCACAGTCTTTTGGAACTCTTGAATTTGCAGGCGAAAGCGACCATGTTTTTGACAGAGATAAAGATAACCGCAGATTTTTCGCAAGAAGAAGCTATAACCTTTATTCAGATGTGCAGAGAGGGGAAAATGTTGTGGTGGAAATTCCCGTGCAGGCTGGCGAAAAGCATTTCAAGTATGAACAGAAAGTAAAACTTGTCAATCCGAAGTTATACGGCAGAGGTTACGCAATCGGGGATATGGGACATACCGATTATGTGTTGCTTGCTGATGATATTGTAGCAGTTGAAGAAAAGTAAAGGAGTGAAGCATTTATGAGATTATCAAACGGGTTTGTTATTGACAAAGAGAAAACATTTGGAGAATTAAAATTTACAGCGGTGCGTGATGTGTTCTTGCAGAATGAGGACGGGACACCGAGTACCCAGCTTAAAAAGCGTATCTATGATTTGAAGTGCAGTCTGCATGGTGGAATTATCCCCGTGTCCGTACCGCCAGAAGTACCGTTAAGGGAATTTCCGTACAATGCAGTTGTGGAACTTGTCAATCCAGTAGCCGATACGGTATCACGAAAAACCTATACAGGTGCAGATGTGGACTGGTATGTAAAGGCAGAGGATATTGTGTTGAAGAATAAAGGCAATCAGAACGCAGGTAATCCACAGAACCCTACACCGCAGGGACAACAGAAAAAATAGGATTGCCGAGTAAAAATTATATTGTAGAGCATACTGCATAACGGTATAATTATTTCATATCAAATATAATGGAGTGATGAAAATGAAGCATATCTTAATTGTTGATGATGATATTCATATAAACAAAATGTTGGACGAAGTTTTAGTACATGAAAGATATATGGTTTCCCATGCTTACTCTGGTACAGAAGCATTATTATTTTTAGCAGATACAAAACCAGATTTGATTTTGCTAGACTTAATGTTACCGGGATTGTCTGGGGAAGAATTATTACCACAAATATCAGATATTCCCATTATTGTTATGAGTGCAAAAGTAGATGTTGAAGATAAGGTATCTCTTTTACTTGGTGGTGCAGTTGATTATGTTACTAAGCCTTTTGATACAAAAGAATTATTGGCAAGAATTACTGTTGCACTTAGAGTTAAAACACCCTCATTAAACAGAACATTAGAATTTGAAGATATTACATTGGATACATTTACTTATGAAGTGTTCATAGAGGACAAAAAAGTAAAACTGACGAGAACGGAATATGCTATTTTGAAATTGTTAATACAAAATCCGAAGCAAGTTATTGTAAAGTCATTTCTTTTAGAAAAAATTAGTGAGGACACACCAGACTGTACTGAAAGCTCATTAAAAATGCACATTAGTAATTTAAGAAAAAAACTTCGTGATATAAGTGGAAAAGATTATATTGAAGCTGTTTGGGGAATTGGATTTAAAATGAGAACAGAATAAATCTTTACTGTTTCTTTACTGTTTTCTTTACCGCTTTCTTTACTCTTACAAGATAGAATAACTATATCAGAAAACAGGAGGTAAAAATCATGGAATATGTTCTTAAAACAAATTCTTTATGTAAGAACTACGGGCATTTTAAAGCACTCAACGGCTTATCAATGAATGTGCCTAAAGGTTCGATTTATGGTCTTATCGGCAAAAACGGAGCAGGCAAAACAACTCTTATACGGTTGATATGTGGTTTACAAGAGCCTACATCTGGCGACTATGTTCTTTATGGCAAAAAGCACATAGATAAGGACATTACAAAATCTCGTCGCAGAATGGGAGCAATCGTAGAAACACCGTCAATTTATGTTGATTTAACAGCGTATGAAAATTTAAAGGAGCAATACAAAGTATTAGGTATTCCCTCTGATGATGGAATTTCCGAAATATTAAAATTAGTTGGTCTTGAAAATACGGGAAATAAAAAAACAAAAAATTTTTCTCTTGGTATGCGTCAAAGACTAGGTATTGCGGTTGCTCTTGCAGGTTCGCCAGATTTTCTCGTTCTTGATGAGCCAGTCAATGGACTTGACCCACAAGGAATTATAGAAATTAGGGAATTGATCTTGAAGCTCAATCAAGAACATGGAATTACCGTTTTGATTTCTAGTCATATATTAGACGAGCTATCAAAACTGGCAACATACTATGGCTTTATTGACAATGGTAAAATGATAAAACAGATTAGCTCTATTGAATTGGAAAGTAAATGCCGAAAATGTACTCATTTAAAAGTATCAAGCACAAAAACCCTTGCTTATGTTTTAGACACTATGAACATTGAATATAAAATACTTTCTAATACAGAAGCGGATATTTTTGAAAAAGTTAATATTTCAAAATTAACGACAGAATTATCCAAAAAAGATTGTGAAGTTATTTCGATACATGAACATGATGAAAGTTTAGAAAGTTATTTTGTTAGCTTGGTAGGGGGTGCAAGACATGAATAAATTATTATCTGCTAATTTCTTTCGATTAAGGAAAAATAAATGTTTTAGGGGTTCATTAGCTTTTATGTTTGTGATTGGAATAGCTAGCCCACTATTGAGATATAGGGATATGAAACAGTCTGGATATATCAATAATCTTGACAATGGATTTTTCATGTGTGCATTGTTCATAGGAATTATTCTTGCTGTATTTTGTAGTCTTTTTATCGGTACAGAACATAATGACGGAACAATCAGAAACAAAATTATCGTAGGACAGAAAAGAGAAACTATTTATTTATCAAATATGGTAACTTGTTCTATTATTGCAATTACAATGTGTATTGTGTTTTTTGTTCCGTATCTCAGCGTTGGAATTCCTTTACTTGGATTTTTTGTTGCTGATATGAAAATGATTGTAATGATAGGAATAACTGTCTTGGTTTTATCAGTTACATTTGCTTCTCTTTTCACACTTGTAGCAATGCTCTCTCAAAATAAAGCTATTATTGCAGTAGCTTGTATTCTATTTTCATTTGGGCTTTTGTTTGCTGGTGCAATGTGTAATAGAATGTTGGACGCTCCAAAAACTATTCCAGCTTATTCGATAGGAGAAAATGGAGAAAACACAGCTCAAGAAATGGAAAATCCAAAATATTTAGACGGAACAAAACGAGAAATTGTGCAATTCATTTATGATGTAAATCCAGGCGGTCAAGCAATTCAATGTTCAACAATGCAAGTTGTTAATTTAACACGATTGCCTATATATTCCTTAGTAATCGTTATACTTACAACTGGTGCAGGTGTTTGGATTTTCAAGAAAAAAGATTTAAAGTAAAGGAGTGAAAAATTATGCTATGGTTATGGCTTTTCATAAGTGGACTGATTTTAGTGATTGTCTTGTTACTTATCAAGATACATTTATTACGAAAATCTGCAAAAGAAATAGAATGTTCATTCGCTGAAAAGCTCATAACCGATAGTAATACTCTGATTGATATTTCAAGCAACGATAAATATATGTGTCATTTAGCAAATGAAATAAATATCCAGCTACGAAAGCTCCGAGCTGAACGCAGAAAATTTCAAAAAGGCGATATAGAATTAAAAAATGCTGTTACAAATGTTTCTCACGATTTACGCACACCGCTAACCGCAATATATGGCTATTTGGATTTACTTGAACAAGAAGAAAAAAGTGAAAAAGTGAATAGATATATTGCTGTCATAAAAAATCGTACAGAAATGCTAAAACAACTAACAGAAGAATTATTTCGTTATTCTGTGATTTTAACTTCAGAAGAAGATTTAAAAATTGAACCTATTACTATTAACAATGTATTAGAGGAAAGTATCGCTTCATTTTATACAATTTTAAAAGAAAAGCAAATTTCTCCTAAGATTATCATTCCACAGAAAAAGATAGTTCGTAATCTTGACCGTTCCGCATTATCAAGAATATTTGCAAATTTATTGAATAATGTGGTCAAGTACAGTAATGGTGATTTAGAAGTTACATTATTTGAAAATGGAGAAATTCATTTTATAAACCATGCTTCAAATTTGACTGAAATAGAAGTTGGAAAATTATTTGACCGATTTTATACAGTTAATAATGCTAGAAATTCAACTGGACTGGGATTGTCTATTTCAAAAGCATTAGTTGAAAAGATGAATGGTACAATTTCAGCCGAGTATAACAATGAAATGCTTAATATTTGCATTGTGTTTGATTTGTGAAAATAACTTTTTATAGCAGTTAGTCTTATGATTGACTGCTTTTTTCGTACCCAGAAAGGAGTGATTGATTTATGCGTAAGATTTGGAATAAAGGACACCGTATCAGAGCCAGCGACAAGCACCTTGTTTACCATTTTTCCATAGGAACGCTTCTGTTTATATTTGTGGCGGTTCTCCTGCTACTGAATATGAAACAGCTCATGCGTACCGATTGGGAGCATTTCAGCTTGTTAGAGAATGGCTTGACACTCTCCCCTTACAACTTCATAACCATACTGATAGCGACTGGTGCTTGTGTATTGGTCGCTTTTCTGTATTACCGCTTCTGTTACGACAGTTTCAAGAAGCTCCTGCACCGTCAAAAGCTGGCAAGAATGGTGTTGGAAAATAAGTGGTATGAAGCCGATACCGTACAAGACAGCGGTTTTTTTACTGACCTGCAAAGCAGATCAAGGGAAAAAATCGTCTGGTTTCCGAAGATTTATTATCAAATGGAAAAGGGACTGCTCCATATCCGCTGTGAAATCACGTTGGGAAAATATCAAGACCAGCTTTTACGGTTAGAGGATAAATTGGAAAGTGGTTTGTATTGTGAGCTGACCGACAAGACCTTGCATGACGGATATATCGAATATACTCTGCTTTATGATATGATAGCGAACCGTATTACCATTAATGAAGTACGTGCAGAGAACGGCTGTCTTAGACTGATGAAAAATCTTGTCTGGGAATATGACGCACTTCCTCATGCTCTGATTGCTGGTGGGACTGGTGGCGGTAAAACCTATTTTCTGCTGACGCTCATTGAAGCCCTACTGCATACTGACGCTATCCTTTACATTTTAGACCCTAAGAACAGCGACCTTGCAGACTTGGGAACAGTCATGCCTAATGTCTATCACACCAAAGAAGAAATGATTGAATGCGTCAATGCCTTTTATGAGGGCATGGTACGGCGAAGTGAGGAAATGAAGCAACACCCGAACTATAAGACGGGCGAAAACTACGCCTATCTGGGACTTCCACCCTGCTTTCTTATCTTTGATGAATATGTGGCGTTTTTTGAAATGTTGGGGACAAAAGAAAGCGTGAGCTTACTTAGCCAGTTAAAGAAAATCGTTATGTTAGGGCGACAAGCAGGTTATTTCCTTATTGTTGCCTGCCAGCGTCCAGACGCAAAGTATTTTTCAGATGATATCAGAGATAACTTCAATTTCCGTGTGGGACTTGGGCGTATCAGCGAATTAGGTTACGGTATGCTGTTTGGTTCAGATGTGAAAAAGCAGTTTTTCCAGAAGCGTATCAAGGGGCGTGGCTATTGTGATGTGGGAACAAGTGTTATAAGTGAATTTTATACGCCTTTAGTCCCGAAAGGACATGATTTTTTGCAGACTATCGGTTCTCTTGCACAAGCAAGGCAGGACGTGACGGCGACGTGCGAAGCGAAAGGCGACGGCACGGACTAGCCGTTGCTGGTGTGGCGAAGCCACGCCAGCAGGTAAAACCCCTCGGTATCTAACAGAGGGGTACGTTTGCAAATGGACAATAGACAAAAAACATAGGAAACATAAGGCTTATCGCATAGTTTCCTTGCAAAATTCAGATGTGAAGTCGCCTTAAAAAACTTCACACTTTACAGATTGGGGGTATGGTTCTGAATGAAGAACAAGGAATAAAAGAATTACGGGAGAAACGGATTGCTTACGGTATCTCACAAGGCAGGCTGGCGTTGGCTTCTGGTATCACAAGGGAATATCTCAACAAGATAGAAAGCGGAAAAATGAAGCCGTCAAAGGAACTTCTTAATACTCTGCAAAAGGAACTGGCAAAGTTCAATCCAGAAGCACCGCTTACCATGCTGTTTGATTATGTAAAAATCCGTTTTCCCACGCTGGATATACAGCACATCATCAAAGATATATTAAAACTGAATATCAACTATATGCTCCATGAAGATTACGGACATTACAGTTATACGGAGCATTATTCTTTAGGGGACATCTTTATCTATACGTCGGCTGACGAAGAAAAGGGTGTCCTTTTAGAGTTAAAGGGGCGAGGTTGCCGACAGTTTGAAAGTTACTTGCTGGCACAGGAAAGAAGCTGGTATGACTTTCTCATGGACGCACTCGTAGACGGTGGTGTTATGAAGCGTATCGACCTTGCTATCAACGACCATATGGGCATTTTGGATATTCCAGAGCTTGCGGAAAAATGCAGGAAACGGGAATATATCGGAAAGTCCAGAAGTTACAAGTTTTACTTGTCGGGCGAGCTTATCAAGCATAGAGAGGACGACAGAGAATATATGGGGCGTACCCTTTATCTTGGTTCGCTGAAATCCGATGTGTATTTCTGTATCTATGAAAAGGACTATGAGCAGTACGTCAAGTTCGGGATACCGCTGGAAGAAGCCGATATTATTAACCGTTTTGAGATACGGCTTAGAAATGAACGAGCCTATTATGCAGTACGAGATTTGCTGACGTATTATGACGCAGAGCAGACCGCCTTTTCTATCATCAACCAGTATGTGCGGTTTGTTGATGAAGAACCCGACAAACGAAAAAGCGACTGGAAACTCAATGACCGCTGGGCTTGGTTTATCGGCGATAACAGACAGAGCTTGAAGCTGACGACAAAGCCAGAGCCGTACACCTTAGACCGCACGTTGCGTTGGGTACAACGGCAGGTAGCACCGACCTTGAAAATGCTGAAAAAGATTGATAAGGGAAATGGTACAGATTACATGGAAACAATCGAACAGCAGGCAAAGCTCACAGAAAAGCATGAAATGATAATCAAACAGCAGACGACCCCTGCAAAAGATTTAGTAGAAAGTTAGGAGTGATAAAAATGTGGGTATTATTAAAAGATTTCCTGCTGGTATCTATGGGAATGGGTATCGGTGTAGTCTTGATGTGTATTTTGAATGTCGGCAAAGAAGCTGACTATGAAATGAAACAATTAAAAGAAAGCGAGGACAATTAAATGAATTTCGGACAAAATTTGTATCAATGGTTTTTATCAAACGCACAGAGCTTAGTGCTTATGGCGATTGTGGTTATCGGTATCTACTTAGGGTTCAAGCGTGAGTTTTCCAAACTTATCGGCTTTTTGGTAGTTGCCTTGATTGCTGTCGGCTTGGTATTCAATGCTGGCGGTGTGAAAGATGTACTGTTAGAGCTGTTCAATAAGATTATCGGTGCATAAAATTTTATTGTGGGGCTGATGTATGGGTGCTATAATGTGAAAAAAGAAGTAATCGAGGTGTTCTATTTTGAATGAGAGAGAAAAAATTATTCGTTTATGGTTTGATATGTGGTTGAAACAGCAAGACTTAGGAATGGATAAAATTTTTACAGAAGATGTTGTTTATACGGAAAGCTGGTGTCCTAAATATGAAAATCTTAAAACAGTAAAACATTGGTTTAATGAATGGAATACTCGTGGTAAAGTCATTATTTGGGATATTAAACAGTTCTTTCATAAAGAAAATCAAACTGTCGTAGAATGGTATTTTAAAAATGAAATGAATACGGGAAGCGTTGAAGAATTTGACGGTATTTCCTTAATTGAATGGACAGAAGATAACAAAATCAAATCATTAAAAGAATATGGTTGCAATCTGAATAACTATAATCCATATCAACACAGCGATAACCCTCAATTTAGAGATGAAAAAACAAACTGGTTTTAAAACTTAATCAAATTATATCCATATACATAAAGCAGTTAGTCTTAGGATTGACTGCTTTTTTCTTACCTAAAATCAGATTGGAGTGATGACATGAACGATATTTTTAAGGATATGCAGGCAAAAGTCGGCTGTGAATACATTTCCGACCTGCCCTCTTACAAGCGTAAGGTGTGGCAGGAAATGAAACGACTGAACCCTGCCGACTATGAAGAAAGACAGTTAGAAGATTTTTCAAAGTATGTGTTTGGTATGTCGTACCAGACCTTACAAGATGTGATGAAACAACAGAAAGGACGTGAGGAACAATGCAGGAAACAAGGGTGCTGGTGGAAACGAAAGGAACAACTGGCGAAGAAACAATATCATACTGGTTTGAACTGCCGATAGATGTTGCCGAGTTTGAAGAAAAGTTAGGTGTCGGTGCAGAAAGTGGGGATTACCGTATTATCGAAAAGGTGTTGCCTTATGCTGATGAAGTCCACGAACATACAAGCGTGTACCAGCTCAACGAATTAGATTTTATGTACCGCCAGCTTTCAAGTGATATGCAGGAAGAATATGTATCACTACTTACGGTGTTTGAAAATTTAGAAGCACTTTATATTTGCAGGAACGTGATTACGGTTTATCCCAACTGCAAAAGCATGATAGATGTTGCAAAGCAAAAGCTGATGAACGACCCGACGTTCAAACATTTATCCGAGGACTGTCAAGCCTACTATTTTGACTTTGAAGCCTATGCTTCTCACTTGCAGGAACACGGGAAATTTTTAGTAACAGAACACGGTATCTTTGAACTGCCAGAGTAGGAAATGAGGTGGTGCTTATGATTGATGATATGGCGGTTTACATTGCTAATCTTGGCAAATACAATGAGGGCTATTTAGTCGGTGCTTGGTTCACATTTCCTATTGACGAGGAAGATGTAAAAGAAAAAATCGGCTTGAATGAACAGTATGAGGAATACGCTATCCATGATACCGACAACTTCCCTATTGCGATTGGCGAGTATGTTTCTATTGAAGAACTCAATGAGATGTATGAAATGATAGAGGAACTTCCCGACTATATCGTAGAGTGTCTGGACGAATTTATCAGCCACTACGGGACGCTGGAAGAAGTCGTGGAACACAAGGACGATATTTATTATTATCCCGACTGTGAAACCATGACAGACGTTGCCTACTACTACATAGACGAATTGCAGGCACTTGGGGATATTCCACCCAGCTTGCAGAACTACATTGACTATGAAGCCTACGGGCGAGATTTGGATATGGGCGGTTGCTTTATTGAAACAAGCCGAGGTATGTGCGAGATACCATATTAACGCTGGAAGATCTGCGACAAGCATTGTTGCTACTGACAGCGTATTTCTCTTTTAAGGGACAGTCTGAAACATGGCTGTCCTTTTCTATTTAGAAACTTACGAAAGGAGCTGAAAGAACTTGAAAAAGATTAAAAGCTACACGGGTATCTGGAACGTAGAAAAAGTCTTATATGCAATCAATGACTTTAACTTGCCCTTTCCCGTTACTTTTACACAGATTACATGGTTTGTGATTACGGAATTTATCATCATTCTGTTTGGGGATATTCCCCCACTTTCCATGATAGAGGGAGCGTTTCTCAAATACTTCGGTATTCCCGTTGCTCTCACTTGGTTTATGTCGCAGAAAACCTTTGACGGAAAGAAGCCGTACAGCTTTTTGAAATCACAGATAACCTATGCCCTGCGACCAAAAATCACTTATGCAGGAAAAGCCGTAAAACTGCATAAGCAGACCTTGAATGAAACAATCACGGCAGTAAGGAGTGTGAACTATGTTCCCGATAAAATATATTGACAATAACCTTGTCTGGAACAAGGACAATGAAGTGTTTGCCTATTATGAGCTGATACCGTACAACTATTCTTTTCTATCCGCAGAGCAGAAATTTATCGTGCATGACAGCTTTCGACAGCTCATTGCACAGTCCCGTGAGGGTAAAATTCATGCGTTGCAGATTGCCACAGAAAGCTCAATCCGCAGTATGCAGGAGCAGTCAAAGAAGCTGGTAACTGGAAAATTAAAGGAAGTTGCCTATCAGAAGATAGACGAACAGACCGAAGCGTTAGTATCTATGATTGGGGACAATCAAGTGGACTACCGCTTTTTTCTTGGCTTTAAGCTCATGGTTACGGAAGAACAGCTCAATCTGAAGAACATCAAAAAATCGGCGTGGCTGACGTTCACGGAATTTCTCCATGAAGTGAACCACACGCTGATGAATGATTTTGTTTCCATGCCGAATGATGAAATCAACCGTTACATGAAAATGGAAAAGTTACTGGAAAATAAAATCTCCCGTCGCTTTAAGGTGCGTCGCTTGGAAATCAATGATTTTGGCTATCTCATGGAACATCTTTACGGCAGGGACGGTATCGCCTATGAAGATTATGAGTACCAGCTACCAAAGAAAAACTATAAGAAAGAAACGCTGATAAAATACTACGACCTTATCCGTCCGACAAGGTGTGTGATTGAAGAAAGCCAGCGATATTTAAGACTGGAACATGAGGACAAAGAAAGTTATGTGTCCTATTTTACCGTCAATGCGATTGTCGGGGAGCTTGATTTTCCGTCCTCTGAAATCTTCTATTTCCAGCAACAGCAGTTTACCTTTCCAGTTGATACTTCCATGAATGTAGAAATCGTGGAAAACCGAAAAGCATTAACGACAGTCCGCAATAAGAAAAAAGAATTGAAAGATTTGGATAATCACGCCTATCAAGCTGGAAGCGAAACAAGCTCAAATGTGGTGGACGCATTAGACAGCGTGGACGAGCTGGAAACGGATTTAGACCAGACAAAAGAAAGTATGTATAAGCTCTCTTATGTGGTGCGTGTATCGGCTGACGATTTGGACGAATTAAAACGCCGTTGTGATGAAGTCAAGGACTTTTACGACGATTTGAATGTAAAACTGGTACGTCCTGCTGGGGATATGCTGGGGCTTCATTCTGAATTTTTACCAGCCAGCAAGCGATATATCAATGACTATGTGCAGTATGTAAAATCAGACTTCTTGGCTGGGCTTGGTTTTGGTGCGACACAGCAGTTAGGGGAAACTACGGGTATCTATATGGGCTATTCCGTTGATACGGGAAGAAATGTGTACCTGCAACCGTCCCTTGCCAGTCAAGGTGTGAAAGGTACAGTTACCAACGCGTTAGCTTCTGCTTTTGTCGGTTCGCTTGGCGGTGGGAAGTCGTTCTGCAACAATCTTCTGGTGTATTATTCGGTTCTCTTTGGGGGACAAGCGGTTATCTTAGACCCAAAATCAGAGCGTGGCAACTGGAAAGAAACGCTTCCAGAAATCGCCCATGAAATCAATATCGTAAACCTTACCAGCGACAAGGACAATGCAGGACTTCTTGACCCATTTGTGATTATGAAGAATGTCAAAGACGCTGAAAGTCTGGCAATCGACATCTTGACATTCCTTACTGGTATTTCCTCTAGGGACGGCGAAAAATTCCCCGTGTTACGAAAAGCGGTTCGTTCCGTTACCCAGAGCGACAGTCGGGGCTTGCTCCATGTGATAGAAGAGCTACGCTGTGAAGATACACCCATATCAAGAAATATCGCAGACCATATCGACAGTTTCACGGACTACGATTTTGCACACCTGCTGTTTTCAGACGGTACGGTGGAAAATGCTATCAGTCTGGATAACCAGCTCAATATCATTCAAGTAGCGGACTTAGTATTACCAGATAAGGACACGACCTTTGAGGAATACACGACCATTGAATTATTGTCGGTGTCTATGCTGATTGTGATTAGTACCTTTGCCCTTGATTTTATCCATTCGGACAGAAGTATTTTTAAGATTGTCGATTTGGACGAAGCGTGGGCGTTCTTAAATGTGGCACAAGGCGAAACCTTATCAAATAAGCTGGTTCGTGCTGGACGAGCTATGCAGGCAGGCGTTTATTTCGTTACACAATCCTCTGGCGACGTGTCAAAAGAAAGTCTGAAAAACAATATCGGCTTAAAATTCGCTTTCCGTTCTACTGACATCAACGAGATAAAACAGACCTTAGAATTTTTCGGTATCGACAAGGACGACGAGAACAACCAGAAACGCTTGCGTGATTTGGAGAACGGACAATGCTTATTGCAGGACTTATACGGACGTGTCGGTGTGGTGCAGATACACCCAGTCTTTGAAGAACTGCTACACGCCTTTGATACCAGACCGCCCGTACAGAGAAATGAGGTGGAGTGATGAAAGAAAGGATAAAAGGTGCGTTCACAAAAAAGAAGATTTTCCACTTTCTCAAAATGGCTCTGTTCGTGGTGGCACTCTCCATTATCCTGCTTTCACTTCTGGGGACGGTGGCTCATGCGACGGGGCTTGTGGACGATACCATAAACGCAGAAAATCTTTACTCAAAATATCCCCTTTCCAACTACCAGCTTGATTTTTATGTGGATAATAGCTGGTCGTGGCTTCCGTGGAACTGGCTGGACGGTATTGGAAAATCGGTGCAGTATGGGCTTTACTGCATTACCAACTTTGTCTGGACGATAAGCCTTTACTTATCTAACGCAACGGGCTATGTGGTGCAGGAAGCCTATAAGCTGGACTTCATCAATGATATGGCAGACAGTATCGGAAAGAGCATACAGACCCTTGCAGGCGTAACGCAGAACGGTTTTTCTTCTACTGGCTTCTATGTTGGTTTCCTGCTTCTCATTATCTTAGTGGTGGGACTTTATGTTGCCTATACGGGACTTATAAAACGGGAAACCAGCAAGGCACTTCACGCCGTTATTAACTTTGTGGTGGTGTTTGTACTGTCCGCTTCGTTTATCGCCTATGCTCCCGATTACATCAAGAAGATAAATGAATTTTCATCAGACATCAGTACCGCTTCTTTGGACTTGGGAACAAAAATCATGCTCCCCAACTCTGACAGCGAGGGCAAGGACAGCGTGGACTTGATACGGGACAGCTTATTTTCTATTCAAGTGGAACAGCCGTGGCTACTTCTGCAATTCGGGAACAGCAATGCAGAGGAAATCGGGACAGACCGTGTAGAAGCTCTTGTATCGGCAAGCCCAGAGGACGAGGACGGAAAAACCAGAGAGGAAGTCGTGAAAACAGAAATCGAGGACAACGACAACAACAATCTGACGATACCGCAGGTTGTAAACCGTTTAGGCATGGTATTCTTCCTACTGTTCTTCAATTTAGGGATAACAATATTTGTATTCTTGCTTACGGGTATGATGTTGTTCAGCCAGATACTTTTTATCATTTTCGCTATGTTCTTGCCTATTAGTTTTCTGCTCTCTATGATACCGAGCTATGAAAGCATAGCAAAGCAGGCAATCGTGAGGGTGTTTAATACCATAATGACACGGGCAGGAATAACGCTTATTGTAACGGTGGCGTTCAGCATTTCCAGTATGTTTTATAACATTTCCACGGATTACCCGTTCTTTATGGTGGCGTTCTTGCAGATAGTATGTTTCGCTGGTATCTACATGAAGCTGGGCGATTTAATGAGTATGTTCTCTTTGAACGCTAATGACAGTCAAAGCATGGGACGAAGAATTTTCCGCAGACCGTATCTGTTTATGCGACATCGGGCTAGGCGTATGGAACACCGTATTGCAAGGGCGGTAAGTGCTGGCGGTATTTCGGGCGGTGTCGCTGGTGCGGTAGCTGGAAGTGCCGTTGCTGGAAAGAGAGCCGAAAGAAAAAATACGGCTTCTAAAGAAAATCGGGGCAATACCACTTCCAGCATGGGACAGCGTGCAGGCTCAAAGGTGGGTGCTGTCTTAGATACGAAAAATAAAGTGAAAGACAAGGCAAATGCTGCCAAAGAGAATATCAAGGATATGCCGACACAGACCGCTTATGCGGTATATTCCGCAAAGGAAAAAGCAAAGTCCAGCGTGTCCGACTTCAAGCGTGGCATGGTGCAGGAACAGCAGTCCAGACAGACGGGACGCTTGGAAAAGCAGGCACGGCATAGACAGAATATCGCTGACAAACGTATGGAGCTTCAAAAGGCACAAGAAGCAAGGCAGACACAGCGAAAGGCTGACGGATCAGCGACAATGGGAGCTACCCGTCCCCATGAGCGACCAGCCACAGCTTCAACCATTCCAAAGCCGAGTGCGGAAAAAATGCAGGAAATCAAACGTCCTGCCACAGCTCCAGCTTCAAAAGTAAGTGAACCAGTCAAGACAAATGTTATCAAAGAACGTCCGTTATCTTCTAGTGCTTCTGATAAGAAAGCGACCCAACCTGCACAGCCAGTACATAGGCAGAATGTAGAAAAAGTGGTATCGCAGGAAACACGCCAGAATGACACGAAAGACCGCAGGATGATTTTGTCAAGATTAGTTGACACATTTTCCTCAAGGATTTTGTACCCTATGCTGCTTCTTTCAGGGAATCATAGTATTGCTGTCGTTT
>CABIYE010000046.1 GCA_902362865.1 Clostridiaceae bacterium
ACGACAGCAATACTATGATTCCCTGAAAGAAGCAGCATAGGGTACAAAATCCTTGAGGAAAATGTGTCAACTAATCTTGACAAAATCATACTGCTTATCATATAAACACCCTTCATAAACTGTATACATTGTATTCTGGGCTGATACTTCTATATCTACAAGGCTTTCTCCTCTAAATGCTCCTTCCTCTATATTCGTTACACTTTCCGGTATTTCAATGTGGCTCAAGTGGTGTCCACTAAACGCATCTCCACGTATACTTGTTACCGGGCATCCCGCAATTGTATCCGGTATGACAAGCTCAGTCGCATCCCCATTGTAATCCGCAATCATTACCGTTCCGTCATTCCTGATAAAATACTTCCAGTCGCCTTCCACTTCCTGCTGTTCGACCACCTCTGCATCCGGCGTCTCTGCCGCTGCTTCCGCAGCAGGTTCTTCGGCATTTGCGTATACCGGAACCGCACACGCCAACATACACATACTTAGTACTACTCCTAACAATCTTCTCTTCATCCTTTGTCCCTCCTCTGTTTTATATGGCGGCATTTCACAATAACTGCCGCAATGCCGTCATAAGTAGCAGTACACTTGTTTCTTACATATATATTAACATTTTTTTCCTTTTTTTACACTCTAATTTTATTGTGAATTCTATTTATTTACGTTAGAAAAGTTGTTATAATATCGTTATATGGCGCATTATTATGAAAGGAGCATTCTAACATGAAAGCTTATGAAAGATTACTAAAATACGTGGTTGTACGCACGCCAAGCTGTGACGGCGAAGAAGAGCATCCGTCCTCTCAGTGTCAGTTTGATCTTGCAAGATTATTGGAAAAAGAAATGCAGGAGCTGGGGCTTACTGACATCTGCCTGGACGAGCATTGTTATCTGTATGGAAAGTTACCTGCAACACCGGGGTGCGAGGACAAGACCTCTATCGGTTTCATCGCTCACATGGATACGGTATCTGACTACTGTGACCATGAAATCGTTCCGGTTATTACGGAGAATTACGACGGCAGGGATCTGCCGCTTGGGGACAGCGGACTTACCTTATCCACCGACATTTTTAAGCATTTACCGGGACTTGCAGGGCGCACGCTGATTACCAGTGACGGCACCACCATCCTTGGAGCTGACGACAAGGCAGGAATTGCCGAGATTCTTACTCTGATTGAACGTCTGCAGACAGAAAATATTCCACACGGGCCTATCAGCGTTGCTTTTACTCCCGATGAGGAAATCGGAACGGGAGCCTCCGGCTTTAACGTAGAGCAGTTTGGTGCCAAGTACGGTTACACACTGGACGGCGACACAGAAGGAGAGATTCAGTACGAAAACTTCAATGCGTGCAAAGCACGTTTTGATATTCAGGGATTCAGCGTCCATCCGGGTTCTTCCAAGGATACTATGATTAACGCCTGCTTAGTGGCTATGGAAATCAACTCTCTTCTTCCGGGTATGGAGACACCCCGGGGGACGGAAGATTATGAAGGATTCTTCCATCTGACCGACATGTCCGGCGACTGCGCAAAAGCACAGCTCAATTACATCGTCAGAGACCATGACAAGAACTTTTTTGAAGCAAGGAAGAATACGCTGCGACTAATTGAAAAAAACCTGAACGCCAAATGGGGCGAAGGAACCGTTACTCTGACTATCACAGAGCAATATAAAAACATGGCTGAAATCATCGACGGTTGTATGCACTTAATCGACAATGCCAAAAAGGCTGCCGAAGCGGCGGGTATCGAACCGCAGGTTATCCCGATCCGCGGCGGTACAGACGGCTGCCAGCTAAGCTTTAAGGGACTTCCTTGCCCGAACCTTGGAACGGGCGGACATGCCTACCATGGACCATACGAGCATATTACTGTAGAGGGAATGGACAAAAGTGTCGACATGATTGTAGAATTAGTAAAGATATATGCAGAAATGTAAGATGGACACCATACCCGGTGCCACTTGCATAAAAGGGAACTGTCGGTTAATACCGATTTTTAACCACTGACATTCAAATTAAAACTTAGGGGAATTTTCCTCTAAGTTTTAATTTGAAGTATTATACGAGTCCATTTCAAGCTTATTCCACACTTTCCTTAAATCCTTCTCCCACAACCTCATTAGATTCCATAATAATAGTAAATGCTTTCGGATCAATCTGCCTTACCATTTTTTTAATCGTATACATCTGCTTATTATTGCAAGCACACATTACTACATCCTTTTCCTGGCCAGAGTAGCTTCCCCGTCCCTGCAGAATCGTAGACCCCCGTCCGGAATACTCGTCAATCTGATCCGCCACTTCTTTACCATGTTCTGTAATGATGAAAGTCATCTTGCCCTCATCGATTCCATACATAATGCGATCCATTACAAACGCCATCAGATACGTAACTATGATACCGTAAATCAATCCGTCAATATCCCGGAAGACCAGCACGCTTCCCAGGATAATTGTCACAATGTCCAGCCCAAACGTAATAATGCCAAGAGACAGATGCGGGTAAATCTTCTTCAGCGATACACTGATGAAATCCTGGCCTCCGGTAGATGAGCCCCGCATAAAAATCATAGCATATCCCACGCCACACAATACCCCCATACAAAGTGCGGCCAGGAACCGGTCTCCCTCATAGACAGGAAACAACGGCGCCACATAATCGATAAAAGCAGAAGATATTATCATAGATTTTACCGATTTTAAGAAAAAGTTTTTCCCCAGAAATTTATAGCAGAATATAGCAACCGGAATATTTAACAAAATGGTTCCGATACCTACCGGGATTTTAAATAAATGGTAGCAGATAATCGCAATTCCGGAAAATCCTGCTACCGGGAAATTAGCGTGCAGAGCAAAATTATACACGCCAACCGCAATCAAAATACTGGCAGCAATGTCAACCAGTATATCTACCCCAAGTTCCTTCCAATTTTCTCGTTTCATTAACATCACCTCTCCACAACAAGTTTATTATTCAAAAAAAAGAAGCTGCAAACTATAAAATATAATTCGCAGCTGCTCTTCTTTTTATTATTATATTCATGGATTTTTCTTTTGTCAACAGCCTCCTGATGGAGATTTTTATAAAAATCTTCCTCTTTTCACCGCATCTTCTCCATATTTTTTCCGAATCTCATCCAGCGCCTTGTCCAGTCTTTTTTGCTTTTCCGTCCGCGCGGCATCTTTCTGTTCCCGCTGAATATCAAAGATACTAAGCTGTTCCGGCTCATCTTCCTTCTGCAGCTTAGAGCTTCGGATTCCCAGCAGTCTGACAGGTCTTTTATCCCACAATTCATCAAACAATTCCACTGCTATATGATAAATCTCACTGTCATTGCTGGTTGCTCTGAAAAGCTGGCGTTGATGGGAACTATTTTCAAAAGTATGATACCTTATTTCCACACTCAGCATCCCCGCCTTCTGCCCGGCTTCCCGCAGCCGCGCTCCCACGCTCTCTGCAAGATGCAGCAGCACTTCCTTCGCCTCTTCCCTTGTCACAACATCTTTAGGAAGTGTAACGGAATTGCCAATCCCTTTGGCGTCCACTCTCACGGAAACTACGGAGTCATCCCCTCTTCCATTGGCGGATTCCCAAAGCATGCGCCCATGACTTTTCAAATGCAGTTCCAAAATTTCCGGATTCATCTGTGCCAGATCGCCGATTGTGTGAATTTCCAGTTTCTTAAGCTGCTCCACACTGGAACGTCCCGCCATATAAAGCTCTGACACCGGAAGCGGCCACATTTTCAACTGGATTTCCTCCGGGAACAATGTATGCACCCTGTTCGGCTTCTCAAAATCAGAAGCCATCTTTGCCAGCAGCTTATTTACAGAAATCCCTATATTGACTGTAAAGCCGAACTTCTCATAAATCCGGTTCTTAATCTCCAGTGCTCCCTCCACCGGGGAATAGAACCTGTGAGCAATCCCTGTAAAATCCATGTAGCACTCATCCACACTCACCTGCTCTATGTCTGGCGTATACGTACGGAGAAATTCCATTAAACGATGGCTGTACTCACTGTACATCTTATGGTTGGGCGGCTCCATTACCAGATTCGGACACTTGCGAAAGGCATTCGCCACCGGTTCGCCGGTCCGAATGCCATATTTTTTCGCCGGCAGGGACTTCGCCAGCACAACGCCGTGCCGTGACTCCTGGTTTCCGCCGATAATCGCCGGAATCATCCGCAAATCTCTCTCCCCGCCATTCTTTAATTCTTCTACTGCCGTCCAGCTTAAATATGCTGAATTCACATCGATATGAAATATAATGGACATTATCTGCTCCTTGCCGTCAACTTCCCATCCACAGCGTCAATCACAATCGTCTGTCCTGTTCCCACATCTCCCTGCAGCATTAATCTTGCTGCAAGCGTCTCTACATGCTTCTGCAGGTAGCGTTTCAACGGCCTTGCTCCATACATAGGGTCATACCCGCCTTCTACGATATTCTCCTTTGCCGCTTCGGTAAGCTCAATCTGGATTTCTTTGTCCGCCAGGCGCTTATTGACATCTGCTACTAACAAGTCAATGATGTCATAAATATTCCCTTTCGTCAATGGTTTAAACATAATCGTCTCATCCAGACGGTTCAAGAATTCTGGACGGAAATGCGCCCGAAGCTCATTCATAACCGCTTCCTGACTCGCCTCGCTTATATTTCCCTGTTCATCAATTCCTTCCAGCAGATAAGACGAACCGATGTTGGACGTCATAATCAGGATTGTATTTTTAAAGTCTACGGTACGCCCCTGAGAATCCGTAATCCGCCCGTCATCCAGAACCTGAAGAAGCACGTTAAATACATCCGGATGGGCTTTCTCCACCTCGTCAAAAAGAACCACTGAATAAGGTTTCCTTCTGACCGCTTCCGTAAGCTGGCCGCCTTCGTCATACCCTACATATCCCGGAGGCGCTCCAATCAGACGGGACACGGAATATTTCTCCATATATTCACTCATATCAATACGAACCATATTGCTTTCGTCATCAAACAGACTCTCTGCAAGTGCCTTCGCAAGCTCAGTCTTGCCGACACCTGTCGGTCCCAGAAACAGGAAAGAGCCTATGGGCTTCGTGGGATCCTTAATTCCTGCCTTGGAACGGATAATCGCCTCCGTTACAAGCTCTACTCCCTCGTCCTGTCCGATCACACGCTTATGAAGTTCATCCCCCAGATGGAGGGTTTTGCTTCTCTCGCTTTCATTTAACTTTGCTACCGGGATTCCGGTCCATCTGGATACAATTCTGGCGATTTCATCCTCTGTCACACTTTCGTGTACCAGAGAACGGTCTTCGTCCTTCACCTCTGCCTCCAACTCTGCAAGCTGTTTTTGCAGCTCCGGAAGCTTGCCATACTGCAGTTCAGCAGCTTTATTCAGATCATACGCCTGCTGGGCCATCTGAATTTCCTTACCTACCTGCTCGATTTCTTCCCGCAGCTTCTGTACTCGTTCTACCCCTACCTTTTCATTATCCCACTGAGCTTTCCTGCCTGCAAATTCATCCCGCAGCTCTGCAAGTTCCTGCTGCAGATGCTCCAGCCTTTCCTTACTCAGCCGATCCTCCTCCTTCTTAAGCGCCGTCTCCTCAATCTCCAGCTGCATAATACGGCGGTTCAGCTCATCCAGCTCTGTAGGCATAGAATCCAGCTCCGTCTTAATCAGGGCACATGCCTCATCTACCAGGTCAATTGCCTTATCCGGCAGGAACCGGTCAGAAATGTAGCGATTTGAAAGGGTTGCCGCCGCAACCAGCGCACTGTCTGTAATCTTAACTCCGTGAAAAACTTCATACCTTTCTTTTAACCCACGGAGAATGGAAATTGCATCCTCCACAGACGGTTCATCCACCATCACAGGCTGGAAACGCCGTTCCAATGCGGCATCCTTCTCAATATACTGACGGTATTCGTCCAGGGTCGTTGCACCAATACAATGCAGCTCGCCTCTTGCCAGCATGGGCTTCAGCATATTTCCTGCATCCATGGCTCCATCCGTTTTCCCTGCTCCTACAATCGTATGCAGCTCGTCAATGAAAAGGATGATACTGCCGTCACTGTTCTTCACTTCCTCCAGAACCGCCTTCAGACGTTCCTCAAATTCTCCCCGGTACTTAGCTCCTGCCACCAGCGCACCCATATCCAGAGAAAAAACGCTCTTGTCCTTTAAGGCTTCCGGGACATCGCCTTTCACAATACGCTGCGCCAGTCCTTCCGCAACAGCAGTTTTACCAACGCCCGGTTCTCCGATCAGAACCGGATTATTCTTCGTCTTACGGGACAGGATACGGATTACATTACGGATTTCCGCATCTCGTCCGATTACCGGATCCATCTTCTGTTCTCTCGCCCGCTCCACAAGGTCGCAGCCATATTTATTCAATGTATCATAGGTCGCCTCCGGATTATCACTGGTTACCCTCTGGTTGCCCCTTACCGTAGAAAGCGCCTGCAAGAAACCTTCCCTGCTGATACCCATTTCCCGGAAAATCTCCTTCATCTCTTTGCTCTGGTAACGAAGCAGAGCCAGGAAAAGATGCTCCACAGAGACATACTCGTCGCCCATCTGCTTTGCCTCATCCTCTGCGTGAACCAGCGCCTGATTCAGATACTGACCGACAAAAGGCTGTCCGCCCTGTACCTTCGGGCGCTTTCTGATTGCCTGCTCCACCTGATCCGTCACAAGGTTCTTATCAAGCCCCATCTTCTCTATCATCTTCGGAATCAGGCCGTCCTCCTGAGTCAGAAGCGCATAGAAAAGATGCTCCTGCTCAATCTCCTGGTTTCCATATTCCATTGCAATCTTTTCACAATCCTGAACTGCCTGGATTGATTTCTGCGTAAATTTATTTATATTCATAGAGATACCTCCTCTCAATGGAACTATTTTTTTCAGTTCCATTTTTTCATAGGCTACTTTACACTACCCATAGAAAGCTTTGTTTTCTGTTCTATTTGGAATATAACACTTATTGTTAGCAATGTCAAGAGGTGAGTGCTAATTATTTTGTGAAGATTTTGTGAAGCCTTGATTTTACGGGCTTCACAGGGATTTTTCACTTGCTTTCGCACTCGATTTTCTTGATTTGACCACATTTTTACGACAAATTCTTGAAAAAATATATTCGTCTGATTTTCTTACCACATTTTACGACAACGACTTCTGGTTTATACCACAGCAGGTATGGTTTCCGGCAGATTCATTTTAGACATCTCGTTTTCCACGTGAGACTTCTCTGCAATATGATTGTAGACATTCATTGTAATCTGTGCATCTGAATGTCCCATCACATATTGCATGACCTTTGGATTGACGTTGTTTTCACCCAATCTGGTACATCCCGTATGACGAAGGGTATGCGATGAAATAGGAGGCATCAGCTCCGGCTCTCGCTTCTCTTCTTCTGCCAGTTTGGTTTCTTTCTTATTATAGGCATTGACAATATTTTTCAGAAAGCTGTTCACTCCCGCCGGCATGATCGGACGTCCATGCTTTGTATTGAAGATGAATCCACTACGTCCACCGATCTCCACATTACTCTGTAAACCAAGCATCAGGTTCAGCTCTCTCTGTTTACGGAACGCGTCATATACCATCTGTGTCATAGGAATATCTCTGATTCCTGCATCCGTTTTGGTTTCTGAATCATGGAAACAATATCCTTCATCACCTTCATAATACACAAGCTGTCCACCTACATGGATCTCCCGGTTCTTCATATCCACATCTGACCAGGTTAAGCCGATGGTTTCACTCACTCTCAGGCAAGCCCCAAACATAACCTGCATCATTGGAAGATGAGGCTTATACACATTACTCTGTTCAACAAACTTCAGAAGTTTTTCCTGCTGTTCCAGTGTCAGTGCTTCTTTCTCCTTTGCCGGAGCCCCATAATCTCCAAGTGTTCCAGTTACCGGATTCTTGCGGATAATCCCGTCTTCCACTGCCAGTTCAAAACTGGGATTCAATAAACCATAAAGACCTTTGATCGTGCTGTGTGCCAGTCCTTCATCTGACAATGAGGAAAAGAACGTCCTTACGTGAGATGTCTTAAAATCCACAACACGAATGTTTCCCAAAGTATTTCGTATCCGGTAGTCCCACATACGGATATAATTCTTTTTCGTTCTTTCCTTGATATTCTTTGTTGCCATGTATCGCTCAAACAACGTATTTACGGTCAGCTTCTTGACTGATGCATCTGTAATAAGCAGATCATCCATATCCTTATTGATCTTCTTTTCCATTTCTCGCAGACTCGCCAGATCAGCTGCATAAACCGAATTACGCTTTCCGGTAATTTCATCCTTGTAGCGATACTCATAACGTCCATCCGGGCGCTGGTATTCACCTGTTTTTAAATTTCTGCCTTTATTATCTTTTCTTGCCATATCAATCATTCCTTTCACTTCATTTTTCGTTATTCGGAATGATTTTTGTCCTGTCGGTATCAGTCATTTACTGTCTGATATCTGTTCACAGATTAACATAATATTTTATGATTTCCAAGGGTAAATTCCTGCCAAATGCTAATTTTTATTTGCCTGTTTTACAGGAATATTTTCCCTTTTTTACTTTTCATTCCGAAGGAAAGTTGTTGTATTTTATCTTCTCATCTTTCATTACACTGCCATTGCATCAAGATATTTTTTTATCTTATCCACGTTATAAAGAACACGTCTTCCAATAATCACTCTTGCTTCTGCATAATCTGCAATTTTCTTTGCAGTTACTTCTCCGCAGGATAACATTGCCATTAATCCTTCAATATCTACCGTCAGACGGTTCTCAGCCTTATACTCTGTTGTTTTTCTCATGATGCACATACCTCCTTTCCTCCGTATTCTTCTGCATCACCTCCCAGACAGCGGTTATGCCCGTTGTCAGTACATATACTTTTTGTTTGGACTTCTTACGATGATTTTCCATTCTGTTCGGCGTGTTGGCTTCCATTTGTATATGGCGGTGTCAACGTTACAATTGACCTCTATCAGAAATCTTTCTGAATACTGGCAGCTTCTTCTCAAGCATACCAGCCGTTGCCGAAGTATCTTCGGTTTCCACATACTACTCTCTGATACAGCGGTGGAATCCTGTGTTACCTTTAAGCCCGAAAAGCACCCATACAGCTCATTCAATTTTCAAGGTTCAATAATCAAAAGTTTTGTAGGTGTACATTTTTGTACCTATTTGATTTAATGCCATTATATCCCCCGTTACTGCTAATGTCAATAGCACTTCATGCGTTTTAGGTTCTTTTTTGTACTCTTTTTTATTGATTTTCTGCTAGTTTGTGTTATAATATGGACAAATAGTTATTCATTTTTTAATTTTACTATCTTCAATGGATGTTTGTCAGGACTAATGCAGAGGTGACTTTATGAATTTTAATCTGAAACTAAAAAAAATCCGAACATTTCGGAAAATGACACAAAAAGAACTGTCAGAGAAGATCGGACTGACCGATCAACATAGAATTGTACAATATGAAAAAGGAGTTCGTGTTCCAAAAAAAGATCTGGTCGATAAAATGGCACAGGCTCTTGATGTTAATCCTTATACCCTCTATGATACCGCTGGACGTGACGCTTCCGAAATGATGGAACTGCTTTTCTGGCTGGATGAATTTAACCCATCTTCCCTGCATCTGTTTCTCCCTCGGAGATTTCCCGGTGAAAAATGCAATGAAGTAGCCGACACTTCCGTTTACTACCATGACAATGATAGCTGGCCTGCCCATGCTCCTGTCTGTATGTGGTTTGACTATGGAGTTCTGAATGATTTTTTGAAAGAATGGGTGGTTCGGATGGATGAACTGAAATCCGGTGAGATTACCAGAGATGAATATTTTGAATGGAAAATCAACTGGCCACAGACTTGCGATGGTTGTGGAAAATATGAACCTAAGAAACAATGGCACTCTGTAAAATCAGAACTCAGTGAAACTTAACAAAACTTAAATTCACTGCATTTTTCCTCTTTGGCAAAAGAAAAAGCACTGTAAAACCAATAATCAAACGGTTTTCAGTGCTTTTTTCATGTCTTTCCTATTAAATTTTTCTCAGACACCTATATAAGTGAAACTTAGCGAAACTTAAATTATGCCCAATATGGAATATACTTTTTATACCTTGGTGTAGTATCCGGATCCATTACTTTAATATTCATAATCTCTTAATCGTTCTACGATAGAGCGATTTCCTGCAAGTTTTTTATAGGATAGAAGAGGTGTTATCATACATATCAGCATGACAAGGATAATAGCACTGATTAAAGGAATCACTGGTACATTAAATGGAATCTCCATATAATTCATGGATTCAAAGCAAATATAGGTGATAACTGAACCAATCGTCAATGTAATAAATACAGAGAAAAGTGCATATAAAACCCCCTCTCGAATCAACAGTTTATTTATATGTTTTTTGGACATTCCAATACTTTCCATAACAGAAAATGTTAATTTTCGATTCTGAATACTGCTTGCGATTGTATTTGTATAATTTAAGACTCCAACCAGCAGAAGCAATAAAGCGATTATTACGCCTATTTCCATCATTTCTCCCTGCGATTCTTGAATTGTTCTCATACTTTCAAATTGAGATTCAGTGTGCAGGTCATTATTATATGGACTATCCTCTACAAGAGATGTAATCTTTTTTTCTAACACTTCGTCATATTTTTGATTATAGTAAATATACATATCTAATGTTGTCGGCTTAGAAATCAGGCTATTTAAATAGTCTTGACTTACAATCAACGAAGCACCTATATCTCTTCCGCTGTACTGTGTGTTATACGACACAGCTTCAACGGCAATTTCATATTGTTTCCCTTGAAGATTAAAGAGGTAGTGTCAAAAACTACCTGTTTTTTTGTACTAAAATCTAATAAAAACCTTGATTTTTAGGGAAATCTGCAATAAAAAGAGCATTGA
>CABIYE010000047.1 GCA_902362865.1 Clostridiaceae bacterium
CTGCCATTTTGTTCACTCCTTATTCTCTAGATTATATCTCAAATCCTTGAGAATGGGGTGTCAACTTTTTTTATACCACATCATTATCTACAACCTCCATGTCCCGCATCCATCATAATTGAATATGGCATACGCTGCCTCCTTACATATTGTTCTATACTACAATATGTATTTCTTCTCCGCCATGTTCCAGTAAGTTTCTCCGTTATCCTATCAGAACCTTCTTACCTTGAAAGGCAAACCCGTAGCAGCGAATGTGAGCTTTCGGAATTCCCCGCAACACCAGTTTCTCTGCATACTTCTGTTCTTCTATCTGTCGGAGCGCTTCCTGAACTGTATCTTCCAGGCTTTTCTCTCTTCTCTGGTTTCGGACTTTAAATTCCAGAATAATTGCATCATCTTCGCCTGGATTTTTCGGTTCCAGCATAACATCGTATCTTCCAAATCCACTCTCTCTGTTAGAGGTTATAATATATCTGTTCTGTAAATCTACAATCAACCCCAACACAAAACCATGATAAAATCGTTCCGGCTCTTCCCCGGACGCCCGCTTTCCTGTATCAAAATAGCTAAACGTATCCAGCGAAACGCGATTCATATATGCATTCATAGCGTCTATATCATCCTGCAGAAGAGCCTGAATAAAGTCATTATAATCCGCCTCTGCCTTTTTGAACCAATCCCGAATCATACTCTGGAACATCAGTTTCACCTCCAGATTCGTAAGCGAGAGTTGATACAACGGATGCATTCCCTCCGGAATATCCCGATAGCTTTCAACGGAAAGCACTTTTAAATATCCGCTGGCAAGCAGAAGGCTCCAGATTGCCGATTCATTATCATCAAGCTGATTATATACAATCTGCTCATCAACCGGAGAATATATTGCATCCCCCTGAAGCAGGATTTCAAACTTTTCCTTGATTTTTCGATTTCCTTCCTGAATCAGCTTCCCCACCAGACTATTACTGCTGGTATTCGCCCAATAAGCAGTGAATTTGCCGCTATCCAGAAAATTCAATATAGACCATGGATTATAAATGTCTCTGCGACTCCCGAAAATGAAGCCATCATACCATCTTTTCACATGTTCTTTCTCTTCTTCAAGCCCGCATTCTTCAAGCGCAGCAAACACTTCCTCTTCCGTAAATCCAAAAGAATCTGCATATTCCTCTGATGTAGCAGTTACCACCTTCAGATTATTCAAATCTGAAAAAACAGATTCTTTGCTGACTCTTGTAATTCCCGTCATAACCGCACGTTCTAACCATGGATTCGTCTTAAAAGCTGAATGGAACATACTTCTGGTAAACGCTGTCAGCTCTTCCCAGTAACCGCTCACATAAGCCTCCTGCATAGGCGTATCATATTCATCCAAAAGAATAATTACCTTTTTACCGTAATAACGATACAGGTAATCGGAAAGCTGATACAATGCCGATGTCATATCTGCATTACCGGCTTCTACCGATAATACTCTTTCAAAATAAGCTTTATCCGCATCTGTAAGGATATCGCTTTCCTTTAAATAAGAATGTTTGATATAAAGATTCCTTATAATTTCACAGAGTTTTGCCCGGGCATCCGCATAATTCACCTCTTTTACTCTGGCAAATGACAGACTGATAACAGGATAGGTTCCCTGAAGTTCCCGATATTTCTCATCCTCCCAGATAGAAAGCCCCTGAAACCATTCTTTTCTTCCTGCATAATCCAGCGAAAAAAACTGTTCTAACATACTCATATTTAAAGTCTTCCCGAAACGCCGCGGACGGGTAATCAGAGTCACACTGTCTCCACTCTCCCACCATTCTTTAATGAAAGCAGTTTTGTCAACATAAAAATAATTCTTCTGTATCAGATCGCCAAAATCCTGCAGTCCTATTGCTACTGTCCTTGCCATAAGTCTTCCTCCAAAAGCTCTCCCATACTCTGAATAACTGCCCATGGCTCTTTTACATCACCAAACCCATATGCCGCATAGACCATGGGAACCCCCGCCTCCCGGCAGGCGTCAGCGTCCCCCTGCGTGTCCCCTACATAAACCGCATCCTGAAGTCCGTTCCTGCGCATAATAAGACGGATATTATCTGCCTTCAGCATTCCCGTATCGCCAGGGCAGATATGATCCTCAAAGTATTCCTGAAGGCCTGTATTTTCCAGAAACGCCTCTATATACCCGGCCTGACAGTTGCTTACAATAAAAAGTCTGTACTTCCCGGCCAGCTTCTTAACCGTCTCTTTCATGCCGGGATATATCCTGCATGGTGCCGTCCGCATTGCTTCATTTTCATACTGATAAAAAAGAGCGGCAATTTCTTCTTTCTTCCGAGCCTCCAGTTCCGGGAACAGGCTGTCCATAATGGCGTCCATAGGCTTTCCGAATTCTCTTTCCAGCCGCTTTGCCGTCAGATCCGCCTCCAGCTTCGTATGCTCCCGAAGCACCTGATTCCAGCTCTTCGCTACCTCTTTTGTAGAATCCCATAATGTTCCGTCCACATCAAATATAATCCCGTCCATATCTCCCCACCTGATACTTGTTATTTTTCTTCTATCGCCATAATCATATCAACACGTTCCTGATGGCGTCCGCCTTCAAACTCTGCATTCAGCCACTCTTCGATAATCATCTTCGCCATCTCAATCCCGATAACTCTTGCCCCAAAACACAGAATGTTCGTATTATTATGCTGTTTGGATAATCTTGCTGAATATGGCTCGCTGCACACAACTGCACGGATTCCCTTCACCTTGTTTGCTGCAAGAGAAATTCCTACGCCCGTCCCACAAATCAGAATCCCCAGATCCACCTCTCCTGCCGCAACGGCTCTTGCCACTTTCTCCCCATACACCGGATAATGACAGCTTGCTTTAGAATCCGTTCCGTAATTCACAACTTCGTACCCCAGCTCCTGCAGAAATTGCGCAACTTCCTGTTTCATCTCAACCGCTGAATGATCATTTCCAATTCCTATTTTCATTCCTCTTTTTTCATTCCCTTCTTTAAAAATTTGACTACTTATATTATAATATTTGAATGGTTGAATAGCAACGCTTATTCGGCAGTTTTGACTATAGAAAGGAAAAAATTATGATAAAATTAATTGCCAGTGATTTGGATGGAACCATATTAAAAAACGGGGCTTTGGAGGTTGCTCCCCGTACATTGGAACTGATAAAAGAGCTTAGAAAACACGGCATATTATTCGCTGCCGCCAGCGGGCGCCAGTACCCCAGCATTCGCAGCTTATTCTTACCTATCAAGGATGAGATTGCCTACATTGCTGAAAACGGCTCCCTTTCTATCTATCAGGGAAAAGTATTGTCCAAAACAGCCATCGACCGCAGCTTAAGCCTGCGCATCATCGACGTTCTGCACCGGCTCCGGCAGAATGACTTTATTGTATCCGGCGAACAGACCCTTTATACAGAATCTACCAACCCTGCATTCACAGATCTTCTGAAAAATGATCTGAAAACCAACCTCCGAATTGTAAAAGACATTACCAAAGAGGTGGATGAGCCGTTTTTGAAAATTGCATTCTATAACTATGGGAATATGGAAGAATCTCTGGAAGAAATCAACCGGCTTTTCAAATCCGAAATCAAGATTGTTACTGCCGGAAGCCGCTGGCTTGACTTCATCGCTCCGGGAACCAACAAGGGCATCGCCCTTTCCGCCATGCTGGAACATTTCCGGATAACAGCAGATGAATGCATTGCCTTCGGCGATCAATATAACGACATCGAGATGCTTCAGACGGCAGGAACAAGCTATGCTATGTCCACCGCCGCCCCCGGCGTCTCCGATTATTCCACTTATACCACCGATTCTGTAGATGAGGTACTGGAAGAAATCTTATCGGAATGCCGATAAAATATCAGTAGGGGAGCGTCTGCTCCCCTACTGATATTTTCAGAATCTTTTATCTGTATCTTATTTTCCCTGTCCATAGTAAGCATTTGCACCGTGTTTACGGTAATAATGCTTATCCTGAAGCTCCTGCGGCGCCGGTTCATTGTTGGGATTAATCATCTCGCAGCGTGCAGCCATCTTCGCAACTTCGTCCAACACAACCGCATTGTGAACTGCCTCATGAGCGTCCTTGCCCCATGTGAAAGGACCATGATTCTTGCAGAGTACTGCCGGTGTTGCATTATAATCAATGCCGCGTGCCTCAAATTCGTCTGCAATCAATACGCCCGTGTTCTTCTCATAGCCTGCGTCAATCTCTTCTTTGGTCAGATTCCGCACGCATGGAACAGAACCATAGAGGTAATCTGCATGGGTAGTTCCATAGCATGGAATATCTCTTCCTGCCTGCGCCCAGCTTGTAGCCCAGGAAGAATGGGTATGTACAACACCACCGATTTCCGGGAAACGGTTGTACAAAACCACATGTGTTGCCGTATCAGAAGAAGGGTTGTAATCTCCCTCTACTTTATTTCCTTCCAGATCCACAACTACCATATCTTCCGGTTTCAGCTTGTCATATTCAACTCCGCTTGGTTTGATTACAAACAATCCCTTCTCACGGTCGATTCCGCTTACGTTGCCCCATGTAAAAGTTACCAGTCCGTATTTCGGAAGAAGCATATTTGCCTCATATACTTGTTTTTTCAGTTCTTCTAACATCGCCCTATCTCCTTACTTCAAAGAATCAATTGCTGCTCTTTCAATCGGGAAGCCAGCTTTGTAACGCTCGATAAATGCTTCAAATCCGGCTACGTCCTCTGCAACCGGCTGCATCTCGCTTCCTGTCTCACCTGCAAATACCTTATCAGAAAGATATGCGGAAAGGCTCTCGCCCTCTGCCTTATTCTTCATATAAGAAGCCAGAAGTGCAATACCCCATGCTCCGCCTTCGCCTGCCGTCTCCATTACAGAAACAGGTGTGTCGATTGCTGCAGCAAGGATTCCCTGCCCAACGCCTTTGGTCTTGAAGAGCCCGCCATGTCCATAAATCTTATCCAGATTTACCTTCTCTTCTTTCAGAAGAATATCCATACCTGTCTTTAATGCTCCAAGAGAAGTGAAAAGGTGTACTCTCATGAAGTTTGCAAGATTGAATTTGCTATCAGGACGGCGTACGAATAACGGACGTCCTTTTTCAAATCCTGTAATATGCTCGCCTGAGAAATAGTTGTAAGCAAGAAGTCCGCCACAGTCAGCATCGCCTTCCAGCGCTTTGTTGTACAGTGTTCCGAACAGCTTGTTCATGTCTACTTCAATGCCGAAGCTTTCTGCAAATTCTTTGAAAATTCCTACCCATGCATTCAGATCTGAAGTACAGTTGTTGCAGTGTACCATTGCCACAAGACTTCCATCCGGTGTTGTTACCATATCCAGTTCCGGATATACCTTACTTAAGTCTTTCTCCAGAACTACCATAGAAAATACACTGGTTCCTGCGGATACATTTCCGGTTCTCTGTGCAACACTGTTCGTAGCCGCCATACCTGTTCCTGCATCGCCTTCCGGTGGGCAAACCGGAATACCAGCCTTCAGTGTTCCTGTCGGGTCAAGAAGCTTCGCGCCTTCTTCTGTCAGCACGCCTGCATTCTCTCCAGCGGTAAGCACGCCCGGAAGAATCTCTTTCAACTTCCAGTCAAATCCTTTATCTGCTACCAGCTCATCAAACTGACCAATCATTCTCTCATTATAATCTCCGGTGTTCATATCAATCGGGAACATACCGGAAGCATCGCCTACGCCCAGAACCTTCTTACCTGTCAACCGCCAGTGTACATATCCTGCAAGCGTTGTGAAGAAATCAACATTCTTTACATGTTCTTCTCCATTCAGAATAGCCTGATACAGATGCGCAATACTCCATCTCTGCGGAATATGATACTGGAACAGCTCTGTTAATGCCTCAGAAGCCGGCTCTGTGATGGTGTTTCTCCAGGTACGGAATGGTACCAACAGCTCATCATTCTTATCAAACGCAAGATAGCCGTGCATCATTGCACTGAATCCCATTGCTCCGATTGTGGTAAGCTCAGCGTCATACTTTTCCTTTACATCCTTCACCAGATCTCTGTAGCAGTCCTGCAGTCCGTTCCAGATATCATCCAGCGTATACGTCCAGATGTTATCTACCAGCCTGTTCTCCCACTCATGGCTTCCGGAAGCAATCGGTACATTCTTCTCATCTACCAGAACTGCTTTAATTCTGGTGGAACCAAACTCAATACCAAGAGCTGTCTGACCTGTCATAATTGCATTTTTTACATCACTCATTGTTACATACCTTTCCCTTTCTTTATTTTATATTATCTGTAATAAACAGAGTTCCATCTCAGTTCATTCTGGAAATTGCGGATAGTCGTATCCTTGTCAATATATACCGCTTCAATTCCCATAGCTGCCGCCCAGTCTCCCATCTGTTCTGCATTCAGGTCATAAGAGAATGCCGTATGATGTGCACCACCAGCAAGAATCCAGGCTTCTGCGCCCGTCTTCAGGTTCGGCTGTGGTGTCCAGAAAGCTGTTGCTACCGGAAGCTTCGGCATCGGCTTCTCTACCTTCTTACACTCCACATCATTAATAATCAGACGGAATCTGTTGCCAAGGTCGATCAGGGATGTAGCCACTGCCGGGCCTGTCTTAGATGTAAATACAAGACGAGCCGGGTCTTCTCTGTCTCCCATGGAAAGCGGCTGGCACTTGATGCTAATCGGTCCGTCCGCAATCGTCGGGCAAACTTCCAACATATGCGCCTGAAGGATTCCTTCTTTGCCTTCTACCAGGTTATATGTATAATCTTCCATGAAGGAAGTTCCTTTGGCGTCCTTCATTCCCTGTGTCATGATCTTCATGATACGTACCATGGCTGCTGTCTTCCAGTCACCCTCTGCACCGAAGCCGTAACCTCTCTCCATCAATCTCTGGATTGCAAGTCCCGGAAGCTGCTTTAATCCTCCAAGATCACCAAAATGGGTTACGATTGCCTGATAATTCCTGTCACTTAAGAACTTCTCAAAGCCAACCTCAATCTGTGCCTGTACCGCAACATGTTCTCTGAATTCAGCTTCGTCTCTTCCTTCCAAAAGAATGTCATACTTGCTGTAATATTCTTCTACTACCGCATCAATATCTGCCTTTGATACTGCATTCACTTCTTCTACGATCTCATTTACCGGATATGCGTCTACTTCCCAGCCAAATTTGATCTGCGCTTCTACCTTGTCGCCTTCTGTTACGGCAACATTTCTCATGTTATCCGCAATACGCATCACACGTACATGGCTGCTCTCAAGCACGCCGACTGCGGTTCTCATCCAGGAGCCGATTCTTGCCTGCGTATCCTGATCTTCCCAATATCCCATAACCACTTTGCGGTTCTTGTCAAGACGTGTGAAAATATGTCCATACTCACGGTCGCCATGAGCCGCCTGGTTCTCATTCATGAAATCCATATCAATCTCATCATACGGAATCTCTCTGTTAAACTGTGTATGCAAATGAAGCAGAGGCTTTCTCAGTTCTTTCAGTCCCAGAATCCAGGATTTCGCAGGAGAAAATGTATGGCACCATGTAATAATACCTGCACACTCATCATCCATATTCGCCTCATTGAATGTCTTCCTGATTAATTCGTTCGTAATCAAAGTCGGCTTCCAGACAAGCTCATATGGGAGAAGCCCGGATTTGTTCAATGCCTCTACGATAATCTGAGAATGCTGTGCTACGTGTTCCAGACACTCGTCACCGTATAAATCCTGTGATCCGGTACAGAACCAGAACTTGTAATTCTTCGTTTCTAACATGCTAAGTCCTCACTTTCTTTAAACTAGATATTACGCTTCTTATTTTTTATCCGCTGATTCTATTATAGACAATCCTCGCCTCAGTTGCAAGGTCATAACTCTGCATTTTCAACAAAAAAGTTACCTATTCCGACCAGTAATATATACATTATCGTGCGAAGCTGTGAAAAGAAGAGTTGAATCTCTCCTAAGAAACATTTACAATAAAAAAAAGACGAAAAGGAGGACTGCCCTTGAAACTTTCTGAATTATGCAGACAGATTACAACTGACAACAGTCTGCTTCTTCCGCCGGGACACAAGCTGGGCGCACGGCTTGTCTGCCCGGAATATTCCAAATCCACCCAGGAGGTAAAGACCTACCCTCTGCCTCCCAGCGACCGTATCTTTGCACTGTGCTGGAACATCGACCGCTCCGGTATCCTGCACTCTACCATGTGTCCGGCTCCCCGGAACTTCTGCTTCCGGCTCCCTTTTGATGACGGTGAGAAGACGCAGCTCCACACCCACGATTACATGGAGCTAACCTACGTCGTGGAGGGCGAATTCCGGCAGCGGATTCTGGGGCGGGACATTACCTTCGCCAGAGGGGATCTGTGCCTCATTGATAAGAACTGTCTGCATCAGGACTATCTATTCTCAGAGCCTGCCGTCATTCTGTTCCTTGGAATCGCCAACGACATGTTCACCGAGATTATGGATGAGAACATTACAACCCAGAAAATCATCGCTTTTCTCCAGTCGGCCCTGCTAAAACAAAAAGACTTGCAGCAGTATCTTCATTTCAGACCCGGAAGCGACGCCGCCTCCGAACTGGAGGAATGCCTGTTCCTGCTCATAAAGGAACTCTATGGCGGAGACACAGGAACCAGCTACATCCGCAAAGGCCTGCTTCTTCGCATTTTCCGGATCCTAAGCACCAAATATGAATTTTCTCTCTCAAAGGAACAGAGAATCACGATGAACTGGATCGTCTTTGAAGAAATCTCAGAATATATCCAGAACCACTACAAGAATGTTACCATACAAGAGCTTGTAGATGTTTTCCACTTTCAGGAGGACTATTTCAACCGCCTGATTAAAAGTAAGACCGGGCTGACCTACTCGGCATATCTTCAGCAGATCCGCCTGGAACACGCTGCCAATCTGCTGGCCGCTTCCAGGAAAGGTATTGATGAAATTGCAGAAACTGTAGGATACCACAATAAAGGCTATTTTTATAAGATTTTCCAGGAAAAGTATGGCATGACGCCTTCCAAATACCGAAAAAGCAAGAGGTAATCCCCTCAACAGGGATTACCTCTTGCTTTTTCAGGATTTATTTCTCAAACATCTCCATAAATCTCTGGATAATAATCGCACACTCTGCACGGCTTGTGCTGCCCTGCGGGTCGAGACGATAAGAACCATTTTCATTTTCTTTTCCTTCAATGATTCCATTTTCTACTGCCCACTTCATAGCAGTTTCTGCGAATTCGCTTACCTGCTCTGCATCAGAAAAGCTGCTGAGGTCTGCTGTCTTTGATATATCATAGTTCTTATAATCCGCATAGCGGTACATCATAACTACCATCTGCTCACGGGTAATCGGATCGTTCGTTCCAAAATAGCCGGAATCTGTGTACCCCGTAACAACCTTCGCATCTGCTGCCCAGAGAACTGCCGTTGAATAGAACTGTTTATCCGGTACATCCGGGAATCTGTTCGTATACGCTACAACCGGTTCGCCCTCAATTCTGTGAAGAATGGTTGCAAACTGCGCACGTACCAGCGTTGCGTATGGTGAGAAGTGCGTAGGATCTGTACCCGTCATGGTTTCTGCAAAGTAGTTATAAGCCACTTCATCGTAGAACCAGTCAGTTTCTGCTACGTCCTCGTATGGAAGTTTCGGAGTGGCTGCTGCTTCTTTCACTGTAACCTTAAAGGTGTTCGTCTTTCCTTCGTATGTTACTGTTACTGTCTGCTCACCGGTCTTTGTCTTATCATAGCCGCTTACTTCGCAGTCCGTTACTGCAATATCTTCCGTTGAACCATCGCTGTATTTTGCAGTCACCTTCATTCCTGCAAGGTCAAGCTCTTCTCCTACCGTATACTCAGTCTTTGTCGGTGCTGTTACCGCAATGGACTCCAGAGTAATAGGTTTCGCTTCCGCCTTAACCGTAACAACATAAGATTTACTTCTGATCTGGTCGCGCACACCGTCAGCTCCCGGAACGGTAATCGTCACTGTCAGATCTACAACTGCATCCTCTTCGCCTGCCGCCGGTCTGGTTACTACACCTTCTGTGGAAATTACCGTCTCATCAGAACTTGTCCATGTAACGGTTACTCCGTCCATATTCTCAATCTCTTTCGGAAGTGTAATATCTTCTGTAATAGCAGTCAGCTCTTCTTCCGTAACCGGTTCAACCGCTTTAATTGCAGCATCCGCCTTGTCACTGGCATCCTTTGCCTTCTCCGCATAAGCTTCATCATATTTTTTCAGAAGGTTATCATATTCCTCAGATGTAATCGGCATAACCGTTCCGTGGCTTGCATCCGGATCCGGCATGGAGTAAATACTTGTTCCATTAACAGATTCGGATTTGTTAGTTCCAAGTACATTAAACCATCCGTCGCTTAAGTTGGTGGAAAGTCCCGGGAAGATGGTAACACCCGTCTTATCTGCCATCAGGCAGTAAACATCGTCGCCTTCCAGCGTAAAGCCTTTCAGTCCCGCAACCTTCTTTGCGTTCTCCACGTCATCCGTATTGATCTTGAA
>CABIYE010000048.1 GCA_902362865.1 Clostridiaceae bacterium
GTATTGTTCTTGAATGATAGTAAGTAAATAGAGTATAATGTTATCCATAAGCAATGATTTACCTTTCGTATTTTGTTTTTGTGGCGATTACATTATATACGAAAAAAGGGGGGGGCATTGCTTTTTTATTTGCAAAAGTGATGAATGCCTTGAAAATATAAGGTTTTAAAGAAAAATAGGACTGTAAAACTTTACAGTACCTTCTATAGTGAAGGGGGATTTTTATGAAAAGAAAAATTGGACTGCTGTTTGTTATAATGGCGTGGAGTTTTTCTGTTATTGCTGTCTCGGCGGCAAGTTATGCAGACGTAAACGAAGGTGACTGGTATGAGCCATATGTGCAGGATGTGTCAGAAAAAGGATTGATGACCGGGTATGAGAATGGCTATTTCGGACCGGCTGATGAGCTTACCAGAGGACAGTTTGCAACGATCATCTGGAGAATGGAAGGTGCGCAGGCTGTTGTATATGACGGAAAATATCCTGATGTGTCGGCAGGAGATTTCTATGCACAGGCAGCTAAATGGGCGGGAGACAACGGAATTATCACAGGCTATGACAGCGGTTATTTTGGCGGGAATGACAGTATTACCCGTGAGCAGGTAGCGACGATTCTTTCGCGATATGCGAATAAGACGGGAAAAGAAGTGACAAAAGGAAATATTTATGAATTTCCGGATGGAAATTCAGTATCTGCTTTTGCAAAAGACGGTGTGGCGGACGCAATTGGCAGCGGATGGATTATGGGGGACAATGGACTGATCAATCCGCAGGGAAAGGTAAACAGAGCGGTAGCGGCAACTATGATTTCAAGATATGCAGCAGGTTCTGAGATGAGTAATCCTTCTGAGCCGGAAACTCCTTCCGAACCGGAGGCGGGAAGCCGCCTGAATCCGTTGTCTGCTTATGATGCGTATACGACGGATATATACAGCTACGGAGTATATTTGGGAAAATTTGAGATACAGCTTCTGGACTATAAGGACGGACAGGAAGCGTGGGAATATGTTTCTCAAAATGAATACAATAGTGTGCCGGGAGAATCGCAGGAATATATCTATGTGAAATATAAGATCACTTATCTGTCAGGAAGAGACGAAGTTGAGGCAACAGATGTTATAAATTATTATTCAGGGTTTTTTAATAGCGAAGCCAACTATCAATTGGATAATATAGACTGGGCTTATGACTTTGAGGATGTGGACGGCATGGTCAATGTATCGCTCTATCCGGGCGGAAGTGCCACCTGCTCTGCTGCTATTTTAGTAAAGACCGGAAATACTCCGATTACTTATCGGCTTGAAACCGGAAAGTCAGATTTCAACAGAACATTTACCTGGTTTACAACGAAAAAATAACAAATAAAAGTGAGTAATTATTGAAATTATTTATATATTTATAGAATAAATATTGACAGAATCCAAAAGATTGCCAGAATATTTGATTCCAAAGTATAATGAATAAGAATTAAAGAGAGACAATCGGTTGATGAATTTGAGAGAGACTTTTGTATGGAATAAGCAAAAGCGCCGAAGGGGCAAGGGTCAAGGAATACTTGAAACTCTCAGGCAAAAGGAATCGAATTCGGACGGCACTCTGGAGAAATGCGACAGGGAAAGAGAAATATCCGTTATGGATTTTTCTGTTTCCCTGTTTTTTATAATATAGGAAAGTTCTTCCTTTCCTATATTATAAAACGCTCCGCGGGATGCGCACGATGTTGTTGTCCAGCAAATTAAATGATGCTTCAATCGTCACATTATATTAAGCTGTTTCGAGAGGGTGTGTGGATCTTGAGCAGATTATTAACGGCTGATTATGCAAATTATCTTTTGCTGAAAATCCCCCATGCAAATTAATTTCATGAGGGATTTTAAATCAACCGAGTTCGCAGTCATTAATGGCTTGCATTACGGCATCAGTATTGATGATATTTAAGTTGCTGCTGTTGCCGATCAACAAGCTTGCGTTGCACAGTTTGTTGATGATACGGGGAGTTCCGTCAGCGGCATTTAATACTGCTTCTATGGCGGCATCTTCAAAGACAGTTTGTGTGCAGCCAGCGCCTTTCAGCTTTGCGTGTATGTAGGCGCGCCCTTCTTCTTTTGTCATGCCATCAAGGTTATAATTCATGACAATGCGTTGGCGTAGCGGCTCATGAATGCCCAGACGCAGGGAATTGTTGAGGGACGGAAGTCCTGCAAGGAGAATGACTGCCCTGTCTCTGGAATCCATATGTAAATTTTCTACATTGATTAAAGTTTCTTGCTTACATTTAGGGCAAAACAACGGAAATTTTTTCATTTCCGTATCAAATCGTATTTTAATACGGGTTTTATTTTTACATATAGGACAATACACCCATTGGATTTCGATTTCATACACCTCCTTGAATTTCATCTAAGTAGAAATAGGAATTTACTCCTTTCGATAAAGTAACAGAAAATGAGCCGCCAGTTGTCAGGCGGCCCAAATGCTATATTATATACCTTAATCTGATATTTTTGTTTTTGCCTTATTACCGCTGATTATTTCCGCAAAATCTTTGAATGAATCGCCCGTTCTCTCTTCCGCATTTTCTATAAGATTAAAAAAGCAGTTCGGTATTTCTTTCTGATGTAAATTTTTACTAATACACGGAGCGCATCCTTTATTATGCTTTGTCGGGTGTAATGGACAATTTAAATTTTTACAGGTACAAAATTTACTGATATTTTCCATGATTTTCTTATTTTTGCTCTATCAACAGGATAATTCATCGAATACAGACACTACATATTCTGCTATTTGACAATCCTGTTCTTCTGTTCCTCCTCCAACACCAATTCCACCTGCAATTTTCCCATTTACGAACAACGGATAACCTCCTGCAACAAGAGTGATTCGAGGGTCGTTTGTTTGAATTGCCATGAGCGCAGCCCCCTCTGCGGCAGCCGCTGCAACATCTTTTGTTTTACATTGCGTAACAGCGGATGTATACGCTTTTCCAGGTACAAGCGTAATGCTCAGCACCAATGCTTCTCCATATCTTCGATACACTCTCGGCAAACCATTTTCATCGCTTATCGCAAAGCTAATGTCTATACCGAGTTCCTTACTCTTTTCTTTTGCGGCAGCACACAACTTATCACATATTTCATCTGTTAAAATCATTTAAAAAACCTCCGTACTAATATTACGAAAAACTCTTTTTTCGTATCACGGATAGTATATCAGTAAGTTGTTCAATCACGCTTGCCTGTTTCTACAAAAAAATTGCTTATTTCTCCAAATGCTTTTTAATGTTCAAAATATCCTCTTTGGGTGCGGAACTAAAGATTTTACGATAATCTCGAATAAATTGTGATACACTTTCATATCCAACTTCAATAGATGCTTCTGTTACGTTCATATTATCATCCAACATTAACCGTCGTGCTTCTGTACAGCGCAGTCGTTTTTGACATTGTAAAGGTCCCATTCCTACAGCGCTCTTAAATTTTTGGTGAAATAAGGATACGCTCATATTTCTTTGCCCTGCCAAATTCTCTACGGTAAAAGAATCTCGGAAGTTTTCTTTAATCCAACTATTAGCTTCATATATTTCGTTTGCCTGTTGAATATTTACGATACTTTGTATAAATTGTTTACCACAAGAACCGCAAAGAACGTAATAAATAATCTCTTGCAAAATATTTTTTCGCATAAATTCCGATGGAATTACTCTATGTATTCCAGAAAGCAGTTTATAAACAGTTTCTATTACTGCTTCATCTGATATAACCATTTTTGATTTTTCCAGTTGCTCATTTATTATCTTTTCTATCAAATCGTTATCTAAGTTTAAAATAGTTGTTATAACATCATTTACTGTAATCTCAATAGAAAGTGCTAAAAAATCCTGCTGTTCTGAAAAGTTTAAAACTGTTCCCATTAATGGAGTATCTATTTGAGATACCGAATATTGTCCCGCCATATAGTCCATAATTCCCGATGGAGTATGAAGCCTAAGCATTCCGTCAATCACAATATATAAATATGGATTTTCAACCAATGGCATTTGTATTTTTTCTTCTGTAAACCGGTAAACTGTTACACCTAAAATACCTGTTGGGTTGCCTCCTTTTTCAAGAGTAAATTTCCTTATTTCTTTTTGCATTGTTTGGATGATTGTTTCCATTTAATATCCACCACACAAGTCTAATTAATTTCAAATATTATAACATGGATATTTAAGCATTTCCATACATGGTAATGCAAATAAAGTGGCTGAAAAATGAAATTTTAAATTCCACCGTCCGCTTATGCGGTGGAATTTACTCTCGCACAGTTGATATTTACTCTTTCATATAAAAGTGGTATTGTTATCTCTCCTTCTGACAGCAGTAGAAGGAGGACAATTATGAGTAAATATATTCTTGGTAATCAAAAACATCTTATTGACATAGTCCAATTACATCAGAAAGCCTATGAGATTTATTTACCATTGGTTGAAGATGTGTGCAGCAGAGGCGTGTCGGAAGATGAATTAGCACATTTGTTTGATTATTTACTGGATTTTGCTTGTGATGAGAAAATACTGGGTTTGTATAAAAGAATGTGTAGAAGGTATTTGTATATATCCTGGTTGTGTTAAGAGTTATATTGAGGCATATCGGGAAATGTGGGAGGATGAAGTAGAAAGGTTATGGCGAAGATTGTTAAGGAAACTATCCATACAAAAGGTATTGATATTGGCATCTATACTACGAATTTTGAAAATGAATTTATTTCATTAACAGATATTGTCGAAATGAGGACGACCCACGATTTGTGATTCAAAACTGGATGCGCAATCGTAACACAATCGAATTTTTAGGCGTTTGGGAAGAATTGCATTGCCTATTTATGATATAGATACTTTTTTATAACTGGTAATACCGTCGAGTGCGTTGTATTGATGTCACGGGTTACGAAATAGCGAACTGAAAAAGTGTAAAAAACAAGGGATTTCCGGGAGTCGGGACTGTTTGGACAACGGTTCCGGCTCTCGGCTTTTTTGCATTTCACATTGAGTTCATTAGGTCCAGTAGGAGCCGCTTCTGCGCATCCATATCATCACCCACCCATATACATCTATTTTGATTCCAAAAACGGTGGTATCCTAATTTGTAAAAACAGATTATTATGGCATATAGATATACCTTTAAGGCATAAAATGGCATGAAAAGTAAGCATTTGTTATGGGCGTTTTTCTGTTTTATACTGTATGTGTATCAAAATATAACGTGGAGATGCCTACTCCATCGTTGGGAGATGAAAATAAAATGAAAATCGTAGTATTAGAAGGAAGTCCCAATAAGGATGGTTCTTCAAATTTATTGGCTACAAAATTTATTCGTGGTGCAAAAGAAGGCGGGCATAGCGTTCAAGTGATTGACGCAGCCCATGAGGATATTCATCCTTGTCCGGTATTTGAATCTGAAAGACGTGGGCATGGTGCTTGGGACAGGATGCGGAACAGTCAATATGACTCGGTGTTCTAAATTTCCCCAACTGGCGTATGAAATGGGAAGAACGCTATTTTAGAGTAACTTTAACAATCGAGAACGAATGAAAAGAAAGGAATGGTTCAAATGAATAAACCGTATATCGTATGCTACATGATGACGTCCGTTGATGGAAGGATTGACTGTGACATGGTCGGGAGACTTGCCGGTGTGGAGGATTACTATCCTCTGCTGGATGAACTGGGACTGCAGTCGGCAATTAGCGGAAAGACAACTGCCAGATTGGAACTGGCTGAACCTGGCGAGTTCATGCCTGAAAATAATTTGCCTTTTGGAAAGGAAACCGTTTCTAAAAAAGCGGCCAGCAGCAATGGTTATACCATCGTTGTAGACACGAAGGGTACCCTGCTTTGGAAACATGACAGCCAATATGAGAAACCACATATCCTTATTACTTCCAAACAGGTTAGCAGGGAATATCTGATCTATCTGGACGAAAAAAATATCTCGTATATCGTGGCAGGTGATGCTGGAATTGATCTGGCCGCTGCCTGTGAAGCGTTGAAGAAAAACTTTGGAATTGAGAAGCTGGGCATTGTGGGCGGCCCTGCAATCAATACGGCATTTCTTGACGAAGGATTGCTGGACGAAGTAATTGTTTTAATCGGAGCCGGAATTGACGGCAGAGCATCGTTTCCCACTGTTTTTCAAAGAGAGGATAAGGGCCAGGCTGAACCGATACCTTTAAAATTGATTGAGGCAAGGACATACGATTCCGGCGCGGTTTTTATTCGCTATAAAACCAGATAACAACCATCAGGCGATAAAACGTATTCAGATGATAGCGGAATATTAAAGAAACAGAGAAAGTGGTGAACCATGCGCTTTCTTTGGGGATAAATTTTTTTGATACGGCCAATGGATATTCTGCCGGAACCAGCGAAGGATACCTGGGCCGGGCATTGAAAAGGAATATTGCCCGTATCGGCAATTCACCGGGAGATTGATGGAACGCTGAATGCCCATGAGACAAGCCGGGAGCATATTTTGATAGCCTATTTTTCCTGGGAGGATAATACGGTTGTAGAGGATGAAACAGGACTGATCAGATGATAGGTAATATTAACTTCCGGGTCGGTCAAAGGAATCAACTTACGTCCCTTCAGAGTCTGATTTGGATCGGCGGCTCTATTGCTGGAAAAGCACAACAATGTGGAGGTTCGTACAAGTTCCTCAAACTCAAATTCGTCTGTTTGTACCAGAAAACGGGATGCGGGCATTTTTTTCTTTACCAGGTCTGTCCAGAAGCCGATTTCATCACGAAGAAGGCAGTTAAAACCGTTGATTTGTGAAAGACTCAAATGGGATTGTTCTGCCAGTGTGTGTTCTTCCGGGATGCAGACGTAGAGCTGCTCCTGGAGATAGGGAATACAGCGGAGATCTTTATGTGGACAGGACTGAGGTAAAATGCCGATATCGGCATTGCCTGAGATAACATTTTGAATGATTTCGTCCATATTTGTTGTCAGTTTTGAGGAAATAATGTTTTCGGGAAATCTGCGTGAAAGCTCAGGCAATAATGACCATAAGGGCACCGGGGCACAGGAATGGATGGTAATCATATGTTGATTGCGTTCAAATGCCTGTACTGCCTGAATTGCTTTTTCGGCTTCGGCAAGCAGTGAGCTGGCCTGTTCTACGGCAACTTTTCCGGTATCGGTTAATTCAATACGGTTTTTCCCCCGGTGGAAGAGTGGAGCACCAAAAGCTTCTTCTACATGATGCATGGTTCTGGTAAGGGTCGGCTGGGAAATGTGAAGTATCTCTGCCGCAGCAGATAATGTACCACATTCTGCATAGGTTATAAATTGATAAAGCTCTGATAAGTCTAACATATAGGTGCTCCTTTTTATTCATAATGTGAATAGTAGGTTTCGGAATTGATATTGTACATATTCATTTTAACAGGATATAATTTAAATGCAAACAGAAAGTAAGAAATTGTAGATTTCGTAAAATGAATATCAAAGGGAGGATAAAACTATGGATTACATTACATTAAATAATGGCGTAAAAATGCCTCAGCTTGGTTATGGAGTTTATCAGACTCCGCCGGAAGAAACGGAACGCTGTGTGCTTACAGCAATTAAAAACGGATACCGCAGCATTGATACCGCCCAGGCATATGGCAATGAAGAAGGTGTAGGTCAGGCGATTGTAAAATGTGGTCTGCCAAGAGAGGAACTTTTCATTACAACAAAAATCTGGGTCAGTAATGCAGGTTATGAAAAAGCAAGAGCTTCGATTGAGGAATCGTTAAAAAAGCTGAAAACAGATTATGTGGATCTGCTTTTAATCCATCAGCCATTTGGTGATTATTACGGAACTTACCGTGCAATGGAGGAAGCTTACAAAGCGGGCAAGGCACGTGCAATCGGAGTTTCAAACTTCTATCCGGACCGTTATATTGACATTGCTCATTTTGCAGAAGTTGTTCCGGCAGTAAATCAGGTGGAAACACATGTATTCCAGCAGCAGAAAGAGGCACGTAAGTATCTTTCCAAATATAATACACAGATTATGAGCTGGGGACCGTTTGCAGAGGGAAAAAATGATTTCTTCAATACTCCGGTACTGAAAGAAATCGGAGCAAAATATGGAAAGAGTGCAGCTCAGGTGGCGCTTCGCTTCCTGCTTCAGAATGGAGTAGTTGTTATCCCGAAATCTACTCACGAAGAAAGAATGCAGGAAAACTTCAATGTGTTTGATTTTTCACTGACTGATGAGGAAATGAAACAGATTGAAGCGCTTGATACAGGAAAAAGCTTATTCTTTTCCCATTATTCACCGGAAACCGTGGAATGGTTTATGAGTATTGTATAGGAAATATTCATCCAATTGCTCCGGTGCGTATTAGAGTTTTAGGGCGAAATCAGACATAATTTTTTATAAATGAGATATATTTTTCCACGCAGTCAGTTACATACTTTCCTTTTTTCCATACAAGACCGATTTCCTGAGTAATAGACGGAACAATGGGAATACCGATCAGGCCGGGTAAATTTTTCAGAAGAGATGCATAGAGAAAGCCTCCGCCCAAATGATCGTGAATAAAATTTTGGATGGTATATAACTGGCTTGCGTGCATAATAACATGTGGTTTTATTCCACTTTTAACATTTCAATAGAAACTTCTTTTTCATTTGCCAGATGATGACCGGGAGATACACAAAATACAATACGGTCAGAGAGTATCTGGTGAGAATTCAGCTTATCTATTTCATAAAAATTCATATTCACAAGTGCAAGATCCAGAGTTTCTTCCATGACCAGTCTGGCGGCCCGTATAGAGCCATATTCATATAGTTCAACCGGAACAGAAGTTATAAGCATATCCGGAAAGAACATTGTACTCAGAAGCGGAGGAATCCCGATGCGGATTGGAATCGCCTGTCTGCCAAGATCATAAAACTCTGAAGAGGTTTGGATATATAATTATTCGTAAATAGACAAATCATTGGCTGCTTTTTATAATAAAGCCGTAACAGAAAGTAAGTAATGACGGCCGTTATATTACTTTAAGGTGTACACTAACGCGTCAAAGGATATCCATAACGGAATTTCCGGTATATTTTCCAGATGATGATAGCGGGGAGGCTGATTAAAATATAAAGGGAAGTAATAATTCCCACAGCGCCGCCGATAATCATTAAAAGAATCATAACAAAGTTCATATATTGTCCACTCCTCGTATAATAAGTTTGTAAGCAAGAAAACAGCTTGCAGACTTATTCTTTTTTGATTAGACAGAAGGATAATTCTAAAC
>CABIYE010000049.1 GCA_902362865.1 Clostridiaceae bacterium
ATACTTTGGAACGAACGATCCGATTACCCGTGAGCAGATGGTAGTTATGATGTACCGTTATGCGGATTATAAGAAATACGATATATCAAAGACAGCAGACATCAGCAGCTTTTCTGATGCAGGACAGGTAAGCGAATTCGCAGAAACTGCTATGAAGTGGGCAGTAGAAAATGGAATCATTGAAGGAAAAGAAAATGAAGATGGTTCTTATCGTCTCGACCCACAGGGCAGCACAAGCCGTGCAGAGTGTGCGATTATTATCCAGAGATTTATGGAGAAGTTTGAAAAGTAGGGAGTTACAAAGGATGTAAAAATGGGGCGGAGAAGAAAAATTTCCGCCCTTTATAAAATTGTTATAAAAAATTTAGTAATAAAGGGGGAAGGTTAAATGAAATATCGTAATATAGGAAAAGCAGGAATTAAAATCAGTGAGATTGCATTGGGGAGTTGGATGACAGATTTGAAAGGAGGTTCTAAAGAAGACATAGCGAAAGAAACGGTTAAGCTTGCTTATGAAAGCGGTATTAATTTTTTTGACTGTGCAGACGCTTATTCTGATGGTGCTGCAGAACAGTTTTTAGGCAAGGTTTTGAAGGATTTCCCTCGTAAAGAACTTGTAATTTCAAGTAAGGTGTATTTCCCTACGGGAACCGGAGTAAATGATAGAGGGCTTTCCAGAAAGCACATTATGGAAAATTGCAATCAATCTTTAAAGAATATGCAGTTAGATTATTTGGATTTGTATTATTGCCATCGTTTTGATGAAAATACTGATATTGAGGAAACGCTGCGGGCGATGAGTGATCTTGTGGCACAGGGAAAAGTCCTTTATTATGGTGTCAGTGAGGAATGGGGAAGTGCCAGAATTGAAGAAGCACAAAAAATTATTGATAAACTCGGTCTTTATCCTATTTCAGTAATTCAACCACAATATAATATGATTGATAGATATATCGAACATGAGATTATGGGTACATGCAGAAAGTACGGTATTGGCATTACGTCTTTTTCTCCGCTTGCACAAGGGCTTTTGACAGGAAAGTATAAAAAAGGACAGCCCTATCCGGAAGGCTCCCGGGCAACACATCAGGCAGATAAACAGATTAATAATCTGCTCACAGATGATAACCTTGCAATTGTTGATGAACTTACAAAAGTGGCGAATGATCTGGGAACGAATGTCTCAATCTTGTCAATGGCATGGATTTTGCAGCATTCGGAAATAAGTTGTGTAATTGCAGGGGCAAGTAACTCATCTCAATTAGAGAATAATATAAAAGCCAGTGGTTTCGTAATTCCACAAGATGCTATGAATAGAATTGAAGAAATTCTTGGATTCAAAAGATTTGAACGTCATGTAGGTTAAGTAAGAGGAAAGATTGCTTATATAAGATATACAGTTATTTAGAAAAAAGAAGAGGCTTTGCAGCAAAAAGGCTGTGGGGCTTCTTTTTTATTCTATTGAAATTTGTGGCTAAAGGTGATTAAATAGAACTATGTCAGACGGGACCCTGGTGAGTCTCAATTTAAATATAGAAAGAGAGTCTATGATACATGATTAAGATTTTTCTGGTAGAGGATGAAGTCGTTATCCGAAATGGAATAAAGAATAGCATTAACTGGGCAGAAGAGGGGTATGAGTTTGTGGGAGAGGCAAGTGATGGTGAACTTGCTTACCCGCTGATTCTGAAGGAGAAGCCGGATATATTGATTACAGATATTAAGATGCCCTTTATGGACGGGCTGGAGCTTTCGGAGGCAGTAAAAAAGGAACTCCCCAATATCAAGATACTGATCCTGAGCGGTTATAATGATTTTGAATATGCCAAGAGAGCGATTGGAATCGGTATTACGGACTATATGCTGAAGCCGGTTTCTGCAGAACAGCTCCTGGGAGTAATCGGTGAAGTGGCGGAGGTTATCCGGAAGGAACAGGAAGAAAGGGATCTCCTGAAGAAATATGAGGCGGACATGCAGGAGAACCGGGAACATGATAAATATGAATTCCTGACCCGTATCCTGACGGAGCATTTGTCTATGACGGAGACTTTAGAGCAGGGGAAACGGCTTGAGATGGATTTGAGCGCCCAGATATACAATTTGATTCTGTTTAAAATCACAAGCTATGGTGAGAAAGAAGACACTCAGAGTAGGCAGATGGTGTCTGTGTTTGTAGATATAGAAGAGATGCTGCAACAGAGGAAAGGGGTCTATTATTTCCGAAGGGGCGTAGAAGGCTGGGCCATTCTGTGTCTTGCAGAAAATGGTGAGGAGCTGCAGCATGAGATTGACGCGTGTCGTGACGGCATCCATGAGATTGTATCCCGTTATCCGAAGATGGAGTATTTTGGAGGAATCGGGGAGCCGGTGGAGAGACTCCGGGAACTGCGGGATTCTTTCGGCAAGGCAGAACGGGCATTCGCAGCGCGGTTTACATCTCCGGCAAATCAGATTGTGTCGTGGGAAGAGCTGCATTCTGACCGGGAGGAAGAGCCGGAGGTGCGGGGCCTTGGTTCTGTGGAATCGAACCGGGAGCTGATTGCGAAGTTTTTAAGAGGCGGCACCGAGGAAGAGACAGAAAGCTTTGTACAGGCGTATTTTGATGAGATACCGGAAGATAATATAAAATCTATGATGATGTGTCAGTATATATTGATGGATATTTATATCAGTGTCGTGACCTTTGGGGAGAGCATTGGGCTTTCGCAGGAGAAGATGCAGCAGGAGTGCGGCGACATGAAGGATATGAAAGACTGTATGCAGAGTACGGAGACGATGAAAAAATATGTGGAAGGGTTGATTAAAGGGCTTTTAAGGCTTCGTGATGCCGCTACGGGAAGAAGATATTCGGATATCATCGAGACGGCGAAGATTTATATTATGGAAAACTATATGACAGAAGATATTTCGCTGAATACGGTATCGTCCAATGTGGGGATGAGTCCCAGCTATTTTAGCTCCATCTTCAGTCAGGAGGTGGGAAAGACTTTTGTGGAGTATCTGACAGAAACCCGGATGGAAAAGGCGAAAGAACTGCTGATGTGTTCGTCCCGGAAGACTTCGGAAATCGGTTTCGATGTGGGGTATAAGGACTCCCACTATTTTAGTTACATTTTCAAGAAAACCCAGGGGTGTTCGCCGAAAGAATATCGTACGAGAGGAAAGGTACAAGGATGAGAATTTCATTTAAAAAGCACTTTTCGCTGAATGAGAGGCTTGGCATGATTGCTGTGGCCGCATTGCTGCCGCTGACGATTCTGGTGCTGTATCTGATGTATGTGCTGAATATGTCGAATCATGCGTTTGATCAGATTACCAACAGCGTTACCTACGCGAACAGTTATGAATCGGAGTTTAAGGAGCGGCTGGATTACAGTATGTATCTGGCGGTTATCCGGGGGGAGCCGGTCAGTAAGCTGGAGGAAGGCAAGGTCACGGTCAACGGGATTAAAATTGTGAATCCGTACACCTATATTTATGAGCTGAGAGAGGCTTGTGATGAGATGGCGGATATTGCTACGGTCAATGCCAACAGAACTCGCTCCATGCGTATTAAGCGGACTTTGAATTCCCTGGAGAAATGGATCCGGCAGATTGATGAGAATCTGGAAGAAGACAGCGGAAAATATACGGAAAATATGGAAATGCTGGAAAACAATGTCTATAAGCTTACGGAGGTAATCGACAGTGCTATTCAGGAATATGTAATTGCAGAAACGGCCAACTTCGCCAACATCAAAGAAGAACTTCTGCAGGATAGTGCCCGTACGCAGCGAATCAGTATTATTGTGGTCTGCCTGGTTATTATGCTGACCGTTTTTCTCGTGATTCTTGCTTTCCGAAGTGTGGCAAGGCCGATTCAAGAGTTGTGTGATATGTCCAGACAGGTGGCGAAAGGTGATTTTGACACCCGGGTGCAGGTGGAAGCGGAGGATGAGATTGCGGTTCTTACAGACAGCTTCAATGATATGGCGGAAGAGATCGGCCAGCTTGTGGAGGATATCAAGCGGGAGCAGACGAACCTGCGGGCGATGGAAAATAAACTTCTGCAGGCACAGATTAACCCGCATTTCTTATACAATACGCTGGATACGATCGTGTGGCTGGCAGAAGAGAAACAGACAGACAATGTTGTAATGATGGTGACCATGCTGTCCGAATTCTTCCGTACGACTCTTAGTAAAGGAAGGGACTACATTACAGTAGAGGAAGAAAAGAAGCATGTAGACAGCTATCTCAAGATTCAGCAATTCCGATACCAGGATATTATGGATTACCGGATAGACATTAACAAAGAAATTATGGACTATACCATACCGAAGCTAACTCTGCAGCCATTGGTTGAAAATGCCCTCTACCATGGAATTAAAAAGAAAAGAGGGAAAGGCCTGATTACAATCCAGGGCTACCGGGACGGCAATAAGGTCATATTGAAAGTAATTGACAATGGAAAAGGAATGACGGAAGAAGAGCTTCAGAAGCTGCGGCGCTATATGGTGGGATACGACGATGATGACAAGAAGGGCTTTGGCGTTGCCAATGTCAACCAGCGTATCCATCATTACTATGGCGAGGAATATGGGGTGTTTTACGAGAGTGAGGAAAATGTAGGGACGGAGGCAGTGATTATTCTCCCTGCTAATAATATTGAAGCGGAGGTTTAGAATGCCGGAAAAAGGAGGAACAGGGTTTGGGAAAGAAATGGATCAGTATTTTGCTTTGCGCGGCAATGACGGTTGGTGTGATTGCAGGATGCAGCTATGACACACAGGACGCCTCGAAGAAAGCGGATGCTTCAGACGAAAACGGTATGGAAGCAGAGAATGATGTGATTACGATTGGATTCTCCCAGGTAGGGGCAGAGTCGGACTGGCGGACTGCCCATTCAGAATCCATAAAAAAGGTTTTCAGTGAAAAGAACGGGTATGAATTGATTTTCGATGATGCCAGACAGAAGCAGGAGAATCAGGTAGCGGCAATTTTCAGTTTTATTCAGCAGGAGGTTGATTATATTGTGTTGGCTCCCGTGACAGAGACGGGGTGGGATACTGTTCTGCAGGAGGCGAAGGACGCCGGAATTCCGGTGATTGTTGTAGACCGCATGGTAAAAGTATCGGATGAGAGCCTTTATACTGCCTGGGTAGGCTCGGACTTCAAATTGGAAGGACGGAAAGCGTGTGCATGGCTGGATGCTTATGCAAAAGCGAAGGGGATGCAGGAAATCAATATCGTTGATATTCAGGGGACTTACGGCGCCACCCCGCAGATTGGGCGCACGCAGGCTCTTACGGAGGCTGTGGAGCAGTATGGGTGGAATCTTCTCGCCATGGAGTCGGGAGAATTTACCCAGGCAAAGGGGAAAGAAGTCATGGCGTCTATGCTGGAACAGTATGAAAATATTAATGTGGTATATTGTGAGAACGATAACCAGGCATTCGGAGCGATAGAAGCGATTGAAGATGCCGGGAAGACGGTAGGTCCGGACGGAGATATTCTTGTGATATCCTTTGATGCGACGCACGGTGGTATTGTCAATACGATGAAGGGGAAGATTGTCCTGAATGTGGAGTGTAATCCTTTGCACGGCCCCAGGGTAGAGGACATTATCAAGAAGCTGGAGGAAGGAAAGGAAGTGGACAAACAGATTTTTACAGAAGAAAGAATGTATTCCCATGGCGCAGATGTCCCGGTAATTACCGTTGACGGGACAGATTACGAGATAACGGAGGTTACGCAGGACATTGTGGACGGGCGAGCTTATTGATGCTTTTTTCAGTATTGTCAATTGACACAAAATATGGTTTTTGTTAGTATGATTGTATAATGATAATGCACAAGTCAGCCAGTATTTGTGCATTATTGATACCCGCTGTGTATCCCTACACAAAGCGGGAAGTAAAGAAAGGAGAATGGAAAGCAATGAAATTTATGAAAAAGGTAAAATCTGCATTTGCGGGTTTTACGGCAATTGTTATGGCGGCGGCCGTAACATTGACGGCAGTTCCGGTTTCTTCCGTGCAG
>CABIYE010000050.1 GCA_902362865.1 Clostridiaceae bacterium
CATTGCTTTTTTATTTGCAAAAGTGATGAATGCCTTGAAAATATAAGGTTTTAAAGAAAAATAGGACTGTAAAACTTTACAGTACCGCAGAAGGTAAGGAGGAAAAAAGATGAAAGGTAAGAAAAGAATGTTGTCGCTGTCATTAGCGCTTATGCTGGCATGTCCGTTTTTGCCGGTAAAAGCAGAGTCGGAAGACAGTCTGGAGCCGTCGGATCTCCATTTCAGGAAATTTTATACTGGAAGAAATTTCTTTGATTCGGAAATCCCCATAAAGGATCTGGAGCTTGCGGGCGCGGAAAATGAAGAAAATGAATTGGCGTATGAAAATGGAAAACTGAAAATGGTGAACAGCCAGGAAGAAAATGCACAACAGAAAATTCTTCTTGGGGAGATGACACCATATTCCGTGTACGATCTTGCCATAAATGCGCAGAATCCGGCAGACGAAGGTGCAGCAATGGCAGGAATCATATGGGAGAAAGATGAGAATAACAGTATTTCTCTGAAAAAAGCATCTGTAGAGGAAAAAGAAGCAGTGGCGGAGAGGACGGATTATCTGGATATGCAGGACGAGCAGGTTCTGGAAGGACGCAAGCAGTCCAGTGAAGTGGCTCCGGCAGGTGTGTTTGAAAAAGTTGAAAATGGTGTAAAAGTAAAATCTGGCGGAAATGGGATTGGAGAGGGTTATCTGCACGTAGGAAAGGTAACGCAAAACTCTTACATAGAAGTAACAATTTCAGAGCAAACTAATACGACTTACACTGCTAACGCAATTGTTAAATTAAAAAATCCGGGAACTACGGGAAAGAATCATGGGATTTTTATTGCGAATAAGACGAATGGAGCTTTATCTGCAGAAGTGATTGTGGAAGGGGTCTCAAAGAAACGAGTAGAGATTTCTAATGAAGGTGTGAAAGCTCCATATGATCTGCGGGTTGAGGTTAGAGGAAGCAGTGTCTATGTGACTAGAATTAAAGAAGGCGTTACAATGGGAAGTGGTGTACTGGATTTGAGTGGAATCTATGATCTTACGGATAAAAGCGTACTAGATACATTCGATTATACCATCGGAGGCAGATTGGCGGCAGGCGAAAGTGTGACATTTGGAAAGGCCGAAATCTGGCAAGAAAAAGTTGAGCAGGAGGGAGAGGACACAGAAAATGTACTGAGCAGCCTGGATATGGAAGATTCGGAGCTTCTTGAGAAGATAGAAGTATATCATGATTTAAGTCCATATAATACTGCAGTAAAAACGGAGAAATCTGTGACCTTTACGGCAAATGGCAACAGAGGGGAATCTTATGCGGCCGTCGGCGCCCTACAGCAGGATACTGTACTAGAAGCAGAGATTCAGGGACAGACGAAGGTTGGATATACTGCAAGCGCTATTTTAAAATTTAGAGATAAGACGGCAGATAACTCTAAACCAAACGGAATCTTTCTTACACAGAGAGCAGCCGGAACCTGTACGTTGGAGGTTATTGTAAATGGAAGCAGTAAGACGAATCTTACTCTTGCCAATGATACGATAGGCTACCCCTATAAGTTAAGACTTGCACTGCATGGAAATATTGTAACGGCGTCCAGAGTGATAGGCGGTGAAGAGAAGCAGATCACAAATCTTGATGTCAGTGAATGGTTCGATCTGTCTGATCCGGAAGTATTGAAAAATTTTGAGGCTACTTTCGGCGGGAAACTGGGAACAGGCGAGTCTGTAGTTTATTCTGCCGTGTCGATAAAAGAGCATGCAGAGACAGAAGAAGCACTCTTTCCGGAAAGCGACGACGGGTATCTCCTTCAGGCAAAGAAGGATGGAAAAGTAGTTGTAAATAAGGTTATTCCCTATCCATCAGGAGTAAAAGTAGAGGCACCTTATACTATTCGTGCACACTGGGCAGGTCAGTATCTTGGTATTTGGATTGTGAAGGATGGTAAGGCGACGCAGATGGCGCTGGAAAACTTAAGTGGAACTTTCGACATGAGAGACGAGAAGGTATTTCCTGATTTTAAGGCGTATATGGAAGCTGCATTGTCACCGGGCTCCGAATTGGAAATCAGTGAATTCCGTAATTACTATACGGGAGGAGACGGACAGGCAGATCCAAAACCTCTCCATTATAAAGATGGAAAAGTAATGGTAGAGGATGGAAAGATGTGGCTTTCCATGACATTGAGAGGATATACGGATCTTCCGGCAAGTTGTCAGGCGATTTATACATTAGATCTTGAAACATATGAATTAGAGCTTCAAAATATTACGACCTTCCGAAAGCCTGGAGAGACTATACATATGGCATACCATGCGTCAGATTTTTGCTATGATGAGGATAAGGATCAGTGGATTGTAGTTACCTCTTCTCATGGTGATGACAAGATGCTGAGGGCAGGTATTATGCCGGCAGACCCAAGGGAACAGACATATATTACGGTTGATGTGGATAAGCTGTCTTATACAGGTACGGCGGCAACGAGAGGTAATTTTGAGGATCCTTCCATTATTTATAATGAGGAATACGGAAAATGGAGTATTGCTACCTGTTTTGCGGGCTTCCGTGTCTCTTTGCTCCATGCAGATGAATTTATGGGACCATATGAGGAAGTCAATGCATATATGGATACATCTTGTACGGGCGTTTTGCAGCAGAAGATTGGCGGCAAATACTATGTTTTTACCGGAAGAAGTGTAAATGGAAATTAGACGAACCTGGAAGTTTTGAATTATCCGGAGATGACCAAGAATACGTCCCTCAATATTGATGGCGTGACAGATTCCTACAATCCATGGCCAATGCTGTATCCAACTGAAAATGAAAAGGGAGAGATTGTATACAGATTGTTGACTTTTGACAGAGATTCTGTCAATGTTAGCGGCGGCGGATATTCTTATGGAAGAATTTACCTGTACGAAGCGTTGGAAAAAGAAAATAGTAAGGATGTACTGGCAGAAAAGCCAGAAGTTCAGGCAGAAAATGTAGAAGTGATTACCAATGCCGATGAACTGTGGGCAGTCAGCAAAAATATGGGCGGTAATTATAAACTTGGTGCAAATATTGATTTGAGTGATAGACAATGGTATCCTATCGGAACGGAGGAAGAACCATTTGCTGGAACATTTGATGGCGCAGGTTATGTAATTACAGGTCTGAGATCTGAAAATACGAGCGGTATGATTGGTGTCGGGTTGTTTGGATATACGTCAGAGACGGCAGAGATTAAGAATGTCAGTATTTTGGAAGGAAAGGTGAGCGGACGTATCTACACAGGTCTTCTTGTGGGATATAATAAAGGGAAAATTTCCGGTTGTGCGGTAGAAGGTACAGTAACAGGTGGATCCGAAATAGGACTTCTTGCAGGAAGAAATGCAGGTACTGTAACCGGCTGTACTTCTCAGGGAATAGTGAACGGAATCGGAAACGACAGTACCGGAGGTCTGATTGGTTCTAATGCAAAAGGAACGGTCAGAGAAAGCAGAGCGTTGGCAGAAGTAAATGGAACGGTGAATGTCGGCGGTCTTGTAGGGTATAATGACAGAGGAACGATCCAGAATACATATGCAACAGGTACTGTGACCGGAAAGAATTATGTGGGTGGTCTTGTTGGAGCTTCCGGAGCATCTGGTTCTGAAAATACTTGTCAAATTATAAATTCTTATGCAAATTGTACTGTACAGGGCAAAACGGCAGGGTCTTTGGTTGGATTTAATGATAAGAACATTACGGACTGTTTTGGAACAGGAAGCGTGAGCGGTGAATTTGTGACTGGCGGTCTGGTGGGAAGAAACAATCAGTATGGTAATGTGAAAAATTCCTATACGGATAGCAGTGTGGAAGGAAAACAATATGTAGGTATGCTGTTTGGAAAGAATGCAGGAACATTTAACACAGTAGCTTGTGCGGCCGGCATTCCAATTGGCAATAGCAAAGATACAGTTGTTTCTAACGAGATTCCGGTATTTACAGATTCCGAGACGTATGTGACTGGTGTACTGAAAAGTTGGGATGAGACAATTTGGGACACAAAGGAAGGGATGCCGGAGCTGCTTAATGCTGTAGAAGTTCCAGATAAGCCTGAACCTGCCACCCTAGAGTCTATTTCAGTTACAGCTCCGACGAAGGTTGAATATACGGTAGGAGAAAAACTTGAACTTGCAGGAATGAAAGTAATTGCTAACTATAGTGATGATACAACCATGGACATTGCGATAGAAGACTGCGAAGTAAGTGGCTACGATGCAAAGATGGTTGGCGGGCAGACGGTAACGGTAACATATGAAGGGAAGACAGACACCTTCAAGGTAACTGTGAAGGAAGCAGCGACACCGGAGATCCCGGAAGGATGGACGCTTCTGGCAGACTTTAGCTTTAACGGAGAACCGGCTGAAGGAGAAGGTTTCACTGGCGGAGAGGCCGAGGCGAAAGGTACCTATACTTTAGTAGACCATGAAGGAAACGGCAAAGCCCTGAAACTGAACGGAACAAGTCAGTTTCTGACGGTAACAAAGAAAGACGGAAGCAGTCTTCTGACGGGCATGGACGAGGTGGAAGTATCCTTCCAGATGAAGCCGTCAATGAGTGCAACAAACTGGGGATTCTTTGCAGCTCCGAATACGAATGAGCAGAAGTATCAGCAGGAGCACTATATTGGCGTTGTTAATATCAGCGGAACGGTGAATGCAGAGCGTTATAATAACTTCGGAGAAAGACCGTCTGTAGCATATTACGAGACCGGCGAGAATGCATGGATGGATGTAAAGGTTTCTTATCTGAAGGACAAGACAGTTCTGTATATCAATGGTGAGCAGGTTGCAGAAGCAGCAAGCGGATATTCATTGGCTGACATTCTTGGTGAGAACAGTGTCCTTTACATTGGTTATTCTACCTGGAAAACTGGAGAATATGCGACAGCGGAGATTGATAATTACAGGATTATCGGAAGAACCTTC
>CABIYE010000051.1 GCA_902362865.1 Clostridiaceae bacterium
GCCCTGGATGCAGGCGTATGGCAGAATATTACCGTTACTTATAAGGATGGCGGCAAGTTTACCTTCTATAAAGATGGCGTGAAGCAGGCAGAGGCAGACTTAAGCACAGGAAATGCAGGCAACTTTACACTTCAGGATCTGATGACAGCAGGCGATGCAAGAGACGGCTATATGGGCTGGTCCTTCTACACAGGGCAGGATCCGAAGTTCCAGGGAACGGTTGCTGATTTCAGAATCTATGAGTCTGAACTGAATGCAGATGAGGTAAAGACATTGTCCGATGACATGGCTGACATGTTAGAGAGGCTGGCAGAGAGTGATTTTACATCTGCTGATATTAATCTGACGGAAGAAGACTGCCTGGGAACCAATGCTTCTGCAGAGGAAGTGACGTCAGATCTGGTTCTTCCGACGACAACAACGATTGGCGAGAAGAAGAATGATGCGCAGATTACCAAATGGGTGAGCAGCAATGAAGATATCATTTCCAATGACGGTAAGGTAACGCCGGGTGTGGTAGATACAACGGTTGTTATGACAGCGACGGTTACAAGAAATGATATATCCGCAGACAAGCAGCTTACCTTTGTTGTGAAGGGAAGCGCGACAGACGCAGACCTTGCCAAGGCAGATGCGAAGGCGCTTACGGTTGTCAATTCTGACGATGTGGCAGGGAACCTGACGCTTCCTACAACGGGAGAATACGGCTCTGTAATCACATGGAGCTCTTCTGACGAATCTATTATCAGTACCAAGGATGAAGGCAGTGTCCTTGCGGGTAAGGTAAACCGCCCGGCAGTGGCTACAGATGTAACCCTGACGGCGACCATTACCAAAGGCGAAGCAGTAGAGACAAAGGAAATCGTATGTCACGTGCGCAAAGCGGCGGAGGAAGTGGTAACCACAGATTATTTATTCGCATACTTCCCGTACACCAGCACCAAGGACGAGAGAGTCTATTTTGGTGTCAGTGAAGACGGACTGAATTTCCAGTCTCTGAACAAAAGCCAGTATGTGCTGGAGTCCAGAGTGGGAACCCACGGAATCCGCGACCCATTCGTATTCCGTTCCCATGAGGGAGATAAGTTCTATCTTATTGCGACAGACCTTACGGTAGCAGGACTGACACAGGACGGAACCTGGTATCCCGGACANNNCTGTACCTGGGCGCCGGAAGCATACTGGGATGATGAGACAGAGCAGTATGTAGTCTTCTGGGCATCCAAGGTTTCTACAGATGGTTATGCAAAGCAGAGAGTATACTATACCACAACAAGAGATTTCCATACATTTGGCGAGACGAAGGTATGGATTGAAGAGTCAGGTTCTGTCATTGATACCACTGTTATCAAGGGCAATGACGGATACTACTACAGATATACGAAGAATGAAGCGGGAAATACGAACGTCTATGGAACACCTTCCAAGAGAATTTACTGTGAGAGAAGTAAGTCTCTGACAGCGACAAAATGGGAGATTGTTTCTAATAATTCCCTGGCTGTAAGCGGTGGACAGATTGAGGGCGGCTGTATCTTCAAGATCAATACGGATGACGTGGAGAACGCAAAGAAGGTTGCGGGACTGAAAGGCTTTACGCTGGAAGGCGATGATGTTTACTGCCTGATGGCAGATAAGACGGGTGTTACCATCTTCCCGGGACTTTCCACCAACTTAAGCGACGGATGGTTTAATGTACTTGGAACTAGCAAATCCGTATCTGTTAATGGAACAAGTATTTACTCCATGCCGAATCCGGATGCAAGCCACGGAACGGTTATGCCGATTACATCTGAGGAGTATAATAACCTGCTGAAAGCATATGATGAAACAGTGAAACCGGAGGTTCCGGAAGTCCTGGCAGACTTTAACTTTGATGCAGCTCCGGCAGAAGGTGAAGCATTTGACGGCGGCAACGCAAAGGCATCCGGTACTTATACACTGGTTGACCATGGTACAGGAAAAGCATTGAAACTGGATGGAACCAGCCAGTTCCTGAATGTAACAGCAAAAGACGGCACAAGCCTGTTGACAGGTGTGGAAGAGATGACCGTATCCTTCCAGATCAATCCGGGACAAAGCGCAACCAACTGGGGATTCTTTGCAGCCCCGAATGCAAACGAGCAGCTGTACATGAGCGAGAAATATTTGGGAATCTTTGACAATAATGGCACGATAGCGGCACAGCGTTTCAATAGTAATGCGCAGGACAGACCTGTTTCACCGGACTATGCGGCAGGTGAGAATAAGTGGTCCTATATCACCGTTGTCTATGCAGAGGATGAGACGATTCTCTATGTAAACGGCGTGGAAGCGGGAAGGAAAGAAAGTATCGTATCAATTCCTGAATTACTGGGAGACAGCAGTATTCTCTACATTGGTAAGTCTACCTGGAAGAGCGGAGAGTATATGACCGGTCTAATTGACAATTATAAGATTGTAAGCCGTGTTATGACGGCAGATGAGATTGCAGCAGAGGCGCTGAAATATGTAGAAAAAGATGCATTGAAGGCAGCCATTGATGGAGCTATTAATGATTCGGAAGAAGATAAGTATACACCTGTTAGTTGGGAGGCATATCAGGCGGCTCTTACAGCAGCGAAATTAGCTTATGCGAGTGATGAAGCAACACAGAAGCAGGTAGATGATGCAGTGGACAATCTTGCAAAGGCAACGGAAGGTTTAGTTGAGAACATCGTATTGGTTGACATTACTGTAACACCTCCGACAAAGACGGAATACACGGTGGGAGAAGACCTTGAACTTGCAGGAATGAAAGTGACCGCTAACTATAGTGATGATAATACAGAGGATGTTGCAATAGAGAATTGCGAAGTAAGCGGCTATGACAAGACTAAGGCCGGCGAACAGACAGTAACGGTAACGTACGAAGGAAAGACAGCGACTTTCAAGGTAACTGTGAAAGAAGCGGAAAAACCTGTTACTCTGGAATCCATTACGGTAACAGCACCGACGAAGACGGAGTACACGGTAGGAGACGAGCTTGACCTTGCAGGAATGAAGGTAGTTGCGAAGTATTCTGATGATACAGAAAAAGAAATCACAGAAGGCTACGAAGTAAGCGGCTATGATAAGACAAAGGTCGGCGAGCAGACAGTAACGGTAACATATGAAGGAAAGACAGCGACTTTCAAGGTAACTGTGAAAGAAGCGGAAAAACCTGTTACTCTGGAATCCATTACGGTAACAGCACCGACGAAGACGGAGTACACGGTAGGAGACGAGCTTGACCTTGCAGGAATGAAGGTAGTTGCGAAGTATTCTGATGATACAGAAAAAGAAATCACAGAAGGCTACGAAGTAAGCGGCTATGATAAGGCTAAGACCGGAGAGCAGACAGTAACGGTAACATACGAAGGAAAGACAGCGACCTTCAAGGTAACTGTGAAAGAAGCGGAAAAACCTGTTACTCTGGAATCCATTACGGTAACAGCACCGACGAAGACGGAGTACACGGTAGGAGACGAGCTTGACCTTGCAGGAATGAAGGTAGTTGCGAAGTATTCTGATGATACAGAAAAAGAAATCACAGAAGGCTACGAAGTAAGCGGCTATGATAAGGCTAAGACCGGAGAGCAGACAGTAACGGTAACATACGAAGGAAAGACAGCGACCTTTAAGGTTACGGTGAAAGAAGCAGCGGTTGCTCCGAAGCTTCCATACGTAGACGTAGTAGAAAGCGACTGGTTCTACGATGC
>CABIYE010000052.1 GCA_902362865.1 Clostridiaceae bacterium
ATGTTTAGAATTATCCTTCTGTCTAATCAAAAAAGAATAAGTCTGCAAGCTGTTTTCTTGCTTACAAACTTATTATACGAGGAGTGAATAGTGTGACAGAGGAAATGAAGTTTTTTATGTATTTATTGGAATATTATGCGTTCTATAAAAATAAAAAAACCAGGGATGTTTTGAATGAATGGGAAAAATGTGGTATTATACAGAAAATATATGACAACTATTGGCATTACCATACGGAAGCCATTGAAAATGCATATGCGGATATTGACAGTTTGATAGAAACTGGAAAATCTGTATGTTAGTTTAAGAGTTGAGGAGCTATCACTTAGAGCAGGAAAAGACTTCTGCTGTAGGCGATAGCTCCTTTTTTGTCGTAGAGCATATTACTCATTGAAAAACAGACGTGGATAATTAGATTTTTTGTTTGTTTTTGGAAAAAAACGGGAAGAAAATTCCCTTTTACGATTTGTAAATATAGTAATTTTGATGAAATAACCCTGTAATAGATACCGTTTTGTCAGGAATAAGGGCAAAAGATGTAATTCTTATTGAATTATGAAAAGAATGTCGTTATAATAAAGGACGATAAATCAAAATTAATTCGAAGAGTAATATGCTCTACGTGCAAATTCCGGCTCATCTGACCACGCATTCCGCTAAGAGCTGATCAGTCTTTCCGGATGTAACTGAACGCGTTTCCGCTTCAGCTGATCAATAAGTTTTCAACGTGTTATAGTTCTTTCGTAGTCATCAAATGATTGCGAAAGGAGGCATAACTATGCAAGACTACAACACGATTATCGGCTCCGTCCAGATGCGTTTGAATGGATGCCAGACCAGGTCCGTTATGGACCGTTACAAGATTGGCTCAGGTACATTAAATCTGATCATGAGCCGATACCATGCCAACGGAATCCCAATCGAGGAACTCCGAATGATGGCACCTAAGGAAGTTGAGAACCTTTTCTATCCGCAGAAAAATCTACAGAGGAAAGATGTCCCACTTCCAGATTTCCAGTATTACTATGACAGAATTCATGCACCAGGGAGCCGCATGAACATTTCGTTCTGTTGGCTGGATTATAAAGAAAAGAATCCTGATGGTTATGAGAAGTCACAGTTTTACGAATACTTCAACCGATTCATAGCAGAAAACTATGGTGGCCAGAAGGTATCAATGGCCGTAAACCGAATCCCGGGTGAAAAGATGTATATCGACTGGGTCGGTGATCAGCCGGAACTGTTAACAGATACCGAAACGGGCGAGATCAAAAAAGTCCATATCTTTGCGACCACTCTTGGAGTCAGCAGTCTGATCTATGCAGAAGCTTTTCCAAATGAGAAGCTCCCATGTTTTATAGAAGGCTGTGCCCATGCTGTTTCATTTTATGGTGCTGTTACGAAATACTTTGTGCCCGATAACCTGCGAACTGCTGTAACCAAGCACACAAAGGATGAACTTATCCTGCAGTCTACCTTTGCAGATCTGGAAGATTTCTATGAAACTATAGTTCTTCCACCACCCGCTAGAAAGCCGAAAGGCAAGCCTACAGTTGAAAATCATGTACGTTATCTTGAAATACACCTGGTTGAGAAACTGAAAGAAAAGATATATGTATCATTTGAAGACCTGAATGCTGAAATCAAAAAAATAGTAGCAGTCCTCAATAAACGATCTTTTCAAGGCAAGGACTTCTCAAGACAGGATGCTTTCGAAAAGTATGACAAACCATGTATGAAACCACTGCCAGGCGGATGTTACACGGCTTGCGACTATAAAGCGGTCCTAAAAGTTCCCAACAACTACCACATCGAGTATGACGGCCACTACTACTCCGTATTGTACTCTTACTGTGGCAAGCCTGCAATCCTGAAGGCAACCGCTTCAGAGATCAGGATCTGTGATCAGTATAATCGGCTGATCTGTACACATAAGCGGTCTTATAGAGAGTTTCCGCTGTATATCACGGTAGATGAACATATGCCGCCAGAACACCTTTATTACAAAGAAGTCAATTCAAAGGATGGTAATTATTACCGCCGCTGGGCTTCTGCCATTGGTCCTGCGATGTCAGAACTGATTGACAGACTCCTTAAATCATCAAAACATGAAGAGCAGTCCTATAATGCCTGTGCAGGTATCCTGCATAAAGTAAAAACAATCCCGAAAGGTGCTGCTGAAGAAGTTGCCCGTAAATGTATAGAGATCAATTCCTGTAAGTATTTTACCTTCAAGCAGATGCTGAAAAAGATGGATGTGAAGGAACTCCCCGAGCATTCACCAGGAACACTGCCCAATCATGAAAATATCAGAGGAAAGGACTACTATAAGTAAGGGTGATGTACTATGGCATACAGATTAAAAGACTATCTTTATAACGATAAACTCACAAAGGAACAGAACATACTCATGGATCGGCTGTATAAACTTCGCATGTCCGGTATGGCTGAAGCATTTGAAAAGCAGCTGCTGGAACCAAACACAGGTCTCGAACCATTTGAAGTCCGCTTTGCTGCTATTGTAAATCAGGAGTGGGATCAGCGTGAGAGTAAAAAGTTTAAACGTCTCATGAAGAAAGCGACCCTGAAATATCCTGCAGCTGATCTTGACAGTTCAATCTATGATCCAGAACGTCAGCTGAATACACACGTCATAGAACTTCTGGCCAAGTGTGATTGGATCGATGAGCCGAATAACCTGCTGATGACCGGAGGGGCCGGTGCTGGGAAAACGCACATCGCCTGCGCCTTATGTATCACAGCAATGCATCAGAACCGTACTGTTAAATACATACGTGCGAACACACTCTTAAAGGAATCAGATCATGCCAGGCAGGAAGGTACTTACTTTGAGTATTCGAATGAAATGGCAGCTTATGATCTCATGGTGATAGATGATTTCGGCTTAATGGATCTGGACATCGAGAAATGCCGCGATTTATTTGAAATCATCGAGTCCAGAGACTGCCGCAAGGCAACTATTATTATCTCACAGATTCCAGTATCCGGATGGTATCAGCTTTTTGGGGATTCCACCTACGCAGATGCCTGCTTAAGTCGAATGACATCTAAGGCATATCGCCTTGAATTTCCTGGCAGGGATCGCAGAATAACCAATAGTAATTAATCAACCTGCTGAGCTTTGCTCAGTTTGAAGCGGAATGGCGCTCCGTTCCTCTGGAACGGATGCGCAGTTCTTGCGGAATATGCA
>CABIYE010000053.1 GCA_902362865.1 Clostridiaceae bacterium
CTGCCAATCACTAACATATCTGCAATTTTCAAGGTTCATCTGAGCCTATTTTTTTAACTCAGTTTTTTCATAGATTACTTGACACTACCATTAAAGAGAACTCGCTGATTTAAATATTCTTTTGGAATTTCAGAGCCTTCAAATTGCACAATACAACTTTTTCCATTCAGAAAATCTTGTTTATCAATAGGAGTATCCAGTGATTGATTTACATAATCAAATTGTTCTTCATCAATACCGATTAGCATACCATAATAGTTTGATGGATTCGTTTTATAATCTGATTTAACATCTTCAGAAGATAAATATGGTGTTCTGTCTATATAATTTGTTATCCACATATCAGAAAAACTGTTTAACACATATGGGAAAATAATAGGTGTTCCCTCTACAAGATGTAAGTCTTTAATTCCGTCCATCTTTCTTATTTCTTCAACAAAAGAATCAGATATAGCTGGTTTAAGAGAATTTATATCCTCCGTGGTTTGTGTCTGGTTTTGAACAACAAAATCGGCATTCCAGTAGTTAGGCAGTACCGTTCTTTCTCCCTGACTACTTATAATCGTTGTAAGGCAATAAAATACAGATAAACTTGTTGCCAACGATAGTAAGACAACAACTGTTTTCTTTTTATCTTTCTTAAATTGCTCAAATGCCATTCTCCAGAAGAAAGCTCCTTTTCTCTTTTTATATCTTTTACCATTCGATATACATTCTCTATATTTTGCAGCTTCTACTGGTGTAACCTTTATTGCAATTTGAATCGGCTTTTTCATTCCCAGAAGAATAGAAAAAATAGTAACAACAATACTTACAATTAAAATCACTGGATTAAACTGCAATGTCATATTCCCAGTCGATATACCTAATATTCCGAGAATATAAGGAACTAATTTCATACATAAAATAATACCCAACAAATTTCCTATAAATATACCTAATATTCCGACAAGTATCATCTGCTTAATTATGAAATGAACAAGCTGTTTCTTTGTCATACCCAGAGATTGAAGCAATCCATAATATCGTATCTTTCCTGAAACAGACAGATACAAAATATTGTAAATCAGAAGGTAGGCACTTAAACATATAACAAGAGCCAGACCGCATATACCAAGCAATAATTTAAAAGAATTTTCGATATAACCTGTCGGTGCAAAAATTTGCCTGTCTGAGAAATCTAAAGATTTTTCTATGGATTGTATTGTAGCTGGAAAAACATAGTTACGATTCAGTTTTATGCAAAGAATACCATCATTTTTTAAATCATAGCCCGTTTCGTCATAAAAGGCTTTTGACACAAATCCAGCAGATGTATCTCCATAACCATCCCATATACCACTGATAATAAATTCGTCTGTATAAACACCTGTATTATTCTCATAAGTTAAAATAAGACTATCTCCGACAGACAGATTTTCATTTCCACAGGTTTTCAAAATATCTTTTGTAACCATCAATTCATTTTTATTTTGCGGATAGTGTCCATCTAATTTTGTTCTGGCAGACGACATCAAATTATCCCAGAATACTTCATCACACCATAACAATCCAATCTCAACAGTCTTATCGTATTCTGTACTTTGGATAAATCCAGCATAGGATTCTATACCTACGCTCCGTATATTCTCGTTTTGCCGTAAAGTATTAAGTTGCTCTGATGTAAAACCGTTCATAGTTAGAATATCATATTCAGCTCCATTTAAGCGTGTGTTCTGCAATCTACTCGAATCCAGATAAGTCATACCGATTGTAAATACACAGAAAAGCATAAATGCAGATAATATTATTGTGAAAAACAAAATTGCATATTGCTTCTTATTTGTTTTAACGCTGTTTTTTGCAAGTTTATTGATGATTGCCTCATTATTATTCGCTAACATGGAAATCACTTCCTTTAGTTGATATTTTTCCGTCCTCAATCTGAACAATTCTGTCCGCCATTTGTGCAATATCATTATCATGTGTAATTACAATCAATGTTTGTTGATATTGTCTACTTAACATTTTCAATAATCCGATTACATCATGACTGGTAGAAGTATCAAGATTTCCTGTTGGCTCATCTGCAAGGATAATCGCAGGTTTTGTTGCTAAAGCTCGTATAATCGCTACACGCTGTTGTTCTCCACCAGACAACATTGCAGGGAGCATTTCTTGTTTATCCGAGATATTTAATGTTTCCAATAGTTCCTGAATAAAATCTTTATCAATTTGCGTACCATCTAACTCAAGAGGAAAAATAATATTATCATACACATTCAAGTCGGGTATTAGATTATACTGTTGAAAAATAAATCCTACTTTTCTTCTTCTGAAAAGAGCAAGTTGTTCCGAATTTAGTGTTTCAAGATTTAGTCCATCAACAATAACAGTTCCACTGCTGGGCGTATCTAATCCACCAATCATGTGTAGAAGCGTACTTTTTCCACTACCAGATTTTCCGACGATAGAAACAAATTCTCGTTCAGCAACCTCAAAATCCACACCATCTAATGCTCTTACGGTCTGATTCCCTGTTTGGTAGTATTTTTTTAAAGCCTGTGTTTTGACAATCACATTTTTCATAATCAAGTCCTCCTTATTTTTCTAGGTAGTGTCAAAAACTACCTGTTTTTTTGTACTAAAATCTAATAAAAACCTTGATTTTTAGGGAAATCTGCAATAAAAAGAGC
>CABIYE010000054.1 GCA_902362865.1 Clostridiaceae bacterium
GGTAGTGTCAAGTAATCTATGAAAAAACTGAGTTAAAAAAATAGGCTCAGATGAACCTTGAAAATTGCAGATATGTTAGTGATTGGCAGTGTACGCCACCCTTGACGGCGCACCAAAACAATGCTCTGAACGTCCTACCGACGGCGAAGAACTCAAGAACAGTTAGTTTTCTCCGTCTGATCCACAGCATTGTAGCATTGTTTTGGCGTGCCATCAATGGCAAAGCCGGAAGCCGTGCTTCCGGTGGCTGTTTTCCCTTCCGGCTCAGAATCTAAGAACAGTTAGCGGCTTCGCCGTGCTGTTGCTTCAGGATGGTCTGCTGACCGAGGAAGATGAGAAGCTGCCACTTGCCGGGCATGTTGTCAGCACCCTGCAGCATTTCTACTTCGTTGAGGACTTTATATTTCTTGTGTTTATGGGGTCTGAGAAAGTTGTAGTATGCAACCCAGAGGGCAAGGTCATAATTAGCGCCGTCGATGTTATCAAAGCCGTTTGTGTGACGGTAAGAAGCCTTATAGGTGCGGTTGAGCCGCTCAATCATCTGCTTGAATGGGCGGTGTTCTGTAGAAACAGAATCGTCGTTGGTAAGCCCAATGACCTGAGTGATTTTGAAGGAAAAGTCTTTCCCGAACTTCTTTACGAATTCCATTGCGGCGAGAGGATAGGCGCTGTAACCGTCAGCGATGAACTTAAAGTTTTCGGGCAGCTTGGCAAGTCCCCGGAATGCCATGCGCATGGCGAGGATGCATGGGCCGACACCACGATTATCGGATACCTGGTAGCCGATAATGGAACGGGTTGCAGCATTCATGATAAGCCAGACGTATGTTTTGAGACCGCGGATTTTTATGTAGGTTTCATCGGCAGTAAAGACATCTCCTTTTTCGTAAGGATACTGGTCAACAAAGGGCTTGATGCAGCTGGCAGCGGTCTTACAATAGTTGGCGATCTGCTGGTGGGAGATACTGATGTTATACAAATCTTTGAGTGCCTGAGAGGTTTTGCGCAGGGACAGCCCGAGATTGATATGGAGGGTCAGGCACAGGGACATGACATGTGCGTTGTGCTTACTGAATTTCAGGGAAGATGCGTTCTTTGGAAGGGTGTTTAAGTCCATGCTGAAAAAATCTATCGTGAATTCGCGGTAGATGTAGTGGAGTTTATATTTGTTCTTGCCGTAATCCTCTTTGAGGTCTTCCTTATCCACCTTTTTCAGGTTGTGAAGGTAGTAGGGGCATTTGGGATTGACGCACTTGTGGATGACAAAGTGTTTCCGGTCTTTTTTGGGAACGAGAGCATTTCCACAGTGAGGACAGCGCAGTTTTACAGAGGAGAAGCGGCTTTCATGCGGGGAGAATCTTGCATCACAGATCTTACACAGGAGCTGTCCCTTGGCCCCATTGTTTTTGTACAGAAAGGGTTTTGGGGCATCACAGCGGGGGCAGGTGCAGGTGTCCGGAATATCACATTCAGACCGGCGGCTGACAGGGCGGATCTTTTTGCCATAGCGTTTTTCGTAGTAGGGGATGAGATCCTTATAAGTCCAGTCCTGACGGAAGTCAGTGATCAGAGGGAGTTCATCAATTTTGAACTTTTGGTACTTTGGGGAATGGGAATCATCAAAAGCCCATTGCTTGAGGGGGACATATCTGCAGATGAAGTTGATCAGCCAGCAGTTTTGCTGGTAAAGATATTGAATTACAGAGAGTAAGTATTGTATAATGTCCATGAGCATTGGCTCCTTTCGAGGTAATGGATTTGTGGTGAACTCATTATACACGAAAAAGGAGGTCAATGCTCTTTTTATTGCAGATTTCCCTAAAAATCAAGGTTTTTATTAGATTTTAGTACAAAAAAACAGGTAGTTTTTGACACTACC
>CABIYE010000055.1:0-449 GCA_902362865.1 Clostridiaceae bacterium
TTTACAGTCTGTCACTTTCCATCCATACAGCCCCTGCTCGCAGCCATAAAGAACCCCCTCCATAACCGCATTTTGGAACGATTGGTTTAAATATCCAAGTGAAACTCTGCTTTCATACTGCACTCCACTTCCAATAGGGAGCGGCTCTATGGACAACCCGATAGAAGCCCAGAAAGGATTTGGCGGGACTTCTATGTGGATGGTATATTCTGCTTTTCTAAGCGGTCTTTCCATATATATAACAGTAGGCTCTTTTATTTCTGCCTCCACATGATATTTTTCCTCAAGGATGGCACAAATGACTTCCATCTGCACATTCCCCAAAAAAGAAAGTATAATCTCATGCGTTGTAGTATCCACATAATATTTTAAAAGAGGGTCGCCATCTGAAATTTCTGTAAGTGCCCCAAGCAATATTTCCCGCTGTTCAGATTTCTTTGCTGCAATCG
>CABIYE010000055.1:746-1848 GCA_902362865.1 Clostridiaceae bacterium
GCCGCCTTTTCTCTGAATATTCAATCTTAAAAACCTGCCCGCATAGTTCAGATTGACCTTCAGGCGTTGATGAATAAAACTTACTGGCAATCACTTCTATAAGCTGCCGAATCCCCAGATTGTTTTTAGCGCTTCCGTGATAAACGGGAAATAACGTTCCGTTTTGGAATCTCCTGTTTTCTTCCTGTTCCAGTTCTGACATTTTAAACGGTTTCCCTGACATATATTTCTCTAATAGTTCATCGTTTCCCATAATTACCGCATCCCACTGTTCCATATCGTCATTGTCCGTTACATTTATATGAGGATGCTGCCCAACCTTTTGCTTCACTATAATTTCCGAAGAAAGCTTTGCTTTCATTTCTTGATATACCATTGGCAAATCAATCCCCTCTTGGTCAATTTTATTGATGAAAAAAATTGTCGGAATCTTCATTGTCTGTAGTGCATGAAACAGTATACGGGTCTGTGCCTGTATGCCATCCTTTGCAGAAACTAATAATACTGCTCCGTCTAATACGGATAAAGAACGGTATACTTCCGCCAAAAAATCCATATGGCCTGGCGTATCTATAATGTTGACTTTTACATCCTCCCACTGAAAAGATGTCACTGCTGTCTGGATAGTGATTCCCCTTTGACGCTCCAAATTCATTGTATCTGTCCTTGTTGTGCCTTTATCTACGCTCCCTGGTTCTGCAATTGCACCACTGGTATACAATAAACTCTCCGTTAATGTTGTCTTTCCTGCGTCAACGTGAGCCAGAATGCCTAAGTTAATTATTTTCATGTGATTTTCCTCCTATCAACACCCAAAAAAGGGCATAAAAATACCCAGTGATAAATACTCCTATCACTGGGTAAATAACTCCAATAGCCCCAAAACACTTATATGTTTTCGGGCATATAAAATTACATGATAAAAGTATTCTTAAACTGGGTACAAAAAACTAAGCCCCATATTAAAAGTGAAACGGGACTGCTACTTTTTGTTCCCACTATCAAATTGACAGTTTATTTAAGAATACCTTGCCGCATATTTATTAACTCCTTGTATAATACTGAATCTAATTATATTCCTTAACCCTTTATTTGTCAAGCT
>CABIYE010000056.1 GCA_902362865.1 Clostridiaceae bacterium
AAACCATGGATATTGTTCCACCACCCGCAGAATATGCTCCGGCTTATCTGACCCTATAAAATACAGCCATGCCTCCAGCTCACTCATCTTTTTTGTATCGTCTTTATTATCCTTTATTTTAAAAAAATTATCAAGAGCTATGATATAAAATTCCTGCAAAAATTCCATTTTCAAACCCGTGTCAAACTCAAACCCTCCCCGGTGCAGATAACAATCCTCCATCTCTTTCACTTCTTTTGCGCTCTCTTCCATCAGCACAATGGTGTAAACCTTCTGCATATCACAGTAGGTAAAGGCCTTCCCCTTGGCGCGCCGCCGCCGCTCATACTGCCGCATCACCATATCACTTGAATAGCAAGACATACGCTGCCCCGGAAAGTAATATCCGATTTTTTGAATCTCTACATCTGCCAATTCTCCCGTCTCAAACTCCACAATAATATCCAATGCCAGAAGACTCCCTTGCTCCGATATACGCCGATGTTCTACCGGAAGCATCCGCTTTACTTTGAGCGGTCTTCCAATAATCTGCGACAGCATCCTGGAAAGGCGCTCCGGATGTACTTCCGCATCAAAAATGTATTTAAAAAATGAATCATAGGTCATCTTAACACCACGGACTCCCATACAGAATTGTATAAAGTGTTCCCGAAATGTCTCATTATCCATATCCCTGAACAGAGCATAAACCGCCGGATTTCTGTTAACCTCCCACAGCACCTCCTCCCGTGTCTTCTCTTTCCCTAAAATTTCTTGCATCGTAATCTGTTTACCCATAAATTTTCCTCCTTGGTATCGTTATAATTTTGTTCATTATCGGGTTATTTCTTCGATTCAAAGATCCGAAAATGAGATGCCTTTCGGCTATGATAGCTGTGAGCAAAAGAAATCCGCCCCTGACTTGTAGACATAATAACACATGTTTCTCATTATGTAAATACTTTTGCCATTTTTTTACACAACAAAAGAAGGTGTAACCCATTCACATGGGTTACGCCTTCTTCTGATTTTGTCGTTTCTATCTTTGCTTACTCGCCGAATGTCTCCATAAATCTCTGGATAATAATCGAGCATTCTGCACGGCTTGTATTGCCCTGCGGATCAAGACGATAGGAACCATCTGTATTTTCTTTTCCTTCAATGATTCCATTTCCTACTGCCCACTTCATTGCCGCTTCTGCGAATTCCGTCACTTTATCAGCATCCGTAAATTTACTGATATCTGCCGATTCTTCAGATTCATATCCCATATGGTCCGCGTAACGGTACATCATCGTTACCATCTGCTCACGGGTAATCGGATCGTTCGTTCCAAAGTATCCGGAATCTGTATAACCCGTAACAACCTCCGCTTCAGCCGCCCAGATGACTGCCTTTGAATAGAACTGTCCATCCGGTACATCCGGGAATTTTGTTTCATATTC
>CABIYE010000057.1 GCA_902362865.1 Clostridiaceae bacterium
ATTATTAGTTTCTGCAAAGGATGGCATACAGGCACAGACCCGTATACTGTTTCATGCACTACAGACAATGAAGATTCCGACAATCTTTTTCATCAATAAAATTGACCAAGAGGGGATTGATTTGCCAATGGTATATCGGGAAATGAAAGCAAAGCTTTCTTCGGAAATTATAGTGAAGCAAAAGGTTGGGCAGCATCCCCATATAAATGTAACGGACAATGACGATATGGAACAGTGGGATGCGGTAATTATGGGAAACGATGAACTATTAGAGAAATATATGTCAGGGAAACCGTTTAAAATGTCAGAACTGGAACAGGAAGAAAACAGGAGATTCCAAAACGGAACGTTATTTCCCGTTTATCACGGAAGCGCTAAAAACAATCTGGGGATTCGGCAGCTTATAGAAGTGATTGCCAGTAAATTTTATTCATCAACGCCTGAAGGTCAATCTGAATTATGCGGGCAGGTTTTTAAGATTGAATATTCAGAGAAAAGGCGGCGTTTTGTTTATGTGCGTATATATAGCGGAACATTGCATTTGAGGGATGTTATTAGAATATCTGAAAAAGAGAAAATAAAAATCACAGAGATGTGTGTTCCGACAAACGGTGAATTATATCCATCCGATACAGCCTGCTCTGGTGATATTGTAATTTTACCAAATGATGTTTTGCAGCTAAACAGTATTTTGGGGAACGAAATGCTGTTGCCGCAGAGAAAATTTATTGAAAATCCTCTCCCTATGCTCCAAACAACGATTGCAGTAAAGAAACCTGAACAGCGGGAAATATTGCTTGGGGCACTTACAGAAATTTCAGATGGCGACCCTCTTTTAAAATATTATGTGGATACTACAACGCATGAGATTATACTTTCTTTTTTGGGGAATGTGCAGATGGAAGTCATTTGTGCCATCCTTGAGGAAAAATATCATGTGGAGGCAGAAATAAAAGAGCCTACTGTTATATATATGGAAAGACCGCTTAGAAAAGCAGAATATACCATCCACATAGAAGTCCCGCCAAATCCTTTCTGGGCTTCTGTCGGGTTGTCCATAGAGCCGCTCCCTATTGGAAGCGGAGTGCAGTATGAAAGCAGAGTTTCACTTGGATATTTAAATCAATCGTTCCAAAATGCGGTTATGGAGGGGGTTCTTTATGGCTGCGAGCAGGGGCTGTATGGATGGAAAGTGACAGACTGTAAA
>CABIYE010000058.1 GCA_902362865.1 Clostridiaceae bacterium
AACGACAGCAATACTATGATTCCCTGAAAGAAGCAGCATAGGGTACAAAATCCTTGAGGAAAATGTGTCAACTAATCTTGACAAAATCATAACGCAAGTGATGAAAACAACGAAAATACAAGGAGAAAGGCAACTGTTGTACCTATTAAAATAGAATATGTGTGAGAGGACAAGCCTTTCAGTAATGTAGACGTTCAGAAATGAGCGTCTATTTTTTTACCCAAAATGAAAGGAGCATTAGATTTATGAAAAAGACATGGAAACGATTGTGTACGGGCTTCTTAGCTCTTGCAACTGTCGTTACTGCTTTACCGACTACACCCGTCCATGCAGAAAGTAAGCAATACTGGACGGAAAGTGCAGAGCGTGTCGGTATCATTGAAAAAGTAATGAATGACGGTTCTATCGGTTCGACATTCAATGAGGGCTATATGAAAGTCGAGGGCGAAACTGCATATTGTATTGACATCAATACAGATTTTAAGAATGGCTACAAGACCAGAGCTGACGCAAGCTCACGCATGAGTGCCGACCAGATTTCAGATGTGGCGTTATCCTTAGAGTATGTCAAACAGTATGGCGAAGCTCACAAGGAACTGAACTACAAGCAAGTTTATCTGTTGGAACAATGTGTAGTCTGATTTTGTCAAGATTAGTTGACACATTTTCCTCAAGGATTTTGTACCCTATGCTGCTTCTTTCAGGGAATCATAGTATTGCTGTCGT
>CABIYE010000059.1 GCA_902362865.1 Clostridiaceae bacterium
TTTTTTCGACACTTCATCGTCATTTGTAAGACCGATGACCTGGGTGATGAAGACGTCCCAATCCTTTTCGAGCTTAAACTGTTGGGCAGCCAGTTCATGGGAAGGATTGTAGTCATAGGAATCCACGAAAGGCCGTATGAGGACAGCAGCAGTTTTGGCATAGTTGTTTACCATGGTGTGTGAGATTTCAATTCCATGGATTTCTTTCAGGGCTTGTACAGTTTGGCGGAGAGACAGCTTGAGGTTCACCCGGTAGGTGAGGCATAATCCCATAATATAGGCATTGTTCTTTTTATACTTGAAAAAGGTTGCCCATTTGGGGAGCTGATTCAGATCCATATCGAAGAAGTTCACGGAGAACTCCCGGTAGAGATACCGCAGCTTGTACTTCCAGTATTCTGATTTTGGAAGCTTTTTCAGGTTCCGTTTGTAATAGGAGCAGTTGTCATTGACGCATTTGTGGACACGGAAATGTTTACGGTCTTTGACCGGCTGCAGGGCATGGCCGCAGTAGGGGCACTGGAGTTTTAGAGGAGTCGCTACTTTCTCACCGTTGACAAAGGTTTGACCGCAGATCTTGCATTTGAACTGACCGCGACCACCGGAGTTATCATAGAGGTACTCATGCGGAGCACCGCAGAGGGGACATACGGTATCTTCAGGGACAGTGCGG
>CABIYE010000060.1 GCA_902362865.1 Clostridiaceae bacterium
GCGGGACCGATAACTGGGGTGAAGTCGTAACAAGGTAGCCGTATCGGAAGGTGCGGCTGGATCACCTCCTTTCTAAAGGGAAAAGTAAGGGTTGTTGTTTATTGTTGAGTTATCAAGCTGTCAAAAGCTGGTAATGATTCCTGGTGGCGATGCGCTTGGGGGAAACACCCGTACCCATCCCGAACACGATGGTTAAGACCCAAGCGGCCGATGGTACTGCACTGGAGACGGTGTGGGAGAGCAGGTGGCCGCCAGGTTAAAAAAGAAAAGAGGCTTAGGACTCTTTTGGAAAATGGGCTTATAGCTCAGCCGGTTAGAGCGCACGCCTGATAAGCGTGAGGTCGGTGGTTCGAGTCCACTTAAGCCCATTGCAATACAAAACCAAAATGGGGGATTAGCTCAGTTGGGAGAGCGCCTGCCTTGCAAGCAGGAGGTCACGAGTTCGACTCTCGTATTCTCCACTGACTGATAAACATCAGTCAAGTGTCTTACATTGCACCTCAAGAACTATGTTCTTTCGGTCGCGTGCAGGCACGCTATAAAACAAAATATTTTTAGGCAGACAGATGCAAGCATCCGTTGCAAAAAATATTTGTTTTGCAATGTACCTTGAAAACCGCATATAAGAAATATCTAAATGATAACTGTTCAGCCGACCATCTCG
>CABIYE010000061.1 GCA_902362865.1 Clostridiaceae bacterium
TATTATTGTGGAGTTTGAGACGGGAGAATTGGCAGATGTAGAGATTCAAAAAATCGGATATTACTTTCCGGGGCAGCGTATGTCCTGCTATTCAAGTGATATGGTGATGCGGCAGTATGAGCGGCGGCGGCGCGCCAAGGGGAAGGCCTTTACCTATTGTGATATGCAGAAGGTTTACACCATTGTGCTAATGGAAGAGAGCGCAAAAGAAGTGAAAGAGATGGAGGATCGTTATCTGCACCGGGGAGGGTTTGAGTTTGACACGGGTTTGAAAATGGAATTTTTGCAGGAATTTTATATCATAGCTCTTGATAATTTTTTTAAAATAAAGGATAATAAAGACGATACAAAAAAGATGAGTGAACTGGAGGCGTGGCTGTATTTTATAGGGTCAGATAAGCCGGAGCATATTCTGCGGGTGGTGGAACAATATCCATGGTTTGCAGAACTCTATGAAGATATAGCATATTTTCGGCAGAATCCTGAGGAGGGGATTAGAATGTTTTCAGATGCATTGCGGGAAATGGATGAAAATACGGTGAAATTGATGATTGATGATATGAAAGAAGAAGCGGAGAGAAGGAGAAAGGAGCTGGA
>CABIYE010000062.1 GCA_902362865.1 Clostridiaceae bacterium
CTGCCATTTTGTTCACTCCTTATTCTCTAGATTATATCTCAAATCCTTGAGAATGGGGTGTCAACTTTTTTTATACCACATCAGTATAAGAATCTTATATTTGTGCCTAAAAACAAGGAAAGCATAAATTTACCGGAAGATGTGATAAATATAGGAGATTGCGCATTTGAGCATTGTAAGGATTTAAATAGTATTAGTTTGCCGGAAGGGATAACGAGCATAGGCTTTCGTGCGTTTGGAAACTGCAGCAGCCTAAGCAGTATTGAGCTGCCAGGAGGCTTGACGGAAATAGAGAGGAGTGTGTTTTCCGATTGCAGTAGCCTGAGCAGTATTGGACTGCCGGAGGGTTTGACAAGCATAGGTCAGTATGCATTTAGTAACTGCAGCAGCCTAAGCAGTATTGAGTTGCCGGAAGGTTTGACGGAAATAGAGCGGGATGTGATGTGGTATAAAAAAAGTTGACACCCCATTCTCAAGGATTTGAGATATAATCTAGAGAATAAGGAGTGAACAAAATGGCAGAAA
>CABIYE010000063.1 GCA_902362865.1 Clostridiaceae bacterium
TTTACAGTAACTTTCATTCCGTCAAGGTCAAGTTCTTCCCCTGCCGTGTACTCCGTCTTCGTCGGTGCTGTTACCGTAATGGATTCCACCACAACTGGCTCCGGTTCCGGCGCTTTCAGCCCATTCTGTGCTTTGGTAAGAGCAGCCGCTGCTGCATCTACTTCTGCCTGCGTTGCCGTATTGCTTGCATAAATATCATTTGCAGCCTTCAACGCTTCTGCGTATACTTCCCAGGTAGCTTCTGTGTATTCATCCTGATTTCCTACAGATTCTGTTGCATCAATGGCTGCCTTCAATACATCTTTTTCTACATATTTCAGCGCCTCTGCTGCAATCTCATCCGCCGTCATAACACGACTTACAATCTTATAATTGTCAATCAGGCCAGTCATATACTCTCCGCT
>CABIYE010000064.1 GCA_902362865.1 Clostridiaceae bacterium
GTAAAATCTGCATTTGCGGGTTTTACGGCAATTGTTATGGCGGCGGCCGTAACATTGACGGCAGTTCCGGTTTCTTCCGTGCAGGCGGCGGAAAATGAGAACCAGAATCTGGTTCTGCACTGGGATATGACGAAGAATGAGGATGGCACATTGAAAGACCTGACAGGGAACAGCCACAGCGGTAAGCTGAATAATTCTCTGGAGAGTGCCAAGGTAGACGGCATTGACGTGCTGAACATGACCGGAGGTTATGTAGACATTCCGGACGGAACCATCAGCACGGATGCAAAAGAGATTACCATTAACATGCTGGTGAAGATTAGTGAGAATATCAAATCTTCCTGGATGTTCTGTGTTGGTTCTTCCAATAAGCGTTATCTGTATCTTACCGGATGCAG
>CABIYE010000065.1 GCA_902362865.1 Clostridiaceae bacterium
TTTCTACAACGATTTCTGGAAGTTCACAAAAAAGCGTTTCTTCCTTTTGTCGTCGCTTTAATTTCTTCTGATAGTCCTTAACAACATGTCGGACAACTTTCTTCAAACAACTTTCAAAACGGCATTGAACTGTTTTCTGGAAGTCAGACGGTTTCATCAATCGCACCCCCTTTCCGTTACGACGTGAAAAGTGGTTATCCCTCTTTCCGCACCATATAGGGAACGGCAGGTGTGATTTGCTAAGTTGAAACCGAAAAAATTTAAAAATTTTTTTAGGCATGAAAAAAGCCCGCACAAAACATATAGTTTTATACGAGCTATTAAAGCT
>CABIYE010000066.1 GCA_902362865.1 Clostridiaceae bacterium
ATCCATTACGGTAACAGCACCGACGAAGACGGAGTACACGGCAGGGGAAGAACTTGACCTTGACGGAATGAAAGTTACTGTAAAATACAGCAATGGTGAAGAAAAAGAAATCACAGAAGGATACGAAGTAAGCGGCTATGATAAGGCTAAAACCGGAGAGCAGACAGTAACGGTAACATATGAAGGAAAGACAGCGACCTTTAAGGTTACGGTGAAAGAAGAAGCGAAACCTGTTACTCTGGAATCCATTACGGTAACAGCACCGACGAAGACGGAGTACACGGTAGGAGACGAGCTTGACCTTGCAGGAATGAAGGTAGTTGCG